>JAJQFD010000013.1 GCA_021201335.1 Bacteroides sp. | reverse complement strand
ATACTAATATAAATAATTAAAAGACTATGACACCAATTATCAATTCTTACATTCCTGAATTTAAAGTGAATGCTTTTCAAAATGGCGAGTTCAAAACAATTACAGACAAAGACGTAAAAGGTAAATGGGGAGTATTCTTCTTCTACCCTGCTGATTTTACTTTCGTATGTCCAACTGAATTGGAAGATATGGCCGAAAACTATGCTAAGTTTCAGGAACTGGGTATCGAAATTTACTCTGTAAGCACAGATACACATTTTGTACATAAAGCATGGCACGACAATTCTCCCAGCATCCAGAAAATTAAATATCCGATGTTGGCAGATCCCACAGGTGTACTAGCACGCGGTTTAGGTGTAATGATCGAAGAAGAAGGCTTAGCCTACCGCGGAACATTCCTGTTCAATCCGGAAGGACAAATCAAAATTTGTGAAATTCATGACAACGGTATCGGACGTAATGCCAGCGAATTACTTCGCAAAGCAGAAGCAGCTATCTTCGTTGCCGAACATCCAAACGAAGTATGTCCCGCTAAGTGGAAAAAAGGCCAGGAAACACTGAAACCAGGCATTGACTTGGTTGGTAAAATCTAACAACGAACCCAAACCTAGAATTTTTCCTATATTAAGCTTTACCTAAACGGAGTGAAAAACTAAGTCCCTTCACTCCGTTCTTTTACTAACAACAAGAGAAAAACAAATGCTAGACAATGCTTTAAAAGAACAAGTAAGGTCGATTTTCGCAGAGCTTTCATCCACCTATACTTTAGATATTTATGTTTCCAACCAGCACGAAAGCCGTCAGGAATTAGTAGAGCTGCTGGAAGATCTCGCTTCTTGTTCAGATAAGATTCAATGTTGTCTGAATGAAGGAGACGGTTTAGAATTCTATCTGCTTAAAGAAGGAATCAGAACCGGCATAAAATTCAGGGCCGTACCCAACGGGCATGAATTCTCAACGCTGTTACTAGCTATATTGAACAGCGATGGAAAAGGAAAAAACTTCCCGGACGAGTTCATTCAAAACAGAGTGAAAGCACTGAAAGGGAAAATCAATATAACTACATACGTGTCACTTACCTGTACCAATTGTCCGGACGTGGCACAATCATTCAATTTAATGTGTGTACTTAATCCTGATATCCAACACGAAACGGTGGATGGAGCTATTAATCAGGAAGAAGTGGAACGACTGAAGATACAAGGCGTTCCGGCCGTATATGCCGACGGAGAATTTATTCACTCCGGGCGTGCTGATTTTGGAGAATTATTAGCTAAGCTTGAAACCAAATATGGATCAGACGAGACCTCTGCCTCGAAAAGTGATACAAAGCATTATGATGTAGTGGTGGTAGGTGGAGGTCCCGCTGGTTCCGCTGCAGCCATCTATTCCGCCCGTAAAGGATTGAAAGTGGCTGTTCTGGCCGACCGGATTGGTGGTCAGGTAAAAGAAACAGTAGGTATTGAAAACCTGATCTCAGTTACCAAAACTACAGGGGGGCAACTGGCCAATGACCTGAAAGCGCACATGGAGGAGTATGCCATTGATATACTGGAAAACCGTCGGGTGGAGCGTGTAGAACTGGATGGAAACCAGAAAATTTTATACGTAAAAGGTGGAGAAGTGTATGCAACGCCCGCATTGATTATTGCCACCGGAGCTAGCTGGCGTAAACTGAATGTAGAAGGCGAAAACCAACATATCGGTAAAGGAGTAGCTTTCTGTCCGCACTGTGACGGGCCTTTCTATAAAGGAAAACATGTGGCAGTTGTTGGAGGTGGTAACTCTGGAATAGAAGCCGCCATCGACCTGGCTGGAATTTGTTCGAAAGTAACTGTATTTGAGTTTATGGAAGACCTGAAAGCTGATAAAGTTCTTCAGGAGAAACTTCGAAGCTTACCTAATGTGGACGTATTCTTACATTCACAAACCACCGAAGTTATAGGAAACGGTGAAAAAGTAGTAGGAATCAAAGTTAAAAACCGGGAGACGGAAGAGGAGCGCATTGTAGACCTGGACGGAATTTTTGTGCAAATCGGCCTAGTAGCCAACAGTGCAACATTCAAAGATTTGGTTGAAACAAACCGGATGGGTGAAATTGTAACTGATGAATACTGCCGAACCAACATACCGGGGATTTATGCTGCCGGCGATGTTGCAAATGTACCCTATAAACAAATCATTATATCCATGGGCGAAGGCGCCAAAGCAGCTCTTTCTGCTTTTGACGACAGAATCCGTGGTGTACTGGATTAATTAGGTACAAAAAAATCACATTTACAAGTTAAATAGCTACTCAATTGAGTGGCTATTTAAACTTTTAGAGTATCTTTACATTATATTTGGTTAGACACAAAAATAGAAGGATTATTATTTTTAAGGAGATGGATACACTGGAAATACATAACTATTTGGCAAAGCACAATGTTAAGCCAACGATGCAACGGGTAGTTATTATGAAGTATCTGATGGAACACAGAACGCATCCTACCATTGATGAAATATTCAGTGACCTGGTTTCATCAGTACCTACACTGTCGAAAACGACAGTGTACAACACCCTAAAGCTGCTTTATGAAAAAAATGCGGTTTTGTCGTTAACTATTGACGAGAAGAATGTACGGTATGATGCCTATACCGATGCTCATGGGCATTTCAAATGTAAGAAATGCGGTAGAATTTATGATATTGATATCGATGAAAGTATGATACCTCCTTTCAAAAATCCATCCAAATTTAAACTTGAAGAAACGCAGGTTTATTTTATTGGCGAATGCGACAAATGTAATTTGAAAGATTCCTGAAAGGAGGAATCTGATTTATTGATCTGCAAACGAAGTTATTTTAAGATTCTTTTCAAACTCTGCCGGTGTAAGTGAGGTGGTTACCTTAATTTTCACCGGAACGCCTGGGAGTAAATCCATATAGTTGTCTGAAATAAACTCATCTTTTCCATTCAGACTAACAAAAACTCCCCGGGCAAAGACATTGCTTTGCATTGTCAGTTCATATCCCCCTTCCGTTGGAACCATCGAAGTTGTAATCTGAGGACGTTGATATCTCATGTCTTTATGCTTCGCCAGAAAGCAATTATTTTCATATTCAGTTCCATTCTTATCCTTATATATAAGGTGTATCACTGCATCTTCTCTTGATAGTCCGTTTAATAGCTGGGTAACATCCATATTCCATACCTGCGTGCTGGTATTTGCCGGAACAGAAACTTGAGCACGTTTAGTAGATGCTTCACCCTTTTTCAAATCGATAACCTGTACAGTCAATGTTCCAGAAGTAGATTTTAATCGATCAGATACCACATATACATTCAGTTTGCCTCCTTCTTCAAGGGGGGCCACCAATATCTCTGCAAATGATTTTACAGTGAAATAATGCTGTGCTTTCCATCTTCCGTAATAATCACGACTAGCCCACGAAGCCACCGGCCAGCAATCATTATGCTGCCATACCAATGATCCCATGCAGTAGGGCATATCTCGCCGATGTGTTTCCATCGCCATCTTCATGGCATCTGCCTGTAAAAGCTGGCTCATATATACAAATGACTGGAGGCTTTGAGGTTCCTTGTATTCTTCCTTCAGGAAATTCAAGATACGTTCGTTGGCCAACATACCACCCTTTTGGTGTGCCATCATTACTTCCGAAGTAACAGCCCAGTCTTCCGGTTCCGGAGCATACTTTTTGATTGATTCAAATTCCGGGAAAGACTGAAAACCATATTCACTAAAGAAGCGGCTCTTTTCATGCAGGAATTGAGAAAGTGGTTTCCGTCCTTGCCATACTTCCCAGTAATGAGAATCACCTACCTTCGGATCGCGGGTTCCTTGATCATCAGAATAAGGAGAAGTTTTTCGATAATCAATACCGGGATGATGTTCAGCCACCACTGCAGGAAGTGTTTCAAAATACAAGTCTTTAAACTGTTTCCACATAATGGCTGATACCTGAGGATCTTTCTGATCCTGACGTCTTTTCCAACCCCAGTTCATCCAGGCATCCAGACATTCATTATTGCCGCACCATACCGCTATACTGGGATGATTGCGTAAGCGACGCACATTTTCAATCGCTTCTTGGCGGATATTTTCCAGCAATTCTCCTTCTGTCGGGTACATGGCACAGGCAAACATAAAATCTTGCCAAACCAGAATACCGTATTTATCACACAGGTCATAAAAGATTTTATTTTCGTAAATGCCTCCACCCCATATACGAAGCATATTCATATTGGCATTTACCGCATCCAAGATGGTTTTCTCATACATCGAATCCGTTACCCGTGTTAGGAAATTATCGCTAGGGATATAGTTTGATCCTTTCGCAAATATAGGATGTCCATTGAGTTCAAAATAAAAACTCTCTCCGTACTGGTCAGGTTTGGTTATTATTTTAATAGAACGTAGTCCGATTTTTTGCTCATGACTCTCAATTAATGTATTATTCGTACTTAACTGGGTAATGAAGTCATACAAGAAAGACTCCCCTAATCCGTTTGTCCACCATAAGCGGGGATTTTTGAGTTTAAAAGAGAGAGGTATTTTATTAAAACCTTTTTTCAGGTTTACCTTTTGGGTGGCCTCTTTCCGGTTATCGGTCTGATTGAGCAAAGTTAATGAAGCACTCATGTCGTGATCAGCAAAAATTTCCACAGCTACATCAATTTGTGCTTGTCGGGATGTTACGGATGTTTGTATATACTGCACATCCTGAATCTTTGCCGCGTCCCATGCCTCCAGATAAACCGGACGCCAGATGCCGGAAGGAACTAAGCGTGGTCCCCAGTCCCAACCATAATGATAAGGAGCTTTCCGTGTTACTACACTTACTTTTTTATCAAACACCCCGCCATCCTGACTATAATCATTAGAGGCTTCATACGGGAAAGGAAGGGCATCCCATAAAATAATCCCTTTTTTAATCGGTGAATGAAAATAAACCTGGAGTTTATTACCGGATTCCTTCAGTAAAGATTTAATATCCGCTTTCCAGCTTCGGAACATATTATCAGCAGATATAATTTTTTCTCCGTTCAGAGTTACATCTGCAAATGTATCTAATCCATCAAAGCAAATTGAAATATTTTTCCGGTTGAAGATTTCCTGTTCCACATCAAACGATGTTTCATAAATCCAGTCTTCTTTGTCAATCCATTGCATATTTCTTTCATTCAACCGAAAGAACGGATCTTCAATTAGCTTGTTATCCAACAGATCGGTGTGTACTCCACCGGGTACAGTAGCCGGATATGAGTTATATCCACGTACCTGCTTAAAGGTCCAGCCTCTATGCAATTCTTTTTTTTACAGGGGTATTGCTTGCCAATATACTCATGAAAGGAAACAATAATAATAACAATAAATAAAGTTTTAGCTGTTTTCTCATAGTTAATTTTTTAGACGCTTTATTTCAAAACAAAATAAATGATTAATCTCTCTTTCACCTTCTCTTTATATAGTCTTTTTTAATAAATTAACTCCTTAGCTCTTGCTTAACTACGAATTATTCGTAGATTTGCGATACGATCGTATTAAATATTATAGCTATATGGAAAAATTAACAATGCAAGAAGAAGAAGCTATGATTTACATTTGGGACCTGGAAAGTTGTTTTGTGAAAGATGTCGTTGGCAAATACAAAAAACCTCCCCCCCCTTATACAACCATAGCTTCTATTATTAAAAACCTGGAAAGAAAAGGGTTTGTGAAAGCTACACGTGTAGGTAATACCTATAAGTATAGCCCGTTAATCAAAGAAAGTGAATACAAAAAGAGTTTTATGAACAGTGTAGTGCGCAACTATTTTGAGAACTCTTACAAGGAGATGGTCTCTTTCTTTGCGCAGGACCAGAAAATTTCGACTGAAGAACTTAAAGAAATTATCAAGATGATTGAGAAAGGAAAAGAATAACGAAATCTTCTAATACCATGAATCACGAACTTGCCTATTTTCTCAAAATAAATGTGGCCATTGCACTCTTTTATGGCTTTTATCGTTTGTTCTTCTACAAAGATACATTCTTTGCCTGGCGAAGAACAGCCCTGATAGGCTTCCTGCTGATATCCGTAATCTATCCCTTTTTCAATATGCAGGAGTGGATCAGATCTCAGGACCCCATGATCGCCATGGCCGACATTTACGCGAGTATGATACCAGAATCTGGGGAGGCAATTAATAATGCGACTTCTATTTTTTCCTGGAAGAGTATACTTATTTCCGTGTTGTTTTATTGTTATGTGGCAGTTCTCGTTTTCTTATTCACCCGTTTCCTCATTCAATTATTTTTTATTATCAAGCTGGCAATCAAAACCCCCACTCAATATTTACACGGAACTAAGGTGCATCTACTACCCAAAGAAGAAGGACCTTTTTCTTTCATGCATTGGATTTTCATTCATCCCTCTGCCCACCAGCAAGAAGATATAAGAGAAATCTTAACGCATGAACTTACACATGTACGGCAATGGCATTCAGTCGATATTATTCTTAGTGAATTGTTTTGCATCTTATGCTGGTTCAATCCATTTGCTTGGTTAATCAAGCGGGAAGTTCGGTGCAACCTGGAGTTTATGGCCGACAATCATGTACTGGAACAAGGTTATGACTGTAGAATGTATCAATACCATTTACTGGGCCTGGCACATCAGAAATCGGCCAATGCATTATCCAATAGTTTCAATATGCTGCCACTAAAGAACCGGATTCAGATGATGAATAAAAGGCGGACACAACGAATCAAACGAATTAAATACCTGATTTTCGTTCCTGTAATAGGCCTTTTACTGGTTACCAGTAATATTGAAGCTGTGGCACGAACTGCCAGGAAAATAGCCATACGGAGTATAGAATCTTTGCCAGTAGCTGCAAAACCAATTGAGAGTGTAGTTCCATTAGAGACACCAACTACTGAAGAAGAAGCGGAAGTAAATGAAGTCGTTTTCGAAGTGGTGGAACACATGCCTGAATATCCGGGAGGCCAGAATGCACTTCTAAAATTCTTTACTCAAAACATCAAATATCCAGTTGAGGCACAGGAAGCAGGAACTCAAGGGCGAGTGATTGTACAGTTTATTGTGGATAGTGATGGTAAAGTAAAAGAACCGGTTATTGTTCGAAGTGTTAGTCCTGAATTAGACGCGGAAGCCTTACGGGTAGTAAGTAAAATGCCGGAATGGATACCCGGCAAACAACGGGGGAAACCGGTAAGAGTGAAATATACTGTCCCTGTCATGTTTAGATTAGCTTCATAATAGAATATCCACACATATAATTAACTATTCAAATTTATTTAAACATGAAAAAACAGGGAATTATTATCTATCTACTTCTTGCAATTTGCTTAACATTGCAAGCAAAAGAGCGTATTATTGAACATCCTCCTTTCCTCGGCTGGAACGGCAGTACCATTGAAATTGATAAGATCGTATTGAACGATACGGAAACAGTACTTCACATCAAAGCCTTTTACCGCCCTAAGAACTGGATAAAAATGGATACTAAAACGTATCTCATTGCCGATAGTGGGGAAAAATTTCAAATTACCGGTACGAATGGCATTCCTCTGGATAAAGAGTTTTATATGCCGGAATCAGGAGAAGCAGAATTTACCCTGACTTTTCCACCATTACCACCATCCGTTAAGAGCATTGATTTTGTTGAGGAAGTAGAAAGAGGATGGCATATTTGGGGCATCCAACTGAAAGATAAGAATCTCCCTAAACTGGAACTACCGGCCGAAGCAGTAGTACATCATATAAATCTTCAAACAACTCTTCCTAAACTTGAATATAAAAAAGGGTATGCAACTTTGAAAGGACAATTCCTGGATTACCGGCATGAAACGGGCAAAGAAATCAGTATGAATGTGGGTTATCCGATGGGAGCATCCAACCCGATTAAAATAACCATCAATCCGGATGGCAGTTTCTCAGAGAAAGTTATGGTGGTTTCTCCTACCCCTTGTGTTCTTTACATAAACCAGGTTATTTATTGCTTCCTGGCACCGGATGAAGAAACTCAATTATTTATAAATACGCGGGAAAAGGCTCGCCAGCAATCCAAATTGCGTAAAAACGAAAAACCTTCTGGATTATCTGTGTACTATAACGGTTTTATGGCTGCAATCTCCCAAGAATACGCTCAACAGAAAGAAATACTGGATAAAGACAACAAAGATATTTATAAGGAATTGGATGGAAAAGACCTGAAAGGGATCAGGGATTATTTCATGGAAAAAAATCAGAGGCAAAAACAACTTATTGAAACACTCAACATCAGTACCGCTTGCAAAGATATTCTACTTGGACAAGAAGATGCTGTTACTGCCATGAATTTATTATCCGGAAAAAGTATCTATACGCAAAATATGCTTAGTTCTGGCCAAATAAAAAGAGAAGAAGCCAATGATTTCTATACCAATCTGAAACTTCCGGAAGATTATTATACAGGAATCGAAAAACTTGCTGGATTAAATACTCCTCAAGCTTTGTATAATTTCACCTTTTCCAGATTAACTTATAATCCTGATTTTGCACAGAAATTAGGCAAAGCAACAGGAATTACTGAAGGTACTTTATTTGAATTGGTTAAGGTCGTTCCGATTATCCGTAAGATTGAGGACTTTACCCCATTAAGTGATGAAGATAGAACAGCACTCGCATCACTTTCATCCCCTGCTTTTCTGGAATTTGCTGAAGAAAAGAATGCCACTTTACTCAAAACCATAGAAGCCAACAAAAAGAAAACAGGTTTCAATGTAAACGAAGCTGGAGAAGTTACCAATGAAGATTTATTTGCTTCCATTATTTCCAAATTCAGGGGAAAAACTATCCTGGTAGATTTTTGGGCAACCTGGTGCGGCCCTTGTATCATGGCCAACAAACAAATGGCACCTATGAAGGAGGATTTAAAAGACGAAGACATTATTTATCTATACCTGGCTGGTGAAAATTCTCCGGAAAAAACTTGGGAAAATATGATACCTAATATTAAAGGTGAACATTTCAGATTAACTCAATCCCAATGGGATTACCTTGGAAAAACTTTTAAAGTAAGCGGAATACCTACTTATCTGGTTGTGGACACAGAAGGTAATGTTACTTATAAACAAACCGGATTCCCGGGTGTACCTAAAATGAAAGAAGAGCTTCTGAAGGCAGCTGGAAAATAAGACTTCATTATCTATATAAATCAGATACCATTTATACAACCCTGTCACCCCGGTTGCACCGGGAATGACAGGGTATTTATTTATTCATTAAACCAATCAATCTTCTTTGAGAAATACATAATGATTGCCAATATGATAAAGAGTCCCAGACTACCAGCCAACAATGCCAATGTTTCCAGTTGAATCAAAACATATATATAAGCATAGAGTGCCAATAACAGACCACCCATAATTATAGCTGGTTTTTTCCTTCTCATAATTCCACCCAGATAGGAGCTGATCAGCACAATCGTCAAACCGGATGCCATAAGATAAGCCATTCCAAAGTTCATTTGCTCTGATAATGAAAGTAATAAACTATAGAAAAGACAGAGTGCCAGCCCGATTAACAAATACTGGAATGCATGAATACGTTTCTTGTCCATTATCTCCACAAAGAAAATAACAGCAAAAGTCAACACAATAATTAATATTGCATATTTGGCTGTTCGCATGGATTGTTGGTATTGCTCCACTGGCATTTTCAGATTTACGCCAAAGGTAGAAGCACCTATATCATTCCGGCTGCCGAAATTCAAAAAGGTTTGTGGGTAGGTACGGTTTAGATTAAGTACTTGCCACTGAGCAGTGAATCCTTCTGTAGTGATATTATGTGATTCGGGAAGGAATTTACCATCAAAACTGGGAGTCCCCCAATCTGCCTTCATAGTAACCCGGGTGGTTTTTCCAATTGGAGCAAAAAACATAGATTGAGAACCTTTTAAGTGAAGATTTATTTCATAAGGTATGATTTTGTCTTTTATCTGAGGAATATCAATAAGGGTACTTACTCCAGGATATCCCAGGTCTTTTCCATTCATTCCTGATTCAAATGTACATACCGAATCACCCAGTGTAACCTGGATTTGCTCACTAATACCTCTCATATCGGAAACGCCCAAACACAACGTAGCATTCTCAAAACTGATTCTCTCAATATCCAGTCCTCTTTTCTTTAACTCACCCGAACTAAAACTTCCTTTCAAAGTAATAACCGACTGATAGACATTTACATCATAAATCCCCCGGCTTCGGACCTCTGTGGCCAGATCTGTATCAATGGTTAGTTCATCAGGTAAAAGAGTCAGGTTCTTGGTTTCCAGGGAGACACTCTTCTTCCCGTCGACTACGGATTCATGGGTAATTACATAATCAAAGTTCAGGTAAGGCCCTATCAAAACCTGATTACCGCTCCACTTTTGACTAACCTCATTAATAGCATCCGTTTCAGTCTGGTTTCTTTCCCATATCAGTCTTTCAATCATCCCCATAGGAATAAGTAATAAAATCGCAAGAATACCGATAGTTACTACTTTTAAGGTTTTTGCGTTACGCTGAAAAATAGTCATTGGTTTTTCATGCTGCGTGTTGTTTAATTCTTCCATAATTTATTGAATTAATTAGTAAAAGTGAATGAGGATGATATTAAAAATCTGATTTCAGGAAGCGTTCCAAAGCAAGGATATGTTCGTTAAAAGCTTCCTTCCCTTTTTTGGTAGCTTTATAGATCGTCTTTGGCTTACGCCCTACAAATATTTTTTTGCACGAAATATACTTCAGTTCTTCGAGTGCCCGGGCATGACTAGCGAGATTTCCATCCGTTAATGACAATTGTTCCTTTAAGGTATTAAAATCAACACTGTCATTCACCATGAGAATAGCCATAATTCCCAAACGAACTTTACTTTCGAATGCGCGGTTTATATGGTGAAAATCTTCGATCATTACTTATCTTTCTCATATAAAAAATAAAACAGAATTCCATATATAATATGAAGTGCACCAAAGCCCAGACTCCAGAATAATAGTCCGTTTCCTTCCCAAAAACTGTCCAGAATGCCCAGTATCAGAAAACCATATCCCAGCCACGCCACATTTGAAAAAGTATATTTGGATACATTAATCAGAGCCATTGCATAGAACAAAAGCATAACACTGGAAGTTAACCCGTAATGCTGATGATAGATCAAAGTAATACAGAATAAACCACCTGCAATCAAAGGGAGTGTAAAATTCCACAGTATCCGATAAGTAAGCTTATTAAATAATTTCTGACCAGCTCTGTTTGCTTTATAAAACGAAACAATAAAGGCAGTTAAAGCAGATAGTAAAAGTACACCCAAAGCCACAAAAATTATAATTATTAACTGATGAGGATGACCCAAAATCCTAGAAACATACCAGGCACCCACTAACGAGTAAACACCTACCAATATACCTGTAAGTCCACTTAATGAGACAAACTTAGAAGAGCGCTCCATGAGCTCTTTAATTTCATTGACCGATTGTATTGCTTTAATTTTA
>JAJQFD010000016.1:183676-236141 GCA_021201335.1 Bacteroides sp. | reverse complement strand
TTAATGGATTGACCGTTTTTGTTTATAAATATTATAGCTAGCAACTTGAATTATATAATATATATGTGTACAATACATTGAAGCAATTTCATTTTATTGCTATTTATATTTTGTATTTATAATCATTTTGTGTTTTCCTAATTCAAAATCCTGACGTTATTTATAGCATCTGTTGTTTTGGTTTCAAATATCCCATTCTGAGAACGTTTGAATGTCAATCTGACAAAAAGATAATTTTGATTTTATAGCTATATCTTCTGATTTTGCGAGTTAATTCTTCTTCGAATTTCTAATTTTACGTATTGAAATTGTGATACATTTACCTTTTTGTCGGTTTATTGGAATATTTATACAAAAACAAGCGTTGTTTTGCTACTTTTTACTATTTTTTTGATAATTCTTTTATGTAAACCGAATTATTGTGTAAGTAAAATACGTATCTTTGCGGACGATTAACAACATTATAAAACATTTTATATCCATGTGTGGAATAGTAGGCTATATCGGTAAAAAACAAGCCTACCCCATTCTTATAAAAGGGCTGAAGCGGTTAGAGTACCGCGGTTACGACAGCGCTGGGGTAGCACTCATCAGTGAGCAACTGGAACTTAATGTTTATAAGGCGAAAGGAAAGGTGTCCGAACTTGAAGAATTCGTCGTCCAAAAAGATATTTCCGGTAACATTGGTATTGCACACACCCGCTGGGCTACTCACGGAGAACCATGCTCAGCAAACGCCCACCCCCATTATTCCTCTTCCGAAACACTCGCTCTCATTCACAACGGTATTATTGAAAACTACGCTATCCTCAAAGAAAAACTCCAGGCCAAAGGTTATATATTTAAAAGTAGTACTGATACGGAAGTTCTTGTTCAACTTATCGAATACATAAAAAAGACCCATCAAATAGATTTGCTTTCAGCTGTTCAGTTGGCATTGAATGAAGTAATCGGTGCGTATGCAATTGCCGTGCTGGAAAAAGATCATCCGGATACAATTATTGCTGCACGCAAAAGTAGCCCGCTGGTAGTAGGAATAGGAGAGGATGAGTTCTTTCTGGCTTCGGATGCTACACCTATCGTGGAATATACAGATAAGGTGGTATACCTGGAAGACGGAGAGATTGCTGTAATCGAACGGGATAAAGATCTTAAGGTGGTGGATTTAAACAATGTGGAATCGACTCCTGAGATTAAACAGGTGGTTATGAATATCGGACAACTGGAAAAGGGGGGATATCCGCATTTTATGTTGAAAGAGATTATTGAGCAACCAGATTGTATATATGATTGTATGCGCGGACGTATTAATGTGGAAGCCAATAATGTGGTACTTTCGGCAGTAATAGATTTTAAGGAGAGATTATTAAAAGCCAATCGCTTTATTATTGTTGCATGTGGTACTTCCTGGCATGCCGGATTGATTGGTAAACAACTTCTTGAAAGTTTTTGCCGGATTCCTGTTGAAGTGGAATATGCATCGGAATTTCGTTATCGTGATCCGGTAATTGATGAAAGCGATGTGGTGATTGCTATTTCTCAATCAGGAGAAACAGCAGATACATTGGCCGCAGTTGAGTTGGCCCGTAGCCGGGGTGCTTTTATATATGGTATTTGTAACTCGGTAGGATCGTCTATTCCCCGCTCTACGCATACAGGATCATACATTCACGTAGGGCCGGAAATCGGAGTTGCTTCAACTAAGGCATTCACTGGCCAGGTAACCGTACTTACCATGCTGGCGTTGACATTAGCTAAGGAAAAGAAAACCATCAGTGAGGAAGATTATCTGAAGATTGTGAAAGAACTCAGTGTAATTCCTGAGAAGATGAAGGAAGTGCTTCAACTCAATGATCAGATAGCCGAACTATCCAAGATATTCACTTATGCTCGTAACTTTATTTATTTAGGTCGCGGATATAGTTATCCGGTGGCATTAGAAGGAGCATTAAAATTAAAGGAGATATCCTATATCCATGCAGAAGGTTATCCGGCAGCAGAGATGAAACATGGTCCGATTGCCCTGATTGATGAGGAAATGCCGGTGGTTGTAGTTGCTACACAGAATGGATTGTATGAAAAAGTATTAAGTAATATACAGGAAATTAAAGCCCGTAAAGGAAAAGTTATTGCTATTGTAACAGAAGGAGACGAAGTAATTAGTAAAATAGCAGATTATTGCATTGAATTACCTTATTCAATGGAATGTCTGGATCCGCTGGTTGCCACTGTTCCTTTACAATTGCTTGCCTATCACGTAGCTGTTTGTAAGGGGCTTGATGTAGATCAGCCCAGAAATTTAGCTAAATCAGTAACGGTTGAATAAAGAGATGGAAGAACTGAAACATGAATGTGGCGTTGCCATGATCCGCCTGCTGAAACCCTTAGAGTATTATCAGGAAAAATACGGAACGTGGATGTACGGTTTAAATAAGCTCTATCTGTTGATGGAGAAACAACATAACCGTGGACAGGAAGGGGCCGGGCTTGCATGCGTCAAGCTCGAATCCGACCCGGGTGAAGAATATATGTTCCGGGAACGGGCGGAAGGGTCTGAAGCAATAACCGAGATATTCGGGACAGTTCAGAATTATTTCCGACATCTTGACCCGGGGCAGGCACAAGATTCGGAATATGCGAAGAAATATTTGCCTTTTGCAGGAGAAGTTTATATGGGGCATTTAAGATATAGTACTACCGGTAAATCCGGTATTTCTTATGTCCACCCGTTTCTTCGCAGGAATAACTGGCGTGCCAAGAATCTGGCACTTTGTGGCAACTTTAATATGACGAATGTAGACGAGATATTTGCCCGGATTACGGCCATCGGTCAACATCCCCGAAAATATTCGGATACCTACATTATGTTGGAGCAGGTAGGACACAGGCTGGATCGGGAAGTAGAAAGACTTTTCCAGGAATGTGAAAGAGAAGGACTTACGGGCATGCATATAACACATGGAATTGAAGACCGTATGGACATTGCGAATGTGTTGAAGACTTCCAGTAAAGACTGGGATGGCGGATATGTCATTTGCGGTATTACCGGGAGTGGAGAATCTTTTGCGGTGAGAGATCCGTGGGGCATTCGTCCGGCTTTCTGGTATATGGATAATGAAATTATGGTACTGGCATCCGAACGTCCGGTAATACAAACTGTACTGAATGTTCCGGCTGAATCTATCAAAGAACTCCAACCGGGTCAGTCGATAATAGTCAACAAAGCCGGAAAGATGCGGTTGGCCCAGATTAACAAAGTAAGGGAGGTAAAGAAATGCTCTTTCGAGCGGATTTATTTTTCGCGGGGCAGTGATGTTGATATTTATAATGAGCGTAAGATGTTGGGAAGGACATTGGTCGATCCCATTCTGAAGTCCATTAATCACGACCTGAAAAATACCGTTTTCTCCTTTATTCCTAATACGGCTGAGGTTGCTTTTTACGGAATGCTCGAAGGTTTTGATAATTACCTGAATAAAGAGAAAATCAAGAAGATTGAAGCTCTTGGCCATAACCCGGATCATAAAGAACTGGATGAAATACTTTCCATGCGTATCCGTAGTGAGAAAGTAGCGATCAAGGATATTAAATTACGTACCTTCATTGCCGAAGGAAACAGCCGGAACGATCTGGCTGCACACGTCTATGATATTACGTATGGTAGTATTGTTCCAAATGTAGACAATCTGGTGATAATCGACGATAGTATAGTGCGCGGAACAACATTAAAACAAAGTATCATTGCTATCCTTGACAGGTTGCACCCCAAAAAGATCATCATTGTTTCTTCTTCTCCGCAGGTACGTTATCCCGATTATTATGGTATAGATATGGCAAAGATGAATGAATTCATCGCTTTCAAGGCTGCCATTGAATTATTAAGAGACCGGGAGATGAGAGATGTGATTGAGCGTGCTTACAACAAAGCAAAAGATCAACAGAAGTTACCCAGAGAACAAATGGTTAACTATGTGAAAGAAATATACGCACCCTTTACAGATGAGGAAATATCAGCCAAGATCGTTGAAATGCTGACACCAAAAGATACCAAAGCTAAAGTAGGGATTGTCTACCAAACATTGGAAGGACTTCGCGAAGCGTGTCCCAACCATAAAGGGGATTGGTATTTCAGTGGCGATTATCCTACATCCGGAGGTGTGAAAATGATTAACGAAGCCTTTATAAATTACATAGAACAAGTATATCAGTTTTAAAATTACATGAGAAGCGTAACTTTGATCCTCGACGACGGGACCCGTTTTCACGGGAAGTCGTTTGGTTATGAGAAACCTGTAGCGGGTGAGGTAGTATTTAATACTGCCATGACCGGATATCCGGAGAGTTTAACTGACCCTTCGTACGCCGGACAATTGATGACTCTTACCTATCCGTTGGTAGGTAATTATG
Organism: Bacteroides sp.; assembly: GCA_021201335.1. Lineage (GTDB taxonomy): Bacteria > Bacteroidota > Bacteroidia > Bacteroidales > Bacteroidaceae > Bacteroides. The sequence goes on along the minus strand of JAJQFD010000016.1, from coordinate 231,734 downwards.
GTGTACCCCCATTCTCGAAAGAACCGAATGGATTGGCTACTTTCATGGAAAGTGAGAAAATACATGCGGAAGCTATTATCGTCACTGACTATTCTTATGAGTACAGTCACTGGAATGCAGTTGAAAGCCTGGCAGATTGGTTGAAACGTGAACAGATACCTGGCATCACTGGAATAGATACGCGTGAACTTACCAAAGTCTTACGTGAGCGTGGTGTAATGATGGGACGCATTGTATTTGATGATGAACTTGAAGAAGGAGAAGAAGATAATCTGGTGGTAGGACTTTCGGAACTTGATTACGAAAGTGTCAACTATGTAGACCAGGTTTCTTGCAAAGAAGTGATCCGCTATAATGAAGGAGCTGATAAAAAGAAAGTGGTGTTGGTTGATTGCGGTGTAAAAACCAATATTATCCGTTGTTTATTGAAACGGGATGTGGAAGTGATTCGTGTTCCGTGGAATTATGATTTCAACGAACTGGAATTTGACGGGCTTTTTATCAGTAATGGGCCGGGTGATCCGGATACATGCGATGAAGCGGTACAGAACATTCGCAAAGCCATGAAGAATCCTAAATTACCCATCTTTGGTATATGTATGGGTAACCAGCTGCTTTCAAAAGCAGGAGGAGCCAGTATCTATAAACTTAAATACGGTCACCGTAGTCACAACCAACCTGTGCGTATGATGGGAACAAATCGCTGTTTTATTACCAGTCAGAACCATGGTTACGCTGTAGATAACAATACCCTGACCACTGAATGGGAACCTCTTTTCATCAATATGAACGATGGTTCAAATGAAGGAATCAAGCACAAAACTAACCCCTGGTTTTCAGCTCAGTTCCATCCCGAAGCAGCTTCAGGACCTACTGATACTGAGTTTTTATTTGATGAATTCATTTATGCAATTGAAAATGGAAAATTGAGAATAGAAAATGAAACACAGTCTGATTCTCCATCCGAGGCGCAGCCTAATTCTCAATTTAAAAAGGTATTGTTATTAGGTTCCGGTGCTTTGAAGATCGGAGAAGCCGGAGAGTTTGATTATTCCGGTTCACAGGCATTAAAGGCCCTGAAAGAGGAAGGCATTGAAACTGTACTTATTAATCCGAATATTGCTACTGTCCAGACCAGTGAAGGTGTGGCAGATCAGATATATTTCCTTCCGGTAACTCCTTACTTTGTAGAAAAGGTTATCCAGAAAGAAAAGCCGCAAGGGGTTATGCTGGCGTTTGGCGGACAGACTGCTTTGAACTGTGGTGTAGAACTGTATAAAAATGGCATATTTGAAAAATACGGAGTGAAAGTGTTAGGTACTCCGGTGCAGGCGATTATTGATACCGAAGACCGCGAACTCTTTGTGAAGAAGCTGGATGAAATCAATGTAAAAACCATCAAAAGTGAAGCTGTTGAAAACATTCAGGATGCCCGTCGTGCAGCCAGGGAATTGGGTTATCCAGTTATTATCCGCGCTGCTTATGCATTGGGTGGATTAGGTTCCGGTTTTTGTGACAATGAAGAAGAACTGAATGTACTGGCAGAAAAAGCATTCTCTTTCTCTCCTCAGGTATTGGTTGAAAAAAGTCTTCGTGGTTGGAAAGAGGTGGAATATGAAGTTGTACGTGACCGTTTTGATAACTGTATTACCGTATGTAATATGGAAAACTTCGATCCGTTGGGAATCCATACCGGCGAGTCGATTGTAATCGCACCTTCTCAGACACTGACCAATTCAGAATATCATAAGCTTCGGGAATTAGCGATTCGTATTATCCGTCATATCGGCATAGTGGGTGAATGTAATGTCCAATACGCCTTTGATCCGGAATCAGAAGATTATCGGGTAATTGAAGTAAATGCACGCTTAAGTCGTTCTTCCGCATTAGCTTCGAAAGCAACTGGTTATCCGTTAGCATTTGTAGCTGCCAAATTGGGTTTAGGATATGGATTATTTGAATTGAATAATTCAGTAACGAAGATAACTTCTGCCTTCTTTGAACCTGCGCTTGATTACGTAGTATGTAAAATACCGCGCTGGGATTTAGGTAAATTTCAAGGTGTGGATCGTGAACTGGGTTCATCCATGAAATCAGTAGGAGAAGTAATGGCGATTGGTCGTACTTTTGAAGAAGCTATTCAAAAAGGCCTGCGTATGATCGGACAGGGAATGCACGGCTTCGTAGAAAACAAAGAACTTGTTATCGCTGATATTGATAAAGCTCTTCGTGAACCTACTGATAAACGTATCTTTGTTATATCGAAGGCTTTCCGTGCCGGATATACCGTTGACCATATCCATGAACTGACCAAAATAGATAAATGGTTCCTGCAAAAACTGATGAATATTGTAAGAACGGCTGATACATTGGAAAGTCTTACCTCTATGCTGTCTGACGAGGATGTTGACCTTTTACGCTTAGCAAAGGTTCAAGGTTTCTCTGATTTCCAGATTGCCCGTGCGCTTTGGAAAGATGAAATGGAAGATAATCACATAGAGCAGGTTCGTCAGTATCGTAAAACAAACGGGATTGTTCCGGTCGTTAAGCAGATAGATACCTTAGCGGCAGAATATCCTGCACAAACCAATTATCTATATCTTACTTACAGCGGTGTAGCTAATGATGTTCATTATTTAGGAGACCAAAAATCAATTATAGTACTGGGCTCCGGAGCTTATCGGATCGGTTCTTCCGTAGAGTTTGATTGGTGTGGTGTACAGGCTTTAAATACTATTCGTAAAGAAGGTTGGCGCAGTGTTATGATCAATTACAATCCGGAAACTGTATCTACGGACTACGATATGTGCGACCGTCTTTATTTCGACGAACTCACTTTTGAACGAGTGATGGATATCATCGAACTGGAAAATCCGCATGGTGTAATAGTTTCGACTGGTGGGCAGATTCCAAATAACCTGGCTTTGCGCCTGGACAATAAGAATGTAAACATTCTGGGAACTTCTGCCAAAAGTATTGATAACGCGGAAGACCGTGAGAAGTTCTCAGCCATGCTCGACCGTATAGGCGTAGACCAGCCTCGCTGGAGAGAATTAACTTCCATGGATGATATTAATGATTTCGTGGATGAAGTCGGTTTCCCGGTATTAGTTCGACCTTCGTATGTACTTTCGGGTGCAGCAATGAATGTATGTTCCAACTATGAGGAATTAGATCGATTTCTAAAACTGGCAGCCAATGTAAGTAAGAAACATCCGGTGGTTGTTAGCCAGTTTATTGAACATGCCAAAGAGGTTGAGATGGATGCGGTTGCAAAAGATGGAGAAATCATTGTATATGCAATCAGTGAACATATTGAATTTGCCGGAGTGCACAGTGGTGATGCAACGATTCAGTTCCCGCCTCAGAAATTATATGTGGAAACTGTACGTCGAATCAAACGCATTAGCCGTGAAATTGCGAAAGAATTAAATATTTCAGGTCCGTTTAATATTCAGTTCCTGGCTCGGGATAATGATATTAAGGTAATTGAGTGTAACCTTCGTGCATCCCGTAGCTTTCCTTTTGTGAGCAAAGTATTGAAGATTAACTTCATCGATATAGCTACCAAAGTGATGCTCGGCTTGCCGGTTGAAAAACCTTCGAAGAACTTATTTGACTTGGATTATGTGGGTATCAAAGCTTCTCAATTCTCTTTCAGTCGTTTGCAGAAAGCTGACCCAGTATTGGGAGTGGATATGGCTTCAACAGGAGAGGTGGGTTGTATTGGTTCTGATACTTCCTGTGCTATCCTAAAAGCCATGCTATCTGTGGGATACCGTATTCCGAAGAAGAATATCTTGTTATCAACCGGTACACCTAAACAGAAAGCTGACATGCTGGATGCAGCTCGTAAACTCGTGGAGAAGGGATATAAGTTATTTGCAACCGGTGGTACTCATAAATATCTGGTAGATAACGGCGTTGAAAGCAATTTAGTGTACTGGCCTAGTGAAGATAAAAAACCGCAGGCATTGGATATGCTTCACCAAAAAGAAATTGATATGGTTGTAAATATTCCAAAGAACTTAACTGCAGGTGAATTGGATAATGGTTATAAAATCCGTCGTGCTGCCATAGACTTGAATGTTTCTTTAATTACAAATGCTCGTTTGGCAAGTGCCTTTATAAATGCATTTTGTACAATGAGTGTAGATGATATTGCTATTAAAAGTTGGGAAGAATATAAATAATATTAGTTCATGATGATATAAATAACTTCCTGCTATATAAAAAGCCAACCTGTTCATTATACAAGGTTGGCTTTTGTTTTTAAGAGAGGTTTATTTTAAATAATAATGTTTTTCAACTTGCAATGAATCATTCAATTCATATACTTGCGGAATACCTGTGGGAATTTCGAGTCCGACAATCTCATCGTCACCAATGCGATCCAGGTATTTAATAAGAGCGCGCAAACTGTTTCCGTGTGCAACAACTAATACAGTTTTATTGTCGATAAGAGCAGGAGCAATGGCATCGTGCCAGAAAGGAAGAACACGTTGTATTGTCAATTCCAAGGATTCTCCCAACGGAAGGATAGAGGGATCCAGGTTTTTATATTGCGGGTCGTTTTTAGCATTCCGTTCATCTTCCGGTGTTAACATCGGAGGAGCGATGTTGTAGCTTCTTCTCCATATATGTACTTGCTCATCCCCGTATTTCTGGGCTGTCTCCGCTTTGTTTAATCCTTGCAATGCACCATAATGACGTTCGTTCAATCTCCAGTGGTGAATTTCTGGTATCCACATCTGGTCTGCTTCTTCCTGAATAAGATGTTGAGTAAGAATGGCCCTTTTCAATACAGATGAGAATGCAAGGTCTGCTACGATTCCGGCTTCTTTAATGAGCTTGCCAGCTTCTCTGGCCTCTTTAATTCCTTTCTCTGATAGAGTTACGTCGGCCCATCCGGTAAAACGGTTCTCCTGGTTCCATACACTTTCTCCGTGTCTTACTAAAATTAATTTTTTCATATCTTATCTATTATATTATAAAGTAGTATCCATATCTTTCAAATAACTAACATTTGAAAGATGAATTATGTTTCCGTAAAAAAAATCCCGGCGAATCACTTCGACAGGATCTCTTTATCATTTACTTAAGTGGTTACGTAATAAAATTATGACTAATTAAATTTTGATAGTACAAAGATAATAGTTGTAAAAACTATCTGCAATCCCATACTTTAGGTATTTCATAAGGAACTTCTCACTATTACTAGTTATTTAGCATTCCTTTTTACCCATTTTTTGTCTCAAAGTTATATTGTTTAAGTACTTTTAATGGGAATAGCGGTACATACTGAATGGAACGGAATATGTGGAGTAATAGTATTTCCATAAGCAATTACAGTCTGTAAAATAGTGGCTACAATAGAATATTAATATAAAGCAACGTTTTCTAGCCTATAACTTTTTTCACCCGAATCTTTAACTCCAACGGATTAAAAGGTTTAAGGATATAATCGGCAGCACCTTCTTCCAGTAATCTAATTCTTTTAGAGGTATTCTCTTCACTTGAAAGTATAATAATAGGTATGGATTGATAGGCTTTGTTGTTTTTTAGATACCGAAGAAAATCATCTCCCATCATTTCAGGCATTCGAATATCAGAAATGATGAGATCAGGTATCTCTCCTTGTTCAAGATTCTGAATTACTTTTATTGGGCTTTCAAAGTATGCAAAATTATATTCTTTGTTTAAATAAGTAGCTACGATTTTTCCAATAGACTTTTTGTCATCAATTAAAATGATCTTTTTTTTCATTAATAAAATAGGGCTTTTGCGTAAAATGTAATATATAATATGGAATGATTTCTGATTTTATCAGTATCAACTTTTATGAGGAGCGGAATAGACTGGGATTGTTTTCCAATTAAAGTCGGGAGAGGAATAGAAATATGTTCAATTGGATTCTTTCTTAATCTGATGCATAATAATCTTTCTTCTCGCAACTAGTTAGAGTAAATAATGCAAACATATAAATGGGAGAACGTAAGATTTTAGAATAATAAGTGGGCTTCATCATTTGACTATCACTAGATGATAAATAATAGGTTTTTTAGATTATGCGACAAAAGTAAATTAAAATCTTCCAAACGAGGATTATATAATCAAAAAATTCCCATGAATTTACTTTTATTAACTATGAAAGAATTGTACTTCAACTTTTACTTTTGGTTTTGTACTTTACTTTTATTTAGGTCAGTTTTTCTTTTTATGTCGTAGGGAAGAAAAAACATGAAGCTGAATATTGATCATAAAGAGAAGATATGGATAAAGAGAGAATCCAAGTAAAGTTTAACCTGGAATATTGCATTTTGAAGAAAAGGAGTCAATGGGTATGCTTCTAATTATTTTTACATAATAGAATATAGAACGGGGTCATTGTTTATTTCCTTTCTTTCGTTATCTCACCTGCTAGACATGAATTCATCTTGATCCGAATTTCCATGTGAGTTAATTCATGTCCTAACAAAAACATGAGTTTCGTTACTGCTGCTTCAGGAGTACTGTCATAACCACTGATTACACCTGCTTGCAGTAATTTTATACCGGTTTCATACCTTTCCATCTCCACAATTCCTGAAGTACATTGAGTGATATTGACAATAATGATGCCTCTGTCGATAGCTTCTTTAATCTGCCTGATAAACCATTCCTTTTGGGGGCATTTCCAGAGCCGTATGTTTTTAGTATAACGGCTTTCAAACCGGGAACATGTAATAAAGAGTTCACAATACTTTCGCTCAGACCCGGAAATAAAGTAAGAATAACCACATTTGTGTCCAGTAGATAATGAGGTTTAAGAGGTTTCGACGGATCAGGTTTTAAAATCAGATGCGGTTCATATTTAATGTGTATCCCTGCTTTGGCCAGAGGTGGATAATTAAAAGACCGGAAAGCGTTAAAATGTTCCGCATTAATTTTTCCGGTCCTGTTTCCACGCATCAGATGGTTTTCAAAGAAAATACAAACTTCGGGAACAATAGGAGTACCATCACTGTTTTTAGCCGCTGCTATTTCAATGGCAGTGATCAGGTTTTCTTTTCCATCGGTTCGTAAGGTACCTATAGGTAGTTGGGAACCGGTCAATATGACCGGTTTATTTAGGTTTTCCAACATAAAGCTCAACGCAGAAGCTGTATATGACATGGTATCTGTACCATGAAGAATCACAAATCCATCGTAGTTATCATAGTTATATGCAATGATCTTAACTAGTTTGGCCCATAAGGAAGGTTCCATATCTGATGAATCCAACGGTGGATCAAACTGATAAGAAGAGATCCGGTAATTAAATCTTTTAAGTTCCGGTACATGATTCAATAACAAATCGAAGTTGAAACTTTCCAGAGTTCCAGTGGCAGGATTTTCAATCATACCAATGGTACCACCAGTGTAGATCAGCAATACGGATGGATAATTCATATACATATAGTTAGCTAGAATGGGTTTGAAGCTGTAAAGATATGACTTTTATATGAAATATCTATTCGTTCAGGTCCTGAATCAGTTTCTTTATGGCAGATTCCGCATTTGGTTCTTCTTCAAGTAAAGTCACAAATCGGCTTCCTATAATTCCGCCGGAAGCATTTTCGCAGGCTGCATCAAATGTTGCTTTGTTGCTGATTCCAAATCCAATCATTCTTGGGTTTCTTAATTCCATCTGGTTAATTCTGCGGAAATAAGCTTGCTTCTGTTCATTGAAATCTTTTTGAGTTCCCGTGGTAGCTGCCGAAGAAACCATATAAATTAAGCCATCAGTATTCGCATCGATGTTCAGGATTCTTTCCTCACTCGTTTCCGGAGTTATTAGCATGATGATTCGTATGTCGTATTTTTCGGCAATTGTCCGGTATTGTTCCTGATAATCTTTGAAAGGCAGGTCGGGGATGATTACTCCATCTATTCCACATTGAACACATTCTTGGCAGAAAGCTTCAAAGCCAAATTGCATAATCGGGTTCAAGTATCCCATAAATAGAAGTGGAATCTTAACTGTTTCCCGGATGTTTTGCAATTGCTGAAAGAGTAATTTCAAAGACATTCCGTTTCTTAAGGCGCGGGTAGCTGCATTTTGTATAACGATTCCATCTGCCATTGGGTCACTGAAAGGAATACCTATCTCGATCATAGCCACACCGTTCTTCTCGAGTGTTTGGATAATTTCAACGGTACCGTCTAATGTCGGGTCACCCGCACAAAAATAGATTGATAATAAGTTTTTTGGATTATCGCTGAATAGTTGATTAATTCTGTTCATATCTGGTTTTACATTAATTGATGAATAAATTCTTTGAGTTGATTTACGTCTTTTTTTCCGGGAGCAGTTTCGAACTTGCTGTTTAGGTCAAAGCCTGCACACATAGGATGATGGAAAGCCTTCAAAGCATTCGCCATTCCGGGTCCAATACCTCCACTGAGCAGAAAAGGAGTTTTTCCATTGTAAGCTTCTAGTATTTCCCAGTTAAATGATTTTCCCGAACCGCCGTATTGCTCACATTTGGTATCAAAAAGAAAATAATCACTGCTACTTTCGTAAGGTTGTGTGAGGTTCAAGTCTTCTTTTTCCAAAACAGAGAAGGCTTTGATTATTTGTTTTCCTTTTGATTGTAGTTGCTGGCAATATTCTGGAGATTCGGTACCGTGTAATTGAATGTAATCCAGCGAAAAACGTTCTGAAAGCGTTTCAACGGTAACCTCCTCCTCATTTACAAAGACTCCTACGCGACTTACCTTTTCAGGAAGATAAGCAGGAATATCCAACAAATACCGGGGAGATTTAGGATAGAAAATAAATCCCATCATATCTATTCCCAGTTGCTCAATCTCGCGGATGTTCTTTTCTTCCCGCATTCCACATACTTTTATCAGTTTTCCGTTGATCATAGGAAAGGTATGATTAATTGTTTATTTGTGAAATGAAATTTTTCAATGATTCGCCAGGACAAGGTTCTTTCATAAATGTCTCTCCAATCAGGAATCCTCTGAAGCCGGAAGTACGCAATTCTTTTACTGTCTCTGGCTGAGAGATCCCACTTTCAGAAACAAGTACAGTATTTTGAGGCAATTGCCTGGCCAGCCGGAAAGAGTTTTGAACATCGGTATGGAAAGTTCCCAGGTTGCGGTTATTTATTCCCACCATATCTATATCGTCCTGAATATAGTTTAATTCTGATTCGCTGTGTATTTCCAGCAAGACTTCTAAGTCCAGTTCGTGTGCTTTGTCTGTTAGCTCCCTGCACTTCTCTGGGGTTAAGGCGGCAGCAATCAGGAGGATGGCGTCCGCACCAATAATTCTGGCCTGATAAAGCTGGTATTCATCGATAATAAAATCTTTCCGTAAGATGGGTATGTTGACTAGCGGACGAGCATTTCGGATATCACGGAGCGTTCCACCGAAGAACTTTTCGTCTGTTAAGATAGAGAGCGCGGATGCGCCGCATTTTTCGTACGAAGGAACAATTTCCAGTACTTCGGCTTTTTCCTTAATCCATCCTTTAGAGGGAGATCTTCTTTTAAATTCAGCAATAATTCCGGAAGAAGAATTGGATAAGGCTGCTTTCATCGAACGTTTGATTTCTCTTTCGGGTAAGCCGTCCTGTATCTGCTCTAAGGGAATGGATCGTTTCTGAATATCTACTTCAAAGCGTTTGTTAGCGATGATCTCGGATAATATATCTTTTATTTTATTCATAGCAGATTATTGATTGAGTGACAGGAATTTTTTGAATGTAGCCAATGCCTTACCGCTTTCCAATGTTTCACGCACTATTGCTATACATTCCTCCATAGACTTCTTTGGTTCTAAGATTTGAACGGCAAAAGCCGCATTGGCAATTACTACTTCCTTCTGTGCGGAGGTCGCGGTATTGTTCATTACATTATCAAAGATTTTAGCCGCTTCTTCCGGTGTGTCTCCTCCATATAAATCGGCCTCGGTATAACGGTTGAACCCAAGACTTTCAGGAGTATATATTTTTTCGTTTGTTGAAGTTGCTACTTTAAATTCTCCGGTGAGGGATATTTCATCGTATCCATCGAGACTGTGAACAACTGCAAACTGGGTATTACTTTCCTGGAAAGTATAACTATACAGGCGAAGAAGGGGAAGATTATAAACGCCCAGCAATTGATAACGTGGTTTAACCGGATTTACCAAAGGGCCTAACATATTGAAAAATGTACGCACGGCCAATGCTTTCCGTACAGGAGCTACGGCTTTCAGGGCCGGATTGAAAAGAGGAGCGTGTAAGTAAGCAATGTTACAGTTCTCCATACTTTTCTTTAGTTTGTCAGTGTCATTGGTGAAGGTGACACCGTGCTGCTCCATTACATTACTGGCACCACTAACAGAAGTTGCCCCGTAATTGCCGTGTTTAACCACTGGATAGCCCGAAGCAGCTAATACAAAGCAAGCGGACGTAGAAATATTAAAGGTGTTTTTTCCATCTCCTCCGGTACCTACAATATCTATAGGGGCATAATCGCTGAAATCAATAGGGACACACATTTCCAGTAATGCATCCCGGAAGCCACAAAGTTCTTCTACGGAGATGTTGCGCATTAAGAAAACAGTGATAAGTGAGGCTACTTGGGCATCGGTGTATTTACCCAGAGCGATGTTTTGCAGGATTTCGCGCGCTTCTTCGCGGCCCAGATATTGATGTTCGAATAGTTTATATAATATTTGCTTCATGATTTTATTGTTTTAGAAAGTTGGCAATGATTGTTTTTCCCTGTGGAGTCAGGATGGATTCAGGATGGAACTGAATACCATGCACATCGTACTTTTGGTGGCGGATGGCCATGATTTGCTTTTCTCTACTCTCGGCAGTGACGATTAATTCTGTAGGAAGGCTTTCCGGGTTAATGACCCAAGAGTGGTAACGTCCTGCCAGTATTTCTGATCCCAGTCCCTGAAAGATCCGGTCTTCCTGAATGATTTTCACTGGTGTTTGTACACCGTGATAAACTTCTGTCAGATTGGTTAAGGTTGCTCCGAACGCTTCACCGATGGCCTGATGGCCCAAGCAAACACCTAAGATACTTTTGGTAGATGCATATTCTTTAATAATGTCCAGAAGTAATCCTGCTTCCCGAGGAATCCCAGGCCCGGGGGAAAGAATGATCTGGTCGAAACGTTGTATCTCTTCCAGAGCAATTTGGTCGTTCCTGTGAACCTCTATCTGGTTGTTTCCCAATTCATTTACCAGCTGATAAAGATTGTAGGTAAATGAATCGTAATTATCGAGTATTAATATTTGCTTCATCTTCCGGGTTAGTTTTTTAGTGATACGGCCATGTCGATTGCCTTCTTCAGCGCACCGAGTTTATTGTTTACTTCCTGAAGTTCTCCTTCCTCGTCGCTTCCGGCTACAATGCCGCCGCCTGCCTGAATCCATAATTCATTGTTACGGCTCACAAAGGTGCGGATGGTTATGGCTTGGTTCAGATTCCCGTTGAATCCGATGAATCCGATACATCCACCGTATGCTCCCCGGTTATGAGGCTCAATCTGACTAATCAGTTGCATGGCTTTTACTTTAGGAGCACCACTTAATGTGCCAGCGGGGAAAGTATCAATAAAGGTACGGATGGTATTAGCGTTCTCGTTCATGGTTCCTGTAACTCTTGAAACCAAATGAATCACATGACTGTAGTATTGAGGTTCTTTGTAAAAAACGAGGTGTACATCGTGACAATTACGGCTTAAATCGTTGCGGGCAAGATCAACTAACATGACATGTTCCGCGTTTTCTTTCGGATTATTCAATAAGGCTTCTGTGAGTTCTTTGTCCTTTTTAAAATCACCTGTGCGGCGGGTAGTTCCTGCTATCGGATCGATGTATGCTTGCTTATGGTCTATTTTGCAATGTGTTTCCGGTGAAGAACCAAAGATGCGATAGCCGCCAAAGTCGAAGTAAAAGAGGTAAGGGGAGGGATTGATACTACGGAGTGCCCGATATACTTTAAAGTCGTCACCGACATACGGCTGAACGAAACGACGGGATAATACTATCTGAAATACATCACCGCGCATGCAGTGAGAGATTCCTTTCCGGATATTAGCTTTGTGTTGTTCGTCTGTAATCGGGCTTGTCATTTCGCTGGTTACGGAGAAGTTATAGGAAGCAAAGTTACGGTTTTCAATGGCTGCTTCCAGTTGGCAAAGAGATTCTTCTTCCTTTTCAGCCAGTATTTCAACCAGCGTGAGTTCGTTTTTGAAGTGATTGAAGATAATCACATATTTATATAATATGTATAGAATATCCGGTGCATCATTCATTTCATCATGACTTTCTTTGACGGGTATCTGCTCAAAGTATTTCACGGCATTAAAGGTGGTATAGCCATACAATCCGCATACATCATTATGATCTCCTTTAACATCGAATTGCTGAATAAAACGATTAAGAGCCTTTTCAACGGTAATTTCTGCCGATAACGGTGTTTCTTCCTGCTGGCCATTGGGGTAATGACAGGTAACTATCCCTTTGTTGACACTAATGTTTGCCATCGGGCAAAGTGCGATGAAAGAAAGGCTGTTTTCATTGGCATGAAAATCCGAACTTTCCATTAAAACGGATTGCGGATATAAGTCACGCACTTTTAGATAGATACTTACTGGGGTATGTAAGTCTCCCAGTATTTGTTTACAATGCGTATGATAACTGTATTTTTTCATGGGATGTGTTATTAAGCGTTGACTATATTTTGATTTAAATAAGTATCGATATCTTTATCACCTCTGCCTGATAAGGTAAGTACAACAACGTCTTCGGGTTTGAAGGTTATTTTATCCAAGGCCGCAATGGCATGGGCTGATTCGAGTGCCGGAATAATTCCTTCCAACTGGGTGAGTTCAAAAGCAGCACGGATCGCCTCATCATCATTTACAGGTATAACAGTTGCTCTGCCTTCTTTGGATAGGTTGGCATGAATGGGGCCTATTCCCGGATAGTCTAAACCTGCGGATATGGAATAAGGTTCTTCTATTTGTCCGTCTTCATTCTGGATAACATACGTGCGTGATCCGTGGATGATACCTGTTTTACCTAGCCGGATTGTAGCGGCTGTTTCTCCGGTTTCCACTCCTTTTCCGCCAGCTTCCGCCAATACTATTTTTACTTCTTCGTCGTTTATGTAGTGATAAATGGTTCCGGCAGCATTGCTTCCCCCGCCTACACAGGCTACCAGATAGTCCGGGTTTTCTTTACCTTCCTGCTCCAGCAATTGTTTTTTGATTTCTTCGCTTATAACAGATTGCAGACGCGAAACCATGTCAGGATAGGGGTGAGGGCCTACTGTTGAACCAATGATATAATAAGTATCAGAGGGGTGGCAGCACCAGTCGCGAATAGCTTCGCTGGTGGCATCTTTAAGGGTCATATTGCCGGAGGTAACCGGAATAACGGTTGCTCCTAGCATTTTCATCTTCTCTACGTTAGTCTGCTGGCGTTCTACATCTGTTTTGCCCATGTAAACAATACATTCCATATTCATCAGGGCACATACGGTAGCACTCGCAACTCCATGCTGGCCGGCTCCGGTTTCGGCAATGATTCTCTTTTTGCCCATGTGACGGGCCAAGAGAATTTGGCCAATCGTATTGTTTATTTTATGCGAACCGGTATGGTTGAGGTCTTCCCGTTTCAGATAGATTTTACATCCATGTTTCTCCGATAATCTTTTGGTCAGGTAGAGTGGGGAAGGTCGGCCTACATAATCACGAAGTAGCTGGTTAAACTCTTGCTTAAATTCCGGACTTTCAAGGACATGCAGGTATGTTTCCTGCAAATCGCTTACACATTTGTGGAGTATTTCGGGGATATATGCTCCACCGAATTCTCCATAATACCCGTTTTCATCTACTAAATAATTTTTCATACGATTATACTTTTTATTTGTTCGTTTACTGCTAAAATGAAAAAGCCCCATCGCAGGTGCGACAGGGCTCTTTATGAATATCTTCTTCTAGATTAATATATATACACGAGACCGCTACCTTACGACTTTATGGAGTTGTAAGAAGCGCCACCAACATGTATTTACTAATATAGTTCTCATTTCTTTTTGTTTGATTCTGGTGCAAAAGTAAACATCTTGTTTGAAAATCCAAAATATGAGTGGATTTTTTTTGCTTATCAGGCTAAAAAACTTTCAAAGTAATGTTATGGAGGTCAATAGACGTTATTAAAATGGAATCCTTACTCAAAAGCGATAACACCCCCATGTTATGCACAATAACACCCCCATGTTATAGTATATAACACCCCGGTGTAATGCTATACAACACCCCCATGTTATGGATCTATTATCCGTATATAAAATGAGGAGATGGGGTTATGAATAACAAGAAGAAGGACCTGCCCGATTACGATACATTGTATGGTTAATCTTACAGATCCCTCTCTTATACCCTAACCAGGGCTGTCTTTATACAAATAAACTCTTTGTTTTTTCTTGAGTCAGATGCTTCACCAAATCATCGTTTTGTTCCATTAGTGAGTGATGCCCGGCAGGCATATCTATTCGTTTTATTTGAGATAAAGAAGTTAAGTACTTATCAATATTGTTGTATGGATATTGTTTGTGATAGATAGAATCAATATTTTCCATCGCTTTGAACAATACAACGTTTGTGTAGCGAAGTTTTCCTGACAAAGGTTGCTGGGTAAGTATATCATCTATTACCATTACGTCCAATATCATTTGTCTGTTTGATTCGGGTATATTGAATTTCTCCATAAAATACTTAATATCTTCTTCTCCAGCGGTGCGGATATGAGCCATCCAGGTATCCAGTAGGTAGACGGTGATATTTTTTTCTCCACGGGCTTCCAGTTGGGCAGCCATTTCGAGAGCAATTTGTCCACCCAACGACCAACCTAAAAAGATATAAGGTGACGATTTATCTTCCATTTTATCAATGGCAGCCAGATAATAAGCGGCTAATAAATCCAGCTCCTTAATCTTGTCACTATGATAAAGATTATAAGAATCGATACCTTTACAATGGTAGTAAGGCTCTAATTTCTGTGAGAGCGTAGCATAAACTTCGCAGCCCGCAATTCCCGGATGAACCATAAACATGGTGCTTTTACCAGCAGCATTGTTTAATTCAACAACGGGTTTAAAGTGCGAACTGCTTTTAAGGATAGTTGTACTTACACTCTGTATAGATTTAGGGCCAAGAATGTCGGTTAACCGGATTTTAGTTTGCAGTTGCGTATTGATTTTATGCACCAGCCGGATGGTAAGAATACTGTTTCCTCCCAGACCATAAAAGTCATCGCTGGCACTGATGGTTGAAGGATCGATTCCCAACACTTCCCCATAGATTTCGCAAAGCTGTCTTTCCGTATCATTTGCCGGAGCAATGTATTGGTGTTTGCCAGTGAATTCAGGTTCGGGAAGTGCTTTCCTGTCTAATTTGCCATTCGGAGTGAGTGGAATCTCTGTCAGATGCACAAACACGGAAGGAACCATATATTCCGGGAGTGTTTTCTCCAGATGCATACGGATGGATTCATTGTCCAGTTCTTTGTCGGAAAGATAATATCCGGCCAGATACAGCGAACCTGCTGCTTGTTTTCTGGGTAAAACAATAGCTTGCCTTATTTCTGTATGGGAGAGCATGCAGGCTTCTATTTCTTCCAGTTCAATGCGGAAGCCGCGTATCTTTACCTGGAAGTCGTTTCGGCCGATATATTCAATGTTTCCGTCAGATTGATACCTTACCACATCCCCAGTTTTGTAAATACGGCTGTTGCTACCGGTATTCTTTTCTTCCTCACGCTGGAAAGGATTAGGTAGGAATCTCTCGGCCGTTAAAGAAGGATTATTGAGATAACCTCTTCCCACATTTACTCCTCCAATGTATAATTCTCCCGATGCGCCTACAGGAAGCGGTCGCAGATTCTGGTCGAGAATATAAGCCGTTGTATTATATATCGGTCGCCCGATAAGCACTTTAGAAAGATTATTATCGTTACAATCATAATACAAAACGTCTACAGTGGCTTCGGTAGGACCGTATAGGTTATGAATCTCGCACGAAGGAACCAGTTCTTTGAATTTTTGTACTTCCTTCAGATTCAGCGCTTCGCCGCTACAGAAAAGGTATCGCAGGCTGGTAACATCTTCTTTCAGATGCAGATTGTTGCTCAGGCTCTCTTCGAAAGCTGCCAGCATGGAAGGTACAAAGTGCAGCGTGGTTATACCTTCTTTCTTAATCAAATCGATTAAGTACAGGTTGTCTTTGTAATCCTGCGGATGCGCAAATACGATAGTTGCCCCATACCAGTTAGCCCAGAATAATTCCCAGACAGATACATCAAATGTATAGGTTGTCTTTTGCAGAATTTTATCAGCGGGAGTAATGGGATATTGTTCATGCATCCAGGTTATACGGTTAATAACGCTGGTATGCTCAATCATTGCTCCTTTAGGCTTTCCTGTTGTTCCACTGGTATAAATAACATACGCCAGATTGGTAGAGACAACATCGGAAGGATTGTTCACTACGGAATAAGAGGCAAGTACTTCATTCAGGAATACTTCATTATCCGGGTATACCACGGAAATTTCCATACCCTGAGTGATTGCTTCCATTCTTTCTTTGTAAGCCTGATTCGTCAGCAGTACTTTAGTATGAATGTCATGCAGGATGTATTCAATCCTTTCTTTCGGCATATTGGGGTCTACCGGTACATACGCGGCACCCGCTTTTAGTACTCCCAGAATTGCAACGAGCATATATTCTGACCTGTCCAGACATAATCCTATTAGTTCATCCGGTCGGATCTGGTAGGTGTCTTTTAAATAGGTAGCCAGTTGATTTGCTTTTTCATTGAGCTGTCTGTAAGTTAGTTTCTTGCCTTCGTATATAACAGCTATATTCTCAGGAGTTCTTTCCACCTGTTCTTCAAACATCTGATGGATGGTCTTTTCCTTCTTGAAAGGTTTATCTGTTTCATTCCACTGATGAATGATTTGTTCAAACTCCTGTTTATTCAGGAAGCTGATTTCTCTGGTGGTTATACTTTCCAGTGAGAGTTCAGCAAATTGTCGCAGGATTTCCTTGTAGGTTTCAATATACCGTTCGATAGTATCGGGGCTAAACAGACTAGTCGCGTAATTAAAGCTACCCTGAATACATGCTTGCGCATCATCAATCATGGTAGTGAGGTCAAACTTAGCTACCTGTTGTTTTTCCTGTCCGCTTCCCTGATAAGGAGCCATCAGTTCTTCTGCCTGTCCTAGTTGTCCCTGTCCGAAGGATTGTACACTGAACATTACCTGGAAGATAGGATGTCTCGATAAATCTTTCTCTACATCCAATTCTTCTACTAGTTTCTCAAAGGGCAAGTCCTGATTTTCCTGGGCTCTATCCATCGTTTTTCCAATCCGACGGATAAACTCGGATATGGCTTCTTTGTCATCAATCTGTTGGCGTATAGCCAGTGTGTTTACAAAGAATCCAATCGTTTCAGTGATTTCCGGATAATGTCTTCCTGCAATAGGGCTTCCAATAACAATATCTTTTTGATTACTATACGCCGAGAGTAAGAGGTAATATCCTCCTAATAGAAGGCTGTACATACTCACATTCAACTCTTTGGCTTTATCTCTCAGCTTCTGGCTGATGCCTTCTTCCAATGTGAAGCATATCTCACTTCCGGAATAGTCGGTTTGTGACGGACGCGTTTTGTCTGTCGGGAGATGAAGCGTTTCGTATCCTTCCAGCTGCTTTTTCCAGAATTGAAGTTGTTGTTCCAGTATTTCACCTTGCAGGTAGTTTCTTTGCCAGAGGGCAAAGTCTTTGTACTGTATGCTTACCTCGGGCAATTCACTCAGACCTTTCTGCGTGTGGGTATAATAATTATAATAGTGACACACTTCTCTCATAAAGACTTCGGCCGACCATCCGTCGAAAGCTATATGATGAACTACAATGGTTAGATATCGTTTTCCATTTTTAGAGTAATATAATTCTATATGGATAGGATATTCATTTTCGAGATCAAAGATCCTGTTGGTGGCTTCCATCATGTAGGCTTCCAACTGTTCTTCATCTTTAACCTCTTTACGGGTAATAATTAAGGGTTGGTTTTCATCGTCTACTACTAATTGATACCCTGTACCTTCAGTCCCGGTCCAGATATAGCTTCTCAGTACTTCATGGCGGTGAACAACTTTTCTTATCGCCTGTATCAGGTGATGTATTTCCGTATCTTTCTGGAGTTCAAAATGTATAGGGATGTTGTATGCGTTACTTCCACCTTCAAACGATTCAATGAACCACAGCCTTTCCTGCGCGAACGACAGTAATTGTTCTTCTGGGTTTTCAACTTGTTTATGGGTAATCTTCACAGTTTGCCGTTGATCTAGCTGAATGTGTCTGGCCAGTTGTCTGATTGTTTTGTGTGTAAAGACAGCAGTTACATGAATATTCTGGGATAACTCTTTATTAATCCTACTAACTAGTTTAATAGCCAGGATACTATTTCCTCCTAGTTTGTAAAAGTCATCTTCCACACTAATTGTATCGGGTTTCAGTTCAAGAAGTCCGGCATAGATCTGACAAAGCTCCTCTTCCAGTTTGTTTTCCGGAGCTTTATAGGTCGCCTTATTGGTGAACTCTACTTCCGGTAGTGCTTTACGGTCCAGTTTTCCGTTGATGGTGACAGGCATTTCAGTCAGATGCATGATAACAGCAGGCACCATATATTCGGGCAGATTCTTTTCCATATGTTCCCGGATAGATACTTCATCTTTTTCCTGCTCTGAAACATAATAGCCCACCAGGAATTTAGTTCCGGATGGATGCTCTTTAGCTATAACTGTTGCCTGTGTAATATCGGGGATGGCAGTCAGGCAGTTTTCAATTTCACCCAGTTCAATACGGAATCCTCTAATCTTCACCTGGAAGTCGTTTCTTCCTACATACTCGATAGATCCGTCTGGTAGATAGCGTACCAAGTCACCGGTTTTATAAATCCGGTCGTTGTATCCTTCCTGTTCTTCTTCCTGCGTTTGGAATGGATTCTTCAGGAATCTTTCTTGTGTCAGTTCTTCCCGGTTGAGATATCCTCTGGCTACTCCTGCACCACCGATATAAAGTTCGCCGATGGCTCCCACGGGTAGGGGATTCAGGGTCTTATCCAGCACATAGCAGGAAGTATTTGAAATCGGGCGACCAATATTCGTATTACTATCACCGTGTTTGAATACATGCAAAGTGCCGCATACTGTAGTTTCTGTAGGACCATACGCATTAATGATTTTAACTCCATGCTGATTATATGCATTCATAACTTCCGGATTGGTTACTTCTCCGGCTACCACTAAGGTATTCAGCTTTAGAATGGTTGTGGTATTCAGTAATACCGGTGGAATGGTTGCCAGGTAGATGTTATTTTCAGCAATGTATTGCTCTAGCAAGTTCAAGTCGGTACGATAGGATTCAGGTACAATAAAAGTAGAATGCCCGAAGATCAGATTAACATACAGTTCCCAGATATGTGCATCGAATACATAGTTTGCATACCAGAGACAATTTCTTTGAAGTCCATTTCTGAGTTCAAATTCATTGCCTTGGTAGTGAGTTAGATGAACCAGGTTTCGGTGTTCAATTAATACACCTTTTGGCCTACCTGTTGTACCACTGGTATAGATTACGTAAGCGAGATTATCCGGTCTTAATGATGTTTCAAAATTAGCGGGGGAATAACTTTCCCAAATGTCTTCCTTCTCAATTAGTAAGATGGATACTTCCGGATTCAGATTTTCAATTCTTTCCTGATAATCGGCATTGGTAATAATTACTTTGGCTCGGGTATCTTCTAATACAAAGCCGATACGCTCATCCGGATATTCCGGTGATACAGGAACGTAAGCTGCACCTGATTTCATAACGGCTAACATAGAAATCAACATTTTATAAGATCTGTCCAGACAGAGAACTATCAGGTCATCCGGCTGTATCTGATATTGCTGTTTCAGGTAGGCACCCAATTGGTTTGCTTTTGTATTTAGTTCTTGATAAGTCAGCGCAATATCTTCATATACTACGGCAATATTATCGGGTGTACGTTTTACCTGTTCTTCAAATAACTGGTTGATTGTTTTATTTGCAGGGAAAGGTTGCCTTGTATTGTTCCAGTTCTGAACAATATTAGTGTACTGATTTGGGCTTAAGTGAGTCAGGTTGTTTGTGCTTTCATCACCTTTGGTTATGATTTCTTTTATTGAAATAGTGATACCATCCAGAAGTTGGTCAATAATCGAATCATCAAATAATTCAGATGCATACTTAATGGAGAAATGTATTTCACCTTCTCTTTCGTACACTGTAATTCCTAAGGGGTAATCCAGTTTCTCTATGGATTTAGCTAGTTTAATTTTGAATATTTCATCGGATTCTTTACTTCTGGAAACAGGATAGTTTTCAAAAACAAACAATGTATTGAATAATCTTTTCCCTTCTTTCTGCAAGATTGCCAGACTGATATCGCTTTTACCGTTTGCCTCATTGATCTGGTTTTGCACTTGTCTGATCTTCTCGATAACTGACTGGGGTTGATGATCTACAATAACCGGTAATGTATTGATATAAAGTCCGACAGATTGTTCGATACCATCTACCGATAAATTACGCCCGGATACTACGGTACCTACCACGGTTGTTTCTGATGCACTATATATATTTAATTGTCTGTGCCAACAATAGTAAAGCAGTGCATTGATTGTAAAGCCGTTTTCATTGCAAATTGATTTAATCTTCTGATAGTTTTCATTATCAATACAGATGGCTTTTTCTTTAGGTTGCTTAATGTGCTTGTATTCTGATAAAACGATCTTTGCCTTTAATTCCGGTTTTAGTAGGGAACTTAAATCTTCCTGAGAATCCAACATATTCACCTGTTGCTTCCAGTATGCTACATTTTCATGTCGATGACTTTGAAGGTACTTCTGGCTGATGCTATAAATGTTATCGCATTGAGCATCTACCGGCTGATTTTTGATGAGCTTAATGTATGTTTCGTGAACATAGTTGAGTAAGATCATGAGACTCCATCCATCCAGTATGGCATGATGATTACTAAAGAGGGCAGAGTAATGATTTTCGCTTTGTTTAATCAGGTGTATTCTGAAGAGTGATCCCTCCTGTAGGTCGAATGGTAAAGCACGGTTTTCTTCTACAAAGTTATTTATGAAGATTTGTTTTTCATTATGGCTCAGGGAAGATATATCCTGATAAAACCAGTTAAACTGACCTTTTTTATCTACAATTTGTACAAGGTCTTCGTCCCAGGCAAATCTTAAGCGAAGCGTTTCAAATTTTTGTTGTGCCAGTTGCCAGGCACTTTTTAGCACTTCCACCTCCAACGGGTTAAAATAGTCCCATAATAAATGAACTCTGTATGCATCATCTACTTCCCCTTGAGACGTGGCATGGTATATAAATCCTTCCTGAAGACTGTTAGCTAAATAAATATTTTCGATTTCATTTTTTTGCTGGATTTGCTTTAAATAATCCGGGCTTATGATAAATTCGGTATCAGCAACAGTAAGGTAACTCCGGTTCTCGGCTGCCAGACATTGTACCAGAGAAATTAGATTCTTTTCAAATGTGGATGTTATTATATTCAGATTTTCCGTAGAAAGATATCCAGAAACATAAAATAAAAGTTGATTGTCAATAATCCCTCCATTTATGTTTAATGCATAGCTATCTTTATTTTCGGTGGCAATACTGATTCCACTATTTTCATGAGTAAAAGACCATTGCATACCGTTTTCCACCTCTATGGTATCAAACTGTCCCAGATAATTAAAACAAACAGTGGGTAATTCTCTGTCGGCATATCCAAACAGGGCTCCATATCCGATTCCTTTATTGGGTATTTGTCGCAATGTATCCTTGATAAATGATAAAGCAGCAATAGAATTTTCCTGTTTATATCCGATTTTTACCGGATACATGCTTGTGAACCATCCAACTGTATTATTTATATTAATATCAGAAAAGATATTTTCACGTCCGTGTCCTTCTAATAAGATATGGTGATAAGGGCTTCCGGTAAATTCTGTCAGGGTTTGAGATAATGCGGTTAAGAGGATGTCATTAATTTCTGTATTACAAACATGGTTCACTTCCTGAAGCAGAAGTCTGGTAGTTGATTTATTGAAAATCAATTCTGTTTGAGAGTGTTGTCCGGTTTCTAATTTAAAAAATAATGAATTGCTTTGGGTGATATCAGAAATTACGGATTCCCAGTATAATTTTTCTTTTTCCAACTCATCCGGTTCGGATTTTTTATAGTTAGTAATACTTTCAACCCACTGCCGATAACTACTTCCTTTTTCACCCAGGATAGTACTGACAGGAATACTGTCCGGATCTTCCTCACGATGGTTTGATAAATACTGGTAAATTGTTTCCAGATCATCTTTAATAATTCTCCAACTGACAGCATCGATGGCCAGGTGATGCATGGCAAAGTGAATTCCCATGTATTCTTTTTCCTGTTCTTCGAGGCAACCGATATGGAAAATTTTACCCATAGTGATATCAAAATTAGCCTGCCATTGAGTTAATTTATCTTCAATTTCCTCAGCCGTTAAATTTTCAATATTCAAATACTCAATCGTAAAGTCCGGCATTTCCGCATTATAGATTTGCTTATAACTGTCTTTAGTATCCGGAGATTCCTGATAGATAAGGCGGAAACTATCGTGATGTTCGATCACTTTCTTAATACTAGCATAGAGCAACTCTTTATTCAATACCGGAACTTTAAGGATGAACGACTGGTTCCAGTGGTTGTAGGCAGGTAGAAGTCCCTTCTGTATATTATTAAAGAACCATTTTTGGATAGGTAATAAATTAAATTCTCCACTTAGGATACCTTGCTCGGAACGTATGTTCTGGTTGTTTTTTTGAGCTTTGGATATAATATTATTATACAGAGACTTAATAGTACTGTGGGTAAATATATCTTTAACTTCCACATGAACATCCAGACGTTGCCTTATGCGGTTTACTAGTTGAATACTACTGATACTATCTCCACCCAGTTTAAAGAAATCATCTTCGGTGCTGATGGTTGAGTTATTCAGTCCGAGTACATCTGCATAAATCTTACAAAGCTGTTTTTCCGTTTCATTTTTGGGAGCCTGGTAAGTTGAATGGCTGATAAATTCGGGTTCCGGCAAAGCTTTCTGGTCTACTTTTCCATTGATGGTAACAGGAAGTTCTGTTAGATGTATTAGCACGGTGGGGATCATGAATTCTGGAAGATTCTTTTCCAGATAACTTCTAAGCACTACTTCGTCCAGTTCAGTGTCTGAAACATAATAACCAACCAGGTATTTATTTCCTGAATGGTGTTCTTTGGCTAAAACAACCGCTTGTTTTATTACACCATAACCAGTTAAGCAGGTTTCTATTTCTCCTAATTCGATACGGAAGCCACGGATTTTTACCTGGAAGTCATTTCTGCCGATGTATTCTATTTGTCCATTTTCCAAATATCGAACTAAATCTCCGGTTTTATAGAGTATACTGTTGTAACCCTTTTCTTTTTCTTCCTCTGTCTGGAAAGGGTTTTTAATGAATCTTTCCTGCGTCAGTTCTTCCCGATTAAGATAACCTCTGGCTACTCCGGCACCCCCTATATATAATTCTCCGACTGCACCTATTGGAAGAGGATGAAGATTCTTATCCAATATATATGTCGTGGTATTGGCAATCGGACGACCAATTGGAAGATTCAGATAATTATCAACAATAGAATCAACTAAGTATGTAGTAGCAAAAGTTGTAGTCTCAGTTGGCCCATAAACATTTAAAAGTTTTACTTCCGGATAGTTTTCCTTAAACTTGTTGGTATGAGTTATAGATGCTTTCTCTCCTCCATATAAGATATATTTTAAACTTTTAATGGCAGGTAAGTTTGCCTCAACGATAGAGTTAAACAGTGAAGTTGTGATAAAGAAATTATTGATTTTATTTTCTAGGATTATTTTATTTAATTCTTTAAAATCAAGGAAAATCTCTTTTACGGAAATTGTGAGAGAAGCACCGTTTAATAAAGGAGCAAAGAAATCATATATAGAACCATCAAACTGATAACCGGATAAACTTAAAATATTATCCGTTTCATCAATAGAGACGTAATTGGTATTTACTATTAATCGGTTTACGCTCTTGTGCTCCACCATCACACCTTTGGGCTTACCGGTTGTACCGCTGGTATATATTACATAGGCAAGGTTAGCTGATTCAGAATTACCTTTCAGGTTTACTCCCGAATAAGAATTTTGAAGTAATTGCTGAAGTGCAATGTCATTAATCGCTTCTGAAGGGATCGCCAATGTTTTCAGATAATCCAGATTTTGCAAATCCGTTAATATAGCTTTGACACGGGCATCTTCAAAAATATATTCAATCCGTTCTTTTGGCATAGTGGGATCTACCGGTACGTATGCAGCTCCTGCTTTTAATACTCCCAGAATAGTGATAATCATATACTCTGACCTGTTCAGGCATACTCCGATCATGTCTTCCGGCTGAATAGAATATTTTTCTTTCAAATAAGCAGCTAACTGGTTTGACTTTTCATTAAGTTGTCTATAAGTCAGTTTCCTGTCTTCATAAATAACAGCGATATTTTCAGGCGTTTTTTCTGCTTGTTCTTCAAAAAGCTGATAAATAGTTTTATCTTCCTCAAAAGGTCTGTTTGTGTCATTCCATTGGTAGACAATTTTGTCAAAATCTTGTATGCTCAGTAAGTTTATCTGACTGGTGGTGATAGTATCTAAGGAAAGTTCAGCGAATTGCTTTAATATCTCCTTATAAGTTTCAATATATTGTTTAATAGTATCTGGGTGGAATATACTTGTTGCATAATTGAAGCTTCCCGTTATACATGTTTGTGAATCATCAATCATGGTAGTAATATCAAATTTAGCTACCTGTTGTTTTTCCTGTCCACTTCCGAAGTATGGAATCATCAATTCCTCTGCCTGACGTATTTGTCCTTGTCCAAAGGATTGTACACTGAACATCACCTGGAAGACAGGATGTCTTGATAGGTCTTTTTCTACTCCTAATTCTTCTACCAGTTTTTCGAAAGGTAAATCCTGATTTTCCTGGGCTATATCCATTGACTTACCTATCTTACGGATAAAGGAGGCTATAGTTTCCATATCTTCTATCTGCTGACGTATAGCCAATGTATTGACAAAGAATCCAATTGTTTCTGCAATTTCCGGATAATGTCTTCCTGCAATAGGAGTTCCGAGAATAATATCTTTTTGATTACTATATGCTGATAACAAAAGATAATATCCTCCTAAAAGCATACTATACATACTGACATTCAGCTCTTTTGCTTTTTCTCGTAACTTCTGGCTCACATCTTCTTCAAGAGTGAAATATATATCACTTCCCTGATAATCTAACTGAGTCGGGCGTATTTTGTCAACCGGTAGATGAAGTGTCTCATATCCGGCTAGCTGTTCTTTCCAGAATTGGAGTTGTTGTCCCAGTATTTCTCCTTGCAGGTAACTTCTTTGCCAGAGAGCAAAATCTTTATATTGGATGGATTGTTCAGGCAGTTCTGTCAGATCATTTTGCTTTTTTGTATAGTAATTGTAATAATGGCATACTTCTTTCAGGAAAATTTCGCCCGACCATCCGTCAAAAGCAATGTGATGCACTACAATATTCATGTATCGTTTAGCCTTATTTTTATAATAAAATTCGATACATATCGGATATTCTTTTTCCAGATCAAAGATTTTATTAGCAACTTCCGCCATATAAGTTTCCAGTTGCGTGGTGCTTTCAACTTCTTTATGCAGGATAGATATAGGGTTACTTTCATCATCAATTATCTGCTGATACCCTTTACCGTCAGTTCCGGTCTGGATATAACTTCTCAAAACTTCATGGCGATGGATTACTTTTCGTATGGCTTTTTCCAGATGAGGAATATCCGTATTTTCTTTTAATTCAAAATGAATCGGTATGTTGTAAGCATTGCTCCCTGATTCAAACGATTCGATAAACCAAAGCCTTTCCTGTGCGAAAGAGAGTAATTGTTCTTCCGGGTTTCGTACTTGTCTGCTTGTGATATTAATCGCTTGCCCGTAATCCTGCTGAATGTGTTTTGCAAGCTGTCTGATTGTTTTGTAGGTAAAAACAGAAGTGACATGAATATTCTGGGAAAGCTCTTTATTGATTTTGCTGACCAGCTTTATGGCCATGATACTGTTTCCTCCCAGTTTATAAAAGTCATCTTCTACACTGATAGTGTCGGGTTTCAGTTCAAGAAGTTCTCCATAAATCTGGCAAAGCTGTTCTTCCAGTTTATTTTCCGGAGCTTTGTAAGTTGCTTTATTGGTGAACTCTACCTCCGGCAATGCTTTCCTGTCTATTTTCCCGTTGATATTAACCGGCAATTCAGTCATATGCTTAATAACCGCAGGTATCATGTATTCAGGCAGATTTTTTTTCAAGTACTCTCTGATAACAGTTTCATCAATTTCCTGTTCGGATACGTAATAGGCTACCAGATATTTAGTTCCGGATGGATGCTCTTTGGCAATGACGATTGCCTGTGTTATATCAGGGATATTGACCAAATAATTTTCAATCTCACCCAACTCGATACGAAAGCCTCTTATTTTTATCTGGAAGTCGTTTCTTCCAACATACTCAATGGCTCCGTCGGGAAGATAACGTACAAGGTCACCGGTTTTATAGATCCGGGCGTTATATTCTTCTTGTTCTTCTTCTTTGGTTTGAAAAGGGTTTTTCAAAAATCTTTCCTGAGTTAAATCTTCCCGGTTTAGGTATCCTCTGGCAACTCCTGCTCCTCCAATATATAATTCTCCGATCGCTCCTACCGGTAAAGGATCCAGGTTTTCATCCAGGACATAGCAGGATGTATTTGAAATAGGATAACCAATAGGTACTGTATAGCAGGAATTTACATTTGATCTTACCAAATATCCGGTTGCATAAGTTGTAGCTTCCGTTGGGCCATATACATGGACGAGATTTACATTACTAAAGTTTTCTTTGAATTTTACAACGTGATTAATTGATACCTTTTCTCCACCAAACAGTAAATATTTGAGGCTACTTATTCCAGATAAATTAGCATCTACAATGGAATTAAAAAGCGCGGTCGTAATCAAAAAGTTGGTAACCTTATTGTCTATAATAAGGTTGTTTAATTCATTTAGATCAAGGAATACTTCTTTTGTCGAAATAACCAAAGAAGCACCATTTAACAATGGAGCAAAAAAATCATAGATAGAGCCATCAAACTGATAACCGGATAAGCTAAGTATTCTGTCTGTAGTGTCAATTGCTACATAATTGGCATTTATAATTAACCTGTTAACATTCCTATGCTCCACTATAACTCCTTTAGGTTTTCCTGTAGTTCCACTGGTATAAATTACATAAGCGATATTATTCGAGCTTACAGTTGTTTCAGGGTTGGTTGCAGAATAAAGTAATTCCAATGATTCTATAAATAACTCATTATTGATAGTTATTACATTGGAATACAAAGAGTTTAATCTCTTCTCATTGTTTAAATCAGTTAGAAGGACTTTTACTTTTGCATCTTCCAGTATATAAGTGATTCTTTCATCCGGCATTGACGGTTCAATAGGTATGTAACCGGCCCCGGATTTTAAGATTGCAAGGATAGAAATAAGCATATATTCTGAGCGATCAAGGCATAGTCCAATCAGATCATCCGGTATAATTTGATAAGTAGATTGTAAATAATGAGCCAGACGGTTTGCCTGTTCATTTAAATCCCTATATGTTAATGTTTTATTGCCATATATAAGAGCGGTATTATCAGGATACTTATTAACTTGTTCTTCAAATAGTTCATGCAAGCTTTTTTCTTTGGAATATGGCTTCCTCGTTTGATTCCAGCTATGAATTATTTGATTGTATTCCTTATTATCAATTAACTGATATGAATTTATATCTTTTTCTCCTCTTTTATTTAATAAGTCTTCCAGCATATTATCAAATAAGTTCCTGTACATGGACACGAAATTCATTACCAGGTGTTCATCCAAAACATCTTTATCATATTTTACCCTGTAATTCAGACGGTTTTCATGTTGTTCCTGCTCAAATAATAATTTGTTTACCAGATCGACTTGGAATTCATGATTGACCCTCTCAAAGGTAAGACCTTCCAGATCAATGACATAATCTCGGAGAAAAGTTTGGGCAAATCCTAATTCCAGAATTCCAAGATTAGTTGCGTATTGAGCTATTTCCTGAATGGGAAGATACTTGGCTTTAGTTGTTTTTACCTCTTTAAAAAAGTTAAGTGCGTATTCTATGAGTGAAGCAATGTTTGTATTTTCATTGAATCTGTAATCAATAATCAATGTATTTACATGTGCTCCGTAAATTAGATCTTTTCCTTCTAATACGGCTATAGGATAACTAATTCCTATATTTTTTTGACCAGTGATTTTATTTAATAATACAGCTAAGACTAATTGCCCAAAAATATAAGGAGTTATTTTATAGGTATGCCTTAAACTTTTTAATTTTTCGACTACTGTTTCATCGTATCGAAATATAAATTCGCTTATTTGTCGTCTAATTGCGGGAGTTTTTATTGAGTTGGATTTTAGAAAAGCTAAATCGATACCAGCAACATCTTCTAAATGTTGTTTCCAGAAATCATGGATTTTATCTTTATTCTTCTTTAGAATATTAGAGAAAACATCGTTTAATTGATCATGTAAATCTGCTTGTTCCTGAAAAGTAGGTACATAATATTCTTTATAATTGAAATTACCTATCCATTTTTCATAGGTCTCATGCGTTTTTATACCGTCAATGACAAGATGAGATATTACAAAAATAATTCTATACCTTCCTTCTTCAATCTTAATAACATTTAATTTGATTAATTGATCTTTCTCAATATTGAAAGGGGTGGAAACTATTTTATAGATTTCCAGATCAGCTAAATTGTGATGATAAAAGTCCATTTCAGGAATAAGAGGATCTCTTAGTTTCCAATAAAAACCATCTTCTTCATTTATTGGATTGCTACAAAAGACGAAATGATCTGTAATTAATTTGTAGAAACTTTCCCGGACTCGCTCTTCAGACATTTTTCCTGTTACAATTGTATCCATGATTATATTATAATCACTCCGGGAAGGATTTTGTAACCATTCGTAATAAAATAGTTCCTCAAAAGGGGTTAATTTTACTTTTCGGTTTTTGAGTTCTGTTGAGTAATTCAGGCAAATTGGTTTCTTGCTTTTTGAGTTCATAATGCAGTTTTCTGTTTTGTTGTTGAATATTATAAAGTCGCTAAAAGTGTCATAGTTAAAGGTTAATTATAAATATAAGATTGTTTTAATAAATGTGTTTGTGTATAATTTCATAATAATATTGATCCATATCATGAAAAAACAATCTGTAAACTAACCTGAGCTTATTTCAAATTTCTCATTTTTATTAGTACTAAAAAACACATCCTTCTTCTTTCCTGATCAATTATTAGCCAGTAAAGAAGAAGAAACGGGAAAGTCGCTAAAAAAATGAAAACATCTCATGGAAATCATTTAGCACAAAATTTAAACAGGCTCTTCGCTTTAATATATACTCTAAAGTTTATATGTTAATTCTAAGTATATTCAGTAAATTAATTTAGAAATAATAATTAGCTAACTCAACATTTTGATCATCCTTAAAAATAATATACTGGAAAATATTTACTAAATTTTACTTAATTATTTTGCAAATATAGGAATGTTTTTCTGAAAAGATAGTTTTTAAAACATTTTTTTAATTTTGTTAGATTAAGTTTTTGTGTAATTTATATTAGATTTAGGATAAATAAAAAAGTACATTATAAATAAAATGATAGTTTATATGATTTTTAAACGCTGTTGATTATGTATAAGTACTGGAGATCAGAAAAATAAAGTATGTTGATTTTTTTGCAATATTTAGGTATTAAAAATGAAAAGATTTTTAGGAATATTTGGCCTAATAGTTTCTTTGTCAACCTTTGCTTCAAAGGTAGATACTGTGTTGGTAAAGAGTCCGTTAATGAGTAAGGAAGTGGAGGTTGTAATTATAATACCTGATGCTGCATTAGTAAATACTAATAAAGCTTTCCCTGTGATCTATTTGCTACACGGCTATGGAGGAAATGCATATACATGGCGCGGACTTAAACCTGATTTGGATAAAATCGCTGATGAAAAAGGAATTATTTTTGTTTGCCCAGATGGTAAAAACAGTTGGTATTGGGATAGTCCAAAGAATCCTTCCTACCGTTATGAATCATTTATTTCCACTGAACTGGTTGAATATATGGATGCAAGTTACAACACATTAGCAGATCGTAGGGGACGGGCGATAACCGGACTGAGCATGGGTGGACATGGTGCTTTATGGATTGCATTCCGACATAAAGATATTTTTGGAGCAGCAGGAAGTACCAGTGGAGGAGTAGATATTCGTCCTTTTCCGACTAATTGGGAAATGTCTAATCAATTAGGTGAATTTGCCCAAAATAAAAAGCTTTGGGATCAGCATACAGTAATAAATCAATTAGATAAGATACAGAATGGAGATCTAGCTTTGATAATTGATTGTGGTTTGGGTGATTTTTTCCTGGCGGTGAATCAAGGCTTACATAGTCGTCTTGTAGCGCGAGATATTGACCACGATTTCATTCTTCGTCCTGGCGAGCATAATGAGACCTATTGGAAAAATTCGATTGATTATCAGATTCTATTTTTTAGTAAGTTCTTTAGTCAATTGAATAATCGATGATGATAGAAGGAATTGATCTTCTCTCCAAAGAATTATAGGAAGCACTAGTTATAGTCTTGATATCATCCTTATCTGTTATTCCATTACCATCAATTAAACGAAGGGCGGCTCTCAATAAAATTTCTTCCGGATTACCTAAAGGAAGATTATGTTTCCAGTATACTAGCTCATCAATGTTTGTTTCTGTGGAAGGTGAGATGCCATTGTCAAAAGTTGCTGTTCCTATTGAATTATAAAATTTGCATACAGCAGGATGTAAGATTACGTTTTCTTCTTCATTGGGATAAGCCAACGAGCCTACATTTTTATGTGCTGTAGTGGATCCTATTATAATAACTTTAAGTTCAGTTGATAAACCGGATAAGCAATGTGCCACTAATTCTGCTGCACCAGCTGTTTTATTGGTTGTTAATATATAAAGATTCTTTAATTTCATATTGGAATATCCTTTAATGGAATCTGCATTTAAAGTAATGTCATGCACTTGAGGAGCAAACTTGTCATTAAATTCCATGTGCCCTAACTTTTTACCCATAACACTTGAAGGTGCTAATATTGTACAAAGTTTCACTGCAGAGGATAAAAAGCCACCAGTATTGTATCTTAAATCTAAAATGAAATTCTCTGGATCTTTAAATTTCTTTTGTAATGTATCCAATAAAGCTTTGTCGTATTCTGGACTAAAATAATTGCATACTAAATAACCGACATCACCTTTCCCCGTTTTGATAATGCTGTTATAAAGTATTGGATCATTTATAACCTGAGTAGGAGCATTGATAATAGTATCACAGTAACGTACAATTGTATCTTTTAATATGCCTTTTGCATCTTGAATGGATCTATATCGACTTATTTCAAATTTCTGTGTAATGCCAATCCTAAGCAGTGAATCATTTTTATTGGTAATAAATTTACCATCAATTTTACTGATCCAGTCTCCCCGATTTAATCCTGCTTTAGATGCAGGAGATTCAGGCAATACATATAAAATACGGGCACGAAAGGCTGTGTCGTTATTTTGTATTCGTTCTTTGGTATATTCAAAACCATAGCTATTTTCTAGAACACTGAGAGTCTTATTTTCACCCACTTCAATAAAGGAATAGCTATCACTTTTTGAAAGTATTGATTTTAAGAAAGCTTCCGGCTGCTGAAAGTAATTTAATCCTTTTGAATCAGGCATTTCCGAATACCAGTAATAAACTTCCTGCATTTTATCATAGATCCATCTGTCTCTGGCAGTCTGTTCAACATATTCCAACCGACGATCTTCACCGCGACAGCTAAAGAATAAACAAACTAATAAATAAAAAAAATATCTGAGTTTCATTTTCTTTTATTTCTGGTTTAGATTGCAAACTTACGAAAATAGTGCTATATCTGCTATATTCCTTTCTTCGGTTTTACTATTTTATAACCAATAGCAGCAACAAGAATGCTCATAAAAGGACTTAAAATATTAAAAAAACAGTAGGGTAGATAAGTGAAAGTGGAAACTCCAAGGACAGTTGCCTGGGTCATACCGCAACTATTCCAAGGTATGAGAACTGATGTAACAGTTACCCCGTCTTCAATACTTCGACTGAGCAAACGGCTTTCATACCCGTTTTTCTGGTAAATGTTACGATACATTTCTCCGGAAAGTACAATCGAAATATATTGATCACTGGTTGTCAGGTTCAAGAATATTCCGGATGAAACGGTTGAGGTTACGAGCCCAAATGTATTTTTCATAAAGCGTACTAAAATAGAAGTCAGACTTGCTATCATTCCGCACGCTGTTAATGCACCACCAAAACACATCGCACATATAATCAGCCAGATGGTATTTAACATTCCAGACATTCCACGGGTTTTTATAAGTTCTGTGAGGGCTTCATTGCCGGTTTGCAAACTTGTTTTTCCATAAAACGTCATTAGTAATCCTTTCAAAACAGATGAATTACCAGTAGGATCCGCAGTCGAAACCTCATGTAATAACTGGGGTTGAAAAAATATCGCAAAGATTCCAGCCAGAAAGGTGGATAGGAAAAGAGTAATAAGAGGTGGTAATCGACGGGCAATCATAATTCCAGTAACAACGGGTACTACCAATAGCCAGGGTGTAATGGTAAATTTTTCTTTTAATCCTTCTGAAAAAGTGTTGATATTTATGTCATTTACTTCCAGAGATATACCGGCTATTGCAAAAATGATAAGGGTGATAGCGATAGAAGGCACTGTAGTAATCATAAGGTAGTGTATATGTTTGAATATGGGTGTATCCGTTATGGATGAGGCTAATACCGTAGTTTCAGAAAGAGGTGAAACTTTATCACCGAAATAGGCTCCAGAGATAATGGCTCCTGCTATCCATCCGGTTTCAAATCCCTGAGCTTTGCCTATTCCCAATAAAGCAACTCCGATTGTAGCTATAGTAGTCCAGGAACTGCCCGTCATAACCGATACAACCGCACAGATAATACAGGTTGAAGCCAGAAAAAAACTGGGATGAATAATTTGGATGCCATAATAAATGAGGGTAGGTACAACACCGCTTACCATCCACATTCCGCTTAATGCTCCAATGATTAAAAGAATAAAAATAGCACTCGCTACTCCTGAGATATTATTGATCATAGAGTGTTCAAAATCTCTCCAGGGGATACGATAACCTACCATACCAATAAGTATGCATACAGCTGTTGCTGTAAGTAAAGCAATCTGACTTCCACCATCCAATGCATTACTGCCAAACAAACGGATCACAATAAATAATAATAATATTAATGCAATAATAGGAACCAATGAAACGAGAGGAGAAGGGAGTTTATTCTTCATGATGGCTATTGTTCTTAAAAAGTTGGATGCGCGAATATAACGAAAAAACCTCTTTGGTAATTTACCAGAGAGGTTTCTTAATTTTTTTTATTATCCGCTGTTACTTATTCGGCAGCATTTTCAGGAGCAGCCTCTTCAGCCGCAGGTGCTTCCGCTTCAGCTGCATTTTCAGGAGCAGCCTCTTCAGCCGCAGGTGCTTCCGCTTCAGCTGCATTTTCAGCAGCTTTTCTTTCAGCTAATTCTTTAGCCTTTGCTTCGTTTATTTTCTTTTCCGCATCTAAACGAGCTTTCAATTCAGCTTTTTTCGCTTCTGCATCTTTATTTCTCAGAGCATCAAGTCCTGCTTGTTTGTCTTTTTTCCAGGCTTCGAACTTAGCCTCTGCTTCCGCTTCACCGAACGCACCTTTTGCTACACCGCCTAAGAGGTGTTTTTTCATGTATACTCCTTCGCGAGAAAGGATGTTGCGTACAGTGTCAGTAGGTTGTGCACCGTTTAAAACCCATTTTAGTGCACTATCGAAATTCAAATCTACGGTAGCTGGATTGGTGTTTGGGTTATAAGTACCAATCTTTTCTGTAAATTTACCATCACGTGGTGCTCTACTGTCTGCGATAACAATTGAATAGAACGCATAACCTTTGCGCCCGTGTCTTTGCAATCTGATTTTAGTTGCCATTCTTTAATAAAGTATTTAATTAAATGATTTGAATGATGCCATTAACTCGTAATGGCGGCGCAAAGATAGGGCTTTTCTTTTGATTGACAATAATTTAATACTTTTTTCTATGAATATTTCCGTGGATAACGGAATAGAATGGCCAATGTAGCACATATACCCATGATAAACGGATAATAAAGGTATTGGATGATACTTATTGGGGATATGGAGGCCAATCCTGCGGCCATTAACATTTGTGCACCATAGGGAATAACTCCTTGTATTAAACAGGAAAATGTATCGAGAATACTAGCGGTCTTCCGGCGATCCAGATGAAATTTAATGGAGATATCTTTCGCTATTCCTCCCACGGTAATAATAGCGATGGTATTATTAGCTGTACAAAGATTAGCAATGCTAACGAGCGCAGCAATACTGAATTCAGCACCCCGTTTACCTTTAACGCGAGCAGTCAGTTTTCGTATAATGAAATCAATACCTCCGTTGTATCGGATTATTTCGAGCATTCCGCCTGCCAGTAAAGTAATAATGATAAGTTCTCCCATACCTGTAATACCACTTCCCATTGTACCAAACCAATCAAATACATTAAAGCTACCCGTACTTATTCCTACGATACCTGTCATCAGGATACCAATGATCAATACCAGCATCACATTTACCCCGGCAATGGCTGTTCCTAATACTGTAAGATAGGGGAGTACCTTGATCCATTCTACAGTATCATTTGTGGAAGGGGCGCTAACTGATAACCCCTGCAAGATATAAATGCACAGCACTATAATTGCAGCAGGAACCACGATCATTGAGTTTACCCGAAATTTATCACTCATAACGCAATCCTGTGTTTTGGTGGAAGCAATAGTTGTATCTGATATAAAAGAAAGGTTATCTCCAAAAAAAAGATCCACCAATTACCACAGCTACCATATAAGAAATTTCAATCCCTGTTTTAGTTGCTAATCCGATAGCTACCGGAGTTAAGGCTACAATAGTACCTACACTGGTTCCTATGGAAAGCGAGATGAAACAGGCTGCTATAAAAATACCGGCAATCAATAAATTATCCGGTAATAGAAGGAGTGTCAGGTTTACTGTTGCATCAATGGCGCCCATGGCTTTGGCACTTTGTGCAAAGGCTCCGGCCAGGATAAAGATCCAGACCATAAGTATAATATTTTTGTTGGAGGCACCAATTGAAAATTGGTATATACGTTTATCGAGTGATAACCGGGGAGTGATAGCAATAGCATAAGCGGATGAAACAAGGAAGGCCACACTGATAGGCACTTTATAAAAGTCATTCACGATAAGTGAAGTAACTAAATATAAGCACAAGAAGACAAATAAAGGGCTTAAAGCCAACCATCCTGAGATCTTTGTTTGGGGTATTTTTTTCATATCATAAAAAATGTCATTCAGAACAAAAAGCCGAATCAGGTAAGATACTTGTATTGTTATTACCGGACGAGCTTTCGTTTTGTTCTGAATGACAATTATAAGCAGTATTTTGTTCGTTATAAGGTTACTCCGGTTTTAAAAATAGCAATTTCTCTATATCCCTTTTTCTCGTTATTCACCTGTTCACCGTTTGCTATACGGATGATATAGTCTATGAATTGTTCACATGTCTTTTCCATGGATTCACCTTCAACGATCACTCCGGCATTGAAATCTATCCATCCTGGTTTGTTCGTTGCTAAGGTCGTATTGGTGGAAATTTTCATAGTAGGGACAAAAGTACCGAACGGTGTTCCGCGACCAGTAGTGAATAGTACGATATGACAACCGCAGGAAGCCAGTGCCGTAGCTGCAACCAGGTCATTTCCTGGAGCTGAGAGAAGACTGAGACCTTTTACTTTTAAACGTTCACCATAAGATAATACACCGGATACATAGCTTTTACCGCATTTCTGAGTACATCCAAGCGCTTTTTCTTCCAAAGTAGAGATACCACCAGCTTTGTTTCCAGGGGATGGATTTTCTCCTACCGGCTCACCGTGAGACAAGAAATATTCTTTAAAGTCATTGATAAGATGCACTGTTTGATCAAACAACTCTTCATTTTTACAACGATTCATCAGAATTGTTTCCGCACCAAACATTTCAGGAACTTCAGTAAGTACACTGGTTCCGCCCTGTGCAATCAGGAAGTCAGAGAAAACACCCAGCAATGGATTCGCTGTAATACCAGAGAAGCCATCCGACCCACCACATTTTAAACCTACGCGAAGTTCGCTTAGTGGAACATCAGTTCGAACATCCTGACTGGCTTTCGCATAAAGGTCATTCAGGATTTTCATTCCTTCTTCATATTCGTCACCTACTTTCTGGGTGACCATAAAGGATACACGGTCCTGATCGTAATCTCCCAGGAATTCGCGAAATACATCTGGCTGATTATTTTCACACCCTAACCCCACTACCAATACCGCACCCGCATTGGGATGAAGTACCATATCGCGCAAAATCTTTTTGGTATTTTCATGATCATCTCCCAATTGAGAACATCCGTAATTATGTGGGAAAGCGACTATGGCATCCACTCCTTTACCTTCCGTTTCACTGCGAAGACTTTCAGCCAACTGTTGAGCAATACCATTTACACATCCTACGGTAGGGATGATCCATATTTCATTCCGGATACCAACTTCTCCGTTTTTACGGCGGTATCCTTTAAATGTCATATCTTTTCTTGGAATATTTAGGGATACACTTGTCGGACTATATGTATAATCTAAAAGACCAGCAAGATTGGTTTTGATATTATTTTCATTCATCAAGTCACCTTTTTTCCGGGCCATTGTTGCATGCCCAATTGGATATCCGTATTTGATAATATCTTCACCCTCGGCAAAATCTTTCAAGGCAAACTTGTGTCCGGCCGGAATATCCTCGTTTAATGTAACGTCTGTTCCATTAATACTCATTTGTTCTCCCGCAAGAAGGTTAACGATGGCAACTGCTACATTGTCTGCAGGATTGATTTGTAAATACTTAGTCTTCATTCTGATTACGGTATTAGTGTATCCTTAAATAAAAATCAATATTCTCTTTCGATAATAAATCAATAGGCATGTAATTGATCCTTTCCACCTCTTTTTTAAAAATCAGGTGGTCACAAAGGGCTTTAATTCCATTAAAACCTTGTACTTCCGGTTGTTGAGCTATTAAAAAGGTTACATTCCCATTTTTCAGGCAGTCGACATTTCTTTCCAGTAAATCGTATCCCATCAAATTGAAATGCCTGATTTTTCGTTGATGCAGATATTCCCCCACAATGTATACTTTTGAATTGAATGTAATTCCATTTGATACATTCGGATGCTCCTGGAAAAAATCATCCAGTAATTTCTGATCTTCTTCCGGTTGTTTCGCTGATAAATTAAGTTCCCATATTTTACAAGACGAGTGATATTTTAGCATGTACTCCCTGAATCCTATTTCGCGGTTTCTTTGCTGGTTTGATCCGATGATTCCCGCATTGATTTGCCGGAAAATAACAATCTCTTTCTGTTCTCCGGTTAGTAACATCATCATACGCGCTGCAAAATATCCGCTTTGATGAGAGTACTGGCCAAAAAAGGCGAGGGGGGGGGAGCTTCCTTTACATTTGAGTCTATATATATATAAGGTATATCTCGTTCTTCAAGTGACCGGGTTAGTATGGTGGTGTACTCGGCAATAGTAGGGGCTAAAAGTAAACCGTCCGGTTGTGTATTTAGTATTTTGTTTCCTTCTTCCACAAATGAATGATAATCATACGGGTCATAATACGAAAGGGCAGCTGAAATATGGAAATCTGAGTAATCGTTAAGTGCATCGTATATACCGTTCTCAATAGCTGTCCAATATTCTCCCTCCTGATGCATTGGCAACAGACAGGCAAAGTTATATTTCTTATTGGATGCCAGAGCACTTGCATACATGTTGGGATGATAATCTAGTTGCTCCAGAATTTCTTCCACCTTTTTTTTACTAGCTTCAGATACGCCACTTCTGCCATGAATAACACGGTCTACCGTGCCAACGGATACATTGGCCAGTCGTGCAATATCCTTTATTCTGATTCGTTGGGGCAGTTTATTCATCTAATCTATTTACGGGTAAATGATTTACGATCGGACGATAAATTATGCCTGACAGATCATCATCGTTATGTGAAGCGTAAACCATTGTATAACAATCTCATTATTTTTGATACAAATATATCACAATTTTTGTTATTACGAAAATTATTGTATCTTTGTGCACGCACACGAAAGGTGTTTGAGAGGCTTTCACGAAACTTTAATTCTCAGATAATCAATTAAGTAAAGGAAGGTCTTACCGAAGATAATAATTCGAAACTTAACATTATTAATAACTTATTAGAATTAAAAGAAAGAAATTATGGGAAAGAAAGTCGTTACTTTTGGAGAGATAATGCTTCGTTTGGCTGCTCCTGGTTATTTGAGATTTTCTCAGGCAAAAGAATTCACTGCTACTTTTGGGGGTGGTGAAGCAAATGTTGCTGTGTCATTGGCAAACTATGGTTTGGATACAGAATTTGTAACACGCCTTCCAAAAAATGATATTGCTCAATCCTGTATCATGGATCTTCGTTCTCACAATGTAGGTACCAACGAAATTATTTTCGGTGGTGAACGCGTAGGAATCTATTTTCTGGAAACAGGAGCAGTGGCCCGTGCCTCAAAAGTAGTATATGACCGTGCCCATTCTTCTATATCAACCATTGAGCCGGGAATGATCAATTGGAAAGAAGTGTTTAAAGACGCTCAATGGTTCCATTGGACAGGTATTACCCCTGCATTATCACAGGGTGCTGCAGATGCTTGTCTGGAAGCAATTAAAGTGGCCAATGAAATGGGAGTAACCGTTTCATGCGACCTAAACTATCGTAAAAACTTATGGAAATACGGTAAGAGTGCTTCTGATGTAATGCCAGCATTGGTTGAGGGTTGTGATGTTATTTTAGGAAATGAAGAAGACTGTGAAAAGGTATTCGGAATCCAACCGGAAGGTTTTGATGTTACCGCTACCGGTGGTGAGGTAAATGCTGCTGAATTTGAATCCGTTTGTACTCAGATGATGAAGAAATTCCCACGTTGCAAGAAAATGATTATTACTTTGCGTGGTGCTATCAATGCGAACCATAACACGTGGGGTGGCGTACTTTATTCTGAAGGTTCCTTGAAAATATCTAAAAGATATGACATTACTCATATCGTCGACCGTGTAGGTGGAGGTGACTCATTTATGGGTGGTCTTGTTTATGGCTTGATTTCTTATCCGGGTGATGACCAGAAAGCACTTGAATTTGCCGTTGCTGCTTCTTGTTTGAAACACACAATTTACGGTGACTTCAATCTGGTAACTGTAGCCGAAGTGGAAAACCTGATGAAAGGCGACGGTTCAGGTCGTGTTTCAAGATAATTGATGAATCGATAAAATTAAACAGTAAAATGGCAAGATTTAATAAGATACAAGTGCTGAATGCAATGGCAAGCACTGGAATGGTTCCTGTGTTCTATAACAAGGATGTAGAAGTAGCCAAGAATGTAGTAAAGGCATGTTATGACGGTGGAGTTCGCGCTTTTGAATTTACAAATAGAGGCGACTTTGCGCAGGAAGTGTTTGCTGAATTGGTTAAATGGGCTTCCAAAGAATGTCCGGAACTTATTATGGGTATTGGATCGATTGTTGATCCAGCTACTGCTGCTATGTATATTCAGTTAGGAGCCAACTTTATTGTAGGTCCATTGTTTAACCCGGAAGTCGCTAAAATATGTAATCGTCGTTTAATACCCTATACTCCCGGATGTGGTTCCGTTTCTGAAATTGGATTTGCCCAAGAAGTAGGATGTGACTTATGCAAGGTATTCCCGGCTGGGAATGTAGGTGGCCCGTCTTTCGTAAAGAATGTAAAAGCCCCGATGCCTTGGTCAATGCTGATGGTAACTGGCGGTGTAGAACCAACGAAAGAAAATCTCACAGCCTGGATTAAGGCAGGAGTTATGTGTGTCGGTATGGGATCAAACTTGTTCCCCGCTGATGTAGTTGCTGCCAAAAACTGGGGTTGGATTGTTGATAAATGCAAAGAAGCTTTCGGATATATTCAGGAAGCCAGAAAGTAATCATATAAGGAGTGTCCCTTTAAGGGGTTAGTTAGTTTTATACGGGACACTCTCTTTTTTTTGTTTAAAGGTGTTTTAAAGGGTGCAAATCATCGAAAGTTTCTTTCGGTGATTTGTCGTTTTATAGAATACCATTAAATCTATTCTGCTGTGCCATAACTTTCCTCATAAGGTTGTACAATTACCCATCCGTCTCCTTCAAATTGCAACTGGAAGCTTTCTCCGGAACCCCGACCAATCAAAGTTTTGAGTGAAATATCTGTTTTAATCTTGGGAGTAAGATTACCCGACCAGGCAACAGTCGCATTCGGATCAGTAAATACAGGGTTACCCGGTTTAACAATAAGAGTTAGAGGGTCTCCATGAGTGGTGACTGCCACATGTCCTGTACCACTCAGATTTACCTGAAATAATCCGCCACCTACCATACCAGCTACACTTTTCATCATCTTAATATCCGATTTGAGAATATCTTCATGAGCAAGGATATCATTTCCGTTTACATTAATCGATTCATTTTCCAGGTAAAGTATTCTCACTTTCTTAGCAAAATCAGCCACATATACTCTTCCTCTTCCGGTAGCTTTCATCATGGTAGTACCTTCTCCGCTTACCGCTTTTTTTAGCATATTGGCTACTCCTTTACTAAGAATTCCTTCGCGCTCAAATTTTATATCTCCATCATAAGCAACCATGGCACCCTTTTTAATCATTACAATCTGATTATTTATATTGAGTTCAAGTAGATAATCGTTTTCGAGTTCGAAAAAATTATTTTTAGCTTCGCTTTGTGATGTTTCCTGAATGAAGGTTCGAATGGAATATTTATTCATCAGATCATGGATTTAATTTAGCTTGGTTAGTAAAATATGATAAAACTGTTGCAAATATAGCTATAATAAACATATATTTGCATTTGACATAATTTAATAAGCAATCGTGATGAGAAAAACCTTTTTTATAGTTATGATGCTTTTTGGCATCAGTCTTTTTGTGCAAGCACAAGGATATGTAGATGTTGTATATTTAAAGAATGGTAGTATTATTCGTGGACATGTCATTGAACAGGTTCCGGATGAGGAATTGAAAATTAAAACTTATGACGGAAGTCTTTTTATCTATCGGATGGACGAAGTAGAACGGATTGTAAAAGAAGGAGGGACTTTCAGAAGAAGAGTGGGCCGGGTATCGAATAAATTGGATTTACGTGGCTATAAAGGGTTTGTGGATGTAGGATACTCATTTGCAAATGCTGACTTTGATTTTTTTGAGATAACCACAACCCATGGTTATCAGTTTAATAATCATATTTTTGCCGGAGGTGGTATCGGATTTCAATACTTTTCTGATCCTGACTATAAAATAGTACCCATTTACGCCAATTTTCGTTTTAATTTTTTGAATGCCAAAGTAACTCCGTATGCAGATCTTAGAACAGGTGGTACTTTGGGAGATTACGAAGGATTTTATAATTCGATAAGTTTGGGGGTTCGTTTTACATTAAAGAATCGAACAGCTATAAACGTGGCGGTGGGTTACACCTATCAGGAACTGGAATATGAATATCATTATCATAGGGATGGATGGGATTATTACTATTGGGATAACCATGAAAATGTCAATGCGTTGACGCTAAAAATAGGCGTTGAGTTTTAGGTTTGCATTCATTACATATAGAATAAAACACAAAAAAGTATCACTAGTCAAATACTCGAAGTGTAATGGATTTATTATCAGTAAGTAAAGTGTGGTACTTTTTATTTTTTTAGTATCATTATTATGCACAAGGCTCATACTTTGACCCGTTATCTTGCGGTTGCATTTCGGTCAGGTTCCGGTAGCATTTGGCTCGAATCCCGGTAGCATCCTTTTTAAATGACGGTTGAATTTAAACAAATTCCTTTTTATTCAGGATATCACTTTTCGACAAATATTTCTCATCATTGGCATAAATAAATAATAATGAGCCGTCTTTTATAGTATTGATAATCTCTTTACTGATAGTTTGTGGCAATGCCGGACAACCGAGGCTTCGACCAAGACGCCCGGATGAGGATATAACGGATGGGTTAGAGTATGGCGCTCCATGAACCACGATAGCACGCTCTCTCGCACGGTCGTTAATTCCTTTTTCCAATCCTTCCAGGATCAGGGAATATCCGTTTTTACCGATATACGTATTTTCAGTTAGATAAAATCCAAGTGAGCTTTGGTAGGAACCATATCGGTTGGAAAACGAGGTAGCATATAATCCGCCACTATTTTTGCCATGAGATACAAGAGAGGAGTAAAGTAATTTCTTTTCCTTCATGTCGAGTACATATAAACGTTCTTCTGTAGAAGGTTTGGTAAAATCAATGAGTGTGATCAATTCCTTCTTCTTTTCCTCAATCTTCTTATATCCTTCCATAGCACGTTTAAAGATTGCATAATCAATCACATTATTCAGGTGCATTTCTGTATAAAGTTGATAAGTACCGGAACGGGGAATTGCCTGTACGATTGGTTTTTCATTGACCTGCTTAACAAAATAAAAAGCAGGAGCCATAAATAATAATAATAGGACTAAAAGCGACTTCAGCATGTTTACTTATAATAGAATATACAAAATTAATCATTCTATTTGTAATTGTTGAAAAAGAAATGTTATATTTACGCCAAATTTAGTGTTAGATAAACTTTTTTATGACTTCTAAAGTTAAGAAGATATTGGTGATGTAAATAATCTGTTAATCATAGCGTTACAGATTATCCTTTCCTCTCGATACACTGGGAAAATCTTTTCATGCGTATTTTTCATAGTATAAAAAAACAAATACTTATCTCGGATCCATCGATACCGACTGATCATGCTTTATTAAAAAGGTAAAGAGGTAAGTATATATTTTTAATAATTATTATCCAATGAATGCAATCTAAAAGTCTTACTATAGGTATGTAATTTATATTGGACAAAATAAACAATCAATGAAAACCATTACTTTAAAGAATAATATTAAAATAACAATTCGTCCGGAGCAAAAAGAAGAATTCCCGGCAATCTACCAATTGATTAAGACGGCGTTCGAAACAGCAAAGGTGAAAGACGGGGATGAGCAGGATTTTACGGACCGATTACGGAATAGCGCAGATTATATTCCTGAAATGGGATTTGTCGCGGAATATGAGGGACAATTAATAGGGCAGATTCTGTTTACTAAAACTTATGTGACACAATCCGATGGTTCTCTGTATACCGGATTATTAGTTGCGCCCCTCTCTGTACTTCTGGAATACAGAAATCAGGGAGTAGGCAGTGCATTAATGCAGGAAGGATTTAATCAGGCAAGAAAACGGGAATATAAGGCAGCATTTCTTTGTGGAGATCCTGCCTATTATTACCGTTTTGGTTTCAGACAGACACTCGATTTTAACATAAAGATGAAGAAGGATATTCCTCCTCAATATGTATTGGCCTGTGAACTGGAACCCGGATCATTGAGCCAGGTTAACGGGGTTGTAGACTTCTGTTAATAATCCGTTCCCTGATTTCTCCCCAGGCATGTGTATCAAACAAGCAGCTTTTTCGCATTGTTTGATACATTTCCTTAAATCTTGACATAGGAATGGAATAACTTAAAATATTTTCTTCGAAATAGGGACGCGCAGAAGGATCGAATAATCCGATAAAAGTGCGTCTTCCATTCCTTCTGTTTTCGAGGATCGTTTGGGTAACGATTGCACTACACCCTGAACCAAAACCAGAATGGACCCCATCTTCGTCGTTATTATCAAAGTAAGCCCATGTCGTTAATCCTGAGAGAATGTC
Organism: Bacteroides sp.; assembly: GCA_021201335.1. GTDB lineage: Bacteria > Bacteroidota > Bacteroidia > Bacteroidales > Bacteroidaceae > Bacteroides. Next base: position 187,412 of record JAJQFD010000016.1, on the reverse strand, counting down.
AGGTGTAGCTAGGAATAATATTCCTTCTATTTTATCAAAACTATCCAGATTGTCAATGCGAGAAAAGTTGAGATATTTTTTATCAGTCCGGGGTACCTGAAGGTTTTCAATAAATTCGATAACCATTTCGGGAGTTTGTTTATATCTTTCTTTAAGTGATACAAAGTTGGGTACCCGTTCGGGCATTTCGGTAAAACCGGTATAAAATTTACCTCCGCCACAAGTAATAGAATCCAGCCCCAAACTAATTGGGGTACCTTGTCGCACTCTGGAAAGTGCTTTGAAGAAACATCCGTTTATCTTTTCTGTATCGGCAATCGAAGCGTCGGAATACCAAAATGCAAGAGGCAGTTCGGTCTCACTGCCAAATGCTTCTTTGTAATCATTAATAAATACTTTAACGTCAATCATAACCACTATTTTATGTGAAGTAATAAAAACAAAGCTACTAAAAAGATTTGAGAATTACATTCTAACGGGGAAGTACAGGGGAGGTAAATTTTGCTAAATTCCAGAATCTTTCCTAAATTGCCACATTACTTTGAATAATATGAAAATATTGATAGTGGAAGACGAACCTGAATTGCGGAAAACAATTGAAACTTCTCTGGTTAGAGAAAAGTTTATGGTGGAAGTTGCGGCAGATTATAATTCAGCGCTCCAAAAGATGAGTGATTATGATTACGATTGTATTCTGCTGGATATCATGTTGCCGGGGGGTAGCGGGCTGGATTTGCTTAAAGAGCTGAAACGACTCCATCGCAGTGATAGTGTTCTTATTATTTCTGCTAAAGATTCTTTAGATGATAAAGTGAGTGGCCTGGAATTAGGGGCCGACGATTATTTAACAAAACCATTTCATCTGGCTGAATTGAATGCCCGGGTGAAATCCGTCATTCGAAGAAAACAAGTCAAAGGAGAATTATTTATAAAACTGGGCAATTTATCTTTATATCCTGATAAAAGAGAAGTTCTTATTGAAAAGGAACCCCTCATTTTGAATCGGAAGGAATTCGATCTGCTTTATTATTTTGTAGTGAATCCCGGAAGGGTGATTAATAAAATCAGTCTTGCTGAATCTGTCTGGGGAGATAATATTGATCAGGCAGATAGCCTTGATTTTATCTATTCACAGGTAAAGAACCTGCGTCGCAAATTAAAGCAGGCAGATGCTACAGTTGAAATCACAGCCGTATACGGGTTTGGTTATAAATTATTTGAAGCATGAAGCTATTACACTATACATTCGGTAAACTGTCGCTTTTCCTTTTCCTTTTTATGTCGGTCTGGGGAGTCTTTTTTTATTTTGCTATCCTAGAAGAAGTTGTAGACGAAACCGATGATTCCCTGGAAAACCAACGGGAAATGCTGGTAAATGCGGCTTTGAATGATCCGGGTGTTCTGGATACCTCCGGCAATCTGGTTACACTTTATAAATTCCGTCCTATTTCTGAGGAAGCAGCCCTGAACTATGACGAAGTTTATTATGATTCAACCGTTTATATTCAAACAGAAGATGAACATGAGCCGGTACGGGTCATGAAAAGTTGTTTCATGATGCCCAACGGACAATATTATGAATTGGAGATCATGACATCTACGTTGGAGAGAGAAGATATGATCGAAGCAATATTGGGTTATCTGCTGGCATTGTACGGAATTCTTCTTATTTCAATTACGCTAGTTACCCGTCTTGTCTTGAAACGTTCTTTCGAACCATTGGAAAAACTATTAAATTGGCTGGACCGTGTTCAGCCAGGTAAAGAAGTGCCTCCCTTAGAAAATGAAACTAAAATAAAGGAATTCAATAAACTGAATACCGCTGCCGTTGCCTTGAGTATCCGTAGTTATAAAGCACATACCGAACAAAAACAGTTTATCGAAAATGCTTCGCATGAATTACAGACTCCTTTGGCAATTGTCAGAGGAAAAATTGAATTACTGGCAGAAAGTGAGTCCCTTACTGAAGAGCAGATGAAGGAACTGGACGATATTTATTCCACTTTGGGAAGGGCCGTGAAGCTGAACCGGTCTCTTCTTTTGCTTTCCCGGATTGAAAATAATCAATATACAGAGAAAGAAGAAGTAACTTTAAATAGGTTAGTCGATGATATTCTGCCGGATTTAATGTATGTCTATGAAGGAAAGAATATAAAACTGACCCGCAAAGATGATGCAACTTTTGTTTTTAATTGCAACGGATCGTTGGCTCAAGTGCTAGTTACTAATCTACTAAAGAATGCGCTGGTGCATAATAAGCAAGAGGGAGAACTTCATATACATATAGATGAAAGGCATTTTATACTCAAAAACAGTGGGAGAGAACCACTGGACGAGGAAAAAATATTCCAGCGTTTTTACCATATTCAAACAGAAAAGAAAGACTCTACCGGTTTAGGATTAGCGATTGCTAAATCGATAGCTACTTCCTATAATTTGGATCTTTCCTATTCCTGGGATGGGATGCATACTTTTATTTTAAGGAAATAATTGTTCTGCTTTTAGCTTCCCCATAGGAATTATATCTATTAGTGACACCAATAAATTGTTTATACCTTACTTTTTTTAAATGGAATGCATTGAACGATCCTTGTAAATGAATGCTTTTTCGCGATAATTCAATGCATAATCCTTCCAACGCCCCCCTCCTTAGGATTGAAAACTGTCACTATTGAACCTGTTTCACTCTATTATGAGAGAGCATCTAATCTATTCCAGTTATTATCAGAAAGCCCAATCGTTAAAGAATGTAAAATAATAGATTGTCAAGCTATATTCCCAATTCTTTCCTAATTTGCAGACGAACTTTGTATCAGAAACTAATCGAAATTGTATTATAATTAAAAAGAAAGAATTATGAAAAAGCGTGTATTTATAGCATTTATGGCATTATTTACTCTTCAGGTGGTTTCGGCCCGTGATGTAGTAACCAAAGATGAACAAAAATTGCCTGAAAAGGCTCGTACTTTTATTCAACAAAATTTTCCGGATACAGGTATCTCTTATATCAAGATTGATAGTGAATTGTTTAAGGGGAAAAAATATGAAGTTGTGTTAACCAGCGGTGCTGAAATTGATTTTAACAGCAAAGGTGAATGGTATGAAGTTGATACCAAAAGAGCAGCCCTTCCGGCTTCGATTGTCCCGGCTTATATCAGTGATTATGTAAAGGCAAATTTTAGCAATGAATATATTACTAAAATAGAAAAAGACTGGTATGGATTAGAAGTTGAACTTACTAACGACCTAAATCTGAAATTCAATAAAAAAGGTGATCTGCGTGAAATAGATGATTAATTTACAAACATTAAATAAATAAAGAAATGAAAACTATTAAATGGAATCTGCTGGCAATTATCTGCGTGTCGTTAATGTCTTTTACATCCTGTGACAGTGATGATGATTTCAGACCTGAATCATCATATATGGAAGCTTTAGCAGCAAAATATCCGAATGCCACATATGTGGAATGGGATAGGAAAGGTGAGTATCATGTGGCTGATTGCCGGGTAGATAATAAAGACCTTGATGTATGGTTCTCTGCAACAGCAGAGTGGAAAATGACTGAAACAGATTTGCTGGTATCGGATCTTCCGGCCGCCATAACTCAAGCCATAGCAGCCAGCGAATATGCCGACTGGTTTATTGATGAAGTTGATTTGCTTGAATATCCTTCCAAAGCAAAAGAATATGTGATTGAAGTTGAGAGAAATAATCAGGAAATGGATCTTTATTA
>JAJQFD010000016.1:0-183576 GCA_021201335.1 Bacteroides sp. | reverse complement strand
CAAAAGAATATGTGATTGAAGTTGAGAGAAATAATCAGGAAATGGATCTTTATTATTCGGAAACCGGCGAATTGTTACATGCAAAAGATGTGACTATAACGGATGATACACACTGGCCGGAGTAATAGGCTTTCTTTAAGAGTTAATTTTAGGTGTTAAGTAGTTAAGAATAGCGCTAGCATATAGATTCTTAACTACTTAACACCTTTTTAATTCTTATCAAGCAATCGTTATCTTTTCATCCAAATATACATCCTGGATAGTGTGAAGCAGTGCTGCTCCTTCATTCATCGGCCTTTGGAATGCCTTCCGTCCGCTTATTAATCCCATGCCTCCGGCACGCTTATTCACCACGGCAGTAATTACTGCTTCCCGTAAATCGGATGCTCCGGCAGATTCTCCTCCTGAATTAATAAGACCTATCCGTCCCATATAACTGTTGGCAACCTGATAGCGACATAAATCGATCGGGTGAGAGGAACTGAGCTTATTATACATCCTTTCATCATATTTTCCAAAATGTATGGCTTCAAATCCACCGTTAACCGTAGGAAGTTTTTGTTTTACAATATCAGCCTGAATGGTTGCGCCCAATCGATTGGCTTGCCCTGTAAGGTCAGCAGCTGAATGATAATCTTTTTCTCCTGTTTTAAAAGCACTGTTTCGCAAGTAGCACCACAATATGGTAGCCATTCCCAGCTCATGTGCATAAGCAAAAGCTTTAGATATTTCTACAATTTGTCGGCGGCTTTCTGTTGATCCAAAATAAATAGTTGCTCCTACGGCTACTGCACCCATATTCCAGGCTTCTTTAATGGTGCCAAATAAAACCTGGTCGTAAGAATTGGGATAAGACAGCAATTCATTGTGATTTATTTTAACGATCAAAGGAATACGATGGGCGTATTTGCGGGCAACTGAACCTAATATACCAAAAGTAGATGCTACTGCATTGCAGCCTCCTTCAATAGCCAGTTTCACAATATTCTCTGAATCAAAATAAATGGGATTAGGAGCAAAAGAAGCTCCTGCTGTATGTTCGATATCCTGATCTACCGGAAGAATGGAAACATATCCAGTTTTGGCCAATCGGCCATGACTTAATATGGACTGCAATGAATTCAATGTTTGATTATTGCGGTCGGTTATGGTCCAGATATCTCCAACAGTAGAAGGAGAGGGGACGTGTATGAGAGACTTGTCGATAGTTTGGCAAGTATGTGCCAAGTAATATTCTTGTTTATCACCCAGCAAGTCATAAATGTTAGTACTCATAATACATTGATTTTTAATATGTTATTAATACTGCTAAATAACAAAGTTAACCAAAAGTTTGTTTTAAAATTCATATAAAACGACTGGTTCTTCGTCACTTTGTAAGATCCATAATTATTAGTAAATAACAGTATTATTTAATCCTATAGCTAAAGTGAAGTAGAACCAAATTACTTGACTTTATTCTTAATAAACTATCCTCATTCAGATTCATTTCCTAATGGTAATCCGTCCTGGAATTTAACGGATGCATGTGAACCATTGCAGAAAGGTTTATTCGATGACATTCCACATCTGCATAGAGTAACTCGGTTTCTTATTTCGTAGCTGGAACCATCTGCACTTTCAATCCGGATTCCTTCTTTTACCCAGATAGGTCCACTTACTTTAATTCCTGGGTCTTCCAATATACCGATAGATGGCTCAAGAGCGGGCTCGTAAATCTGATTATTTTCTTTATCGTAAAGCACCAGTCGTCCTGACGGACAATGTCCAGCCTCATGGCGTACCAGTTCCCTGTCTTCTTCTGTTTGGGCTTTTTGCACCAAGTTCCATATCTGACCGTAACCATCACAAAAACGTGCAAACGCACAATACTTTTCGTTATCAGCCAACACCATCGTCGGACCTTCATATTGATTAGCGCCTTCCAGCAAAGGTTTTTTACTGGCAGTTTCCTGCGGATTCCAGTTAACATGAATATGAACCCCGTCGCAATAGGGTTTATTTTTTGAATGTCCACACCGGCACAATGCGACAACTTGCTGTGGAGGATTGAATCTTAATCCGCGACGGTACTCCCAGGATGATCCTTCTTCATTGGGTACAATTATTTCCTGATCAATCGTTGGCTTCCCATATACCATATAAGGTCCGTCCGGAGTAATCTTGATGTAAAATTTGTCAGAAGCTTGTTTACTGCCTACTTCTGTAAGTGTTTTTTCTTCGTTCATAACCAATTAAGTTTATTATATAACAGAACAATCGCCATGTTGGTTTTAGATAAATTCCACTAATTGATACTAGCAGGAAAACTATTTTATATTTAGCATTTCTTTTGTTTAAAAACTTATTACTTTTTATTTTATGCTATTTTCGTTAAGTTTGCACTGAAAATTAATTGTACATAGGGAAATACTTATAATGATTGATCTTAACAGTAAAATATATGTGGCTGGCCATGGTGGATTGGTAGGTTCGGCAATCTGGAAGAACCTTCAACAGAAAGGTTATACGAATTTAGTTGGAAAAACTCACAAGGAGCTGGATTTAATGGATTCTATGGCCGTCAGACATTTTTTTGAAGAAGAAAAACCGGATATTGTCTTTCTGGCTGCGGCTCATGTAGGAGGCATTCTGGCGAATTATAAATACCGGGCAGATTTTATTTATAATAATCTCCAGATTCAGCAAAATGTAATAGGAGAGAGTTACCGTCATCAGGTAAGTAAATTGTTATTTTTGGGGAGTACCTGTATCTATCCCCGGGATGCACGCCAACCGATGAAGGAGGAAGAATTACTGACCGGCCCATTAGAATACACCAATGAACCTTATGCAATAGCCAAGATAGCTGGATTAAAGATGTGCGAAAGTTTTAATCTTCAATATAAGACTAATTATATGGCTGTGATGCCAACTAATTTATATGGCCCGAATGATAATTTCGACTTGGAAAGAAGTCATGTGCTTCCGGCAATGATGCGTAAGATTTACCTGGCGCATTGCCTGAAGAATAAAGATTGGAAAGCTATATCAGACGATTTGAATAAACGTCCAGTGGAAGGTGTGAATGGAGAAAGTAATCGTGAAGAAATAAACAGAATATTAAGTAAATATGGTATATCCTCCGAGGCTGTTGAGTTATGGGGTACGGGTCAACCGTTGCGTGAATTTTTATGGAGTGAAGAAATGGCTGATGCTTGTATTTATATCATGGAGAAAGTCGATTTTGATGATTTACGAGGTACTAATAAAGAAGTACGCAATTGTCATATAAATATTGGTACTGGGAAAGAAATAAGTATTCGCAAGCTGGCTACACTAATAGTCAATACAGTAGGTTACAAAGGTGCCATCCGTTTTGATGCTACAAAACCGGATGGCACTATGCGGAAACTGACTGATCCGTCTAAATTACATTCTCTGGGATGGCATCATTGCATTGATATAGAAGAGGGTGTCCAAAAAATGTATAATTGGTATTTGGCTTGATCTTTATATTTTTCCTATGATATTCATCATTTGTTCTCCGAGACCGATTGTATATCCCTGAGATACAAAAACTACTCTGCCGAATGTATCGGCAATGATGAATATGGGGAGAGAGTTTTTATTCTCCAGGCGCATGGCATTGGCAATCATGTTAGTTATCCGTTGATTGGTATCAATACCGTATGTAATGGTTCCGGGGAGTACACCAAATTCATATGTGTCAAACTTTTGCTGATCCTGTTCATTAGGGAATAACAGGATGATTCCTCGTCCCCACGAATTAAATTTATCAGCTACGGCGGCCAGGTCACGCATGGCATGATTGGTAGGTTCCTGTCTGGCTCCGAGGATTCCAATAATGAAATAACCCCGTCCGGTAGTAGCTAATATGCTGGTTTCTTTACCTGTATCCACTCTCTCAAACTGAGCTTCGGCATCAATCGTACCAATAACACGGATATCTTCTCTGTTTTCCCGTATCACTAACTCAATTTTTGTTTGTTTTCCTTCAGCAATAGTAAATGGCAAGATACGAGCTAACACATTTCCTTTCGCCATACGGGTACCTGTAATAAGCAGATAATTACCTGTATCCAAAGATACTGAATTCTTCAGAATTGTCCTCCATGTATTGCCTCCACCCATATCATTCTTGTTGGAACTGAAATTCAGCGTATGTAGACGACCATCCGGTAAAATCTGTGCGATAGTAAAATGAGAATAATATTTAGGATCTTCCAATGTTTTACCACCTTTGTAAGTAGCGATGAGTTTCCCTTTGGATCCGGAAGGAGGAATAGAGGATTCAAAATCTACATCCATCCAATCAGTACTCTGGCGATATTGAACTTTACCGGTGACAGGATCAATTTGTGCTTCGATATCAATACTTTTGGCAAGAGAAACAAAAAAGATGTCTCTGGAATGCTTATCAGCTACACGTGCTTTCCATACACCTGCCGGGAAAATCGGAATTCGCTGTGGATTAAGTGCATCATTGATTTGGATATTTTCTTTTACCCAATTAATTAACTGTTGGGGATCTTTCTGGAAAGCGTCCATTTGTTGTTCTGTCAAAGCTTCCCGGAAGAAAGAACGATAAGCTGTTAACAATTCGTTTCTAACATGGGGATAAGAGGTATGCAGATGATCAGAAAGGATATCAGCAGGCGTATCTCTTAAATCCTTGGCTGTAACAGAACGAAGTAATAACATCGCTTGCGAACGCTGTTGTGGTGATGTATTCCGGAGAAAGGTTTCAATATCTTTCCAGTTCCCACGACTTCCTATCATAAAACGAGTTAACTCATCTGGGTCTACTTCCAGTTCCTTAGCCAATAATTGGGCTTTTTCGGGTGTATAGAAAGTAGCCGTATATGAATTGCGGATCGAATCTTCCTGTGCAAGTCTTTTTGCATTAGCTGCTTTTTGCTCGTCTGTTACCTGTACTTTTATGGCTCCTTCCACGGGAGGTACAATTTCCATTTCCAGTGCTTTCTGGATTGGGAACTCTTTCCCCACTGTTATTTGTACTTCATTGTCTTTTCCAAAGGATGCTTTCCTGCAACCAGCCTGTCCGTTATGGGTTACCCATACCAGCATGTCACCTTTACCGGCTGATAAAGAAACACGTCCTGTGTTGTCTGTATATTTCCGGGCAACTGTATAAAAATTAGCATAATTATAGACTTTGAATTCTACAAGAGCATCAGGAAGAGGATTACCGTCTTCATTTTGTACAAATACTGTTAAGGGAGCAGTTGGAGCATAATTGGCTGTTACGTTTACTTCAGTAAAGCAATCAGTTGTTTCCATAATTTCTTCCGGACCGGGATAACGTCCGAATACTCTGGTATGCATCAACATACCCCGAGCAACAGGTTCGTTAAACCAAGCCATATTCAAAACTGGCTCCGGTTCGCAGGCACCCAGAAAATACCATTGTCCATCTACCCAGGCTTCTACCCAGGCATGATTGTCATCGGTATGTGCCCACCGTGGAGTATATACCTGGCGGGCAGGAATACCTACCGCACGAAGTGCAGCAACCGTGAATACAGATTCTTCTCCACATCTGCCGTAAGCGGTTCTTACAGAAGCCAATGGAGAACTGGTGCGAGAGTCGGAAGGTGTATAAATGACTTTTTCATGGCACCAGTGATTAACTTCCAATACCGCGTCGTATAACGAAAGATTCTTCACCCGGTCTTTGAGTTCTTCGTAAAATACCATCCGGCTTTCGTCCATATTTTCATTATTTACCCTTACCGGAAGTATAAAATGACGGAATATATCCTCCGGGATATTTTGTCCCCACGGCATTTCCTGTTGGGTACGGAGGCTGGAACGAATGTTTTTCAGGTAAAAGTCGCCACTGTAATCGGTTATGTCACCTACTGGCATGTAAGCATACAGGAATGTAAGCGCTTCTTTTTCATAAGGGGTCAGGTCTTGGTTAAAAACACTAAACAGGTCGCCATGCGGCAAGAAATCTTTTTTGAACTGAAAATCATTTTCAATTTGTAACCTGGTGTTTTTATCCGTAATAAAATGAGTTGATTCACTGCATGATGCACAACATAAGGCTGTACATAAGCATAAGAGAAGTAGGGGGTTATTGTTCATAGCATATAATTATTAGACGCCTGCAAAACTAGCGATTATTTGCTATAATAAACAAAAAAACGTCCTACGAATCATCATTCGGGGACGTTTTTATATGCAAAACGAATTCTTTTATTATTATTCCATTATGTAACTTAATGCTCCCGAAGGGCATTGGTTTACCTGGTTGATCAATTCTTCGGTTGTTGCATTTTGAATTTGAACCCAGGGCCTTTCTCTAGGCTTATATACTTGAGGTAACATTTGCACACAGTTACCGGCATGAATGCATAATTCCGGTTTCCATGATACGGTTATTTCTCCGTTAGAATATTTTTTTTCCATACTGATTGTTTTTTATCCAATACTGATTCCTTCTTTTACCAGGTGCATCCATTCCGGATGTGCCTTGATATAGCTAGCCACAAATGGACATAGTGGCACCACTTTCATATCCTTGTTATCAATATCAGTTAATGTTTTCTTCACTAATTGAGTTCCGATACCTTTTCCGCTAATGGCCGGATGAACTTCTGTATGTGTCAGGAAAATATCGTTATCCTTGTTGATGACATATTCGATTTTAGGAATATAACTATCTACATGAAATTCATATTGGCTTTTACTTTCATTATTTATTAATTTATAATCTTCAGTCATATTTATCATCATTAAATGTTTATTGGAATAACAAGTCTTTTCCGGAAATTGTTTAATATTGCTGGATTAGGATCCTCTCAGGACAAGTAATGCTGTTTCAGAATTTGATAAAAGTTTGCGGGATACACTTGGATTAAGGATACGTGTAAACACATTTCTTCTTTGGGTATTAACTGCCACTACATTAATTTGCTCGTCTTGTATGAAAGTGGTAACCGCTTTTAATATATCGGGTGAATTGATTAATTTATATTCAATGTTTAGATCCTGGCATTGATCAAGAATGTATTCTTTCATGTGTTGTAAGTCTGCCTCAGACCATTTATTCCCTTTTTTATTCATAAGATTTACATGCAGCAAGGTGATTTTCGCATTCTTTTTGAGTCCCAGTGAGCTATATAAAGTAAGGAAAGACTGTTGATCTCTTTCCGGAAAATTAGTAAGAAAAGCCAGATGGATTGAATCTGATATATCTTCAGTTAATTTACCTTCCGGTACTGCCAATACAGGGATATTGGTTATCTCAATAATATCAGCTGTAATATTTCCCAAAAGATGGCACTCATTATTGTCTTTTCCTTTTGTACCCAGAACGAGTAATATTGGTTTATATTCCAAAATGAAGTCTTCAATTTCATCTTCCACTACCAAACCTTCTCTTAAGGAATAAGAATAATTAATGGAAGGAAGTTCTCCCTTAGATATCATTTCATCAATTTTACAGCACAAATGCAACATTTGTTTTCGTGTTTTATTAAGAACACGAGTATCTTTTTCATCTATGGATATATCGGCAAAAGGAAATGTGGAGGAATAACGCGCATTGTTGTAAACATGGAGAATTTTAACTTTCGCATTTAAATTACGGGCTATATTAAAAGCAGTGCGGCATGCGTTTAGTGAATAGGAAGAGAAATCAACGGCTACGAGAATACGTTTCCGTCCGTCGTCGAGCTGATAGGTTTGCTGGTCTCGATAACTAAAAAGACCATGTTCTTCAATAATGAAAAGAGCTTTGGCAATATTATTTTCCCTGATTCGAACCCGGATAGCTTCCGGGTCGGTGTTATCCAGAAAGACGGCAATGCCATGTTCTTCTAAAACTTGTTTTAAAATCTGGGATTTTCCTGACGTATGAATAGCCAGTGTTACAATTCTATCTTCCATAATTATGCGGCTGATTAGTTCTATTATTAAAACGCCTTAAACGGATGCTTTGTTTTGGTAAAATATTCTGTTTTGTGGTTTTAATCAGAACATAATTACGGTGTAATTGGTTATTTGTATGACAAATTTTATTTGTCAATAGACATCTCCGAATCCGGATATTTCTTAGTCTAATTTCTTTAAAGGAATACATATAATCTAAATTAATATACTAGTGATGAAATTTAGTAAAATTATTGTGGGAACATTCTGTATATGGATGGCCGTCTCATCATGTGGTAAGAACAAAACTGCTTCCAATGAAGAAGCTGCTACACCACAAACTTATCCTATTATCGTATTACAGGAGCAAGATGCACAGTTGGAATCTGTCTATCCGGCTACTATCAGAGGTCAGGAAGATATTGAAATCCGTCCGCGTATTGATGGCTTCATTGAAGCGATTTATGTGGACGAAGGTTCGCGGGTGAAGAAAGGCCAGAGACTATTTCGGATCAATTCGCCTGATGCGGATAGTGAATTATTAAATGCCCGTGCTGCTGTGGTTAGTGCAGAAGCACAAGTTAATACAGCCAAATTGAATGTAGACAGGATGCGTCCCCTCGCTGAACAACAGATTATTGGTGAAGTACAATTAGCAACCCTGGAGAATTCATATCAAACAGCATTGGCTGCCCAGGCCCAGGCCCAAGCTTCCTTGTATAATGCAGAAGCAAAAGTAGGCTGGAAAGAAGTAACAAGTCCTGTAGATGGACTGGTCGGGACAATTCCCTATCGGATAGGTAGCTTGGTAAGTTCCAGTAATGTGTTGACTACCGTAGCAAATACAAGCAATGTATTTGCCTACTTCTCATTAAATGAAAAAGAGCTGGCAGCTTTTCTAAATGATTTGCAGGGAAATACTCAGGCTCAGAAAATAAAGAATATTCCACCAGTAACACTAACCCTTACGACTGGAACGGTTTATCCTTATAAAGGTAAAGTTGAAACAATCTCTGGACTGGTAAATGTCAGCACAGGTTCAGCTAGTTTCCGGGCTGAGTTTCCTAACGAAGAAGGAATGCTGAGAAGTGGTACCAGTGGGAGAGTATCTATTCCGAAAGAATTGGAAAATGTATTTGTTATTCCACAGAAAGCTACATTTGCCCAACAGGATAAAGTTTTATCATATGTTGTACAGGGAGATTCGGTGGTACAGAGAATTATCACCGTAGTACCTACTCCCGATGGAAAAAGTTATGCTGTTACCAGCGGACTGAATTCAGGCGAAAAAATTGTTGCTGATGGAGTGGCTACCCTTAGCCAGGGCAAAAAGATTCAGTACAATTAATTATTCTCAGGCATTAAAAATCTTGTTTCAATAAAAACAAATGATACAAACATTTATAAACAGGCCAGTTCTTTCAACAGTAATATCCATTATTATTGTTTTGTTAGGAATAATAGGCCTTGTAAGTTTACCGGTAGAGCAGTATCCGGATATTGCCCCTCCTACCGTACAGGTATCAGCATCCTATCCGGGAGCCAATGCTGATGTGGTAATGAACAGTGTTGTTATTCCTCTGGAAGAACAAATAAACGGTGTAGAAGGGATGACGTATATGACCTCTTCTGCCTCGAATAACGGATCCGCAACAATACGTGTGTTTTTCTCACAAGGAATTAATCCGGATATTGCGGCGGTGAATGTCCAGAATCTGGTAGCCCGGGCAACACCTGTTTTACCGCAGGAGGTTAGCCAGATAGGGGTTACTGTAGCTAAGCAACAAAACAGTACATTGTTGGGTATTGCCTTATCGACCTCAAATCCGGATTATGACGGGGAATATCTGCAAAATTATGCGAATATTTATATTCTCCCTCAAATAAAACGTGTATACGGGGTTGGACAAGCATCTGTATTTGGAGCGCGGGATTATTCCATGCGCATCTGGTTGAAACCGGATGTAATGGCTGTTTATCAGATTACACCACAGGAAGTAACGGCTGCTTTACAGGATCAGAATATTGAAGCTGCCCCGGGTGAGTTAGGACAAAACAGTGATCAGACTTTCCAGTACACCCTTAAATATACAGGACGTTTACAGACGGCAGAAGAATTTGGTGATATAATAATCCGGTCGGAAAATAATCAGATTCTACGAGTAAAGGATATCGCCGACGTTGAACTGGGTTCTTTAAATTATACCGTAGAATCAAGAACCAATAAAACAGAAGAATCTGTTTTTATTAGTATTAGCCAGACTGCCGGTTCCAATGCACAGCAAGTTATTAAAAATGTGAAGGAAGTAATTCAGGAAGCAGAAGATATATTGCCTCCCGGTATTAAGGTAAATTATTTGATGGATTCCAGTCAATTTCTGGATGCATCTATTGAAAAAGTGGTAAGTACCCTGATTGAAGCCTTCTTACTGGTGTTCCTGGTTGTATTTATTTTCCTTCAGGATTTCAAATCGACTATTATTCCGGGTATATCTGTGCCAGTGGCTATTATCGGAACCTTTTTCTTTTTATTATTATTGGGCTTTTCTGTTAATACGCTCACCTTGTTTGCGATGGTATTGGCAATCGGTATTGTAGTAGATGATGCAATTGTGGTTGTGGAAGCCGTACATGCTCAGTTGGATGCGGGAGAGAAAGATCCGAAGGCAGCTACACTTACAGCAATGAAGGAAATTACACCGGCCATTGTATCTATTACTTTGGTAATGTCGGCGGTATTTATTCCGGTTAGTTTTATTGGGGGTACTTCAGGTATCTTCTTTAGACAGTTTGGGCTAACATTGGCTATTGCAATCATTCTTTCGGCCATTAATGCCTTAACGTTAAGTCCCGCCTTATGCGCTCTGTTTCTGAAACCACATGAAGAAGGGAAAAAGAAGAAACTTCTGCAACGCTTCTATGATAACTTTAATCTGTTATTTAATTCTGCAACCCGAAAATATAAATCCGGACTTCAATTCCTGGTAAAAAAGAGTCACCGTTGGATAATGGGTGCTATTATAGCCGTGGCAGTACTTATTTTAGTCTATTTACTTCGAACTATCCCTGCAGGGTTTGTTCCTCAGGAAGATAGTGGAGGTGTTCTGGGATTTATCACTCTGCCTCCTTCCTCTTCCCTGGAAAGAACAGATAGTATTGTGAACCAGGTAGTAGACCTTGTAATGGATATCGAAGGAGTGCAATATGTTACCAATATTACAGGTGTAAACTTCATGAGTGGTTTAGGAAGTTCTTATGGTACGGTTATTATTAAAATGTATCCATGGAGTGATAGAAAGATCACAACCAATGAGGTGTCCAGCCTGCTTACAGAGAGAACAAGTGCAATTCAGGATGCAACTTTCTTTTTCGTTGCCACTCCAACTTTACAGGGATTTGGTATGAGTGCTGGTGTGGAAATGCAGTTGCAGGATAGGACGGGCGGTGATATTAATCAATTTTATGAGGTTACTCAAAACTTCATCAATCAATTACGATCCAGAAAGGAAGTAATGATGGCTATGACTAACTTCAATCCGAATTTCCCGCAAAAGGTTATTCACGCGGATATCCCCAAAATCAAAGAAGCCGGATTAACCTTGTCTCAGGTGATGGGAACATTACAGGCTTTTATTGGTAGTTCTTATGTCTCTAATATCAATCTGTACGGAAAGCAATTTAGGGTAATGATGCAATCTGGTCCGGAATATCGAAAAACATTGGATGATTTAAGCGGTTTATATGTGAAGACATCTACGGGAGATATGGCCCCTATTACCAGTTTTATTAATATTACCGATGTAACTGCGCCTCAAACACTGGATCGCTTTAATATGTATCAGTCGATGGATATTACTATCATTCCGAATATGCTGGATGGTTTTAGTACAGGGGATGTATTACGTGTGGTAGAAGAGTTATCTCAGAATCGTTCTATCTTACCTGTAAACTACAGTTACGAATATTCAGGTATAACCCGTGAAGAGGCAGGAACCGGGGGGGGGCAAACAGTCCTCATTTTTGGTATCTGTCTAATCTTTGTTTATCTGTTATTATCTGCTCTCTATGAAAGCTATATAATACCCTTAGCTGTATTGTTACCATTACCTATTGGTTTATCGGGTGTATTTATATTCCTGATGATATTTGGTATTTCCCAGGGTATTGTTAATAATATATATGTGCAAATATCCATGGTGATGTTAATTGGCTTGCTGGCGAAGAACGCGATTCTGATTGTAGAATATGCTATTCAGCGGCGCCAACAAGGAATGAGTATTATTGATGCGGCGATAAATGGTGCAATTGCCCGTTTACGACCTATATTAATGACTTCGTTTGCCCTAATTATTGGTTTGCTTCCGCTAATGTTTGCTTCTGGTGCCGGTGCTATCGGAAATCGATCTATCGGTATTAGCGCGGTAGGTGGTATGTTTATTGGTACCATGATCGGGGTATTGGTAATACCTATTCTATATGTTGTTTTCCAGAGTCTACAGGAATATTTGAGTAGAGGAGGGAAGAAAGTAACTAAAAGATAAGATACAAATAACATGAAATATAAGGATATAAAAAAACTGACTGGAATATTACTTCTTTCGGTTGGGCTATCTTCCTGCCAGGTCTTTAACCGATACACAGCCCCAAAGATTGATACGGAGAATCTTTTCAGAGATAGGGAGGAAACAGATACCACCAGCATTGCTAATATTCCCTGGAGAGAATATTTCAGGGATCCGGCATTACAATCTTTAATTGAAGAGGCATTGCTGAATAATTATGATATGCAAATTGCTCTGGAGAGAGTAAAGCAGGCAGAGGCTACTTTAGGAATGGCGCGGGCAGCATATTTCCCGGACCTTACCCTGAGCGGACAATTTGAGCAGACTCGTCTGAGTTCTTCCGATCCATTGACGGGGACCGCCAGAGAAAGAAATACCTTGGCTTATCACAAAGAAACGTATACATTAGGTCTTGTTACAACCTGGGAGTTAGACCTTTGGGGGAGAATGAACAGGGATTCAAGAGCCAAATATGCCCAGATGCTTAATAGTTATGCCGGCCAATACCTGGTAAAAACAACGTTGATTTCCAATCTTGCTAATACATATTATTCTCTTCTGGCTCTGGATGAGCAGCTGCGGGTTACTCAGAATATGATTGAGCTAATGAAAGAGAATCTTATTACGACAATAGCGTTAAGAGATGCAGGGATGACAACGGGTGCAGCGGTTAAACAAACAGAAGCAGCACTTTACGGTGCTCAGGCATCTGTTTCTGATTTAGAGAATAATATCAGGCAACTTGAAAATTCAATAAGTACCTTACTGGGACGTAAGCCGGGACCCATACAAAGGACACTTTTGAACCAGCAAGCCGTTCCCACAGAATTGGCGTATGGTATTCCTGTTCAGATGTTGGCGAAGCGTCCCGATGTGCAACAAGCAGAATTAGCTTTCCGGGCAGCCTTTGAATTAACCAATGTAGCAAGGGCCAGTTTCTATCCCTCCATTAAATTGACGACTGGCTTGTTAGGATATACTACAGTCAATGGTTTAAGTCAGTTCTTTAAGCCTGAACATTTATTTGCCAGTATTATTGGTGGACTTACCCAACCTATTTTTGCCAGGAGACAACTTATAACCCAACTGGAAATTGCTAAAGCAGATCAGCGTGCTGCCTTATTTACTTTTGAGAAAACTGTCCTTTCAGCAAGCGAGGAAGTATCTGGTATCTTATCAACTTTTGAACTTTCTCTGCGTAAAATTCAAAGTCGCAATTTGCAGGTAGAATCGTTGGAACAGGCTGTTTATTTCACGCAGGAATTGCTGAAAGCAGGAGAGGCCAATTACCTGGAAGTATTAACTGCGCAACAAAGTTTATTGAATGCAAAGCTTACTCAAATCAATGATAAGCTAGAGCAGCTACAGGCAACTTCTGATTTGTACCGTGCACTTGGAGGTGGAGTAGAGTAATGTTAGATTGTAAATATGAAAGGTTCTTCTCCACTTTAGTTGAAGGATTAAATAAAAAGTGTTATATACCAGTAATTATCAGATTTAAGTGAATGTCTCAAAAGCCCAGTCCTCCTTTGAGTTGCTTATAGATCGTAATCTAACAGAAAAGTGGCGTCAATTTTGACATACCCTCATTTAAATTTGTTATAAGAGTATTCAGCTAAAGTGATGGAAAACCATATTAAAAGGAAACCCATTAAACTGTCTGTTTTTAATATTCAGTTTAATGTGTTCCCTCTTATTTTTATTACCATTGCCCGAGTTTACCTATTATTTCGGTAAATGGTTTATATTATTTTTCCTCTATAGTAATTCCATCTATACAGAAATAAGCAGGAGTACGCATTCCATATTCATTATTATCGGTTGATGATAATTCGAATCTCAAACCATTGGTTTCTCCTAAGGAAGTGAGATCAACCCATTTCCATTCTGTTACAATCTCTGTTTTGTTATTCTGGTAATCCGCTAAATAAAATTCCACATTTTCTGTTTTATCCATGTTATAGATCGTAACTTTATACCAATCACCATTTTGGAATTCTCTGGAAAAATTATCTCCTTCTGAAATAGATGTATAGGCTGCCAAAGAGTTTGTTACATAAAGTCCTTTTACATTATAATCTCCTTGTTTGAATTTGATTGCTACTCCATAATCGTCACTAGTATTGTAATATGCTGTTACATACGTATTATTACTGACTCCTTTTTTAGTAATACTGCTTTTATCACCGGATGTTAAATTTGTAAATTCAAAACCACTGTATATTCCGTATGATGTAGATACACAATCAAAGTTAAAGAATTTGCTTTCGTCCGTCAAGAGAGTCTGATAACAGGGAAATGCATATTCACCCGATCCTTCTTCCCAGGTTTTAACCGGATTTTCCGTATCTCCTATATATTCCGTTTCCAGTGAATAAGTTGGTAGTTTTAATACGTATGAATTCTTTTTCCCATTATTCTGCTCATCGTCGTCATTATCACTACATCCTGTAAATGCCAATACGGCCAAAAGTAATACCCATAAAGAAATCTTTTTCATAATTTTCAATTTTATAAGTTCATAATTAAATTCATATAGATAAACTGACACATACTTCCGGCTCTGCCCATAAAAGTAGTTGAACCAGCTGAAAAACTGATCAC
The DNA here is from genome assembly GCA_021201335.1 of Bacteroides sp. GTDB lineage: Bacteria > Bacteroidota > Bacteroidia > Bacteroidales > Bacteroidaceae > Bacteroides. The sequence goes on along the minus strand of JAJQFD010000016.1, from coordinate 168,508 downwards.
TCTACGAATATACATACGGAAAATGTTTTCTTCCTTTTCATCTTTTCATGCTTTTTCCTCGAAAGCAATAAGTAATGTATCCATGGCAGGTTTTCTGACTCGTTTCCGTTTCCTAAGCGCCTTCCCAGATGTCTTATTCCAGTGGCAAAAGTAGTTGCTTACAACGTTTATATTGAAACTTACAGCAGCGGGACTGTTCAGGATTTTCACCTGATTCCCTTTTAATCTCTCCCCTGAAAAGAGGATAATGAACCAATGTGGGTGCAAAGGTATAAACTTTCTGTTACTTATGTACCTTCGGGAATTATTTTTTCGGCGGATAATAACTATAAATTAAGAAGAATGTATCCGACAGGATGCACATCCTATCTATAACAAGATGCCCATCCTGTATGTGACAAGATGGGCATGTAGGTAGTGACAGGATGTGCATCCTGTCGGGTATTGTAAGCTTATACAAAAATCAGGGGCGGGATAAAGATATAGAGTTACATACGGGCTTTCAAATATGTTTCAATGGCACCCACTGTTGTATCTTTAAGGATTACTTTTTTGTCCTTATCCAGCAGATAGATGGTAGGACTGGCTTTAAGATCATATACTCGGTTCATTTCAATAACTTGTTCTTTATCGTATCCATTTATCCATTCCTGTGGAAATTCATTGCGGTACTTTTTCCATTCATCAAGGTCCTGATCAGCATAGATCGCTAATATTGTTAGTTCTTTGTCCATAACTGCTTTTGTAATAGCTAGTGAATATTTTAGCTGTTTTATAGCTTCCTCACAGGCTGAACATCCCGGATTATTGAAAAACAAAATGATATAGTCGGATTTTATTTGATAAAGCTTTCCTTGTTTACCGGACTCCAGGGTATAAGTAAAGTTGCTGGCTTTTTCACCAACGCGGTTTTTTAAAGCTATTTTCAGACGGTCTTTTGGACGTATTTTTTCTATGTCTTGGAGGATAGGTGAAGCTACCATGCTTTCTAATACAGCAATATAATATTCTTCTTGCCTGAAGGGCGAATTCGGATCATACAAATATTTATCGGCCAGATCAACCAGGTAGTTGTACATTTTCTTGTTTTGCTCAGCTTTTCTGAAAGTATCTTTCAGGTATCCTTTTGCTTTTTCTTGCGGAGTGTATCCTAGGATATTAATATAGTCCACCCAGAATTGTTCTGTTATCTCTGGCTTATTAATATAATTAGTGTCGGCAAAGTTAAAATGTTCCCAAAAATGCTCGGCCAGAAAATCTGCTCTTTGTTCCGGTTGGGTGAATATGGTGGGGATTTCGGGATATTTGATAGGGGATAGTACAACAGAATCTTTGCTGACAGTTTCTTGTTTCGGAGTTGTAGGGTTTTTGCTGTTTTCATTTCCGGAAGCATTTCCGTTTTTACATGAGCAGCATAAAAAGAATACTGCCAGTGCAATGTAATTAATTCTTTTCATTTTCTTTTACCTATCTTTAGCAAGTGTGAAAATAAATTCCAGGCCGCCTCCCTGGTAATGTTTTGCCGATATCTTTCCTCCATGAATCAATACTGCATTTTTTACAATGGCAAGTCCCAGACCCGTACCTCCCAGCTTGCGTGAACGTCCTTTGTCAATGCGATAGAAGCGTTCAAAGAGTCGTTGCAGATGTTCGGTACTAACTCCAACTCCCGTATCGGCAAAGCTAAAGTAGTAAAAATTATCGTCTTCGCGAAAACAATTAATAATTATTTGTATTTCGTTTCCTCCATAAGCTATGGCATTATCCATCAGATTGCGGAAGATTGAATAGATAAGTGAATAATTACCACGAATATGAATGTGTCTTTTAAGATTATTAATGACCTTAATTTGTTTTTTATCGATTTCCAGGGCTTCTTCATTAATAATTACTTCAACAATATTTGTTATATCCACTTGTTCAATCTCAAGCATGTTGGCAGCTTCATCCATCCGGGTCAATACGGAAATATCCCTTAGCAACTTACTCAGCCGGTTACTTTGTTCATAACATCGGAGTAAAAAGGTTTTGGCTTTTTGGGGGTCAATATCTTCATTGAATACAAGTGTTTCGAGATATCCTTGTATGCTGCTAACGGGCGTTTTTAATTCATGAGCAATATTCTGTGTTAACTTACGCTTTAGTGAGGACTGTTCTTCCTCGAGAGTGATATCATTAATTGTAATTTCAAAACTATGATCTTGGAAGATGATACATTCAACCATAAAGTTACGGCCGTTTTTAGAAAAGTTGAGAGACATTCTTTTATCTTCTTTCCCAATAGATTTTTTTTGCATCCGGTTAATAAAGTCAGTAATAGGTTGCAACTCGGTTATACCAAATGTCTCTTCAGTGGTTCTCAGGTTATAGTCGGAAATAAAATTAATATATTGGATAAATAGGTTATTGACTAATATTTCTTTTTTATCATGACTGAATACCCCCAGACCTTCTTTTGACGTTTGTAAATGGGCTATTAATTTGTCTCTTTCCCTGTTGAGTTCTTCTTTTGTTTCGAGGAGTCGTTGATAAATCTGCATGATATGTTGCGAAATCTCATCCAGCTCATCGTATGAAGAATTATGGTTAGATTGTAGGTAGAAAGGTGCATTCTTTTCAATGCAAAGAGCAAAATTTTTGAGATTATCGATGGATTTTCCTAAACGGCGCGTAAGTTTATAGAAAATGAATATTAAGATAAGCGCTATAATTATAGAAAACCAGATATAATGCATGTCTGTTTTAAGACTTTCTCGCACTTCCGTATTATAAGGTACTGCCGTTCGGAGAATATACTTATTGCATCTTTTTGCCGAATAAAAATAAGTTATACCAGTTACTTTTGATACCCGACGCACAGCGTAACCTGTACCTTTTTCAATAGCTTCTTGTATTTCTTTCCTTTCCAGATGGTTTTCCAACTCATCATAGTCAACGCCAGAGCTATCAAAGATAATGTTTCCCTGGAGGTCAATAACGGTTATCCTTAATCCTTCAATTCCAATGTGATCGATAAATAAATTTAGTGTAGACAGACTATCATTGTTTTCCTGCAGTTCTTTATACATTAATTTATTATAATCCTGCAGTTTGTGATTTAACATGTCTATTTTGTAAGTTCTTTCCCGCTGGAATTGATAAATGATGAAACAACTTACAAAAACTAGAAACATGCTTACAGCCGAAAGAAATAATTTCCGGTCGAGTGAAATGAAATATTTAGATTTTTCAGCCATGAAGAATATTACAGAAGATTATTTGGCTTCGAAGCAATATCCATATCCCAAGCGAGTAACAATACATTTGCCGTATTCACCAATTTTCTTTCTCAGACGGGTAATATTTACATCTATAGTGCGGTCGAGTACATAAACCTCTTCACTCCATATTCTGGATAACATATCCTCTCTAGAAAATACCCGTCCCTTGTTTTGGAGAAGTAAAAAAAGTATCTCAAATTCTTTTTTAGTAAGTGAGATTTCTTCTCCATCTATACTCACTTTTTTTTGTGAGATATCAATCACCAATGTATTATATATAAGCTGCTCTGGAACTGGATTAGCATTCTCCTTATGCAAGCGCCTTAATACCGCTTTAATACGGACAATCACTTCACGTAATGAGAAAGGTTTGGAAATATAGTCATCTGCTCCCAGATTAAATCCGGTAACTGTGTCGTTTTCAGTATCTTTAGCTGTGATAAATATGATAGGTATGTGGGTGGTTTTTTTTTCTTTTTTTAGGATACTGGCCATTTTAAAACCGGATATCTCGCCCATCATTACATCCAGTAGGAGCAGGTCATAGCTACTGATATCCATTTTAAGAGCCTCTTCCGCCGAATTAGCTGTATCAACTGTATATCCTTCGTTTTCAAGATTAAATTTTAGGATTTCACATAAATCTTCTTCGTCATCGACAACTAAAATACGATAATTGTTCATTGTTTCTACTTTAACATTTGTTGCAAAAATGAGAGAAATATATTACAGCTATATGAAGACAAGGTTAAGATACAATGTTTTTACAGGCATTCGCTTGGAAAAATTCCTGTAATCTTTCAACATAATTGCCTTGTACAATAATATGATGGTTACCTAAGGGCGTTTTTAGAAAATAATTAGTAGAAACATCCAATTTAATGCGTACCTGGGTACGGCACATATTAACGTAATTGGTATTTTCCACCAAATGCCCTGAACTCAGGAAATATTCGTCTAATGATTCTCCGCCACATTTTACAACTGTAATCTCTCCGGTGGGAAGAAGTCCTTCTATCGCTATTCCTAAGCCGGTTTCAAAATGGCTCCTGATGATATATTTCTCGGTTAGTTTAAGGCCAACTGTACAATGAGCAAAAATAACTTCATTCGTTTTATTGTTAATGAGAGATGGATTGGCCATAAAACCTGTTTTACCAGTCAAAGCCTTTATAGCCAAAAGAGTAAATATAGATTGAAGGTCGCCTTCACATCCAGCCAGTATTCCATCATCATTTAATAAGGAGAGAGCCAGACAACCTGTACTTTGGGTATGTTCTATCAATTTGAAACAACTGAGAGTTATAGCATCCAATTTTTTTTCAATGCATATTTCTTTAATGGCCCGATAGAGACGCATGGCCTTCAACATGTCTTCCGGAGTTCCTTCACGAATAGCTAATGCTCTACTTACAATTTCGGCGGAAACTTCTCCAACTTCATCATCTGATATACGATCGAACTTCTCGTAAATTTTATCCAATGGAATATCAACATATTCAACTCCCCATCGTCTTTTAGCTAACAGGTAATCAACATTACTTGCAATAAGCCAGGATGAGGGAGTTCCAATAACTCCCACCCTTGTGCCGAATAAAGAACGTTGAGCCTGGAAATTTTGATGTAAAATTTCAATACGATGAACAATATTCTGAGTTTCTCCATGTAAAATCTCACTTTTAATACCCCGGCTTCTCAGCCAGGAGGATATCTCTAAAGCCGCTGCTAGTGAATTTTGCATGTCATCTGCCAACATCACCGCAGGGCGGGGAAGATGTTCAAAAGCATGCATAACTTTTCTTTCTACCCCGCCTGTTGCAATAAAAATCAGGCTAAAATCGTTGGGACCGAGCTTTCTGATATCTTTATCGTCCACAAAATTTAAAGTAAAGTGATTAGCTAATTCACTCAGGATAAATTCATGTGCGGTTTGAACTGTGATATTCTTATTTAGCTCAGAAGCAAACGTTATGAGGTTTAAAATCATTATGATGTTGTTGTTAATATTCTAAGTGGCAAAAATATGCCTTTTCTTTTATAAATACACGTTAAATACTCTAAAAGTTCAGCCTCGACCAGCAATCCTGTTTTTTGTTAACTATTTGTTTGCTTCATAATTTGTGAAACTCTATCTTTGCACATCACAAATAGTAATAGAGTATCACCATGCCAACCATATCCGTTCGGGGCAATGAGATGCCAGCATCTCCGATTAGAAAACTGGCCCCTTTGGCTGACGCAGCTAAACAAAAAGGAATTCATGTATTTCACCTGAATATCGGGCAACCTGATTTGCCTACTCCTCAGGCGGCAATTGATGCCATACGCGGAATTGACCGTAAAGTGCTGGAATACAGTCCAAGCGCCGGATATAGAAGTTATCGTGAAAAGTTAATACATTACTATGCTAAGTTCAATATAAACCTGACTGCAGACGATATAATTATTGCTACGGGAGGTTCGGAAGCTGTTTTATTTGCTTTTCTTTCCTGTCTGAATCCGGGTGATGAGATTATTGTTCCGGAACCAGCTTATGCCAACTATATGGCTTTTGCTATCTCTGCGGGTGCTAAGATTCGTACAATCACTACTACTATTGAGGAGGGATTCTCATTGCCAAAGGTTGAAAAGTTTGAGAAATTAATCAATGAGCGGACGAAAGGTATTCTGATATGTAACCCGAATAATCCGACTGGGTATTTATATTCCCGCCGGGAAATGAATCAGATACGGGATATTGTTAAGAAATATGATCTTTTCTTGTTTTCAGATGAAGTTTATCGTGAGTTTATTTATACGGGTTCACCATATATTTCTGCCTGTCATTTGGAAGGAATTGAGGAGAATGTAGTATTGATTGATTCAGTTTCAAAACGCTATTCTGAATGTGGAATTCGTATTGGCATGCTCATTACCAAGAATAAGACTGTACGGGACGCCGTGATGAAATTTTGTCAGGCTCGCTTAAGTCCACCTTTAATTGGGCAAATTGCAGCCGAAGCTTCATTGGATGCCTCTCTTGAATATGCTCTTGAAACTTATGATGAATATGTAGAGAGGCGGAAATGTCTCATTGATGGATTAAATCGTATTTCGGGTGTATATTCACCTATACCGATGGGGGCGTTTTACACAGTGGCTAAGCTTCCGGTGGATGATTCTGATAAATTCTGTGCTTGGTGTCTTTCTGATTTTGAATATGAAGGTCAAACTGTTTTCATGGCTCCTGCATCCGGTTTCTATACTACCCCAGGTCTGGGACGAAATGAGGTTCGTATCGCATATGTTTTAAATAAAAAGGATTTAAGTCGTGCTCTGTTGGTTTTGGAAAAAGCATTAGAGGCCTATCCGGGAAGAGTTATTTAAAAGAGAAAGTTGTGTTCGAACTTTTTATAGCCAAACGTATTTACAAAGAAAAAGATGGAAATAAGCAAGTTTCCCGTCCTGCTATACTGATTGCGACAGCTGGTATAGCCATAGGATTGGCTGTAATGATTATATCTGTTGCAGTAGTTATTGGCTTTAAAAAAGAAGTAAGTAGTAAGGTAAAAGGTTTCGGTTCTCATATCCAAATCAGTAATTTCGATGCCGTTCGTTCATTCGAAACATATCCAATTATAGTGCCGGATAGTATGTGGAAGGCTTTAGAAAATTACCCAGATGTAAAACATGTACAACGTTATTCCACTAAGCCTGGAATGATTAAAACGGATGATGCTTTTCAAGGGATGATTTTAAAAGGGGCAGGTCAGGAGTATGATTTTACTTTTTTTCGTGATCATCTAGTTGAAGGTGAAATCCCTGCTTTTTCAGATTCCGTTGCCAGTAATGAAGTTCTTATTTCTAAAACATTAGCTAATAAACTGAAACTACAACTTGGAGATCGTGTTTATACTTATTATTTTGAAAAAGATATCAGGGCTCGTCGGCTTACCATTAAAGGTATCTATCAGACTAATTCTTCTGAATATGATAATTATTTCCTGATAACAGATATTTATACTGTTAATCGTTTATATGGTTGGAATTCAGGGCAGGTGAGTGGGTTGGAATTACAGATTTATGATTATGATAAACTGGCTGAGGTAACGTATAAAATATCTTCGGACACCGATCGTTATTTAGAATATGTCGGTACAAATAATTTCTACTATATACGTAGTATAGAGCAGATAAATCCTCAGATTTTTGATTGGCTGAACTTTTTGGATATGAATGTTTGGCTTATTCTGATATTAATGGTTGGTGTAGCTGGCTTTACAATGATTTCTGGTTTATTAATCATTATTCTGGAGCGTACTAATATGATAGGAGTATTGAAGGCTCTAGGTGCAACTAATTATAGTATTCGTAAAATTTTCCTTTGGTTCTCTATTTTCCTTATTAGTAAAGGAATGTTCTGGGGCAATATAATTGCTATGGGATTTTACTTTCTTCAAACACATTTTAATGTCTTTAAATTGGATCCTGAAACTTATTATACAGATTCTGTGCCTATGAGTCTTAGTTTGAGTTTATTTCTTTTGATTAATTTGGCAACCCTGACAGCAGCTGTATTAATGCTTATTGGCCCTTCTTTCCTTATTACCCGGATAAATCCGGTTACTTCCATGAGATATGAATAATACTAAATTATTCATTTTATTTTCTCATAAATTCAGAATTACCACGAATAGATTTATTAATTTTAAAAGTAAGCGATTGGATCGGTTGCAATATATCGAAGATAGGAAGGCTAAAATAGTATCTTCTTTTGTTTCCCAATACTTTTGCCGTTTTATTAATGACAGTTGCCTGCATGATATAACGAAGAGCCCAGATTATTATTAATGCTCCTACTAATAACCAATGCTTAAACAATATACTATAAACAATACCCGATATCGTTACTATATAGAAAAGTATTCTTGAAAAAGTTTCGAATCCGAGTAAACTTCTTTGTATTCCTTTAAAATGTTTTGAAGTGGCGGTATAATTTATCTTTTCTTCTTTCCATTCCTTGGATGTTTTAGAGTGCTTGAGACATATTGCAGCTTGTAAGTCAGTCTCAACACGGGTATTCCTACCATTTGAGACCTGATTAATAAATAGATCATCGTCTCCTCTTTGTAAGTTCAAATGTGCAGAGAATCCTTTGTGTTTAAAAAACAATTCTTTTCTATACGCCATGTTACGTCCTATACCCATATATGGTTTTCTTATCAAAGCAAATCCTAGATATCTTATAGAGTGGAAAAGCATGTCGAAAGAAATACATTTATTAAGCCACCCCTTTGCATAATCGTATATGCTATATCCTAGCACTATTTCCGTTTTAGGAGTGAAATTACGAGCCATTAGTTTTAACCAGTTATTACTCACAGGGTAACAATTGGCTTCAGTGAACACCACCCAGTCATATTTACTGGCTTTAATCCCCAAGGTAATTGACAATTTTTTATGACTGATATAGCGGGCTGTTTCTGGAGTAAAACTATGGTATAAATGAGGATATTTTTCTTCAAGAGAGGAAAGTATGTCTTTACTTTCATCAGAAGAGTTGTTATTTATAATTATAACTTCAAATTTGGGATAATCTTGCTCCAATATAAGTGGCAAATAGCTTCGAAGATTTTCTGCCTGATCTTTAGCACATATTATAACAGACAAAGGAGGATATTCTTCACGAATATCATTTTTAGCTTTTGAATTTGCTATGTTGTACTTATATAGTTTATTATATAATCCAAGATAATAAAATGCTTGGACAATAAATAAAAAACATGATGACGATATTAGGATAATTCCTATGGTATTTATAGTTAAAACTTCCATTATGATTGAGCTTTTGCGATGCAAAATTACATTTTTTTATAAATAGAGTAATCTACTTTTCCTTTTTTCTGGAGACATTCAGTTTTTTTTGAAGCAAGTACTATGTGATTGTTTATAATTTTGCTTTGATTTTCCTTTTTCTATAAATTCCTATTTGCATCTAATTATTACTTATTTTCGTTTATATTGAAAATAAATCAATGTAAATAATATGCTTGTGACATTTTATAAATGGATTGATTTATTCATAAGGATCAATATATTCTTTCTTGAAAATATTGAAACAAAGTATAAATAAGGACAATATGAGAGGACCAAATATCACACCCATAAAGCCAAATAATGATAATCCAATTACTACTCCAAAAATGGTGACAAGAGGATGAGTATCTGCCATCTTTTTTTGTAAAATGAAACGTATGAAATTATCTATTTGTGTAATTATTAATACCGAATAAAATAATAACCCTATTGCATTTGTCCAATTGCCGGAAAAGCCCATAATTATAACAACCGGCAACCAAACCATTGCGGTACCTATCACTGGTATGATAGTTGAGAAAGCAGTAAGAATACCTAATAACATTGGACTTGGAGCATCAAATATGTAATATCCTATAACTGCAACTCCACCTTGAATAACTGCTAATAAAGGAATTCCAATCGCATTCGATCTTACAATCATAATGATTTCATGTAAAACTTCCTTTTTATTTTCTTTGTTAAATGGTAGTATTTCATAAATATACTTTTCCATTTGTTCTCTACTTATTAACATAAAATATAAAACAAACATTAAAACGAAAATATTAATAAGAAAACTCGTAATACCATTCATCAAAAACTGTCCTACTTTAGGAATCAAACTGACTAGAGATGATATATTTTCTATTTCAAAAAGATTATAGCCGGTTTTTTCCCGAATTAATGTTATTAAGTTTTCAATAGGATCTATAAGCGATTGTGGATTAAAATTTAGGTTTCCTACTTTTTCAATTAAAAGAATAACTACCAAGCTTAGGGGTATTAGGAAGAGTAGAAATGATTCGATTAACAATATAGTAGCTGCCAAGCTTTTCCTTAACTTTTTTTCTTCCGTAAGGAATCTCATCTGTTCACGCAATAATGTATAAATGGTCATAGCACCCAATAATCCTCCGAGGAAAGGGGCTGATTCATAAAAAAGAACAACCCCGATTATTAATATAATGGCTATCAAGGAATATTTTCTGTATTGATATTTGAATCTCATTTAGGCATAATTTTATTTTTATAATAAGGTGTAGAAATAAACTTTTCATATTAACAAAACTATATATTTGAGTGTTCACTGAAATGATTCCAAAAAGAGTCTTTTCTTTTTGTTGTTAAAAAATATGTGACAAAATAGAATACATGATAATTATAAATTAATTTCTTGGACTTTAACGTCTGTTAAAATAAGAACAGTATATTTATATACTTAATTGAATATCAATGTATAATTTTATGGATTATAAATTTAACATAGAATAATAAGAAACTTTTTAAATCATTTTTTCAGAAAATGAGAACAAAATCATTTCTTTGTTGTTATTATATAAGTTTTTCACTGTATTAGATATAGGATTAATTGGATAGACTAACCCGCCTGCGACAGGTATGTCAGTCTTTTGCAGAAGCGTCTGCAATTTGATGAAAGCTTAAAAAACATCGGTCGGTTAGGGCCGGTGTTTTTTTGTTTATGTTTTTATTATTTTGCTGGTGCGTTACAAATAATTTTTGTAGGTTTGTAAACTGAAAAACAGAAAAGAATAACAAAATGAATATATCCGTTATCTTTCGCTTTTTGAAAGAACTTTCTGTCAATAACAATCGTGAATGGTTTCAACAAAATAAGCACACATACGAAGAAGTTCGTTCTGAATTTGAGAAGCTCGTTGCTTCTGTCATTTCCACAATTTCGCTTTTTGATGAAAGCATCAGAACCGTAGAGGTTAAAGACACTACTTATCGTATTTACAGAGATACGCGTTTCTCACCGGATAAAACTCCTTATAAAACTCATTTAGGTGCTTACATTAATGCTAAAGGAAAAAAATCGCAGCATTGCGGCTATTATATACATATTGAACCAGGTAATTGTTTGCTGGCAGGAGGTAGTATATGTCCTCCACCCAAGTTGTTAAAGGAAATACGCCAGGCAATTTATGATAATATCGATGAATATCGTTCTATTATTGAAGATCCGGCTTTCAAAAAATATTTTCCCGTAATTGGTGAACGTTTTTTAAAAACCCCGCCAAAAGGCTTTCCAAAAGATTTTGAATATATTGATTATTTGAAATGTAAGGAGTATACTTGTAGTTATTATATACCTGATGACTTTTTCAGTGATCCGGATTTCCTTAATAGTGTAGAAGATGTATTTCGTCAAATGAAACGTTTTGCTGATTTTATGAATTACACTATAGATGAATTTGAAGAATCAGAAAGTGAAGCTTAAATTAACTAACTAAATACAATAATTATGGTAGTAGACACGCTTGATAATTTAGAGAAATATGCGTCATTAAACCCATTGTTCCCAGAAGTAGTAAAATTTCTGACATCCACGGATTTAAATCGCTTGGAAATAGGTAAAATTGTATTGAAAGAAAATGATTTGATTGTAAACGTAACTCAGGCTTCCCCTAAAAAAAAGGAAGAAGCTAAGTTGGAAACCCACAATGAGTTTATAGACATTCAAATTCCTCTGTCGTCGGTAGAAATGATGGGCTATACTCCCGGAAAAGACTGCCAGCCTAACAATGCGCCGTATAATGAGGGAAAGGATATTACTTTCTTTAATGGTTTGGCTACTGATTATTTGACAGTGAAACCGGGTATGTTTGCAATCTTTTTTCCACAAGACGGACATGCACCGGCAATTACTGAAGCAGGTGTAAAAAAAGTTATTGTAAAAGTGAAAGCTTAATGGATCTCATATATGAAAAAAACTCTAAACTTAATAAAAAATGATCCCTGGTTAGAGCCTTTTGAAGGGGCTATTAATGGTCGATTTACCCATACACTTTCTAAAAAGAATGAGCTGACGGATCATGGAAAACAAACCCTTTCTGATTTTGCTACCGGCCATTTATTTTTTGGCATGCACCGCACTAAATCTGGATGGGTTTTCCGTGAATGGGCTCCAAATGCTGAAAAAATCTATCTGGTCGGTACTTTTAATGATTGGAAAGAAGAAGAAGCGTATACGCTGACACGCTTGGAAGGTGGAAACTGGGAGATTAAACTGAAAGAAGATTTGATTACACATGGGGATCTTTATAAATTAAGTATTTATTGGAAAGGTGGACATGGTGAACGTATACCCGCTTGGGCTACTCGTGTTATACAAGATGAACAAACAAAAATTTTTAATGCTCAGGTATGGCTTTCTGAAAAACCTTTTCAATTTAAGATACCTCATTTCAAACCTAATACTGATCCTTTATTAATATATGAGTGCCATATTGGAATGGCTCAGATTGAGGAAAAAGTGGGTACTTGTAATGAGTTTCGTGAAAAAATACTTCCTCGTATTGCCAGATCTGGATATAATTGTCTTCAGATTATGGCTATTCAGGAACATCCTTATTATGGTAGCTTTGGTTATCATGTTTCCAGTTTTTTTTCAGCTTCTTCCCGTTTTGGCACACCCGATGATTTGAAAGCTTTAATTGATGAAGCGCATAAATTAGGATTGGCGGTAATTATGGATATCGTTCATTCGCATGCTGTGAAAAATGAGGTTGAAGGTCTGGGGAATTTTGCTGGAGATCCTTATCAATATTTTTATGCCGGAGATCGTCATGAGCATCCGGCATGGGATTCATTACTTTTTGATTATGGCAAAAACGAAGTTCTTCATTTTTTATTGTCAAATTGTAAGTTTTGGCTTGAGGAATATCATTTTGATGGTTTCCGTTTTGATGGTGTCACTTCCATGTTGTATTATAGCCATGGACTAGGTGAGGCTTTTAGTGGATATGAGGACTATTATAATGGCAATCAGGATGATAATGCGATTTGCTACCTGACACTCGCGAATGAATTAATTCATGAAGTAAATCCGAATGCAATTACCATTGCTGAAGAAGTTTCAGGAATGCCAGGTCTTGCTTCTAAAATTGAAGATGGAGGGTATGGATTTGATTATCGCATGGCCTTAAACATACCTGACTATTGGATTAAGCTCATCAAAGAAAAAATTGATGAAGACTGGAAACCTTCGAACATGTTTTGGGAAGTAACTAATCGCCGGAAAGATGAAAAAACAATTTCATATACTGAAAGTCATGACCAAGCTCTGGTAGGTGATAAGACCATTATTTTCAGATTGATTGATGCTGATATGTATTGGCACATGCAAAAAGGTGATGAGAATTATGTGGTGACCAGGGGTATTGCTCTCCATAAAATGATTCGTTTGTTAACAGCTACTACGATTAACGGAGGATATTTAAACTTCATGGGAAATGAGTTTGGACATCCGGAATGGATTGATTTCCCTCGTGAGGGAAATGGCTGGTCATACAAATATGCCCGCCGGCAATGGAATTTGGTTGATAATAAAAAATTGACATTCCATTACATGGGTGACTTTGATAGGAATATGCTGGATGTTATTAAAAGTATTCAATCGTTTCAGGATACTACCATAAAAGAGATTTGGCATAATGATATAGATCAGATACTTGCTTATCAACGTGATGAGCTTGTATTTGTTTTTAATTTTAATCCGATGAAATCTTTCACTGATTATGGTTTCCTAGTTGCTCCGGGAACATATGAAGTAATTTTGAATACTGACAATCCTTTATATGGTGGTAATGGATTTACGGATGACAGTATTAAACATTTTACCAATTTTGATCCTTTATATAAGGGAGAAAATAAAGAATGGTTGAAATTATATATACCTGCCCGTACTGCAATGGTATTGAAGAAAACCCAATAATTCCTGATAATAGATAAAAAATAAGGTTGCAGTTATATGCAACCTTATTTTTTATCTTTTCCTATAATTTTATTTTCAAGATTTTCCCACTATGTTCTTTTATCATAGTTTCCGTAGCTTTATAGGGAAGAAAAGTTATTTTTTCTTCTTCGTCAGTCAATAAGTCAATTGCGCTATAAGTTTCCAATTGTGGAATCTGAAGATAATCAAAAGCATGAGAGGGAATATTTATTGCAATATTTGCAGGATATTCATCGAAATTCACAACTATAAGCAATAGTTCTTTATCAAATTTGCGAAGAAAGGCATAGTGTTTATCTTCATTAAATCTCCAGCCATTCATATTCACGTACATAAGGTCAAAAAAATCTCCCTGAGAGATTGCTTTTTCATCTTTACAAATATTAAGCACTTGACGATATAAGCTTTGCAGGCACTTCTGTTTCTCTGTGAGCATTTTGCCATCAAATTTATCGTTGTTTCTCCATTTACGAATGGTATTGATGCTCCAGTAATCAAATATGGTTGTTCTGCCATCTCTTCCGCTGAATCCTTCATCATCCATACCTGGTTCACCAAACTCTTGTCCAAAGTAGATCATCATCGGATTAATATTCATGCATGCTGAGACGATCAGTCCGGGAATGGCTTTTTTAGGATTTCCGGCGAAAAAATCAGACGCAATACGTTGTTCATCATGATTTTCCAAGAAATTAACCATGTGCTTCTCTATACCTCCTAGATTTTGCCAGCACGATGTAATTGATTTGGCGGGGCTATCACCACAAATAACATTTCTTAAGGTATCATATAGCCCGACTTTATCATATAGGTAATCAAACTTACCTCTGAAAATATAATCTTTATATACAGATGGATTATAAATCTCAGCAATAAACAGAATTTCCGGATACTGTTTTTTTACTTGTGGAATAGCCCATTCAAAGAATTCTACAGGCACCATTTCAACCATATCACAACGATAGCCATCAATTCCTTTCGATGCCCAGAAAAGTAGTATTTCAAGCATTTTATACCAAGTGTCTGGATATGGATTGAATTTACAGGTATTTCCGTTCATGTAGTCAATTCCGTAATTAACTTTGACTGTTTCGTACCAATCCGTGATACAGGGATGAGCATCGAATTTATCGTTACCGGTTGCTTTGGCTGGATATTCCCTATAAGGTTTGGTAGAACCCGCTTTCATATCAAATTTAGCGTATAATTCAGTATTGGGTATATAATAGAAGTTATTGTAGGGGCTGAATGCTTGTGTCGTATCATCATCAGCACCAAGGGCTGATGTTCCATCCGGTTGAGAATCGGAATGATATTCCCGGGAAACATGATTAGGTACAAAATCAATGATCACTTTGAGATCATTTTTGTGTGTTCGGTTTACAAGATTTTCGAATTCTTTCATTCTTGAAGGAACCTCCTCGGCCAAGTCAGGATCTACATCAAAATAATCTTTAATGGCATAAGGTGATCCTGCTTTTCCCTTTACTACAGCAGGATGATCCGGACGTATACCGAACCGGCTATAATCTGTTTGGCTGGCGTGTTCAATAATGCCTGTGTACCAAATATGGGTAGTGCCCAGTTTTTTGATTTCCTGAAAAGCTTTAACTGTAAAGTCTGACATCTTACCACATCCGTTTTGAGTAATATCTCCATTATGAATACAATGGTTGTTATTATTACCAAAGAGGCGAGGTAAAACCTGATAAATAATAATTTTATTATTCTTCATTCCTTTCTCAAAATTATAATTTGATGATTTTTTGTTTCAGAGTGCTTTCATAGGCTGCTTCAATAACATTTATTACCCTTAAATTGTTTTCAGCATTTGTTAAAAGAGGCTTTCCCAATCGTAAATATTCGTATATATTTTCATAAAATAACCCATAATTCCCACTTTTACTCGGATATTTATCATAGAATTCTGCACCTTGTATATCAGTATGTAAAAGTCCCCAATTATCTTGTGATTCTACCACCCAATCAGAAGAACCGGGCATTTCTCCATTTATGAGAGCAGCTTCCTGGGGATCTGTTCCTTCTTTGGTAAAAGATCCTAATGTACCGTGCAATACGAAACGAGCTTCTGGTATTCTCATTAAATACCCAGCCTTTAAAGTAATGCGCAATTCCGGATGGAGCTTTGGGCGAATAAAATTTATTAAAAAATAGTCATCTACCATTCCACCGGTTCTTTGAGTGGCTATATTGGCATAGATAGCTTCTGGCATTCCGAAAAGTTCGATGGCCTGGTCTATTAGGTGGGAACCTAGATTATAGGTAAGTCCTCCACCTGCTTCACCAGTTTCCTTCCATGTATTGGGTTTGATAAAGTTGCGGTAACGGGAAAAGGTCGACTCAAATTCCACTAAACGTCCCAGAATGCCTTTTTCAATGATATCTCTTACTGTGAGGAAATCTGCATCCCATCGTCTGTTCTGATAGACACTTAGCATTAAATCTTTTTCTTTAGCCAATGCAACGAGTTCTTTCCCTTTTTCAATAGTGGTGGTAAAAGGTTTTTCTACTATTACATGTTTTCCAGCTTCCAGAGCAAGACGGGTGTATTCGTAATGAGTGTCATCTGGTGTATTAATTATAACAAGTTCAATTTCTGTATCACAGAGTAATTCTTCCACACTACGTACTACTTCAACCTCCGGGTAGCGTTTTTGAGCCAGATTTTTACTGCGTTCTACTATTTTAGATAGCTCAAAACGGGGGTTAATATAGATAAAAGGGGCATGAAAAACCTGCCCCGACATTCCATAAGAAGCTATTCCGGTTTTTATTATTTCCATATTTTTCCTTTTTCTTGTATCCGGTTATTAATTATTTCATTTGCGGTCTGGTATCCATCTTTAAATATTTCCTCAGCCTTCTCAATCTCGGTATTGCTATAACCATATAAATTGTGTGGTCCAATTAGTAGGTCACACAGTTCTCGCTGGGGAAAGGTATTAGCACGAAACATGAAGTGATAGGAACGTACAGCTATATTAACTATATTCATTTTATATTCTTGGGCCATTAGAGGGCTTACATTAATTCCCACAATTTTTTCGCATTTCTTACGAATAACTGATGCCGGGAGATTCATAAATACACCACCATCTATATAATGGCATCCTTCTATATTAATTGGATTAAACATAACTGGCATACAGCAGGATGCCGCGATTCGCTCAGCTAGTTCACCTTTTCGAAAATAAACCGTTTTTCCGTGATCTAAGTCAGTGCAAGTAATGATGAGAGGTATCCTTAAATTCTCAATATATCGGCTTTTGAGGTGTGTTTTAAGAAAATCAATGAAGTCGCAGAGATCGAAAAGACCTAGTCGCGGGATGACCAACTTTGTAAGGTCCTGTAATTTCTGTCCCACAAAATAATCAAGTACTTTATAGGGTTCGTTTCCATCTGCGTAAAAAGCACCGGCCAATGCACCTGCACTAACACCTGAAATAATTTCCGGACGGATATCATGTTCAAGTAATGCCTGCATTACTCCTAAATGAGCGAAACCTTTAATAAAGCCACCGCTTAATACAAATCCAATATTATAAGATTTTTCAATCATTGGGTGTCTGAGTGGGCATTTATTATGCCATTATAAACTGCTTTTCGGAGTGTACCTTCCATATCATCATTATCATATTCCCAGTACATGGCTCCTAGTAGGCCCATTTCATGAATATACTCGCACTTATGTCTGATAGATTCTTCATCTTCATAACTGCATACTACATTCCCAGAGTTATCACTGAGGTACGGTGCTCTGGCGAATGGATCCCATTGCCGTGTATAGTCTGAGAGTTTTTTGATTTTGTCATAACTATGATTTCCCTGAAGTTCTTTACAGAAACGTCCGTAAAAAGGAATGCCCAAAACAAGTCTTTCTACAGGCATTCCTGCAGTTATATGTGCGGAAATGGCTGTCGCGCAAGTAAGGGTATCTGTCATATCCGAGCGGAACAAGGGGCATGCAACTGTGGAGGATCTGCGATATCATAAGCCATTATATTCACAAAGTTAACATACTTTTTAATAGCTGAATATTGGATGTATTTTCCATTAGCGGCTGTCGCCAGAGTTAGTAAATGCTTTTTTCCAATTGCCGCACGGATTTCAGCCATTAACAGGGTAAAATTGTTCGTATCGCGGGGAGATGCAGAAATACCTGCTATGTCGGATGTTGGATATTCCCAATCAATATCCACACCGTCCAAGTTGAATTCCCGGATGATTCTCATGCAATCAGCAGCAAAAGCTTTCCGGTTGGTAATATCATCTGCCATTTCACTAAATCTGCCGCTGCCCCAACCGCCAATAGAAAGGAGCACTTTTAGAGTCGGCTTTTTTTCTTTTAATGAGACTATTTTCCGTAGCCTTTCTTCATTGTCTATACGAATCCCATTGAAAGTTTCGTTTACATGGCCAAATGCATAATTGATATGCGTAATAAATGTTGGGTCGGGTAGGGAAGTTGTTTTCCAAGAAGTAACGTAGGCTACAATTACTTTTTCAGATTCTTTACTAGGTCGGCAGCCGAAGATACTTAGAATGAGTGATATTAAAAATAGCAGAGGAGCTTTCATGTTTACAATCCTGTATTACGATATACTCTTTTTGACAAAGATAATATTTTCTTGTAAATCAAGATAAAAAGGAAACGGATTATGATTGAATCTTCATAGATTCTTCATAATCCGTTTGCAAATAAGAAGGAAGTTTTTTTATTCAACTAAAATAATATCGTAGTTCAATCCGGTTTTTGATTCGGGCTGTTCCATATTATTATTGAGTAAACGCAATGTTCTCGCATCTTTTACTAAAAAATAGGTGACTTCATTGTCACTGTCAGTTAACTGATATACCTTATCACCTCCACTTTTGGCTGTACCCTTAACGGTTTTCAGTTTTCCTCTGGTAGTAAATGTTTTATTTTCTCCTTTTTTCTCAGCGTCGATATAAGTCATATCCAATACGAAATCACCGGATTCATTATTCATATTATTGACTGTGAGTTTGTATATAATACCCGGACCATCTGCTGCAGGTAGGGTACCTGTATATACATTTGAAGTGACAATAGTTGTTGCGGGTACCACTTCTCTTTTTTCTGTTTCTTGTTTCCTGTTGCTATTCGACTGACAGGAAAAAAATGCTGTTGCCACTATTGCAGCCACTGCCAACATAATTGATTTTTTCATTTGCTTAAGAATTTAGTTAAAATGTAAAGCTTCTATTTATAGTTCCTCTTGCTTTTTTGTTACAAGAAGCTTGTCTACTCTTTCTCCGTCCATATCGATAATCTCGAATTCAAGGTTTTTGTAGGAAAAGATATCCCCGGTTTTAGGAATACCTCCCAGAAAAAACATGGCCATTCCACCTAGAGTGGTGAAGTCTTCATCTTCGAGATCATCATAATCCATAATCTCCATCTCTTCCATAAAGTCAACGATGTTCATTGAAGCTTCCACCAGCATTGAACCGTCTTTTCGTAAAATGATATCTTGTTCTTCTTCTTCGTTTTCTTCCAGGATATCTCCAAAAACACTTTCCGTGAGGTCATGTAAGGTAATTACACCTTCAATGCCACCGTATTCGTTGACTACCACCCCAAACTTGTTTTTGTTTTTTTTGAATAGTTCAAGTACCTTTTTGGCATATAAACTTTCAGGAATGTATAACGGTGGCTGAGCTATTTTGTTCAAGTCAAACTCTTCATTGTTTCCAATCATCCAAATAAGATCTTTTACCGAAATAACACCTATAACTTCATCCTTATGACGATCGATTAACAGATAATTGCTGAATTGGTTTTGTCTGATCGTATCTAGTATATCGTTTTTGGTGTCTTTGGAATGGAATACAACCAAATCTTTACGATAAGTCATTAATTGGTTTGCTTTCTTGTTGGAAAAGCGAAAAACATCCCGTAACATTTCTGTTTCATCTTTATCAATGACTCCCTGTTCAGAACTTTGATTAAGAATCATTTTAAGTTCTTCCTGTGTCATTAACCGTTCTTCTTCTCCGGAAATGCCAATCAATTTATTTAGAAAACGAGTTGACATACTCAAGAACCAAACAAAAGGATAAGCAATTTTACTCATGAAAGTCATTACCGGACTCAATAACATGGAATACTTTTCGGGATTGCTCAATGCAATGGATTTAGGTACAAGCTCCCCTACCACTAGAGAAAGATAGGTTATGACAGCCACGACCAATATCATGGATATATTATGGGCATAAGGCGCCAATAGTGGTATTTTTTCAAATAAAGGAGCAACTTGATGAGCAATAGCTACCCCTCCGAAAGCACCGGAAATGATTCCTATCAAAGTAATCCCAATCTGGATAGTAGAGAGAAATTCTTCGGGAGATTCTAGTTGTTGTAGTACTTTTTTAGCGGATTTACTTCCTTTGGCAGATAAAGTCTCGAGGCGGGTTTTACTGGATGATACCAATGCCATTTCATACATGGCGAAAACACCATTTAATAATAAAAGAAGAATTATAATTATAAATTCCATATGCTGGGATGAATGAATATTATTGTTTGCGAAACTATATAATATTTGCGAATTATTATAATAATAACGCTAAATTACTAAGAAGGTTTATTAATAAAATCCCTATACATTAAAATGGGATAACAAGGATTTGAATGAGGCCTCAAATTATTATCGCTGAGGATAAAAATATAAATAAGCATATCCATTCTTTATGAATTTGCATCGATAACTTAAAGGGTATAGCAGAGTATGTTTATCCTACTAGTGCAATAAACATATTCTATTTTTGCCGGGAAACAAGACAGATACAGGTTTCTATCTGAGGTAATAAAGGAGAATGTTACCGGAAGATGAAGGGAAACCTTATTCAATTTGCCTTAAATATAACCGGAATTCGTGACAAATCCTACCGACTTTGCGACCTAAAAGAACTTCTTCTCGAGATGATCTATTTTCACCTTAACATACCCTTTTAGAAGAATTATCTTAAAAAAGTATCACTTGTCTCTCACTTCCTGTATAAAACTCTGAATATAAATACATTAGGCAATTTCCTTTATCGCTTTTCATTAGCATACTAGTTACACTAGTCTCATACTTTAATAACGCGTTTTTTTGGTGTGGAATGCAGTGGAATGTCTTAGCTTTCTAATAAAATAGACTATTTAACTGGGGTATTTATTTCGGAATGAACAATAATATTCCATCATATGGGTTAGAACTGAAGAACTATTGTTATACAAAGATGTTTTATTTATCAAAAAGTAAAAAACAGGAATTCTGTATTTTGAAAGGAATATTAAAAAACGTATTTTTGTAAAATAACTATTACCGGAACGTTTTTATTTATTTCAAAAATCTATTTTGAACAAGCATAATACAAGAAAATGAAGAAAACCTTTTTAATTCTGATATGTATTTCCTTTTACGGGTTAATACTCCAGGGACAAACGAACCCAACATCTGATCTTAATCCAACCGGGTTAAATGAACTGCAGCGAGAATTTCAAGAGCTTTTTAAACAAAAAGATGTTTTGAAGGCAATAGAGAAAGGAACACAAGTAAGTGAAATCCTTTTAGATGGGAAAAGATACAAGGAAGCTGCTTCTCTTTATTATCAAATGGATCAGTTGATTTACGAAGATGAAAAGAAAACCGGAAAGACGAACTTTCGAGGTCGTTTTCAAGTAGCTAACGAACGCCTACGTATGTATACCCAAGAAGGAAAGGCAGAAAGCAGTAAAACACAATTAAATGTGATGCATTATTGTATGAACTATCTTAAAGATGATAATCTGACAGATAAAATGTTATTGACAGAGGCAGAATATTATCATACTTTTGGAATGGCAAATAAAAGCCTTGAATCTTATAAAAAATTGCTACAACGTTGTCTAAGCAGTAAAAATGAAGATAGTCGGGAAGATTGTTATAAAGACATGTTGTCGTATGCTGAGCGTAAAAAAATAACACCTCTTACAGAAACTGTTCAGAAACTGTATGTTGTATGGCAGGATTCTGTAAATATGGTTAAGGCAGCCCGCGAACTGGAAAGCTTGCAGCAAGAGCATACAGTTCTTCAACAGGATTTGCAGAGTAAAGAAAAAACCATTCGCAATCAAAAGGCTATTATAGTTGGTTTATGGATATTTATTGTTATTTTAATTGCTGCATTGGTTGTTTTATTTTTTTTACTATTAAAGAATATGTTTCAGGCAAAGAAATTGAAACATAATTTGAAGATGATAAATGAAAGCAATGCACAAAAATCCCATTTTATCAGTAATATTAATACGCAAATAACTCCGGCATTAGAGATCATCGAAAATCTTCCGGCAAACTCTTTTTATGAAAAAAACGTTCGGGAAAATATTGATATTCTTAAAAAGCGGGTTGCTGACATGCAAACTTATATATACCTCGAAGAATCACGCGAAGAACCTTATCCTGTTCAAAGTATTGATATAAAACAACTTTGTGATGGAATTATGTTATCGTCAAGATCAAACTTTAAACCGGGTATCGAAAGTGTAGTTTCAGTACCTCGTGTTAGTATAAAAACCAATGCGGATGCATTGGAAAGAATATTATCTTATCTACTTAACCGATCAGCATTACATACTAATAGTGGGAAGATTTCTCTGGAATTCAAGAAAAGGAATGCACGTACCGGACAATTTATTATAACTGATACCGGCACTCCTCCCGACCCTGAAAAACAGGAGAATTTATTTAAACCTTTTGGAGAACAGGATCTTACCATTGATGATGATGGATGGGGACTTCCAATTTGTCAGTTAATAGCCTATAAACTAAACGGTACAATAAAAGTAGATACTGATTACAAGAAAGGTACCCGGTTTATACTTGATTTATGTTCGTAAAAATCCGGAATCTTTAAAATCAAACAGGAAAAAGTTTGCCAGAAGTTATGAGTGAATAAACATACCTCTGGCATTTTTCTTTGAATGATATTTGGAGAGAAGATCCTATTTGGATTAGGAGTTGAATATAACAATCAGTAATGAGGTATCAAAAACGAGATTACATCCTTGTAATAAGTTTGCGGCGTAAGTCTTTTGTATGATACATATACATAAAACGAAAAGATCGGAATCTGTATGTCTGATTGAATATATAAATTCAATATTTTTATTTATGTTTGTATCAAAGTTTAATCTGATAATAGGACTAAAAAGATGTTTTCACAGAGAAAAGTAACAATTCTTAGCGTTTTGATATTCCTGTCTGTCAAAATCTGGGCACAATATGTCGACTATGGAACAGACCCTTATAACTATAAATGGAACATTGTAAATACTCCTCATTTTAAAGTTATTTATCGGCAGGGTAGCGATTCCACGGCTTATCGTTATGCCTCTTTGTTGGAAACAGCTTTTCCGCATGTACAAAAAACGATTGGTTCTTCCAAGTACCGAAAGTTTCCTGTTGTTTTGCACCCGGGCAATATGTTATCCAATGGTATGGTTTCATGGGCCCCTCGTCGAATGGAATTGATTACTACTCCTTCATCTGATTTATATGCTCAGCAATGGGATCGTCAGCTGGTGATTCATGAATCCCGCCATGTATTTCAGACCAGTAAAGTCATCCGTGGAATTTTCAAACCTTTATATTACCTTATGGGTGAGCAATCTGCCGGACTCTCTGCTTTCCTTTTGCCTACCTGGTTTTTAGAGGGAGATGCAGTAGCTACTGAAACAGCTTTATCCAAATCCGGTAGAGGACGTTTGCCGGAATTCAATATGGTTTATCGGGCCCACATGATAGCCGGGACGAATTTTTCGTTTGACAAATGGTTTATGGGTTCATACAAAGATTATACCGGAAGTAAATATTCTTTTGGTTATAACCTTACAGCCTATGCCCGATACAAATACGGAGCAGATTATTGGGATAAAGTGACTTCCCGGTATGTAGACCGGATTTTTAATATCCCGCCTTTCTCGAATGCAATGAAACATCATGGAGGTGCTGCTCCCAAACAAATGTATAAAGATGTATTCAATTTCCTGAAAGAAGACTGGTCTGTCCAGGAAGAAGTTTTTCGCCAATCCGGCTTCAAACCAACAATACTTTCTCCCCCCATTTCCCGTTATGCTTCTTATCAGTATCCGCAACAATTGGATGAATCTACTGTAATTGCTGTTAAATCAAATTATAAAGAACTTACTTCTTTGGTAAAGATTACAGATGAGTCGGAAGATAGACTTTGTTTTCTCGGCAATATTAATAGCCGTATATCATTGGTCGACAATCGGATATATTGGAGTGAATATGTTTCGGGAATTCGATGGACACACCAGAATTATTCTGTTGTGAAATACTTTGATCTGGAAACCGGTAAAACCCATATACTTACTCCCCGTAAACGTTATTTGTCTCCTTCGGTTAATGAAGCTGGAGATAAGGTTGTTGTCTCTACCGTAGATTTGGCTGGATTGAATCAGGTGGTAATACTTGACGCTTATAATGGAGAAGAACTTACTCATTTCTCTGTTCCTGATAATGCGTTTGCAAAAGAAGTTGTGTACGCTGATCAGAGTTATGTAATTGCGACAGTAGTGGGGGAGAATGGAATCAGTATCTGGCAACTTAATACTCAAAATGAGGAATGGCTGGAATTATTGCTACCCACCCATGCAAACATTGCCGGTACTATATGGGCAAACGGAAAACTTTACTTTGAATCGGGTTTAGATGGAACCAACAATATTTATTGTCTTGATCCGGATGATTTGCAGCCTTATAAACTCACGACTGCTCAGTTCGGTGCATTTACTCCTGCACTATCGAAGGATAAGAATATCTTATTCTTTTCAGATTTTCAAACGAATGGATACAATTTAGCATCTGTTCCTTTTCAGGAACTGGAAAAGCAGCCAGCCCATTTCCAAGAGCCCTATAAATACCGGCTTGCAGAGGCAATAAGTGTGCAGGAACCATTTAATATTGATACAGCACCTATTAAGGATATTGAATTTAATCCGAAGAGATATCATCGTTTATCTCATTTGTTTAAGATCCACAGTTGGGCACCTTTCTATTATAATGTAGCCGATTTAATTAATATGAATACGGATGATTTCACTACTATTGTGAAACCGGGTGCTACTATTCTTTCTCAAAACACTCTGAATACGACTATCGGTCAAGCGGGCTGGTACTATAAGGATGGATACCATCAAGGTAAATTATCCTTTACATACATGGGTTGGTATCCAGTGATAGACCTGGATGTAGATTACGGAAGTAAAGCTTTTGATATGACCTGGGAAAAGAATGAGGAAACTCAGACGGAAAGTATTCGGGGCAGATATACTGGCAGAAACCTGGTTGAAGCTGAAGCTCGTATATATGTTCCGTTTAATTTTACAAAGAATCATTATATACAAGGTTTTCAACCTTCGTTTACTTATTATTTGACCAATAATAAATATCAGCAATATAAAAGTAGAGATTACAGTAATTTCCAGTATTTACTATCCGAATTGCGTTTTTATAAATACCGTCGAATGGCAAAGCAAGATATATTGCCCCGGCTGGGTTATCAGTTGCGTTTACAACACATGTTTTCCCCTTTTAACTCGGATAATTACGGACATTTGTATGCAGCACGGCTCACAACGTATCTGCCTGGCATTATCCAGAATCACAGCTTAATGGTGCGTTTTACATATCAATATCAGGATATTGATGATAAAGTTCTTTATCTACCCAAACGTATCATTACTGAACCTCGGGGATACCATTACCTGTATCAGACCCGGCAGCAAATGGCTGTTAGTGCGGATTATGCATTTACTATCGCTAATCCGGATTTTAGCCTGGGATCAGTCATGTATATCCGACGGATTCGTAGCAATGCTTTCTTTGATTATTATCGTAACCAACCTTTAAAGAATAGTTCCTGGACTACACAGAGTTCATGTGGGATGGATGTTATATTAGATTGTAATGTATTACAAATAGAATTCCCGATTTCCTTAGGAGCTCGTATTACAGTGCCTCTTAATTATGGAAATGTGAAAGCAGAAGCACTTTTCTCTCTTTCCTTTTAGTAGTTCGTTCGGATAAAGTGATTATCTTTACCGCTGAAATATTGAGTTAAATTTGAGGTTTGATATTAAAATACCCAACAAACAGACTCAGGAACTTAAAACTTAAAAATTATGGCAAGTAGAAAACAACTGAAAAAGAATGTGAATTATATAACAGGTGAATTGTTTGCTGAATGTATGATCAATGCTTCACTTGCATCCAAAGAAAATCAAGGAAAAGTTGATGAAATTTTATCTGATATTTTGAAAATGCAAGATGAATTTATCAGTCGCATTAGTCATACGGAACCAGGCAATGTGAAAGTTTTTTATAGAAAGTTTTTAAAGGACTTTAATCAGGAAGTTGATAGGATTATAGATGAGATTGAGAGTTTGAAATAAAATGAGAAAAGCAATTTATGGTTTTATTTATCGCCGTATTCTGGGGTGGAAGGCGGTAGTTACCGTACCGGATTATGACAAATGCGTGATTTGCGCAGCTCCTCACACATCCAATCTTGATTTGTTTATAGGAAAACTTTTTTATGGCACCATCGGTGGGAAAACCAGTTTTATGATGAAAAAGGAATGGTTTTTCTTTCCTTTAGGGCTTTTTTTTTAAGGCGGTGGGTGGAATACCGGTTGACCGTAGCAGAAAGACCTCATTGGTAGATCAGATGGTGGAGGTATTTTCTTCCCGTAAGCGTTTTCATCTGGCTATAACCCCGGAAGGAACAAGAAAGCCTAATCCTCATTGGAAAAAAGGTTTTTATTATATCGCTTTAAAAGCACAAGTACCTATTGTTTTAATAGGAATAGATTATGCCACTAAAACAATTGCTGCTGGAAAATCAATTTTCCCTAGTGGTGATCTTCAGAAAGATATGAAGGAAATTAAATTATATTATAAAGATTTCAGAGGAAGGCATCCAGAAAATTTCTGTCTGGGAGAAATATAGTTAATATAGAGGTACAACCCTATTATATCCATAGATGTGGTTTTGAGACAGAATTTCACTATAAGTTTAGAATGACAACCTACTAAATTATATGTTATCGTTAATATTATGAAAGTTACTGTTCTTCAAACTAATATTATTTGGGAAAATAAGTCGACTAATTTGCAAAAACTGCAAACCAGTTTGATAAAGCTACAAGGCATTACAGATATTGTGATCCTTCCGGAAATGTTTTCTACCGGTTTTACTATGAATAGTCATATGCTGGCTGAATCGGGTGGTGGTGAAACCATTACGACTTTAAAGGCTTATGCAGCCCAGTATAAAATAGCTTTGGCTGGGAGTTTTATTGCAATTGAACAACAGTATTATTTTAATCGGGCTTTTTTTATTACTCCTGAAGGTGAAGCTTATTATTATGATAAAAAGCATCTTTTTCGGATGGGGGATGAAATTAATCACTTTTGTGCAGGCAATGAAAAAAGCATCATTACTTATAAAGGGTGGAATATTTGCTTATTAGTATGTTATGACCTCCGTTTCCCCGTCTGGGCACGTAACAAAAATAATGGTTATGATCTGTTGATTTATGTAGCCAATTGGCCGGCCTCCCGGAAAAATGTCTGGAATATACTTTTACCGGCAAGGGCATTGGAAAATATGTGTTATGTATGTGGCGTTAATCGTGTAGGAACGGATGCTAATGATTTGGCTTACCAAGGTGGAAGTGTGATTTATTCTCCTCAAGGTGAAGTTTTGGGTGCAGTAGCTGATGGAGAAGAAGGTTCGGCCACTGCAGAATTATCATTATCTTCGCTTCAAAAGCTCCGTATTAAGTTTCCTGTTTGGAAAGATGCGGATGAATTTAAGTTATGTTAAAAACATGTAGTTTTGAACAACAATACCTATACTTAGGTAGTTCTCGTAAAAAGTACTTTTTGTATCTTTGTGTGCAAAACAGTAAATGACTTTAATCTGACATAACTTAATGAATTTATGAAAACAAACCTTAGTTCCCAAATCACTCTGAATAATGTATCCCCCAAATACTATAAACCAGAGAATGCATTTGAACGTTCGGCACTTACCCGATTCGAGAAAATTCCTACAGATATTTATGAGTCAGTAGAGGAAGGTTCCAAACTGATTGCTGAAGATATAGCGCAAATAATCCGTCTAAGGCAACGGGAAGGACGTTTTTGTATATTAGCACTCGCTGGTGGTACTTCCCCTCGTAATGTTTATAGTGAATTGGTACGCTTACATCAGGAAGAAGGTCTTAGCTTTCGCAATGTAATTGTATTTAATCTATACGAATATTATCCGCTTACAGCCGATGCTATCAATAGCAATCTTAATTCATTGAAAGAAATGCTATTGGACCATGTGGATATTGATAAACAGAATATTTTTAGTCCGGATGGAACTATTCCTAAGGAAACCATCATCGAATACTGCCGATTATATGAGCAGCGTATCGAAAGTTTTGGAGGTATTGATATTGCTTTATTAGGAATTGGCCGCGTGGGAAATATTGCTTTTAACGAACCTGGATCCCGTTTGAATTCTGGAACTCGTCTGATTTTATTGGATATTGATTCTCGAAACGATGCTGCCAAAACTTTTGGCAGCATTGAAAATACACCGGTTAGTTCAATAACTATGGGTGTATCTACCATACTTGGTGCTAAAAAGATTTACCTCATGGCGTGGGGGGAGAATAAAGCAAAGATGATCAAAGAATGCGTAGAGGGTTTCGTTACTGATACAATTCCGGCTTCATATCTCCAAACACATAATAATGCCCATATAGCCATTGATTTATCTGCAGCTACTAATCTGACGCGAATCCAGCGTCCGTGGCTTGTAACATCTTGCGAATGGAATGATAAATTGATTCGTAGTGCTATTGTATGGCTTTGTTCGGTAGTAAAGAAGCCTATCCTCAAGCTTACAAATAAAGATTACAATGAGAATGGTTTAAGTGAATTACTTGCTTTGTTTGGCTCCGCTTACAATGTTAACATTAAGATATTCAACGATTTGCAGCATACTATTACCGGATGGCCCGGTGGTAAACCTAATGCTGACGACACTTATCGTCCTGAACGTGCCAAACCCTTTCCTAAAAGGATAATTATCTTTTCGCCCCATCCGGATGATGATGTAATATCAATGGGAGGTACTTTGCGTCGTTTGGTTGAGCAAAAACATGAGGTACATGTTGCTTATCAGACTTCCGGTAACATTGCTGTAGGAGATGAAGAAGTAATTCGATTCTTACATTTTATAAACGGATTTAATCAATTGTTTGACAATGCCGGAAATTCTGTTATTAATGAAAAATATAAGGAAATTCGTACTTATCTGAAAGATAAAAAAGAAGGTGATATGGATTCTCCCGATATATTAACTCTGAAAGGATTAATTCGTAGGGGAGAAGCTCGTATCGCTTCAACATATAATAATATTCCTTTAAATCGTGTTCATTTCCTGGATTTACCTTTTTATGAAACAGGGAAAATTCAAAAAAATCCGCTGAGTGAGGTGGATGTGGAAATTATTCTCAACCTGATTCGAGAGATTAAACCTCACCAGATCTTTGTGGCTGGTGATTTAGCGGATCCCCATGGAACGCATCGAGTATGTCTGGATGCCGTATTGGCTGCTATTGATATAGAAAAGACAGAAAGTGTAAAATGGTTAAAAGACTGTCGTATATGGATGTATCGGGGTGCATGGGCAGAGTGGGAAATTGAAAATATTGAAATGGCTGTTCCTATTAGTCCAGAAGAGTTACGCGCTAAACGTAATTCCATTCTTAAGCACCAGTCACAGATGGAAAGTGCTCCATTTCTTGGAAATGATGAGCGGTTATTCTGGCAACGATCCGAAGATCGTAACCGGGCTACAGCTGCTATATACGATGATCTCGGGCTAGCTTCTTATGAAGCAATGGAAGCTTTTGTGGAATATATCCCATTATAAAAGTCCTGCTTAAGGAGAAGATATCAACTCCTGTTTTATTCAGGAAAGAATATAGAGACACGAAGACACAGAGGAATAAGTGAAAAACTCTGGGGTTTTGTGTCTCTTTGTTTTATTATGATTTCAAATAAATATTAACTTATAAGTGTCAATCTATGGCTCATCTACATAATTTTATTGGTGATTTGGCTATTATTCTGATTACGGCAGGTATATCAACTATTTTGTTTAAATGGTTGAAACAACCTATTGTGTTAGGATATATTCTGGCTGGTTTTATTGCTGGACCCTACATCACCTGGCTTCCCACAGTAACGGAAATGGTAAATGTAGAGATTTGGGCTGAGATTGGGGTTATCTTTTTACTTTTTGCCCTGGGTTTGGAGTTTAGTTTCAAACGGCTTATTGCTGTTGGTGGTACAGCTTCTCTGGCTACTTTAATCAATTTGGGATCCATGGTTATTATTGGTTATCTGGTGGGTAAATCTTTGGGATGGACAAACATGGATAGTCTTTTTCTAGGAGGGATGCTCTCAATGTCTTCAACCACCATAATTATCAAAGCTTTCAATGACATGGGACTTCAAAAGCAAAAATTTGCCGGAATTGTTTTCGGTATGCTTATCGTCGAAGATTTAGCTGCTATATTGATGATGGTTCTTTTGTCTACAATTGCTGTAAGCAATGCCATAGAAGGCACTGCTTTACTCACAAGCTTGTTGAAGTTGGTGTTTTTTATACTTATCTGGTTTATTGTAGGTATCTTTTTAATTCCAAGTGTTCTGAGAACTATAAAGAAGTTTCTGAATGATGAAACACTCTTGATTATTTCAGTAGGTTTATGTTTAGGAATGGTATTATTTGCCTCACATGTAGGATTTTCAGCAGCTCTTGGAGCATTCATTATGGGTTCTATTTTAGCCGAAACCGTAAGCGCTAAACAAATTGAACATTTAATTGAACCTATTAAAAACTTTTTTGGCGCTGTTTTTTTCGTCTCTGTCGGTATGATGCTCAATCCAGATATAATAGCTGAAAATGCTCTGTTAATTATTTTTTTAGTATTCGTTGTTTTAGTTGGTCGTATCTTTTTTGCTACAGTTGGTGTTTTGGCTTCTGGGGAAGGGTTAAAAGTTTCTCTGCAAGCTGGGTTCAGTTTGGCGCAAATCGGAGAATTTTCCTTTATCATCGCTACTTTGGGTAATAGTCTTGGAGTTATCAGTAGTACCTTATATCCCATTATTGTGGCTGTCTCTATCATTACAACCTTTACAACTCCATACTGCATTAAACTATCTACACCGTTCTATAACTTTCTGGAACGTAATATTCCGAAGAAATGGAATAAGCTATTAACAGGATATGCAACATCCAACTATAAAACTGTGAATACACAAAATGATTGGAATAAAATACTAAAGAGTGTATTAAAACTTCTAGCAGCTTATTTCACTATTTCACTAGCCATTGTGTTTATTGCTGAGTCTTTTACTACGCCTTTTATAATGAAACATATTCCTGATATTTGGGGAAGAATCTTATCCGCATTGATTGCTCTTATACTAATGGCTCCTTTTTTACGTGCTATTGTCATGAAGAAAAATCGTTCGGAAGAGTTTAAGAACCTATGGAGTGACAATCGTTTTAACCGGGGAGCATTAATCTCTCTTATTGCTTTCCGATTTGGATTATGTGTAGTGTTGGTGCTGATGGTTTTAATACCACTTTTTCCCCGATGGACGGTTTTAATGGTTATTATTTCCCTGTTAGTTATTACACTAATTATTTTCACAAAAGGATTTAAGACACAATCTCGCAGAATGGAAGCCCGTTTTCTGACAAATTTCAATCAGAAACAGCTTATGGAGGAGAAAAGGGCAGCGATTCATCCCAGTATTGCTAAAAGTCTCCAATCTAAAGATATCCATTTAGAAGAAATAGAGATATCTCCCACATCACCCAAAATTGGTAAATCCTTACGTGAGCTCAATTTACGTAGAAGATTTGGAGTAAGTATTGTTACTATATTACGCGGCAATAAGAAGATAAATATTCCAGTGGCCAATGAAGTGCTATATCCTTATGATAAAATTATAATTGCGGGCTCTGATAGTAATATTCAAAAATTGATTCATTCTATTGAGGAGCGGAAAACGAAAGACAGCCAAGAAGATGATACCGCTGATTACAATGTAAATCTCTCCCAATATATTATTGAGCCAAATTCTTTTATGATAAATAAAACTATTATTGAGTTATGTATTCAGGAAAAAACTGAATGTATGGTTATATGCATTGATAGAGGAGAAAAGACTATCATCAATATACCGCCTGGTTTTATATTTAAAGAAGGTGATACATTGCTCTTGGCAGGAGAAACAGAGAAATTGAACGCGTTCGAAGAGAATATGGATTCGAACAAACCTTTAATAACGTAGAAATGCAATTTTTAACATTCTCTCCTTTTGGTAGACATAATACTTTTTTTTCGGACTTCCTTGGTTTAAGTTCGGAAACTTAGACAGGGTAAGTCGAAAGGTTCTCTTTATGTTTGAAGCAGGATAATAAACTAGCTAAAGTTTCAATGAATAGCCAGAAGTCAATTCTGAGAGTATTTGAATATTCTTGTGACAAAATGGCATTTTCTTTTGGGCGATGGATCCGTAAAGTTACAGTTTGGATCAAATCATAAAAGTAATGTCTTGGGTAAAAGTAGACTTATTTCTCTATTTCATAATATAGCTCTACCTTTACTCAAAATTGAAAGTAAATAATAGAAAACAACTATCTATAAAAGATGGAACAGCAATTTCAACTCAACCGCCATAACAAGCAGGAATACCCCCCGATGCATACTGCAGAACATATTCTCAATCAAACTATGATTCGAATGTTTGGTTGTGAACGATCTAAGAATAGTCATATCGAAAGGAAGAAAAGCAAATGTGATTATTTTATTCATGAGATGCCACCTGAAGCTGCCATTCGTGCTATTGAGAATAAAGTAAACGAAATTATAAATCAGAATTTGCCTGTTATTGTTTCATTTGTTGACAAGAAGAATATACTAGACTCTGTTGATTTGAGCAAATTACCCGAAAATGTGAGTGAAATATTGCGATTGGTATCAATAGGTGAGTATGATATTTGTGCTTGCATTGGGGATCATGTAGAAAATACTTCTCAAATAGGCACTTTTAAAATAATCAGCAGTGATTATGATGAAAATCGATTGAGAATACGTTTTAAATTGCTGAGTGAAGATAAGTAACATTTTTATTCTCCTGTATATTTGAGGATAGAGTATGAAATAAAGTAGCAAAACCAAAAAAAAGATGCTGAGAATTTGTTTTTTCAAAAATAACATCTACCTTTGCATCGCTTTTAAGGAAAAGCACGATAACTTCGGGGTGTAGCGCAGTCCGGTTAGCGCACCTGCTTTGGGAGCAGGGGGTCCCAGGTTCGAATCCTGGTACCCCGACGAAAAAAGAATCGCTATTAGTAGTGATTCTTTTTTTTATCTGAACCCTACATGTTTAAATAAAAATCTTTCGTCAATTCAATGTACTCTTTGCTATATTGATGGCGCTCTTTCTCCAAAAACATTTCTTTTATAGTATATGGATTCTCTTCAAAGATAAAACTAATGAGAGCTCTTTTAGAGACTTTACCCGCCTTTGTGATAATATTGAGCTGTCTGGATGGAAATAAATGATACTCCCGTGCTATTTCTTTTATTTGATTAAGAATATCAGCAGGTATAATAATCGAAACTTCTCCTTTATTGTCCAATAGTGGAGCAATTCCTGCGAATAAATTGTTATAACTTAGTGAATCAGTATGCCTGGCTACTGTTCTGGATTTCTTCGGAGAATTCAAGGAATTATTAAAAAAAGGAGGATTTGAGACAATTACATCAAAGGTTTGATTGGTCTCGAATTTGTTAAAATCCATACAAATTACTTTGATACGATCACTCCAGGGTGAATTGAAAATATTTGTTTGAGCTTGTTCAGCTGAAGACTGGTCTATCTCTAACGCTGTAATAGTTGCATGTGAACGTTGGGCAAGCATTAAAGCAATTAATCCGGTGCCAGTGCCGATATCTAAAATTTGTTTAGCTGTTTCCACTTGTACCCATGCACCTAATAAAACACCGTCTGTACCGACTTTCATAGCACATTGATCTTGATGTATAATAAATTTTTTAAATTGAAAATAGGAATTAGCCATTTTGGGATTAAGATACTAATGAATAGATATAAACGTCAAAAATAAGTAATTATTCTGACAATGTGGAAATTATACTTTATCTTGAAGGGTTGTTTTTTTGTTTTTTATTAAAATAGCCCTTTATTATTAAATAAGAATAGATTAAATTTGCAGTCGCTTTGTGCTTACGCACGAAAGTATAAACTAATTTGAACAACATGATAGAAAATCTTTTTCAGATAGAAAGAAAGTTTGATAATAATCAAGAAGATGCATTTTCGTTAATCGCTGATTTCGAGGGGGGCGACGAACAATCCAATATAAAAATTGAAAAAGGAGAAGAAATACCTGTTTTGCCTTTACGGGATATGGTACTATTTCCAAATGTATTCCTGCCTATTACTATTGGGCGTAAATCCTCTTTAAAATTAATTAATGAAGCTGAACGGTCAAAAGAATATATCGCTGTTGTTTGTCAAAAACTGGCACATACAGAAGAACCTTACTTTGATGATCTTCATCCTATAGGTACCTTAGCTAAAGTGGTTCGAGTATTGGAAATGCCTGATCTCACAACAACGGCAATTATACAAGGAGTAAAAAGGGTAGAACTTAAAAATATTACAAAGTCACATCCATATCTGAAAGGAGAGATCAACTTGTTGGAAGATGAGATACCATCCAAGGATGATAAAGAATTTACCGCACTAGCGGAAACTTGTAAAGATCTTGCTATAAGATATATTAAGTCATCTGATAGCTTTCCACAGGATTCCGCCTTTACATTGAAAAATATGAATAATCATATGTTTCTGATTGATTTCATTTGCACCAACATTCCTTTTAAGAAAGAAGAAAAGGTAGAGTTGATTGAGATAGGTTCATTAAGATTACGTGCTTATCGTTTGTTAGAGATATTAAATAGAGAAGTACAACTGGCGGATCTGAAAGTTTCTATTCAGATGAGGGCGAAAGAGGATCTAGATCAACAACAACGAGAATATTTTCTCCAGCAACAGATAAAAACTATTCAAGATGAATTGGGAGGAAGTGGTCAGGAACAAGAAATTGAGGAAATGCGTGACAAAGGAATGGTCATGCCATGGGGTACTGAGGTTAGGGCTACTTTTCTGAAGGAACTGGCTAAACTGGAACGGGTTCATCCCCAATCTCCTGACTATAGCGTGCAGTTGAATTATTTACAAACAATGCTTGCCCTTCCATGGGGTGTGTATACTGAGGATAATTTGAACCTGCAACAAGCGGAAAAAACGCTCAACAAGGATCATTATGGTTTGGAACAGGTTAAGGAGCGTATTTTGGAACATTTGGCTGTACTGAAGCTAAAAAAAGATATGAAGTCTCCTATCATCTGTTTATACGGACCACCGGGAGTCGGAAAAACTTCTTTGGGTAAATCCATCGCATCAGCATTGAAACGTCAATATGTACGCATGTCATTGGGTGGAGTACATGATGAAGCGGAAATACGCGGACATCGTAAGACATATATTGGTGCGATGCCGGGTCGTATTGTTAAAAGTCTTATAAAGGCCGGATCATCCAATCCGGTATTTATTCTGGATGAAATAGATAAAATGAGTTCTGATCGTCAGGGTGATCCTGCTTCTGCTATGCTAGAAGTACTTGATCCGGAACAGAACAGTGCTTTCCATGACAATTATTTGGATGTGGATTATGACTTATCAAAGGTAATGTTCATTGCTACTGCCAATAATCTGAATTCTATACCCGGTCCTTTACTGGATCGTATGGAACTGATTGAGATAAGTGGTTACATTACGGAAGAAAAGAAAGAAATAGCCCGTAAACACCTTGTCCCAAAAGCATTGGAGGCCACTGGACTAAAGAAAAACGATATTAAAATCCCAAAAGCTACTCTTGAATTAATAATTGAGTCATACACTCGCGAAAGCGGTGTACGTGAGCTTGAAAAAAAGATAGGTAAGCTTTTACGTAAAATAGCCCGCCAATATGCTACAGATGGTTTTATTTCAAAAAAAGAGGTTAGACCGGAAGATCTGCTCGAATATTTGGGAGCACCCGAATATTCGAGAGACAAATATCAGGGAAATAACTATGCTGGTGTCGTGACAGGTTTGGCATGGACAGCTGTCGGGGGAGAAATTTTATTTGTAGAAACAAGCTTAAGCCGTGGAAAAGGAAGTAGGCTGACTCTTACAGGTAATCTGGGAGCTGTTATGAAAGAATCTGCCATGCTGGCTTTGGAATATATTAAATCTCATGCTCATCTATTGGAATTAGATGAAGATATTTTTGATAATTGGAATATACATATTCATGTGCCTGAAGGAGCAATACCCAAAGATGGTCCTTCAGCGGGTATTACGATGGCAACTTCTTTGGCATCTGCTCTAACTCAGCGTAAAGTAAAAGCCAACTTGGCAATGACTGGAGAAATAACTCTTCGGGGAAAAGTTCTTCCGGTAGGTGGAATTAAAGAAAAGATTCTTGCAGCCAAACGTGCCGGAATTAAAGAAATTATTCTTAGTGATGAGAATGAGAAGAATATTAAAGAAATAGAAGATATTTATTTGAAAGGATTGATTTTCCATTATGTAAAAGATATCAAAGAAGTATTTGATATTGCATTGACTCAGCAAAAGGTCGATGATCCGATCAATTTAATTGTGAAAAAAGAATGTAGCAAAGAATGATATTTGAGCTACAATATACAGATTCTAAAAGTAATGCCCGAGCTGGGCTTATAACTACGGATCATGGACAGATTCGGACGCCAATTTTTATGCCAGTAGGAACACTTGGTACAGTGAAGGCTGTTCATTTGTCCGAACTTAAAGAAGATATAAATGCTCAGATCATTCTGGGCAATACATATCATCTTTATCTCCGTCCGGGAATAGACGTAATTGAAAAAGCGGGGGGGCTACACAAATTTAATGGTTTTGACCGGCCTATGTTAACGGATAGTGGTGGTTTTCAAGTCTTTTCATTATCTGGAATACGCAAACTTCGGGAAGAAGGTGCTGAATTCCGGTCTCATATAGATGGAAGTAAGCATATCTTTACTCCTGAGAAGGTTATGGATATTGAAAGGACGATCGGTGCCGATATTATGATGGCTTTTGATGAATGCCCTCCTGGAGACTCTAACTATGAGTATGCCAAGAAGTCGATGGGTTTAACACATCGCTGGCTGGAGAGATGTTTTAAACGTTATAATGAGACAGAGCCGAAGTACGGTTATCATCAATCTTTGTTTCCTATAGTGCAAGGATGCATTTATCCGGACTTACGGAAAGAATCCGCAGAATACATAGCCTCTAAAGAAGCGGAAGGAAATGCGATTGGCGGATTGGCTGTGGGTGAACCGGTAGAGAAGATGTATGAGATGATTGAACTAGTAAACGCAATTCTACCAAAGGATAAACCTCGATACCTGATGGGTGTGGGTACTCCCATTAATATTCTGGAAGGTATTGAAAGAGGAGTGGATATGTTTGATTGTGTAATGCCTACCCGAAATGGTAGAAATGGAATGTTATTTACGAAAGAAGGCATTATGAATATGCGAAATAAAAAATGGGAAAAAGATTTCTCATGCATTGAGGAAAGTGGTGCTTCTTATGTCGACGCCATGTACAGTAAAGCATATTTGCGTCATTTATTTCATGCACAAGAACTTTTGGCGATGCAAATTGCCTCTATTCATAATTTGGCTTTCTATTTGTGGCTGGTTGATGAAGCACGCAAGCATATAATTGCTGGAGATTTTTCTACCTGGAAAACAATGATGATTAAGAAATTGTCAACTAGGCTTTAATATATGGGCAAGATACTCAAACGACTGGACTGGTATATTATTAAAAAATTTTTAGGCACGTATGTATTTGCCATAGCTCTCATTATATCCATTGCTGTTGTATTTGATTTCAATGAGAAAGTAGATAAATTCATGACAAATGAAGCACCTTGGAACGCTATCGTATTTGACTATTATCTCAACTTTATCCCTTATTTTGCAAATCTATTTAGCCCACTTTTCGTCTTTATTTCAGTAATATTCTTCACCTCAAAGCTAGCTGAAAACTCGGAGATTATTGCTATGTTCTCCACGGGGATGAGCTTTAAGCGGATGATGCGTCCATATATGATTTCGGCTGCAGTAATTGCCATTGTTACTTTTATATTGGGATCTTATGTTATTCCACAAGGTAGTGTGACCCGTTTGGCTTTTGAAGACAAATACGTAAAGAGAAGGGCAACAACATCTGCCCGAAATGTACAACTGGAAGTCGATTCAGGAGTTATCGCTTATATTGAAAGATATCAGAATTATAATCATACAGGTTTTCGTTTCTCATTGGATAAATTTGATGATAAAAAACTGATTTCTCATCTTACTGCACGTAGCATAACATACGATACGACTTCAACTTATAAATGGACTATTAGAGATTATACCATTCGCGAATTAAAAGGGCTTAAGGAGAATATCATTACAGGAACTCAGATGGATACCATTATTATTATGGAGCCTTCTGACTTTT
This sequence comes from Bacteroides sp., assembly GCA_021201335.1. Classification (GTDB taxonomy): domain Bacteria; phylum Bacteroidota; class Bacteroidia; order Bacteroidales; family Bacteroidaceae; genus Bacteroides. The sequence goes on along the minus strand of JAJQFD010000016.1, from coordinate 129,635 downwards.
TAATTGCCCGAAACCAGCAGGAAATGCTTACGAGTCCACAACTTAGCGAATATATTGATAAGCAGAAAAGGCGTGGTTTTGCCAATATCAAGGAGTTTGAAATTGAATATCATCGTCGTATTGCCATGTCTTTCGCATCCTTTATTCTGACCACCATCGGAGTTTCCTTATCTTCCAGAAAAGTAAAAGGGGGAATGGGGCTTCATTTGGGAATTGGGTTGGGGCTAAGTTTTTCATTAATCCTGTTTCAGACCATCTCTTCAACTTTTGCTGTGAATGGAAGTATGCCTCCTGTTCTGGCTGTCTGGATTCCCAATATTGTATATACATTTATTGCCATATATCTTTATAGAAAAGCTCCAAAATAATATCTAAACATTCTTTTTTCTTATTATGGAAAAACTATTTTATCTTGCTGCTATGGCATGTATGCTATTAGCATGTACTTCATCTGTAAAGAAGAAAGAGGTATGAACTTTTAAAATATTGCAATTCAATATCTGGCAAGAAGGAACAAAAGTTCCGGGTGGCTATGAAGCTATTATTGATCAGATCATTGCTGCTGATGCAGATTTTATTACCTTAAGAGAAGTGCGAAATTACAACAATACTCGCTTTTGTGATCGAATTGTACAATCTTTGAAAGAACGTGGACAGCCGTTTTATTCTTTTTATAGTTATGACTTCGGCTTACTCTCTCGTTATCCAATTGTTGATTCTCTAACAGTGTATCCATGTATTGATGATCATGGAAGCGCTTATCGTGCATTAATAAATATGAATGGACAGGAAATTGCCCTTTATACAGTCCATCTGGATTATCTGAACTGTACTTATTATGATATTAAAGGATATGATGGTTCAACATGGAAAAAGCGTGAGCCTCTATTGAATATAGATTCAATTTTGTCTGACAATGTTAAATCCCGTCGGGACGATGGAATGAAAGCCATTATCGAACAGGCTACAGAAGATCGGAGAAACGAACGTATTATATTGATTGGCGGCGATTTTAAGGAACCGTCTCACCTTAACTGGATTGAGAGTTCGAAAGATCTTTATGAACATCATGGTCTTGTTATTCCCTGGACAGTAAGTAAAATGTTGGAAGCGGAAGGCTATATGGATGCTTGCTGGGAAATTTATCCGAATCCTGTAAGCCATCCAGGAATAACATTCCCTTCTAATAATGAGTTGATCGATGTACAGAAGTTAACCTAGGCACCTGAATCAGATGAACGGGAACGAATTGATTTCATCTGTTATGCACCATTCGGACAGATGAAAGTGAATGAAGCAATAATTTGGGGCCCAGATAGCTCCATCTCATATAGTAAGCACGTAAAAGAAGAAGCAGAAGATATACTCGATAGGTCAGGGGAAGTATGGCCTACGGATCATAAAGCATTATTAGTTACATTTGAATGGTAATAGTTATATTGGATGATACACGAAAATCACCCGTGCATAGAGTGTTTGTACGGGCGATTTCCTATAGAAATTTGTATTAGTTTATTCCCAATTTAAAATAACTTTACCACATTCGCCACCGTCCATGATCTCAAATCCTTTCAGATATTCATCGATTCCGAAACGGTGAGTGACAATAGGAGAAAGATCGATGCCAGAAATAAGCATCTGCTCCATTTGATACCAGGTTTCCCACATTTCCCGGCCATAAATGCCCTTTAATGTAAGAGCTTTGAATATAACTTTATCCCAATCGATTGCTGTTCCTTCAGGTTGTATTCCTAATAAAGAAATTTTAGATCCATTGTACATACTACCCAGCATTTCATTGAATGCTTTGGGGGATCCTGACATTTCCAAACCGATATCAAATCCGCTCATTTTGAGTTCCTTTACTGCTTTTTCTACTGTCTCTCCTTTCATTGGGTTAATGGTAAGAGTAGCACCCATTTTTTTAGCTATGTCTAACCGGTAATCACTCAGATCACTCACCACAATATATCTGGCTCCGGCAAAGCGACAAATAGCGGTTGCCATTGAACCTATTAATCCGGCACCGGTAATCAGAACATCTTCACCAACAACTGGAAATGAAAGAGCCGTATGTGTAGCATTACCAAAAGGATCCATAATACTAGCCATTTCGTCTGAAATCCGTGAATCCAGGTGAACCAAATTTTCCGCAGGAATGGATAAGTATTCAGCAAAAGCGCCGTCTCTATTGACACCTACACCGATTGTATTCTCGCAAACATGTTTTTTTCCCCTTCGACAGTTTCGGCAATATCCACAAGCAATATGGCCTTCCCCAGTAACGCGATCACCTTCTTTTATATTTCTTACACCTCTGCCGATTTCAACTACTGTTCCTACATATTCATGTCCGATAACCAGGGGAGTTTTGATGGTACGTTGAGACCAGTCATCCCATCGGTAAATATGTAAGTCAGTTCCACAAATAGCAGTTTTTTTAATTTTGATAAGTACATCATTTACACCTACTTCAGGCATGGGAACATCTTCCATCCATAAACCTTTTTCGGGACGAGCTTTTACTAAGGCTTTCATTTAAAGTTGATTTATTAAGGTTATATATTAAAATTCAAAGTTATGCTATTATTTTGATCTGACACGATGTTTTATGCAAATAATATTCAAAAGGACAGGGTATAAGTTTCCTTAAAATAGAAAATCCCGCTTTGTATATATCATTTATACAAGCGGGATTATTTTGTTGTATTTGTTTCCTCAATGAATTATTTCAATCGGGAGGAAGATTGAAATTCGACTTTCTGTTAACTTTAAACCAAATATATTAGTTTAGATAACTAGGAAGTTGTGCTGCAGCGATGTTTTTGGCTATAATAACGCCATTACCATCTAGTAAATAGTTAGTGAATCCTTTATTTAGGTTATATTTTCTAAATATTCCGGATTTTTCTCCATTAGTTTCTACAAAACAGTTTGGAGTGGCTATTTGATCTTTTCGAATGGTTTCGGTAAATACAGACTCATAAGGGTCAAATGAAACGGAAACCATTTCTACATCATGGTCAGACAATTTTTGAACGGCATTACTCAAACTGGCATTGAGCATCCGGGATTGCGCGTCATAACTTGCCCAGAAACTTAGCAAAACATAATTCCCTTTCATATAATTAAGGCTATTTGTCTGCTCATTTTGCGTAGTTTTTATATTAAAATCTGGAGCTACGTCTCCAACGTTTAAACCTCCGGTAGGTTTATCTTTCACAACGAAAGAAGTCAAGGAACTAATAAGTAATACAACAAAAATCCATTTTACATGCCTCATGTAATTCGGTTTTGGTTAATACTATCTCTGGAAAACTGTTAATCTGCAGTGATTTCTATTCCAGAGTTTAACTCAGGTAAAGTAAGCGGGAAGTGTCTGGCTTTCTTTACCTTATTTCGAAATCGACTGCAAAGATAAATATATACTACATTAAGTTCCAAATATACAAGAAAAAAACTACTCAATAGTACTTAATATTTTATGTTATTTAGCATAAATATTTCTTTTTTCTTATTTTTGCATAAACAATAAATTAATCTCTTGAATGGAAAGTTTATCAACAACGGAATTAATTCTGATCCGCATTACTGGCGAAGACCGACCCGGCCTTACAGCCTCAATTACAGAAGCATTGGCTAAGTATGACACCACTATTTTAGATATAGGCCAAGCAGATATACATAATACACTTTCTTTGGGAATTCTATTCAAAAGTGATGAACGGAATTCCGGATTTATTATGAAAGAGCTACTTTTTAAAGCGACTTCTTTAGGAGTTACTATTCATTTTTTTCCTATTTCAGTAGAAGAATATGAGGATTGGGTAAAAATGCAGGGTAAGAACCGCTATATACTTACCTTGCTAGGCCGGAAGTTGTCGGCGATGCAGATTGCTGCTGTGACTCGTATCTTGGCCGAACAGGGAATGAATATTGATGCGATTAAACGTTTAACTGGTCGTATTCCATTAGATGAGACCAAAGGAAATATTCGTGCTTGCATTGAATTCTCTGTCCGCGGTACTCCCAAGGACAGGCAGCAGATGCAAGAACAACTCATGATTCTTGCCAGGGAATTACAAATGGATTTTTCCTTTCAATTGGATAATATGTATCGTAGAATGCGTCGCCTGATTTGTTTCGATATGGATTCTACTTTAATTGAAACAGAAGTAATTGATGAACTAGCTATACGTGCCGGAGTAGGGGAACAAGTAAAGGAGATAACGGAACGTGCCATGAGAGGTGAGATTGATTTTACAGAGAGTTTTCGTGAGCGTGTTGCCTTGTTAAAAGGATTAGATGTTTCTGTAATGCGGGAAATTGCAGAAAATTTGCCAATCACTGAAGGTGTGGATCGGCTCATGTACGTCTTAAAAAGATATGGTTATAAGATTGCTATTCTTTCTGGTGGATTTACTTATTTCGGCAGATATTTACAAGATAAATATGGAATTGATTATGTATACGCCAATGAGCTGGAAATAGTCGACGATAAACTAACAGGAAATTATTTAGGTGATGTCGTAGATGGTAAACGGAAAGCAGAGTTACTTCGCTTAATAGCTCAGGTTGAAAAAGTTGATATAGCACAAACCATTGCTGTGGGTGACGGAGCCAATGATTTACCTATGCTGGGAATAGCGGGTTTGGGAATTGCTTTCCATGCCAAACCGAAGGTTGTAGCTAATGCGAAGCAATCCATCAATACGATTGGTTTGGATGGTGTACTCTATTTCCTGGGCTTTAAAGATTCATACCTGGACGAACAAGGAAAACTCTGAACTATTTTAGTTATCTTTGCAGCAAATTTTGAAAAGAGAAGATGAAGTTTACAGAGTTAAATTTAGAAGATAATATATTAGAGGCACTGGGCGCGATGCATTTTGATGATTGCACGCCCATCCAGGAGCATGCAATTCCCGTTATACTGGAAGGAAAAGATTTAATTGCAGTTGCACAGACGGGAACGGGGAAAACTGCTGCTTTTTTAGTGCCCATTTTAAATAAATTGAGCCAGGGAGGTTATCCTGAAGATGCTATAAATTGCATCGTGATGTCTCCTACACGGGAATTAGCCCAGCAGATCGATCAACAGATGGAAGGGTTCTCTTATTTTACTTCCACATCGAGTGTCGCTGTATATGGTGGAAATGATGGAGTTTTATTCGAACAACAAAAGAAAGGATTAACTTTAGGTGCGGATGTGGTGATTGCCACTCCCGGGCGTTTGTTAGCTCATTTGAACCTAGGGTATGTGGATTTGTCCCGCGTTTCTTTTTTTGTTCTGGATGAAGCAGACCGTATGTTAGACATGGGATTTTACGAAGATATAATGCAGATCGTCAAAAAATTGCCCAAGGAACGTCAGACCATTATGTTTTCTGCTACTATGCCTACCAAAATCCAGCAACTGGCAGAAACGATTCTTATAAATCCTGCCGAAATAAAATTAGCAGTATCACGCCCTGCTGATAAAATTATTCAGGTGGCATATATTTGTTATGAGCGGCAAAAACTAGGTATCATCCAAAGTTTATTTGCAGAGAAAGTACCAGAAAGGGTTATTATCTTTGCTTCTTCCAAAATTAAGGTAAAGGAAGTGACCAAAGCATTGAGGATGATGAAGTTAAATGTTGGAGAAATGCACTCGGATCTGGAACAGTCCCAGCGTGAGTTCATTATGCATGAGTTTAAAGCTAGTAGAATTAATATTTTAGTAGCCACAGATATTGTATCCCGTGGAATTGATATTGACGATATCCGGTCTGTTATCAATTTTGATGTTCCAAATGATAGTGAAGATTATGTTCACCGGATTGGAAGAACAGCCCGTGCTAATAACGATGGTGTTGCTATAACTTTTGTGGGAGAGAAAGAGCAAAACAGTTTTAAAAGCATTGAAGACTTTCTAGGTAAAACTGTTTATAAAATCGCTCTACCGGAAGAGTTAGGAGAGGGGCCGGCATATAATCCTCGTATATATTCGGGAAGGAAAAGAAATTCCACAAGAAGTAGTACCAGAAAAACTTCTCCCAAAAGTAACAACAGATCAAAGAAAACATTTGCTTCCAAAAAGAAACAAAGTTCATGATCTTTTCTTAATAATCTCATTACTATATAATAAAAGCCTTTGTTTCATACCGAACAAAGGCTTTTATTATATAGTAAGAGTACTCTTTCTTGTAATTTATTTACCTATACAATAATAAGTAAAACCAGCTTCTTCTATTTCTCTCTTCTCATAAATATTTCTTCCATCTAGAACAACTTGGTTATTCATGGCTTTTTTGATAACGGCCCATGATGGCAAACGGAATTCTTTCCATTCAGTAATAAGCATTAATGCATCTGCATCCAGAACTGCATCATACATGTCATGAGCGTAGTATATATCGCTATTAATTTTTCGTTTGGATTCTTCCATTGCCACAGGATCATAAGCACGGATATTACAACCTGCTTCCAAAAGCATATCAATAAGAATTATCGAAGGAGCTTCGCGTATATCATCTGTCTCGGGCTTGAAAGAAAGTCCCCACAAGGCAATTGTTTTACCTTTCAAATTTCCGTCGAAATGCTTCTCCAACTTACTGAATAATAATCTTTTTTGGTCATCATTAACATCTTCTACTGCTTTCAATACCCGCATCTCATATCCGTTTTGTTCAGCTGTTTTAATCAATGCTTTTACATCTTTGGGAAAACAAGAGCCACCATACCCTATACCTGGATATAAAAACTTGCGGCCAATGCGGGTATCAGAACCAATACCGCTACGAACCATGTTAACGTCGGCACCTACTAATTCGCAAAGATTTGCTATATCATTCATAAAACTGATACGGGTAGCCAACATAGAATTTGCTGCATATTTGGTCATCTCAGCAGAAGGAATATCCATGAATATGACCCGGAAGTTATTTAACAGGAATGGTTTATACAGTTTCGTCATTAACTTTTCTGCCTCCTTTGATTCTGTTCCGACAACTACTCTATTCGGGCTCATAAAATCACTGATAGCATTTCCTTCTTTAAGAAATTCAGGATTAGAAGCCACATCAAATTTAACATCAACACCTCGCTTATCTAATTCTTCTTTTATGGCAGCTTTCACTTTCATAGCAGTTCCCACTGGAACAGTACTTTTGGTTACCACCAATACATATTTTTTTATGTTACGACCGATGGTACGTGCTACTTCCAGTACGTATTTTAAGTCGGCACTTCCATCTTCATCAGGGGGAGTACCTACAGCACTGAAAATAACTTCCACATCATCTAAAACACTTTCCAGAGAAGTTGTAAATTTTAATCGTCCCGCTTTAGAGTTTCGTAATACCATGTCTTCTAACCCATTTTCATAAATAGGAATAACTCCCTTTTTCAGAGAATCAATTATTTTTGGATTTGTATCTACACATGTTACATCAACTCCAATTTCAGCAAAGCAAGTCCCGGTAACTAATCCCACATAGCCTGTTCCAACAATTGCTATTTTCATTTTAAGATGTTTAAGTTTGGCGTAAATATACAACTAAATTTTTATATTAAATATGAAGCCGGACAATCCATTTCGTTTAATATATTTAATTTCTCCACTATATAATTAAGAGACAATATCTAAGACTTTTCAAGGTTGTTTTCACTCTTTCAAAATTTAACACTGTATATTGTTAAACCACCTGTTTCAATAACTCAACATCTTTGAAAAAATGGTATTCAAGAGTTGAAATCTGAAGATAGTAGAGCTCTCTAATAATGGTATTTAATTAAAACAGCACTGTTTTGAAGAATAAATTCCAGTTTGTTTGCTTCAAAATGACGGTTGTATTCAGTTCAAATTAAAGTTCAATCCGAATAAAATTACGGTATCATTCGATCGGAATTCTTATTTTTCGAAAATACTCAGTAATAACTCTACTAAATAAAGAAGAACAAAATTTGAATAATAATCTGTTTATTTCTTGCAAAATTCAGAATTATTCTCTTAATTTTGCAATATGATTGACTTAGCTCGACATATCGAACTTTTATTGTTGGAAAATGATTGTGTTATCTTACCTGGATTTGGAGGTTTTGTAACGCATAATGCATCCGCCAGATGGTGCAAGGAGGAACGTGTTTTTTTTGCCTCCGTGTCGGACGATTGGGTTCAACCCACAATTAAAAATGAATGATGGGATTTTGGCACAATCCTATATGAAAACATATAACATTGATTTTACACAAGCTTCACAGTTGGTAAATAAAGATGTTGAAGAATTGATATATACGCTTCATCAGAAAGGTAAAATTGAATTACTTAATATTGGCGAGTTGAATTATTTAATCAATGGTTCATATACTTTTCATCCATACAATGATAAAGTAATTTCGCCTTCATTTTACGGATTGGAGAGTTTTGAAATGGTGGAACTGAAGGACTTGAAAAAACATTTTCCGAAAAAGATATCTGCTCCTATATCTGCGTCGGAATCTAAAAAGCATTATGAAATCAGGATTAATCGTGCCTGGTTGCATAATACTGTTGCTGCTATGATTGCCATTATATTATTCTTCTCATTTTCCACTCCAATAGAGAATACGGAGATTGAAAGAATCAATTACGCACAGCTAATGCCTGCTGATCTTTTTGAGAAAATTGAGAAACAATCTTTATTGACTACTTTGGTGGGAGAAGAAACCATTGTTGAAAGAAATAATATTCTGAAAGTAAAAACAAATTCTGTTTACGGGAATGAATTAATAGCGGATACGGACATTGTGGACCAGATTAAGCCTGCGACAACAGATCCTGGACAAGAAGTTTCGGGTGTAGAAGAGGAAGAAGATATTGACCAGTCGAAAGTACAGCCCAAGACTACAAAGGAAATAAAAGTTAAGGCTCCTCCATATTATATAATTATAGCAAGTGTTGCTAGAGAAAAAGACGGTGAAGAAATCGTTAAGAAATTAAAGGAAGAAGGATATGAAGATGCCAAAGTTTTATCGGGCAATGGCAGAATAAGAGTCAGTATCAAATCCTGTTATAGTCGGGAAGAAGCGAATATGGAATTGAAAAATATTCGTCAGTTGGACCGTTATAAAGACGCATGGTTATTGACAAATAAAAAGTAAACCCTTCTGAATGAAAAGAATACTTTGCCCCAAATGTGAGAATTACCTATCATTTGATGAAACCAAATACTCCGATGGACAGTCTCTTGTATTTACGTGTGAGCATTGTGGGAAACAATTTAGCATACGAATTGGTAAATCTATTGTAAAAGTTCCTCGTAAAGAAGAAGAGAAATTGAATGAAACCGCTATCCAAAATGAATTTGGAAGTATTATTGTGATTGAAAATGTTTTTGGTTACAAACAAGTTATTCCACTGGCTGAAGGTGATAATATAATTGGTCGCCGATGTGTAGGTACGGTGATAAATACCCCTATAGAAACGGGAGATATGAGCATGGACCGACGCCATTGCATTATTAATGTAAAAGGTAATCAACAAGGTGGAATTCCAGTTTTCACTCTTAGGGATGCTAATAGCCTAACGGGAACTTTTTTAATGAATGAAATCTTAGGAGAAAAAGATCGTATTCGTATTGATGACGGGGCTATTATTACAATAGGAGCTACCACGTTAATTTTACGAGTACCGGAAAGGTAATTCCAGCTTCTTCACAAAACATTTACTATTCCTAATTAAACATATTAACTGTTAGTTTTTGAGGCGCTTCTTCACACCAGTCAATTTATTTAGTATATTTGTGTTAATGGTGCTTTGCTTCATTTGTTGTTATATATCATAATATATAATGAGATAAATGTTAATATGCATTTAATAACTAAATCAATGAGAAAGAATTCGCTACTTTATTTACTGGGTATGTTATTGCTCCCTTTAGGGCTAAAGGCACAATGTGAGATTAAGAATAACAATTTTCAAGAAGGAGAAGTATTGCTATATGATATGTATTTTAAATATGGCATTCTTTATACGAAAGCCGGTTCATCTTCTTTAAGTATTAATAACTCAATGTATAATGGCAAAAATGTCTATCAAGCCACTCTTATTGGACGTTCTTCTGGATTTGCGAAATCAATTATTTCAGTATCGGATACCATTAATGCCTACATGACAAAGGACATTGTACCACTGGCGTATACGAAGGATGCACATGAAGGCAAAGATCATACGATCGAACGCGCTACATATACTTATCATCCGGATGGAAAAGTCTCAGTTAGAAATATAAATAACCGAAATGGAAAATTGAGATATGATACTTTGCATGTTGCTAATAGTTGTATGTATGATGTATTAAGTATTTTATATTATGCACGTACGCTTGATTATGATAACATGGTCAAGGGAGATAAAGCAACTGTGTCTTTTTTTGCTGGCAGGAGGAAGGTAACCATGGATATAGAACACCATGGCATAGAGAATATGAAAGCAAACGATGGGAGAGAATACAATTGTATTAAACTCGTAATGATGATGAATGCAGATGCTTTTGCAGACAAAGATGAAGCAATGAAAGTCTTTATAACGAATGATCTAAATCGAATTCCTGTGCGGATTGATTCAAAACTTAAAATAGGAAGTACCCGTGTGATTCTAAAAGAATATAAAGGGCAGAGAAATTAGATTCTTATATAGATTGACTTATTTATTTTTTTAAGTCAAATAAATAAGTCAATCTGCCCATAATTACTGAATGAGCTGAACGGCTAAACGGGTCTTTCTTTGAATTATTAAAGAAATCGGCCAAACCGAAATAATATCTCCCTTCCAGGAGAAAGTTACCAGCACCTGTTCTGATCTCTAATCCCAAGCCTCCCATTATTCCATAGTCAAACATCCTTTCTGCTTTCTTATTATACTGATCGCTCAATCGGTTAGATGGATCCCAGGAATTACTGAAATTTTCTTTCTCATTTAGCAAAAAGCTAAATTGAGGTCCCAGGTTTATGAAAGCTCGCGCTCCCCTTTCTCGTCCAAAAGCTAAATGTGCCAGAAATGGTATTTCTAGGTAATTCATATTACGGCTGTAAGTATCCGTAGAATTTTCTATTTCTTCTTCCCAGCCGCGTTGTGTATAATTTAACTCGATTTGAATACCACAGATCATAGCAAAATATTTTTCAGAAATATAACGCATAGTAAATCCACCTCCAAATCCCATTAATCCCTTCTGTTTGATACTTGTTGGGGCAAAAGAGACATTGTTTAAGTTTACACCTCCATTAAAACCTATTGACAGGTTATTTCTTAATTCTCCGACCTGAGCGTTGGAAGATAAACTTATTAAAAGAAATAAGAGAAATATAGCGGGAATTAAATGCGATGATTTCATTTGTTTCTGGGCAATTACTATTTAGTCAAAATCCAATTTAAGTAACTCGTAGTTAGTCGTAAAATTAATGAAGAATACTTTTTTATTAATGAATCCTCCCCAGTTATTAGCCCGTTCAAATTTAAAACCAGTCTGGATTGGAGTTAAATCCATTTTCATTAAATTATTCTCAAAGCCAGTACCATAAGTAGAAAGACCTTTCAGGAAGAAATAACCGATATCGAATCCAAGCATTCCATATTTAGGATAAGTATTGGCCATTTCTTTGGAGTACCAGCGGTGATATTTTTGGATGAAATTGATGGCTGATGGTAATAAGTTATTCGTGTAGAATGAAGAATAGAAATAGGTATTCAGTTCAAAAAAACTATCCAGATGATCCTTTGTATAAGTTTGCCACTCCGGGTATCCGAAAAAACTAATTTTATAATTGGGATTATTATTGTGCAATAAGGTTAATTGGGGAATTAACTTTATCAGAGCCAGATCACTAGCGGAAGTTGGAATGAATACATTTTCTTTATCGCTATGTAAAGCAGCTTTAAGATTATCTGAATTTATATTATAAATTGTTTGTGAAGGTATTCCCTTTTTAGTCAATTCCAATCGTAGGCTATTTACAAAATCAACTTTATCTTCGTTATTTGCTGTAGCACCTTGGAGGAAAATTACATTTGATTTAGCAAATTGATAAAGAAAATGAGAATATACTTCAGAATATAAGTAAGATTGTGGTGTGTTTACCTGATATATATTGGGATTTTGGAAAACTTCGTTATCCTTAGAGGTAAAGGGAATGACCAAACGTATATTATGCAGATCCGCGAAATCTGACAACGGTTTGATATGTTGCTGGTACAAGGGGCCTATAATAAGATGCATTTGCTTTAATTCTTCCTTTGCCAGAATAGGCGCTATAGACTTATTTTCATTTCCAGAATCAAAAACATGCAAGTCTAAAGACACTCCTTGTCTTTTCAAACTATCCACAGCTAGTAGGAAACCTTCATAGAACTCGATCATTCGTGTTGATTCTGATCGACGAACACCTTCCGGTGAGAATGGTAGAATAATGGCAGCTTTAATTATAGGTATCTTTTTAATGGCTTCCTGTGATTCTCTAAATAATTGAGAATTGGATGGAGCATTAATGATATTCTCTTCAACTATTGCAGTCTGTCGTTCTTCTTGAGGATAAGGAATACAAATAAGTTGTCCTTTTTTCATTCCTTTTACTAATTCAGGATTAGCGTCTTTCAATGCTTTCTCGCTGATATTATATTGTCGGCTTATGCTGAAAATTGTTTCTTTTCGCTTTACCTTATGCATATCCCGGCATCGAGGTTTAACCTCCTCCGTTATTTGAGCAATGGGGGCGATTTCCGCTTCAACAATTGTTTCTTTAGGTGAGGGTATACGAACTACTTCTCCGATTTTAAAATTATTAGCGCTTAATCCAGGATTTTCTTCTATGATATCTTTCACCGGGACATTGTACTTCACAGAGAGGCGGTAAAGCGTCTCTCCGGGTTGTATTGTATGAAAGATTTCTTTTAAAGTTTGCGGACCTTTATTTTGAGGTATTTTTAATGTATGACCGGCATATATCTTTTCTTCACAACCCGGATTCAGACGAATAATATCTTCTTTGTTTACTCCATACATACTAGAGATTGAATGCAGGCTTTGACCTCTTTCAATGGTATGCAGGAAATAATTAGTACTTTCTTGTGCTGTTATGGTTGCTAAGGATGTATAGCTTATAAAAAATAAAACTAAAATATACCTGATATATTTCATTTAAAATAATTTATGCGTTATAAATAGTAATGGTTGCAAAGGTACAAATTCTGCTAAATATTTGCATAATTATTTGTTAAGAATACTGTGTTACCTATTAAAGAAAAAATAAATTATTTACTAGGTTTTTCTAAATTCAACCGGGTTAATCCAGTATTTTCTTTTGTGTAATGTACAAAAAAGACATCCTTATTGATATATCCTCCCAGGTTACTTACCCGTTCAAAGTTAAATCCGGTCTGAAGTTTATCGGAGTTTATTTTTGTAAGATTGTACTCTAAATCCTTTCCATATTTTTCCAATCCACTAAGGAAATAATAGCCTGAATCAAATCCTAAACTGGATGGAGTAGGATAGATTCTTTTCATTTCTGTCATATACCATTTATGAAAAGAATTTTCGTATTTATTGGTCGGCAAATAATGATCTGTATAGTAGGACGAATAGATATATGTATTTAAGTCGAACAAATTATTAAGGCTCTTATCTGAATAACTTTGCCATTCCGGATATCCGAATAAATGGATATTATAGGTTGGATACTCTTTCATCAAAGATTGTAACTGAGGCATAACTTTATTTAAGGCAAAGCTATTACTACTAGTGGGTATAAACACATTCTTTTTATCAGAGCGGAGTGCTGATTTTAATACATCCAATGAAATATCCCCACTAATGGTTTGTGTAGGAACTTCCTTCATGTTTAATTCTAATCGAAGACCATTTATAAATTCTCCTTTGTCTTTATCCGCAGTTAGTCCATCTAGGATAATTACATTTGAGTTGGGGAACTGTTTGATGAAATTATCATAAACCTCTGAGTATACATAAGATTGCGGAGCATTTAGTAAATAAATGTTCGGATTCTCAGAGAGAGTGCTATTATCTGCAACAAAAGGTATTACTAATTTTATGTCATTTTCGTCGGAAAACATAGCTAAAGGCTTAATATGCATTTCATATAAAGGTGCGAAAATGATATTCATTTGCTTTAATTCTTCTTTGGCAAGAATGGGATAAATAGATTCAGCATCATTGGCTACATTATAAACATATAAGTCGACGGGGATATTTTGACTTTTCAAACTATCAATTGCTTGTACAAAACCCTTATAGAACTCTACTCTTTTATCTGATTCTGCCTGATCGCTTGAAGCAGCAGGAAGGATAATTGCTGTTTTAATAGTTAATGTCTGGTATACCTCTTTGTCTATTGTTTGCTGAAGCTGGTGGCTGGCTATAGGAGCCGCCGCCTTTTGGATTTCTTCTAATTCTTTTTTTGTATAAGGAATACACAAATTCTGATTGGGCTTAACGCCACCATCTTCCAGTTCAGGATTGGCTTCTACCAATTCTTCAACACTTACAGAGAATTTACGACTAATGCTATACAATGTTTCCTTGTCTTCTGTAACATACATGCCTTTACATTTGGGCGTTTGAGTTACTCCACGGGTAGAAACAGTTGTAGTTCCAAATACATTGGTGCCTTCATTACCCGCTGCTCTGGTTTGCACATTAGAGGACGGAATGCGAATTTTATCACCAATTTTCAATGTTTGAGCAGTTAAACCGGGATTAGCTTCAATAATCTTATCAGAAGGAACCTTATAGGTTACACTCAAACGATAAAGAGTTTCACCGCTCTTTACAGTATGAAAGATTTCCTCCTGTACAGCTGCTACAGCAACAGTTTCCTCTGCTTTTGCAGGAATCTTGAGAAGACTTCCGGCAATAATCTTTTGGTCGCTACCCGGATTGAGTCGAATAATTTCACTTTGTGTTACTTTGTATTTATTCGCAATCGAATAAAGACTTTCACCTTTTCCAACAACATGTGTCTGGACATTCTCATTGTCTTGTGCGCTAAGCGATACTACTGGATAAAAACATAAAAAGAATAGATACAGTAGGCATTTCATTTTTCTTTTCATTTTTGCTAAGATTTTTTGTGTTTACAACATTCTGCTTATAATTCACGATATGTGCAAAGGTATAATTTTTTTCATTACATTTACAAAAAATTTGCATTATATTCAATTGATAAATGATTTATTCTTCTTTTTTTAGAAGTTTATTTAAGGCGGAAATATTAATTTTGCATTCCATTAAAAAGAGATAAGAAAGAATGCAGGAAACAGAATATATTAATGTGTACGGTGCGCGCGTACACAACCTAAAGAATATTGATGCAGAACTACCTCGTAATAGCCTAACAGTCATAACCGGATTAAGTGGAAGTGGTAAATCTTCTTTGGCTTTTGATACAATTTTTGCTGAAGGCCAGCGACGGTATATTGAAACATTTTCAGCATATGCCCGCAATTTTCTGGGTAATCTTGAAAGGCCGGATGTAGACAAAATAACAGGACTTAGTCCGGTAATATCTATCGAACAAAAAACAACTAATCGTAACCCTCGTTCCACAGTAGGTACTACCACCGAAATTTATGATTATTTACGCCTATTATTTGCCCGTGCAGGAGAAGCTTTTTCTTATCTGTCGGGCGAAAAAATGGTGAAATATACTGAGGAACAAATTATCGATTTGATACTTAAAGAGTACAACGGAAAAAAGATTTTTATGCTTGCTCCTTTGGTCCGTACCCGTAAAGGCCACTATAAAGAACTTTTTGAAAATGTCCGGAAAAAAGGTTATTTATATGTACGCGTGGATGGAGAGGTTTTGGAGATAAAGCATGGAATGAAGCTGGATCGTTACAAGAACCATGATATTGAAGTAGTAATTGATAAAATGGTTGTAAACGAAAAGGACGATAAACGCCTGAAGCAAAGTGTTGCCACAGCCATGAAACAAGGAGACGGACTTATCATGATTTTAGATGCCAACACAATGTCGGTTCGGCATTACAGTAAACGCCTGATGTCTCCTGTATCCGGACTATCTTACAAAGAACCGGCTCCTCATAATTTTTCTTTTAATTCACCGCAAGGAGCATGCCCTAAATGTAAAGGGCTAGGCATGGTTAATCAAATTGATATTGATAAAGTAATACCCGACCGTCAGAAGTCAATCTATGATGGAGGGATTGCTCCGTTAGGGAAATATAAAAACTCCATGATTTTTTGGCAGATAGGGGCTTTACTGGAAAAAAATGAAGCCACTTTAAAAACACCTATCAAAAAACTTTCATCGGATGTTATAGATGAGATACTTTATGGTTCTGACGAACGGATAAAACTCAAGAGTTCTGTAATTGGAAGCTCCTCAGATTATTTTGTCACATTCGAAGGAGTTGTAAAGTATATCAGAATGCTGCAGGAGAAAGATGCTTCTGCAACAGCTCAAAAATGGGCGGACCAGTTTGCCCGTACAACTGTGTGTCCCGAATGTAAAGGTGCCAGACTTAATAAGGAAGCATTATCTTATCGAATACATGATAAGAACATCTATGAGTTATCTTCCATGGATATTAGCGAGTTGCATGAATGGCTACAGCATGTAGATGATTTTTTATCTGAAAAACAAAAGAAGATAGCAGTTGAAATCCTTAAAGAAATCAGAACTCGCCTAAACTTTTTGCTTGATGTTGGATTGGACTATTTATCGTTGAATCGAAGCTCAGTCAGTCTTTCAGGAGGTGAAAGCCAACGTATTCGTTTGGCAACACAAATTGGTTCTCAACTGGTAAACGTACTTTATATACTCGATGAACCCAGTATTGGGTTACATCAACGAGATAATCTGCGTTTAATCAAATCACTTAAAAGTTTGCGGGATATTGGGAATTCGGTGATAGTGGTTGAGCATGATAAGGATATGATGCTTTCTGCTGATTACGTGATTGATATGGGTCCTAAAGCTGGCCGTTTGGGTGGAGAGGTCGTATTCTCCGGAACACCGAATGAAATGTTAGAGACTTCTACACTTACTTCTGCTTATCTGAATGGAGAAAAGAAAATTGCACTACCGGTTAAGCGTCGGGAGGGAAATGGTAAGTCCATCTGGCTTCGGGGAGCGAAAGGGAACAACCTTAAAAATGTAAATGTTGAATTTCCTTTGGGTAAATTGATTTGTGTAACGGGGGTATCTGGTAGTGGTAAATCAACCTTGATAAATGAAACATTACATCCTATTCTTTCTCAAAAGTTCTATCGTTCTTTGCAAGACCCTTTGGAATATAGTTCCATTGAAGGATTGGAGAATATAGATAAGGTGGTGGATGTCGATCAGTCTCCGCTGGGAAGAACTCCCCGTTCTAATCCGGCAACTTATACTGGTGTCTTTACAGACATCCGTAATCTATTTGTCGGACTTCCTGAAGCAAAAATACGGGGTTATAAACCCGGACGGTTTTCTTTCAATGTAGCAGGAGGAAGGTGTGAAGCATGTTCCGGGAATGGATATAAAACGATTGAAATGAATTTTCTTCCGGACGTTTATGTACCTTGTGAAGTATGCCATGGTAAGCGTTACAACCGGGAAACATTAGAAGTTCGATTCAAAGGAAAATCTATCGCAGATGTTCTGGATATGACGATTAACCGCGCTGTCGAATTCTTTGAGAATGTACCGCAAATATTGAATAAAATCAAAGTATTGCAGGAGGTGGGCTTAGGGTATATCAAGCTGGGACAATCATCAACGACCTTGTCCGGGGGAGAGAGCCAACGTGTAAAATTGGCAACTGAGCTTTCTAAAAAGGATACTGGGAAAACTCTTTATATCCTGGATGAGCCTACCACCGGATTACATTTTGAAGACATTCGTATCCTTCTGGGAGTTTTAAACAAGCTAGTAGACCGGGGAAATACGGTAATTGTTATCGAGCATAATTTGGATGTCATAAAAATGGCCGATTATATTATCGACATGGGCCCGGAAGGTGGAAAAGGTGGGGGAGAAGTCCTCAGTTTCGGAACCCCGGAGAAAGTGGCTAAAAGTAAAAAAGGATATACTCCGAAATTTCTGAGAGATGAACTAAAACTGTAGTGAGTTTATGACTAAAGTTCAAAAGACAAACGCAGCACGCTTATTGGATAAAGCAAAGATCCGCTATGAACTAATCCCGTATAAGGTAGATGAAAATGACCTGAGCGCCATTCATGTTGCCCAAGATTTAAATGAGGATGTAGAGCAGGTATTTAAAACACTTGTTCTACATGGAGACAAGACTGGTTATTTCGTCTGCATTGTTCCCGGTGATAAAGAAGTAAACCTTAAATTGGCTGCAAAGGTATCAGGCAATAAGAATTGCGAAATGATTCTGATGAAAGACCTATTGTCTGTAACCGGTTATATACGTGGAGCCTGTTCACCGATTGGTATGAAGAAGCTCTTTCCTACCTATATTCATGAAACCTGTTTGCATTATGATTTTATTTATGTGAGCGCCGGTCAGCGTGGCCTTCAGTTGAAAGTTAGTCCAAAAGAATTGATTGATTTAGTAAAGGCTCAAGTAGCTATCTTGCATTAAAATGGTAGGAAGACAGTGGTAAATACCAATGTAGGAGAGCTTTTTCTATTATAAATATCAACATTTATAGTATTTTTTATTTTGTTGTGATTATATTTGCGTCAATAATGAATAAATATTTAATCACTTAACTTTAAGAATATGTTTAAGAATCATCCTAAAGGACTAATTGGGGCTGCTCTTTCCAATATGGGAGAACGTTTCGGTTTCTACATTATGATGGCTATTCTCTCTTTATTCCTTATGTCTAAATTTGGACTGGAGAAAACGGAATCTACCATCATTTATTCTATTTTTTATGCTTTAATTTACTTACTGGCATTAGCTGGTGGGTTAATAGCAGATAAAACAAAGAAGTATAAGCAAACGATCTTAGCTGGTTTGATATTAATGTCGGTTGGTTATTTACTGATTGCCATTCCCACTCCGACCCCTGTTCCTAATTTAGCCTTATTTCTGACATTAACTTGTATCGGACTTTTTGTAATTGCCTTTGGTAACGGGTTATTTAAAGGTAATTTGCAAGCCGTGGTTGGTCAGATGTACGATGATCCTAGATATTCAGATAAAAGAGATACCGGATTCCAGATTTTCTATATGTTTATTAATGTGGGTGCTTTATTTGCTCCCTTGATTGCGGTAGGTATTCGTAACTGGTGGGTAGGTGCCAACGGATTTGTTTATAACTCAGATCTTCCGGCTCTTTGCCATCAATTCTTAAAGGGAAATATTTCAGCAGAAGCATCACAACGCTTTACAGAATTGGCTTCTACTGTATCGAAAGGAGGCTTTTCCGGCGATTTAACAGCTTTCGCTAATCAATATCTGGATGTGTTTAATACCGGATTCCATTATGCTTTTGGTGCGGCTATCGTGGCAATGCTTATTTCTTTGGTAATTTTCATTTCTAACAAAAAGAGATTGCCCGATCCTGCTTTGAAAGTTCAGGCTCAGACAAAGAGTACAGATAGTGTTCCACAAATGTCTCGGAGTGAAGTTAGCCAACGCTTGTATGCATTGTTTGCCGTATTTGCAGTCGTTATATTTTTCTGGTTCTCCTTCCACCAAAATGGTGTAACCTTAACTTTCTTTGCCAACGATTATACGCTTCTTAGTTCATTGAGAATAGACTTAGGGTTTACTGTGATTGAAGGAGCAGAAATATTCCAGTTCTTTAATCCATTCTTTGTCGTATTCTTAACACCGGTCGTTATCGGATTCTTTGGTTGGTTAAGGGCCCGTGGTAAGGAACCATCCACTCCGAAGAAAATTGCGATTGGTATGGGTATAGCTGCCGCAGCTTTTGTTGTAATGGCTCTGGGTTCTTACGGATTGCCTAGTGCGGAGGAAGTAAAAGAGATGGGAGGGCTTACAGATGCTGCCCGTGTGACTCCTTTCTTATTGATAGGGACTTATTTTATTTTGACTGTTGCAGAGCTATTTATTAGTCCATTGGGACTTTCATTTGTATCTAAAGTTGCTCCTCCCCAATATCAGGGTATTATGCAGGGATGTTGGTTAGGTGCTACTGCTTTGGGTAACCAATTGCTGATTTTGGGTACTATCTTCTATGAAAATATTCCTATATGGGCTACGTGGTGTGTATTTGTTGCGGCATGTTTAATCTCAATGTTTACCATGCTTGCTATGCTAAAATGGCTCGAAAGAATAGCTAAATAAAACCTGATAATATATAATACAGCAATGGCGCTTTTTCTCAGGAAGAGGTGCCATTTTTTTAGCCCGATACCATTCCTACCAAATGCAAGTAGGATTTGAATTGAAATGCGGTATCTTTTAACTCATATTGCGGTTGCATTTTTTGATACTTGATATAGGATGATTCTGATAGCTCGTTTATAAAACAAAACAGGCCAATTCCAGTTGGAATCAGCCCGTTGTATAGTTATCGCATAAAGTTATTATCAATCAAAGAAACTCTTAAACTTCTTAAAGATTTTTTCTTTTACACCGGTGCTTGGTTTAAAATTATCCGAGTCTTCAAACTTTTCCAATGTGCTCTTTTCATCCTTACTGAGTGTCTCAGGAACATATACACTAACGTTCACTAATAAATCTCCTGTACCATATCCGTTTACGCTTGGCAATCCTTTCCCACGTAAGCGAAGCACTTTACCCGGTTGAGTTCCCGAATCTATCTTTACTTTTACTTTACTGTCGATAGTCGGAATCTCCACTGTACCACCGATAGCAGCTGTCGGGAAACTTAAGAGCAGATTATAAATCAGATCATTGTCATCCCTGATTAAGTCGGGATGTGCTTCCTCCTGTACTTGAATTAATAAGTCACCAGGCACACCATTGTGTTTCCCTGCATTACCTTTTCCACTCATAGATAGTTGCATGCCTTCAGCAACACCTGCGGGGATTTTTACGTTTACCACTTCCTCTCCATGCACGATACCATCACCACCACAAACTTTACATTTGTTTTTGATGATGGTTCCTTCACCGTTACAGGTAGAACAGGTTGTACGTGTTTGCATAGTTCCCAGAATCGTTTGTTGATTCCGTACAACAGATCCACTACCATGACAGGTCGGACAGGTTTCAACACCACTGTTTCCTTCGGCACCCGTACCGTGACAATGATTACATTCTATGTATTTTTTAAGCTTGAATTTCTTTTCAACACCGGCAGAAATCTCTTTCAGGTCTAATTTTACTTTCACCCGAAGGTCCGATCCGCGGAACCGTCTTTTCTGACTTCCGCCGCCACCGCCGCCGAAACCAAAGCCTCCGAATCCTCCTCCGCGTCCGCCGAATATATCTCCGAACATAGAGAATATATCATCCATTGACATACCACCCTCAAAACCACCAAATGGCCCGCCATTACCGGCAGCTCCACTCACACCTGCATGACCAAACTGATCATAGCGAGAACGTTTGTCCGGATTACTAAGCACATCATACGCTTCGGCAGCTTCTTTGAACTTTTCTTCTGCCTCTTTGTCACCCGGGTTCTTATCTGGATGGTATTGGATTGCTTTTTTTCGGTATGCTTTCTTTATTTCATCAGCTGAAGCAGCTTTAGTTACTTCAAGCACTTCATAATAATCTCTTTTCGACATATTACAATTTTATGATTATTCTCCGACTACCACTTTGGCGTGACGAATTACTTTGCCGTTCATCGTGTAACCTGTTTGCACACTATCCAGAATTTTGCCTTTTAGTTCTTCCGTGGGGGCGGGGATAACAGCAATTGCCTCATGATAATCGGTATCCAAGGGTTGTTCTTTTGTCTCGATTACCTTTACACCGTTTTGTCCCAGAATGGAAATCAATTTATTATAAATCAGTTCAACGCCTTCTTTAATTGCCGTAATATCTGTAGATGTTTCCATCGTTTTAAGGGCTCTCTCCAAATCGTCTATCACCGGAAGAAAACTTATAATGTTTTTTTCACTTCCATTCAAAATAAGCTCTGCCTTTTCCTTCATGGTTCGCTTGCGATAGTTGTCGAATTCAGCTGAAAGGCGAAGATATTTGTCTCTTATATCCTCATTTTCTTGTGTCAAAGCATCTACTTTCTTTTCCAATTCTTCTTCATGAGACATAGGAGCATCTTCCTGTTCGGATTGTGGGGATTGTTCCTGTGTCTCATCACAAATGGTTTCTTCATTTGAATTCGCATTCAATTCTTCTTCCAGCATTTCTTCTTTTTTCTTTGGATCCATATTGTTCATTTTTTATATTCGTTATTATTGATTTCGTTTTAAGTGATTAATCATCCATGTCACATGGCTTGGCTAGCAAAAAGTTTGCCAATTAGTATATATTTAAAAAAGATGGTGCAAAGATAAGTCATTTATGCCAGATTGACGCATATCCCATAGCCCGTTATTCATCAAAAATGCCTACCTTTGCGGCCAAAAAAGGAAAAGAATGATTACAGTTTCGAATGTGTCAGTACAGTTTGGTAAAAGAGTACTGTTTAACGATGTCAATTTAAAGTTCACTCATGGTAATTGCTATGGCATCATCGGGGCCAACGGGGCAGGTAAGTCTACCTTCCTGAGAGCCATTTCGGGTGATCTGGATCCAACTACGGGCTCTATTACGCTGGGTCCTGGAGAACGCCTGTCCGTTTTAAGTCAGGATCACTTTAAATGGGATGCATTTACGGTGATGGATACGGCTATGATGGGGCACTCTGTATTGTGGGACATCATGAAACAACGGGAAGCACTATATGCAAAAGAAGATTTTACTGATGAAGATGGTCTGAAAGTTTCTGAGCTGGAAGAAAAATTTGCAGAGTTGGATGGGTGGAATGCCGAAAGCGATGCAGCCTCTTTATTAAGTGGTTTGGGTATCAAAGAGGATAAACACTATGTACTGGTAGGTGATTTGAGCGGTAAGGAAAAAGTGCGTGTCATGTTAGCACAGGCACTATATGGTAATCCGGATAATCTGCTTCTCGACGAGCCGACCAATGACTTGGATATGGAAACGGTCATGTGGCTGGAAGAATATCTTTCTAACTTTGAACATACCGTTTTGGTTGTAAGCCATGACCGTCACTTTCTGGATGCCGTATCTACCCATACAGTAGATATTGACTTTGGAAAAATCAATCAGTTTGCTGGTAATTACAGTTTCTGGTACGAATCCAGTCAGTTGGCTTTACGTCAACAGCAGAATCAACGCGCCAAGGCAGATGAAAAAAGAAAAGAGTTGGAAGAATTTATTCGTCGTTTCAGCGCCAATGTGGCTAAAAGTAAACAAACGACCAGCCGTAAGAAGATGCTTGAAAAGCTGAATGTGGATGAAATCAAACCTTCTTCCCGCAAATATCCGGGTATCATCTTTACACCCGATCGTGAACCGGGTAATCAGATTCTGGAAGTTTCCGGCTTAAGCAAAAAAAAACGGAAGAAGGAGAGGTGTTGTTCAGTGATGTCAACTTCAATGTAGAGAAAGGAGATAAGATTGTTTTTCTTTCTCGTGATCCGCGTGCCATGACTGCTTTATTTGAAATCATCAATGAAAATATAAAACCGGACTCCGGTACGTTTAAATGGGGAGTAACAATTACGACCGCTTATTTGCCTCTGGATAATACAGCCTTCTTTGAAAGTGATTTGAACCTGGTTGACTGGCTCAGTCAGTATGGAGAAGGAAACGAAGTTTACATGAAAAGTTTTCTTGGTCGAATGCTCTTTTCAGGTGAGGAAGTGTTGAAGAAGGTAAACGTATTGTCAGGAGGGGAGAAGATGCGTTGTATGATTGCCCGAATGCAATTGCGGAATGCGAATTGTCTTATTCTGGACACACCTACCAACCATTTGGATCTTGAATCTATCCAGGCATTCAATAACAACCTGAAAACCTATAAGGGGAATGTTCTATTTTCTTCTCACGACCATGAGTTTATTCAGACGGTAGCTAACAGAATCATAGAACTTACCCCTAATGGTATTATTGATAAGATGATGGAGTACGATGAATATATCGCTTCAGACCATATCAAAGAAATACGCAAACGTATGTATGGAAAGAATTAGTTGACTGGATAATAATATACAAGTTTACTTTTCTCATCACCAAATAAATTATTTCCTAAGCTGGTAAGGTTACGTCCTGTAACTATTACCTGCTTTAGGTTAGTGCAACCCAGAAATGCACCATATTCTATATTGGTTACTCCTTCAGGTAATAGCAAGTCTCCATTTAACCGTTCACATCCGCTGAAAGCACGTTGTCCAATCGTTAGCAGGCCCTTTGGGAGTTTGATCCTTAGAAGATTCTTCTTTTGAGCAAAGGTAAAATTGGGTAACGAAGTAGCAGTGGTATTCTCGATGTCCAGAGACACTAGGTTATTCATATAATCACTGATTAGTTTGAGATCCGTGTCGTCTAATTTACCCTGAATAACTAGGAAATTAATATCTTTCGGGTGTACCCCTTGTCTTTGTACTACATCTTGCAGATTATCTTGAGGACCGACAGTAAGAGTCAAAGAAACAGGCGTGTCTTCAATGAGCGCAAAATTTTCCCAGTTCTTTTTGTATCTATACTGATCCCGGCTTCCGGCAGGGATAAATACAGCTGTTAAAGTGTCCGATAAACCATCCTGTAGGAGGTTAGGGGGAGTTTTCCGGTTAATATGGCAGATATATAGATTCTCACATCCTTTAAAGGCGGCGTCTTCGATATTTCTAACCTTTTCCGATAGATAAATTTCTTTCAGTGTACTTTTTCCTTTTGCTACACCATTCACCATAGTGCAAAATGCATAAGCCGGAACACAATTGGGCGGATACACATAAAACTTATCTTCCGGGTAGGTTCCATTTTTCCCGGCGTAGGTCCGAATCTCAGCATTAGAGATATTCAGCGATTCCAGTTGCCAGAAACCATCCCGAATGTTTTTAAAGTCTACCGCATTGATCTTTCCGGTAATAGTCAGATGTGTTACTGTCATGGCCTCCTGTTCTGTCAAATTACTGATAAGAGTTCCTGCCTTATCTACATAAATTTGTTTAGTTACTTGTGCTGTCAATCCGGAGAAACTGATAGCCAATAGCAGGTTGGTAAGTATAAAATGTCTTTTATTCATTTTTGTAAGTAGTTTCTGGTTGATGGTGCAAATATACATCTATTTTTGCTTGCCGGACGTTGTTTTTTCATAAAACTCCAGTGCACAAAGAGAAGAAATGGTCGTTTCCACCGATTGTTTTCCGGCCTTATATTCATAAACCGATTGGATAAATTTATCAATTAACCGTATGCCTTCAGTCATATTTAATTCAATCATCCATTTTTTCAAGTCTTCTAGTTTTTGAAGGGTCACAGGCTGAATGTGATGTATACCAGTAAAGGCGATGTCTGATAAAAGCAATTCGAGTTCTTTTAAGAGTCTGTTCAGAGTCATGATTATTGTTTAAAGAAAAAGTTATTCATTCCATTATCATCCACAATGCTCACAGGAATTAATCCATCTTTACGTTTTAGAAAAACCATGTAATGAGATTTGTTATCGGGAAAATCACCTATACGCTCCAAGTATTTAATTGCATTTTTAGTAAAAGGATTAAAATCAAGAGATGCTTTTATAGATGTTTCATCGATTTGTTCAATATTAAAAAGAAGTTTTTGTTTTGTATGACTGAAATAAACATCACTGAGTTTCTGAAAAGGAACCAGGATAATCTGATCCGGCGGTCGCTTACTGAAATATTGATATGATTCTTCTGAGAACTCGGTCAATTCAAATAACTGGCGAATACTTTGCAGATTTTGCAGGGTGCCCCGATCTACTTTTCCCGTAATCTCACATTGTGTTTGTGCAGATGACGACAAACGATACTGTTTATTGAGTTTGAAGTTCCGAAGCGTAAAAGTCGATTGAGATAATACAGCCAGTGAATGACTATCAGCCCAATGCGTGTTTTTCGTAAATTGCCGGGAGAGATTATCAATGGTGGCTAATTCTTCTGTCTGCTCATAATAACCTGCCAGACTGGTGGTAAAAGTACAGATAACCTGCTTTTCATGATAGAAGAAATACGCAGTAATACCAAAATATCCGGATCGTGTTTGCCAGGGAAAAGCTCCCAATCCGGTGAAGTTACCAAGGGGAGTTGTGTAATAATCTGAGCGGGTACTTTCAATCAATAATCCCAGTTTCTGATTATCATGCAGGTTTCTCAGGATAAGCTGAATCGTATTATGAAGCCGGGACAAAGTAGAGAAAGTAGTAATCTGGTTAAATCCCACATGTTTACTCAGCATGTTTTCAAGATCAGAAGACAGGGAGCGGAATAAGCGTGAGAGATTCCCAATGCCACAAGTTTCCAGACGGATTGAGAATTGAATGGCTGTTTCAGATTCATTCTCTCCACAGTTGATGATTCCTTTATCGAAAATATGAATAACGAATTTACCTGCCGCTTCCAATATGGCCCTGCTTTCGTCGTTTAGTAAAGAAAGTGTAGTGGTATCTTCTGAGTTATTGTTTAATAATCCCTGATCACTTAGATAGGAGAGTATGGCAATGAGTTTATGCTTGCATAAACCTTGTTCCCCACATTTACAAACGGAACGATTAATACTATCCTGTGAGGGGAAATACACAATGATATTCTCGGTGTTAATAGTTGCTTCCAGCATTTCACTTTCTTTGAAATCAGCAGTCCAACCGTCCTGAATAAGTCGAAGCGTATCTTCAAAGAGTTTTTTACCTGCTTGTTTGCGAAGTGCAGCGATATCAACTTCTTTCAAAGATTTCCAGGGTTCCTCGTGAGCTTGTTTTTCATCTTTCGTGGAATTCTTTGCCATGTTTTCCTGGGAAGTCTCTGAAGGTTTTTCAGCCGAATAACCAGCAGTTACCAGGATGGCCATCAACACGTGTTTGCAAATCGTTTTGGATGGACAAGTACAGGTACTTTGAGAAACATTTTCATTCAGGGTAACGGTTATATCATCCAGTTGTACCTGAAGTGGAGAGTCTCCTTTCAGTTCAATATGCTGTGTGCTTTCGAGGTCTTTCAATGCACGTTTATAAAGACCTTTGTTGGCTAAAGTCACCAGAAAGCTTTCATTAGCATACACACTGAATACTTGTGCCTGTGGGTGATAGTTATCAGAGGCTATGATATGATCTTTCCAATCCATTCGGCTAATTCTTCCGGGGTTATGGCTGCTACATCTGCCCCAAGGGTAGCCAGATGTTTTGCAGCTCGTTTATCGTAACTGGGAGCACTGGAATAATCGAGTGCCGGGAGGATGAACAACCGGCTGCCTGCTTCCAGTATATCTTTACAGGAACGGTACATATAATTATAGTTATTACCGTCATACAAGTCGCTGACAAGTAGTACAATAGTTTTCTGTGGCTCTGAAATAATCTTCTTGGAATATTCCAAAGCCTGGTATATATCCGTACCGCCTCCTAGTTGTACTTTCATCAAAGTAGTGACGGGATCATCAATGTGATCACTCAGGTCAACTATGGATGTATCAAATATAACCAGTTTGGTAGATAGGAAAGGCATTTTGGCAAAGATCGAGGCCATAACTGCAGAATAAATTACCGATTCAAGCATACTTCCACTTTCATCTACGAGAATGACAATATGCCACGGATTATAGCGTCGTATATTTTGATTGAAATACAACCGTTCAGGAATAACCGTTCCGAACTCCTTGTGATAGTTTTTCATATTCTTTCGGATGGTTTGTTTGAAATCAAAATTACGGGCTATTCTGTAGCTGGAGTTTGTCCTCGGAAGCTTGCGGCCGTAAAAGGTTTGCCTTACCTGTATTTCCAGTTTCTTTTGGAGGTCTTTAATAACTTGCTCTACAATGGTATATGCTAGCTTTTTGACATTGTTGGGCATCATGTTCCGAAAAGAAAGTATGTTCTTGAGTAGATTCATATTGGGCTCCATCTGACGCAGAACGGATTCGTCTGTCAGCAGCTGGGTGAGGTTGTACTTATCCAAAGCTTGCTTTTGCATAATCTCCACCGTTTTCTGTGGGAAAAGCTTTTTCACCCGTTTAAGCCAACCGGGAACAGTCAGCGTGCTTCCACCACGACTTGCCCGGGGATTTTCTTCCCGCATACCTTGCTCGTTTCCATATTCCCGGTTATATAAGAAATACAAAGCACCGTCCAGTTCTTGATCCTGTGGATTAAGAGGGAGGTGAGACTCTGCAAAGTCACCCAGTATGAGACGCCATCGGTTGATGGTTTGTTGATCGTTATCTCTCATAATTCCCATCGGTTAAGTTCTTCGGCAGCCAGGGCGTCCAGGCGCATGGCTTCTATTATTTCTTCCTGTGAAACCTGGGTACTGCCTGTCAGTTTATTCTCTTCGATATGATGATATTCAGCTACGATTTGTCCCAGACGGTTAAGTTCAACCGGTAGGAAACTGGTAAAGGCATAGCGCAGGTTGGGAAGTATATTCAGGAAAGTCTTTCCATCTGCAGCTGAAACTACCCGGTCGATTGCTTCCAAGATGCGGGAATCACTGAAGAGCACATCCCGGGCGATAAGAAATAAACCACATACAAATGAAGCGGCTCCTTCCGGTTGATTGATACTACTTTCAAGGTAAGCGGAGATTTGATTGCAGAAAGATTTCTGCTCAATAAATCCTTCTTTGTAACGGATAGCCAGAGATGCCCCAAATATGCGACTGTTGGAGAAACTATCGAATGTTATATTTTCAATAGCTTGGTTAAAACCTTCTCTGTCTAACGTATGAGTTGTATTGAGTAGGAATCCATATAAATCGCGCAAACATTCACTGATTTTCTGTTCTTCATCCTCTGTGGCATTTCGAATCACCGCAATCTGCTGTACCGCTTCTTTAAAAGCAATAGCAATAAATTCTGGTACAATTGGATACGCTTTCCCTTCCATCAATTGCTGCATGGTTTCGAGATACAGCAGATTACCGGTCAACTTGCAAAGATTGACGAAGTTTTTCTCTTGGAGAATTACCTGACGTATGGCTTCTTCGTACTGGGCAAAGAAGTTATCAATTCCCATTACCTGGACGGAGAGTAATAATTTGCCCAGATCCTCCGCGGTCATGTTGTCTTTGAATTCTTTTTCGATCAGCGAAGCACAAATTTGGGAAAGAGTTGTCCCATATACAGAGAGGTCTATCAATTGAGTCTCTACCTGGGTACTATAACGGCAAAACCAGATTTCCCGTACCAGATTTTTATCTTTGCCGTTCACATAATCCGGGCCTGACTGAAGAGTACAAAATCCAGTCTTAAGGAAAGACAGCTGATGTAAGAAACGACTTTTACGGAAGTGAGCCGGATTCTTGATAATATCTAAGGTAACTTCCTGACGCTCTACCGTAGATGTTTTCAGTCGGTGATGAGAACATTGCGCCCGGAATTCTTTGACTACCGGAGGAATAAGGTCGTTGACTACTACTTTTCCGGCACCCATACCTGACAGAAGCCGAAGTAGAAAATCAATCTCAAAAGTAGAAGTAGCGTTGAAATCTCCCTTTACAAAGCAACTTCTCACTCCATCCAGCAATTCATAAACTCCCGGTGTAGATTTTCCCCGGAGTGTAGCCAGCGAACGAGCCATGTTGAAGGCATTAATTTCATCCGGTACGGAAATGCTTTGGGTTTTTCGGGCATAGCGGGCTGTTTTAATGATATAATCCAAAACACAACTGTCATAAATGCTCTTCTGCTTCTTTTGCATTTTCTCCCAAATGCTCTGATAAAATGCAGGAAAAGGCATACCGGCAGCATATCCATGTTTACTATCGGCCTCTTTAAAAGTATAAGGCATTAGGTAGGAGGCGACATGTTCCGGCTTGGATTTGACTTTCAGGTTTGATTCTTTGTTGGTATGCAGGACTGCCATTAACCCACTCACATGAAAAGCTCCCGTAACTACCAGTATACGCTTCCGGGTTGACAGTGACTTTCGTATTTCCGTAGCCATATATATTTCCCGTTGGCAATCTTCCAGAAAAGAAATGTCCGATTCGGGAGTTGCCATTCGCATATAATATCCCAGGTAGAATACATTTCTTACAAAGTTAGCAGTTGAAATCTTTTCTGCACTCAGTTCGTACCGGCTTTCCCAGAATTCGGAAAAACTCCGGCATCCTGCACGAGTAGCTACCCCTGTAGTGTAAACATTGACTTCGTATTCTTTATTCTCGTTATAGTAGAATTGTGCATCCTGCTCTTCCGGCTCCACCTTGTTCAACAACCGGAGGGTATACGGAAGATCAATAAATCGTACGGGGATATTTTCTTTTGCTCCGACCTGAATTGCTATCAGTTCAGGAGAATAAGGGAGGAAAGGATAGTAAGCCCGATATTTTTCACTGGCTTCGCTGACTTTGCCTTCTTTATCGTCATAACTGTAATAGATGCAAAAGGGAGGTTCGGAATTGCTATCGGCAATATAAGGCAACAGTTGCTCGGAATCAGCCGGGCCCTCGATCAGGATTTCCTCCGGACGATAGTTTTCAATGGTTTGCTGTAAATGATAAGCACAAGCAGGGGAGTGATGTCTCACAGGGAAATATATCACTTCACTTTCCAGGTTGAAACTTTCACGGAATAACTCTTCTACTTCAGTGATGTCCTGCTTTCGTAGTACTCTTTCCATTTTCCTCCGTTTCTTTCTGCCTTTATGCGGATCACTCCGTTGAAGTAATCTTTTAGTTTGGGTAAATCATCTTTGTTCTCTTTCATGATGGCTCCCATCAGGTTTTGTACCAGCGAACGCATGCTAATAGATCCATCTCCATAATAATAAGCATCCAGGGCTGACTGATAGTAGACTGAAACAGCTTCGGCGGTGCTCATTACCCCAGAGAGTTTTTGTATTTTGGCTTTTTCAAAAGAAGTACCGTTTCTGAGTTCATTAAAAGTAGATGCAAGTATATCTACTACTTCTTCCTGAATAGTAACATCCATATTGTTGGCAGCCAACATATTACTACATTGTTCCATAATGATCTTACTTTCCAGGGCAACGCTGCGGATGGGCTCTACCGTTTCAAAGTTAAAGCGACGCTTTAAGGCGCTACTCATTTCATTGATTCCTTTGTCCCGGGTGTTGGCAGTAGCGATCACATTAAAGCCGGGAGCAGCAAAGAGCAGTCCGTCTTCACCAAGTTCCGGAATATTTAATACCCGGTCACTCATGATACTGATCAGACTGTCTTGTATCTCCAGTGGGCAACGGGTGATTTCTTCAAAGCGGGTAATAATTCCCTTTTTCATGCCAATGTAAACAGGTGAGGGAACCAGTGCTTCCGGCACAGGGCCTTTTGCCAGCAGAAGCGCATAATTCCAGGAATATTTAATGCTGTCTTCACTTGTTCCGGCTGTGCCTTGTACTGTGTTGGTACTGATACCACAAATAGCAGCTGAGAGAAGCTCGCTGAGCATGGTTTTAGCCGTTCCCGGTTCACCAACTAACATCAAACCCCGGTTTCCAGCCAACGTAATAATGGCGCGTTCTACCAGAGTATCATCACCCAAGAATTTGGGTGTTATCTTAATTTCTTTTCCATCGAGTTCCAATGGTTCTTTTTCTCCCAGTATAAAAGAACGGATAGCACGGGGAGATAAAAGCCAGTTTTCCGGTCGTTTGCCTTTGTCGTGTTTTCGGAGTGCGGCAAGCTCATCGGCATACCGCATCTCCATCAAAGGTTTTTGTACTTTATTATTGCTCATTGTTTTATGTATTCTTTAATTGATCGAATATAGCTAATATACTGCATAGGAAGCGTGAAGGTACCGTAGTTGGTTCAATAATTACATTTTGCTTGGGTTCATCCTGAACTTCTCCTTCTTCATCTAAATGATAGAAGATTACTTCTCCCAATGTTACATTTTCGTTGTAATCCTGCCCCATATACATATATTCGAAATTCAATTGGATAGTCATTTGTAAATAAGTGTCTACCAAATGGAAGCAAGTGTAAGTTCCTCCATCCAGTACTGCACCTCGTATCAGGTTGTATTTTTTAGCCATGGCTACTATTTTACCTGAAGAAGTAACTATTCCGTTGTAACGAATAATTTTTTTATCACTGATTTCATGGAGCTCGATGGCTATCACAGGTGCTGACAATTGGGGAAGAGGTTGTGCTATTTCATAATCATCGAGTTGCTCTTTCCACTGAGATAAAGTATCTGCATCCAATTCCGAAGGATGTATCAACGTAATCGCACCATCATCTGGTAGCCTATATTCCTCTTCGTCGACAGTATTGAATGTTCCGTCCTCCATATAACGGAATGTATCTGTCAGATTGTTGTCGGTATAAATACCCCAGATCAATCCAATAGCAAAGCGGTGCATAATCGGGTTATCCACAAAAAGCTCTTTCCAGGCATCTGTTTTCCATGTTCTTCCATTTGTTAATACTTTCTCCAGCCGGCTGGTCTGGGTTTGTACGGTCGCTTTGATTTGTTTTTTCAGTTCCGAGAACTCCCTTTTAGCTGCTAATGCCTTTACGAGATCGTCATTGGCAGCAGGAGCAGGCATTGATTTAATCTCTTTTTGTTTCTCATTATCAAAAATGGTAAGAGAGAAGTTGGGCAGTAAGGTTAGCGTGAAGGTGCGGGTACCATAGTCTACTGTCTTCGTGCCCTCCTTATCAAAACCCAGTGTGGGTACAATCTTGTCAGAGAGAACCTCTTCTGGTATTTCCAATGCTTTGGCCGCAAAAGAGAAAGCAGTTTGAGCGGCTCCTTTAACCTGCTTATTCGGAAATTTGGCTGCAATACTGTCAATCATCATGAGAGCTACACTTCTTCCGTTCATGGCGATAGCATTTACTACGAATGCGGCAATTGCACCACGAGCAGCTTCCGCCCAGTCTTTTAGTTGATTCTTCAGCTTGAGTATCTGTGAGTCGGAAGCATAGATACAGTAAAGCACCATTATCATCTTCCTTTTTGTTTCGGCATTGTTTTCCTTCCAGAGCAGATAGATATTTTCCAGTGTTGCCTGAAAATCCGGTAAGTGCAGTCTTTCGATTACCTTATCGCATGCTTTTATCTTGTACGCTTCTTCCAGTGCCATGTATTCCGAAAGGATGTATTTCAGAACAATCGCCGGAGCTTTACCGGATAAATCGACAAAACGAGCATCTGCCAATAAATCATCCGATATCCATGAGATTAGTTTCTGGTTACTTTCATCATAATTATCGGTACAGAAATCAATGACGGTTTGATTATCAGTAAAAACAAAATCCGCACCAAACTTCCGGTCATTATCCCACCGTTTGATTAACCGTTTAGCAGCAGCCAATGCATCTTTCTTAAGAGTGGGTATCTTCTTTTCGAGGGACGGACGGATGGTTTCTTCTTTTTCATTGATAATTTCTTCTGCTTTTTTTCGGATGAGCTTGGATTTGTTTCCGAGCAGATCGAAAAGAGGGGTATAGTCATCAAACCCAGCTGAGAAGTAAAGCAGATCCATCCATACGACTGTTTCCTCAATATTCAGATTGTCACCTTTAAGCAGTTGAAGGGCCTCTTTTTTGTACATCCGGATAAATTCGGGTGTAACAGTATCAGCGGCAATGGATTGCAAATGTCCAGCATAGGAAAATGCCAGACAATAGAGATCAAAGACATTTGAAACAGTAAACCGGGTTTTGGATTGTAATAAAGTTGTCAGACTTTTATCAGCCGGAATATCCAGCCATGCTTTCCGGCTTTTCAGAAAGTAGCCGGCTGTATAGGTAATTATATGATAGCTTCGGATACTTTTTAAGACGTTTGTCAATAAGGCATGTATGAAGCGTTTGGCTTTAGGGGAGTAATCATATAACAAGGAAAACCCACTAATGATGATTTCCGCATTTCCCCGATTAAAAGCCCTGGAAAAAGAAAGGGGTTCCAAGTCCGTAATAGGGATCTTTTCATCCACCAGGTTGAACAGATTGTATTCTTTGTTTCGATCGCTATATTCATTCAGCAGGCACTTCATCAAACTGATCAGAATAACTCCGTGTTCTTCCAAATCAGATCTTCTCTCTTTGTTTTTGAGAAGAATTGCTAATAAATAAGGAACATATTTAAAATTGGAAATATCCCTGGATTGGAGTAACCGTTGGTAGAGATCCATAAACACCTTTTTGTTTTCTTGATAAAGTGTGTGGAAAATCTCTGGTTTATTGGGTACAGAAATAAATTCATTCATCACCAGGTAATAATACGGCCACTGGGAAGAACCGATCGAATCCAGAAAGGACCGCATAGTTTCAGTACTGGTTAGCTGCCATATTAAACGACTGTTATGCAGTTTCCCGGAGATTTCTTCCTGAAGCTGTTGCTTGAGAATAGGGGAAAGCATATAGCCTTCATACAACATGACCGTGATTTTCTCATCCTGAACCTTTTCCCGGATGGATATAAGTATCGGCAAGTAGCGTGCATACTTCTTTTTGTCTTTTTTCAGCAGTATGGTTGCCAGGTGGAGGGCCAGGTATAAATCCCGTTTGATATCCCGCCTGGTAATCATTTCCTGTAACTCATCGGAAACTAACCTGTCAGCAAATATTTCAGCATCTTTGGGATGATATTCTGCCAGTAAACGGGCTATTTTATGGAAGTCAATAGCATTGATCAGCTTAATTTTATGGATAGATTCCTGTATGACAGATTCAAAGTCATAACCGATCCGCAAACAAAGCTCTACATCTTTGACGGCTGTATAAGCATTAGAGACCAATCCTTCCGAACGCATCTTCGAGATAACAACCAGCATGCGGCGGGCTAATTCCGCGTTATCTGTATCCAATTCTTGTTGAATCCATTCTTCGTAAGAGACATAATACTTCCTGCCGGTGTCGGTAACCGGGCTTGATATTTCTTTTGTTTGTCCTGCAAAGTACTCATAGACCTTGGGCAGAAAATTAAATTGATAATAACTGTTCCCGAATTGTTTTTTCCACAACTCGATCATCTTATGTTTTTCCATCAATGTTTGTCTTATTACAAGGATTGATACAATTAAACAGCTTTAGGTAAGCTGGTTTTTAAGTACACAAACTTAGGGAAAATAATTCTAATACGTAAACCCACAAAGGATAAAAACCGAAGAAAGTGATAGAATGTAGCGGCATAGGTAGCGGCATACTTTTATTTATAGTGAAAATGTAAGTCAATAACTTTTGATGAAGAGATGTTTTTTTGTTCTTTTGTATATTACAACTAAAAAAGAATCCCTATGTACGAAACTTCTCCACAATCTACCAAGCCATTGGTGCCTATATGGGCGTCATTGGTATTATATATGATTTCCTGTGTGGTTGTCATGGGAGTATTAATGTCACCGTTATATTTTCTTCCTAAACCAGAGTCGATGGCAGCAAGGATAGGATGGCAATGTCTGCAATCTCTGATATCTCTGACTTCTGTGACTGCTTGTGCTATCTTTTTTACGAAAGTACTGGATCGTCGTCCGGTTTCTTCAATCGGTTTTAGTATAAAAGGACGTTGGAAAGATTGCATTGCCGGATTTATGTTTGCCACAGTTTTATATGTAATTGGTTTTGGTTTATCTCTGGGATTGGGAGCGGTGGAAATTACATCCGTTCAATTCAATGGATTGGCCTTTTTCGGTAGTCTATTGTTTTATTTTATTGCTGCATCCATGGAAGAAGTCATGATGCGAGGATATTTCCAGGGATTACTGATGACAAAACTCAATAGATTTGCCTCCCTGGCTATTGCTTCCCTGGTTTTTTCTTTGTTGCATGCTTTCAATGACAATGTGACCTTCTTTTCGCTTTTCAACCTGTTCCTTGCCGGATTACTGTTGGGAGCTTCTTATATGTACACCCGGAATTTATGGTTCCCGATCGTTCTGCATACTGCCTGGAACTGGATTCAGGGTTCTGTGTTGGGATTTGGAGTCAGTGGTTCCAATATGTTTCCGTCTGTACTTACCCTCAATCTTCCCGAACCGAATATCCTCAACGGTGGAAGCTTTGGTTTTGAAGGGTCCATCATCTGTAGCTTCCTTTGTATGCTGGGAACTGTGGCGATTATATATTATTATGACAAATCTTTCAGGTCATTCAAATTCCGGCGTACATCTTCCAGGTTATTATAAATAAGTTTTTTATAAACCAGGAACACAAGGGCGAAGGTAATGGCCAGGAATACAGAGATCAGCAGGAGTTGGTTGATGAATGGCTGATGGTAAAGACCCATGTTCCAGTAATACAGGGCAAAGAATATGATTACCCAGCCGCAAACAATGATCAGCTCATACCGCATCCATTTTTTGAAGGTATTGATCTGCTTAATGACCGTAACAACCGGCATTTCATCGACGCGGATTTTCCGGATCATGTTATACGTTTTAATGTCCCACCACATTCCACCGATGACGGTGAATACGAGGAATATAAGAAGAGCATAAACTTTGGAATTCAGATAGCCAAAGGTAGACAGCGACGATGAAAAGGCAACTACCAGTACCATCAACAAAAGCACGCAAATACCAATTGCAACCGAGAGTTTTTGCCAACGACGGATGCGGTTGATGCCCTTACTGGCACCGGTTTTGTGTTGGGTAATCAGTTCTGCTACCTGACTTTCATCCAGTAGGTTTTCCTTTTGCAACTGTTTGTCTAGCACATTCCATGTCTTCTTTAAATCATCCAGTTCCATATTATTTGTCATTTTCATTCTTCATTTTCCTGAGTTTATCTTTGATCCGGCTCAGTTTGGTGGCAACATTCGTCAAGGTTAGGCCGGTAATCTCTGCTATCTCTTCGTAGCTTTTCTCTTCGAGATAGAGCAGAATAATAGACTTATCCAGTTGCCCCAGCCTGTTAATGAGTAAATAAAGCTCCTTAAGCATGCTTTGCAGGGCATCCTGTTCTTCCATAATGCTGTTAACCTCGTGTGTGAGGGTAACAATCTCCGGAATGTTTTTTTGCTTCCGGATAAAGCTGATGCAAGTGTTCAATGCAATACGGTAAATCCAAGTCGAAATCTTACACTCGTGCCTGAACTTTGGATAAGCTCTCCATAAGTTAATGATGGTTTCCTGGTACAAGTCACTCAATGTGATATGAGGAGTAGTATATAAGTAACAGACTTTATATATTACCCGCTCATACTCTTTGATGGTTGACAGGAATTCCTGTTCCAGCCGATCACTTATGGTGCTTTTCGAGTGCATTTGTTTGATAAGTCGTGTTTAGCGTATGAAAATCACAAAAGAAAGGAATAAATTAAAAGAATGTATAGTAGGTATGGGATGGAAGTTACGCAGGTGCTAAGTTGCCCGACAAATACTTTCTCATGATTTCGATGTCCATGCCCCGGCGGTTTGCATAATCTTTCAGTTGATCTTCCCCGATTTTACCCACCGGGAAATAATGGGCTGCCGGATGAAAAAACAGCAATCCCGATACAGACGAGTGCGGGCGCATCATTCCGTTTTCAGTCAAGGTAATGCCAATCCGCTTCATGTCAATGATTTCATTCAGGATGAAGTTAACCGATAAGTCGGGCAGGGAAGGGTAGCCTACTGCCGGCCGGATACAATCCGCGTTTCTATTTCTTTTAAGATCGCGGTGCATCTTTTCCGTGGTGGCTTCTGCCAGACGGTCGGATAAGGTTTGAACCAACATTCGTTTGTAAGGGTCATCCAGATACAGTTGTTCTGTTTCTGGGTCAACACTGGAAGCAAATACGCCCACTTCATCTTTAATACCCGAAGAGAGCGGACGAACAAAATCACTTAAGCAGAGGAAAGCTTCCTCTTTCCGGCTTTTGGTTTGTTGCCGGAGCAGAGGAAGCTCAATGCCGTTTAGCCAGAGATTATCTCCTTCGGAGTTGGCTTCACAAAGCATCAGGATGTTGTGTGTTTTATAATCCTGATCTAGTTGGTTTAACATTCGGTTGGCTTCTTTGAATAGTTGCATGGCCTCCGCGGCTTTGGCCCGGTCTTCTTCCGGGAAGGTAGTCAGCCAGGTAGCCCGGCAGACGTCGCATCCGTGAATATTGGCAATGGCAGCAAAACAACGCTGGAATCCCCATGCGTGGAAGAAGTACACCCAGTCGATGTAGGATGTTACTTCATGGATAGCGTAACTGGTTATCATCGGAATCGCAAGGCTTGTCCCCGGTATGATTCGTCGATTTGCCTGTCGGCATAAACCAGGTGTCCGTTTACAAACGTTTTATCTATTTCCCAACGGTAGTTCTTTTTCTTTAGCGGTGTCCACTGGCATTTGCTGAGAATATGTTCGGTGGGATCGAAAGAACTGTTGGGGTTTATCAATACTAAATCAGCCTGGTATCCGGGACGGAGATAACCGCGGTTATTGATCTGGTAAAGATCCGCCGGAGCATGACACATTTTCTGCACCAGCGTTTCTATGGTAAAAACTCCCTGGTCGGTTAGGTCCAGCAGAGCAATGAGCGAAAACTGAATCATAGGCATACCAGACATCGCTTTTAAGGCACCGCCTTCTTTCTCGGAGAGGAGGTGAGGAGCATGGTCGGTTCCGATGGTATCAATCAATCCGTTGTTGACGGCTTGCCGGATGGCTTCCCGGTTGTATTCGGCTTTGATGGCCGGATTACATTTGATGCGGGTACCGTACGTCTCATAATCATCGGAAGTGAAGACCAAGTGCGGTGTGCAAGCTTCGGCAGTGATTTGTTTCTGACTTAACGGAAGATCATTGCGGAACAATTCAAGCTCTTTGGCGGTAGATATATGCAGGATATGCAGACGGGCACCGCTCTTTTGAGCCAAGTCGACTGCTAGTTTGGATGATTTATAACAAGCCTCGACCGAACGGATATCCGGATGATGTTTTAAAGGAATATCACCAGAGTCTCCCGGCTGGATATTGTATTGCTTCCTGAATTTCTCCACGTTCGCTTGGATGATCTCCTGGCTTTCACAATGGGCGGCTATCAGTAAATCGGTTCCATGGAAGATATGCAGCAATCCGGTAGGATCATCTACCAACATGTTACCCGTGCTGGAGCCCATAAAGAGTTTAACTCCGCAGACGGTATGTGGGTCCAGCTGGTTGAATAATGTATAGTTTTTGTTGGTTGCTCCCAGGTAGCAGGAATAGTTGGCCAGTGATTTTTGGCTCAATAGTTCCATCTTATCGGTCAGTGCTTCGAGGGTTACCGTCAGCGGATTGGTGTTGGGCATATCCATAATGGAAGTCACCCCGCCAGCTACGGCTGCCTGGCTTTCGGTAAAGATATCAGCCTTGTGGGTTAAACCCGGATCACGGAAATGTACGTGTTCATCGATGACCCCCGGAATCAGATAGAATCCATGAGCGTCGATTTCATCGTGACAGGGTGTTGATGGTTGCTGACCATCGGGTAAGATTTCAGCTATCTTTTCTCCTTCAATAACGAGAGAGCCAGGTTGAACCTGTCCTTCATTAACGATCAGAGCATTTTTGAGTAGGGTACGTTTCATTTCTTTTGTGGGTATTTTTGGAACCAGCTTTTTATCTTCATGCTGATAATGCCAAATACGGCTTCGCCAAAGATGCTGCTGTTCATTTTGGAAGTTCCCAGTTCGCGGTTGACGAAGATCACCGGAACTTCTTTTATCGTAAAACCGCATTTGTAGGCGGTAAACTTCATTTCAATCTGGAAGGCGTAACCTTTAAAGCGTATTTTATCCAGTCCGATGGTTTCGAGCACCTCCCGGCGGTAACACACAAAGCCGGCAGTGGTATCCTGCACGGGAATACGTGTAATAAAACGCACATAGCGTGAAGCAAAATAGGAGAGCATCACCCTGCCCATGGGCCAGTAAACCACACTGATGCCTTTCACATACCGCGAACCGATGGATACATCTGCACCTTTTTCGGCACAGGCTTTATAGAGTTTAGGTAAGTCTTTGGGGTCGTGAGAGAAGTCAGCGTCCATTTCAGTGATATACTCGTAGTGGTGTTGCAACGCCCATTTGAATCCCGCGATGTAGGCTGTACCTAGCCCTGCTTTTTCCTTCCTTTCGAGAATAAAAAGTTGGTTCGGAAATTCTTGTTGTAAGCTTTTAACGATTTGCCCTGTTCCATCGGGGGAGTTGTCTTCAACGACAAGAATATGAAAAAGTATTTCCAGCTTAAAGATGGCGCGGATAATGTTTTCGATGTTTTCACGCTCATTGTAAGTCGGAATAATAACTAAACGATCACACATTCGACTATTCAATTAACATACATAATGTGAACAAATGTAGCATATTTCTTTTTATTAAAAAGCATCAGGTACAAAAGTAAGTATAATTTAGTACTTTTGCAGGAAATTTATGCCATTAAGCGGATACCACCAGAAAGATATGACCATAACCGAACTTCAGCAGCAATACGCCGGTCACCCTAATGCCGGAGCGTTTGCTACGATTTTGAAAGATTCAACTATCCGACATATATATTGCGGGGGGATGCATGCCTCTTGCGCGTCTCTGTTTTTTTCCACCCAGGTAACTGCCTCGGAGCATCCCTTTGTGTTTGTACTCGGCGATCTGGAAGAAGCAGGATACTTTTACCATGACCTTACGCAAGTATTGGGAACTGATAAGGTATTATTTTTCCCTTCATCATTCCGGCGGGCGGTAAAGTACGGACAAAAAGACGCTGCCAACGAGATTCTTCGCACCGAAGTATTGAGCCGGATGCAGAAGGATGCCAAAGCATTGTACGTGGTTACGTATCCCGATGCGCTGGCGGAGAAGGTGGTATCTCAGGAAGAACTGAATGATAAAACCCTGAAACTCCATGTGGGTGAACAAGTGGATACGGAATTCATTCGCGAAGTACTCGAAAGTTACGATTTCCAGTACGTAGATTACGTTTACGAACCGGGCCAATACGCCATTCGGGGAAGTATTATCGATGTTTTCTCATTCTCCTCCGAGTACCCGTATCGTATCGACTTCTTTGGCGACGAGGTAGACAGTATCCGAACCTTCGAAGTGGAAACCCAGCTTTCCAAAGACAGAAAAGAATCCATAGCCATTGTACCCGACTTGGCGATGGTATCCGATGGAAACATCTCCTTTCTGGATTTCATTCCCAGAGAAACCGTACTTGCTATCCGTGACTTCTTCTGGTTGGGAGAGCGCATTCAGGCCATACAGAATGAAGTCAACGAGAACGTTACTCTCAAGAATGAAGATGAGATCAAAGAGCTTGCCGTACAGGCTGATAAACTGCGTTCCTTGCTCATTGACGGGAAGACCTTTACACGGAAAGCCCTCGACTTCCGGCGGGTGGAGTTTGGCAATAAGCCTACCGGAACACCCGAAGCAACCCTGAGTTTTGATACTTCCGTTCAGCCCATCTATCATAAGAATTTCGACTTGGTAGCCGCTTCTTTCAAGGAGTATTTGGCCAAAGGTTATACCCTCTATATTTGCAGTGACAGCAAGAAACAAACCGATCGTATCCGTGCCATCTTTGAAGACCGGAACGATCAGATAACTTTCACTCCGGTAGAACGGACACTGCACGAAGGTTTTGCAGATAACCAACTGAAAATCTGCGTTTTCACCGATCATCAGATATTCAACCGATTCCATAAGTACAACCTGAAAAGCGATAAGGCTCGTTCCGGTAAAGTGGCTCTTTCCCTGAAAGAACTGAACCAGTTTATACCTGGTGATTACGTGGTACATACCGATCATGGGGTAGGGCGGTTTGCCGGATTGGTCCGACTTCCGAACGGCGATACTACCCAGGAAGTGATCAAGCTGGTTTACCAGAACGAGGATGTGGTTTTTGTTTCCATTCACTCGCTACACAAGGTATCGAAGTACAAAGGCAAGGAAGGAGAACCACCCCGACTGAACAAACTCGGAACCGGTGCCTGGGAAAAGTTGAAAGAACGTACCAAGAGCAAGATTAAGGACATTGCCCGCGACCTGATTAAACTTTATTCGCAACGCCGACAGGAAAAAGGTTTTGCTTATAGTCCCGACAGCTTTATGCAGAACGAACTGGAAGCCAGCTTTATCTACGAAGATACACCCGACCAGAGCAAGGCTACCACCGAAGTTAAACAGGATATGGAGCGACCTATCCCGATGGATCGGTTGGTTTGCGGTGACGTGGGTTTCGGGAAAACAGAGATTGCCATTCGTGCTGCTTTTAAGGCAGTTACCGATAACAAACAGGTGGCCGTGCTGGTTCCAACAACCGTATTGGCGTATCAGCATTTCCAAACGTTCAAAGAACGATTGAAAGATTTCCCCTGCCGGGTGGAATATTTAAGCCGTGCCCGTACTGCTGCTCAAACCAAAGCTGTATTGAAAGGCTTGAAGGATGGAGACGTAAACATCCTGATCGGTACGCACCGCATCCTGGGCAAAGATGTGCAATTTAAAGACCTGGGCTTACTAATCATCGACGAGGAGCAGAAGTTTGGTGTAAGCGTGAAAGAAAAACTCCGCCAGATGAAAGTGAATGTAGATACGCTCACCATGACGGCAACCCCCATTCCGCGAACGCTGCAATTCTCGCTGCTGGGTGCCCGTGATTTAAGCGTTATCTCTACGCCTCCGCCCAATCGGTATCCGGTGCAAACGGAAGTACATACGTTCAACGAGGAAGTTATCACCGATGCCATTGCCTTTGAAATGAGCCGCAACGGACAGATTTTCTTCGTCAACAACCGGATTGCCAATCTGCCGGAACTGAAAACCCTGATTCTTCGCCATATCCCGGATGCCCGCATCGCCATCGGACACGGACAAATGGAACCGGTTGAACTGGAAAAAGTCATCATGGGATTTGTGAACTACGATTACGATGTACTGATTTCCACATCGATTGTTGAGAGTGGTATCGACATACCGAATGCCAATACCATCATCGTCAACCAGGCGCAAAACTTCGGATTGAGCGATCTGCACCAGTTACGCGGACGGGTAGGGCGTAGCAACAAGAAGGCATTCTGCTACCTGCTGGCACCACCACTGAGCAGTCTTACCACGGAAGCACGCCGCCGTTTGCAGGCCATTGAAAACTTCTCCGACCTCGGAAGCGGTATCCACATAGCCATGCAGGATTTGGATATCCGGGGAGCCGGAAACATGCTCGGAGCCGAACAAAGCGGATTCATTTCCGACCTGGGATACGAAACTTACCAGAAGATACTAACCGAAGCCGTGAAGGAACTCAGAACCGATGAATTCTCCGAACTCTATGCCCAGGAAGTCGACTCCAGCGGTGTAATCGCCGGAGAAGAATTTGTGGAAGAGGCTACCATCGAAAGCGACCTCGAATTGCTGTTGCCCGATACCTACGTCACCGGAAGCAGTGAGCGTATGTTGCTCTACCGGGAGTTGGACAAACTTACTCTCGACTTGGACGTAGAAGCCTTCCGCACCCGATTGGAAGACCGTTTTGGTCCGTTGCCTGTCGAAACACAAGAGTTACTCCGGGTGGTTCCTTTGCGTCGCATTGCGGCCCGTTTGGGAGTGGAGAAGATCTTCCTCAAAGGAGGCCGGATGACTCTGTTTCTGGTTTCCAATCCGGAAAGTCCGTATTTCAAAAGTGCCGCGTTTGGCAAGCTGATCAGCTATATGATGAAGTATCCGCGACGTTGCGATTTGCGGGAGAAGAACGGCAAACGCTCCATGCTGATAAAATCGGTTCCGAATGTAGAGACAGCAGTGCAGGTGGTACAGGAAATGCTGGCTATGGAAGGCAGTGATGCCTGATAATCA
This sequence comes from Bacteroides sp., assembly GCA_021201335.1. Classification (GTDB taxonomy): domain Bacteria; phylum Bacteroidota; class Bacteroidia; order Bacteroidales; family Bacteroidaceae; genus Bacteroides. The sequence continues at coordinate 85,800 of JAJQFD010000016.1, read as the reverse complement.
GTAGCCTTAAACGAGCTGTATGTAAACATGTCAAAGAACGAGGATGGTTGATTAATTATCCGGTAACAAAGATACAGGGCCCGAAATTGGCGCAGGCAAGAATAGGCAAGAAACGGGTCATTGGTTGATTTATTAACAATTAATAACAGTCGCCTGCTTCTGTTTCAATCTGGCGCCGGTTGTATTTACCTTAAATCCTGGTAGCAGTTGACAGGAATGCCGGTAGCATTTTACTCATATTATTTAATCAAGGCAATCTACTGCTGCTGCTCTTTTTAAATGCTACAGTAGTAGCAGTAGTGTTTTCTTTACTCTACTTTATTTTACTCTTCTTTTCTCCTCTTTACTGTACCGTGCTTTACGGTGTATGAAATAGGACTATTTTGTGTGATTATAGCAAGTATTTAATGCTGTAGTATTCTGTTAGATTTATGTATGTAATTAACTGTTATACAGAATGTATTATTAGCAATAAAGAATGTCAGGTAGAGAAATAATCCTCATTATATTTTTATATGAAAATTAATTCATCTGAAATAATCTGTAATCGTTTTGCTCAACTAAAAAACACCTTTCTGTTTTAATCTGTTTACTTCCTTTTTTCTCAAACAATCATAGAAGATTTTTGTTAAATTTGTATCTTTCCGCAAAAAATGATAGTAACATGAAATCTGATATTCAAATAGCCCGTAGCATCGAGTTGAAAAAGGTAAAGCAAGTAGCTGAATCCATCGATATCCCCCGTGATTCGGTAGAGAACTACGGACGCTATATTGCCAAGATACCCATCGAACTTATTAACGAAGAAAAAGTACAGGCAAACAAACTGATCCTGGTCACCGCCATTACTCCGACAAAGGCCGGAATTGGTAAAACGACTGTTTCCATCGGTTTAACCCTGGGGTTGAATAAAATCGGTAAAAAGGCCATCGTTGCCTTGCGCGAACCATCTTTAGGCCCTTGCTTCGGCATGAAAGGAGGGGCAGCCGGAGGTGGATATGCACAGGTATTACCTATGGAAAAGATCAATCTGCACTTTACAGGCGATTTTCATGCGATTACCTCCGCCCATAATATGATTACCGCTTTGCTGGATAATTACCTGTATCAGAATCAGGCCCATTTTGGTTTGAAAAACGTCGTATGGAAGCGCGTACTCGATGTCAATGATCGTTCTTTGCGGGAAATAGTAGTAGGTCTGGGACCAAAAACCAATGGCATTACCCATCAAAGCGGATTCGACATCACCACAGCTTCCGAGATCATGGCCATTCTGTGCCTTGCCAAAGATCAACAGGATCTGAGGCGCCGGGTAGAAAACATCTTATTAGGATTTACATACGATGACGAACCCTTCACCGTCAAAGACCTCGGTATAGCAGGAGCCATTACCGTCTTACTGAAAGACTCCATCAATCCCAACCTGGTGCAAACCACCGAGAACACGGCAGCTTTTGTTCACGGTGGGCCTTTTGCTAACATTGCTCATGGATGCAACTCCATCTTGGCTACCAAGATGGCCCTCACGTATGGAGAATATGTAGTGACAGAGGCTGGTTTCGGTGCCGACCTGGGAGCTGAGAAATTCTACAATATTAAATGCCGGAAGGCCGGACTGCAACCCTCGCTTACTGTATTGGTTGTAACCCTTCAGGCCCTGAAAATGCATGGCGGCGTAAATGTAGCTGATATCAAGGAACCCAACGAAAAAGGGATCATCGAAGGATTTAAGAACCTGGATAAGCATATTGAGAATATCCGTTCGTTTGGTCAGTCAATTGTTGTTGCCTTCAATAAATATGCCGGTGACACAGACGAAGAAATCGAACTGGTACGCCAGCATTGCACAGAACAAGAAGTAGGGTTTGCTATCAACAACGCATTTACAGAAGGCGGAGAAGGTGCCATTGATCTAGCCCAACTCGTGGTAGATACCATTGAAAACAACCCATCTGAAAGCCTTCGTTTTACCTACAATGATGACGATAATACCGTAAAGAAGATAACCAAGATAGCGACCCACATCTACGGAGCCGGGTTAGTTACCTACAGCAGTAAATCCCGGAAGATGTTGAAACTCATTGAGAAGATGGGAATTTGCCATTACCCTGTTTGTATTGCCAAAACCCAATATTCCTTTTCCGGCAATCCGAAAGAATACGGAGTTGCCAAGGATTTTGAACTACACATCACGGATATTGTTATTAATAATGGCGCGGAGATGATTGTGGCTATTGCCGGAGAGATTCTTCGGATGCCCGGACTTCCGAAAGAACCCCAAGCAAAGCATATCGACATTGTGAATGGGGAGATAGAAGGTCTGAGTTAGTTAATTACAGAAATAAAATAAAAGTATAGATTATGAATCAATCTTTAATACGTGTTATTGTGGCTATCATCATCGGGTTGGTACTAGTTATCTGGCCCGACATGGCCGGAGATTATTTGGTAATAACCATTGGTGTATTATTTATGATACCCGGCATCATTGGTTTGGTGAAGTATTTCACAGCCAATAATAAAGCAGGAATAAGCAAAAGTTTTCCTCTGGAATTTGTGGGTAGTCTGCTGTTTGGTCTTTGGCTGGTAATTATGCCTGGATTTTTTGCAGATATATTAATGATATTATTGGGCGTTATCCTGGTTGTAGCCGGTATTCAGCAGGTATATTCCTTAATAGTTACCCGCCGGTGGATGGCTGTACCGGGTGGCTTCTTTATTGTACCTACGTTGATTCTTATCATGGGGGTAGTTATTCTGTTTGATCCTACCACCGCGCGTCATACCGCCTTTATCATTATCGGAATTACCTGTCTGGTATATGCCGCTGCCGAGTTGGTAAACTGGTTCATGTTTACCAGGCGTCGCCCTCAGATACCTCCTTATGGAGATATTATTGAGGTGAATGGCATCGATGAGGCTGATAAATAAGATAAAAAAATAGCAGGGGATTATCCTCTGCTATTCATGCTGTTTGCATCCGGGTTTATTTCTATTACGGCTTCATCCATTTCCTCAGGAGTAGCCGGTTTCTCAATACTCTCCACTGAATCGTCCGGTCTGATTTGTTGCACCGGAACCGGATGTTTTTGTTCCTCTATTGTATTCATCTTTTTTATTTTTATAGTTTCTTCTAAAAGAACATCTCCGGTAAGAAATAGTTCAGAAGGAGAGATGAATTTAGAGAGTGTTAAGAATGAAACAGATTCAGGCCACATACCTTTGAGTACATCTTATAAATCAGGAATAATCCGAAGACTATTCCTGATAAATAAGCCAAGAATCTTAACTTCTTTGGGGAGTGTTGAGGTTATGTCCTTGGAAAGAAAGTCTTTATCTATTAAGTATACCTTTTTCTACTTCTTCCTTGACTTGTGCTAATTCAGCGTAAGGTGGACTTTTAGCATTTTCAAATAATAGATCGAAAGCCGAAAGATTCGAGTATTTGTAAATATTGAGTTTAGATGAGATGCTATAATATGCTTCCTGCGAATGTAAAGAAATGAATATTCTTAGGGGAGAAAATAAAAGTAAAATCAATCGTGATTTGTTGTAAAATTCAGCCATGGTTTTTACTATTAATTGTATTATGTATACAAATATAAAATATATAATGATATAAAAAACAAATTCAATCTGTTTTTTTTCGATTTCTTAGGCAAAAAAATGTCAAGTTGAAATTTTACTAGTTGTAAATTCTTTTTTTATGATCGGTTGTTCTTTTCTGGGGTTCCAAGCTTGGAAGTATATATGTGGGCAAAAGAATAAAGCCATGTAAGAGGAACAAATGATTGGGGAAAGATGTTTTTCAATAAGAAGATGGATCGGGTGAATACATGAATCATATTAAGAAAATGCTATATGTCATACCCAATTTGTTGAAATAACACCGGGAGTCATATAGCATTTCCTTCTGTATCTCTCTTTTAAAAATTATAGCTTAAGCCTACCCCTATGATTTCTTTGAATTGCACTTTGGGGCCTTCCTTTTCTCCCGCGCTATTAATATATTTTACATCATCATCGTATTGAAGTGTTGTATTTATATTTGCAGAAAGGAATTTGTTAATTTTCATACTAATTAAAACATCCCAGTTGATATCAACATTTCCGAATGATTTATCGTATGCAGTGAAAAAATCTGCCGTTGTAACCAGGTTTACATTTTCCATAATGGTTTGTTCCATCCGGGCTTTAAAGTAAGCACCGAATTCAGCTTTGAACTTATCTCCCGGATCAACTCCAAAAGCTCCAGAATCAGAGAGTAAATCATCCGTGACAAATGTCATTTTACCTGCTACGGGAGAAAGATAGATGGAATAATTTGCTTTCGGACGGTACTCCATACCCAAAGAAATATTGGAATAAGCCGGAGCAAAGAATTTAGAGATGTATACATCTTTATTCGGATAGTTATAACCTTTATAAAATTGGGTTTTAAGGTCTCCCATGATGGTATAGAACCATTTATTATCAGTTGTATAACCCAATTGAGTGGCAAAATTAATAACATCACTTGTTTTCCGGTTACCAGTCGATTTTGTTTTCGATAAACCATAATCCAGAACTAATGTGTTCTGCCATAACCAATTACCACTTTTTCTAACTAAGGAACCATTTAAGAAAATATTCCCGGCCAATGAATTCTCACCACCCGCAGACCAGTTACTGAAAGAACTCTGCGAGATATTTATACCTGTTACTCCCTTCAGTACCCATTTTCCATCTTCATAGCCTTGCTCATCCGTTTGAGCCTTCACCATAATTACGGATAATAATAAGCTTACGGAAATTAAAAATCGTTTCATTTGATGTAATAATTTAAGTTGTTAGATTAATTTATATTAATTTCATGCTATTGAGGTGCAAATATAAAAGTAATTTCATATTGATAAAAGAAAAAAACAACGCAATCGAATGGTTTGTTTGAAAAAATACAAATTAAAGTGAAATAATTTATGGGTTTGTTTTTGAACGTATTATCCCTTTACTCGTAGTTGATAACACCTGCTATCGAGATGCTTTTTCTATAAGAATATTCCCGATCTAACCAAAAAACTTATTAACTTTGCCAGTCGTTTTTTGAAAACAATAAAAACTATATAATATGAATATCTCGTATAATTGGTTGAAAGAGTATGTCAACTTCAATCTGACACCTGATGAAGTTGCAGCCGCACTCACTTCGATTGGTCTGGAGACAGGTGGTGTGGATGAAGTTCAAACCATTAAAGGAGGATTGGAAGGGCTAGTGATCGGTGAAGTTCTGACTTGTATAGATCATCCTAATTCAGACCATTTACATATCACTACTGTTAACCTGGGAACGGGAGAACCTGTACAAATCGTATGTGGAGCACCCAATGTTGCAGCTGGACAAAAGGTCGTTGTAGCAACGGTAGGAGCGGTGCTATACAGTGGTGATGATAGCTTTACAATTAAGAAATCTAAAATCCGTGGGGTAGAATCCAATGGGATGATTTGTGCCGAAGATGAAATTCGTATTGGTACTGACCATGCTGGTATTATCGTTTTACCTGCGGATGCCATTCCTGGAACACTGGCCAAGGATTATTACAATATCAAAAGTGACTTTGTACTGGAAGTTGACATTACTCCCAATAGAGTAGATGGAAGTTCCCATTATGGAGTTGCTCGTGACTTATATGCTTATCTTATTCAAAACGGTTATGAAGCTCAGTTATCCAAACCTTCTGTAGATGAATTTGCTGTTGACAATCACGATCTTGATATAAACGTAACCGTTGTCAATGAAGAAGCATGCCCGCGTTATGCCGGTGTAACCGTTAAAGGAGTAACAGTAAAAGAGAGCCCAGACTGGTTGCAGGATAAGTTACGCCTGATCGGAATGAGACCGATCAATAATGTGGTAGATATCACCAATTATATACTCCATGCATTCGGACAGCCATTGCATTGTTTTGATGCAGATAAAATAGCTGGAAATGAAGTGGTTGTGGAAACTCTTCCCGAAGGCACGCCTTTTATAACACTGGATGGGGTAGAACGCAAACTATCCGAACGGGATCTGATGATTTGTAGTAAGGAAGCCCCAATGTGTATTGCCGGTGTATTTGGTGGATTGGAATCCGGTGCAACAGAAGAAACCAAAAATGTGTTTATTGAGAGTGCTTATTTTAATCCTACCTGGGTACGTAAAACGGCTCGCAGGCATGGATTAAATACCGACTCGTCGTTCCGGTTTGAAAGAGGCGTTGATCCTAATAATACCATTTATTGCCTGAAGCTTGCGGCAATGATGGTAAAAGAACTTGCCGGAGGAACCATTTCTTCTGAAATAAAGGACGTTTATAATCAACCGATACAAGACTTTATCGTAGAATTGAGTTATAACAAAATAAATTCACTGATCGGAAAAGAAATTCCTGTTGAAACAGTTCGGAATATTGTCACCAGTCTGGAGATGAAAATCCAGAAGGAAACAAATGACGGTTTGACACTGGAGGTTCCTCCTTATCGGGTGGATGTCCAACGGGATGTGGATGTGATTGAAGATATTCTTCGTATCTATGGATATAACAATGTGGAAATCTCAGAGACACTCAAATCCAGTCTGACAATTAAAGGCGAAGAAGATAAGTCTTACAAACTGCAAAATCTGGTTTCAGAACAACTGGTAGGTGGTGGATTCAGCGAGATTATGAATAACTCTCTGACACGGGCTGCTTACTATGAAGGAATGGAAACTTATCCGGCCAGTAATCTGGTGATGTTGTTAAATCCGTTAAGTGCAGATTTAAACAGTATGCGCCAGACACTTTTGTTTGGTGGGTTGGAAAGTATTGCCTACAATGCTAATCGGAAGAATGCAGACCTTAAATTCTTTGAATTTGGTAACTGCTATTATTTTGATCAATCAAAAAAAGGTTCTGAGAAACCTTTAGCCGCTTACCGGGAAGAACTTCATCTGGGTATGTGGATTACGGGAAAGAAAGTTTCAAATTCCTGGGCCCATGCCGATGAAAGTAGTTCGGTATATGAATTGAAGGCTTATGTGGAGAATATTTTTGTTCGTCTGGGATTGAACCTTCAGGATTTGGTTGTGGGTAATTTAAGAGATGATATTTATTCAACTGCTTTGTCTGTCAATACAAGGGGTGGCAAAAGATTAGGTACTTTTGGTGTGGTATCTAAAAAAAATACCAACTTTTTCGATCTGGATAATGAAGTTTATTTTGCAGAGTTGAGCTGGAAAGAACTGATGAAAGCTATCCGCTCTGTGAAAATATCCTATAAAGAACTGTCTAAGTTCCCGGCTGTTAAACGAGACCTAGCCTTATTAATTGATAAGAAGGTACAGTTCGCCGAAATTGAAAAGATTGCCTACGAAACTGAAAAGAAATTACTGCGTGAAGTTTCTCTGTTTGATGTTTACGAAGGTAAGAATCTGGAAGCAGGCAAGAAGTCATATGCAGTAAGCTTCTTGTTACAGGATGAAACGCAGACGCTTACCGATAAAGTTATTGATAAGATTATGGCTAAAATGGTCAGGAACTTTGAAACCAGACTGGAAGCCAAACTCCGATAACTCTTTGAATGCTTTTGACAGAAGTAAAACTTAATAACTTAGAACTTAAAAACTCAAAATAATGGGAAGAGCATTTGAATATAGAAAAGCATCCAAGCTAAAAAGATGGGGAAACATGGCTCGTACGTTTACGCGGATAGGCAAGCAAATCGCTATTGCTGTTAAATCCGGTGGACCGGAACCTGAAAATAATCCCCAGTTGAGAGCCGTTATTGCCAATGCCAAACGCGAGAATATGCCCAAAGATAATATCGAACGGGCGATTAAAAACGCGATGGGCAAAGACCAGAAAGACTATAAAGAAATGGTATATGAAGGTTACGGCCCTTTTGGTATTGCTATTTTAGTGGAAACTGCCACTGATAATACAACCCGCACGGTAGCCAATGTACGCAGTGTATTTAACAAATACGGTGGCTCATTGGGAACTTCCGGAAGTCTTGATTTCATGTTTAACCATAAGTCTGTATTCACGATTACCAAAAAAGAGGATGTTTCAGCAGAAGACCTGATTCTTGAATTGATTGATTATGGTGTTGATGAAGACTATGATGAAGAGGGAGATGAAATAACCCTGTATGGTGACTTCCAGTCATTCAATACTATACAGAAGTATTTGGAAGAGAATGGTTATGAAATTAAAAATTCTGAGTTCACCCGGATTCCTACAGATGAAAAAGAAGTGAACGATGAGCAGCGGGCTACGATTGAAAAGATGGTAGAAAAGTTGGAAGATGATGAAGATGTTCAGAACGTATATACCAATCTGAAGCCTGCTGAAGAAGTAGAAGAGTAATGCAATATACGTATAAAACAAAAGGTACATGCAGTACAGTTATTGAACTCGAAGTAGAGAATGATATTATTAAAGAAGTAAGCTATTGGGGAGGATGTAATGGTAACTTGCAGGCTGTTTCACGTTTAGTGCGTGGTATGCCGGTGACCGATGTTCTGTCTCGGCTTGAAGGGATTCGTTGTGGTTCCCGTTCTACTTCCTGTGCCGATCAATTGTGCAAGGCCTTGCATGAAATGGGATATTGAAAGTCTTTAACTATCCTGAATAAATAAAGGATCTGATTCGGAATCTTATGGTTTTTCCGAATTAGATCCTTACTTTTTACCCTATCTTTTCTTGATAGCAAGAGGTTGAGGAACGATGTACGGAGTCTTAAATGTAATGTTATTATTACGGGTTACGTCTAACTCTTCCATTAATAATCCTTCTGGGATGATATAGGTAACAAAACTGCCGTAGCTATAAGTATTATACAAATACTCTTTCTCTGTCGCACCCAGAACTCTTTTAAAAGAACGTATTGAAAGATCGGGGAGAGCCGCCCCACGTACCAATTCCTCGCGTCCGTCACTGAGATAAACCCGGTAAAGGGCGAGGGGGGAATTACCTCTCAATCGGCGTATGATATAAGCATATTCTAAATCTTCTTCTTTGGCAGCAGCCAGCAATCTTTTCTTTAATTCCTCCTGGGAAGTTGTATTACGAGAAGTTAATTGGATATTCCCAGGAGATACTGCTGTGCTTCTTCGATGCACGCTAAAGCGCATGTGTCCGTTACTGGCGGGATTATTTTTAGTCGGTATTCTGCCGTTCAGCATATTCCGCAGTACACCATTTTCTACGAGTAGCAGTTCTTTGGCAGGCACTACTCCTTCTGCATCTACCGGGGTGTATCCATCCAGTTTGATATTGTTATAAACCGGAGTACCTGAAAGTGATTTGATGGTTAAATCACGGGAAATGATTTTTTTATTAGTCATCATCTCAAAGTCATTCCCGCCACTAGCGGATTGATTATAATAACGCATATCCTCGCTGGTGGTAGGCTTCTGCTTAGCAATTAAAGCAGAATTAAAGAAGTAAGCCTGAAATGCTTCTGCTAATGCCATCTTTTCCAGTAATACCGGTCCCGTATAGGCTTCATCAATCAATGGAGCATTTTTCAATTGAATGATATAATCTGCAAACTCCTCACAGCTTTTAATAAAATCTTCCAGTTGGGGCATTTGCTCAAAAGTTGTGTGCTCGAAATATAAATCATCACCTACTTCCTGGCCATCTTCAGTCAAAGTGCCTAAAGATACATGCAATTTGTAGTATGGATTAGGGATAGAATACTGACTATTTTCTGTATCGTAGTAATATATTGTTTGATCCATCAAAGTAAAATATACATCCGATTTTATAAGGTCCGGATACTTCGCGAAGACCGCAGATGCCTTTTTAATATAATCTTCCCAATAAGCTTTATCAAACTTGGTAGGGGTAGACGTCAATTTAATATTGACCGGATCAGTTTTCGTATAGTCGGGTATCTTTTCGTCTTCCGGCTTTTGTTGCTGGCTGATGATACCTTGTTTGGTTTCGTAAACTTCAGCCGCAGTTTTGTATTGCTTGTCGAGATCGTTCCAGATAACGGTTGAAATACTGACCGGATCATTTTCAAGGCTGAGGCTTTGCGGATAGGTATAGATACGATAATAGATGTTCGGGTCCATATAATTCAGGTTATTACGCTCATAATCGCCTACCAAAAGAGTAGAATATCCGTATTTCTCCGGCCCTTCGGATGAATTATATATGGAACCTAACGTAGCACTTAAGTTGATGTTTTTACCGTCTACAACGAGATATCGAATGTAAAAAGGTCGCTGAAGCTTATCTATTTTTAGTTCGGCCTTGTTTCTGTCGACTTCCTTTTTAATGATAGGAATGATATCCTGAGCCTGTATTCCTGAACTCATCAGGATAAAACCGACGATGATTACGCCTTTAATATAGAAGGATTTCATTATTTATATTTTTTAGATTGATATTTAGATGGATGCTTATTTATCGGAAGAAAAACCCGGCTTAGGAAGAATCGGAGGTTGATTCTGCGACTTGGATTTTTTCTGTGTTTCTACCATTTTCACGAAAAGAGTAGGAGAGATGCTCGAAACCGGAACAGATCCAGATTCAGCCCCACAATAACCATTAAACACATCTATATTTTTCCCACAGGCACTTATCTGGGAGAACATGGCCAACGGGGTTCCCACCAGATCAACTCCTCGTACCAGTTCATCCGGTCTTCCATCCACATAAATGCGATATACTACTAGTGGAATCACATTAAAGGCATTGGGCATATATCGGCTGGTCATGGTAAAACCACCTGAAACTTTATCGATGAGATAGCCATATTCTTTGTTGGTTCGCTTGGCTTCTTCTATGAGCATTTTTCTGAGTTCGTCTTCTGTCTTAGGGTTTTTAGACTCAATAATCATATTAGATTGGCGGGTAACGGGATTATAGTAAATCATTCCTCGTCCGTGCCCGTTTGAGCGATTAAAACCTGTAATCGGGACGCGACTCATGAGGAACGATTTTAAGATACCATTTTCAACAATAGTTACTTTTTGTCCCCGTACACCTTCATCATCAAATACATAATTTCCACTTAAAGGGATGCCTTTATAGGTTTTTATTTGCGGGTCAAAATAGAGGGTAAAGTCTTCCGGTAATACCAGTTCACCCACTTTCTTTTTAAAGGTCTGTGCATCAGTTTCCTGTTTCAAACGAGCTCCTTCAATACGGTGGCCGAATATTTCATGAAAGAAAACACCCGATGCTTCGGCAGTCATTAGTACAGGGCCAGAATAAGCTTCTGCCACCGGAGCTACTCGCAGTGCCGTTAACATCTGACTCATTTCCTGTGCGTCGGCTATTATTTCTTCGTCTGAAGGAAGATCTTTCAAATCATGTACGAAGTAGGATTTATATAAAGGTAAATCCATACCATCATCGGCAATGGTTTGTGCACTGAGAGAGATACGATATCCGAGATTATTTTCTGCTATCTCTGCACCCTCTGTATCTACAAAATATTTCCGTAAGAGGGTGATATTAAAGAAACAATTGGTATAGATTATATCTTTATTCTCTGAGAAAACTTTACTAAACTTCTTCAATTTCTCTTCCCATAACTTAGCATCCGGGAATACATCTTTGCTGTTTAAAGGCTTTTCGTAATATTTCTCCGGAGTTTCTTTGGAAAAGTCGTCCGACTGGTCTTCTGCAGCCACTTTAACAGCCACATTTGCCAGTACATTCTGATACTGTTTGGTCGCATTCTTGTATAGTTCGTCTGTTCGTTTCCATAAAGCCGTTTGCAAAGCCGATGCATTGTTATCCAACACCAGGTTAATTGTGCTGAAATCATCGTAATAACCCCCTATACCATCTACTTTAATTTCGCGTGTATTGTCCATTTCATGGCTTCCAACCCGCACCATTGTATGTAACATCCGGTTTTTAGTGGGCGAACTGTATATAATTTGCCCGAAAGAAGATTGGATGTGGTAAGTTTCTTCTTCATACACCCGATAGCTGAGATAATAAGCGGGAGTGGGCTGCTGTTGAAGAACTGCAAAATTTCGGTTAATTTCCTCTTTCATGATTTTCAGGAAATCATCTTGGGCAAATACTATGGGTGAACAGGTGGCCAAGAGGAAGACAGCGAATAGTTTTTTCATGTGTCTCAGGATTTTAATTATAATTTATTTGAGAATATCTGAATCAGCTTATTTTGAAATCTTGGTTAAGATATAGAATAAATGGAAAAGAAAAAATTTACTCAATTATTTTACTATTCTTTTTTAAATATCGAGACAACAATTAACGGATATTAGGTAGCGTTTTTCTGTGGAGTACCCCATAGATGAATGCCGGATGAATGATTAGAAAAGAAGAAGTTCTTTCAAGACTGAAATGCGGTTGGCTTTGCCCAGAGTTGCGGTAGGATTTGAAATAAATAGCGGTTGCATTTTCAAAGAATTGAACTGGGATAACCAAACAGGATATGGTCAACTGATACAAAAAAAGCAGGATGATTTGGAATTCACCCTGCCTTATTTAATTATTCGATATATTCTTTAGTCTGCAAATAATGGATAATCTTTCATTGTATCATTTACTCTTTTGCGAACCTGAGCAATTACTTCTTCATTATCCACATTGGATAGTACGGTCTCAATCATTTCTGCAATCTCCAGCATTAAATCTTCCTTAGCTCCACGGGTGGTGATAGCCGGGGTACCTAAACGGATACCCGAGGTTTGGAAGGCGGAACGACTATCGAAAGGAACCATATTTTTATTGACTGTAATATCAGCAGCCACTAGCGCCTTTTCTGCTACTTTACCTGTAAGATCCGGATATTTCGTACGTAAATCTACCAGCATGGAGTGATTGTCTGTACCACCGGATACGATATCAAAGCCACGATCCATCAAGGCTTGAGCCAGTACGGAAGCATTCTTCTTTACCTGCTTCTGATAGTCTACATATTCCGGCTGCATACACTCGTAAAACGATACGGCTTTCGCAGCTATTACATGTTCCAATGGTCCACCCTGGATACCTGGGAAAACGGCAGAGTCAAGTAATTGAGACATCATTTTCACTTCACCTTTCGGAGTTGTTTTACCCCATGGGTTAGGAAAGTCTTTGCCTATCAGAATTACACCACCCCGAGGGCCGCGTAACGTTTTATGTGTAGTAGAAGTTACGATATGAGCGTACTTAACCGGGTTTTCCAGAAGTCCGGCAGCAATTAATCCGGCCGGATGAGCCATGTCAACCAACAAAATGGCCCCTACTTTATCAGCAATTTCACGCATACGCTTATAATCCCATTCGCGGGAATAAGCCGATCCGCCACCGATAATCATTTTAGGTTTCTCACGCAAGGCTACTTCTTCCATCTGGTCGTAATCCACACGACCTGTTTCTTTTTTTACATTATATTCGCAAGGAGTGTAAATTATTCCTGAGGTATTTACAAGAGAACCGTGTGAAAGATGACCACCATGAGCAAGATTCAATCCCATGAATTTATCTCCGGGATTCATTACTGCCAGGAATACAGCTGCATTGGCCTGCGCTCCGGAGTGCGGTTGTACATTAGCCCATTCAGCGCCAAAGATTTCCTTCAACCGATCAATGGCCAGTTGTTCGCTCTGATCAACTACTTCGCATCCACCATAATAGCGTTTCCCGGGATATCCTTCTGCATATTTATTAGTCAACCAAGACCCCATGGCCTGCATGACCTGATCACTTACAAAGTTTTCCGATGCAATCAGCTCAATACCTTTCAGCTGACGTTGATGCTCTTTTTCGATGATCTCGAAAATTAAATCGTCTCTTTTCATTTTATTTGGATATAGTAGTTAATTACATTAATCTGTTTGCAAATGTAGATAAAAAAGATCAAAACATTACCCCAAAAGAGAAACTAAGTACATTTTCACGACGATTAAATACAATGTCTCTTCCGTTTTCCGGTGATTCCGGTTGGTTCACATAGTTAACCTCTTTCGATATATTGTTCAATCCGAGTTCATAACGAAAATCGAAAAATATCCTGGATATATTTACCCCAACACCTGCAGTAAGACTGAGATTTAGCGGATGCAACTTCTCTTCAATCTCTTGATCCAGGTTTTCAAAAGAAATCTTATTCCTTTTACTCCATAAGTATTTAAACTTGGGACCTGCAAAGACCGATAACCCGTATGGGCCGCTTTTTATAATATTAAATCCATATAATACAGGAATTTCTATACTATGTAATTTCGAATTAATGTACGCATAATCCGGTTCGAGTTCGGGATGGTGGGAACCCAATTTATCGAAACCAATCTGACAACGGCTGATTTGATACGAGGCTTCCGGTTGGATATAATGAGCCCCTATATTAATTCTCATAAAAACAGAACCGAAATACCCTATTTTATAAGTATTCTGAATCTCATTGATAGTAACGTCTCTGATTTTGAAATCCGATACAGTAAACATAGAAGAGTTGAATCCTGCTTTTACTCCGAAGTTTATAAAAGGGTCTTTGGATATATTTTCTCTGTTTTGACCCCACCCGGATAATGCAAAAAAAGATATGACTATTCCTATAATAATCAGCCGTTTCATTTTATTTTTTCGTCTTTTTCTTTTCTACCGACCAGCCGAATTTACCGATCTTGCCTCCAAGTCCATAATAATTCCCATGCAGATATACCAAAGGATTGGTTTCGGCTAGTTCTAGTTTTCCGCTGTCTTTATTTAAATGATCTTCTTCCGCACGGATGTTTACTATATCGGCAATAAACATATCGTGCGAACCTAACGATATAATCTCTTTTACCCTGCATTCTATGCATAAAGGAGATTCTTCTATCAAAGGGGCACTTACAATGGAGCATTTACCGGGAGTTAACTTCACCTCCTCAAACTTATTATAGTCTCTGCCCGAACGTACTCCGCACCAGTCTGTTGCAAAAGCCATCTTTTCCGTAGTCAAGTTAATGACAAACTCCATGTTCTTTTTAATAATATCATAGGAATGGCGTTCCGGACGTACGGAAATATAACACATCGGCGGATTTGTACATAAGGTTCCTACCCAGGCTACCGTAATGATATTGTATTCACTTTCATCATTGCCACAACTCACCAATACAGCAGGTAAGGGGTAGATAAGAGTACCGGGCTTCCAATCTTGCTTCATTTAAGTCCTTGAGTTTTTGAGTTCTTGCGATCTCTCATGTTTAACGACTTAATCTCTGTATTCTAATTTCTGAGATTAAATAATAACGATTTCGTCTCTTTTCTGTTCTTTTTCACAGTAATGACACCGGATGATACAATTGTCCTTGTTGACTACACGGAATATAGTTTTCATCGGTTCATTGTTGGTAATGCACATCGGATTGGCACACTTGACAATACCTTTTAATTGATCTGCCAGTTGAACCTGTTTCTTTTCAACGACTTCGTAATCTTTGATGATATTTAATTTCACGTTGGGGGCAACAACAGCAATCCGGTTTATTTCTTCATCGCAAAAGAATTTATCTGCGATTTTAATAATTCCTTTTTTCCCTAGCTTCTTGCTTTCCAGGTTGAAACCAATAGTAATATTATTCTTCATGCGGTCGAGCCTGAGTAGAGCAACTACAGTGAATAGTTTTTCAGAAGGAATATGATCAATTACAGTGCCGTTTCTCAAAGCAGCAACCTGTAAGGCTTGTTTGTTCTTTTCCATTAATTTGATTTTTTAAGTTGATGAGTTTATAAGTTTAAGTCCTGAGCTTATCTAGCTTCATCTCAAGGGCATGCGAACTTAAAAACTTAACCAATATCTTCTAATGTCATGCCTAACACATCACATAAAATGGCCTCACGGGCATAAAGTCCGTTTTGTGCTTGTTGAAAATAGTATGCTTTCGGATTGTCATCAACGTCGTAAGCAATTTCATTCACCCGGGGAAGGGGATGCAATATCCGAAGGTTCGGACGGGTATTCTCCAGCATCTTGTCTCGAAGAATATAGATATTTTTAACACGTTCATATTCCATTAAATCGGTGAACCGTTCCTTTTGAACCCGGGTCATGTATAAAATATCTGCTTCCGCAATAATTTCTTCGTTGAAGTCGACATGCTCTGTATATTTAATGCCATGTTCTTTACAATAAAGCTTATATTCTTCAGGCATTTTAAGTTCTTCGGGAGCAATGAAATGAAAGGTCGGATTGAAGAAACGCATGGCCATCAATAATGAATGCACTGTTCTTCCATATTTAAGGTCACCTACCAGATAAATATTCAGGTTTTCCAGGGTTCCTTGCGTCTTGTAGATGGAATACAGGTCCAGCATGGTTTGGGAAGGATGTTGATTAGCTCCATCTCCGGCATTAACTACAGGAACAGGTGAGATCTCGCTCGCGTACCGGGCAGCACCTTCCAGGTAATGTCTCATTACGATGACATCCGCATAATTGCTTACCATAATAATGGTATCCTTCAATATTTCTCCTTTGGTAGAGCTGGTTGCTTTGGGATCGGCGAAGCCGATGATTTTGGCTCCTAGTCTGTTAGCTGCGGTTTCAAAGCTAAGTCTGGTTCGGGTAGAGGGTTCGAAAAATAGGGTAGCGATTACTTTTCCTTCGAGCAGTTTCCGGTTAGGTGAGTTTTCAAACTTCTTAGCCATCTCAATCATATAGAGAATCTTCTCTTTTGAATAATCGGCGATGGTAACTAAACTTCTGTTTTCCATACGTTTATATATGTTTTTTATTATACCATTGAATCCGAGTGGTAAAGATAGAAAAAAGATTAGTTCTCTGAAACAAATTTATTCAAATTCCAGTTTAATCTTTTTTCCTTTTTCCAGCCTCACTTCCACAAATCCATCGTCCATCGAAAGGATACTTTTCTTGTTATTCCGGCATTTTACCTTATCAACATTTTTCGGTACTTTAATACGGAAAGTATTGTCGATATTCGCCGTTAGTGTTACGGATTTTGCTTTTCCCTTTTTCCATGTAAGATCAACGGTTCCTCCACCGCGAACTTTAAACCCTTTGAAATTTCCCTGAGGCCATACACTGGGTAAAGCTGGCAATAAATCAATAAAGCCATCATGACTTTGCAGTAGCATTTCACTGATACCAGATGTCCCTCCCCAGTTTCCATCAATTTGGAAGGGTGAATGAGAACAGAAAAGATTGGGGAAAGTACCACCCCGGCGTTCTTGAGGTGTATCTTTTTCATACGCCGGTTCAAGAAGACTTTTGAACAATTTATAAGCTCGCTCTCCATCTCCTAACCGGGCCCAGAAATTTATTTTCCAAGCACGACTCCAACCTGTACCTCCGTCTCCACGACGGTTCAGTGTTACTTTACAGGCTTCCGCTAATTCCGGTGTTTTGGTGAGTGTAATTTGATTACCGGGATGAAGACCATATAAATGCGAAACATGGCGATGGTGTATTTCAGCTTCCTTATAATCTTCCAGCCATTCCATCAGGTATCCGTCTTTACTTACTTGGTGAGGGGGAAGCTTTTCTCTGACCGCAACTAGTTGATTCCGGTATTCCTCATCTGTATCCAGAATCTCAGATGCTTCAATGACATTGCTATAAAGCTCCCGTATGAGTTGATTATCCATGGTTGGTCCCATACAGATACTAACCGGAGTTTTTTCCGGTCCAAAGAGGAAACTGTTTTCCGGAGAAGAAGTCGGGGCTGTTACTAGCCATCCATGTGTGGGTTCTTCAATCATTGTAGATAAAAAGAAGTCAGCAGCTCCCTTTAATACCGGATATATCTCTTGCAGATAAGATTGATCGCCGTTATATAGGTAATGTTCCCATAAGTGGGCACATAACCAGGCACCTCCGGTGTTGGTAGCACCCCAAGATGGATGTTCTCCAGGAGCCGTGAAATTCCAGACGTTCGTCATCATGTGCGTTACCCAGCCTTGAGCTTTATCTCCATAAAATGCTTTGGCGGTAGCTTCTCCGCTTTTAACTAGTCCTTTGGTTAATTCAATCAGCGGCAAATGCAATTCAGAAAGATTACCTTGTTCTACCGGCCAATGATTCATCTGGACATTAATGTTTAAATGATAGTCTCCATTCCAGGGAGTAGAATATGTATTTGCCCACAAACCCTGAAGATTGGGTGGGAGTGAGCCCGGACGCGTACTGCTTATTAATAAATAACGACCGTAATTATAATAGAGTGCAGCCAGGGAAGGAATGTCTTCTTCCTGGAATTTACGTATGCGTTCATCTGTCGTTTCATTAAGAGGCCTTCTCTTACCTTTGATAGATAAATGAGCCCGATTGTATAATTCCTGATGGCTCTTTACATGTTCTATTTGAATTTTATCCAAGGAAGTATTCATTGCTTCCGTTAAGAGCTTATTAACCTGTTCTTTATAATCCGGATTTTTATAGCTGGTAGCAGCAGAAATATATAAAACAGCTTCCTGGGCATCGGATACTTCAATTCCATTATCGGTTATATTAACTATACCTTTGATCGCCTTTACTCCAACTTCTGCTATGTAAGAAACTCCTTTTTCTTCCGGATTCCCACTATCCAGTGTTCCTTCCATAATAAGAGTATTCCCTGTACTTCGTACCAAAGCTTTTTCTTCCCGGTTAAGCATTGCATGAAAAGAAATATCTCTTTTAGAAGAACTTGTTAAATGTATAATAATCACATCATGAGCTCGTGAAACGTAATATCGTCTATTATAGGATTTTCCATTTTCTAATAAGTTCATATAAGATATTCCACTATATAAGTGTAGAAAGCGAGAATAATCGGTGGTTGATGAAACATTGTGTTTATACCTATACTCAATATCCAGATTTCCTAATATCTGATAGGTGCCGTAAGTACCTCCGTTCTCAAGTTTGGCGGGGACAAAATGTTTGTACATCATATCCTGTGCTTCTTTATTTTTACCTTCCGTCAATAATTGCCTGATTAATGGTAAGTATTCAGATGCTTCCGGATTCCTATAATCGGCTTCAGAACCACTCCATAAGGAAATATCATTTATAATGATTCTTTCTTTATCAATACCTCCGTCAGGCATAATTCCCAGTCGGCCATTTCCCAACGGATATGATTCCTCCCATTGTGTAGCGGGCTTCCAGCTAAGCAAAGTCTCTGTGTAATAAGATAAGGGTGGGCCCACATACATTGACAAAAACAATAGGCTACAACAGGATAACAATAAAAAGGTTTTCAGATATAATAATCTGTGTTTCATCAGGGATTAAATATATAAGGTATAAAAATAATAGTACCAATAATAGCCGCAGCAATGGCACATATCAGAACGGCTCCCGCTGCAATGTCTTTAACATCACCGGCTAAAGGATGTTTGTGAGGGGAAACTAAGTTTACCAGCCGTTCAATAGCAGTATTGAATCCTTCAGCAGCTAAAACCAATCCAAAGCAAAAGATAATAGCGATCCATTCGCCTTTGGTTATTTGGAAAAAGAATCCGGCAGCTGTTACCAAAACAACAAAGCAACAATGAATCCAGGCATTGTGTTCTTTGGTAAGGAAACTACGGATACCTCTTCCGGCATATCGGAAACTTCGAATACGATCCTTTATTTTAAATGGTTTATTCATATAGTTGTTAGCTTCTGTCGACTTGCATAACTCCTTTTATCCCTTTGAGTTTTTTAATTAAAGCATTAAGATGTCCGGTATCGCCCACCATGATAGTAAGCATACCGGAGAAAAGTCCATCATTAGAATCTATGCTGATTGAACGGAGCGTAATATCACTCTCCTTGGAGATAACAGATGTAATGTTAGTTACAATACCAATATCATCGTGTCCGACCACCCGCAAAGTAATCGAATAGTGAGCACCTTGCGCTTTACCTGCCCAGCGGGCTTTGACAATACGATATCCAAAACGTTCTCTTAACTGATTGGCATTGGGGCAATCGGTTCGATGTATTTTAATTCCTCCCGACACGGTGGTAAAGCCAAAAACATCATCACCGTAAATGGGATTACAGCATTTCGCCAGCTTAAAATCAATACCCTTTAGGTTCTGGTCAATAACAAGAACATCTTCCTTTGCGGTAATTTCATCGGTTGGTGTCTGCATGTTATAGCCTTCAGCGCTCCGATAAACGATATCATCGTGAGAATCATTTTCCCGCTTTTGTTGCTCGATGTATTTGTCCAGAATGGTATTTACATCCAGTGTTTCATTGGCAATATCCTGATGGAAATCAGTAACGTTTTTATAACCTAACCGTTTGATTAAACGCATCATGACCGCTTCGTCGTAATCCATCTTGCGGTTTCGGAATTTACGTTCGATGGTTTCTTTGACAAAGTCATGTTGTTTGGATGCGATTTCTTTGAGTGTCTGGCGTATTTTCGTACGAGCCCGGGAAGTGGTTACAATATTCAGCCAGTCTTGCTTCGGTGTTTGATTGTTTGAAGTCATGATTTCTACCTGATCGCCACTCTGTAGCTTATGTCTTATCTGAACATTCTTACCATTTACTTTCGCACCAATACATTTGCTTCCGAGTTTGGAATGGATGTGAAAGGCAAAATCAAGTACGGTGGCACCTTTACCCAGTTTAAAAAGATCGCCTTTTGGGGTAAATACGAAGACCTCGTCTTCGTAGAGATCCATTTTAAACTGATCCATTACTTTCATGGAGTCGCTATCTGGATTTTCCAATGCTTCACGCACGGAAGTGAGCCATTCATCCAGGCCACTTTCTCCTTTTACTCCTTTGTAACGCCAGTGAGCAGCCAGTCCACGTTCGGCAATATCATCCATGCGGCGGGTACGTATCTGAACTTCCACCCATTTTCCTTCAGGACCCATAACGGTGATATGCAATGATTCATAGCCGTTGCTTTTGGGAATGGAAAGCCAATCGCGTAATCGTTTCGGATTGGGTTGATACATGTCAGTCACAATGGAATAGGCTTGCCAGCATTCCTGCTTCTCCTTATCTTCTTGTGAATCCAGAATGATGCGAATGGCAAAAAGATCGTATATACCTTCAAAAGAAGTTTTTTGTTTTTGTATTTTATTCCAGATGGAATGTATGGATTTTGTCCTTCCTTTAATATCAAACGTTAGTCCAGCTTCTTTTAGCTTTTGAGAGATCGGTGCGATAAAAGCGGCAATATATCTGTCACGAGAAGCTTTAGTCTCGTTTAGTTTATCTTTAATAAAATAATAAGTATCCCGATTAGTATACTTTAGAGACAAATCTTCCAGTTCTGATTTAATCTTATAAAGTCCCAGTTTATGGGCTAAAGGAGCATACAGGTAAGCAGCTTCGTTCGCTACTTTTATTCGATCTTCTTCATTTCCCATATCCTTGATTTGTCGCATGATATTAACACGGTCGGCAATCATAATAAGGATAACCCGCATATCTTCTGCAAAAGAGAGCAGGAGGTTACGGAAATTCTCCGATTCAATGGCCGGACTTTTGGCATATAGCTCATTGGTCTTTACTAACCCGTGAATGATACTGGCCACATCATCACCAAATTCTTTTTTTACAGTCTCAATAGAAATGATCTGGCTTTTTACGATTTCATGAAGCATGATTCCAGGAAGGCAGGAGCCTTTCACCCCCATCTCATCTGAAACAATAACAGCAGTCTGTAAGTCCCGTATCACAGGATTCATGCCAAAATTATTTCTTTTTAATTGATTGGATTCTTCAGCTTGGACAAGATATTTTTTGAGTTTCCGGGTTTCATCCCGATTGATACTATCACCAGCAGATTTAATCAGAATTTTATATAAACGGAATAATTCCTTTTTTTCTTCCGGAGTAAAAAATGAAATATTGGTCATAAACTGAGTATGCTTTGTTTACGCTGTTTGATTTAGACTGTAAAAGTAGCTTTTTTTGTTTACTCTTTGATAAGAAGTAAATAAGTATTTTGTATTTTTGGGCATCACTAATAAATCTAAATAAGATGTTTACTACAGAAGACAAAGAATTGCTCAACCGCAAAGGTATTACGGAAGCACAGATTAGCGAACAATTAAACTATTTTGAAACAGGTTTTCCGTATCTGAAACTTGATGCCGCTGCCTCTACCGAAAAAGGTATCCTAGCCTTAAACAATGAAGAACAAGAAGAGTATCTGAATGCTTGGAAGGAATATACGAATGCTTATAAGACTATTGTGAAGTTTGTGCCGGCTTCCGGCGCTGCCAGCAGAATGTTCAAGGATTTGTTTGAATTCCTGAATGCTGATTATACCGAACCTCAAACCAAATTCGAGCAAACTTTTTTTGATAAGATCACTAAGTTTGCTTTCTATAATGACTTGGATAACGTTTGTCTTGAATCTGCAGGAAAAGACATTCCAACACTTATGCAGGAAGGAAATTACAAAACCATTGTGAGCTTGCTATTGGAAAAGAACGGATTAAACTATGGGGCTTTACCCAAAGGTTTGCTGAAGTTCCATAAATACGAGGAAGATGTACGTACTCCACTGGAAGAACATCTGGCAGAAGGAGCCATGTATGCGACTGGTAAAAGCGGTAAAGTGAATGTACATTTTACTGTTTCTGAGGAACATCGTGATTTGTTTCAGATATTGGTTAATAAGAAAAAAGACGCTTTTGGGAAAGAGTATGGCGTTGACTTCAATATAAATTTCTCCGAACAAAAGCCTAGTACCGATACACTAGCAGTTGACATGGAAAACAAACCTTTCCGGGAAAACGGAAAATTACTTTTCCGCCCGGGTGGACACGGAGCTTTAATTGAAAATCTGAATGATCTGGATGCTGATATCGTATTTATTAAGAACATTGATAATGTTGTTCCTGATAAGTTAAAAGGAGATACGGTACGCTATAAAAAGCTGATTGCTGGTATACTCGTTAAATTGCAGAAGCAGGCTTTTGAATATCTTGAACTTCTCGATAGTGGACAGTATACAAGGGAACAGATTATTGAGGTATTACAATTCGTTCAGAAGAAATTATTTTGCAAAAACCCGGATACCAAAAACCTGGAAGATGCAGAACTTGTTTTATACTTGAAGAAAAAGCTGAACCGTCCTATGCGTGTTTGCGGTATGGTAAAGAATGTGGGCGAACCGGGTGGGGGACCATTTTTGGCTTATAATCAGGATGGAACCATTTCTCTTCAAATTCTGGAAAGTTCTCAGATTGATATGAGTGATCCGCAGAAGAAGGAAATGTTTCAAAACGGAACTCATTTTAATCCGGTAGATTTGGTTTGTGCGGTGCGTAGTTATAAAGGACATAAGTTTGACCTTTCCAAATACGTTGATAGAAAAACAGGGTTTATTTCTTATAAGTCCAAAAACGGTCGAGATCTGAAAGCCCTGGAATTACCAGGTTTATGGAATGGGGCAATGAGCGATTGGAATACCGTATTCGTTGAAGTTCCTTTATCAACCTTTAATCCGGTTAAAACCGTGAATGATTTGTTGCGTGATCAACATCAATGAGACGTAAGTTTTGAGTTGCTCGACAAAGGAACCTCCGAAAACTATAAACTCAAAAACTGTAAACTATAAACTAAAACATGAAGAAAATATTATTATTGGGATCCGGTGAGCTGGGTAAAGAATTTGTTATCTCTGCCCAACGAAAGGGGCAATATATTATTGCCTGTGATTCTTATCCGGATGCGCCTGCTATGCAGCTAGCTGATGAATGTGAAGTATTCGATATGCTTAATGGTTCCGAACTGGACCGGATAGTAGAGAAGCACAAACCAGATATTATTGTACCGGAAATTGAAGCTATCCGTACAGAACGTCTTTATAATTATGAAAAAGATGGAATATTGGTTGTACCCAGTGCTCGTGCCGTAAATTATACAATGAATCGGAAAGCCATTCGTGATCTCGCAGCGAAACAACTAGGTCTGAAAACAGCTAAATATTTATATGCCACAACGTTGGAAGAATTGAAGGAAGCTGCATTTAAAATAGGCTTTCCTTGTATCGTAAAACCTTTGATGTCGTCTTCCGGTAAGGGGCAATCCCTGGTAACCAGTGCTGATGAAGTGGAGAAAGCCTGGGAATATGGTTGTAGTGGTAGCCGGGGAGATATTAAGGAGTTAATTGTAGAAGAGTTTATCCATTTTGATACGGAAATCACGCTACTTACCGTAACCCAGAAAGACGGTCCGACGTTGTTTTGTCCTCCAATTGGACATATTCAAAAAGGTGGTGATTACAGGGAAAGTTTCCAGCCGGTTCTAATTGATCCGGAACACTTAAAGGAAGCTCAGGACATGGCGGAGAAAGTGACCACTGCTTTAACTGGCGCCGGAATCTGGGGCGTTGAATTCTTTCTAAGTCATAAAAATGGGGTATATTTCTCTGAACTATCTCCCCGTCCGCATGATACGGGAATGGTAACACTGGCAGGTACCCAGAACTTAAATGAATTTGAGTTGCATTTACGGGCCATGTTAGGACTTCCGATTCCGTGTATAAAATTAGAGAGAGTAGGGGTAAGTGCAGTTGTACTTTCAACAATAGCAAGCGAAGAACAACCTCGATATAAAGGCGTTGAAAAAGTCTGTGCAGAGGAAGATACTTATCTACGTTTATTCGGGAAGCCCTATACAAGGATAAACAGACGAATGGGTGTGGTATTATGCTATGCTCCCCTGGGTTCGGATATGGATGTTTTACGAGATAAAGCAAAAAGAATAGCTGCTGAGATTGAAGTTTATTAATAGAATACTAATTCTATATATTATAAAGAATCTGTTTTATGACGGTAGTACTATTTAAAAACAGATTCTTTATTGTTTGTTTTAATATACTTTGCTAATTCCCCACAATCTCCATTTCACAGGAAGTATATTGGATAAAGTATAAATCAATTTATATTGCATTCCGGGAACTACAATACTTCTCATTCGTTTTTTTACTAACTCCTTCACCATCTTGCGGGCAACATAAGAAGATTCCATTCCTGCTAGTTCGTCCTTTTCCATTTTCTGAACGGCCTTCTTCATTCTTTCCCGATATATAGAATCTGGTGATTGAGATGCGATAGTATATTTCCTGCAACTGGTAAATTCAGTTTTTGTATCACCAGGCAATACAGTACAACATTGGATGCCGAATGGTTTTACTTCCATAGCCAGTGCCTGCATAAAAGAAAATAAGGCGGATTTACCTGCTGTATAAAATGCCTGATAAGGGATAGGTACAATAGCGGCTACCGAAGAAGTTGCCATAATCTTCCCATATCCCTGCTTTCGGAATATGGGTAAACAAGCCTGGATAGTTTTTACTGCTCCAAAAAAGTTTGTTTCCATCTGATACTTCACTTCTTCTGTGGAGGTATCTTCTATTGATCCGGCAATTCCGTTTCCAGCATTACAAATAACAGCATCCAGTCTGCCTTTCTCTTTTATTATTTGTTCAATGATGATATGTGTTGCAGTTTCGTCGTTTACATCTAATTGTATAGGAATAATTTCTCCAGTTCCATTTGGATTTTGAATGGCTTCGCATTTCTGGCGGGAAGCGGAATAAACACAAACATTCCAATTCATTAACTGCGTGGCAATCTCAAGACCAATACCTGTTCTGCCACCAGTTAACAGTACAACTTTTAAATTCATTTTGCGATAAAATTATTTGAAGATATAAATAATCTATGATTTCTTTTTAAGCTCGTTCAGCATCTTGAAGCAAATAAGGATCAGTACGATACCCGTAATGATGATAACACTCCAAAGGAAAATCGGTTTCTCAAAAAAACGTTTAGGGGATTCTGCCACTTCCTCAGGTACAATAACCTCTTCTAGTTTTTCGGTTTGGATGACTGGAAGATTCATCGGAATCTCATTGGCGAAATCCTTAATGTCATAATGTTTGGAACTTTTGCCGCCTGTTTCAATATGATAAGTAATATGGGGTTCCAGATAGGCACACATGTAGCGGGTCAGTCCGAATAGTTTAACGGAACTGATATCAAGCGGTGGATTATCCAGATTATCAATTACTAATTGAAAATCTTTAGTAATTCTGATATGATTCCAATATGATATATTCTCTTCCCGGGAAGAGAGATTGAATCTTCCTTTTGTATATTCATCCTCTATCAATTGTCCGGAACGTTTATAATGACGTTTGTCCGCAATCTTTATTTCCATTTTAGAAAGAAGATAAATACCCTTCATAGAAGGAAAACTGATAACCGTTTGTTTTTTATCGTTTAACTCAGTGATAAAATCACCTGTATTCAGTTCCGGGAATTGTCCATATAGCTGGTTGTTTTCAATTCTACCTACACCTGTTATATCCAGGGGACTATTGGAATTATTCCAGATTGTGATCTGGTAATATTTATAATTCCCACGTGGAAAATCAATAATGGCAATACTCCCCAGTTTAGAGTTCTGCTCGCTTTGTAAAGGTCTTTTCTGCATTACACTGAACCATTGCCGACGGTCATTACTCCCTTTCATGCTGACGTATTTGCTAACGTCAGCCTCTCTCAATAACAAATAGAATCGGGATATTTCTTCCTGTTTGAGATTTTCAACGATAAGTTCATTCAGACTATCTTTGGCTATACTGGACTTTACTGTATACATTTGCAGTTTGCTTATCTCTTTAACAGGGACAGAAGAACGAATAAAATAAGGTATTTCTTCACCTTTGTTATTGATCAGTTTTAATGATTCCAATCCATATCCAGCTATTTCCTGGCTGAATGCGATGTTATAGTAACCGGCCTGATTTACCGTATCTACAGCTTCTCTCCAATAAGTCTGTGCAGAAAGAAAAGAGAAGCTGAAAAGTAATAACAAGATTCCGTATAAACATTTCATGTTTCTATTTTTTATCAGATGGATCATGATCATCTTTAATTAATGCTTTTATTTTCTGGATCAGGAATGATACCAGTAAAAGGATAACACCTAATGCTACGAATGAAATAATGCGTCCGGTT
The DNA here is from genome assembly GCA_021201335.1 of Bacteroides sp. Classification (GTDB taxonomy): domain Bacteria; phylum Bacteroidota; class Bacteroidia; order Bacteroidales; family Bacteroidaceae; genus Bacteroides. The sequence continues at coordinate 58,882 of JAJQFD010000016.1, read as the reverse complement.
TGAGACATCAACCAGATGTCTCTGATATAAAATTTAAGAATAATGAAAGCAAAAAAAGCAAGTGAGATTTGTCTCAGTAATACTTCTTTTTGCTTTAATCCCCAAATCATCAGCACCATAGCCAGTAATCCCCACAAAATAGGATATCCAAATGTCCGGGTATCATACAGTATTTTGCGGAAATTATCGGTTGATCCCCACCATTGAAGCACTGTATTATCTAGTTCTACACTGAGAATGATAACAGATAGCAGAACAAGTAACCAACCCGATACAGTAAACAATTTACCAGGTAAGAATTTTAGATTGGAGACGATAACATACATAACGTAACCCAAAGCAAACAAACCCATATAATGGAACAGGAATAAGTTACGACTGAATTCTAAGAGTAAAATATCTTCCCGGGAGGATATAAGGATGGGCAAACCAATGACAGTATATGCAATTATAGCACCTATGAACGAATAAATGAGTGCTTTTGAAGTCGCTGCTTTTTTACGGTAGATGAATGCCAGTATTGCTATATATAAAATAGAATAGCATACCAGTATCATACTCCGGAAGTTATTGATAGAATCAATATCTCTGCTGGATATCTGAAAAGCGATTTCAAAGAAAGGAACTAGATAAGCCATGATAATAAAGGCAGTATTGATAAACTTTATCTGTAACGCAATATTGATACCTACCAGATTAATCTTTCTGCCTCGAATAAGTAATAGCCGGAAGATACCTAACGCAGCTACAAGTACTACACCAGTAATGCATAATTTATTGATAATGACTGGTAAGGTATGATAGTCATAATAGGATCTTACATCCATAAAATAGGAGATAAGTGTCAGCATAGCAATAAGGATTGCTGCGGTATGGAAAACTCTGATTCCGGACTTGTTCCACATCCAAAGTAAAATAACCATTTCGGCAGCCCAGAACAAAGTAATCACATGTCCTCTAAGCTGTATCGGAATAGCCAATGAAACAAAACTTAATACAATAGCGATAATCAAGTACAACAATCTTTTATCTATATTCGCTCTTCTGAATAATATTGCCATAACAATAGCATTGACAACAGCCAAAGAAATCGTTATAACTCCTTGAATATTGTAGCCAATGTTTCTCATGATAATAACGGAAGCTGCAAACAGGGAAAGATTATTGGTCAGTATTATCATTGACTGAAAGAAGGATATCTTTCTGTCCGACAGGAAATGGTCAAATAAAGCAAGTAAATAGAACTGGATAAAGAACAATATTCCAAAAACTAAAGTACCCATGCGTTGGTCTTCAAAACTGAATATAAGCCAGCCCCAGTAAAACAATTGAGTACAAATGAAACTGACAGTTCCAATTATTCTCCAGTTTTTGCGCATGGAGATAAGCAGCATTCCGCTATTTAATATAAGTGTAAATGAGAAGAGTATAATATAGTTTCCACTTCCGGTACTTACCATCAATGGGGAAGCATAACCACCTAAAAGAGAAAACAATGCCAGTTCCTTCCGATTGTATAAGAGGGAAAGAATAACAGAAAATACCGTTATAACAATTAGAATAATAAAGGCCACTGTTTGATCAAAAAGTTCATATTCTCTAAAAGCAAGAGTAATTGTTATATAAAAGACAGAGATACCACCGCCAACAAGAATAGCAGAAAAAACATTGTATTTCTCCCGAAGCTTATGGGCAATAGCAATCAGTGCTCCTCCGGTTATGATTCCGATACCGACGCGACCAATTTCATTAATCCAGTCTTTATCAATCGCATATTTTACAAAGAAACCAATACCCAGCACCAGGGTTACAATACCAATTTTACTCAATAAATTCTCGAATATCAAACTATTGGATTTCTTGGGTCGCCTAGATCTGTGAATAGGTTCAGATACTGTTGCTGCTGCGAAGATTTCTTTATTGGTTTCTTGGTGACTTCCTTCTGCAAAAGTAATAACCGGAACTTCTTCAACTGATTCTTCAGTTTCCATCCAAGCTGGTTCAATCGTTTCCTGAATGACAGGTTCCGGCTCTGGTTGTCTTTCCAGTTCATATTCAGGTATTTCTATGGCTACCGGAGGAATATCTTCTGTTGAAACTGCTGGTTTTGATAATTCTTGAATGGATTGAGTTGTAGTATCTGGCTGAGTTGTTTCTTGTGTTTGTTTGGGCGTTTGGAGTTTATGTAATGCCCTTTGTACATCATTGAGCTTACGCTCAATTGACGATAGTTTTAATAAGGATACAATAGGAACTATAATTATACCTCCCAATAATATCATTATTATAAAAAAAATGAATCCTGACATGCTTATTTGTTTTTGGTTTAAGACAAATATACAGGTTTCTTTTTAAATATATAATAAATGTTTAAATATTGAGATTGAAAGGGAATAGATTGGTTTATCAACCGGAACCTTTTTCCTCGATTAAAAAACCTTTTCTAGAGAGAACTAATTCAAAAAAGCATCACTAGTAATACAGGATACCTTTAACTTTCAGATTTTCAATTGATTATCTTTTCTTCTTTATGTGTTTTTATATATATGCAAGTCTCCTTAGTTATATACTTTTTAAGCACTTCTTGAATCGAAAGGCATTGATTTATTGCTGTAAATCAATGCTTTATTACGATAGCTCAATACTTTATCAAAATAACTCCATGAATGAAATAGCATTAAAATTTATCTGCAATTGCGGTTGTATTCGAGTCAAAAAGAATAAGTATTCAGGCTGAAACAAACTTGTATTTAGGGCAAATGTAACTGGGGTTTGGTATGAATGATACTTGCATTTTCTCAAAACAGGATGATACTGCCGTTTTATTGTTTAGCCAATGAGGTTAACAAAAAACCCCTGTTTCTATAGCCTCTTGGAGACACTTTAGAAACAGGAGATTCAATTTGTGGAAAAATCAGAATTAAACTTTTAATCTGATGTTCATTTATTGATTAGCTTGTGCTTCGGCATTTTTAATCATCTGCTCACTTGCATACATGAAGATTTCAACGCGACGGTTTTGATCAGCACTTACCGATTCATCATATTGGTTGTATCCAACACCTTCAACTGTTTTGAGCTGAGAAGGAGATACACCACACATTTTAAGATAATCACCTACTGCAGTGGCCCGTCTGGTTGATACCGTAATGTTTGCATCATACGTACCTACTTTGTCGGTATGACCCACAATAGCAATATCAGTAGTAGGATCTTCGATTAAGATCTTAGAGAATTCACGTAATGAAGATTTTGAAGTTTCGCTCAATGTAGAAGAATTGAAACCAAATAAGATTCCTGAGCTGAATGTTACTTTTACTGCTGCTAAACCGTTATTATCGGTAACTTGTTCCACCTGTGCCCCTTCGATAGCAGCTGCTTCTTTAGCTTTTTTATCCATCTTATTACCGATGATAGCACCGGCAGTACCACCAACTGCTGTTCCGATAGCCGCACCAATAGCCGCACCTTTACCTTTACCTGCAATAGCACCGATAACAGCTCCCAAAGCTGCTCCTCCGCCGGCTCCTATCGCTCCACCTTGTACTGTTTTACTAGCGTTACAACTACCAAATACGATTGCCGCGCTTAATATTAATGCGGTGATTTTAAAATTCTTCATACTCATTTTTTTTAATAGGGTTATTTTATTAAATGTTTATGTTAATAACAAATAGAATATCTATTTGCTTAATTAATCATGTTAAAAAAGTAATAAAAACAGTCCACATTGATGTCGCGTGCAAAATCAACCCCTTTAAGAAACGCTAGCTAAAACCTTTTTCTTAATAATCATAAACCACAGCGCTAAAATTATCCCCTTGGCAATGCTAGTAATAGTGATTGCCCACCAAATTCCGTCTACACCCATTCCCCAATGTGCGAAAAGAATCGCCAAAGGTATTCGCATATAATTAAATGCGACACTAATAATCGCTGGCGGTAATGTACGTCCTAAACCATAAAAAACACCTTGTGTAGTAATCTTAAGCATCATGAATAACTGAGAGTAACCTGCTATTTGCAAGTAATTTCCTCCAGCTATGTAGGCTTCTTGTTCGGGTACAAAGATAGAAAAAACTTCATTCCCTGCAAAAATAAATAACAAACTACAGAAAGCCCCGAAAATAAACGTCATCCATAATGTTGTGTGCCAGGCTTGTATGACTCTGCTTTTTTTGCCTGCTGCATAATTTTGAGCAATAAAAGTACCCAAAGCAGTTGAAAATCCCTGGGAAGTATTCCATGTAATTGCTTCAATCTGGCTCCCCGTTGTCAGAGACATTAATCCGATATGGCCTCCTTCGGAAGATGCTGTTCTCCCTAAAAACATATTTACGAAAGCAAACAACACATTGAAAGCGGCAACCGGTAGTCCTAACTTGAAAATACGTAAGGAGTATTTTTTTTGAAGTTTAATCCAGAAAGGGAAACGGTTCAGTAAAAGATCTCTTTTTCGTAACTGATAAACAAATAAGATAAAAACGGTACCTTGTGAAATCCAGGTAGCATACGCTGCTCCCTGCGTCCCGAGATTAAAACCAAAGATGAAAAGCGGATCTAACAGAATGTTCAAGATCAATCCTGTGCCACTAATATAAAAAGGTATATTACTTCTTCCCGATGCATTGTATATACCTGTAAAAGCTGATGATAAAAATACAAAGGGAAATGCTGTTGAAATAACCCGTAAATAATTTACAGCTTGCTGAGAAATCGAATGTTCCAATTTAAATATATGAATTACCGGATTGGCCAGAAGAAACAAAATCCCTCCCCAGCAGAGTGAAATAATCAAGGCAATGGTTACGTTATGAGAGGCATAGTTGCGTGCATCTTCTGTGTTTTGTGCACCGATTGACTGTCCCACACTTACTTCAGAACCTACCTTACTTAATAATGAGATTGAATTGGACATCCAGGTAAGAATCCCAACAGAGCCTATAGCTGCCACTGCTTCACTTCCCAGCCGTCCTACCCAGGCCATATCAGTTAAACTATATGCCATCTGGATAAAAGAAGTTGCCATAATCGGCATGGCTAAGCTAAATAATTGTTTACGAATAGGACCCGTTGTCAGGTTTCTGGCACCTTTCATCGCTAATATGTTACAGGTTACGGTTATAAGTTATTAGTTACGGATTACCCAGGTTTTTCATTACATCTTTTGTAAGCAGTATGGAAGTCGTTCCTAATAACCCTTAACTCTAAAAATATTCAGTCGGCAAAGGTAGGAAATAATATATGTTTTTGTAAATTTGCCCCTTATTTTTAGAACGATAGACAAAATCGAAGATTTATGACTAAGAAATTTGCTGAATATTCTCAGTTTAACCTTTCTGAAGTAAATAAGGAAGTACTTAAGAAATGGGATGAAAACAGCGTTTTTGCGAAAAGCTTGACAGAGCGCGAAGGGTGTCCTTCGTTTGTGTTTTATGAAGGACCTCCTTCGGCTAATGGTATGCCAGGGATCCATCATGTGATAGCTCGTACCATTAAAGACATATTCTGTCGCTACAAAACGATGAAAGGTTTTCAGGTAAAGCGAAAGGCCGGATGGGATACCCACGGGCTGCCGGTAGAACTAAGTGTTGAGAAAGCACTGGGTATTACCAAAGAGGATATTGGCAAAAAGATTTCTGTAGCAGATTACAATGCTGCCTGTCGGAAAGATGTAATGAAGTACACCAAAGAGTGGGAAGACCTAACTCACATCATGGGGTACTGGGTAGATATGAAACATCCTTATATTACGTATGACAACCGTTACATCGAAACTCTTTGGTGGTTATTGAAGCAACTCTATAAAAAGGGCTATTTGTACAAAGGATATACGATTCAACCTTATTCTCCGGCCGCAGGAACAGGGCTGAGTTCACATGAATTGAATCAACCAGGTACCTACCGGGATGTAAAAGATACAACAGTAGTAGCTCAATTCCGGATGAAAAACCCTAAACCGGAAATGGCAGAGTGGGGTACTTCCTTCTTCCTGGCATGGACTACCACCCCGTGGACATTGCCCTCCAATACGGCTCTTTGTGTAGGGCCCAAAATAGAGTATGTTGCCGTTCAGACATATAATGCTTATACTGGATTGCCTATTACTGTCGTTCTGGCAAAAGCATTATTGAATGTTCATTTTAATCCGAAAGCTGCAGATCTGGAACTGGAAGATTACAAACAAGGTAATAAATTAATTCCATATAAAATAGTCGCTGAATATAAAGGTTCCGATTTACTGGAGATGGAGTACGAGCAACTAATTCCCTGGGTAAATCCTGGTGAAGGTGCTTTTCGTGTTATTCCGGGTGACTATGTCACAACAGAAGACGGAACAGGTATCGTACATATAGCGCCAACTTTTGGGGCGGATGATGCTCAGGTTGCCAAAGCTGCCGGTGTTCCACCTCTTCAATTGATTAATAAAAAAGGCGAACTTCGTCCGATGGTAGATCTCACTGGTAAATTTTACCGGATTGAGGAACTGGATGATGAGTTTGTAAAAGAGAAGGTAAATGTAGAGCTTTACAAGGATTTCGCAGGTAGATATGTAAAGAATATATATGACCCGACGTTAAGTGAAGATGATGAATCACTGGATGTGGCCATTTGTATGATGCTGAAAGCAAATAATCAGGCTTTCAAAATAGAAAAACACGTTCACAACTATCCGCACTGCTGGCGTACTGATAAACCAATATTGTATTATCCATTGGATAGCTGGTTTATTCGTTCCACTGCCTGCAAAGAGCGGATGATTGAACTTAACAAAGAAATATACTGGAAACCCGAATCAACCGGAACCGGTCGTTTTGGTAAGTGGCTGGAAAATCTGAATGACTGGAATTTGAGCCGTTCCCGCTACTGGGGAACCCCTTTACCTATCTGGCGCACAGAGGATAACAGTGAAGAAATCTGTATTGAGTCCGTTGAAGAGCTTTACAATGAAATTGAAAAATCGGTATCTGCCGGTTTTATGAAATCGAATCCTTATAAAGATAAAGGATTTGTTCCGGGTGATTACAGTGACGGAAACTATGATAAGATTGATTTGCACCGTCCGTATGTTGACGACATAATCTTGGTTTCAGCCTCGTGCAAACCTATGAAACGTGAAACAGACTTGATTGACGTCTGGTTTGATTCAGGTGCCATGCCATATGCCCAGATTCATTATCCATTTGAAAATAAAGAATTATTAGATAGTGGTGTGGTATATCCGGCTGATTTCATAGCAGAGGGTGTTGACCAGACACGTGGCTGGTTTTTTACACTCCATGCGATTGCTACCATGGTTTTCAATACCAAATCATTCAAAGCTGTTATTTCCAATGGTTTAGTATTGGATAAAAACGGCTATAAAATGTCAAAGCGACTCGGCAATGCGGTAGATCCGTTTATGGCTATTGAAAAATATGGTTCTGATCCGGTACGTTGGTACATGATTACAAATTCTTCTCCTTGGGATAATCTGAAATTTGATTTGGATGGAGTGGAAGAAGTACGGCGTAAATTCTTTGGCACCCTTTATAATACCTATTCTTTCTTTGCTCTATATGCAAACGTAGATGGTTTTGATTATAAAGAAGCCGATGTCCCAATGGATGAACGTCCGGAAATTGATCGATGGATTTTATCTGTTTTGAACTCCTTAATCAAAGAGGTGGATGCCTGTTATGCTGATTATGAACCAACGAAAGCAGGCCGTCTGATTTCTGATTTTGTGAATGATAACCTATCCAACTGGTATGTAAGGTTAAACCGCAAACGCTTTTGGGGGGGTGGGTTTACAATAGATAAATTATCAGCTTATCAGACTTTATATACTTGCCTTGAAACAGTCGCTAAATTAATGTCGCCGATCGCACCTTTCTATGCCGATCGTTTGTATTCTGATTTGACCAATGTTACGGGTCGCGAACAAGGTATTTCTGTTCATTTAGCTAAATTCCCGGAAGTAAAAGAGGGATTGATAGATCGTGAGTTGGAAACACAGATGCAGATGGCTCAGGATATTACTTCCATGGTGCTTGCTTTGAGACGGAAAGTAAATATCAAAGTGCGTCAACCGTTACAACGGATTATGATTCCTGTTCTGGATGAGGACCAGAAAGCACATATTGAAGCTGTTAAAGGACTGATCATGAGCGAGGTAAACATAAAAGAAGTTGAATTTGTGGATGGTACTGCGGGTATCCTCGTAAAGAAGGTCAAATGTGACTTTAAAAAATTAGGACCGAAATTCGGTAAACAAATGAAGGCTTTATCTGTTTTAGTTTCCGAAATGTCTCAGGAAGCTATTGCAGAATTGGAGAAAGACGGTAGATATACATTGATACTGGATGAACAAGAAGCTGTATTGGAAATAGGCGATGTGGAAATTATTAGTGAAGATATTCCGGGATGGTTGGTAACTAACGAAGGTAAACTAACTGTAGCTCTTGAAGTAACCATTACGGAAGAACTTCGCCGCGAAGGAGTTGCCCGTGAGTTGATAAACAGAATTCAAAATATCCGTAAATCCAATGGTTTTGAGATAACAGACAAAATAGAAATTGCTTTATCCAAAAATCCTCAAACAGATGATGCGGTAAAAGAATATAATATGTATATTTGTCACCAAGTGTTGGCTAATTCGTTAGAATTAGTTGATACTGTAAAAGAGGGTACGGAGTTGAACTTTGATGATTTTTCTTTGTACATAAATGTGAGGAAAAGTAACTAATTACTAACTTTTAATACAATTGATATTATGGCAGAAAAAACCAGATATTCAGATGCCGAGTTGGAAGAATTTCGTGCAATCATTAATGATAAACTAGAGTTGGCGCAACGTGACTACGATCGCATGAAAAGAAGTATTATGAATCTGGATGGTAACAATACAGATGATACTTCTCCTACTTATAAAGTATTAGAGGAAGGTGCAAGTACTTTGTCTAAAGAAGAAACAACCCGTCTGGCACAGCGTCAATTGAAATTCATACAAGGTCTGCAGGCTGCTTTAGTGCGTATTGAAAATAAAACTTATGGAATTTGCCGTGAAACCGGCAAATTAATACCTGCTGAACGTTTACGGGCAGTACCTCATGCCACTCTAAGCATTGAAGCTAAAAATGAAGGAAAAAAATAACTCAGATCAATGAGTTTCTTAATATTAAGTTTTTGGGTTTTAAGTTCTCACTTATAAACTCAAAAACTTATTGTTTTATAGAATAATAATGATGAAATTTTTTACAAAAGGGCGAATTGCGGTACTGGTTATAATAGCGGTATTAATCATAGACCAGATAATCAAAGTTGTAATTAAGTTGAATATGCGCTTACATGACTACATTCGCATAACTGACTGGTTTTATATTCATTTTACCGAAAATAATGGAATGGCATTTGGTATGGAGATCTTCGGGAAGTTGTTTTTGACTTCATTCCGTATTATAGCAGTAACTCTTATTGGCTGGCTTTTGGTACGTTTTGTTAAGAAAGGGCTTAAAACAGGATTTGTTGTTTGCGTTTCTCTTATCTTAGCAGGGGCACTGGGAAATATTATAGATAGTGTTTTTTACGGCGTAATTTTCAGTGAAAGTACTCAATATTCGATGGCTACTTTTATGCCTGAAGGGGGAGGATATTCTACCTGGTTTTACGGTAAAGTAGTTGATATGTTTTATTTTCCCATTATTGATACAAACTGGCCCACCTGGATGCCCTTTGTAGGTGGAGAACATTTTATCTTTTTCAGTCCGATTTTTAATTTTGCCGATGCAGCTATAAGTTGTGGTATAATAGCTTTATTAATATTTTATAGTAAATATCTGAATGAAAATCACCATATGACTGCACTAAAAAAAGTGATGAACAGACAGAAAATTAAATATACTATTCTTTTCCTGTTATTATTAATTGGAATAACAGCCTGTAAAGTTCAGCGACCTAAAGAAGTTCTTTCCGAGAAAAAAATGGAAGATCTCTTATATGATTACCATTTGGCAAAAGCAATGGGAGATAACCTTCCTTATACTGAAAATTACCGGAAAGCAATCTATCTCGATTATGTTTTCAAAAAACATGGTACTACTGAGGCTATCTTTGATTCCTCGTTAGTCTGGTATACTCGTAATACTGAAGTACTATCCAAGATTTATGTAAATGTGACAGATCGTTTAAAAAAGCAACAAACTACAGTCAATCAACTTGTTGCCATACGGGATAATAAACCGCTGACTTCTGAGGCTGGTGACAGTATTGATGTTTGGGTATGGGAAAGACTTCAGTTGTTAAGCGGATTTCCTTTAAGCTCTAAGTTGACCTTCAGCCTTCCTTCCGATTCCAATTTCTATGCAAGAGATTCCTTAGTATGGACCGCCAATTATAATTTCCTGGATGTTTCCCTGGATAGCTTAGAAGCAACTGTAATGGCGATGCAAATCCTTTTCGAAAATGATAGTATAATAAGTGAAACTCAAAAAATACTCCAATCAGGAATTCATACCATAATACTCCAATCAGATACATTGGGTGAAATCAAAGAAATAAAAGGATTTATTTACTATGCAGGGGGAAAAGATTCACTGAAGAAAGTATTGATAAATGATATTTCATTGATGCGTTATCATTCTCAGGATACACTTCCTGTTTCTCCTAAGGACACTCTTCCTGAAACAACACCGGTACCGGAAGCAACAAAAGAAGCTCAACCAACTCAACCGGCTGTAAGAGAACTTTCCGAGGCAGAAAGAATCCGTATGCAGAGACCGCGTCCTGCTTCTCAGCGAGAAAATGCTCCAGTTGAAAGGAATGAAGCTACTGATATGCAGGAACAAGAACCGGAAAACCGATGAAACGTTTTGCTTCACATTATTTATATAAACCAGAAGAAGGCTATTTGAAACGACATATAGTTGAAATAGGAGAGGACGGATACTTTATCCGTTCTTTTCCATTTATGGAAGAGATAGAATCTGTCTCCTGGGTATCCGGCGTTATTGTATTGGAGGAAAACATACCTGGTAAGTTTAAAGCTTTTCACCTGTACCCTTTCGATTTTGAGAAAATGCAGCCTGTCGACGAAACTCAGCGCATACCACTGCAGTAGCGATTGCTACATTTAATGATTCAGACGTTTCCCGTTGAGAAGGATAATTCGGTATATATAGTTTCCTGTTAATTAAAGATTCAATTTTCTGACTGATTCCCTTTCCTTCATTACCCATTATTATCAATCCGTTTTGAGATAGAGACTGCTCATATATATTTTCCCCATTTAGGAAAGTGCCATATACAGGAATATCTGTTTCTAATATTATCAGATTTTCCAAAGGAACATAACAGACCTTTACTCTTGCTATTCCACCCATACTTGCTTGAATTGTTTTGGGGCTATATACATCTACGGTATTAGGAGAGCAGAAAATGTATTCAATTCCGAACCAGTCGGCCAGGCGAATAATCGTTCCCAGGTTACCCGGATCCTGAATATCATCCAATCCCAGACAAAGAGAATGGTTAAGAACATCCTTCGATAGAGAAAAGTTAGGTTGTTCAAAAATTCCTAATACTTGTTGGGGAGTTTTAAGTAAGCTTGCACGGGATAATTCTTCTGAAGAAACTTCTAAAGTCTCATCTGCTTTAATATTTGGGTGCATTTTTAGCCATTCTTCTGTTGCAGCTAATAGTCTACATCTATAATGTCCCTGTAATTCGGCTATGAGCTTAGGTCCTTCTGCCAAAAATACTTTTTCTTCCCTGCGATTTTTCTTTAAATCAAGTGATCGGATATATTTTATTTTATTCTTACTGAGTGCCATACTATTCTTTTGAAATGCAAAAGCAAATCTAGAAAGATAAATTCAATTATTAATCATTGACTTCTAATTTTAAAGAAAAAACAAATACAAGATATTCGAATCTTTTACGTCACTTTTACTTTTTTATTTTAGCAAAAGGAAAATATAGGTTATATTTGTATACTCTTACAATATACTTTTAATTCCTTTATGCATGAAGAAGGCTCTTCTTTACGTGGTTATTTGTATAATTATCAGATTACTAACTTCGTGTTCAACCACTAAGTTTGTACCTGAAAATTCTTATTTACTGGATGCAGTAAAAATTCAAACTGACAACAAAGATATTAAACCTTCTTCACTACAACCTTACATTCGTCAAAATCCAAATGGTAAGTGGTTTAGTTTAGTGAAAACCCAGCTCCATATTTATAGCCTCTCTGGTAGAGATTCCACTAATTGGTTTAATAAATTTCTCCGAAAGATAGGAGATGCTCCTGTGATTTATGATGAAGCACTAGCTCAGCGGTCGCAGGAGGAAATCACTAAGGCTGTTCATAATTTGGGATATATGGGAGCTACGGTACAAAGCAAAATTGACACTAAAAAGAAGAAACTAAAAATTACCTATCAGGTCACATCAGGGAGGCCTTATCTGGTACGTTCTTTAAATTATGATATTCAGGATCCTCAGATAAACAACTATTTCCAGAATGACACCACCTCCTCATTATTGAAAGAAGGAATGTTGTTTGATGTAAATGTTTTGGATAATGAGCGCCAACGTCTCACAAATATACTTTCTCAAAATGGATATTATAAATTCCATAAAGATTTTATAACTTATACAGCAGATACGGTCCGAAATACGTATCAAATAGATCTTACCTTGCACTTGAATCCTTATCGTGCTTCTGTGACAGATTCTCTAAGAAACCATTCTCAGTATAAAATAGACAAAGTAAACTTTATTACAAACTTCGATGCAGGAAAGTCATCTTTGTTAGGTAATATTGTGGTGGATGATTCGATACATTACGCCGGTTATCCGATTTATTATAAAGATAAGCTATATTTACGACCTAGAGTATTAATTAATAATTTACGTATTCGTCCGGGTTCTCTATATAATGAAAAAGAAGTACAGCAAACGCATAATAGCTTTGGACGCTTATCTGCCTTGAAATATACCAATATCCGGTTTGTGGAAAAACAATGGAAAGATTCGACCTGGTTAGATGCCTATGTTTTGTTAACGAAAAACAAATCTCAATTCATTTCCTTTGAAGTTGAGGGTACAAATTCCTCTGGAGATTTAGGGGCTGCTGCCGCTGTATCTTATCAACATAATAATTTTTTTCATGGATCTGAGAGATTGATGATTAAAGCCCGTGGAGCTTACGAAGCGATTTCCGGCTTAGGGAATGAATATAATTATGATAATTATACTGAATATGGAGTGGAAGCCAGCATCAATTTCCCTCGGTTTCTTTTTCCTTTTCTTTCCTCTTCTTTTAAACGAGGGATTAGAGCTTCAACTGAGTTATCCTTGCAATATAATTACCAGCTCCGACCGGAATTTTCGCGCATGCTTGCTGCAACTTCATGGGGATACAGATGGCAACGGGGACGTAATTATCATCGGGTAGACTTACTGGATATTAATTATTTATATATGCCCTGGATTTCTTCTAAGTTCAGAGAATCTTTTCTGGAAGATAATAAGAACTATATTCTGGAGTATAACTATAAGAACAGGTTTATAGTTCGTACAGGATACATGTATAATTTCAATAGCATCGGGGCTAATTTAAGTAATAATACTATTGCTTCTAACTCTTTTACAATACGGGCAGGTTTTGAGTCGGCAGGTAATGTTTTATATGCTTTTTCTAAGGCATTAGGGTTGCCTCAAAATAGTGATGGAGAATATTCTATACTGGATATCCCGTTTGCCCAATACTTGAAAGGTGATTTTGATTTTGCCAAAAATACAGTTATTGCTCCGGGTAACTCTATTGCCTTTCATTTTGGGATAGGGGTTGCTGTTCCTTACGGGAATGCAAAAGTGCTTCCTTTTGAAAAACAATATTTTTCCGGAGGCGCTAATAGTGTTAGAGGTTGGTCTGTACGTGGATTAGGTCCGGGAACTTTTCCCGGAGATGACAACTTTTTAAATCAATCTGGTAATATAAAATTAGATGCCAGTATAGAGTATCGGACTGAATTATTTTGGAAATTTCAGGGAGCTGCTTTCATCGATGCAGGTAATATATGGACCATTCGTGAATACGAAGAACAACCTGGCGGTAAATTTTATTTTGATAAGTTTTATAAGCAACTGGCAGTAGCTTATGGATTAGGACTACGTTTAGATTTGGATTTCTTTGTACTCCGTTTTGACGGGGGTATGAAGGCTGTAAATCCTCAAGAAGGGGCTAAAAAATATCCTATTTTCAATCCAAAATTTAGCAGAGATTTTGCCTTTCATTTTGCGGTAGGATATCCATTTTAAAAAAGTACAAAACCAATTTCTTGATTCTGTACTTTCTGAATATCTTATTTTTATCTCATTACCGACTAGCAAAGAAACTATAATTCATAGTTGCCTGACGTGCAGTTAAAACTCCTTGAGCATCCAGGGTAACGTTAATCGAGTTTTTATCAGGCAGATGAACATCTACTGTTCCGTTTTCATGGAGTGTTATTAAGTCTGAACTTACTTCTTCAGTAGTAACACTCCAGGTATTAGATTCCTGATTATAAATTAATTCCATTGACTCTTCATCTTTTGAAATGATATAACCATTCTCAGTAGTTTCTACCATGTAATCTCCATCCATGCCTTTTATTGTTTTCACATCACCCGCATTTGCTACCGGATTATTACCACTCCAAAATTCAATTGAATTCAACACCAGTATATCAGCCAATCCTGCAATAGCATACACTGGAACAATATTTAAGGCAACAAAAACCAATTCGTTGACGAACTTATTGTCGTTAATTTCCTGATTCCATGCAAGTAAGCGGTTAAATAAACTAAATGAGCCAATACAAGAACTGAATAAAATAGCACTGCTAAGTAAACAGGTACAGGCCAATGTTAATTTGCTTCTTTTCATACGTGTTCTTTTTAAAGATTAATAATTGAAAGCTTTATAAATTATATCTGTGTTATTTTCTCTTTTTAATAAACCGGGCCAGGATATTATCGATAGAAAATCTTCCAGGTCCCGCAATATACATTAAAATAAATACAACTAAATATACAAATGCCAATTCTTTTTCCTGAAATGGATCTGATCCGTGAATAACGAAGAATGCCACCATCATAGTAAAAATCATTGGAATCATTGATAACCGATACAGTATCCCAAAGATGAAGGCTAAAGAACAAGCTAATTCGCCAAAAATGGCTAATCCTAATGAAACCGAACTACCCACCCCTAACGGATCAGCAAAAGTAGTCGACAAAGTTTCAAAGTTATTCCATTTTTGAATTCCATGATTCATAAATAATAAACCAATAATAATTCGTCCGGCTAAAAGTAATAGGGAAGTTCTTGTGTCATTTGCTTTAGAAGGAAATAAGAATTTATATATCATATACTTCATGTTTGCTGTTAATAATTTTATGTTAACTCTTGAAAGAGAAACAAAAAAAGATTGATTTTGTTTAAACTTCATCCAAAATAATTAGATTTATTTTTCGCTTAAAAACGAAAGAAGAGCAATCATATAATTGCATTTGTTGTATTTTGGGTAGTAGGAAAGGAGTTAAATCGGCCATTTTTCTTTCAGCAAATCTTCCAATTTAATTAATTCATCCCTATATTGTGCAGCATCCATAAATTCAAGTTTCTTAGCAGCTTCCTGCATTAGTTTGCGTGTCCTTTCTATGCTTTTCTGGAGTTGAGCTTTTGACATATACTGAACAACTGGATCAGCTGCAATGCTAGTTGTTTCCGGCTCAATATAAGCTTTTTGACCTGTTGAAACGTCTTCCTTATTGCTTCCAAATACATCCAGGTTTCGAGCTTTTTTTATTTGTTGAGGTGTTATATTATTGGCTTCATTATAGGCTAATTGTTTTTCTCTTCTGCGGTTGGTTTCTTCAATTGTCAATCGCATACTTTCTGTCACTTTGTCCGCATACATAATCACTCTTCCATTAATATTACGTGCGGCACGTCCGGCAGTTTGTGTAAGTGAACGATGGGAACGCAAAAAGCCTTCTTTATCTGCATCCAAGATAGCCACCAGTGAGACTTCGGGAAGATCCAGACCCTCACGCAGCAGATTTACTCCGATCAATACATCAAAGATACCCTGCCGCAAGCCATCCATAATCTTCACACGCTCCAACGTGTCTACATCACTATGGATGTAATTACAACGTACATTATGTTGAAGAAGATATTCTGTTAATTCCTCAGCCATTCGTTTAGTTAGTGTAGTTACTAATACACGTTCTTCTTTTTCAATACGTAGTTGAATTTCTTCCATTAAATCATCAATCTGGTTAAGGCTCGGACGGACATCAATAACGGGATCGAGCAAACCTGTAGGACGAATTACCTGTTCGACGATGATACCTTCAGATTGAATCAATTCATAATCAGCAGGAGTGGCGCTAACATAGATTACCTGTTTCGTCATGAGTTCAAATTCTTCAAAAGTAAGGGGACGGTTATCTAATGCCGCAGGCAGTCTGAATCCGTATTCAACCAAATTAGTTTTTCGGGCACGATCCCCCCCGTACATAGCACGAATCTGAGGAACACTTACATGACTTTCATCTATTACCATTAGGTAATCTTTAGGGAAGAAATCAAGTAAACAGTAAGGACGAGTACCCGCCTCACGACCATCAAAATAGCGCGAATAGTTTTCTATTCCTGAACAATGACCCAATTCGCGGATCATTTCCATATCATAAGTAACTCTTTCATACAGTCGTTTTGCTTCATAAGGCTTTCCTATTGATTCAAAGTATGAAACTTGTTTGGTAAGGTCATCTTCTATCTGATGTATAGCACGTATGGTAGCTTCCTTCGTTGTCATAAAAAGATTCGCCGGATAAATCTTATAGGTATTAAAACGGCCAATTGTGTAATTTGTTATCGGATCAACTTCTTCGATTATCTCTATTTCATCTCCCCAGAAAATAACCCTTAGGATATGATCTGTATAGGCTAAGGAGATATCAACAGTATCTCCTTTCACCCTGAAATTGCCTCTGCTCAAATCAATGTCATTACGTACATAAAGACTATCAACCAATCGTCGAAGAAATACATTCCGGTTAATAGCTTTACCTTGCTGTATTTCAATCACATTGTTATAGAAATCTGATGGGTTTCCCATTCCATAAATACAAGATACAGACGAAATTACTACCACATCTTTTCTACCGGAGAGTAAGGCTGAGCTAGCTGCCAGACGGAGTTTGTCGATCTCATCGTTAATGACGAGGTCTTTCTCAATATAAGTATCCGAACTGGGTAAATACGCTTCTGGCTGATAGTAATCATAATAGGATACGTAATACTCTATAGCATTATTGGGGAAAAAACTTTTAAACTCGCTATATAACTGAGCAGCTAAGGTTTTATTGTGGCTAAGGATTAATGTTGGTTTATTGATATTTTTAATAACATTGGCAATGGTGAAAGTTTTACCCGATCCGGTAACTCCCAGTAAAGTTTGAGCAGGTGTACCGGTTAATATCCCTTCAGTTAATTGGGCAATAGCTTCAGGTTGATCACCAGTGGGTTTATAGTTTGAAATTAATTCAAAGTTCATAATAAAGTGGATAGTTCTTATGTTATATTTCTTATCTCTATTCCCGAAATGGCACAGTGATAAAAGTTTCCTGATAACAAAGTTAGGAAGAATTAGCAGGGTTACCAAAGAGCGAATCAAAACAATATATATTTTACTGTTTTTTAATTATTAAATTTTATGGCATTTTTAATAGAATAATTCTGTATGAGTAAAAGTAAAAATGAAATTTAAACAACAGCTGTAATTAAACTTAAAAATAAATCCTTTACTTTGCAACGTATTATTATAAAAACCAATTTATTTTCAATAAAATACAAGCAAAAAAGATGATTTGGAATGAAACTATCGAATGTATGGATCGAGAGAGCCTACGGAAGATCCAAAGTATTCGACTAAAAAAAATTGTAGAACACGTTTACCACAACACACCTTTCTACCGGAAAAAAATGCAGGAGTTAGGACTTACTCCTGATGATATCAACGATTTGGATGACATCGCAAAATTACCTTTTACTACAAAAGATGATTTACGTGATAATTATCCTTTTGGATTATGTGCAGTGCCAATGAGCCAGATTGTACGCGTTCACGGATCGTCTGGTACAACCGGAAAACCAACTGTAGTGGGATATACACGTAAAGATCTGGCTGCCTGGACCGAATGCCTGGCCCGTTGCTTTACTGCTTACGGAGCTGGAAATTCTGATATCTTTCAAATAGCATACGGTTACGGACTTTTTACTGGTGGCTTGGGAGCTCACTACGGCGCCGAGCATATTGGTGGATCAGTGATTCCTATGTCTAGTGGAAACACGGAGAAACAAATTGCCTTGATGCATGATTTTGGTGCTACTGTATTATGCTGTACTCCTTCTTATGCGCTTTTCATTGCTGATGCTATCAAAGATTCCGGCATAGATCGGGAAAACTTAAAGCTAAAAATTGGTGCATTCGGAGCCGAGCCCTGGACAGAAAGCATGAGAAAAGAGATTGAAGAGAAACTAGGCATTAAAGCGTATGACATTTATGGATTAAGTGAAGTAGCCGGTCCTGGTGTAGGATATGAATGTGAATGCCAGAGCGGAACACATCTTAATGAAGATCACTTTTTCCCAGAAATTGTTGATCCCCAAACTTTCCAACCCCTACCATCCGGAACAACAGGAGAATTGGTGTTTACTCATCTGACTAAAGAAGGAATGCCCTTATTACGTTATCGTACCAAAGATTTGACTGCCTTACATTATGATAGATGCCAATGCGGCCGATCAATGGTTCGCATGGATCGGATATTGGGTAGAAGCGATGATATGCTAATTATCCGTGGAGTAAATGTATTCCCAACTCAGATTGAATCTGTCATCCTGGAATTACCTGAATTTGAACCGCATTATCTGCTGACAGTAGATCGAATTAATAATACAGACCGAATGGAATTAAAGGTTGAAGTTAGGCCGGATTATTATTCTGATGAAATCAACAAAATGTTGAATTTAAAGAAAAAATTGATATCTCGCTTACAAAGTGTATTAGGATTAGGAGTGGATGTCAAGCTGGTTGAGCCTCGCAGTATTGAACGTAGTACCGGAAAGGCCAAACGAGTAATTGATAACCGGAAATTTTAATAAATATGAATTCTTAATTTTAAATTATGATTTGTGATTCGAAAACGCTATCTTGCTATGAATCCAATCCTAATAATTTAAATTAAATAATAACTTCATTATGGTAGCAAAACAACTTTCTATTTTTTTAGAAAATAACACAGGACGTTTAACGGAAGTAACTGAAGTCTTGGCAGAAGCCAACATTAATTTATCAGCGCTCTGCATTGCTGAAAATGCAGATTTTGGAATTCTTCGGGGTATTGTTCCTGACCCGGATAAAGCATTTGCCGTTCTGAAAGAACACCATTTCGCAGTGAATATAACCAATGTAATTGGAATTAACTGCCCCAATGTACCAGGTGCGTTAGCTAAAGTCCTCAACTATCTTTCTGATGCAGGCGTATTTATTGAATACATGTATTCATTTGCCAACAATAATTCCGCGAATGTCATTATTCGTCCCAGCAATCTCGAAAAGTGTATTGAAGTACTTATGGAGAAAAAAGTAGACTTACTTGCTGCCAGTGATTTGTACAAGCTTTAACTCCTTTTTTATTCAATTAATTGATTAATTCAACACGAATAAGTAACTTTGCGCAATTATTTTTAAAAAATATGAAGAAATACCTTATCGTGATGCTGCTTGCAGCCGTTGTTCTTTCATCCTGTGGAGAATATAATAAGCTGCTGAAGAGTACAGATTATGAGTACAAATATGAAGCAGCCAAGAGTTATTTTGCCAAAGGAAAATATAATAAGGCTGCAACATTATTAAATGAGCTTATCACCATATTAAAGGGTACCGATAAGGCAGAAGAATCACTTTACATGTTAGGTATGTGTTATTATAATCAGAAAGATTATCCTACCGCCTCGCAAAGTTTCATGACCTATTACAACACTTATCCTCGGGGTACTTATACTGAGCTCGCTCGTTTTCATTCGGGTAAAGCATTATATATGGATAGCCCGGAAGCTCGTTTAGATCAATCAGGTACTTATATGGCCATTCAGGAGTTGCAGATGTTTATGGAATATTTTCCACAAAGTTCTAAAAAGCAAGAAGCGCAGGATATGATCTTTAATTTGCAGGATAAACTGGTTCTTAAAGACTATCTGGCTGCCAGGCTTTATTATAACCTGGGAACTTACCTGGGAAATAATTACCAATCATGTGTAATTACAGCTCAAAATGCATTAAAAGACTACCCATATACTAAAATGCGTGAGGATTTATCTATACTGATCTTACGTGCCCGTTATGAAATGGCTATTAATAGTATAGAAGAAAGAAGAGATGAAAGATACAGGGAGACAATCGACGAATATTATGGTTTCAGAAATGAATTTCCGGATAGCAAATTTATGAGAGAAGCTACACGTATCTTTAATGCTTCGATCAAAGAAGTAAACCCCGAAGAAGAAACTCTAGATTAAAATATTTAAAATATCTTATGGATTATAGAAAAACAAATGCTTCAGCCAATACGGTAACCCGTGATATGATGGAGTTGTGTGCTGATACAGGTAACATTTATGAAACTGTAGCTATCATTGGTAAGCGTTCCAACCAAATCAGTGTGGAAATTAAAAGTGACTTATCTAAGAAGCTACAGGAATTTGCTTCATACAATGATAACCTGGAAGAAGTTTTTGAAAACAGAGAGCAGATTGAAATTTCACGTTATTACGAAAAGTTGCCCAAAGCAACTCTGATTGCTGCACAGGAATATCTGGAAGGTAAAGTATATTTCAGAAATCCGGCTAAAGAAAAAGACAAATTACAGTAAATATGATTCAACGTATTCAAACTGTTTATCTACTATTGGTTGTTGCTTTGTTGATAACAGCTTTATGTTTACCACTTGGTACTTTTGTTAGTACTGAAATGGTAAATTATAAATTTACCAATCTGGGAGTAACCCAAGCTGATAACTTTTATTCCACATGGGGATTATTCT
Organism: Bacteroides sp.; assembly: GCA_021201335.1. Classification (GTDB taxonomy): domain Bacteria; phylum Bacteroidota; class Bacteroidia; order Bacteroidales; family Bacteroidaceae; genus Bacteroides. Next base: position 37,735 of record JAJQFD010000016.1, on the reverse strand, counting down.
CAATTTTATTGTTATCAGCAATTATTTCTTTTGCTACTATTTTCTTATTTAAGAACCGGATACTACAATTGCGGATGACTATATTTAGTACAATCTTATTGGTTGGTTATTACATAACATTCCTAGTATTCTTATTTAATATCAAAAGTAGCCTTGGAGCAAGCTTCCAGATTAATTGGGCTTTATGTCTGCCACTTATTTCAATCATATTGAATTATTTGGCTATCAGGGCAATTGGTAAAGATGAAGTACTGGTAAAAGCTGCGGATCGATTAAGATAAATGATTTAATAAAGGTATATGTAAGAGGCTGTCCCAACGGACAGCTTTTTATTATAGATCAAATTACTGATCAAAAAAAGTAAATTTCCAATATTTTCTTTTATTATCCTATTTCTTTCCCTCTCGCATCTCTTATCTTAAAAATGAAATCAATATGTTTAATCTTTTAAACTTACGCACTTTATTACTCAAAGTTTAATGCTTTAAAGTTTATAGTTGCGGGTTATACAATTTTAAGAACAGCGCCGTTCTTTGCGAAAAACAGCGCTGTTTTTGTTTAAGAATAGCGCTATTCTTTATAAAGAACGGCGCTGTTCTTGGAATAGGAAAATAGGCAAGAAGCTAAATTATAGGCAGCAAGTTAATTAACTTGCTTGCTTAAGTATTTTCTGTTACTTGGAGATATGGTTATTAGTCAAGTTAATAATTTCCCATAATATAGTAATCACTAACCTATACTATAGTAATAATATAAATATTTATTACTATTAGGTAATAAATAAATTTTGAATTTTCCCCATTGTAGTTTAAGTTAGATAATACTGAATACTAATGGCAACACGGAAGAAAAAGAATATGTAAAATCATTCTTTATTCAATATCATTCGACTTCCACGGGAATAAGGAAATGGAACAAGAGAAGTTAATTATTGGGGAAATATTTGATTGAGTAGAGGGGAGAGGGAAAGAAGTAGTTAATCCGCCATTTCTTTCAGCATCTTAAAGTGTTGAATAAGACGCACATAATCAATGTCACTACAACTATCGAATTTATCCCACAGATTATTCATAACTACAGCTCCACCAAAGCCAAAATCTTTTACTTCCAGAATATTTTCCGGAGTAATACCACCAAAAGCCATGACGCTTGTATCAATGAGCTTTTCTTTAGCTGCTTTACGAAGATCTTCTGCTGTATAGTCTGTAAATAATCCTGTTTCTGTACTATACATCGGTCGGAGAAAAACATAATCATAAAAGTGTTTCTTTCTTTCTAATTCATTCAACGAACGGCATGAACAACTAATATGACCCGCATAATCATGCGGTTCTTTGGGATTACGAGAGTTAAGATGAATCCCCATGAGCTTAAATTCTTCTTTCAGGTAGAAGTGCTCATGAGTAACGATACGTTTGTGGTATTTCTCAGGAATTAAGGTCAATAACCGCTCTGAATACATTGCAGATGTCTCAGGCTTTCTGAGGTGCAGAATATCCAGACCTTCCTCAAAAAGAACAGTAATAATTTTATCTTCTTCAATAAAGAAAGTCGGGCTGGTAATTGCAATTAATTTCATGTTATCAACCTTTTATTTGTAGACAAAGTTAACAATTACAAGTTTGGAAGATGCAATAATATTGTGAAAATTTGTTAGCCAATTCGTTGCAATGTTTTTCTTATACAGGTTTTTACTGCGGTTGAATAATATTCGGCTTCAGCATTCTCCAGATATACTTTTAATTCATACAATAATTCTGGTTCACGGCAGCACAATTTGTAAGCTAGTTTTATGGCTACAGATTGAACTCCGACGGATTCATTAAGGTCAAGCATGTGGCTTAAACAAAAATCATATAACGAAACCGGAAATGTGAGTGGAAGAGGGATATTATATAAAATAGATAATAACAGTCGCTTGCTCCCATCATGTTGGCATATCAGGAGTTTCTGTATTAAATGATATATATGTTCAGAAAACCATTCAGGATGTGTTTTGGAGAGCTTTTCGCATACCCACATTGATTTCCATGATATTTTAATCTCATCATACTCCATTAATTGGTAAATTACTGGAAAATCTTCCGGATTGGAATCTATAAGATATACCAAATCCATTACTTGGAATTGAGATATAGGTACAGAAAGTATTTTTATGAAATCAGCAGATTTTCTCATAAACCGAAAGATATAACTAAAAATAAAAGGTGTCAAATTGTTGATTGACACCTTCTACTTTAAGTTATTATTATTTAGTTATTGTATGATATCCAATTGTCTGAAACATTTTACTAATTTTTCGATTGCAAAATCTATTTGTTCCCGGGTATGTGTAGCCATCAAAGAGAAACGTATCAGCGTATCTTCCGGTGAGCAAGCCGGTGGTATCACCGGATTAATGAATACCCCTTCGTCAAACAACATCTTGGTTACCCTGAAAGTTTTATCCATATTACGCACATATAAAGGAATAATAGGAGTTGCAGTATGGCCAATTTCAAATCCCAGATTGCGGAAACATTCCAGCGAATAATTTGTGTTATTCCAGAGTTGTTGTAAACGTTCTGGTTCATCTTGCATGATGTGTAATGCTGCACGGGCAGCTGCAGTAGCTCCCGGAGTACTACTCGCACTAAATATGTAAGAACGTGAATTATGGCGCAAATAGTTAATGATTGATTCATCAGCCGCAATAAAACCGCCTAATGAAGCCAGAGATTTACTAAATGTACCCATAATTAGGTCAACATTCGGTGTAAGGCCAAAATGATCACAGGTTCCACGACCTTGTTTTCCCAATACTCCCAGTCCGTGAGCTTCATCCACCATGATGCTGGCATTGTACTTTTCTGATAGTCGAACAATTTCAGGCAGATTCGCTATATCACCTTCCATACTAAATACACCGTCCACAACAATCAACTTTACAGATTCCGGTCTGCACCTCTGGAGTTCTTTTTCCAAAGATTGCATATCATTGTGTTTGAATTTAAAGGTAGTAGAAAAGGAGAGACGCCTTCCTTCGACAATAGAAGCATGATCTAATTCATCACAAATAATATAATCCTCCCGACTTGTTACACAAGATACCACTCCCAGATTAACCTGAAATCCGGTAGAATATATAATTGCATCTTCCTTACCTACAAATTCGGCAAGTTCTTTTTCTAGTTCCAGATGTAAATCAAGGGTTCCATTCAAAAAACGGGATCCGGCACAACCAGTACCATATTTTTTAGTTGCTTCAATAGCTGCTTCAATGACCTTTGGGTGGTTAGTCAAGCCCAAGTAAGAATTTGATCCGAACATTAACACCTTTCTGCCACTCATCATCACTTCAGTGTGTTGTTCGCTTTCTATGCAACGAAAATACGGATATACGCCTTGGGCTTTGAACTTCTGGGGAAGGTCATACTTAACTAATTTATCTTGTAATAATCCCATGTGATGTTTTTTCCTGTAAGTAATCTCTAAAATACTGATTTTCAAATCGGCGTCAAAGATAATAAAATATGTTTTTACCTCTTGCTTTTTTGCTTAAAATATTCGTGTTTCGGATTTAATTGTTATCAATAGATTCCGTTTGAGAGAAATATATTATTTTTGTAAGCGACATAAAATGCTTAATATATTTGGCTATTAATGAAAAAAATAATATTTATAATAAACCCTAAATCAGGAACACAAAACAAGGAATCTATTATTTCTCAAATCGATGAAATAATAGATTCAGACCGATTCTCATGGGAAACGGTCACTACTGAATATGCTGGGCATGCCACAGAAATTGCAGCAGAAGCAGTGGTTAATAATGTTGACATTGTGGTTGCAATAGGGGGAGATGGAACTATAAACGAAGTTGCTCGTTCATTAGTGCATACTAATACGGCCTTGGCCATTATACCATCTGGTTCCGGAAATGGTTTTTCTCGACATTTGCAAATTCCGATGGAAACAAAAAAGGCATTGGATATTATCAATACCGGAACCATTGAACTTGTAGACTACGGCAAAATAAACGGAACCTCGTTTTTCTGTACTTGTGGGGTAGGATTCGATGCGTTTGTTAGTTTAAAATTTGCTGAAGCCGGTAAAAGAGGAATGTTGACTTACCTGGAAAAAACCCTACAAGAAAGTCTTAATTATCAGCCTGAAACGTATGAGCTTGAGACCGAAGATGGAACCGTGAAATACAAGGCTTTTCTCATTGCATGTGGCAATGCTTCACAATACGGTAATAATGCCTATATAGCTCCGCAGGCAACCATTACGGATGGTTTGCTGGATGTCACTATCCTGGAACCATTTACGGTTCTTGATGTACCATCTCTGGCCTTCCAACTTTTTAATAAAACGATTGATCACAACAGCCGGATAAAGACTTTCCGCTGTAAGAATCTCCATATTCACCGAAATTCTCAGGGGGTCGTACATTTTGATGGCGATCCGATGATGACAGGAAATGATATTTATGTGGAAGTTATCAAGGAAGGTTTATACGTAGTTACTCCTCAGGTAAAAAGAAATACTCCTTCCAATGTGTTACATAGAGCTTCTGATTACATTAATATTTTAAGAACATTGAATGATGCTATTGTAGGAGATATCACACAAAGAAATAAAGATTTGATTAAGAAATTCACCAAGAAAGAATAAATTATTGTAAGATGGCGGATTTACTGTATTGAATAAATATGTACTTTTGCCTCAAATTGAAATTTTAAAGTAAATCGAAAATAAAGATGTATAGAACTCATACATGTGGAGAATTACGTATCTCCGATATAAATAGTCAGGTGACACTTGCAGGATGGGTACAACGTTCCCGTAAAATGGGTGGCATGACATTTGTAGATCTACGAGACCGTTATGGTATTACTCAGTTGGTATTTAATGAAGAAGTTGACACAAAATTATGCGATGAAGCCAATAAATTAGGTCGTGAGTTTGTTATTCAGGTAAATGGTATTGTTAACGAACGTTTTAATAAGAATACAAACATACCCACCGGAGATATTGAAATTATAGTTTCAGAACTGAAAATATTAAATGCAGCTATCACTCCTCCTTTTACGATTGAAGATAATACAGATGGAGGAGACGATATACGTATGAAATATCGTTATCTGGATTTACGTCGGAATTGTGTGCGTGCTAATCTGGAGCTTCGCCATAAGATGACAATAGAAGTACGCAGCTATCTGGATAAATTAGGCTTTTTGGAGGTTGAGACGCCTGTATTGGTTGGTTCTACTCCTGAGGGCGCTCGTGACTTTGTAGTTCCTTCCCGTATGAATCCAGGTCAGTTTTATGCCTTACCTCAATCACCACAAATTCTGAAACAGCTTTTAATGGTTTCCGGTTTCGACCGCTATTTCCAGATTGTAAAATGTTTCCGTGATGAAGATTTAAGGGCAGACCGTCAGCCAGAATTCACCCAGATTGACTGTGAAATGAGCTTTGTAGTACAGGAAGATGTTTTAAATGTATTTGAGGGAATGTCTAAGCATCTTTTTAAATCGCTTAAGGGCATTGAAATAACAGAACCTTTTCAACGAATATCCTGGCACGACGCTATGAAATATTATGGAAGCGATAAGCCGGATATGCGTTTTGAGATGAAGTTTGTAGAATTAATGGATATTTTAAAGGGACATGGTTTTGCTGTTTTCGATGATGCCACATATGTTGGCGGTATTTGTGCCAAAGGTGCGGCAATATATACCCGTAAACAGTTAGATGCTCTTACTGATTTTGTAAAAAGGCCTCAGATTGGTGCGAAAGGAATGGTATATGCTCGTGTTGAAGCAGATGGTAGTGTAAAATCGAGTGTTGATAAGTTCTATTCCCAGGAAATATTGCAAAAAATGAAACAGGCTTTCGAAGCAGAGCCTGGTGATTTAATCTTAATACTTTCAGGGGAAGATGTAATGAAAACACGTAAACAATTATCTGAACTCCGCCTGGAAATTGCTTCTCAATTAGGATTACGCGATAAGAACCAATTTGTATGTCTTTGGGTAGTTGACTTCCCATTATTTGAGTGGGATGAGGAGTCTGAAAGATTTATGGCTATGCATCACCCATTTACTTCTCCTAAACCGGAAGATATCCATTTATTGGATACAGATCCCGGAGCAGTAAGGGCAAACGCCTATGACATGGTAATTAACGGTGTAGAAGTAGGAGGGGGGTCTATTCGTATATTCGACAGTGAATTGCAAAATAAGATGTTTAAATTGCTTGGTTTTACTCCAGAATGCGCTGAAGAACAGTTTGGTTTCCTAATGAATGCTTTCAAGTACGGTGCACCTCCTCATGGAGGTTTAGCGTATGGATTGGATCGTTTTGTTTCCCTGTTTGCCGGATTAGATTCGATACGTGATTGCATTGCATTTCCTAAAAATAATTCAGGAAGGGATGTGATGCTGGATGCACCTGCTCCTCTGGAGACTTCGCAACTTGAAGAATTAAATTTGATTGTGAAGGTGGAAGAGTAAGATAATATAAAAATAGCCAAGTGAATGTTGGAATTAAACATTTAAACTTGGCTATATATTTTGACCCGCGAGAGATCAAAATCCTTTATCCGAGATATAATTTATTAGCCTCATATTCCTCTTTTCCCAGAAAAGGAAACATATCATCAATTGGTGGAGATACTATTTTTCCATCGGGTAATACCTTAGAAGAAAGTTTAGGTGCAAAATTCTGATCGGGATTGACTACAACTTCACAGAACGTAACTCCTTCTTTTTCAATAAAATCAGGCATTTTTGATATGTCATCTAGTGAGTTTACCTTTAAAAAGGGAATATTATATGCATAGGCAATGCGTTCTGCTTCTGGAAAACTTAATCCATTCCCATCGGAAACACCTACAAGTGGAGGTTGAAATAAATTTTTTTGAGTTTGCCTGATAGAATGGTATCCATTATTATTAAGATAAATAATTTTTAGATTTAAGTTATTATATACAGCTGTCTGTAATTCTTGTAAATTCATCTGGAAACTACCATCTCCATCTATACAAATCACTCTTTTATTTTTTAAAGCAACACATGCACCTATTGCAGCCGGAAACCCATATCCCATGGCAGCACATCCTGAATTCGTGAAAAGCCTTTGATCCTTTTTTAAAATAGCTGATTGAAAAGTAATAACACAAGCTCCTCCATTACCACATATAATTGTATCATCTTCTTTCAGTCTTTTAAAGAATTCCGTAATAAATACATACGGATTTAATAATTCGTCATTATAATATTCGGGTAAGGTAGCTGGATACTTCAAATTAATCTTTTTGCATCTTTTCAACCATTCACTATGTTTTGGTAGATATTCATAAGTAAGAATATCAACTGCCACATCTTTGAGGTTAGCCCATATGGGTAAATCTGCAGAAACTGTTGGTTTATAAAGCTCATTTTTATCAATATCGACGATGATTTTATAAGCATTTGCAGCAAAATCTTTATAATTATAGCTTATCATTCTTATATTCATTCGACATCCCAGAACCAGCACTAAATCAGCACTTTGAACAATAAAATTACCACCACGCGTACCAACAGTCCCTGGCTTTCCACAAAATAAAGGGTGTTCCTCCCATAATAAATCATGAGCATTCCAGGCTGTAACCACAGGTATCTGCAACTTATTTATTAATTGAAGAATTTCTTCCCTGGCATCCGCTAGGCGAACACCGGTTCCCAATAAAATAACCGGTTTCTGGGCGGTCTTTATTTTTTCCAGTATTGTTTGGCTCAGTAAAGTATCATAATTCGGATTCTCCTGGTTTGTTACTTCATCAAATTCATCAAATGATTTTAATGTTTCAGTTTCAATAATAGCAGCTTGGACATCCAGAGGGATATCTAGCCAAACAGGTCCCTTTCTACCATTCATACACAAAAAATAGGCTTTCTCTAAATGATAACGTATATCATTGGGATCCATGATTATTTCAGCATATTTTGTCATTGATTTTATGGAAGAAGTTATATCGAATTCCTGATCGCCTAATTGTCTGAGTGGTAAATCTGTTGCATGAATAGTCATTTCTCTCTTAACCTGTCCGGAAATAACAAACATCGGAATAGAATCTAACCATCCTCCTAAAACTCCTGTTATAGCATTTGTACCTCCTGGACCGCTAGTGACACAAATAGCTGATAATTTTCCTGTAAGGCGCGTATATCCTTCTGCTGCAATGGCAGAAGCTTGTTCATGGTGATTATATATACATGATAGATTACTATGGTGTCCAAAAGCGTCATTTAGATGCATTGCTCCACCTCCAGTAACTGTAAAGATATGTTCAACTCCCCGTTCAGCTAAAAAATCAGCTATATACTGAGCTACTTTAATCTTCATACTATATTTAATTTGAAATAATTTATGATATCTTTTGGAGTATTTGCATAAAACTTTGTGACTACACTTTCCTCTCTCTGTTTTACTTTAAATCCAAAACCATATGTAACAGCAATGAAATCTACGTTCAAACTTTTTGCCCCATTTGCATCATGGAGTGTATCGCCAATCATAACACACTTGTTTAAAGAATTTTCAAGATTAGTTTGGTGCAGACATTTAAGAATAATATCTTTTTTCTTTAATCTATTTTCATTATCAGCCCCAAACATAATATTAGTATATTTGTCAAAGCCAAAGTGTTTCAATAATTTTAATGCGTAATCTTCTCTTTTATAAGTTGCTATAGCAGTCTGGATTTTGTAATCTTTTAAAAATTCAAATACCTCATAAATCCCCTCATAAGGTTTTGCCTGCAAAAGGGTCTCCGAGCTATAATTATCTCTGAACACATTTGACATTTCCTGCAATTGGTCACCTGCAATATTATAATGGAGAGCAAATGATTCTTGTATAGGAGGACCTATGAAAGACAAAAGCTTATCAACATTTGGTGTTGGAAACCCAAATCGCTTAATTGTATATTTAACTGAGGCAATAATCCCTTCTGTAGTATCAAGTATAGTACCGTCCAGGTCAAAAATTGCGAGCTTATAATCATTCATATTTATACACAGTGGATGTTACGAAATTTAATATTATGTCTTTTTTAAATTGTTTGAGCATTTTGTTTACATATTTATTAATCTCTTCCCCTTTTTGCTTAGCAAATTCATATTCCATAATAGAAGAAAAATAATTCGTTTCTCTTTCAGTAGAATATCCATCAAAACCAGCCAAAGAGATATTTTCAACACCCATTTTAAGTAAAATTTTTATAAGCATAATAAATGAATTATCCATAAATACAGCTTCCCTGTCAATCAGTGACTCATAATCCAAATTATAATCAAATCTACCATTTGACTTGGTCAAATTTGATGTGGCAATTATCTTTATATTAGAACCATATTTATTGATGGAAGTTGCCTGTTGAACATATCTTTTTGAATTAGTCAAAAATAAATAATCAACAAGATAACTTTCAGGTATAAAATTTATAGATATAATTGTTGGATGATCAGTTTTAATATACTCTTTAATTTTATACTCTTCTTCCTTGATGCTTGCTCCTGGGCCAATAACTAATATTTTTTTTCTTTAAATAGTTCCGATAAAACTAAATAGTCATGCTCATCATCACATTCATGCTTTTGATAATTCACATATAAATCTTCAATATATTCTTTGTCATAAAGCAATTTTTTATTCTCTTCAATTTTTTTTAGAATATCATTTATAGACTTAACTGAAAGAGTTTTTTTGTTAAGGAGATAAGACACATAATCTGGATGGCAATCATTTGAAGCAGAGATAAAAAATTTCATAGAATAACCCCAAGATGTTTTTCTATAAATCTCCATTATATTTACATCAATTGCTTCTAAAATTTGATTTATATCATAATTTTTCTCATAATTTTCATTCATATACATAGCCAAAAGCTCAGTAGGAGCATTTCCTGCGCCTTTTCCCATTCCGAATATAGTTCCATCCAATAACAGTTCTCTTTTGCTTTCTCCATGTTTATTCATTAGCTCTATGCAATTAGCATATCCTAACTGAAAGTTATTATGAGAATGATATCCTATTCCGATATCTTCGGCTAAATGTTTATTCATCACTTCATAATAATGAAATAAGGAATTTTTATGTAAAAGTCCATAAGTATCTACAATTGAAACAGCATAAGGCCTAACTTCATTGACCAGATTTATTAATTCGTTTAATTCTTCATCATTATAACTGGTTATAGATACTGCCTGACTAAATACTTTATATCCCAGAGCCTTTAATTCCTTACAGAAACTAAGAGCTTCTTCTTTTTTCTGTTTCTTAAATATAACTCTAATACCATCTAAAATGCTATCTTTACATAACTGGATTTGAGAAATATCACATGTTCCGTAATCAATCATACCTACAATTTCAGTATTTTTTTTATCCAGCCCTCCATAAATTTCATTTATACAATGACTAGTAGGAGCAATACTTCTATTGATATCAAAACTGTAACGCTGATCCAAAAAACCAACTTCAATAAAATCAATTCCGGCTGCTGTGATTCGTTCAAACACATTAATTAAAGTGTTATGGCCAAAATTCCAATCATTAATATAGCCACCATCTCTTAATGTACAGTCTAATAGTCTGAAATTGTTCATATAAATTTTTAATCAAAATTAATTCTTTCTTTTTCTATAACCAAAGGTTTTTTATGGACTTGAGTATAAATAGCTCCAATATACTCCCCAATGATACCAATGAATATTAATTGTATAGAGGAAAAGAAAAATAAACCAATAACCAAAGGTGCCATACCTAAAGTGAAACTATCCCAATAGATCAATTTGTAAATTAAGTACCCTAATCCTGTTAGTAAACTTAATAATGCAATCCAAAAACCAATAAAGCATGCCATTCGAAGAGGAAGCTTGGATTGATTCACAAATCCAAGCATTGCCATATCATATAAGGTATAAAAATTATTTTTGGTTTTCCCCCCTTTCCGAATTGGTTGGGTAAATTCAATTTGATAAATATTACTACCAAGTTCAGCTACCATTCCGCGGAAATAAGGATAAGGATCCTCAATGTTTCTTAAAACATTAACAAAGGATTGATCATATAATCCAAATCCTGTAAAGTTAGTAATATGTTCAGTAGAAGATGATTTAGCGATAGCCTTATAATACATTTTCCTTAAAGAAAATAATAATGAATTTTCTTCACTTTTGGTTTTCACTCCTAATACTAAAGTGTAACCCTCTTCCCATCTTTTAATAAATTCAGGAATTAGGGTAGGCGGTTCTTGAAAATCAGCAGCCATCATTATCACCGCATCTCCATAGGCTTGTAATAACCCATAATAAGGAGAACGAACCTGTCCAAAATTTTTAGCATTTAGAATTACTTTTATGTGAGAATCAGCATTAGCTAACCTGCGAAGAATTTTAACGGTATTATCCTGTGAATTATTGTCAATAATGATATGCTCATAATCGTAATTTAAGTTTTCAAATTGAGCTCGTACTATATTAGCTAATTCTTCAATATTATCTTCTTCATTGAAACATGCAGTTACAATGCTAATTTTTTTCTTCATAACTATTCTTCCTTTTAGTTTGAAAAACAAATCTTTTTTGAATGTTATATGATATTATTGCGACAAAAGGAGTAGATAATATACCTGCAATATATTCGTTCATTTTTATGAAATTAAGTTGGAGAAAAAGATAAATCAAAAATATATTTATAAAGTATGCAATAAGGTATGAAAAAATAAATTTAATAATAATTCTATTGTTTTTATTTTGAAATACGAATGTTCCTATTGTCTTAAAATTAAAAAGAATCCCTAATATTGTACTTAATAAAGTAGAAATCCAATAGGGTAATCCAATATATATAAATAATGTATATAAGCCAACTCCAAATAATGTATTTACGATTCCGACAATACAAAAACGGATAAAAGTTTTATGCTCTGTTATAAGAAGTTTTAGTTCAGGCATTAACTACTTTTTTAAAAGGTATTTATTAAAAAAACTATCTTTTCTACCTAAAAAATTACCTCCAATAAGTTCTTTATCAAAAATAGAATCAGAATCATTTAATCGTTGTTCTAAATGGACTCCATTAATAAAACATTTAAAACTATTACTAATAGTTCTTCCCATTTCAAAAAGAGGGGTAATAGCTCCAATAACTAATATAGTAAAGATCATTTTTCTTATTTTATTGGAAGTCCTCGAACTATATAGTTCTTTGCATAACAAAATTATTAAATAAATAATGAAAGGTATATTGGTTCTCATACCAAAATCTGCGTAGATTCCCACTCTTATTAATGGAAAAATAATTGCAGTTATAAACAGGATCACAAATATAGGATCTTTCCATATTTGACGAGGCAGAAAGATTATAAAAATAATGTATTGCGATAAAACAAAATATAAATATCGAATATCAGGTAGCTTAATACCTGAACTTTCTGATGCAACATTGGATAAATAGTAAAATCCTACAATTAACATCAGTAAAAGTCCGATAAAATTAGGCAGATTAATAAATTTGATAAAAAATATTTTTATGCCCTTATCCCTCATCTGTTTTAAGTAAAAATAGATCATTACAGGAGCAAAGCCAATAAAAGGGAAAGGAGAATAGATAAGTAACATTGAATAGATAAAAAGGAGAAAAGATAGTTTATCTCTATTTAATAGAATCAGCATCATGCCAACAAAAAAAGGTACAGCTTGATTAAATACCCAAAATAATAAAGTAGTTATTGAAGAAGCTTGAAAAAAACCAATCCATTCAATATGTGGAAATTGTTTTAAATCATAAACCAATTGAAGAATATCATTATTTTTTGACAGGAATACTATTACGTATACAATAATATCAAGTCCACTAAAAAAGATTACAACAAATAAAACTCCTAATTTAATTTTTTTTAGATACTCTGAAATAAGAAAATAAAAAAGAGAAATCCCAATAAATGTCCAAATTAAAAGAAAACAATCTCCAATAAAAACCGAATTAAAAAATTTCCCAATTAAGGCAGCAGGCAACCAATAACCTATATAATAACATAAGGTATATGAATTCTCACTTACTGGCCAATCTTTCAGAATTAAGTCATTGAATATTGCATTTCTCCATAAATGATCAAGGTTTTGCCAAACAAATCGTCCTATACCTGATAAAAAGACCCAAATAAATATTGTACTAAAAATGAATATAAGATTTTTCCTAGAGACAGGTAAAATATGATCATCAAAATTCTTGTATATTTTACCTGATAAATATAAGATAGCGACACTTAATGGAATTGAAATAAAATAATTAATCCATCCCAGAAGAAAAAGAATAATAGGTATACATAAGTAATATATACCTATTATTTTAAAATACTTTGTATGAATATTAATCATAATATCAATAATAATTACTATTTACTTGAAAAAAGTAAATATTTCCGTGCGAAAAAATTCCATAAAACTACAATGGAGGCTGTTAATAATTTTGATATCATATAATATATATGAATATACTCAGTAAATATCCAGATAAACAAATTATTTATAAGTAAACCAACAACGCCTATAAGAGAAAATGATATAAACTCTATAATTTTATTTCTTTTGTTTCGTTGAAAAACCCACTTGATGCTTATCAAATAATTAATAAATAACCCACAAATAAATGAAATAGTAGCAGATAATAAATAATGAAGATAGAAACACTCAACTAAAACATATAGTAAAGAGAAGTCTATAACAAATGCAAATCCACCAACAAATAAATAACGAAATAGTTGAATTAACGTATTATTAGTAGGAATGATAAATATTTTATTTGTAAGATAACGTGTTCTCATATTTTTTATATATTTTTTTCTGGAATATTAAAAAAATAATCTCAAGAATTTGTCCGAACATCAGTATAAAAACAGGTATGTTAGGAACAATAAGCCGGCTCCAGCAATTTGGAGAACCAGCCATAACAACAAATGTGCCAGAAACTGAAAATGTCCATAAAAATATACTCCAAAAAAGATTTTTTCCTCTCAAAAAAAAGAAGAAACATATCATATAAATTATGAAGAAGGTATATAAATGGAAAAAGTTAGGAGAAATAAAAAAACCAATTCTTGTAATCATATCTCTTCGTTCTTCCCAACTACCTACTGTATAAACCGATTCTTTCCATATTGCATTCTTTCTACTTTTTACATACTTTCCCCAATTTTTGCTAAGAGACTTTTTTACAACTTCATGACAAGCGCTGAAGCCATATTTATTTTTTAGTTCAATAAATTCCATAATATGATGAAAACGAGCAGGAACTCCTTTATCCTCAAATCTAAGAAGATCATTTTTAAGATTGATATTATTTATTGAATTGTAGTCTATAAGATGGGTTTCCCGCAACATCCAATATTGATTAATATCTCCCACTATGCTGGATGCAAAAACGCCATGTCTTTTCTGAAATAGATAATTATATCCAAAAAACAATCCAATAAGTACTAATGAATATCCCAAACTAATTACAAATATCTTGGAACGTTGTTTAATAAAGAGATAAACAAGAAAAATAAAGCTAAGGGGTAAAATGTAAATAAATGATGGACGAAGGGAAAGTAAGAATAATAGTATTAATTGTGAAAAAAAGCAATAAGAGTTTTTCTTCTCAATAACAAAGTAAAGAAATATATATATATATAAAACAAATATCGATAATGAAAATGATTCTGTCATCAACATCTTTTGCCATACAATCGTAGCAGGATGACAGGCATATAATAAAACAATCATTAAACGTATCCTCTCATTTTTAATAAAGTATTTTGCTAATAAGTTAAAATAATGTACACTGATTAAAAAAAGGACTGATTGAATTAATATAACCCCTATAAAATAATATTTCCCAAATAATATTTCAAATAAATAGAGAAAGCAAGAATATCCCGGAGTTCTGAAATCATCAAGATCTCCATTAAAAAAAACTTTGCCTGCTTCTAAATAGCTATCCGTGTCCCATTGATGCCAAGATGGACCTCCCACTATAGCTATTATGATAGCAATCAAAGAATATAAAATAATATTCCTATTAATTTGATTTACTTTCATGGTATCCTTCTTCTGTATTTACCTTCCAAATATCCTTCTTTGATATATTTTTATTTTTGATATTATCTACTGTGATCATTGCTGTTAACATAGAATGATCCATATTATTGTACCGATGTTGTCCATTTCTACCAATGCAGTAAAGATTTTCAATTTTATCCACAAATTTGATCACATTATCTAACTCATAATATGTCCCGAAATAAGAAGGATATGCCTTTCTGACCTTGATTTGAGTGGCATCCAGAACATCTTTCTTATCTAAAATATCAATCTTTTCTAATTCATCTATAGCCATATCAATAAATTCTTGTTTATCCATGTTCCACATTTCATCACCTTCGGAACAGAAATATTCCAATCCGATCCACATGGTGTTTTGATAATCTTTCACCATATATGGCGACCAATTATTGAAGATTTGTAAACGACCGATTTTCACATCCCTTTCCTGAATATAAATCCAAGTATCGGGTATACGTTTCTTCCAAGTTTTTATTTTCGTAAGATTCTTAATCATTAATTTATTTACTAGTACACCTACAGTGATGAAATCACGATAAGGAAGATCTTGGGCAATTCTTTGAACATCTTGAGGAATTTCAATATCAGAGATTGCTGCGATTAAATCTTTAATTGGCATAGAAGACAATAGATAATTACAAGGGAAATTTCGAATTAAACCATTTTCTTCAACATCAATTGATTTTACTTTCCAATCTTTTACATGAATTCGTGTAACTTTATGATTCAAAAATATATCTCCGTCCCTTCTTCTTACTTCATTAGCCACAGTTTCCCACAGATGACCAGGTCCATATTTGGGATATAAAAAACGTTCTATCAATGATGTTTCTACGTTTTTCTGATTTATATCACTCTGCTTTTCCTGTGATGAAGAACTATTTTTTATAGCAAACATATTCTTTAAAACTGTCATAATTGATAGCCCTTTTACCCGTTGAGAGCCCCAATCTGCTCCAAGTTTAGAAGGGTGAATTCCCCATACCTTTTCAGTATAATCTTCAAAAAACATTTTATATAAAGATTTACCAAATCTGTTTATATAAAAATCTTCCAAAGATTTTTCTTCTCTTTTAAAAAGTGTTGAGTTTATATATCCAAATCCGGCTCTCATAGTCCGGATAAATCCCATGTTAATGAATGTTTGTAATTTTAAGGAAATAGGATAATCGAAAAATTTACGTAAATAAAAGATTCTGGAAACTCGCTGTCTTATAAGCATTACTTCATTTACTTTTTCCGGATCTTTTTTACCTTCCGGATTAGGTGAAGCTTCCTTTAAAAGCAAAGAATCATATGAGGGTGAATCTTGTATTGGCATTATGTGCTGCCACCACTCCATAATTTCCTCATTCTTAGAAAAAAAACGGTGTCCACCAATGTCTATTCTATTTCCATTATAATTAATCGTCTTAGATATACCTCCAATTTCATTCGATTCCTCCATCACCATAGGGTGTATACTGGTTTTTTTTAAAAATTCATATGCTGCTGTTAAACCTGCAGGGCCTGCACCAATTATTATTGCTTTTTCATTATTTATTTGATCTGTTTTTTCCATATTCCTCTTTATTTTGAATTTTAAAGTTACGGATCATTTCTTTTATACCATCTTCAAAGGTTGTTTCTTCATTCCAGTTAGTTATTTCTCTGAATTTTAACGTACTGGGAATTAAAGGGAAAGTACTTTCTTTATTGGGAGAAAAAGCACCAAACAACAATTCTCCATCGGATTCAATATTTTCTTTAATTACATGCACAAATTCTTTTAAAATTCTAATATCGTTGCTTGCGATATTAAATGTTTCAATTTCTTTCATCAATAACAGAGAATTTAATAAAAGAATAAAGGCTGATATAAAATCTTTTATATATAAAAAACTCCAATCTTGTTGACATGATCCTAGTTTAATCTCTTGGTTATTTAGTAATCCTTGAATACTACTACTTATTAAAGACCAAGGATGATCTCCGAAACCATATACACTAAATATACGTAAATGAATAAATTTAATTTTATTCAAAACACATATTTTCTTGGCTTGATTAAAAAAAGCTAACTTACCTTTACCATATTCACTTATAGGATTACAAAATGTTTCTTCCGTTATAATATCTGTTGTCAATGAATATTCCTGGCGACTTCCTGCATTAATAAAATAAGAGCATCCATGATTAATTGAAAAATTTAAAACGTCAATTGACCATTGAACATTCTTTTCCTGTATTAATTTATCTGTAACATCGAATCTATTAACCCCAGCCCAAGCAAAATGAATACAAACATCTATACTTTGATTAAAAGTTAAATCATTAATAGAGGATATATCACCATATATAATAGATAAATTTTCACATGTTAATGATTGTAAAAATGTATTTGACCGACGGGATAAAACAAACAAATTATATTTTTTATTCAGTAATGCCATTACTAAATTCCGACCTAAAAATCCAGTTCCTCCTGTGATAAATATATTCATTGAATTTGTTCTAGTTTTCTTGACGTTAAAGTAGCAATCTCAATATTATCATTTATTCTGGAACGGATAATAGAAATTATTTCATCACTATATCCTGGTGCCATAATTATTATTACATCTACTGGATTTTTAATACAATATTCTGGAGAAACTATAGGTACGTGTGAAGTAGGAGAGAATTTCCCTTGTTTAAAAGCAGCTGAATCAATAATATATGTGATTTTATCCCCTAACTCTAAGGTAGAAATTATAGTGAAGCTTTGATGACTTGCTCCCCATACTGCCACTTTTTTACCTGATTCAATTTTTATATTTATATAGGCATGGAGCTCTTTTTTTAAAGATAAGAGATTTGTTTTCCAGTTACTTATATCAATATTTTTTCTCTTCTTCACGTAGATGGAGTGAGTATCTCTATTTATAATAGTTGATGCTAACACTTCAAAGCCGTTTTTTTCAAATAACAATCTTAATGTTTCCTGCGAGTAATAAGCTATGTGGTCTCTTATTAATTCATAATAGCTACCATAATGTAGAATATATTCTAAACTTGGAACTGTAACCAAACCCACTCCATCCTCCGTAAGATTATTATAAATACCTTGTAACATCTCATTAGGAAATGGCTGATGTTCAAGAAAATTAAATTGTACAAACGCATCGTACGGTGCACCCAACACAATATGATTACTATTATCAATAAATGTACAATGAACGTTTAAACCCTTTTTTTTGCCTTTTCAACCAATACTTGAGAATATTCAATGCCAGAAGCTTCTACATTAAATTCCGTCAAAATAGAAAGAAATTCACCTTGTCCGCATCCAACTTCCAGTATTTTTTTTTCTGATAAATTAAATTTATCAATAAAATCAGCGTATTGTTCACGTCTTAAGTTAATCATTGTGGAACTTCCTCCACCAGCTCTTATTACTTTTTTATAATAATTGACCGGTTCGCAATCAAACTGTACTAACCCACAATATTTACATTGATATAATTCCAAATGAATTCCATGGTCATTCGCGATTTCATCCTCTGATGGAATATTTTGTGCTGAAGCTACCATATTATTCAAATTCATTAATGGAAGCTGAACGAATTCGCAATTACAAATAATACATTTTCCTTTCATTGATTAAATAAGTTTTCTGAAAGTATTATTACTCTTGTTTTCAATTCAAATAACTATCAATAACCCGCCTGAATCCTTCTTGGATGCTTATTTTTGGACTCCAACCCATCATTATCAACTTATCAATATTGGGAGTGAGTTTATGAATTGAACTTCTAGTATTTACTATATTGGCATTATATTTAGAAACGTCCCTTCTGACTGACAATTTTTTTTCCGGAAACATTTCTATTAGTTTTTTTGCTAATTCCAAAATTGATATTTCACATGATGGATTTCCAACATTATATGCCTCTCGATTTTTACCATCAAGTAAGATTTTCATAAAAGCAATTGTTGCATCGGAGATATAACAAAAAGGTCTACTTGCAGACCCATCACTTTTCAGGATGATGTCTTCATTGCATATAATATTTTTGCAAAAATCTGAAAAAACACGGCCATCATCCAAATCCATTCCTGGACCATATACATGAAAAGGTCTTACTATTTTTACATTTATACCATATTGATAGCTCCATGATATACACAGATTCTCACCTAATCTTTTACTCTCTGCGTAACAAGATTTCAAATCCATTGGATCAACAATACCATAATCCGTTTCTGCTATTTCTTTCTTTGTGTCTGAGACTACTCCGTATATCGCTCCCGAGCTAAAAAACAATACCGATTTAGTTTGCTTTTCTTGAGCAAATTGTAAAATATTTGTCGTCCCTAAAACATTTGCATTAATAGTACCAACTGGATCTATTCCATAATATTTTGGGCTAGCCTGACTGGCAGAATGAATTACATAATCAACGTCCCCCTTATATATAATTCTATTGCAAACATCCTGTACTAGAAATTCTAAATAAGGGTTATTTTCAATATCTTTAAATTTATTTTTAGCCTTTTGAATATTTCTAACTAATGCTATCACTTTAATATTATACCCTTTTTTCACATTCAGATATAAAAGCAGCCTAACCAAATAAGAAGCTAGAATACCATTAGCTCCTGTAATTAAAAAAGTGGTATTACGTAATTTGTTCCAATCAATGAGATCAGAAGCTAAAATATCATTTAAGTCATTATTAATAATTGGATTCTCCATATTGTATAAATTTAGATATATGTTCAATACAGAGGTTATATACATCTTCTTTGTTATATCTCTTATACCAATCCGTAGTCAAAGAAATAGTTTCAGAAAAAGTCAATCTGGGCTTCCATCCTAACTTAAAAATTGACTTAGAAATATCAAGTGTCAAAATAGTTGCTTCATGTAACTTTCGAGGCTCTGATAGATCTTGTAGTTCACCACTTCCATAGTTTTTCACAACCTGCGTAGCTACTTCCCATACATTGGATATAGATTCAACATGAGGTCCAAAATTCCAACCTTCACAATACTTTGTTGGTTCACTCCACATCTTTTGAGCCAACGACATATAGCCACTAAGAGGTTCTAAAACATGCTGCCACGGGCGGATAGATTTTGGATTACGAATATCAATTGGTTCACTTTTTTCCAATGCCCTAATACAATCCGGAATAATTCGATCTAAAGCCCAGTCACCTCCACCAATTACATTTCCTGCACGGGCGCTCGCTATTGACTTTCCATGAGTATTATAGTTTTGTGGATTAAAATAAGAACGCCGCCAAGAGGAAATAGCTATTTCAGCCGCCCCCTTACTACTTGAATAAGGGTCATAGCCTCCCATTGGTTCATTTTCCCGATACCCCCAAATTTGCTCTTTATTTTCATAACATTTATCAGTGGTAATCATTACTCCAACCTTTACACTATCAGTTGTCCGGATTGCCTCCAATACATTAATTGTGCCCATCACATTAGTTTGGTAGGTTTCAACAGGTATATCATAACTTAACCTAACTAATGGTTGTGCAGCCAGATGGAAAACAATATCCGGATGGTATTTGTGAAAGATTTCTGTCAAACAGTGTGCATCCCTAATATCACCCCGCAAATCTATGATTCTATTACCAATTTGAGAAAGATTATAATTATCTCTTTCAGTAGTAGGATCGAGAGAGACACCAATAACTTCAGCTCCCAGTTCATGAAGCCAAATGGATAACCAAGAACCTTTGAAGCCTGTATGACCAGTTATTAAGACTCGTTTACCTTTATAGAAATTATCAAAAATATCTATAGCCATTGATTACCAGACTTTCCAGGGAGCTTTTCCTTTTTCCCACATTTCATTTAGTTCTGAATTATCTCTTAAAGTATCCATTGGTTCCCAAAATCCATAATGTCGATAAGCATGCATTTTTCCGGCTTTGGCAATATTTTCCAGAGGTTTTCCTTCAAAAATTACATTATCTCCATCAGGAATATAGTCAAAGATTTCTGGTTCACAGATGAAATAACCAGCATTGATCCAGTTGCGATCACCATCAGGCTTTTCCTGAAAAGATTCAACTTTATCTGTTTCCAAGTCTATTTGTAATGCGCCGAATTTACCACCGGGTTTAAATGCAGTAACAGAAAGAATACAGCCTGATTCTTTATGAGCTCTTAATGAATCGGCAATATTTAAATCTATTACTCCATCACCATACGTTAAAAGAAAAGTGTTTTTTCCTACATATTTTCGAATGCGTTTAACGCGTCCCCCAGTCATTGTATTTAACCCGGTATCAACCATGGTTACTTTCCAGTCTTCAGAATGACAATCATGGACTTGTACTGTATTATTAGATAAATCTACTGTGAGATCACAGTTATGACGGAAATAATTTGCAAAATATTCCTTAATGATGTATTGTTTATATCCACAACAAATAATAAATTCTTTAATTCCATAATGACTATAAGTTTTCATTATATGCCAGATAATTGGCTTTCCACCGATTTCAACCATCGGTTTAGGAATAGAAGTAGTAGCTTCACTCAATCGGGTTCCAAAGCCACCTGCAAGAATCACAGCTTTCATAGTTCTTTAGTTTATAGTTCTGTTTTGGCTGCAAACGTCTTAATGACAGAAATCATATACTGGAGCATTTCCTCTGTCATTCCAGGATATACTCCAATCCATAGGGTATTATTCATTACATAATCTGTAACTTTTAAATCTCCAACTACTCGATAACCATCGCCAGCTTTTCTTAATTCATCAAAAGCCGGATGTTTTAAAAGATTGCCAGCAAAAAGATTACGTGTCTGAATTTTATTTTTTTCGAGATGTTCAGCTAATTCATTACGAGTAAATTCTGCGTTTTCTTTTACTGTAATTAAAAAACCAAACCAGCTAGGTTCCGAGTTTTTTTGAGGTTTCGGAAAAATAAAGGTATCTATTCCACTCAGTCCTTCCTTTAATATCTGAAAGTTATTTTTTCTGGATTCAATTATATCATCCAGTTTATCCAGTTGTGCACAGCCAATAGCGGCCTGCATATCTGTAACTTTTAGGTTATAACCAAAATGAGAATACACATATTTATGATCATAACCAATAGGTAATTCACCGAATTGTTTACTGAAACGATGTTTACATGTATTATCAACACCTCCCACACACCAACAATCTCTTCCCCAGTCACGAAAAGAATTTATTAGTTTATATAATAACGGATCATTCGTGTAAACAGCACCGCCTTCACCCATTGTCATATGATGAGGAGGATAAAAACTGCTTGTACCGATGTGACCAATTGTTCCAGTTTTTCTTATTTCACCATTTAACGTATAGGTAGAACCCAGAGCATCACAATTATCTTCTATGAGCCAGAGATTGTATTTATCACAAAAATCTTTAACAGCTTGTAAATCAAAAGGATTCCCTAATGTGTGTGCAATCATCACAGCTTTTGTCCGAGATGAACGGGCAGCTTCCAGTTGGCTAACATCAATATTATATTCAGGAATGGTAATATCTACAAAGACTGGGATAGCACCGTATTGAATACAAGGTGCTACTGTGGTTGGGAATCCGCAAGCAACAGTAATTACCTCATCTCCTCGTGTAATACGTCGTTCACCCAATTCCTGGGCAGTGAGTGCCATAAAAGCCAGTAAATTTGCAGAAGAGCCGGAATTGGTTAGTGAACAAAAAGAAACTCCAAGCCATTTGGCAAATTGTTTTTCAAACTTATTGGCCCAAGGACCTGCCGTTAACCAGAAATCCAGAGATGAGTCAACCACGTTTATTAATTCTTTCTCATCATAATAACGTCCACCATAGTTGACAAACGTTCTCCCAGGGATAAATTCTTCAGTAACGTTGTGTTTTTTTTGATAATACTCAGTTACTAAAGATAATATTTTTTCTTTTAAAATAGTGGTTTCAGAATCCATCGATAAGATTATTACTGATTAGGTACAGGTTAAATGTTATTTAATTATTTCGCGAAAATAACATAAATAACCTTACTAAGTGATATTCATTCTTTTAATTTCACTTGGTTTTATGCAATTTTATACATTGATTATATTTCAAAATGATAAATTTGGCTTAATCCAGAAATCTTTTGGTCAAACCTTCGTACTTATCAATTCTTCTGTCTCTCAAAAATGGCCACCAACGTCTTACATTTTCTGAGCGTGTTAAATTTAAAGCTACCAAAATATTTTCAGGTTTATAATTCCCGGCTTGTGCCAAAAATTCACCTTGAGGACCAACTGCAAAACTATTTCCCCAAAATTGAATACCATTTGTTTGTTTTGAAGGATCAGGTTCATGGCCCACACGATTTACTGCAATAACAGGAATGCCATTGGCCACCGCATGCGCGCGTTGAGAAATGATCCATGCATTAAGTTGACGATTCTTTTCATCTTCAGAATCTGTGCTTTCCCAACCAATCGCAGTCGGATATATTAAAATTTCAGCTCCTTTTAGCGCCATAATGCGTGCAGCTTCAGGATACCACTGATCCCAACAAATTAATACTCCAAGTTTGCCTATAGAAGTATGAATAGGTTCAAAACCGATATCTCCCGGCGTAAAATAAAATTTTTCATAATATGCCGGATCATCTGGAATATGCATCTTCCGGTATTTCCCAGCTATACTTCCGTCCTTATCAAATACTACAGCAGTGTTATGGTAAAGACCTGGTGCTCGTTTTTCAAATAAAGAAGTAACCAGAACTATTTTAAATTTAGCAGCAAGATCTGCATAAAAAGTGGTGGTTGGTCCTGGAATTGTCTCTGCCAAGTCAAATAAACTAGGATTCTCTGTCTGGCAAAAATAAAGTGAATTATGAAGTTCTTGTAAAATGACGAGATGAGCCCCTTTCTCCACGCAATCCTCTATATTATTGGCCAGAAGGTTTATGTTCTCACTGATGTTAGAAGAATTAGTTTGTTGCACTAATCCCACATTTATTACTCTCATTTTATACAATTTTGTGGATATTGCATCGTAACACAATGCAATGAACCATGTTGCTTAATTAATAAACGACAATTAATGCCAATTACTGCATGGGAAGGGAAAATTTTTTTTAAAATATTCTGAGATTTTTTATCATTTTCCGGTTGATTATAGGTAGGTACTAATACAGCATCCTTAATAATCAGAAAGTTAGCATAAGTAGCAGGTAAACGTTCTCCATTCTCAACAATTTCATCCACCATCGGTAATGCAACTAACTTATAAGGTTCGCCTTTAAGTGTACGAAAAGTTTTTAATTGTTCTTCCATTTTCAATAAAGATTCATAATGTTCGTCTTCCGGATCCGTGCATTTGACATAGGCAATGGTATCGGTTGAACAAAAACGTGCCAATGTATCAATATGGCTGTCTGTATCATCACCTGCTAAATAGCCATGATCCAGCCAAAGTACTTGTTGCACATGAAAAATAGATTTAAGATATTCTTCAATTTCTACCTTATTCAATTGTGGATTTCGATTCGGTGAAAGTAAGCATTTAGAAGTAGTGAGTATTGTACCGATTCCATCGCTTTCTATTGATCCACCTTCTAGTACAAATCCAAGGTGATTTTCATATTTTCCCTGTAATATCTTTGCTTGGATAGCATTACGGGTTATTTGATTATCCAAGTCAGATGCGAATTTGAGCCCCCAACCATTGAATGTAAAATCCATAAAAACAGGCCTATTTCCATCTATCATAGTTATAGCGCCATGATCCCTGGCCCATGTATCATTTGTCGGACATTTCAGAAAACGAACATTTTCCATGTTTACTTTATTTTCAATCTGTACTTTTACCGCATCTGGTTCAGGAGTTACAATCAGCAGTAATTCCCTCTGAGATATTTCCGACGCAATTTGAATAAAACATTCTTGAACTTCCGAGAGAATATACGTCCAATCAGTATGAATATGTGGCCAGGTTAATTGTACGCCACTTTGTGGATACCACTCCGCTGGTAAAAAAGGACCACGCATTTCTACCTGTTCACTAATTGTGAATTCAAAATTTAGTTGGAGGTCTTTTTCAGACCCTCCTAGACGGGGAAGACCTGCTAAAATTCCCATTTATTTTTTTCATCTTTGGGTTTACGATCAAAAAAAGGATTTTTGGAAGATGCACTTAAAGGAATAGCCATTACCATTTTGCAACTGTCCAGCCAATTCAGACGTTGGGCTGCTAATCCGGCAGAAAACATTATACGGTTATCTACACGACAATCAGCTGCCTTGGCACAGGCTGATCCGATTGCAATTCCCAAATCAATAGCATTTATTGCACAAGGAACCCCTTCCGGACGCGCAGAACAAAGAGTATAGCCACAATGTCCACAATTTAATCCTTGAGCTTTTTCTCTTGTCCCTATTAAAACAATGCATTCGGCATTTAATATATTATCTGCATCCCGCAAAAAGAATTTAAAACCATTTTCTTTTTGGATTTCGAGCATTTTGTCCGAAAGTATTCGTATCTCTTCACCTGTTACAATCGCTGATTCAATAATATCCACTCCTTTTCCTTTAGGTGCTGTACGTGCAGCTATCATCATTTGGCTGCCTGCATTTAGCACCTCCTCATGTCGGCAGTCGCGTTCATTAAGTATCATTTTAATTAAAAATTAGATTAGCTATATATTTGAATATAATCTTTAAAATCCTGCTATAGTAAGTTTATAAATTTAATATTGCTTGATATGGATCGCCAGACAATAAAAGTGTTTCGGCAAATGCGGGTTCAGTTTTTAGACCTTCAAGTTTAAGATTGAGTATTTTTTGTCGAAACGCTTTTCCTTTTCTTTGTAATATAAGGTATTCGACTATCATATGTCGATAGGCATTTTGTTCTTTCACGGGTCTATTTTGGCCAAATATCTCTATTTCGAAACCCTCTAAAATAAAATTCGCCTGTAACACATCGTAATTTCTAACCTCATAGGATAAAAGAGTGAATTGACTCATCTGTGAAAAATATTTGAGGATTATTTCCTTAAATTTCTCATTATTATGAAACTCACAGATAATATCTAAGTCACTTCCAGGTATATTAATATTAATAGGAAATGTACCAGCCAGAATTGGAGTGAAATCTTTTAAGATAGTAAATATTTGATTCTTTTTGAGAATATTATATACAACCTGCTGATCATTTGTACCGGTCTTGAGATATTCAATATTATCAAATTTTGCGATATCATTCTCTTCTTGCATGATGTTTGATTAGAAATTAAACACAAAGATAAGTTATATATTACAAACTGTTTATATAAGGTCGTGTTTAAAATTAAATTTGTTTAGTTATATAGATGAGAAAACCTATATTACACACAAATGCTATAAAAAATCTGTCTATATTTACCTTGAATTTGATTGATTAAAAAAAATGTTGAGAATAACAAATGCTAGTATTGCTTATGGAAAAGAACTCCTTTTTTCTGATTTCAGCATGCAATTACACAGAGGAGAAATGGTTTGTATTTCAGGGAAATCAGGGAAAGGCAAAACTTCTTTATTAAATGCCATAATGGGATTTGTACCACTCAGCCAAGGAGAGATTATTGTAAACGGAAGTATTCTGAACAAAGCAAACATAGACTCAATCCGTCGCAATATTGCTTGGATACCACAGGAATTGGCACTTCCTTCAGAATGGGTAAAAGATATGGTGCGAATCCCTTTTAATCTTAAGGCAAACAAACAACATTCTTTTCCTCAAAAAGAACTTTTCCATACATTTACAGAATTAGGATTGGAAGAAGAACTCTACTATAAACGAGTAGTTGAAATTTCCGGTGGTCAAAGACAACGGATTATGTTAGCGATTGCTTGTTTACTAGCTAAACCTTTAATTCTGGTAGATGAACCAACTTCAGCTCTTGATTTTGGGTCAATGGATAGAGTCCTGACATTTTTCCATAAAACGGCACAAAAAGGTTCTGCAATATTGGTAGTCTCACATGATGAACATTTTGCAGCTGGTTGTAATAGAATTATTTATTTATAATTAACCGGAGGAATGGGAACAATTGATATATCGTATATGGGATTACTGATCGGTTTATTATTACTGATTATACCGATTTATTATTTATGGAAATATAAAACAGGATTAGTAAAGGCAACTATTATTGGAGTGGTAAGAATGATTATTCAATTGTTTCTGATAGGTGTATATTTAAAATATCTATTTTTATGGGGTAATCCCATTATTAACTTCATTTGGGTTATTATTATGATATTTGTAGCCTCACAAACAGCAATTTCACGTACCCGTATACGCGTTAAAATATTGCTTATACTCATTACAGTTGGTTTTTTGACTTCAGTTATTTTAATTGGACTCTATTTTCTGGGATTTGTTTTACAACTGGACAATATTTTTAGTGCACAGTATTTTATTCCCATATTTGGAATCCTAATGGGAAATATGCTTTCATCCAATGTTATTGCTTTAAATACATATTATAACGGCTTGCAACGGGAGCAACAACTTTATTATTATCTTTTGGGTAATGGAGCTACCCGACAGGAAGCACGTGCCCCTTTCATTCGTGAAGCGCTTATTAAATCATTCAGCCCTTTAATAGCCAATATTGCAGTCATGGGATTAGTTGCTTTACCTGGTACAATGATTGGGCAAATTCTAGGAGGAAGCAGTCCTAATATTGCCATCAAGTACCAGATGATGATTATGGTGATTACATTTACAGCCTCAATGCTATCGCTGATAATTACAATTTCTCTTGCCTCTCATAAATCGTTTGATGGGTATGGGAAGTTGCTGCATGTTTCAATTCCTCAAAAAGAAAAAAATATCTAACCTTAGAAAATCTGAAAACGTTCTGACTTAAAACGGTTACCGTTATACCCATCAATGGTTACCGTTTATGTAGCTAGTGGTAACCGTTTGGTGGGTAAATGGTTACCGTTTTTTCTTTCTAGTATTGGAAGTTGTGGGAAAAATAAAAAACCAGAAAAAGATAAAAAATTATAATAATTCAATGGATTTGATGAACAAATCTAAATAAAAAACTTCGTAAAAACTCAACCTGTTTATAATAAAAACAATACCTTTGCTGTGACTACAATCAAGGGGTGCCTATTAGAGGCTGAGATTATACCCTTATAACCTGATGCGGGTAATACCGACGTAGGAATGATAAGATTCTCTTCTTATAATTGAAGGTATCTCTTGGTTGCAATTGGAAATTAGAACCAATGTAACATATAAATGAGATACCCCACAGCTTTAACCATAGCGGGCTCAGACAGTGGAGGGGGTGCCGGTATTCAGGCAGACCTAAAAACTTTTTCCGCATTAGGCGTATATGGCGCATCAGTTATAACAGCCATTACAGCACAGAATACGCAGGAAGTTCGTGCAGTAGAAGCCTTATCCGAAAATATTATCCAACAACAACTGGAAGCTGTTCTAGACGATATACCAATAGATGTCATTAAAATAGGAATGCTTGTTACTCCCTCGATTACAGAGTTAGTAGCCCATATCATCGGTCGCTATAGAATAAAGCAAGTTATTATTGATCCTGTAATGATAGCCACTACTGGTGCTAATCTTACTAAAGTAGATATTGCTGAAGCTATCCGAAATCAACTATATAGCCGTCTCACATTACTTACCCCTAATATTCCGGAAGCAGAATTACTTACTGGTATACAAATTCGAACAGAGAAGGATCGGGATAAAGCCGGAGAAATATTTCTGAATCAAGGGTGTAATGCCGTTTTGATTAAAGGTGGACATTGGCGTGGCGGGACTTCAACCGATGTATTATACTCCCAGAATCAGAATCCATTATTTTTTTCTTCCCCTTTTATTTCTTCAAAAAACCTACATGGAACCGGATGTTCACTGGCTTCAGCCATTGCTGCATTCATTGCTTTGGGAGACGATTTATTGGTAGCCATAAATAATGCTAAACAATATATTACTTATGCCATCCGTGCAGGAGTAGAGACTGATTTTAATGGAGGAAACGGACCTCTTAATCATTTTTTTTGCACCTTCTCCCTTAAAAACATTATAAAGAAAATATGAAAATCAAATTGAATGACAAACATTATGAAGTAGAAGAAGGAATTACTTTGGCTGCTTTTATTGAAAAAATGGAATTGAAACCTCAGGGAATTGCGATAGCAATTGATGATGAGGTGGTTTCTAAGAATAATTGGTCAAAGACTATATTATCGGATGGTATGGACTTAATGCTAATACATGCAGTATCAGGAGGATAAAATGAAACTTATAGTAATTACTCCAGAAACAATATATAAAGAAGAGCCCCATGCCATCAATCGATTATTCGAAACTGGTCTTTATAGCTTACATTTACGCAAGCCTGGAACTTCTCAAAAAGAAATGGCAGATTTATTAAAAGACATTGAGTTGATATACAGGAAACGAGTTATCATTCACGATCATTTTGAGCTTACTTCTCTGTATGGCTTGAAAGGAATACATCTGAATAAAAGGAACTCTATAATACCTGCAAAAATGGATATATCATCGATTAGTTGTTCCTGTCATTCATTTGAAGAAGTAAAGCTTGCATCAAAGTTGGATTATGTTTTTTTGAGTCCGGTATTCGATAGCATTTCCAAACCAGGCTATAACCAGGCTTTTAGTGATATGCAATTAAAGAAAGCCCAATCAGAAGGAATTATTAATTCTCATGTTATAGCATTGGGAGGTATTTCTCCTGTTACGATTCCATTAGCTGCTGGGTATGGTTTTAGAGGAGTTGCCGTTTTAGGCAGTTTATGGCAAAGGTTTGAAACAGATCGGGATGTTTCAGCGCTCATCAGACGTTTCAAGGAACTAAAATCAATATGTGAGAAACTATGAAAGGATTATTATTTATATCACATCAGACAGATAAATATACTTATTTACAATCTATACAAATAGCATTGGAAGGAGGTTGTCGGCAAATCCAGCTAAGAATGAAAGATATCCCCTCTGCTAAAATTGAAACTGTGGGGTGGAGAGCTAAAAAACTATGTGACCAATATCAAGCAAAACTATACATAGATGATCATGTCGAGATCTGTAAAAAGTTGAATGCTGCTGGTGTGCATCTGGGCAAATTGGATATGTCGCCGATTGAGGCTCGACAGATATTGGGTCCTGGGTTTATTATTGGAGGGACAGCAAACACATTTGAAGATATTCAACGATTAAATAAAGTTGAAGTAGACTACATTGGCTTAGGACCATTCAGGTTTACAGTAACTAAAAAAAATCTAAGTCCGGTACTTGGGTTTGAAGGCTATAAATCCATTATAAACCAGTGCAAAAAAGAAAATATCCATCTACCCCTATTAGCAATCGGAGGAATAACGATACAGGATATTCCTGGTATAATTGAAACAGGTGTGTCAGGCATAGCCCTGTCATCCACTATATTGCAAGCAGATGATCCGGTGAAAGAAACCTCGATGATTCTTAAGAAAATGAATATTGAAATTAATTAATGTAATAGTAAAATGAATAAGCTAATAATTGCCGGTAAAGAATTTAATTCGCGGCTCTTTCTCGGAACAGGAAAATTCAGCTCTAATGAAGTTATGAGTAGTACTATTGAAGCATCTCAGACACAAATGGTTACTGTTGCCATGAAGCGTCTGAACCCAGACAATAAAGAAGATGATATGCTAAAACATATCAAGAAACCCGGAATCCAATTATTACCCAATACATCGGGAGTACGCAATGCAAAAGAAGCGGTATTTGCCGCTAAACTAGCCCGAGATGCATTCGAAACAAACTGGCTGAAGCTGGAAATTCATCCGGATCCCCGATACTTATTACCGGATCCAGTTGAAACATTAAAAGCCACAGAAGAACTGGCTAAACTCGGTTTTGTGATTCTTCCCTATATTCAGGCAGATCCGGTGCTTTGTAAATTGTTGGAATCAGCCGGTGCTGCTACTGTTATGCCTTTAGGAGCTCCTATTGGTACCAATAAAGGACTTTGTACACGTGATTTACTAGAAATAATCGTTGAACAAAGTAACATTCCAGTAGTAGTGGATGCTGGTATCGGTGCTCCTTCTCATGCTGCAGAAGCCATGGAAATGGGGGCAGATGCGGTACTGGTAAATACGGCCATAGCAATTGCCGGAGATCCGATAGCTATGGCCAAAGCATTTCAGTTGGCTGTGGAATCGGGTAGAATAGCTTTCGAAGCACAACTCGCAGGAAAAACTAATATAGCCATTGCCAGTAGTCCATTAACCTCATTTTTAAATGAAATATGATATGAAGAAACAACAGCGAATAAACTATCCCGCTTCAAAGAAAATTTATATAAAAGGAAAAATACATGATATACAGGTAGGTATGCGTTCCGTAACTTTGCTGGATACGATTACTATGGAAAACGGGAAAAAACAGGTAGAACCGAACAACCCTGTAATCTTGTATGATACGAGTGGAGCTTATTCAAACCCGGATATTCCGATTGACATCACAAAGGGACTTGTACGCTTGCGGCAAGAATGGATTGAGAAAAGAAATGATACAGAATTGCTTCCTTCTTTTTCATCCAATTATTGTAAAGAAAGACTTTCAGATTCATCCCTGAATAAAATCCGTTTTCCCTTAACAAATCTTCCACGAAAAGCCAAGTCTGGGAACGCAATCACCCAGATGTATTATGCTTGTCAAGGGATTATTACTCCTGAAATGGAATATGTGGCTATACGGGAAAATCAACAAAATGAACAACTAGGTATTGAAACTCATATTACTCCAGAATTTGTACGTCAGGAAATAGCAAGTGGGAAAGCTATTATTCCTGCCAACATTAATCACCCGGAAGCAGAACCCATGATTATCGGAACTAATTTTCTGGTAAAGATTAACACCAATATTGGGAACTCTTCTTTAATGTCAGGGATTGATGAAGAAGTAGAAAAAGCCATCTGGAGCTGTAAATGGGGTGGGGATACCTTAATGGATTTGTCAACAGGAGAACATATTCACGAAACACGCGAATGGATTATTCGTAACACACCTGTTCCGGTAGGTACAGTACCTTTATATCAGACTTTAGAAAAACTGAACGGTAGGATTACCGATCTAAATTGGGAAATTTACCGGGATACCCTGATCGAACAATGTGAACAGGGAGTTGATTATTTTACCATACATGCAGGATTACTCCGCTCTCATTTACCCTTATTGAAGAACCGGACTACAGGAATTGTCTCCCGGGGTGGTTCAATTATTGCTAATTGGATGACTCAACACCAAAAAGAAAATCTTTTTTATACCCATTTTGAAGATATCTGTTTACTATTAAAACAATATGATGTGGCAGTTTCTTTGGGTGACGGATTACGTCCCGGTTGCATTGCCGATGCGAATGATGCCGGACAATTTGCAGAACTTTCTGTACTGGGTGAGTTAACCAAAATCGCATGGAAGCACCATGTGCAGGTATTAATTGAAGGACCGGGGCATGTACCGATGCATAAAATTCGGCCTAACATGGATGAACAATTAAAACATTGCCACGGAGCTCCTTTTTATACTTTGGGCCCGCTGACCACAGATATTGCTCCCGGGTATGATCATATTACTTCTGCGATCGGTGCTGCACAAATAGCCCGTTATGGAACCGCCA
The DNA here is from genome assembly GCA_021201335.1 of Bacteroides sp. Classification (GTDB taxonomy): domain Bacteria; phylum Bacteroidota; class Bacteroidia; order Bacteroidales; family Bacteroidaceae; genus Bacteroides. The sequence goes on along the minus strand of JAJQFD010000016.1, from coordinate 4,931 downwards.
TGATTTGTTATGTAACTCCTAAAGAACATTTGTCTCTGCCCGATAAAGAAGATGTTAGGACAGGGGTCATCGCATATAAAATAGCTGCTCATGCTGCTGACCTTGCAAAAGGGCATCCAGGAGCACAGGTAAGAGATAATGCTTTGAGTAAAGCACGTTTCGATTTCCGATGGAAGGATCAGTTTAATTTATCTCTTGATCCGGAAAAGGCACTTGAATATTACAGGACAGGAAGGTTGGGCGATGAAAGTGGTCATTGTACCATGTGTGGCCCACATTTCTGTGCAATGAAATTAACAAAAGAAATGAATGATTGCGCTCTTACGGAGTAATAAAAGATGATGGAATTCAAAGAATTACTAGATACCTGTAACTGGGATACAATGAAGGCTGCTATTTATAACAAGACTTCCCGGGATGTAGAAGCAGCCTTAAATAATCAAAGACGTTCCATAGATGATTTTATGGCACTCATCTCACCTGCTGCACAACCATATCTGGAACAAATGGCTGCATTGAGCCGCCAATACACGCAACAACGTTTTGGCAAAACCATTCAGTTTTATATACCATTGTATTTAACCAATTCATGCATAAACCATTGCGTATATTGCGGTTTCAATCATTCCAACGATATCAAAAGAATTATCCTTACCGACGATCAGATTATTCGCGAAGCAGAAGCAATTAAAAGAATCGGTGATTTTCAACATGTTCTTCTGGTTACCGGAGAAAATCCGCGAACGGCCGGAGCAGACTATATTGAGAATGCCATTAAATTGGTGAAACCCTATTTTTCTTCTATCTCTATTGAGGTACAACCGTTGAAAGAAGAAGAATATAGTTGCTTATCAAAAGCTGGAATGAACGCTGTTTATTGTTATCAGGAAACCTACAATAAGCAACATTATAAGATCTATCACCCTAAAGGTATGAAATCAAAGTTTGACTGGCGAATAGATGGTTATGAAAGAATGGGAAAAGCAGGCGTTCATAAAGTGGGGCTGGGAGTTTTGATTGGACTGGAAGATTGGCGGACGGACGTCACTTTCATGGCATTACATCTTCGTTATTTGCAGAAAAGATACTGGCAAACAAAGTATTCCGTTTCTTTTCCCAGGATGCGTCCCCATGTAGGTGAAGGTTTTCAGCCTAATTTAATTATGACTGACAAGGAGTTTGTACAATTAATTTTTGCCTATCGCATATTCGATCATGATATTGAAATAGCCTTATCAACCCGTGAGCAAAGTTATTTAAGAGATAATTTGATGACACTAGGTATTACTTCTTTAAGTGCTGGTTCAAAAACAGATCCGGGCGGTTATGCTGTATATAAACAAGAACTGGAACAATTTTCAGTTAACGATGGTCGTTCTTCAAACGAAGTTCTGGAAGCTGTTAAAAAACAGGGATATGAAGTTATCTGGAAAGATTGGGATTTGAGTTTGCAATGAATAAATTTTTCTCAAGAGCTTTCAAGTCAATATTTTGCATAAAATTAGCTTTTCAATCCGGTATTTTATTCCTAAATTTAAACCGGTATAAAATCATAGGAGTCAGCATTCATTATTTTCAAATATGGGTCAGAAAATATTTTTATGCATTATTGTTTGGTTATCAATCAGTTTCAATGCAGTTGGACAAGACGATTTTTATACGAAATTGTCCCAGGCTGCGTTGCAAATAATTAATCCTCACATTGTTTATACTCCGGCTTATATCCGGATACCTTATCCTAACGGAGATGTACCGGCTACAACAGGGGTATGTACAGATGTAATCATCAGGGCATATCGTAAACTGGGTATTGATTTACAGAAGGAAGTACATGAAGATATGAAATCTAATTTTTCTGTTTACCCCAAAAATTGGGGGCTCAAACGACCTGATTCAAATATCGATCACCGCAGAGTTCCCAACCTGATGACTTTCTTTTCGCGAAAAGGTATTTCTCTTTCATTATCAGATAAGGAAAAAGATTACATGCCGGGAGATATCGTATGCTGGAGACTATCGAATGGAATGACTCATATTGGAATTGTAGTGGATAAAAAAGTCCCCTCTTCCAACCGATATAAAATAATTCATAATATAGGGTATGGACAAGTAGTTGAAGATTGTTTATTTAATTTTGAAATAATAGGACATTACAGGTATAAAAGATGATGAAAATGAAAGAAAGATATAATCGTAATATTCTGATTGAAGATTTTGGTGAAGAAGGGCAAACAAAATTAAAAAACTCAAAAGTATTGGTGATTGGTGCAGGAGGTTTAGGTTCTCCCGTTATTCTTTATTTGGCAGCAGCGGGTGTCGGTACATTAGGCATTGTTGACCGGGATAAAGTGAATATATCCAATCTGCAGCGGCAAATTTTACATACAGTAAAAGATTTACAACAATATAAAGTCAATTCGGCCAAAGAAAAAGTACTTTGGTTTAATCCGGAAGTAAATGTTATTACCTATACTAAGCTATTCACAAGGCTAAATGCTAATGCATTAGTACGATCATACGATTTTATTGTGGATTGTAGCGACAACTACGAAACAAAGTTTTTAATTAATGATGCATGTGTGAAAGCCAGAAAACCTTTCTCACATGCCGCTGTTGTTTCAATGCAGGGAGAAGTTATGACTGTTATTCCGGGATCAGCCTGTTATCGTTGTGCTTTTCCTGAAGCTCCTATTGATGGCAACCACCCAACTGCTAGCGAAATTGGAATTCTAGGTTCCATTGCAGGAATTGTTGGAAGCATTCAGGCAACAGAAGTAGTAAAATATTTAACTGGAATAGGGGAGTTATTAACCAATAAATTACTGATTATAAACGGCCGTAACATGACTTTTCAAACTTTAAGAGTTAAGAAAATAAATAATTGCTGTAATACATAGCGATTTCTAAAAGTTTGTTTGTATATTTGCACCAAATTTTCTGTCCATAATGAAAATTAAGGAAATAGTAAGCGCCCTTGAACGGTTCGCGCCTCTGCCATTGCAAGACGGATTTGATAACGCCGGCATGCAAATAGGACTGACAGATGCGGAAACAACAGGGGCTTTGTTGTGTCTTGACGTTACTGAAGCTGTCGTTGATGAAGCTATCGCGTTAAGATGCAATCTTATCATATCCCACCATCCCCTTATTTTTAAGGGATACAAATCCATTACTGGTAGGGATTATATAGAGCGTTGCATTCTGAATGCAATTAAAAACGATATTGTTATCTATTCTGCCCATACCAATTTGGATAATGCAAGTGGGGGAGTTAATTATAAAATTGCTGAAAAAATCGGTTTAAAAAATATTCGGTTTCTGGCTAAAAGAGAAGATAGCTTATTAAAGTTGGTTACATTTGTACCATTTGCCCAGGCAGAAACTGTTCGCGAAGCTCTGTTTGATGCTGGTTGCGGGCACATTGGAAATTACGATTCATGCAGTTATACACTGGAAGGAGAAGGTACATTCCGTGCATTGGAAGGTAGTAATCCTTTCTGTGGAAGTATGGGAGAAATACATAGGGAAGGCGAAGTGCGTATTGAAACCATTCTTCCAACATTTAAAAAAGGGCAGGTTATCCGTGCATTATTGAATAAACATCCTTATGAAGAACCTGCATTCGATCTATACCCTTTGAAAAATTCCTGGGCACAGGCAGGTTCTGGAATTGTGGGCGAATTGGATGAACCGGAAACTGAATTCCATTTTCTGAAAAGAATTAAAAGAACCTTTGAGGCAGGGTGTGTGAAACACAATATATTTTCGGGAAGATTAATTCAGAAGGTAGCCTTATGTGGTGGTGCTGGAGCATTTTTATTACCCAAAGCAATATCCTGTGGGGCAGATGCATTTATTACTGGTGAAATGAAATACCATGAATATTTCGGGCATGATTCCGATTTGCTGATAGCAGAGATCGGACATTATGAGAGCGAGCAATACACGAAAGAAATCTTTCATTCTATTATTGAGCGCTTATATCCGAATTTTGAAATTTATTATAGTAAAGTGAATACGAATCCTATAAAATATTTATAAGAAAAATGGCAAAAGAGACCAAAAACACTGAACCAAAAGAGTTGACAGTAGAGCAGAAGCTAAAGGCCCTGTATGAATTGCAAACGATGCTTTCTGATATTGATAAAATCAAAACTTTACGTGGTGAATTACCTTTGGAAGTTCAAGACCTGGAAGATGAAATAGCAGGTTTAAGTACGCGTATTGATAAAATCAGAACAGATGTGGGAGAGCTGAAGGCTGCGATCGCTGGAAAAAGAATTGAAATTGAAACATCGAAAGCTGCCATAGTCAAATACAAAGATCAACAGGAGAATGTACGCAATAATCGTGAATTTGACTTTCTGAGTAAAGAAATCGAATTTCAGACATTGGAAGTTGAACTTTGTGAAAAGCGTATCAAGGAATTTAGTGCAGATGAAAAAATAAAATCAGAAGAAATCATTGCCAGCACCGAAGCTTTGGAAGAAAGGCAAAAAGACCTGGAGCAAAAGAGAGGCGAACTGGATGAGATTATTGCTGAAACCAAACAAGAAGAAGAAAAACTGAGAGAACGCGCCAAGAACCTGGAAACAACTATCGAGCCGCGTTTGCTTCAGTCATTCAAGCGTATCCGTAAGAATCTAAGAAACGGTTTGGGTATTGTTTATGTGCAGCGTGATGCCTGTGGAGGATGTTTTAATAAAATTCCGCCTCAGAGGCAGCTTGATATTCGTTCCCGTAAGAAAATTATCGTTTGTGAATATTGTGGACGTATTATGATTGACCCGGAACTGGCAGGTGTTACACCTGATATCAAGGAAGAAGTGGTAACTCCTAAAAGGAGAACTAGTAAAAATAAAGAATAGATATATCACACGATATATACAAAAGAGGTTGTCCCAATCGGGACAACCTCTTTTGTATATATC
>JAJQFD010000018.1 GCA_021201335.1 Bacteroides sp. | reverse complement strand
GAATTGTTCATTAACTACTCGCATATTGCTGCTTAATTTTGATTACTTACTTATATCAAATATTCTTTCGTTGGTAACTCCCTACCCTCCTTACCCAGCTGGCACAACACCCTCATGCCAGCTGGTTTCTATTTTAACTCTTCCACCATTGCCGTTCTCGAATTAAATCTTTATATTGACGCAAAAGCACAAATTTATTTCGCAAATTGACGTTTATTCATAAATCAAAGGCCTATATATTTGTACTATCCAGTTAACAGTCACTATATCAATGTTTAATACCTGAAAGACATGTTAAAGATTCTCCTATTATCCGATTTCACCAGTGAGTACAGCAGATTGTTGCTGAAAGGCTTCCTGAGATATTCTAAGGAGGTAGGGAACTGGAGTTTTTACAGAATTCCGCTTACCCGGGATGATCTATACGAGAAAACCGTCATAAAAATTGCCCAGAAATGGGGTCAAATGCAATTATCGGACAACTTTCCAACGTAAATATACAACGACTTAAATCAATAGGTATTCCCATCATATTACAAAATTATACGGATAGAATTAGTGGTATTTCGAACATTACCGGAGATTATTGGGGAACCGGAACCATGGCAGCAAATTATTTTTTGAAGAAAAGGTATACCGACTTTGCTTTTTATGGAACCCGGACGACGGTATGGTCGCGTGAAAGAGAAGAAGGCTTTTGTGCCAGGCTAAAAGAATTGGGGAAAAACGTGTATTGTTATAATGAAGATCACAATATACGTTATGATTCCACGTCCGATCTTTCGGCTTTGCAGGATTGGCTTCTCAGCTTACCTAAGCCCATTGCCTTGTTTGCTTGCGATGATTCATTCGCATTGCGAATAACCGAGGTATGTTGTATGCAAAACATCAACGTACCGGGAGACGTAGCCGTGCTGGGTGTGGATAATGATGAAATATTGTGTAACATGTCGGATCCTCCTTTATCTTCTATTGTGCTGGATGTGGAGAATGGAGGATATCAGGCAGCGAAGTTATTGCACCAGATTATCAACAATAAAGATTTGCCACAATTTAATATTGTGATTAATCCCACCCGCATCGAAAGGCGAAAATCAACGGAAGGATATGCCATTAATGACCCACTGGTATTATCGGTGATACGAATGATCGAAGACGATAGTCTGCGGCAGGTTACCATTAAGGAAATCCTCGACCGTGTGCATGTATCCCGAAGAGTACTGGAGAAACGATTCAAAAGTACAGTGGGACATTCTCTCTATCAGTATATGCTCGAATACAGGATCGGACTCTTTGCCGAGCAACTGCTAACCAGCACCAAAAGTGTAACTGAAATTGATTTAGATCTGGGTTATGAAGATTATGTCAATCTATCTAAAACCTTTAAGCGAATTTATAAAATGACGCCGACCCAATACAAAAACCACTATTATATCCGAAAGTGAAAAGCAAAACAAATTAATCTAATTGAAAAACAACGAATAAAATGTTCCAACTAGAAAAACTACCGAAAAAGACAACTTCCGGGCGAAGGATCTTTTTTACCATACTATGCATGTTCGGTTGACTGTTGTCAATGGGACAGGGAGGTTTTACAGTGACCGGAAAGGTGACTGATAAAGAGAATGAACCGATTATCGGTGCCACTATTAGGGAAGAAGGAACCAATCAGGGAATTATTACGGATATAGAAGGCAACTTTACCCTGAGAGTAGCTTCCCGTAATGCGGTACTGAAAGTTTCCTATATTGGAATGAGAACCGAAGAAATCAAAGTAGAAGGTCGTTCCAAATTGTCTATTGTGCTACAGGAAAGTACCATTAATATTGAAGAAGTAGTGGTGACTGCCCTGGGTATCAAACGCGATGCTAAAGCACTAGGTTACGCGGTTGCCTCTGTAAATAACGAAAGTCTGACAGCAGGTAACGAACAAAATGTGATGTCCGCTATCTCAGGTAAAGTGGCAGGGGTGGATATTTCTTCTACCCCAGCCGGTCCTTCCGGATCTACTCGCGTTATCATCCGGGGTAATTCTCAGTTAAGTGGTTCTAACCAACCGCTGTATGTAATCGACGGAATGCCGGTTGATAATACCGAAATGGCAGGTGCCGACAAATGGGGAGGATATGACTACGGCGATGTGCTTTCTTCTTTAAATCCGGATGACATTGAAAATATATCCATTCTGAAAGGCCCGTCTGCTTCCGCTCTTTACGGTTCCAAAGCATCCAACGGGGTGGTATTAATTACGACCAAATCCGCACAAGCCAGAAAAGGAATTGGAGTAGAAGTTTCTTCGAATGTAAGCATGGTGAAGTTGCTGACTTATTTTGATGACTACCAGCGTGTATATGGTCAGGGTAGGAATGGGCAACCTCCTTTAGACTGGCAAAATGCATCGGGAACGACTCAGGTGGCCTGGGGAGGAAAGTTAGATCCCAACCTGACGATTCCTATTTATAACCAGGAATTAAAGAATTACGGAAATGTAAATAACAACATCCTCAGCTTCTTTGATACGGGTGTGACTTTTACCAATTCCATCGCTTTAACCTCTAAAAATGATAAAGGTTCTTACCGTTTTTCCATTTCAGATATGCGCAACTCGGATATAGTGCCTGAATCAGACTTGAATCGTACGAGTTTTACGTTTAAAGGAGATACCAAGATTGGTAAAAAGATAGTGGTGGATGCGCAAGTTACCTATACTACCGAAGGAGTTAAGAACCGTCCTGCTTTGTCGGATAGTCCGAATAACATTGGTAATGCACTCATCGGGATTGCCCCTAACTTTGACCAGAAGTGGCTGGCATCTAATTACAAAGATGAGGCCGGACGTTATAATGAATGGAACGGGGATAAATACCGAATCAATCCTTACTGGATTATCAATGAAATGACCAATAAATCGAATCGGGATCGCTGGATCGGACAAGCAAAACTTAGCTATTATTTTACCAAGCATTTATTCGCTACCGCCCGTGCCGGTGTAGATACGTATAATTTCCGGGTAACAGAATTTATTCCGATGTATACGCCGGATGTAACAGACGGATCAATGAAAGAACGCACGAACAACGTACGACAATATAACTTCGAAGCCATGTTGCGTTACCAGCAAAAGTTCGGTAATTTTGATATTTCCGGTTTCGTAGGTGCTAACCTGATGCAATATCGGTTTGAATCTATGTTGCAGTCAGGCAGAACGCAGGTAGTACCCGACTTACAGGATATCACCAATTACAGTAAAATGGAAACCGAACACTTCCTGAACCGGAAGGAAGTACGTTCCCTCTTTGGCCAGGCCAGTGTGGGTTATAAAGACCTGGCTTATGTGGATGTAACGCTTCGTAATGATGTATCTTCCACATTAAGCCCCGACAATCGTTCTTATCTTTATCCTTCCGTATCGGGTAGCCTTATCTTTTCCAACCTGTTTGAGCATGGTAAATGGCTGACATTTGGTAAAGTACGTGGTTCATGGGCAAAAGTAGGAGGTGATACCGATCCTTACAGGCTTTCTTTGGAGTATGGATTGAAAACTTATTCGGTAAATGGAACTCCGTTAGGACAGATTACGTCGGGGGTGGTTCCTTACAATCAACTGAAACCTACCTCCACTCATTCGATTGAAGTCGGACTGGATATGAGATTCTTTGATAGCCGTTTGGGTATTGATTTAACGCTTTACCAGCAAACCACGAAAGATCAGATACTTTCTTTACCCATTTCCCAGTCAACCGGCTATAACCGGGCTATGATTAATGCGGGTGAAATTTCAAATAAAGGTATCGAAGTAGCTCTCAATGCCGTACCGGTAAAAACCAGAAACTTTAGCTGGGATACCAATGTGAATTTTGCCAAGAACAAGAATGAGGTAGTAAAACTACATGAAGATGTGCAGGATTATGAATTGGCTTCTGCTCGTTGGGCGAATGCCTATATCTATGCCAGCGAAGGTCAGCCATACGGAGTGATCGTAGGAAAGAAGATGAGCAGGAATGAAGCAGGTGAAGTTATCTACGAGAATGGTTTACCCACATTTGATGAAAATGTATCTGTGCTGGGGAATGGTAACTATGACTTTACACTGGGTTTCAGAAATGTATTCTCTTACAAAAACTTATCCATGAGTGTATTGGTTGATATGAAGTTCGGAGCTGATGTTTATTCCATGAGTATGCTTCAGTCGCACACCAAAGGTACTTCTAAAAATACACTGGAAGGACGAGAAGGATGGTATGAGTCTGAACAACTACGCAAAGCAGCCAAAAAACCAACAGACGAGTGGACACCTACAGGAGGATTCCTGGGTAAGGGTGTGAAAGTAGTAGGAGAAAAAGATGGTAAACCCGTTTACGAACAGAACGATGTATATGTCAATCCGTATTCTTACTGGTTGGCCATCCAGGAAAACTCTCCCGAACCATTTATCTATGATAACTCCTATATAAAATTGAGAGAAGTTTCCTTATCTTATAATTTCCCTAAAAAGTGGTTTGCTAAAACGCCGATTCAGTCTCTTACTTTATCCGCCTATGGACGTAACCTGTTCCTGTTGTATACTAAACTAAAGAATATCGATCCCGAGTCTTCTTATAATAATGGAAATGGCCAGGGATTTGAATATGGTTCATTACCTTCCCACCGTACTTTCGGTTTCGGAGTCAATGTTAAATTCTAAAATGCAGGCAAAAATGAAAAAAATAATTGGATATACGCAATCGTAACGTTGTTTCTGGTGTCCGCTTGTACCGACCTGACAGAACTAAATAAAAATCCAACCAAGTCGACAGCTCTTCCCCCGGATTTGTTGATTCCTACGGTACAACTGGCTCATTCCCAGAATCATCAGAATACACACCGATACCTGGCCTATCCCGGCGGCTTTCTGAATCAGTGGACGGGCGACTATGGTGCTACGGAGCATGGTGACAAAGGAAAGAAGAATCTGGCTTACATGGAACGTCTGTGGATAATCGTTTATCCCGACATGGTGAAAAATGTAACTGCACTGATTTCCCTGACGAAAGATCAGGAAGAGTATACAAACCTGAATGCGATCGGTCGTATCCTGAAAGTGGAAACCTTCCTGAAACTAACCGATTATTATGGAGATGTTCCCTATTTCGATGCGGGCAAAATATACGAAGAGGGAATTGTAAAACCTAAATATGATCCGCAGGAAGCTATTTACATGAATTTCCTGAAAGAGCTGAAAGAAGCATCCGCTCAACTGACCAGCCTGGCTGCAGCGCCTCAGTACGATCTTTATTACAATGGAAATTTAGAGAAGTGGAGAAAGTTTGCCAATTCCCTTTGGTTTCGGATTGCTATGCGCTTGGTAAAAGTAAATCCGGAGAAGGCCAAAGCTGAAGCCAAAGCAGCTTTCGACGCAGGTTTAATGACATCCAATGCGAATATTTGCTATGTAACCCATGAAGAAAGTACCATCGATGCCGGTCCGGGTAACGGGTATACCAACCGTTTGCTTTCTACTCCTTCAGCCAGTACTTTCCGAATGACGGACGATATGTTGGAAGCTTTATCTTCCGTGAATGATCCCCGACTGCTTTACATTGGCCGTTGCTACTTGAACGATGCGAATCGTACCGATATTACGGATATTGTTTACAATACATTGGGTAAACACATGGCAGTTCCTTCGCAAACATTTATCTATGGAACGGGTATTGGAAGTGAAACCGTATGGGCTCCTGCCATTACCGCAGAAATAGGAGGTAAATCAGTCAGCATTACCCACCATTACCAACGTCTTCAACCGTCTAAGCTTATTACAGCCGCCGGGTCACCTTATATACATTTAAGCTATGCGGAAACTCAGTTCCTGTTAGCGGAAACAGTTATCCGAGGCTGGGGGATTACTTCGGAATCGGCAGAGGATCTCTATAAAAGAGGACTAACTGCCGCGATTAAACAGTGGGAACTCTTTGGAGCCACTTTGCCTTCGGATTCAGAAATTAATAGTTTCGTTGATTCTCAGGTATTAGGAAATGGAACAGAAGCGATGGAAGAACTCAACAAACAACTGTGGATTCTGTATATCCTCGATCCGATCGAAGCTTGGTCAAACGTGAGACGTACAGGAATGCCTTCTCAATATACTAAATTCTACAATCGTTTTCCGGAAGTGAATAATTCAAATGGTAAAATGCCAAGAAGAATGGAATACCCCCTGGAAGAGCAAATCAAGAACCGGGAGAACCGGGAAGAAGCAGTGAAACGGTTGGGAGGATCAGACGACTGGACCCTACGTGTATGGTGGGATAAAGAATAATGGAATACAGCAATTACTAATACAATACTTATGAAAACTAAATATATTTTTCTATTACTTTCTTTGCTATGGGTGTTAGGTGCATGCAAAGATGATTCTGCCCATAACCCGACGTATGGTGAAAAAGAGATTCCTTATATCTATACCAATATGCCGGATGAAATTACGGTGACAGCAGGCGAACCGATGGAATTTCCCATCAAAGTTTCTCCCGCCGATGGAAGTGTGACTATGAAGTGGACATTGGACGGAGCTGTTATTGGAACATCTGCTACTTTACAATATACCATTAATGAACCGGGAGTGTATGCTCTCAGGTTCGAGGTATCCCGCAATAACGTGGATAATTTCAGGGAATATGTTCTGAAAGTAGTACCCCCTATACAGCCAACCCCATGAAAAAGACTAGTATATTTCTATGAATTTTTATCGGGGTAAGTTTTATTTGTAGTTGTTCCAGTGATGAGGATACCCAAAATACACAACCGACAAAAATTGTGTTCGGGTATTTGCAATCTCAACAATTGCCGGAATATAAAGTTCCCTGGGATAAGCTCACCCATTTAAGTATTGCCTTTGGTAGAGTCTCTACCGAAGGAGCTTTACTGGCTGATGCACTTAAACCTTTAGTGCCTATCTATAAAGAAGGACAGAAAAAGGGGGTAAAAGTTTTAATGTCAGTTGGTGGCGGAAGTTCTAAAACCATGTCGGATGTACTGCAAAACGACGCTTACAGAAAACGTCTGAAAGACGAACTCATTGCCGCGGTGAAGGAAATGGATTTGGATGGTCTGGACATCGACTACGAAGAATGGACGGGTGGCCCCGGAGGTACTGCCGGAGAAGTAGACGAGAAGAAAGCCATCGCACTGGAAATTTTCTATAAAGAGCTTCGGGAAGCATTACCCGAAGGGAAGCTACTGACTGCTGCTACCAGCGCCGGATATCCTGAGTGGAACAATGGATGGGGTAACTACAACGTTTTCCGGAACTCCATGTTCCAATACCTGGATTTAGTGAATGTAATGGTGTATGATTTCACTGGAAAATGGAAATCTTCCTTAATTGATCAGCACGTCAGCATGGAGCATTTTGTCAATGCGGCGAAACAATGGGAAGTAGTAAGACAAGTTCCTAAGGAAAAAATCATTCTGGGTGTTCCTTTTTACGGAGTTCTCTTTCCTTCCCGGGAATCGCCCGTAGGAGCTACGCACGTTTATTATAAGGATATTCTGGTGCAATACCCGGATCAGCAACCTACAGAGAAAGACCAGATTGACTTGCTTTATTACAACGGTCGACCTACCATCAAGGCGAAGTCGGAGTTTGTGAAAGATAACGGATATGGAGGAATTATGATCTGGGCCATCTCCCATGATTCACCCAAAAAGGAAGAAAGCCTGCTGGAAGTGATTAACGAGGTTTTCTCTGAATAAAAGCTGAGAGTATTTTGAATTATTAATAGCTGGAAATATGTCAACCCATCAAAATAGATTACTTGCACTGGATGTGATGAGAGGGATAACCATCGCCGGAATGATTATGGTAAATAATCCCGGCTCATGGCAGTCTGTCTATGCCCCACTACAGCATGCGCAGTGGCATGGTCTAACCCCTACAGACCTGATTTATCCCTTTTTCATGTTCATTATGGGAGTTTCCCTACATATCTCGTTGAGGAAGTTCGACGCGGGTTTGAACAAACAAGTCTTTGCGAAAATACTGCGCCGTACACTTACTATCTTTGCCGTTGGCCTGGCATTGGAGACCTTCTCAAAGTTATGTTATGGTAACTTCTCCCTCGAGAATTTCCGGATACTGGGAGTGATGCAGCGGCTGGCCCTCGCTTATTTTGGGGGTGCCCTGCTAACTCTGGTCGTCAAAAAGAAATATTTCCTCTGGACAGCCGGAGGAATATTCTTCCTTTATATCCTCCTCCTGCAACTCTTTAATGGGTATGTGCATAGCGCGGATAACCTGATTTCGATCATTGATGTAGCAGTACTCGGTGCGGGACATCTCATTAAGGAATATACTCCGGATGGTGGATTCTTCCCTTTTGAACCCGAAGGATTATTGAGCACCTTACCCAGCATTACCCATGTGATGCTCGGTGTCTTCGTAGGGCGTTTGATTACGGAAGTCAAGGATAACCACAAACGGGTGGAGCATATATTTATCTTCGGATCGATTCTTCTCTTCACCGGTTACTTATTGCACTATTTAGATCCGATTAATAAAAAGTTATGGACCAGCTCTTATGCCATTATTACCTGCGGGTTAGGATCTTTGTTTCTGGCTTTAATGATATGGATCATTGATATCAGAGGCCGTAAGAAATGGTGTCGGTTCTTTGAGGCTTTCGGAGTAAATCCTCTCTTTATGTACGTGGTGGGTTGGGTAGTTGCTGTATTGGTCAGTGCTATTAAAATCCAGATAGGAGAGAGAACCGCCAGTATAAAATGGTTCCTGTATAACTCTGTGTTACAGCCTGTGTTTGGAGATTATCTCGGTTCACTGGTGTATGCATTGCTATTCATCGGTTTTATCTGGATCTTTGGATACATTCTCTATAAAAAGCGGATTTACATCAAACTATAACTTAGATTATTGAACCTGCCATGATGACAAAAGAAACAATTCAGCCAGCGAAACAGAGTTCTTTCATTCCCATGCTTACCTTAGGAGCTTTGTTCTTTATCTTCGGACTGGTTTCCTGGGTAAATGTCATTCTGATACCCTACTTTAAGGTAGCTTGCGAACTTACTCACACCCAGTCTTATCTGGTGGCACTGGCCTTTTACATTGCCTATCTGGTAATGTCTATACCCGCCTCCAAGCTTTTGAATAAAGTAGGATACAAATCCGGCATTATGATTGGCCTTTGGTTTATGGTACTGGGTACGTTGCTGTTTATTCCGGCTGCCTATACCCGTACCTATGGGGTTTTCCTGGCGGGACTCTTTATCATTGGTACCGGATTGTCTATTCTTCAAACTGCTGCTAATCCTTATGTAACCATCATCGGCCCCATTGAAACGGCTGCCCGAAGAATGAGTATCATGGGATTATGCAATAAAATAGCAGGAATCATTGCTCCTTTGTTATTTGCTGCCGTAATTCTTAAATCTTCTGATTCCGAACTCTTTGACCTGATCAAAGCAAATGCTATTGAAAGTACAGAGAAAAGTTTATTATTAGATGAGCTCATCAGAAGAGTAATCGTCCCTTATTCCGTACTTTCGGCTTTTCTGTTTTTATTTGGTTGTGCCATCCGGCTTATTAAATTGCCCGAATTATCTACTTCTCAGGAAGAGGGAGACGAATCGAACACGCCTGCCGATCGGAAGTCCGTGCTCTCTTATCCTTATCTGATTCTGGGAGTGATTGCTATCTTCTTTCATGTCGCAGCACAAGTAATCTCCATTGATACAGTGATTAGTTATGCCGAAATGATGGGCCTTAATTTGAATGAAGCCAAAATCTTCCCCAGCATTACACTCTCGTGTGCCCTGTGTAAATACTTTCTGGGGATTGTATTAATCCCGAAGGTCTTTAGTCAGAAAACCATACTTCAAATTGTCACAACCTTAGGATTGATTCTGTCTCTTTATGTTCTCTTCTTATCCGGTCAGGTTCGTATTGGGGGAATGGATACAGACATTTCTATCTGGTTTCTTTGTTTGATGGGAGTTCCCAACGCTTTAATTTATGCCGGAATCTGGCCTTTAGCCATCCACGATCTGGGTAAATGGACCAACCGGGGAGCTTCCCTAATGGTTATGGCACTGTGCGGAAATGCTTTTATGCCCGTTATCTACGGGTTAATAGCCGATAGTTATGGCTTACGACTAGGTTATGTTGTCTTGATACCCTGCTTTTTATATCTTATCTTTTATGCTTACTACGGTCATAAAATTCAAAACTGGTCTGATTTATGGAAACAAAACAAAGTAAAATAACACGGATATACAACGGGGAGATTCTCGCACCAGACCGTAACCTGGGCATAGGAACGGTTCTCCTCTCGGAAGGTAAAATAATCGGTATAGAACCAGGAGACGTCGAAATACCGGATGCTATTTCCATTGATGCCGAAGGAGGATACATTGCCCCCGGTTTCATTGATATACATACCCACGGTGCCGGTGATGCCGACTTTATGGACTGTACCCCGGAAGCCTGTATTCATATTGCCAAAACACATGCCAGATATGGAACCACGCTGCTTTATCCCACAACTTTAGCCTCGGACAATGAGGAATTATTTTCTTTTCTGGCTGTGTACAATCAGGTGAAAGACCAACAGGAAGGAGCTGCCTTTGGAGGTTTGCACCTGGAAGGGCCTTACTTTTCGTATGCCTTCCGGGGAGCGCAAGACCCTAAATACCTGCGAAACCCGGTACCGGCAGAATATATGGAAATTCTCGGTAGGAGTCAGGATATTGTCCGGTGGAGCATCGCCCCGGAGTTACCGGGTG
Organism: Bacteroides sp.; assembly: GCA_021201335.1. Lineage (GTDB taxonomy): Bacteria > Bacteroidota > Bacteroidia > Bacteroidales > Bacteroidaceae > Bacteroides. The sequence continues at coordinate 70,549 of JAJQFD010000018.1, read as the reverse complement.
CTTTGGAATTCGGCCGTGTCCTTTCCGAACGGGGGATATTGCCTTCCATTACTCATACTGATGCGATTTATGAAGATATAGTAGAAGCCTATAAATCGGGATATACTCACATCACACACTTCTATTCCTGTATGAATGGCATTACCCGCAGAAACGCGTTCCGCTATGCAGGCTGTATAGAAGCCGGATATCTGATGGATGATATGACCATCGAAATCATAGCCGATGGCATTCATGTGCCCAAACCCCTGATACAATTAGTTGCTAAGATAAAAGGTCCGGAAAAGATAGCCCTCGTTACCGACTCCATGCGGGGAGCAGGCATGCCTGAAGGGAAAAGTCTCCTGGGAAGTTTAACCAAGGGACAGGAAGTGATCATCGAAGATGGAGTCGCCAAAACACCCGACCGGCAATCCTTTGCCGGAAGCGTGGCTACGGCCGACCGATTGATACGGAACATGTACCAGGTGGCGGAACAACCCCTTACGGATGCCGTGAAAATGATGACGCTTACTCCCGCTACTATTATGGGAATAGACAACCGGAAAGGAAAGATAGCCAAAGGATATGACGCAGACATCGTTGTTTTTGATAAAGAGATTCAGGTAAAACACACGTTTGTAAATGGAATAAAAATAGTGTATTAGAAGAAATGAAAGAACTTACAAAAGATCTTTTAGAGATCAAAATATATGCCACCCGCCATGAATTGGGAAGGATGGCTGCCCATGATGCGGCCCAGCATATCCGTTCATTATTCGAACGAAAAGAGGAAATAAACATTCTCTTTGCGGCCGTTCCCTCTCAGAATGAGTTTCTGGAAGCTCTCAGGACGTATCCCATCGACTGGCGGAAAATCAATGCTTTCCACATGGATGAGTATATCGGATTGGAAAAAGAGGCTCCCCAACGCTTCGGGAATTACCTGGATAGAAACCTGTTTTCCAAGATCTCCCTGAAATCCGTTCATTACCTGTTCAGTGAAAGTTCCTCACCGGAAGAGGTTTGCCGCAGTTACACCGAAAAGCTGGCCATGTATCCGTTGGATATCGTTTTCATAGGCATCGGGGAGAATGGACATATTGCCTTCAATGATCCGCATGTGGCTTTGTTCGACGATCCTGAAGAGGTAAAGGTAGTTACGCTGGACGAAGTTTGCCACAATCAGCAGGTGAATGACGGATGTTTCCCCTCGCTGGAGGAGGTTCCTTCGCAAGCCATTACCTTAACCATTCCCAGTATGATGAAAGCCCACCGGATTTTCTGTATTGTACCGGCCGAATCCAAAGCAAAGGCTATAGTCTCTACAGTGAATGGTCCGATCACTTCTACTTGTTCGGCATCCATACTCCGTACCCATCCGGCAGTAACTTTATATTGCGATTCGCACAGTGCTCAATATATCATTTAAAAGAATAACACTATGAAATCTATCTCTTATACTTCTTTCAAATCTGTTCTTCTCTGCTTATTAGCTGCTTTTATCTCCTTTGGAGTGGTAAGTGATGCCAAGGCAAAAAGCCCCCAAAAAGAACATACCTTCCAGGTGAAAGCCTTTTATATCGATTGTCGTACACAGGTAATGACGCTCTCCGCCATCAAGTCGTTGGTAGATGACCTTTCTCAAAAAGGAATTAATACCATCGTGATGGAATACGAAGCTACCTTTCCTTTTCGGAAACATGCTACTCTCTGTAACGAGTATTCTTATACCGAAGAAGAAGTGAAAGACCTGGTGAACTATTGTAGTAAAAAAGGGATAGACGTGATTCCCTTGCAAAACTGCTTTGGCCATTGCGAATATATTCTTCGTCACGACCGGTATGCCGCATTACGGGAAGATACCAAAGAAGTATCTCAGGTCTGTCCGCTGAAAATAGAACCTGCCAAAAAGGTATTCCGTGAAATCTTTCAGGAGGTAGCCGCTTTGCATCCTTCCCAATATTTCCATATCGGTGCAGATGAGACTTATTTACTGGGAGATTGTAAAGACTGTTCGGCCGTAGCTGCTCGGGAAGGCAAGTCCCGCCTCTTTGTGGATTACATCAAAGCGATGAGCGAACTCGTGGTGGAGATGGGTAAAATTCCCATTATCTGGGCAGATATTATCTTAATGCACCCCGAGGCTTTGAACGAATTACCCAAAGGATTGGTATTCGTAGACTGGAACTACGGATGGGAGCCAAACCGTTTTGGTAAACTCGATAATCTCTATGCTGCCGGGGTAGAAGTCTGGGGAGCGCCTTCCTTACGTTCCGGCCCGGATAACGTTTATCTCACTCAATGGGAAAAGCACTTCAACAACCTCACTACTTTTGTTCCTTTTGCCCGCGAGAAGGGATATACAGGAATGATCCAAACTTCCTGATCAACCAGTGGCACCTATGAATTTCATTACGATACTTATTGGGAAATAATCAATATGCAGCCCATCCGGAATGTGTATCCGATGTCAGCCTTTAATATCCTGATAGATGCTTATTGCACGGCGGTCAATTCCTCCGCTCCTTTAGAAGGACGTCAGTTTGTGATGGACTATGCCCGCACACAATACGGGCTTACGCCTGCCGACGCAGAAATGCTTTGGGAGTACTTCACTCATCCGCAGGAAATCCTGCACCGGGGAGGAAAAGATTCTAAGAACCAAACAGTGGATGAAGTCCTTCAAAACTGCATAAAGCTACGGGATAAGTTTGCGAAAGTCGTTTCTAAAAAGAACCAGCAAGAATTCGAGCATTACAAACTCATACTGGATATCCGGATTAATTACCTGGATTATAAGAAAATAGAAATCTTTTATGAATCTCCTGCTTACGATCGTTCTCATGACACCCGATTGATGAACGAATTAAAATCCATCCTTGCCGAGGCCGAAGCGTTGGATAAACGATTTGTAGCGATTAATAAAGGTTACCTGAAAGAAAACCAGTCGGAATATATTAATGGTATCCGCACAGAAAAGATGAAAGCTTTGTATCAGTGGTTAATGAAAAACCAATAATTTATATATCTATATTTAAAAACTTATCAGATTTATTCCGGATGATGCCAGGGAGAATAGCAGACAAGAGTAGTCGCTATTCTTCTTCGCTTATCCAAAATTGTTTTATACCCATTTTCTCTTCTTATTCTCCCTTTTAATATCTTTCTTTATGAATATACTATGGTTACTACACCCGGGTGTAGTGGCATACTATATCCCCATGTTATATATAACTACATCCGGTTGTTATATTAGTATTATATGTATGAAAGATAAATAACTGCTTAATCAAATAAAAAGTCAAGATGAATTCTATATAAAAACACGAGAAAAAGATACTATGAATAAGAGAAGTAATTCATTATATATGAATGCATTGAAAGCTAGTTCTGAAACTTTCACTATCTTTGTACGCTGTTTGAAAATCAAACAAAAATAGTACTAACTCTATCATTACAAAAGGATTACCGCTATGGAATACAATTTCAGGGAGATCGAAAAAAAGTGGCAGAAAAGATGGGAGGAAAATAAAACCTACCGAGTGACTGAAGACTCTTCGAAACAAAAATTCTATGTGCTCAACATGTTTCCTTATCCTTCGGGAGCCGGATTGCATGTTGGACACCCACTGGGATACATTGCTTCGGACATTTACGCACGCTACAAACGACTCCGGGGATTCAATGTATTAAACCCGATGGGATATGACGCTTATGGTTTGCCGGCAGAACAATATGCCATTCAAACCGGTCAGCACCCTGCAATTACAACAGAAGAAAACATCCAAAGATACCGCGAACAACTTGACAAAATAGGATTTTCTTTCGATTGGGACAGAGAAATTCGCACCTGCGATCCGGCTTATTACAAATGGACCCAATGGGCATTTATCAAAATGTTCAATAGTTATTATTGTTACGATAAACAACAGGCACGTCCCATTGAAGAACTGATTAGCACATTCAAACAAGTCGGTACCGAAGGGATGAACATCGCCCATAGTGAAGAAATGTTTTTTACTGCCGACGAATGGAAGGCCATGAACGATCAAAAGAAACAGGAAGTACTGATGAACTATCGGATGGCTTACCTAGGAAATATGATGGTTAACTGGTGCGAAGGCTTGGGAACCGTACTGGCCAACGATGAAGTTATCGACGGACTTTCTGAACGTGGCGGTTTCCCTGTTACCCAGAAAGTAATGTGCCAGTGGTGTTTGCGGGTTTCCGCTTATTCTCAACGTTTGTTGGATGGATTGGATACCATAGAATGGACAGATTCTCTGAAAGAAACCCAACGTTACTGGATTGGCCGTAGTGAAGGTGCGGAAATGCAGTTCAAAGTAAAGGATTCAGACCTGGAATTTACCATCTTCACGACCCGCGCCGACACAGTATTCGGTGTTACATTTATGGTATTAGCTCCTGAAAGTGAATTAGTATGTCAGTTGACTACTCCGGAACAAGAAGCAGAAGTTAGTGCTTATATCGAACGTACCAAGAAACGCACGGAAAGAGATCGTATTGCCGACCGTAGTATCAGTGGTGTTTTCTCCGGAAGCTATGCCATTAACCCGTTGACCAACGAAGCTATTCCCGTTTGGATCAGTGATTATGTACTGGCAGGATATGGTACAGGAGCTATTATGGCTGTACCCGCTCACGATAGTCGTGACTATGCTTTCGCCAAACATTTTGGTTTGGAAATTCGTCCGCTAATAGAAGGCTGTGACATATCAGAAGAGAGCTTTGATGCCAAAGAAGGTATTATGAAAAACTCTCCCCGTCCCGGAGCTACCGAAGGCGGACTGATATTAAACGGATTGAGCGTAAAAGAAGCCATTGAGAAAACTAAAAAATATATCGTAGAAACCGGACTGGGTAAAGTAAAAGTAAACTATCGTTTACGCGATGCTATATTCTCCCGTCAGCGTTATTGGGGCGAACCATTCCCTGTATATTACAAGAATGATATGCCTTATATGATTGAAGAAGAATATCTGCCTTTAAAACTTCCCGAAGTAGATAAATACTTACCTACTGAAACCGGAGAAACTCCCTTGGGAAATGCAACTCATTGGGCATGGGACACTGTAAACAAAAAGGTAGTGGACAATGTACTGATCGATCATATTACTATTTTCCCGCTTGAATTGAATACGATGCCTGGTTTTGCCGGTTCATCCGCTTATTACCTGCATTATATGGATCCGAATAACGAGAGTTACCTGGTCGCACCGGATATTATCAACTATTGGCAAAATGTAGATTTATATGTAGGTGGTACCGAACATGCTACCGGACACTTGGTTTACTCTCGTTTCTGGAATAAATTCCTGTTTGACATCGGAGTGGCTATCAAAGAAGAACCTTTCCAAAAGCTAATTAACCAGGGAATGATACAAGGAAGGAGTAACTTTGTATATCGTATTAAAAATACAAATACATTTGTTTCCTTGCATAAAAAAGAGGAATACGATGTAACACCTTTACACGTAGATGTCAACATTGTATCTAATGATGTATTAGATATAGATGCCTTCAAAGCATGGCGTCCGGAATTTGCCACTGCAGAGTTCATTCTGGAGGAAGACGGTAAATACATCTGTGGATGGGCCGTTGAAAAGATGAGTAAATCTATGTTCAACGTTGTAAACCCAGACGTAATCGTTGATAAATACGGAGCAGATACGTTGCGTATGTATGAAATGTTCCTCGGACCGGTGGAGCAATCCAAACCTTGGAATACAAATGGTATTGATGGAGTATATCGCTTTATCCGCAAATTTTGGTCGTTATTCTATAACCGTCAGGGAGAATATCAGGTAAATGAAGAACCTGCTACCAAAGAAGAGCTAAAAGCGTTGTACAAGCTAATCAAAAAGGTAACCGGAGACATTGAGGTATTTTCTTTCAATACTTCTGTAAGCGCCTTTATGATTTGTGTGAATGAACTTAGCACTTTAAAATGCAACAAAAAAGAAATATTGAATCCATTAATTATCGCTCTTTCTCCTTTTGCTCCCCACATTACAGAAGAACTATGGGAAACATTGGGTAATACGGGTTCTGTATTTGATGCTGAATGGCCGGCATATAACGAAGAATATCTGAAAGAAGATGTGATTAACTACACAATTTCCTTCAACGGAAAAGCTCGTTTTAACCTGGAGTTTGCAGCTGATGCAACGAATGATCATATTCAGGCTGAGGTATTGAAAGACGAACGCTCGGCTAAATGGATCGATGGCAAAGAACCTAAAAAGATTATTATTGTACCTAAGAAGATCGTCAATATCGTTATTTAATGAAACCAAAACAAAAGATTGATAAATCCATTATTCTGAGAGAATTCAGGGATTTGATCTTTATAACATTCGGGCTGGCCTGCTACTCTATGGGGTGGGCCGCCTTTCTCCTACCTTATCAAATAACCACCGGTGGGGTAACGGGTATCGCCGCAATTGTTTTTTATGCTACCGGATTCCCTATCCAATACACTTACTTCACCATCAATGCCATATTGATGATATTCTCTATGAAGATACTTGGTGCCAAATTCACCATCAAAACCTTATTTGCTATTTTCATGCTTACCTTTCTGCTAGGTTTATTCCAGGAAGTTATCGGTAATATGAAGATCATTGGAGAAGGACAGGAATTTATGGCTTGTGTTTTAGGTGCTGCATTGTGTGGTTTAGGTCTGGGTATTGTTTTTATTAACAATGGTAGTACTGGAGGTACGGATATCATTGCAGCCGTAGTTAACAAATACAGGGATGTTACATTCGGACGGATGATCCTTTACTGTGACATTGTTATTATCTCTTCTTGTTACTTTGTTTTTGAAGATTGGAAAAGAGTTGTATTTGGCTTTGTTACGCTGATTGTAATCAGTTACGTCCTCGATTTAATTATCAACAGTGCCCGACAGTCTGTTCAATTCTTTATCTTTTCGAAAGAATACAATAAGATTGCGGACCGGATCATTTCTGATACACACCGGGGAGTAACTGTATTAAACGGAACGGGATGGTATAGTAAGAATGAAGTGAAAGTACTTGTGATTCTAGCCAAAAAAAGTCAATCAGTAAGTATCTTCCGTTTAGTGAAAGACATTGATCCGAATGCTTTTATCTCTCAAAGTTCAGTTATTGGGGTTTACGGCGAAGGATTCGACCGAATAAAAGTAAAATAAATGAAGAAAAGAAAACTTGTATTTGCTACCAATAATCTTCATAAGTTGGAAGAAGTAGCAGCTATCTTAGGAGATAATATCGAATTACTCAGCCTAAAAGATATTCATTGTGATGTTGATATTCCAGAAACTGCTGACACATTAGAAGGAAATGCATTGCTCAAATCAGAATACGTTTATAATAACTACGGATTAGATGCTTTTGCGGACGATACAGGCCTCGAAATAGAAGCATTGAATAATGAGCCCGGAGTTTATTCAGCGCGCTATGCCGGAGAAGATAAAAGCTCTCAGGCCAATATGCTGAAAGTACTAGATAAATTGCAGGGAGTAGAAAATAGAAAAGCGCAATTCCGTACTGTCATTTCTTTACTGCTGAATGGAAAACCTTATTTATTCGAAGGAATTATTCAGGGAAAGATTATTGAAGAGAAAAGAGGAGAAGCCGGCTTTGGTTATGATCCGATCTTTATGCCTGACGGATTTGATCAAACATTTGCGGAGTTAGGCAATGAAATTAAAAACAAAATCAGCCATCGGGCAATAGCTGTTAATAAGTTATGTGAGTTCCTCAAAGAGTTCAAATAAAAGCAATAAAGGTTAACGTACTGTTAGCCTTTATTGCTTTTCTATTATAGTCCTAATTTCTCTGATATTTCCAACATCTTTTGTATAGGCTTCACTGCCTTTTCTGCAACTTCCGGATCAACCTCAATTTCCGGATACTCATACTTCAGACAGTTATAAAGCTTCTCCATTGTATTTAACCGCATGAAACTACATTCGTTACAGGCACAGGTACTATCATTTGGCGGAGTAGGAATAAAGGTCTTTTCCGGTGATCTTTTTTGCATCTCATGCAAAATACCTGATTCAGTTGCTACAATAAATGTATCTTTATCACTGTTCATCGAATATTTTAATAAAGCAGCTGTAGAACCGATATAATCTGCCAAAGCCAGAATAGTACTTTTACATTCCGGATGTGCCAATACATCTGCTTCAGGATATTTGGCTTTTAATTCTATAATCTTTTCAACAGAGAACTGTTCATGCACATGGCAGGCACCGTCCCAAAGTAACATGTTCCGGTTAGTAATTGAATTAATGTAATTTCCTAAGTTTCGGTCCGGACCGAAGATAATCTTTTCATCTTTTGGAAAACTATCAACTATTTGTTTAGCATTGGTTGAAGTCACTACAACATCTGTTACAGCTTTTACGGCAGCGGTTGTATTCACATACGAAATAACCGTGTATCCGGGGTGTTTATCCACAAATTGTTCAAACAGTTCTGCCGGACAACTATCAGCCAGCGAACAACCTGCGTTAAGATCAGGAACCAGCACTTTCTTAGTAGGAGAAAGGATCTTAGCGGTTTCGCCCATGAAATGAACACCACACAATACAATTATATCTGCTTCCGTCTTCGCAGCCCACTGAGCCAATGCCAGACTATCACCTACATAATCGGCAATATCTTGTATATCGCCAGTCTGGTAATAATGAGCCATAATGACGGCATTCTTTTCTTTTTTAAATGCTTGGATAGCTTCTTTTAAATCTATATCTTTTGAGATGGGTTCATTAGCGAAACCAGTTTTTAACCACTCAGCTTTTTTCATTATTTATATATATTCTTTTAAGATTTTAGAAAAAATATGATAGTGATAATAGCCTGTTAATACTGTTGGATATTTCTTGTTCTTTTATTTGGTAAATAAGTTATTAGTCCAAAATAAAAAGCTATTAGTACATTATAAACATCTAGAAAATAAGTTTGTTCTTGATAATTAGTCATTTATACATTAGCATTAACAGGCTGTTGATAAAGTACAAAGTTAAAAACTTTAAGTTATAAAGTATATGTTTATAGGCTAAAAAAGGTGTTTAAATAGGTATTGAAAAATCCGGTTATTTATTTTGGATTGTTCGTTCTTGCCGACATTATAATTAGTTATGAAATCTGCAAGACTTTAAGCCAAAAAACTTTTCAGGTTTATTGAGTAACTAACCACAGGTTTTCAACACTTCTTTTCACAATCAATGATGAAACATGTACTTTTGCACAAAAGTTATTAATCATGCGGAAGTTAAAGATAACAGAACTAAACAGAATCAGTGTCGAAGAATTTAAGTCCATTCAAAAGATACCTTTAGTGGTTGTATTGGATGATATTCGCAGCTTACATAATATAGGATCGGTGTTTCGTACATCGGATGCTTTTTGTATTGAACGTATCTACCTGTGTGGTATTACAGCTTGTCCCCCCCATCCAGAGATACATAAAACAGCATTGGGAGCTGAATTCACCGTAGATTGGGAATATGTTGAAAATACTGTTGAAACTGTTGATAACCTCAAAAAAGAAGGGTATTTTGTTTACTCTGTTGAGCAGACGGAAGGAAGTGTCATGTTGAATGAACTTCATTTAGATAAAACTAAAAAATATGCAGTTATATTTGGTAATGAAGTAAAGGGAGTGAAACAAGAAGTTATTGACCATTCTGATGGTTGTATAGAAATACCCCAATACGGTACCAAACATTCTTTGAATGTATCGGTAATGGCAGGGATAGTTATTTGGGATTTGTTTAATAAGTTATATCAGTAACCTTATAAGTTCCAGCTCACTCCTACCTGAAAATTAATAGTAGGAGCTGCATTGTAGTACCTTTTACCAAAAGCATTCAAGTCATTCCCTAAACTGTATTTTTCATTTAACAAGTTATCAACATATACATAGATTTGCGAAGGAATAAAGGTTTTCCTTTTCGGATATACGCTTAGTTTGGCTGAGACTAAATAATAGGCTTGGCATATTCATCGTTGGCATCATTCAAAGGAATTTTGCTGGTGTAATTATGTTGTAGAAAGAAGTGCATATTAAAAGGTAAATCCATTTCCAGGTTGTTAATAAAAACGTTTCGGGGAACTCCTGCAACCCGGTTACCTGAATAATCATTTCCGTTATTGAGGTAGCTGTCGTAATAAAAGTGAGAATAAGTATAACTACTGTTCCATTGTAATCTTTTCAGGAAAGGACGGTTTTCGTTTTTATCAAGGATAATCCACGAACCGTTTCCTTCTATTCCCAGTTGTTTGATTTTTCCGGAGTTAATAAAGAAAGTATTCCCCTTTTCGTCCATTTGAGAAATAATCCCATCTTTTAACAAGTAATGAAAACCTGAAGCATCCAATCTTAGACGGCCATTTAATACATTCAATCGAAAGCCTAATTCAGTATTCCACCCTTGTTCTGCAATCAGATTATCATGGACTTTATCATCAGAAGGCCTTATTTCAGCGGTAGTAGGCATGGAGTATCCTTTACTCACTGTTAATCGGATTGACAAAGGATTAACAGGTGAATAATTGATGGCAAAGTGTGGCATCCAAACAGCCGGGAAGCTATTCTTTATTTGGGTAGTATCCCGGAAGTGATAGCCGTTATAATTAAGTGATACGGCTGCTTCCATAACCAGTTTATCACGCCAGGCCAAGCGTCCTCGCAGGAAACCAAAATACTGATGGTTAAGTATATTATTGTAAGTCTGAATATCTCCTTTAACTCCGGCATGATTATCATAATTATAGGCATCTGTTTCCAGCCATAAACCTTCAAATCCAATATTTAAAGAAGGATTCCAGGAACGGGAAATATCAGTTTCCGGATTTTTCAGGGTAAAATAAGTCCTGACTCCTAAATTATCCTCCTTTCTTATTTCATAGTTAGTGATAAAAGGATAGACAAAGTCCACATGGTTTGCCCAAAGGGATATGTGGTGAGTTAGATAGGGGGTTATTTTTGCCTGATGGTGTATGTCACCAAAATACATTCGGGTAGAGATTCTTGTTTTTTGCTCCGCTGAACCTGGCATAGTAGCGGTTGGAGGACGAGATTGTTTCGGATCTTTCTCGTATTGTACCAGTATTAATCCTCCTGGTGTTTTGTAATCCAGGTCTGAATAAAAGATCATCCCTTCCAGAAAATTTCCTGATTTATAATGCCATTTATCGGAAGCTTGAAGAAACAACCTGTAGTTACCGGAATTGTTTCTGTATCCATCTGAACGCTGGTAAGATTGTCGAATTGTCCAGAAGTGTTTTCCGCTGTTTTGAGCTAGATAGATGGAATTACCAGCCAGTCCGTAGGAACCACCATACGCATTGATTGTTAATGCAGGACCTGTATTCTTATTTGAATTTAATAAAACAACTCCACCGGAATTCGCTCCGAATAAACTGCCGTCAGGACCTTTTAATACCTCAATGTTCTGCATATCGTTTACATTCAAAATATTCAGGTAAGTGTTTCCACCTGCGTCTGTTAAGGCAAAATCGTTATAGTATATTTTTACATTCCTAACACCATAAGGCGATCGCACCAGACTTCCCCGAATGGACAATCGGTAACTCCCTGGCGAACGTTCTTCCATGCGTACTCCCGGAACCGTGTTCAAGGCAGATACCATGGATACGACTGATTGTTGCTGCAAATTTCTTTGACTGATAATTCCTACTGAAACAGGAGTTTCCCAATGGAATTGAGGTTGCAAATAACCGATTATTTGTACATCTGGAAGTTTTGTTTCTGGCATATTACTATCAATCGAATCCGGTTTGTTTCCGAATAAATTTTGAGTAAGTAAAAGATAGAAAAGAAGGGGCAAAAGGTTCGTTATTAGTCTACACATATGGTTTTTAATTGTCTTCTGTCTCATTTGGTAATCAGCGTTCTTCTGTGAAATTTTTATTTATAACATATTTTATAATACATGGTTCATGGTTTATGAAAAATATGGATGAATAAAGTGAACACTAATACTAACCCATTGTTAAAAAGCAAAGATAAACAGATTAGATAGTAATGATTAAAAAGTAGAAGTATGAAGAAAAGAACTGTTTTTATGTTATGTACGGTTTTAATGCTTACAATAGGTGGGTTTTTAAGTTCGGTACATTCTCAGATTAATCCTCCGGTGCTTCCGGAACCTTATGCCACTCCTTTAGTGAATAATTTTAGCAAGGTTATAGGGTGGTCGGATGGAAAAATGCCTGTTACACCCAAAGGTTTTACAGTTACTCGTTTTGCAGAAGATTTTCACAATCCCAGGTGGATTTACGTAGCTCCTAATGGAGATGTTTTTGTTTCCGAAGCTGCTACCGAAAAGCCGGATAAAGATGAATATAATAAACATGGAACGGCAAAAAGCGAATTCCAAAATTACATTGTGAGAAACAGAATTACTTTATTCAGGGATAAAGATGGAGATGGAAAATACGATAGTCACTATATTTATAAAACCGGACTAAACCAGCCATTTGGCATGTTAGTAGTGGACAATTATTTCTACGTTGCTAATACGGATGCATTGCTTAGATTTCCCTATAATCCAAGAAGTACTTCCTTATCTGGTGAAGGTGAAAAAATAGTTGATTTGCCGGCCGGAGGATATAATAATCATTGGACCCGTAATATAATAACGAATACAACAAAAGATAAAATTTATATTTCTATAGGTTCAGCCAGCAATAATGCTGAATACGGATTGGACGAAGAAGAACGTCGTGCTTGTATCCTGGAAGTAAATCTGGATGGAAGTGGCGAAATAATCTATGCATCCGGATTGAGGAATCCGGTACCAATGGATTGGGATCCTGTAACAGGTAATTTGTGGACAGCCGTAAATGAACGTGATCAATTGGGAGATGACTTAGTACCTGATTATGCTACCCATGTGCAGAAAGGCGGTTTTTATGGCTGGCCGTATGCTTACTATGGCCCAAATGAAGATCCGAGAATGACGGGAATGCGTCCGGATCTGGTTGCGAAGACGATTGTTCCTGATATTGACTTAGGTTCTCACACGTCTTCACTAGGGTTGGTCTTTTATAGGGGTAATCAGTTCCCTCCACGTTACCAGAATGGAATGTTTATAGCTCAGCATGGTTCCTGGAATAGATCAGTACTGTCAGGTTATAAGGTATTATTCGTTCCTTTTGCCAATGGGATGCCAGTAGGTGCTCCGGAAGATTTTCTTACCGGATTTGTTGTGGATACTAAGAAAGGAATTGTACATGGACGTCCGGTATGTGTGGCCGTTACTCCGACTGGAGCCCTATTGATAAGTGATGACGCTTCCAATTGTATATGGAAAGTAACAGCAGTTCAGCAGTAGATAATAACCCTTTTGAAATAAGAATGAGTAGGATACAAAGAGAATGAATCTTTGTTTTCTACTCATTTTTTAATAGGAAGCCGTTGTCGGAATCCCTTCATTGTTCAGCAAATCGAGAATTCGATCCAACTCCTCGTGAGTAGCTTTTCGCAAGAATTGGTCAGGAGTTTCCCGATCAATCGTGTAAATCATCACTTGTCGCGGAGCAATTTCTTTCACAACATTGATCCATGGAAGTACGTATTCGTCTGTGGTGTTATCCACATCTATGCCATTGAAGGTTCCTTTTACAAACATGGTTTGAATAATACATTCACCACGGAAGGCTTTCATATTTTCAATTACTTCAGAAAGTACATACCGGCCGGCGGGCCGATCAACCAACCGGATGTAATCTTCATTTACGGTATCCAGTTTCAAAATATTGTTGTCTACTTTGCGAAGGGCTTCAAATACTTTTGGGCGGTTTATATGAGCGGCGTTACTTAATATACTTATTTTCGCTTCCGGAAAATACTGATTGCGCAGAGCAATTGTATCGTCGATAATTTTCGGGAATTTAGGGTGAATGGTGGGTTCTCCGTTTCCTGCAAACGTCAAGACATCCGGTGCAGGACCGTTTTCTTTCATGTCCTTCAGTTTTGCTTCCAAAGCCGTGCTGACTTCTTCACGGGAAGGAAGAGGAGATTTGGTTCTGAAATCTTTGTTGTAACCACATTCACAATAGATGCAATCGAAAGAGCAAACTTTACCATTACCCGGAAGAAGGTTAAGACCCAAAGAAACACCCAAACGGCGTGAATGAACCGGTCCAAAGATAGGAGCCGGAAATATGATGGTTGACATGCGATACTTCATTATATATTCAAGAACAAAGTTAATTAAAACCTGACACGTAATTGTAGCTGTAGATCCTGTTTCTTATTATCTTTTATTAAATCGTTTCCCGAACCAATCTCTGCTCTGTCAAAATAAGTAATATGGCCGTATTTAGCGATAATCATCCAATTCTTCTGAATATCATACCGAAAATGAGCTGTTAGTCTGAGGCCCTTTCCATAAAAAGACGGGGTATAAAATGTATATAGTAAACCTTTCTCATAAGCATATATACGGGAGGCATAATCGTCCGTATGAAAATAACTTCCCTGAATTTCCAGTTTCAAGGGTATTTTTTGGAAGCTGTATCCGGCCATCTGTGTGAATTGAAATCCCTGACTGGGCGTTACTCCCTGCGGATAAATTGTGTTATAATCAAATGTAAAACGAAGCGACAGTTCAGGGAGTGGAGTATAATTCATCCGGTAGCGGAAACGATGATGGTAAATCGGTCTGACAGTTTTTACCTTCTCTTCGTCTATATAGTTCTTTTCTTTCTGTTTATACTGATACCTGATAAACATATTCAGGTCTTTCCGGGGAAACCAGCTTGTCTGCAATATACCGTCGAAGCCGGAAGAAGGTTTATCAACCAGATACTTCCACCACGGAAACCTGAAATAATCTGCTGAAACAAAGAATTTCCAGTTCCGAAACGGACTTCCTTCCATCGCCAGATAGTATCCGTTCTCGTTTTGCACATAACCTCCTTCGGAGAAAGAACGCCCGAACCAGGCCCAGTAATCAATGGAATAGTAACGGTGAACAAAGATGAATTGATAGTTGGATGGTGATGAATAGGATATACTGTTTATAGTAGCTATTCCGTCTTTTTTTCCTTTGACTGTTTCTCCGGTAAAGGTGAATCTGTTCCATCGGTAGGCATAGTCAATGCCCAGATTATAGAAATGATTACCTCTCAGGTTGTGTTTGGAATACTCCCTTTTCTGGGGTTCATATGGTTTATCAAAGAATTAATAAATACCGGTGGCTCCTATTTTGAAATTATTTTTCTGGTAAGTAATGTTTCCACCTGCCAGTTGCTGAGTAAGGCTTCCTCTCCTGTCGGCTTCTTTCTCTGTACGGTGTAATCCTGTTTTGTTGATGGAACTAATGGAAGTATCAGACACCGTTCCATCGAAGGATCGATGAGAATAGAATTCGGAGAGAACAACTCGATTCCATTGAATGGCGGTAGCTATTCCTCGGAAATAATTGTATTCATCGCTGGAAGAATGTTTCTTAATGGTATTGTTCCGAAAGTTAATGGTGGATAAAGAAGAGGTTTTACCCATTGTGAAATCATTACTGATTACCAATCCATGTCCAAAACTGAGCCGGTAATTACCGAGTGTCAGTGCTTTAAGCCAACCAATATTCCGCAGATAAAAGTAAAAGGAATAATAATTGTATCCCTTTCTGTTGTGTAAAGCTGCGAACGGTTCACCGGCGTCTTTTTCAGCGGTTATTCCTGCATACAGCTGGTCACGGTAACGAAAACTGTAGCGCAGGGAATGATAAAGTGAGGGGCCCAGATAAACCGTTTCATATCCTTTTCGCTGATAAAAGGGAATATCAAAGCGAGTGACTACTTCATTCTTAGCATATTTAAGTATATTGTTCAAGGTGGGTATCGGATCTTTCTCCTTAACTATGTCGACATAAACAAAAGGAAGCAGGTATTGAATAGTCTGTTTATCGAGATTTTCAATTAATTGGAGTTCGTATATAGTTTTCATGGGGCCGTTTATATAAAGATAGGCTAATATATTCTCTATCTGAATATCTGTGAGAAAAGGAAAACGTTCCAGTTGGTCTTTTGTGACGGTATTTAGGTTGAGTGGTTCGCTTATTTGCTCGGATAATTCTTCTATTTCAGAGCTCAAATCAATATCCTGGTCTTCGGCGGATATGGCTAACTGTTCTATAACTTCATTCCAGGAAGTAGATGAAACATTTTGAGCATTGGTATTCATCGTAAAAAAGATGCATACGAATAGCATAATGAGGCATCTGGTACTCATTCTCTCCAAAGATTTTTGCTGTGTTTTAATTTATTAAATGGCGGACGAAGGTAATTTAAATTAGTTAACAGGACAAAGAAAAAAAGCAGAATAAGAAATAATCTTCTATTTTTGTAAGATGAAACTGCGGCTTAACTTATTAATAATTAGCCTATTTGCCTTAACTGGTATTTCGCTCTGCCAGGCCCAGGAAGAAAACCAACCGGATAAAAGTTATCTGGTTCCTGCCACTATATATCAAGGAGATACCATTCCGTGGGTAAAATTACCTCAGGTATATATATTCAAACCACTTGTCTTTAAAAATAAAAGACAGCAAAAAGAGTATGATAAACTGGTTAGAAACGTAAAGAAGACATTACCTATATCGAAGGAAATATATAAGGTGGTAATTGAAACGTACGAATACCTGCAAACATTACCGGATGAAAAGGCTAAAGAACGGCATATTAAAAATGTGGAGAAAGGATTGAAAGAACAATATACTCCACAAATGAAAAAACTCACTTTCTCACAAGGTAAAATGCTTATTAAACTGATTGACAGACAGTGCCATCAGTCTTCCTATGAGTTGGTAAAAGCCTTTATTGGACCATTCCGAGCCGGTATTTATCAAACCTTTGCCAGTTTATTCGGAGCGAGTCTTAAAAAAGAATACGATCCGCAGGGGGATGATCAACTAACGGAACGAGTTATTCTGTTGATCGAGAGTGGGCAAATATAAGTTTTACCCATAAAGCTCCGTCCGTATCTTCACTAATATCTGTTCTATTTTTGTTCTGTCGGGAGAAGCGGGCAAATTACTAACAGATGCATAATACTCGATACTACTCATTAAATCTTCGGCCATTTTTACTAATTCATCGTATTCTTTATCACCTTTTTTAATGGCGAGTAATTCCTCTCTGTTTGGGCGCTTTATGTTTAACTTTCCATCTTTAAATATTTCTTCAGCAACTTGTAGAAGCCGGATGGTATGCATCATATTCTTGGAATCGTAGTTTTTTCCATGCTGTTGATTTCCCGCATAACGGTTTTCATTTCTATTGTCTACCCATTCCCAGTATTCTTTGTATTCTTTGCAATACATGGAGTAGGCTTCGATATTAAATGAAAGGTATGCAATGGGATTTTCTCCTTTTGGAATGGAGGATAACGAAACTTCATTGGCTTCTGTTTTGCGAATAATTCCTTTGTACTTGTTTTCACCGGTAGTATCATAAAATAAAGCATACATTCCTTTGGTATGGGCAATGGAAGAAAGTCCGCAACTTTCCTGCACATAATTCTTCCGGAGAAGCCATTCCTTTACGGACAGAGAAGAATATCCATCCAGAATATAGCAGAAATCCAACACCTCTTTTTTCTCTTTCTCCATGGGGTTCACAATCTTCTTTTTATACCCCAGGGCCTTCTTGATTTGTGAGATGGCATAGCCTGCAAACGTATCTTTACACAACCCGGATAAAAATAAGTCGGGTGTCAGGATTTGCATCAGGGGATGCTTGTATAATATACATTCTTCGGGTGAAGCCAGCATTTCCAATAGATTTGGGTTGTTTTTCGTTAGTAGGTCAAAAAACCTTCCTAATTCATAGTACACTTCATCGTTGGTTTCATTACTGATCTGGGGAATGTAATTCGTACCGAAAAACATATCTTTGGGTAAGTAAAATACACCTTTCAAATCTGTATCCGAAGTAGGAGTGTCTAAGCCATATGCTTTGCTTCCACTGATGCATTCCAATAAAAGTAGGTTTTTATCTTTTAGTTCCTGGATGGTCATATCTTTCAATCATTTTTCTAAAAAAAAGTATTTGCCGGTTCGGCAGAAAAAGTAGTTTTCTCTAATACATCCGCTTGTGCATTGCAAAAAGCAAATGTTTGTTCGATCCATTCTTTTAGTTGGGGGTCGATTTTAAGAATGAACCTTTCCTCTGAGGTTGATTTAAGTTGAATATATGATTCTACTTTTTCTCGGAGAGGATCGGGCAATAAATTCATTAACGGAATAATATGCATGGGGGATACTATTTTTCGTTCAATGTCCCACAGCGCTGCCAGTAGGGGACGCAATATATAAAATAGTTTTTTTTATATTTATCTGATCATTTTCAATTTGGTTCATGGCTATTTTGACTATTTCCAGGTAATGGCGTACATGAACGCACGGACAAAAGTAGGAATCAGTCAATTGTTTCATTTCTTCTGCAAAATGATCCTCCTGAAAATAAATAATGGGCGATTGCAGCCATTCAAAAGGACTCACATTGGATTTGGTTAATAGGTTTAAGGCTTTTCTTAAGTCCCACCCATTGATATCTAATTCCTTATCAATTGGAAAATCCATTGAATCTTTTATCGTTTTTACAGAAAGATACTCTGACAGGTTTCTTATGTAGATAAATCTTACATCATAATCACTATCCGGAGAGGGGAATCCCCAGCCCCGGCTGCCCGATTCGCAAGCGAAAAGAATCCGAATTGAGTGTTCTTTTTCTATGTGGGCTAATTTATCGAGAATAATATTTTTCATCTTCTACTGAATTTTCTGCAAAATAATTAAAAAGAATTTATCTGGAGTAACTTTGTATCTAAGAATATAGGGGAGATTATCAAAATTATAGTTTTTAGGTATTATCTTTTGCGCAGCGCAAGAAGAATGACTTGTGCTGCCCCAATCCTTCTTCTTGCGCAGCCCAAGTCTTCGGAGTTGCGCAGCCCAAGTTATACCTATTTGCGCAGCGCAAGTTCCCGGACTGGGGCCGCGCCAATCTTTGGAGATTCATTTTCTCCGTTAATGGATTCCTAATACGCTTTAAAATTAAGGTTTGAAGAAAGGTATTAATCTAACGTACCCGATTCATTTATAAACGCTACACCTTACTATATATAATCATTTCCTGCTCTTTTCATTCTTATTTAGAATTCATCTAAATTAATCAGATAATCATAAAAAATACGCTTTAAAACTTTTATATATTATCTTTTGATATTATATTTGCATTATATTTGATAAGGAAATGAATTATTAAAGACGCGCATGATAAAAAATAGTCTTTCATCCTCCTAATTAATTATAGTGTGATAATAAATTTTATTTTTTAACCAAAAACTTATTTTGATTATGCCTTTACTGTTTACAACATTCCAAAGTACAATGGAAACCAAAGAAGGAAAAAATCAGTGGCATCCCCGGCTGGTAAAAGTCGGAGAACCAGTCACTGCGTATGATCTGGCCATGCAGATAGCCAAAAGATCATCTTTAACACCGGGTGATTCACTCAATGTGATAGATAATTTAATGGACGTTATACAGGGTTACCTGTTAGATAGCCGTTCCGTATGCCTCGACCAACTCGGAACATTTACGATAACTTGTCGTTCAACGGGAAATGGAGTTGATACGGAAGAGGAAGTGAGTGCCAGTCAGATCACCGATCTGAAAGTACGCTTCACTCCTACTTACACCCGTAATAAATTCAACGGAACAACCCGCTCAATGTTCACTGGAGTAACTTTTGAAAAAATCAAT
This sequence comes from Bacteroides sp., assembly GCA_021201335.1. GTDB lineage: Bacteria > Bacteroidota > Bacteroidia > Bacteroidales > Bacteroidaceae > Bacteroides. The sequence goes on along the minus strand of JAJQFD010000018.1, from coordinate 50,748 downwards.
AAGGCCAAGAACCAAACCAACCCAACCACCGATCCGGATAATGGAAACAATAATGGTGATGGCGGTGGTAATGACAATGGTGGCTTTATTGATCCGGCTGCATAGTACATAACACTAGCCGAAAAAGAATATGCGCGTCTGTTAAAGGGAGCCTCCAAAAGGATGGAGCTCCCTTTTTTAGGTTGAAAAGAGAGGTAAAACGAAGCGTTTATTTTCCTTTCTGGAATACCGATGGTGCCACTCCAAACTGGGCTTTAAAGCACTTGCTAAAGTAAAACGGATTGTCGATGCCCACTTTGTAAGATACTTCGGAAACAGTAAGATGCCCTTCCCGTAAGAGTTCAGCGGCTTTCTTCATACGCATGATGCGCAGGTATTCGTTGGGTGAATAACCGGTTACTCCTTTCACTTTTTTGTAGAAAACGGTTCTTCCCAGACTGACCAGCGAGGCAAACTCATCGACAGAGAAGCTGGAATTGCCCAGGTTGGCCGTTAAAATGGAGTGTAGCTGATCTGCAAATTCTTTATCACGGTCGGAAGCATAAATAGCGGTCCGTATGATACCAGGTTCTTCTGAAAACTTCTCTTTTAGTTTTTCACGCTGCTCCAATAGTTTAATAATACGGGTTAATAGCAAACGGATGCTGAAAGGCTTGGATAGATAGGCATCGGCTCCACTCTCGATACCTTCCAGGTGATTTTCTGGAAGACTCAGGGCTGTTAACAGAATAACCGGTATGTGCGAAGTGTTGAATTCTGCTTTCAGCTTGCGGGTAACATCGTATCCGTTCATTCCGGGCATCATCACATCGCATACTATCAAATCCGGGGCAGTCTCTTGAGCAAGCTGGAAACCAGTTGTACCATCTTCAGCCACTTCAACTTCGAAATAAGCGCTTAGTTCTTCTTTCAGGTATTGACGTACATCGATGTCATCTTCAATGACGAGTACTTTCTGTTTGTTGAGTGGGTTCGGGCGGGCAGGTAAGTCTTCCGGCTTATCTATTTCTCCGAAATGCTCCTGAACAATAGATTCCTGCTTCTTTTGCATCAGAACGTTATTGGGAATCAGGAAATCGTTGTCTTCATATACATTGATATTTAAGGGAAGTGTCACTGTAAAAATCGAGCCACCTTCGGTGTTTTCGCTATATGATATATTTCCTTTGTGAACGGTAACTAACTCATGAGTCAGGTGGAGTCCGATACCTACACTTTCACCGGAAAAATTACTTTGCATAAATCGTTTGAATAACTCGCTTCGCTTTTCTTTGGGAATTCCTACTCCCGTATCACTTACTTGTATTTCCAATAGATCATGCTCGGAGTCGACATTTATATGAAGACGAATTTTCCCTCCTTGTGGAGTGTACTTAAAAGCGTTTGATAATAAGTTGTAAGTAATCTTATCCAGTTTTTCTTTGTCCACGTACATTTTGTAGGAGGTAGTGGAGGGAACGAACTGGAAATCCATATTCTTGGACTCGGCCATGTCCTCAAAACTCAGGAATATTTCATAGAGCATGGCTACTACATCGGTTTTCTCCAATGAAAGGGCCAGCTTGTTATTCTGCATTTTCCGGAATTCGAGCAACTGGTCGATAAGCCGCAATAAACGCTTCGTGCTTTTCTCCATGGTTTGCAAAGGATAAGCCATCTCTTTATGGGAGATATTCATTCTCCGAATCCGTTCCAACGCTCCTTGTATCAAGGTGAGAGGAGTGCGGAATTCATGAGATATGTTGGTAAAGAATACCAGTTTGTAATCCGTAAGCTGTTTCTCAATCTGTATTTTGTTATGGAGCCTGTTGAAGTTTCTCGTGATCCGGTAAGTAAAGAAGAGAGCAGTTGTTAATAACAAAGCATACACCAGAAAAGCCCAGATGGTTAAATAAAACGGGGGAGCTACTATTACCTTGAGGGTAGAAATGGTATCGTTCCACACACCGGAGCTATTGCATGATTTTACTTGTAACTCATACGTACCATGAGGTAGCATTTTATAAGAAGCAAAATTAACGGTAGAAGGTGCACTCCAGTTCTTATCGTAACCCGAAAGAATATAAGAATATTTGGTTTGTCCGGCATCTGCATAATTAAAAGAAGAAAAGTTGATCGTAAAAGAGTTTTGCTGATAGGTAAGTTTCAGTTCATTCGAATAAGCCAGGGAACGGGTTAAAGGAGAATCCTGATCACCCGGAAGCATATTAACCCCATTTATGTTAAGGTTGGTAAACACCACAGGAAACGAAAGGGATGGCTTTTTTACTTTGGCTGGGTTAAATACAATAAACCCATAGTTTGTACCGAATAATATATCTCCGTTTTGACATTGGCATACGGCTGTTTCCGTGAAAATATTTCCCTGCGAATATGCCGAGAAGAAGTAGTTTTCGAACGTTTTCTGTGAACGCACAAACTTGGAAAGCCCGTATTCAGTTGACAGCCAGATATTGCCTTGTTTATCTTCGGCAATTGACTGTATAACATCATTGCATAACCCGTCTTTGGTTCCATAATGCTCGAACGTTTGCTTGTTGTAGTCTTCGCCTGGGGTACAAATACTGAACCCGTAACCGGATGTAGCGATCCACATATTACCTTTGGAATCAGAAAAGATATATTTTATTTCATTGCTGGTCAAATCTCCTTTGAAATAAGTATAATGATAGTATTTTTCAGGGTTATTTATGATTGAATCCGGATCGAAGACATAGATGCCGTTACTAGTTCCAATCCATATTTTCCCGTTTTTATCTTCACAAATCGTACGCGTCTGTTTTTGGGAATAGGAATTATTGAAAAAATGGTGGAAGCGGTAAGAATTACCTGTTTTTTCAGCCAGGTCGAGTCCGCCTCCGAATATGCCTACCCACATTCGGTTTTTACTGTCTTTATGGATGCAGAATATGTTATTGTTGCTCAGTGAATGAGGGTCGTAGGAATTGTTTTTGTACCAGACATCATCTATACAAAGTCCGTCTCCCCGACTTCCCATCCATATTTTTCCCTCGTGATCTTTCACTACGGCATAGATATTTGAATGGAAGTCTTTTCGGGAAGATTGGAGATTGAAATTCGAATCATATACGTAGATTCCTCCTTTACGGGTACCAATCCAGATATTGTCATCGATAACAGAGACCATTCGGATGGTGTTCGAGCGGTCCAGCAAGTTTGGGTTTTCCGGTAAATACCGGTACGAGCCTTCGTTAATCACGGAAATACGTGAGATACCGGAGAATTCGGCGCTGATCCAAATCTCGCCAGAACGATCTTCCATTACTCCGAGCATATAATCCGAAGTGATATGGCTGAACCCATCCATCCCTGCTTTAAAGTGGGTTAATTCGTCTTTTTGAAGGTCATAAGCAAACAAACCGTTTCCGTAGGTCGATATCCAGATAATATCGCGCGAATCGTGAACAACCTGGTAGCGTTCGGAATCTATATATCCCATCTTTTCTACAGGTATCAGGTTAAATACTTTCTGCTTGCGGGTTTGCGTATTAATATACCACACTCTGCCTGTATGATTGGAAACCCAGACGTTGTTTTTATTGTCTTTTACAGTCATGGCAGATAGAATGTTCTCACCAAAGAAATCCGAACGGGGTTGTAGTTGATTGGAAAGGAAATTGTAGGTAAAAACTCCTTCCGTGGTAAGAATCACCCAATCATCTTTGAGTACAAAATGTCCGGTGATCTTTCCTAAACGCTGGTCTGGTTGGTCCTTTAGTTTGAGTTGAGAGGATGTTTCATCATAGACAAATACTTTTCCTTCCCGGGTTAAGAAGTAACAGTTTCCTTCAAAGAGGGCCATCTGGTAAAAATCTTCTTTCTTATCTACAAAAACGTTTTCATCTTCTATCACCCGTACTAATCCGCTTTCTGTTCCCAGCCAGATGGTGCCGTTCTTTCCTTCGGCAACAAAGTTTACTTTATTGCTGGGTAAATTACCCAGATCCCATTTATAAGGAACCGAACGGAATGAATTATTTTCGTAGATTATTCGTCGGGCACCATTGACATCATTGCTAAGCCATACATCCCCATTGGACGCAAAAGTCCGTGCAGAATATTTTTGAAGGAATTCATTACAGCCCGTATAATCAACAAAACAAGCCTTTTTAAGATCGTAACAACTGAATCGTTCGGATGAGAAGTATAGCCATAAAAAACCGTTTTTGTCTTCTTTTATATCATAAACTTTGCGTTCGGAAAGAGATAAGGAATTATCAAAAGAAGGGTAATAACTGATAAAAGAATTTCCGTTATATCGGTTTAATCCATTAAGTGTCCCCATCCAGATAAAACCTTTGCTATCTTGCATAAAGCACCTTACGCTGTTATTAGCCAGCCCGTCTGCAATGGTTATTTGCCTGGAGCGGATTTCAATAGAGGCAAAGGAGTAAACAGATGATAGTAAAAGATATAAAGCAATAATGAGTCGTTGCTGCATGTTTTCCCTGTTTTAGAGTTTAAAAATAATAAGTATATCGGAAACTGCATAAGGATTGGTTCGCTTTTTTATCCGGATAAACAAATTGGGAAGGCAGGGAAGAATCAATTCTTTTCACTTTTTAGAGATAATTCATCAAAATATCATGTATCTTTGTTATTAAAGACAGAGTATAGTATGGATACGAATAAGGAAAGAAGAAAGAACAAATCGGCAGAAGAACGAAAGCTGCTTCTTAAGTCTGCCCGGACGGCTACCGCGCGGGCCAGAAAAGAATCCATTGCGCTGAATTTACCTGTACAGGTTATTTCAAACGGGAAATTGATTGAAAGACTTCCGAATGGTGAGATCCGGGTAATAAAGAAAATAGAGAAAATCAAATCCAATATACCGGATTTGAAAAAAGGGATGACGATATGTCTAAAACCAAAAGATTAAGAGTCTTTGCCGGCCCTAACAGGTCTGGTAAATCTTATTTATTCGATATCTTCAAAGAAAACTTTAATCCCGGGCTTTTTGTAAATTCTGATCTGATTGAGAAGGAAATTTCGGAGCGTGGATTTATCAATCTGGATAAATACAATCTGAATCTTACGGAAGATGATTTGCAACAATTCTACGAATCTTCCACGGGTAAGTCTTTGCTTGAAAAAGCAGAAAGCTTAAACCATCCGATTGATATTTATATCAAGGAAAATATCATTGTCGACAAGTCCAAAGATACTCATAGCTATGAAGCTTCTCTTATTACTTCGTTTATCCGTGAAAAGTTACGCGAATCTACTCAGAGTTTTTCTTTCGAAACAGTCATGAGCCATCCTTCCAAACTAGAAGAAATAATGGAAGCAAAAGAACAGGGATATAAAACTTATCTATACTTTATTTGTCTGGATGATCCGGTGCTTAATCTCTCCCGAATAGCCAACCGGGTGGAAAAAGGCGGTCATGACGTGGACCCTGAAAAGGTGGTAACTCGGTATACACGAACACTTGAAAACTTAATGCCCGCTATTTTTGCTACCGACAGGGCCTACCTTTTCGATAATTCGGATTCTATGCGACTGATTGCGGAAGCCGAGAAAGGAAAACTGACCGTTTGGTATAATAAAGAGAACCTTCCCGGATGGTTTATTAAGTATGTTATCAATAGAGTATAACTGTAACACCTTTGGCTCCGTGTGCACCAACCACTAATGCCTGTTCAATATCCGCCGTTTTCGATGGACCGGATATAAATACACCGAATCCATATTTTTCCTCTTTCGTAAGCTGATAAGCATCATGCATGGTAGGAACTAACTTATTTTTATCCAGCAAAATAACCAGATACTCGGAGATAAAGTAAATGACTTTCTGCTTTACTTGTTGGGGAATCCAGACACAGCCATTTTCAGCCACGCCAATTTCTCCTTGAATGACAGATAAGTCCAGGTTGTCTAATTGATGAGGGTCATCCACTTCATCTGGGTTGATTGTAGCGATATTGATCTCAGGTAGGTTTGAGACAATTTGTTTGGCTTCCGGATAAAGAGTAGGAATGATGGAATTAATATCTTCGCCCTTTTTTAGTAGTAAAGCATTCCCTCCTACGAACTGGCTAATATTTATAAACTGATCGGTTAAGTCCGGATAGGTGATGGTGGTCAGTTCAATATCAGGCATTTCGTATCTTGTCGAAGTGTGCTGGTTTAATTTCTTTATAATATCTTCCCGTGTAGTCATTCTTATCTGAGATTATTTATCAACTTTTCCTTTTTTCCACAATTCTGTAAATGATTCTTTGGCAAAGCGCGGAAGCTCCCGTCCTTTTCCCCAGGCATTCAAACCGTTGTACTTCAAAATACGGGGAGTAATGTTAACAAGAGGAGCAAACTTTAGTGCCGTATTATAGAGTTTGGGTTTCCCGAACAGGAATTTCAATCCGCCGGATAAAACTTTCTTCATCGAATCAGCTTTTCCGTATTTATCCAGGTCTTGCCGCCAGAAGTAAATCTGATCTGCCAGATCAATTTTCACCGGACAAACATTGTTGCAGGAATAACACAGAGAACAGGCGGAAACATTGTCAAAATAAGCAAGCGGATCTCTTGACATTCCAAGATTAATACCGATGGGGCCGGGTATAAAATAAGTATAAGAATAACCACCGCTCCGCCGATAAACCGGACAAGTATTCATGCAGGCACCACAGCGGATGCACTTTAATAATTGTTGATGATCTTTCGAAGTCAGAATCGAACTTCGCCCGTTATCTACCAGTACCAGATGCATTTCAGATCCTTCCCGGGGTTTGCGATAATGAGATGTGTAGGTTGTGACGGGTTGTCCCGTTGCAGAACGGGCTAACAGACGGCTGAAAACCGCCATTGATTTTAAGTTAGGGATGATTTTCTCTATTCCCATGGATACAATATGAAGGGGAGCCAGAGATGTTCCCATGTCGGCGTTTCCTTCGTTGGTACAAACTACGATTTCCCCAGTCTCGGCAATACCAAAGTTCGCACCTGTCATAGCAGCATCAGCGGTAAGGAATTCATTTCTGAGGAACCGGCGTGCAGTATGAGTCAGATAAGTGGGATCACTGTTATCCTTTTCTGTTTGCATCTTTTCCTCAAATAGTTTTCCTACTTCCTGTCTTTTCAAATGGATGGCGGGCATCACGATATGGCTAGGTGCTTCACCCATTAACTGAAGGATTCGTTCACCCAGATCGCTTTCTATTACTTCAATCTGCCGTTCTTCCAGATAGGGGTTAAGATGGCATTCTTCGGTCAGCATGGATTTGCTTTTCACGAGTTTCTTAACCTTATGCTGCTGCAGGATATTGAATACTATTTCATTATGCTCCTGCGCATCTTGGGCCCAATGTATAATGATACCATTAGCGGCAGCCTGATCTGTAAACTGGATGAGATAAGTATCTAGATGTGTTGCAGTGTGCATCTTAATCTGATGGGCCAGATTACGGAGTTCTTCCCATTCTGGTATGTTCATCACCAGATTATCCCGCTTCTGACGGACAAACCATAACGTTTGATTGTGCCATTGCTCCTGCTCTTTATTGGCAATGAACCGTTCGGCAGCTTTTGCATGTTTTGTACTCATAGTCCGGCAGATAATATTTGGGTAATATGAATGAATTTGACTGGTAGTTTTTGTCTTTCAACAATCCCTTGCATGTGAATGAGGCAGGAACTATCCGCACCGGTAATATAGGATGCGCCAGTAGCGATATGATTCTTTATTTTATCTTCTCCCATACAAGTGGAAACAACATCTTCTTCTACAGCGAACATACCACCAAAACCGCAGCATTCATCTACCTTTTCAGGTTCGAATACTTCAACACCATCCACCAGTTTCAGTAAGTTCTTTAATTTGGAATAGCGGGGATATTTAATTCGCTGGCTGAAGATAATTTTAATTCCCGTACACCGTGACAGCTGTTATGCAGGCTTACTTTGAAAGGGAAAATACCGGGTAAAGAAGTTGGTTTCAATATGTCATGAATAAACTCGCAAACATCATAAATTTTGGTGCTTGCTTCACACAAATGACCCCCTTCTTTCAACACCCGTGGATAATTGAACTTCACAAAGGAAGCACAACTAGCAGAAGGAGCCACCACATAATCATATTTATCAAATAGTTTCTCAAAAGACAAAGCCAACGGAAGTGCTTTCCCCTCGAATCCGGCATTGGCCATCGGCTGACCACAACAAGTTTGATCAAGTGGATAATCTACTTCTACGCCCAAATGTTTAAGTAACTTATAAGTAGCCACTCCAACTTCCGGATAAATAGCGTTCACATAACAGGGGATAAATAGTCCGACCTTCATTTCAGTAAATTGAAAGTTGAAAATGAAAGCTGAAAATTGGGCCTTAGCCGTTTGATGAACAGTTACTTCTCAATTTTCAACTCTCATTTTCGTTTTATTAATTATTCTTTGGTTTCCAGGTAAACTACATGTGTTTGCAGGTATTCTTCCAAACCGTGTTTACCATCGGCTCCGCCAATACCTGATTTACGCCATCCGGCATGGAAGCCTTGCATTGCTTCAAAGTTCTCGCGGTTGATATAGGTTTCACCAAATTTCAGCGAGCGCATCATCTTGAACGCATTGTCCAGGTTTTGTGTATATACAGAAGAAGTTAAACCGTACTCACAGTCATTGGCCCAGGCAATAGCTTCGTTTACATCGGTATATTCTACAACGGGTAGTACGGGGCCGAACGTTTCTTCCTGAATAATATCCATTTTCTGGGTTGCATTATCCAATACGGTAGGCTCAAAGAAGTATCCTTTTGTACCGATTCGTTTACCGCCACATGCAATTGTGGCTCCCTGTTCAACGGCTTTCTGTACTTTTTCCTCCATGGATTTTAAAGCGCCGGCATCAATCAGCGGACCCATATCAAGGTCAGCTACTTCACTCGGATTACCTACTTTTACCTGCTTCATGCCGGCAATTAGTTTCTCCATGAAAGCTGCTTTAATTTTCTTATCAACATATACTCGTTCGGCGCAGTTACATACTTGGCCGGTGTTAATTACACGTGAATCAATGATAGCTTTCACTGCCAGATCCAGATCGGCATCAGCCATAACAATAGCCGGTGCTTTGCCACCTAACTCCAAAGAAACTTTGGTAATATTGGGTGCGGCTGCAGCCATCGTTTGTTGCCCTACACTAACACTACCAGTAAGACTTACCATACCTACTTTAGGATTGGCAGCCATTTCCTGGCCAATAACAGAGCCTCTACCATTTACCAAATTGAATACACCAGCCGGAAGTCCGACTTCTTCCACGATTTGTGCAAACACATAAGCATTTTCCGGAGTCAGCTGACTGGGTTTCACCACAATGGTATTTCCTGTTATCAAAGCAGGTGCTGCTTTACGGGCTACTAAAAAGAATGGGAAATTCCACGGCAGGATACCAGTAGTAACCCCAATCGCTTTTTTGAAAAGCATGATTGTTTCTCTTGGACGGTCACTGGGGATGATTTCTCCTTCATACCGGCGTGCCCATCCAGCCATATAGTCAAGATAATCGGCTGTAAAAAGTACTTCCACATTGGCCAGTCCCTGGGTTTTTCCACCTTCTCTGACAATAATATCAGTCAGTTCTTTTTCGCGTTTGCGGATGCCTGCTGCTATCTTTACTAAATAAGAAGCTCTCTCGATAGAAGGGGTTCTTTCCCATTGCTCCTGCGCTCTCTCAGCGGCTTCAATTGCTCTTTTGGCATCTTCTACGGTACCGTCCGGCATTTTAGAAATTACTTCCTCAGTTGAAGGGTTCAATACATTAATCCACTTACCGGAAGCATTTTCAATAAACTTGCCGTCAATAAACATTTTCAATTCTTTCATGGTACAAATCTTTATATATTAAAATAATACAAGTTTTTCGGCCCATAAAATTAAAGGAATGAATGAGATAAATACTAAAAAAAATGATTTTTATTTTAATTGAAATGATATTTATGTTTTTAATTACGATTTAATAGTTTCTTCCGAAAATATTTATCTTTGTTTGGACAACAACAATCATTAAAACGACAAAATTAAAACAACATGAAGAAAATTATTCAATGGCTGAAAGATTCAATGGTGCTTACATATATAAGAGACCTGTCTATTGTTATCATTGGGGTATTAATTACATTAACCATCACCGATGTGTCGACCCGTCGTTCCAAACAAAAAGAAATAAAAGAAGTAATGGGTCTTATAAAAACGGAATTGTGGGAAAACCTCGACAGAGTTTGCTATAGTCAGAAAAAATGGGAAACCGAGCAACGAATATATCATATGTTGCAATCGAACATTAACGATATAGAAGAAATACATGCGGATACCTTGAATATGTATAGACATGTAATTGGAGATATCCATTCTATTCATGTTGAAAGCGGTTCTTATGAAGTATTCAAATCTTCTTTGCTTATGCAATATATGAAAGATAAAGATTTGTTACGGCAATTGGCGAAAGCCTATAATATAACGCTGCAAATGGAGAATCAGTTGGCAAGATATTCGGAAATGAAAGAGAATGGAACCAACCATTTAATTAATAATATGAGCCACAGGGAGCTTAAGATGTTTGCCGAAGGTGATGTTTATGATTTTTTCCTTTTATCATTGGAGGACAATGTGTATAAAGCATTTGTTTATACCGGGGGGAGTATTGTCGCACCCCATTTGTTTGAGGAATGCAAAAAAACGATTATATCTACCATAGATAATCTGGACAAACAGGGTTATTAAAAGACGGAGGTTTTGTATTTTGTAAGATTGCTAATATAAATTCAAAATTGAACGCATATTTTTATTAATTTTTCATTGCGGGTTAGGCTGTATGCACCTAACCTTCTTCGAATAATAAAAATACTTCCAGGATTATTAGTAGTGATATTGCGGATTCTTTAGATGCGAGGAATGATTTGGTCAAAGAAGGATTGTATGGTTTTATTCATTTTATTAAACCGTTATTGACTTATGCGGAGGCGGTTCATGTTATTGATGGTTTGATAGTGGAAAATAAGACGGACGAAATACAGGCTTATTTTATACCTAATGAATCAAACTTTGAGACAGGTGGTTTAAAAACCAAGATAGTAAATAATACCAAAGGAAAGATTTTACTTACAGGTAGGGAATTTCAGATTTTTAAGGATGGAAACTGGATAACTTTGCCTCGACCTGAAAATGTGACTGTACTCGATGTGGGGATAATTATAGAGCCTGGAGGAGATTTGGATATTTTCTTTTTCATTCCTGTACAAGAAGTATTTGACACAGAGAAATATAGGTTGTATGCTACTTTTGTGGATAGGGAGAGCAACATTTCGTATCGTATTTTTAAAGAGTTTGTTTTTGAAAAGGGAAATAATTAGTCTGTGTAGGGTTATGTCCTAAGTTTTTGTCTCGGCTGGGGGTGAAGGCTGAAAGCCTGACAGACTTAGCCCAGGGTCAGCGAGCAACACTCATTCATGTTCGGGTGACATATGACTTTATATGCCAAAGAAATGCTTTTCTCTGGCTGCAAAGGTACAACATGGTTTCGGATTCTCTAAATTTTAAACCTGCTTTTTTGAAGATGTTTCAATTCTGTTTTTCATAAAAACTTGTTGTGATAAAGATTTCAGACAGAGGCTAAGCATTTACTTTTCTAGTGCTATTCAGGAAAGAAAGTAGGCTTACTCTAGCAAGAGAGTAGGGCTATCGTAGCAAGAGAGTAGCGCTACTCTATCAACAGACTTCGAACCACGCCCACAAATAGCTACAGGGCAGTTGAGTGGGAATTAGGGGAAATTGAAAATTCTTGTCTACGTCCTCACTCACACATTTTCCCCAAGAGGGGGTATGGGGGAGCTATTCTTTTCTTTCTGTTAGGTTCTGTGTTAGCATCTGATTCTGTTATTCGTACCGTTTGAACTGTACTCTTCGAAGTTAGAAAGGGTGATTATTGTCGCCCCCCTGACGCACCCTTCTGTCTATTGCCATCTTCCCAGAACTTTTAGTCCTGTTACTTGCGACTTTTTCTAACCATCACCACCCCTCCGGTATATCCACTACCATCAGGTTCAATCGTTTCCCTTCCGATAACCTTCCCGATTGAATCAATACCCGCTTATTATCCGTACTGAAATACGGATGAGCATGATCCGGTTTCATCACATGCCCGGTGGTGAGCAAGTGCATTTGCCCTGTTCTTGTATTGATCAGCGTAATATTCCCGGTGAAATCATCGCCTACCGCCCATTTTCCGTCGGACGACCCATTGCAATGCCAGAAACTATTTGCCTCTGCCGGAATCGCTTTCAATTCAGGATTCATATCATTCGAAAGCACTTGTCCCAGAACTCTCACATGGCCATTGCGTAAATTAATGGAGAAGATCCCCGACGGTTTCTTTTTCAGGTGTTCGAGGTGACAGAGCACATTGAAGTAAACATGGTCGGCATCCGTAATTGTTTCGTGGATAACCCATTCGTAATCTGATTCGATATAAAGAGGTTGATATGTATTTGTGGTCATATCGCCAAACCACATTCGCTGAGGCGAATCTCCTCCCGTCTCGTGGCAGAATACAATTTCCCTGCTCACAAAAGGGCTGGCCTGAACATGCCCCATCGTGAAGTCTACGTTGAAGGCAAAACCAATTTCTCCGGTTTTCACATCAATGGTTCGGATTCCTCCCGGATGGTTCTTAATCCGGTGCTTCGAATCGTCAATTGGGTTTTGCCAGCTTTCGGCATCATAAGGAGGGTTACTCCTACATACAGTATATCTTCTTCTACGTCCAGGCCCATTCCTCCTGAAATCTTTAATGAATCGGGCCATTCGGTTACCAGACGCTCATAAGAAGCATGAGGTTTCATTTTTCCTTTCTTACTGTCATTCAGTACGCGCTCAAAATCCAGTTCAATGACTTGAGCGGGTTTACCTTCAGGTCGACGCAAAAAGTAAAGCAATCCCTTTTTTCGGGAAAGGTTATAGTCTCCGTTTCTGGCGCCATCCGTAATCTGGATAATTTCTCCCGTTTGTTCCTCTACAAAAAATAACTGGCCCGAGCCCGTGCGTTGCGAACGGAAAGCAATATATTTATTATCATACGTCCATTGCGGGTGTGTCTGGTAAATACGGGAATCGCTGTATTCCGGGTGGTTGGTCAGCACTTTGACGGTGAGTCCTGTTACCGGATCGGGATAAGTTGACATTTCTGAAGGGAAACGTTTTCCGATTGGTGCATAAGTTGTTTGAATAGCCACAAACAGAAAGATACACACGAAGTAAGATTTAGTTTTTACTGGTTTCATTTTCTGAGATTTTTTCATGGGTTATATAGGAATGTGTATGTATAGTATTAGGCTAATGAGGATGCAAAACTCAAAAATAAATAAAACTTCTGTTAGCAAAATACCTCTTAAGCCTTTTCGAACAGAATTCCATCTAATTGTACATTCTTATAGGTAAATATGAAGATCAAAAAGCTATTTTTGTATTTACTAATCAACTACTAGTTTTTATGAAAAACCTTTGCCTTTTTATCTGGTCACATCTTCGGGCTGTTTGTCTTTTTTCGTTCTTGTGTATATTTCTGTCTTCAACAGCTCAGCCAGCTTATAATTTCTCCAAACTGAAACGTGAAAAGTTAGGGCGGGGAGTAGTCGCTTTACGTCAATCCCCTACCACAGTGTTTGTTTCCTGGCGGTATCTCTCATCGGATCCGACGGATGTGGCTTTCCATGTATATCGGGACGGGAAACTTCTGACTGAGAATCCCATTGAAGTCTCTACATGCTATTACGACGAATATGTAGGAAATTTGCCGGCTACTTATCAGGTAGAACCGGTAAGTAAAACCAAAAAGAAGAAACTGACAGGTGGAACCTATACCCTTCCGGCGGATGCACCTTTGGGATATCTGAATATTCCTTTAAATAAACCTGCCGATGGTATTACTCCTTCCGGACAGAATTATACCTATTCTCCTAATGATGCCAGTATTGGGGATGTAGATGGAGACGGTGAATACGAAATCATTCTGAAATGGGATCCTTCCAATTCCCACGATAATGTTCATGATGGTTATACGGGTCCCGTACTCATAGATTGTTATCGTTTAGACGGAACTTTTCTCTGGAGAATCAACCTGGGAAATAACATTCGGGCCGGAGCACACTATACTCAATTTATGGTGTTCGACCTGGATGGCGATAACAAGGCTGAAGTGGTGATGAAAACAGCTGATGGCACTATTGATGGAAAAGGAAAAGTAATAGGGAATGCCAATGCCGATTACCGGAATGGTGCCGGACGTATTCTGGATGGCCCGGAATACCTGACTGTATTTAGCGGTGAAACCGGAGAAGCTCTTTCAACTGTCGATTATATTCCTCCACGCGGGGATTTAATGGGTTGGGGAGATAAACGTGGCAATCGAAGCGATCGTTTCCTGGCTTGTGTGGCTTATCTCGACGGGGTTGACCCCAGTGTCGTGATGTGTCGGGGATATTATACCCGCACCGTATTGGCTGCATTTGATTGGAACGGTAAGAAGCTGAAAAATCGCTGGGTGTTCGATAGCAATAATCCTGAATGGAAAGATTATGCCGGACAGGGTAATCATAATCTTCGGGTAGCAGATGTAGACGGAGACGGCTGTGATGAAATAGTGTATGGTTCCTGTACGATTGATCATAACGGAAAAGGGCTTTATTCTACCGGAATGGGGTATGGAGATGCTCTTCATCTGACGCAATTCGACCCGGATAATCCCAAGTTGCAAGTATGGGATTGCCATGAAAATAAACGGGATGGTTCTTCTTTCCGGGATGCAGAAACGGGTGAAGTGATTTTCCAGATACAATCGCCTACGGATGTAGGTCGTGCGATGGCTGCTGATATTGATCCCACAAACCCTGGTGTGGAAATGTGGACATGGAGTTCCGAAGGTATCCGTAATTTCAAAGGTGAAGTGGTCAATCCTGAAATGCGTACGCTTTCTGTAAATATGGCTGTTTGGTGGGACGGAGATCTTTTACGTGAACTGTTGGATAAAAATGTGGTGAGCAAATATGATTGGGAAGCCGGTATTTGTAAACCACTGGTGAAATTTGAAGGAGCTCTTTCCAATAATGGCAGCAAATCCAATCCTTGTTTGCAGGGAGATATATTGGGCGACTGGAGAGAAGAAGTTTTGTTACGATCGGAAGATAATAGTTCACTTCGGTTATATGTTTCTACTATTCCTACCGAATACCGTTTCCATACCTTCCTGGAAGATCCGGTATATCGGATCAGTATTGCTACCCAGAATGTGGCATACAATCAACCTACTCAGCCCGGATTTTACTTCGGATCTGATTTGAAGAAAGGATGGTTCCGCGGATATGAGTTTAAATAATTCAATTAACTAATCATACTATCATGAATTTCTTTAAAAAAACATGGATTCTTTTGGGATTGCTTGCCGTATGGAGCAGTTGTCCCCTACACGCTCAAAAACAGAAGAAAAAAGCAGAGGTTGTCAACGACCTGAATACTCCCCTGCACTTGCTTCAGCCCGATTATAAAGTTCCGTATAGTATGTTAACCATGCAGGAAATCAAAACAGACATGGATAGAGTGCTCCGTTATCTGGATGAGGCTACTCCGGCCAGGGTGATTGATAAAGAAACCGGCAAAGTAATTACTGATTATGCGCAGATGGATGAAAATGCCATTCTCGACAGAGGTTTGTTCCGTCTGACCAGTTACGAATGGGGAGTAACATACGCTGCTATGCTCGCAGCAGCACAAGCGACCAATGACAATGCTTACCGAAATTATGTAACTACCCGTTTTAAGATGCTGGCAGAGATAGCACCTCACTTTCGTCGGTTAATGAATGATTATGGTGTGATTGATTTGCAAATGAGACAACTTTTGACACCTCATGCGCTGGATGATGCCGGAGCAATGTGTGCAGCCATGATTAAAGCACAACTGGATGATCGTAACATGGATCTGCGACCGGTGATTGATAACTATATGAATTACATCATGTACCGGGAGTACAGATTAAGTGATGGTACCTTTGCCCGTAACCGTCCTCAGAAAAACACTCTTTGGCTGGATGATATGTTTATGTCTGTTCCGGCCATCGTGCAAATGGGTAAACTCACGGGAGAGATGAAATACTATAATGAAGCCGTTAAACAGATATTGCAGTTTTCTCAACGCATGTTTGTTCCTGAAAAAGGACTTTATCGTCATGGCTGGGTAGAAAGTATGCCCGATCATCCTGCTTTCCATTGGGGACGTGCCAACGGATGGGCCATCCTGACTATGACGGAAGTACTGGACGCTTTGCCCCAGAGTCATCCTGATTATCATAAAATACTCGAACAATACCGTGCTCATATAAGAGGTATTACTTCTTACCAGAGCGGAGAAGGGTTCTGGCGTCAACTGCTCGACCGGAATGATTCTTATCATGAAACATCCGCGACTGCTATTTTTGTGTATTGTATTGCACGCGGTATCAACAATGGGTGGATTGATCCGGTGGCTTACGGTCCGGTAGCTCAATTGGGCTGGCATGCCGTATCAACCCAAATCAATACCAAAGGAGAAGTGGAAGGCACCTGTGTAGGCACCGGTATGGCTTTTGATCCGGCTTTTTATTACTATCGTCCGGTCAATGCATATGCAGCACATGGTTATGGGCCGGTGCTTTGGGCCGGTGCTGAAATGATCAACCTGCTGAAGAAGCAATTTCCAAAGATGAATGATAGTGCGGTGCAGTATTATACAATGGAACAGACCACGCCGGCACCTATTTTTAGTGTAGGAGCAGGAGATCCGGCAGGAAGTACGCGGGTGAATGAAAAATCTCCCGTTGTTTTTATGATTGGTGATTCTACCATGAAGAACGGCAGAGGAAAAGGTGATGGCGGTCAGTGGGGCTGGGGAAGCTTCTTCGACTGGTTCTTTGATACCAGTCGTATCTCAGTGGAAAATCATGCGTTAGGTGGGCGAAGCAGTCGTACCTTTTATACGGAAGGATTATGGGATAAGGTATTATTCGGCATTCAAAAAGGAGATTATCTGTTTATCCAGTTTGGTCACAATGACGGTGGTCCGCTGAATACAGGGAGGGCACGCGCCTCCCTGAAAGGTATTGGAAATGAATCACAGACTGTTATTATGGAACGTCATGGAGGACCGGAGGAAGTATTTACTTTCGGTCATTACTTGCGTATCTACATTCGTCAGGCAAAAGCGCGGGGAGCCCATGTGATTGTTTTGTCACACACTCCCGGTAACAGCTGGGAAGGCGACCGGATGATAAGAAATGACCAGACTTACGGTAAATGGTCGAGAGAAGTAGCCGAACAGGAAAACGTTCCTTACATGGATATGAATGACATACTTGCCCGTAAATACGAAGCAATAGGTAAGGAAGCAACCAAAGCCTATTTTGTAGACCGGGTACATACAACTTTTGATGGTGCCATCCTGGGATGCAAAGCAGCCATTGAAGGACTGGCTCAACTCAAAGACTGTCAGTTGAATCAATATGTATTACCCGGCGCATTGAACCGTGCCTATAAAAATGCGGATAAACCCTTGTATCGGGATTCCAAGTTCGACGGGGCAGCCGATCCAGTCGTTATCTGGAATTCGAAAGAGCAACGTTGGTTTATGTTCTATACCAATCGTCGCGCCAATTTGAAAGAAGCCAAGGGAGTAGACTGGGTGCATGGTACTCCCATTGGCATTGCAGAGTCTGTCGACGGCGGTGCTACCTGGAAGTATAAATGTGATGCTAAAATTACCTACGGCGGGAAAGACTATACCTATTGGGCACCCGATGTCATTGAAGAAGGTGGCAAGTACCACATGTTCCTCACGGTAGTTCCCGGCATATTTAGTGACTGGGGGCATGAGAGGGAGATTGTACACCTGGTAAGTAATAACCTGATCGACTGGGATTTCCAGAACAAATGTAACCTGATATCTGATAAAGTGATCGATGCAGGAATGATCAAACTTCCCAACGGAACCTGGCGTATGTATTACAACAATGAACGGGATAATAAATCTATTTATTATTCTGAAACCAAAGACTTTACCAATTGGACGAATTATGGGAAAGTAATTGCTGATCGCCGTGGCGAAGGCCCGAAAGTATTCCAATGGAAAGGAAAGTACTTCATGATTGTAGATAACTGGGATGGCTTAGGAGTTTATTGTTCACCCGATATGGAAAGCTGGACACGACAAAAAAAATAATATTCTGCAAAATGCCGGTACCGGAACGGATGATTGGACACAAGGATTGCATGCTGACGTAGTAGTAAATAACGGACGTGCTTATATTTTTTATTTCACCCATCCGGGTCGTACGGGTAGCGGTATAAAAGCCGATACTCCGGATACCCGTCGCAGTACTATACAGGTAGCTGAGCTTGAATACAGAAATGGAGAAATCATTTGCGACAGGGATAAGCCTGTCTATATCAATTTAAAATAATACAAACAATGAAAAGAGAAGCTTTTAAAATGTTCCTCAAGCCCGGATGTGAGGCTGAGTATGAAAAAAGGCACAGTGAAATCTGGCCGGAGATGAAAAAACTATTATCGGATAACGGTGTATATGATTACTCCATCTTCTGGGATAAAGAAACCAATATTTTATTTGCCTGCCAAAAAGTAAAAGGAGAAGAGTCTTCGCAGGATATGGGTGCGAATCCGATTGTTCAGAAATGGTGGGATTATATGGCAGATATTATGGAAACAAACCCGGATAATTCACCAGTTTCTATTCCGTTGCCGGAGATATTCAGGATGGAGTAAGGGATGAAAACGATATTGTGATAGTATTTTTAGGAAATCTATAACCCTTTCTATTGATGACGGGTGTTTTAGTTTAATGTCGTCAACTTAAGGGAAATCTACTTTTAAGCGAAGGCTGAACCAATGGTCGACGGAGTCAAAGCCTGACAGATTTAGCCCAGGATTAGCGAACAAAGTGAGTGCAACTTGGGGTATTAACCCAGTCATGTTCGGAAGATTTGAAGACATTAAAATCTCGAAGAATCCCGTAGGGATTACAGGTGCATAACCGTGGGATGGATATCCCACGGGATAGGATATAGAAATATCTCCGTGAGCCGCGAAGTGGGTCAATAATATATTCTTCACCCCCTGTCGGGGCTGTGAGAGTAGAGTCGGGTTAGCTGTTTCCACGGGATGTAATCCCGTGGTTATGCACCTGTAATCCCTCCGGGATTTTTAACAGACCTTAGATTCTTGGCTGGATTACTAAAGAATGTTATCTTTCGAATATGACTGGGTAGTAACCCACCATAATTAAGGAGTGCTACAGGCACGACATATAAAAGGATTTAGTATCATATGCCGTTCTTGCAGAACTCCTCGGTCTTGTGTATTCTAAACCCCGGGCTGCGCTGATTTTGCACGCTGGCCCTAGGCTAAATCTGTCAGGCTTTGACTTCGTCGACCGCTGGTTTAGCCTTCGCTAAATTTATTAAGTTGAAGTTGACAACCTGTTATCTCGGACTTGTTAAATTACTGTAACGGGCAATAAATATACATAACATATGTTGTATGCCAATTTTTCCCTGCTAAAGATGACAGAATGTGACAGGGTTATTATTCTTCTCTCTCGTTTTATTCGTTGAAATAAAGCAATTAATTGATTGAAATGGGTGGATTGACAAAATGAGATTTGTTGCTTAACAAGATGACCTCGATTGGTTAACGAAATGGCGTTGATTGCTTAACAAAGTGGGGTTTCTCGTGTAACAAAATAGTGTCGCGCGGTTAACAAAAATGTCTTTTTGTTTAACAAAATTGGATTTGAAAATGCATTGGTAGAAAGAGAGTAAAGCACTGCCAAAATGAAATAAAAAGGTCGGATAAGAGCCTGTAGCCCTATCCGACCTGATATTATATAGATATTCGTAGTTTATCTGTTAATTGTGATTTAATAAAGTATTGCAAAAACCATACCAGTTTTTATCTTCAAAACTTTACATTCTGTTTGGCACCTCAATCCCCAGCAATCCCATTCCTATGTGGATTACTTTCGATATGTTAGTAGACAAAGCAATACGGAACAACTTCACATCTTGGTTTTCTTCGCGTAAAATACTGTAATCATGGTAGAACTGGTTATATTCTTTCACCAGGTCATATACATAATTCGCGATAATGGACGGACTGTAATCATCTCCGGCTTGCTTAACAATGGTAGCAAAATCCGCTACCATCTGCACCAATCCCATTTCTTTTTCATTCAGATCTACATTCGCGGGTAACTCGTTCGGAACGATAATACCTGCTTCTGCAGCTTTGCGAAGTACAGACTGGATACGTGCGTATGTATATTGAATAAAAGGCCCAGTGTTTCCGTTAAAATCTATTGATTCCTTCGGATTAAAAGTCATATTTTTACGGGCATCCACTTTCAGGATGAAATATTTCAAAGCACCTAATCCTACGATGCGGGCAATGTTTTCCGCCTCTTCAGGAGTACAATTATCTAGCTTGCCAAGCTCCTGTGAGGTCTCGCGGGCCGTTTTTACCATTTCTTCAATCAGGTCGTCGGCATCTACCACAGT
This sequence comes from Bacteroides sp., assembly GCA_021201335.1. GTDB lineage: Bacteria > Bacteroidota > Bacteroidia > Bacteroidales > Bacteroidaceae > Bacteroides. Next base: position 30,138 of record JAJQFD010000018.1, on the reverse strand, counting down.
ACCTTCGCGTGATTTCATCTTTCCTTCCGGAAGTTCCACCATACCATACGAGAAGTGAACCAGCCCTTTTCCCCATTCAAAGCCTAATTTATCCAGCAGAATAGATAGTACCTGGAAATGGTAGTTTTGTTCATTGCCTACTACGTAAATCATTTTGTTAATCGGGTAGTCATCGAAACGAAGTTTGGCAGTACCAATATCCTGAGTCATATAAACGGAAGTACCGTCTGCACGGAGAAGCAGCTTATGATCCAATCCTTCGGCTGTCAGGTCTGCCCAAACAGAACCGTCTTCCTTTTGGTAGAAAGACCCTTTTTTCAGTCCTTCCAATACTTTATCTTTTCCTTCCAGGTATGTTTCCGATTCATAATAAATCTTATCGAAGTTTACACCCATTTTTTGGTAGGTTTCATCAAATCCGGCATATACCCAGCTATTCATCATCGACCATAAAGAGCGGACTTCCGAATCACCGGCCTCCCATTTCACCAGCATTTCGCGGGCTTCATTCATCAAGGGAGAAGCAGCTTCCGCTTCTTCTTTGGTCATTCCTTTCTCCATGAATCCGGCTACTTCGGCTTTGTAATGTTTATCAAACGCTACGTAATAGTCGCCCACCAGGTGGTCGCCCTTCTTCCCGGATGATTCAGGCGTTTCCCCGTTTCCGTATTTCTGCCAAGCCAGCATAGACTTACAGATATGAATACCCCGGTCGTTGACAATATTCGTTTTTACCACTTTATTACCGTTTGCTTCTACAATATTGGCAAGTGCTTTTCCCAGCAAATTATTGCGTACATGCCCCAGATGAAGCGGTTTGTTGGTATTAGGAGAAGAATACTCGATCATCACCAGTGGTGAAGCATCCGTAACAGGCACAATACCATAGGTCTCATTTTGATGAATTGTATTCAATAAATCAATCCAAACAGAGGAGGCAATACTCAGATTTAGGAATCCTTTGATTACATTGAAGGATGCTATGGCAGGTTCATTGTTTTGAAGATATTCGCCGATTTCCTGCGCTGTTTGCTCCGGTCCTTTTTTGGATATTTTCAGAAAGGGAAAAACAACCAGCGTTAAGTGCCCTTCAAATTCTTTTTTGGTTTTCTGTAGTTGCACTTGTGCGGCAGGTACTTCCTGTCCGTAAAGTGATTTAATTCCATCCACAACGGAGGTAATCAGTTTCGCTTCTATATTCATGGTTCAATGTATTTCCGTGGAATTATCTGTTTTTAAGGCGCAAACTTAAAGAAAAATATCCAAACTATCAGCGTATTAGCGGGGTTTTTGCAGGAGAAGAAGAGGCTGTGAATATAAAGGAGGTAGGATTATCGGTCTATTTAAAGATTTTCCTCTTTTCACAGATTCATCAAAAAATCTCTAATTTATCGAAAAAGAATAAATACGGATTCAATTTCTCCCACCTACAGGATTTTTATTCGTACTTTTGCTCCTATATATACTAATTTTTAATTGAAGATATGATGAATACAATGCCTCCAGTTACCAAAAACCTCCTTATCATTAATGTTTTGATGTTTTTGGGGACGCTTGTGGCCGAGAGATATGGAATATATTTAGACTCTTATCTGAGTTTACATTTCTTTATGGCCGACAATTTTAATATCCTGCAATTAATCAGCTACATGTTTATGCATGGAGGGTGGGCACATCTTTTTTTCAACATGTTTGCTTTATGGATGTTTGGCCGGGTTTTGGAGGAAGTCTGGGGACCCAAACGCTTCTTATTTTATTATCTGGTTTGTGGAATCGGTGCAGGACTTATACAGGAAGCCGTTCAATTTGTTCAATTCCATACGATGTTTCCCGGTTTAACTGCCGATATGATGATCAATACGGAGCGAGGAATGATGGTTGTTAGCCAGGCATTGAATGGCTGGAGAACAGTAGGAGCCTCAGGAGCTGTATATGGCATCTTGCTAGGTTTTGGAATGTTATTTCCCAACAACCAGTTATTTATTATACCTTTCCCCTTTCCTATTAAAGCCAAGTTCTTTGTTATCGGATATGCGGCTCTTGAACTTATTCTAGGAGTGTCGAATAATGCCAACGATAATGTGGCTCACTTTGCTCACTTGGGTGGAATGATCTTCGGTTTCATTTTAATTATGTACTGGAAAAAGAAGAATGTTCTCTATTGGAAAGGAAGAAAAATGAACGACAATGAGACATCCTATTTTCGATAATCTGAAAGATATGTTTAAAAGGGGAAATACCTTTATCCGACTGATTTATATCAATGTCGGTGTATTCCTCGTAGCCAGTTTGTTAAGTGTCTTTTTCAGGTTGTTTAATCACAATGCGGCTTATATTCTGCAATGGTTTGAATTGCCTGCTTCTTTCACTCGCTTTCTTTATCAGCCCTGGTCTATTTTCACCTATATGTTTATGCATGCGGATATATGGCATATCCTTTTCAACATGCTATGGCTGTATTGGTTTGGAAGCATATTTCTCACTTTCTTTTCGGGAAAGCATCTTCGCGGAGTTTATATATTTGGCGGTATTTGCGGTGGACTGCTCTTTATGCTGGCTTATAATATTTTTCCTTATTTTGCCATGGAAGTTAATATATCATCCATGGTCGGTGCTTCTGCTTCGATATTAGCTATTGTAACGGCTGCTGCCTACCGGGAACCTAACTACCCTATCCGACTGCTTTTATTAGGTACACTCCGGTTAAAATATCTGGCACTAGTTGTGGTAGCTTTGGATTTATTATTCCTAACATCGAGCAATGCCGGAGGACATATTGCACACCTGGGGGGTGCATTAGCTGGATTGTGGTTTGCAGCAAGCCTCAGTAGAGGAGCAGATTTGACGAAATGGATCAATATGTTTTTTGATTGGTTCAGCAGTCTTTTCGATCGGAAGACCCGGAAGAAGAAAAAGAAACCCACCATGAAGGTGCATTACAACAGAAACCCCCAAGATTACAATTATAACGCACAGAAAAAGGCGCAGTCTGATGAAGTAGATCGCATTCTGGATAAAATAAAGAAGTCCGGTTATCAGAACTTATCGGATGAAGAAAAGAAAACGCTTTTTGACGCGAGTAAAAAATAGTTGATGAAGCATATTGGGAAGATTGCCTTAACAGTAACGATGTTGGTAAACGCGTTATTTATCGGGCTGCTCTTACTGGCAGCCTATAGTCCATATATTAATCCGCAGAAGTATCCGTTATTAAGTTGTATGGGACTTACTTTTCCCATCTTCTTATTTATTAATGGCTGTTTTCTGTTTTTCTGGATGATATTCCGTAGCAGTGTAAGCTGGTTTCCTCTTGTAGGTTTTCTACTCTGTCTCCCTCAAATTATTACGTATGTCCCTTTCCGTTTTTCCAATCCGGATATTCCGGAAAACAATATTAAACTGTTAACATATAATGTGATGAATTTCGGCGGATTACAAAAAGTAGAAGGAGGTAATCCGATTTTAAACTATATCCGGGATAGTGGTGCGGATATTATATGTATGCAGGAGTTTGTTCCATCGGGTGATAAAAAACGTTTGACCCAGAAAGATTTTGATGACGCTCTCAAAGCTTATCCTTGCCAAGCAATTTATCGCATAGGTAATAGTAAAGGTAACGGAACAGCCTGTTATTCTAAATACCCGATTCTTTCCTCCCGGCCCTTGGCTTTTGAGAGTCAGAGTAACGGATCGGTTTTATACGAAATAAAAATAGGAAAAGATACGCTGACATTGATCAACAATCATTTGGAATCCAACAAACTGACAGTGGAAGACAGAATGTTGTATCAGGAAATGCTCGAATCTCCGGAAGCTTCGAGGAAGATGAAGCAGGATATTGCATACTTGTTAGGAAAACTGAAAGAGACTGTCGTGATTCGTGCAAAGCAAGCCAAGACAGTTTCCAAAGAGATAAGCCAGTCTCCGCATAAGTATATAGTTGTATGTGGTGATTTCAATGATTCTCCGATCTCCTATTCACACCGTTTTTTGACCCAACAATTGGATGATGCGTTCACGCAATCCGGCCGAGGTTTGGGGATTTCTTATAATCGAAATAGATTTTATTTTCGGATAGACCATATCTTAATCAGTAAAAACCTGCAAAGTTATCGCTGTACAGTCGACCGTTCCATTCGGGACTCCGATCACTATCCGATGTGGTGTTATATTTCTAAAAAGGATTGAACCTTTTATATTAAAATGAGTTATGAAAAGCAAGTTAATGATTTTAGCCGCTGCATGTAGTATGATGTATTCTTGCACAACCCCTTCGAAAACGGACAATCCGTTTCTAACTAAGTTTCAAACAAAGTTTGAAGTACCTCCTTTTGACCAGATTAAACTGGAGCATTATCAGCCTGCTTTTGATGCGGGTATAAAAGAACAAACAGAGAATATCAAAGCTATAGTCGAGAATCCGGCAGAGCCTACTTTCGACAATGTAATCGTGGTTCTGGAGAACAGTTCCCCAATACTGGATCGGGTAAACTTGGTGTTTTTCAATATGACAGAGGCCGAAACAACTCAGGAACTGACTGATTTGTCGATGACAGTTGCCCCTGCCCTTTCAGAACACAGTGATAATATTTATCTGAATCAGGCACTTTTTCAAAAAGTAGATGCGGTAAACCGGAAAAAGGACGCATTGAACCTGACTACCGAGCAGAAAAGGTTACTGGATAAAACCTACAAAGGTTTTGTGCGTGCCGGTGCGAATCTGAATGAAGAGCAACAAGCTCGCTTGCGTGATATCAATAAAGAACTTTCCACTCTTGGACTGACCTTTAGTAACAATGTATTGAATGAAAACAATGCATTTAAGTTAATGGTGGATAAAGAAGAAGATCTGTCCGGATTGCCCGATTGGTTTAAAGAAAGCGCAGCTGCCGAAGGGAAAGCTGCTGGTGAAGACGGTAAATGGATGTTTACGCTTCACAATGCAAGTCGTCTGCCTTTTCTTCAATATGCTGATAACCGGGCTTTACGGGAAAAGATGTATAAAGCCTATATTAATCGGGGTAATAACAACGACGCCAACGATAATAAAGAAAATATTGCCCGCATTATTTCCCTTCGGGTAGAGAAAGCACATTTATTAGGGTATGACAATTATGCAAACTTTGTACTTGATAATACAATGGCTAAGAACTCGGCTACCGTTATGGATTTCCTGAATAACCTTTGGAAATATTCACTGCCGAAAGCACAGGCGGAAGCCAAAGAGTTACAAACCCTGATGGATAAAGAAAAGAAAGGCGAAAAGTTGGCAGCCTGGGATTGGTGGTATTATACCGAAAAACTCCGGCAAGCGAAATATGATCTGAATGAAGAGGAAATCAAACCTTACTTCAAGCTAGAGAATGTACGCAATGGTGTATTTGATGTAGCCAATAAACTGTATGGAATCACTTTCACTCCATTAACAGGTATTCCTGTATATCATTCGGACGTGGAAGTATTTGAAGTGAAAGATGCGGACGGTTCGCAACTGGGAATTTTCTACGTGGATTATTTTCCCCGTGCCGGAAAGAGCGGGGGTGCCTGGATGAGTAACTACCGTGAGCAGAAAGGAAATATTCGACCGCTGGTATGCAACGTATGCAGTTTCACCAAACCAGTAGGAGATACACCTTCCTTACTGACACTGGAAGAAGTGGAAACCCTTTTTCACGAGTTTGGACATGCTCTTCACGGACTCCTGACTAAATGTAATTATGTAGGTGTTTCCGGTACCAATGTCGCACGCGATTTTGTGGAACTTCCTTCTCAGGTGATGGAACACTGGGCTACTGAACCTGAAGTTTTAAAATCCTACGCCAAACATTACCAGACAGGTGAATCCATACCAGATGAACTGATTAAAAGAATACAGGCACAGTCCACTTTTAACCAAGGGTTTATGACAACGGAATTACTGGCTGCTGCGCTGCTTGATATGGAACTTCATAATCTGACCCAGACAGAACAAATAGACCCTATTGCTTTCGAAAAAGAAGTAATGGATAAGTTGAAACTGATTCCTGAAATAGCTCCCCGCTATCGCGTCACTTATTTCAATCATATTATTGGTGGCTATGCGGCAGGTTATTACAGCTATCTGTGGGCCAATGTATTGGATACAGATGCCTTTGAGGCATTCAAAGAAAATGGTATCTTTGATCAGAAGACGGCTCATTTATTCCGTAGCAATGTACTTGAAAAAGGGGATAGTGAAGATCCAATGGTACTGTACAAAAACTTCCGGGGTGCTGAACCCAATTCTGTATACTTATTGAAGAGCAGAGGATTTGTAAAGTAACCGGGATATCTATATCTTAATAGAATGAAGGATCTGTTTTGTAACCCACAATGGCTATGGAACAGATCCTTTGCTTTCGGAAGGTGGAGTTGTGTCTTTTTGATAGATTAATCCAGTTGGCGTGGACTATTTTTATGGATTATTCTGTATATTTGGGCGGAATAGATTGTTTATAAAACAAAGTGTAAAAATTGACAATAAAACGATTATATGATAACTGAACAGTTACTATGTCCCGGAAGTATTGCGGTAGTAGGCGCTTCGAATAATGTACATAAACCTGGTGGAGCTATTTTACGAAACCTGATCGCCGGCAAATATGAGGGTGAATTGCGTGCTGTGAATCCGAAAGAAAAAGAAGTGCAAGGAGTAGTTGCTTATTCGGATGTAGCTGATCTTCCGGATACAGATCTAGCAATTCTGGCTATTCCGGCGGCTTCTTGTCCGGCGGCAGTGGAAGTACTCGCCAGCAAGAAACACACCCGGGCTTTTATTATTTTATCAGCTGGTTTTGGTGAAGAAACACCCGAAGGGGCTGTTCTGGAAGAACAGATACTTCAAACTGTCAATCAATACGGCGCTTCTTTGATTGGTCCTAATTGTATCGGATTATTAAATACCTGTCATCATAGTGTATTTACCCAACCTATTCCCCATCTTAATCCACGAGGGGTAGATTTGGTGTCCAGTTCCGGTGCAACAGCTGTATATATACTGGAATCTGCTATCAACAAAGGATTGCTGTTTAATTCTGTTTGGTCAGTAGGGAATGCCAAACAAATAGGAGTTGAAGATGTATTGCAGTACATGGATGAGCATTTTGATCCGAAGAAAGATTCAGATATCAAACTTCTCTATATGGAAAGTATAAAAGATCCTGATCGGTTGTTGTTTCATGCCTCTTCCCTGATTAAAAAAGGTTGTAAAATAGCGGCCATTAAAGCGGGAAGTTCCGAAAGCGGAAGCCGGGCAGCCTCTTCACATACCGGAGCTATAGCCAGTTCTGATTCTGCGGTGGAAGCTTTATTCCGGAAAGCAGGTATTGTTCGTTGCTTTTCCCGGGAAGAACTGACTACGGTGGGTTGTATCTTTACACTTCCCGAGTTGAAAGGACGTAATTTCGCTATTGTTACCCATGCCGGAGGGCCAGGAGTGATGCTTACCGATGCTCTTTCCAAAGGCGGTTTGAATGTTCCGAGGCTGGAGGGCCCTTTAGCAGAAGAACTTAAAAGCAAATTATTTCCGGGTGCTTCCGTAAGCAATCCAATTGATATCCTGGCTACAGGTACACCCGATCATTTAAGTATTGCCATTGATTACTGTCAGGAGAAATTTGATAACATTGATGCTATTCTGGCTATATTTGGTACTCCTGGACTTGTTACCATGTTCGAAACGTATGAAGTTTTACATCAAAAAATACTCTCAGGTAAGAAACCGGTCTTTCCGGTGCTTCCTTCTATTCACACTGCCGGAAGAGAGGTGGACGACTTCCTGCAGAAAGGACATGTAAATTTTGCCGATGAAGTAACCCTGGGAACAGCCCTTTCTCGTATTATGAATGCTTCCAGACCGGCTACCAACGAAATCGAATTGTTTGGCGTGGATGTTCCTAAAATCCGGCGGATTATTGATTCAATTCCGGAAGACGGATATATTGCGCCTCATTATGTGCAGGATTTATTGCGATCAGCAGGCATTCCGATTGTCGAAGAATTTGTTTCAGATCAGAAAGAAGAAATTCTGGCGTATGCAGAGCGTGTTTGTTTTCCGGTAGTCGCAAAGGTGGTGGGTCCGGTTCATAAATCGGATGTCGGTGGGGTCGTATTGAATATTACCAGTACACAACATCTGGCCTTAGAGTTTGATCGGATGATGCAGATACCCGATGCACGCGCTATGATGGTTCAACCCATGCTGAAAGGAACGGAACTATTTATTGGTGCAAAATATGAAGAGAAATTCGGTCATGTAGTTCTCTGTGGTTTGGGTGGTATTTTTGTGGAAGTACTGAAAGATGTATCTTCAGGTCTGGCACCTTTGTCTTATGAAGAAGCCTATTCCATGATCCATTCTTTGCGAGCTTATAAGATTATACAGGGTACCCGTGGACAGAAAGGAGTAAATGAAGATAAATTTGCGGAGATTATTGTACGGTTATCAACGCTTCTTCGTTTTGCAACTGAAATTAAAGAAATGGATATAAATCCATTACTGGCTACTGAGAAAGATGTAGTGGCGGTGGATGCACGGATAAGAATTATAAAAGATAATTGATTGACAGATTTTCCTTATCCTAGTTATAGCTTGAGAAAAGGGATTATTTTACCATTATTTATATAAAAGTGTAAATTTTATGGTAAAATAATCTCTTTTTTATTACCTATCTCTTTTCTGTTAATAACTCTTTTGAAAGTGAAATAAAAATGTAGTGTTTATCCAAAAAATATGCGCTATATTTGTTTCATATATTTAAAATTATCTATTTAACATTAACACTTATGAGAAGACATCTAATTCATTTCCTTCTGGTTGTATTACTGTCTGTAACATCTGCTGGTACAGCTTTTGCCCAGAATAATGTGAAAGGACAGGTTGTAGATGCCGATACAAACGAGCCTCTAATTGGTGCGGCTGTTACTGTAAGCGGAACATCAACTGGTGTTGTGACCGATATTGATGGTTATTTTGCGATCAGTGTAACACCTGGCGGCACATTGAAAATCAGCTATCTTGGATATCAGGAACAGACTGTGAAAGTATCACAAAGCAGAGATGTAGGAATTATAAAATTGAAGCCGGATGCAGTAATGCTCAATGACGTTATTATTACTTCATCGGTGGCTATTTCCCGTAAAACTCCTGTCGCTGTTTCAACCCTTGATCCGGTTTTCATCGAACAGAGGCTGGGAACCCAGGAATTCCCTGAAATATTGAAATCAACTCCGGGGGTATATGCAACAAAAGAAGGAGGGGATACGGTGATTCCCGTATTAATATTCGTGGTTTTGCATCACCCAATATCGCTGTTATGGTAAATGGAGTTCCGATGAATGATATGGAATGGGGTGGTCTTTACTGGTCAAACTGGACTGGATTAACTGATGTAACCAGAACAATGCAGGTGCAAAGAGGTTTAGGAGCTTCGAAGATAGCTGCACCTTCTGTGGGTGGTTCAATTAATATTATTACCAACTCGGTTGATGCTCAAAAAGGAGGTTCTGTTTCTTATGGAATGGGTAATGATGGCTATAACAAAGTTGCTTTCAGTCTTTCTTCAGGTTTGAATGAGCAAGGTTGGGCTTTTTCAGTTTTAGGATCTAAGACATGGGGAGATGGATATATACAAGGTACAGCATTTGATGCTTACGCTTGGTTTGTTAATATATCAAAGATGATTGGCGACAAACATTCTTTGTCATTAACAGCAACAGGATCTCCACAAAAACACAATAAAAGGTATGACCGGCTGACGATTGCTGAGTGGGAAAAACAGAAGAAAATAGGGACTGGTGCCGGTTATCGCTACAATGCGACCTACGGTTTTGATGCAAATGGTAAGGAGCGTGTAGGCACAAACTATAATGTCTATCACAAACCTCAGATTTCTTTGAATCATATCTGGGATATTGATGGAAAATCCAGTTTGTCTTCTTCTGCTTATATATCCATTGGCAATGGTTATGGATACCGGGGTGTCGGTAGTAATTATTCATCCCTTTATGGAGCTACTAACGGTATTCCTAATACAGGATACCGCAAGAATGACGGAACTTTTGACTACGTTGGCCTAATGGCGGATAATGCTGCTTCTGATAATGGAAGCTTGGCAGCAGTTGCCAAAAACATCAACAGCCATGTGTGGTATGGTCTATTATCGACCTACACTAACCAGATCAATGACCGGATAAACATTCAGGGTGGTGTTGACTTGCGTTATTATGTCGGAGGACATAAAGCCAAGATAGTGGATTTATATGGTGGTGAATATGTCATTGACCCGGATCGTGCGAAAGGTAAATTTAAAGATGATCCGGCATGGGTGAATGAGAGATTGTACATCGGAGATGTGGTGTATCGGGATTATGATAGTTTCGTTGGTCAATACGGTGTGTTTGGACAGGCCGAATATTCGTTGGATAAATTATCTGCCTTTGTATCTGGGAATGCGAATATAAATACTGCCCAAAGAAAAGATCGTTTTTATTACGATAATGAGAAGTCAGATAGCAAGACGAAATTAGGTTTTGGTGTTAAAGGAGGAGCGAACTATAATTTAACGGCTAATCATAATATATTTGCCAATCTAGGTTTTTTCTCACGTACTCCATTTCTTTCCTATGGTATATTTCTGAGTTCAAATACCAGTAACTTGTTGAATGATAAATCAGTGAATGAAAAAGTACTCTCTTTTGAAGTTGGTTATGGGTATACTTCCCGAAACTTAACTGCCAATCTGAATATTTATCGTACCAATTGGCTTGATAAATCAACAGTGAAAACAGCTACTGATCAACAAGGAAGTCCTTATTTGAATATGTCAGGAGTTGATGCACTTCATCAGGGTATTGAGTTAGAATTTCTTTATAAGCCGATACCAAAAATGGAAATAAAGGGTATGTTCTCATTTGGAGACTGGAAATGGCAGAGTAATGCAACAGGTTATTGGTATAACCGTAGTGGACAAGCGATTGATAAAAATAGAATTGAAACAACACCCGGTTCAGCAGATCATGCATATGTAACTTTGAACATGAAAGATGTGAAAGTTGGTAACTCAGCACAAACAACTGCTCATTTAGGTGTTTCGTATGAAGTGCTTGAAGGTCTACGTATAGGTCTGGACGGAACTTTCCAAGGTAGAAACTATTCGGATTATGATATTACCGGTACAACAAATTTTGAGTCCGGCGATTTTGATATCGTACAGCCGTGGCGAATTCCAAGTGCTTTTGTGTTCGACGGATTCCTGAGTTATCGTTTTAAAATTGGTAACCTGAATGCTACATGGACCGCCAATTGCAATAACCTTTTGAATGAAAGATACATCACTGATGCAAGAGACAATGGTGCTAAAACTGGTGGACATGGCTGGGAAGATGCAACCGTATTTTATGGTTTCGGACGCACCTGGTCTACAAGTATAAAAGTTAGATTTTAATTAAATCCGATAAAGACATTCATATATGAAAAAAATATATTTATTCAGTGCTTTTATTGCGGGATTGCTTACTTTCAATTCCTGCAATAATGAACCGGATTTCCCAGGTTTGGATGAAGCAAGCCAGATCACGAATGTGGCTAAATATGTAACATCTTACGCAGGGGCAATCTTCTCGGAAGGCAATCCGGCAAAAAACACATTACCTGGCTGGCTGGATACGAAGTATAAAACTGCGGATAAGGGATCTACTGCGATGGTGGATTATAAATTTACGCTGAGTATTCCGGAGTACGTACAGGCGATAAATGACGCCAAACCTTACACATTAACGTCAGAAAATTATCAGGAAGTTTGGGGAGAAGGTTCATCTTTAAATTATTTTTCTCCTTCAAAGCCAGCAAAGAATTTTCTGCCAGATATTTTAGCCAATTCTATCGATGAGTCGACAGAGGGTGATATTGTAGTTGCCAATTATAATGAGGCAGCTGAAGACGGGAGTGCACCTGTATTCTCTGACGATTTTGAGTCTAAAACTTTAAATAATTGGGAGGATATACCTGTTGTTGGTTCTTTCACATGGAGAACGAGTACTTACGATGGAAACACTTATGCTCAACAAGCTGCCTATAAACATGATGGCGCATTGGAATCTTATTTAATCACTAAAGAGCCTATAACGATAACCTCAGGTTTAGTGTTAGCATTTGACGCTTTGCTTTGTAATTACAGGGAAGAAGGAGGAAGAATAAGTATTCTTATATCTTCTGATTTGAATGGATTTACTCCTACTGATATCTCTAGTGCTACCTGGGATGATATTACAAGTAATTTTACTTTCGCCACCTCTTCCAATAATAGCGGAGATATAACCCCAGTGGCGGATTTCTCTTTAGAAGCCTATAGTGGAAAGAAAATCTATATTGCATTTAAGTATGTAGGTAATGGTGCGGATGGTGTTTATCAAACTACTACCATCAGATTAGATAATATAGTAGTAAAAGAAGCGGCGCAAAAACCTGTGGAATATACAGCCAAAACAGCTCTTTATAAATATACAGAAAAAGCGTGGGTTGCCGTAACGGATGTGGATATTTTACAGCCTGCTGATTATGTAGCTATCGGTGTTGATTATTTTACCGCTACCACCGCTCAGGCGTATATGCCTAGTTTCTTAGCCTACAAATATCCATTAGTAGCACCGAATACAGTTAAAGCTATTGCATTCAGATTGTCGGATACAACATTTATGGCTGCTGAGTTTCAGAAAACTATTACTCATTGGGAAAGCACAGCTACTACTACCGATCTGACAGATGAATATGAATACGATGGTGCTAACTGGCAGTATGTTCGTACGGTACCGAAAGCCGCATTAAATATAACCTTCGATGAACGTGAGGTTACTGATAAAGAGAATACCATGATTGCAGGATGGTTGAATGTAGCTTCTCTTGGATCAGATTACTGGAGAGACCGGAATTACAGTAAAAATAATTATGTAGATGCCACGGCATACGGTGGAAATAGCGAGGATAAAGTTGAAATGTGGCTGATAACTCCTGCATTGGAAGTGAAGAGCAATTATATTCTAACATTTGATATGATATCTGGTTATTGGATGCATCAGGCATTGGAAGTGTATGTATCATCCAGTTTCTCCGGTAAGGCAGAAGATGTTCCGGTAGTATATACGGAGGATAGTAATGAAGAAGCACTCGCTAACAGCGGTAAGGATGTTCCAGGGTGGACAAATGTAACTGGTAGCTTCAACTTCCCTAAAAGTACAAGTGGTTATACTCCTCAATTCACGAATGTAGGCTCTGCAAGCTTAGAGGCTTTCGTGGGTCAAACTGTATATATTGGAATCAGATACTGGGGTAATAAATTGACAGGTCTTACCTCTACTGTTCAGATTGATAATATTTATGTAGGTGAATAATCTACTTTGGGTAATTTAATAGCAGAGGCTGCTCAATTGAGTGGCCTTTGTTGTTTTCGATTCTCTCTATAAATGCTTAGAAACAACCTTCAGTCCTTTTTCCATCTCCTTCTCCGACAACGAAGCATAACCAATCCTAATTCCTGGAATTACTTTGTCAAAACTAAATCCCTCCGGTGTAGTAAAAGACACCCCTTCCTTTATCGCATTCTCCTTTAATTTGAAAAGATCAGTATCCTCGGTCATTGAGAGCCAGAAAGCTAATCCTCCATCTGGAAGTTGATAGCTGACTTTCCCTTTCAGATATTTATCCAATAATTCACCAAACAAATCTCTTTTTTTGTCTGTATCTTGTTAATGTTCTTTTTTGATGTCGTCGAATGTCACCTGATTGGATCAGCTCTAATAGAGATTGCTCCATAATACTGTCTCCCTGAAAATCAATGATCCGGCGCAACTGGCCTGCACGTTCAACAAACTGACAGGAACTTTAGATATAACCGACACGAATAGCAGGAGCAATTAGTTTACTGAATGTACCCAGATAGACAAAATTGTTTAGTTCTGCATGGGAGCAAACAGGTCTTTTGGGACGTTGACCGAAATAGAAATCTGTATCATAATCGTCCTCAATAATGGTAAACCCATATTGATTGGATAATTCAATTAATTGAAGTCGCCGGCTCAGACTAAGGGTTACGGTAGTTGGAAATTGATGGTGCGGGGTTATATAGATAGCTTTTACAGCCGTATGAGTTAGGATCTGTTTCACTCTTTTTATATTTATCCCGTCATTATCAACCTCGACGGGTAGTAAGGTAGCTCCTGCATGTACAAATACATTCCAGGCGGCTCTATAACCGGGATTCTCTATCAATATCACATCTCCGGGTACTAAAAGTAAGTGAGCCGTAAGGTATAATGACATTTGCGTTCCACGTGTAACACATAGTTCTTTTGCAGTCGTATTCATACCCTTATTATGATTTAGCATCTGGGAAATGGCTTCCCGGAATCGAATATCTCCCAGTTCGCTTCCAATCTTTAGCATTTGCCATTTGGCTTTGCGGCTGAATATGCGGCGATATGCCCTTGCCAGTTCATCAATAGGGGCAATCGATGTATCAGGTAGTCCATTGTCGAAAAGGATCATGTTCTTTTTTAAACTATTCTTCTGAATGGTATCAGATGCATTGGCTTTCTCTCTGGAAGCACCTAATAAAAGTTTATCAGACACGAAAGTTCCACTTCTTTCCGATGAACAGAGCCAACCTTCCGAAAGTAAGATATCGTATACTTTTGTAATGGTATTTCTATTAACGTTTAATAGGGAAGCCATTTGACGGGAACCGGGTAATGCATCACCGGGTTTTAATGTGCCGTTCTTTATGGCTTTGATGATACTATCTGTAATCCGAAGGTATACAGGTGTTTTCGGATCTTCGGAAATTGCTAGATTAATTGACCATGCTCTTAACATCTGGACTACTTTTATTTATAATTTCTGTACCACAAAGCTAGTCCACTTTGCTTTTATATTTGCATAAATTCTAAAAATATTTAGTATGATTCTGTTAAATACCAAAGACTATTCAAAAGTATTCAAACCATTAACTAAAGTTACTATCAATACATTGTTTGCCCGGGCAGTTATTGAGCAAAAAGTAGCGGGAAGTGTTTTTGTTGATTGTCTGGATAATCCACAGACATTTTATGTTCTTCATCCGTATGGAATGTCATTACTCTTCGGAGAAACAAATAACCAGACATTCAACCAACATTTCAAAGAATATGTGTTGAATGTACCTGTCTCCCGTTCAAAAGAAGAATGGATGCAGGTTTATCCATTTAGCTGGGACACTACATTAAAAAACTCTTTGAAGATTCGATTACTTATATCGATTTTGAAACAAGAGTGAATTTTCGTTTTCATCCGGATAAATACGATGAGAATAAAGAAAGCAATAAAAATCCGGAAAATATTCGGATTGAGCCAACTACAAAGGCAGATTTTGAAGCAATGAAAGGGACCGTAATTCCTTCTTCCTTCTGGAATAACGCAAATGATTTTATCAACAATGGAAAAGGTTTTAGTTTATATGTGGGGGACAAATTGGCTTGTATTGCATTCTCGGCTTTTCTCAATAAGAATCAATTAGAACTGGGTATTGAAACTTGTGAGGAATACAGAGGAAAGCACTTTGCCTATATTACTTGTTCGGCACTTATTGATTATTGCTTAAATAACAATCTGGAACCATTATGGGCATGTTGATTAGGTAATAAAGGTTCGTATATGTTGGCCCAAAAATTAGGTTTCGAAGTACATACCGAAAATCCTTATTACAGATTGAAGATAAATAAGGACTAAAAAACAAAAACTTTTTCATCCATAAGTACTTAAATAAAATGAGTTTATTCTTTTCTTATGAATTTACCAGTAGTCAAGATAAGGGATATTGCTACCGGAAAATGATGGAAAACCTTATTCTGTTTACTTCAAATGTAACCGGGAGTTGGAGTAAATTCTACCGCAAATGAGATTGTAAAGAACTTCTTCATAACCACTCTCCTAAAAGAATTATCTAAAAAAAGTATCATTAGCCTCATACTTTCCACATAAAATTTTGAATATAAGCACATTGATCGAGTTGCTTTATCGTTTTTCTTTATCATGCTAGCTACACAAGTCTCACGGTTTCGATACCGGGTTGTTTGTCTGTAAAGAATTCAATTACTATTATAAAGCGTTGGTTTATAATAGTAAAGCAATACATTCCCCGGATAACTTGATACCTCATCGGGGGGAAGGACTACTGATAAAAAATAATATCCTATAGTATTTTATCAGTAAGATTAAAGCTTGTTATCTTTTGGCAATGAGTAAATTATCTGATCTATATACGGCGTTGGTTAATTACGGAATTATTTCTTTAATTCCTTGTTTTATACTTCAAATTCCTCTATTTTTGCGTTAGAATTGAGGAATGTACCAACGAAATATAGTTTAAACAAATTAAATAATTAAAAATCAATCATTTATGTGGTTAAGTAATTCATCTGTGGGAAGGAAAGTGGTAATGAGTCTTACCGGGCTTGCCCTTATCCTGTTTCTAACATTTCACATGGCGATGAACCTTGTTGCAATCATCAGTGCAGAGGCTTACAACATGATTTGTGAGTTTTTGGGCGCCAACTGGTATGCATTGATAGCTAGCGCAGGTTTGGCCGCCCTGGTTGCGATTCACTTTATTTACGCCATCTGGCTTACTCTGCAGAATCGCAAGGCACGCGGTAACGAGCGGTATGCCGTTACAGACAAGCCTAAAACAGTTGAATGGGCTTCTCAAAACATGTTTGTTCTGGGAGTGATCGTAGTTCTGGGATTAGGTTTGCACTTGTACAACTTCTGGTTTAACATGCAACTTTCTGAGTTGCAGGGAATTCATGATGCTGCTTCTAATGGTGGTATTGCTCCTACAGATGGAACCGGATTTATTGCGGCTACATTCAGCAATCCGTTTTATGTAGTTATCTACATCATTTGGTTAATTGCTCTTTGGTTCCACCTTACTCACGGTTTCTGGAGCTCATTGCAAACCATGGGTTGGAACAGTAAAATCTGGTTTGAGCGTTGGAGAGTCATCTCTTACATTTATTCAACCATCCTTATGGCAGGCTTTGCTTTGGTGGTAGTTGTATTTTTTGTCAAATCATTGATTGGAGCTTGATAAGAGTAAATTGTTAATCGAAAAAATGAAATTTGCATTATGACTAAAATAGATTCAAAGATTCCAGAAGGTCAATTGGCCGAAAAATGGACAAACTATAAAGCTCACCAGAAACTTGTAAACCCTGCCAACAAACGTCGTCTGGACATTATTGTGGTAGGAACAGGGTTGGCAGGCGCTTCGGCGGCTGCTTCACTCGGTGAAATGGGATTCAGAGTATTTAATTTCTGTATCCAGGATTCTCCCCGTCGTGCTCACTCTATTGCTGCACAGGGAGGTATCAATGCTGCTAAGAATTATCAAAATGACGGTGACTCTGTTTATCGTCTTTTCTACGATACTATTAAAGGAGGTGACTACCGTGCACGAGAAGCCAATGTTTACCGTTTGGCAGAAGTGTCAAACGCTATCATCGACCAATGTGTAGCACAAGGTGTTCCTTTTGCACGTGATTACGGTGGTACACTCGATAACCGTTCTTTTGGTGGTGCACAAGTATCGCGTACATTCTATGCCCGCGGTCAAACCGGTCAGCAGCTTCTTTTGGGTGCTTACTCCGCATTGAGCCGTCAGGTGCATCAGGGAAATGTGAAGCTATATACCCGTTATGAAATGCTCGATCTCGTTATTATCGATGGTCGTGCCCGGGGTATTATCGCCCGCAACCTGGTAACAGGTAAGCTGGAACGTTTCTCTGCCCACGCTGTTGTGATTGGTACCGGTGGGTATGGAAATGCATTCTTCCTTTCAACGAATGCGATGGGATCTAACGGTTCTGCAGCTATTCAATGTTACAGAAAGGGAGCCTATTTTGCGAATCCTTGTTTCGCTCAGATCCATCCGACTTGTGTACCTGTACACGGTGACAAACAATCTAAACTGACATTGATGTCAGAATCTCTTCGTAATGACGGTAGAATCTGGGTACCGAAGAAAATCGAAGATGCCAAAGCATTGCAAGCCGGAACAAAGAAACCAACCGATATTCCTGACGATGATCGTGACTTCTATCTCGAACGTCGTTATCCCGCATTCGGTAATCTTGTTCCCCGTGACGTAGCTTCACGTGCTGCAAAAGAACGTTGTGATGCCGGATATGGTGTAAACAACACAGGTTTAGCCGTATTCCTTGATTTCAAATATGCTATTGAGCGTTTGGGTGAGGATGTGGTTCGTGCCCGTTACGGTAACCTCTTCGATATGTATGAAGAAATCACTGATGAGAATCCATATAAAACTCCAATGATGATTTTCCCGGCTATCCACTACACGATGGGTGGTATCTGGGTTGACTATGAATTGATGACCTCTATTCCAGGTCTGTTCTTCATAGGTGAAGCTAATTTCTCCGATCATGGGGCGAATCGTTTAGGTGCCTCTGCCCTAATGCAAGGTTTAGCTGACGGATATTTCGTTCTTCCCTATACTATTCAAAATTATTTGGCCGATCAGATTCAGGTTCCTCGCTTCTCTACCGACCTTCCTGAGTTTGTGGAAGCAGAAAAAGCGATCTATGATAAGATGAAGAAACTAAAATCTATCAATGGTAAGCATTCTGTTGACTCTATCCACAAAAAGCTGGGTCATATCATGTGGGGCTTTGTAGGTATGGCACGTACCAAAGAATCTCTTGAAAAAGCACTGAAAGAAATTCAGGAAGTGAAGAAAGAGTTCTGGAGTGATGTTCGTATTCCGGGTGAAATAGATGACCTGAATATCGAACTGGAAAAAGCACTTCGTTTAGACGATTTCATCGAAGTAGGTATGTTAATGGCTCTGGACGGATTGAATCGTAATGAGTCTTGTGGTGGACACTTCCGCGAAGAATATCAAACTCCTGAAGGTGAAGCTCTTCGTGACGATGAACACTATTCTTACGTTGCTTGCTGGAAATATACTGGTGAAAACTCACAACCAGAACTTATCAAAGAAGATTTGAACTATCAGTTTGTGAAAGTTCAGACCCGTAATTACAAGGCTTAATAAAATTAGTAACAGATGGAAAGAAATATAAGTTTCAAGCTTAAAATATGGCGCCAGAAAGGCCCAAAAGCTAAAGGAGAATTTAAAACTTATGAAATGAAAGATATCCCAACAGATACTTCATTTCTGGAAACACTGGATATTCTAAACGAAGACCTGATCAATAAGGGAGAAGAACCTATCGTATTCGACCACGACTGTCGTGAAGGTATTTGCGGTATGTGTTCACTTTATATTAATGGACATCCACATGGTCCTGCAACAGGTGCTACAACTTGTCAGATGTATATGCGCCGTTTCAACGATGGTGACACTATTACTGTTGAACCTTGGCGTTCAGCTGGTTTCCCGGTTATCAGAGACTTGATGGTGGATCGGAATGCATTTGATAAAATTATACAGGCGGGTGGTTATGTAAATGTAAATACGGGTGCCCCTCAGGATGCAAATGCTATTTTAATCCCCAGAGATGTTGCTGAAGAAGCGATGGATGCTGCTGCTTGTATCGGTTGTGGTGCTTGTGTAGCAGCTTGTAAGAATGGATCGGCTATGCTGTTTGTTTCGGCTAAAGTTAGCCAACTCAATATTTTACCACAGGGAAAAATTGAAGCATCTCGTCGTGCGAAAGCCATGCTTTCAAAGATGGATGAACTAGGTTTTGGTAATTGTACGAATACACGTGCTTGCGAAGCTGAATGTCCGAAGAATATCTCTATCGCGCATATTGCTCGTTTGAACCGTCATTTTATTGTGGCAAAATTGAAAGATTAAAAGCTTATTTTAAATTTAATGAGAATAGAAGGGGGATTGTCTTAGACGGTCTCTCTTTTTTTTGCTCTCAACATATTCTTTAAGAGAAGAAATCATTTATAAGGTGGGAATGATATTAAAACAAGGAGTTTTGTAAGAAGGGAACACAATATGGGTAAGCTGTATATTGTTCTTGCAGAGCTCTAATTATTTGCCTTAACTTAGACTAGACACAGGGTGTATTCAGTTTACCTTCGGCTAAATCTGTCAGATTTCAGCCTTCTCAACTTTTCAACCAAAGAGACCAATTAATTGAACGGTAAAGGGCGTTTCCCATACAGGAAACGCCCTTGAGCATTCTACAGAACGTGAGTACCTTCATTTTTTCCTAACCAGATTATACTTTAATAATGTAGAATGCAAGTGCTAAAAACTAAGCCTAAGTATTTTGATTGTTAAACATTTATCGGACGAAACATGTTAAAAGATGAAACAAATGTAATGATTATATGAAAGAATATCAACAATTCACGTATATTTTTTAAAAATTCTCAATAATTAATTACTTTCTCCGCCCAGAGTTCTATATAACGTTTTTTATTCAATAAAGGATTGATCCAGAAGCAAAATGAAAAACACAAATATAAACTTTTCTTTATTTATTGAAAAAGAGATAAGGATATGCCCTATCTCCTTTCAGTGAGTATTTTACAAAACAAAATAAATGAGATTTATTGTAACAATTTAATTCATTACTCAATAACAAAATCTCCCTCTAAATAAGTACCTACAGGAGTTGTTAATATAATGGAATAAGCTCCCGGTGAATAACCAGATAAATCCAATATACAATGATCACCAGTATTAAAAGATGTGGTTACACTTTGTAGTACATCTGCATTTTCCGAAATTGATATTGTTACATCATTCACAATTGCATCACAGATGATATCAAGGGATAAAAAATCTGTAAGTTCAACGATAAAAGGATGTTCTTCAACCGGAAGAGATTTAACCAAATTATCTCTAAATTTACCTTTTATAGCAATACTACTAGCAGTGGTCTTATCAGTTATTAACTCGGTTTTTGCAGAAGTAAATAACATGATTGCACAAAAAATTACTAAAGGAAAAGTTGTTTTCATATTTATATTTTAAACTGTATTATACTCGTAAAGATAAGTAAGAATAGCGTGATTGTTGAGGCGAATAGATGGACAAGTTAATCTGATAAAATCCAGCTATACGTCTCAGAAGGCTATATTTAATGGACATGCGTACTAGATTGAAAGAAGTATTTCTTCTAATCTTCGATTATCATTAAGATTAAATTTATTCTTCTTAATACGCATTTTAGATTTTGCAAGAGTATCACTTGTATTTCCTAAACAATCTGCCACCTCTTGGTGGGTAAGCCCTGAATGGAAGAGTATGCATATAACAGTTTCCATTGCAGATAGATGGAATTTATCAATCATTAAAAAGTCCATAATATTTTTATGTTCACAATAATAAAAACGAATAATGTCGATAAAATCTGCAGAAGTTAGTGAAATAGTTTTTCCTTGTTTGTTAAGTATCTTACTATAAAGTTTAGCTCCCCTCAACACGGATTGATATAATTCAATTTTACCATCCTCGTGAATTTGTTGTTTAACAGTCTTTTTATATTCTTTAATATCCTTTTCCTGATTTTCAATTGCATGTAGTAATTTGGCTCTTTCTGTTAAAAGATCACTATTAATACCTTCAAAAGCTAAACATTGTTCTATTTCTGTCAATCTACTTTTATAATCCTGCAATTCAACCTCTTTAATTGATATTAATTTTCTGGTTTTCTCATTCTGGATTTTTCTATTATATCTATACAGGAGGATTAAAATAATAATGAAAATGCTAAGTAAACAAATTGCAGCAATTAATCTGGTTATATTTATTTCTGCTTCTAAATTTTT
Organism: Bacteroides sp.; assembly: GCA_021201335.1. Taxonomy (GTDB): domain Bacteria; phylum Bacteroidota; class Bacteroidia; order Bacteroidales; family Bacteroidaceae; genus Bacteroides. The sequence continues at coordinate 8,315 of JAJQFD010000018.1, read as the reverse complement.
TCTCAAAAGACTTTCATTATCGTATTGTTTTTGTATACGCATGACTCCTTCTTTCTCTTCATTTTTATAAATGGCATGTAAATTAGTAACATATCCCTCAATGTATTCACTGAAATTTGAATATTCTTCTTTTTTTAATGCGGTAGTATATAAAAGTTCGTAGATATATGTTTTTAAACCTATATCAGTAGTTTTTAGGCTTTTAGATAGATACTCATTTGCAATTTGAGGTTCTCCTCTGTTAAGATAGATATCAGCAAGAATTGCATAAGAGTAAAATTTCTCTTCCTCTTTGTCTTCTAATTTTATAGCCTCCTGTAAGTATGAAAATGCTTTATCGTAATTACCATTATCATGATAGAAAGCACCTATATTGTGTAATACAGGAGCTATGGCATCCGACTTAGAAACTAAGTCTAAAGATTTATTGAAATAGTATTCTGCACTATCTGGTTGATCATGATAAGCAAAATATATAGCAATTCCATGTATGTTACTTATTTGTCTATCAATATTCCCAGTTAATTTTTCACATTTAAGCCCTTCTCTGAAATATAAAATTGCATCTTCTAGTCTCTGTTTTTGATTTATATGCGCTAAATGATTATAAATCATTCCTAAAATATTGTTATCATTAAGCGTTATACCAATTTCTTCTGCTTTTTTATAAAATAATGCGGCGTCTTTATATTTTTCTATTTCATATAAGTGCCTTGCTTTGTATATATAGGAAAGGGTTTTTTAGATTATCATCATAGCTTTTATAATACTCAATCGCAATGTTAATTAACGAATCCGATTCAAGTTTTTCATCATTCTTATCCATCGCTTGCGTCAGCAACAAGCAATAATCTGCTCTTTCTTTTCCCTCCAATTTCTCAGGAGTAGGAATTGCCCGAAGGATCCGAAGCGCACTGTCCGGATATTCATTCGTTACACTTTCTGCAATTTGCAGATCATTACTAGGACTATGTTTGGCGCAACAGGCCAGTAACACACAATAGAAAAGTAAAGCAATACCAAATAATATTTTTTTCATTTCCTCTAAATGAATATGGGTTTTAATAAAAAATCAGCTTATAAATCCTTTACTTAATTAATTGGTACATTCCTCCGGCGAGGGCACGGACAAGGCCTTTCATCTCCAATTCAAATAAGAGCGAATTCATTTTGTAAATAGGAATATTAGAGTCAACAACAAGGGTGTTGATTTGTATAGCACCTTCCTTCCCCAGGATATTAATAATCAGTCTTTCTTCATCAGAAAGCTCCGGAAATAAAGGAAGTTGTGGGTGAAAGGATTTGTTTTCCTTGGTGTCCCACCTCATAAATTGGATAAAATCATGAGTAGAGAGGATAAGAGATGCTTTATGATCCCGTATCAACTGATTGCATCCCTGGGAAGAGTGGTCAGTTGCCCTACCTGGAAAAGCAAAACAATCCCTGTGATAGTCTCCTGCAATTTCAGCAGTAATTAATGAACCGCCTTTCGCTGCAGATTCAATCACAATGGTTGCGTCACACATACCAGCTACAATACGGTTTCGGCTAACAAAGTTGTGTTTATCCGGATTGGAGCCACTTAAGAACTCAGTGAGTAAGCCTCCCTGATTCAACATTTCAATTGCTGTTTTACGATGGACAGCCGGATAAATGCGATCCAAACCATGTGCAAGTACACCTACTGTTGAAAATCCGGCCTGTAGAGCCGTGCGGTGTGCCTGTATATCTATTCCATAAGCCAATCCACTAACCACCAGTACGTCCGGATGGGTTTGATGCAATTCCTGTAGAAAATCCACACAGAGTTGCCTTCCATAATCGGTGGCATTACGTGTACCTACCATACTTATAACACGTGGAATATTTAAGTCTGCATTTCCTTTGTAATAAAGCATGATAGGTGCGTCATTACAATCTTTGAGGCGAGACGGATACCGTTCGTCATTGATCGATAAACATTCAATGCGATTTTTCCGTGCAAATTCATATTCCTGTTCAGCTCGTCGAATCGCTTCCGGACAATCGAGCAAATCAACAATGCGGCGGGTAATTCCCGGTAAAGATGAAGGAAGATCCTTTCTATACCGGAAAACATTCACTGCACTTCCTACTGCTTTTAAAAGGTTGTAGCCCCAAATATTTCCGATACCGGGTACCTGAGTGAGTGCAATGGTATAAATGTTCTCTTCATCACTCATTGAGGAAAATAGAATTCAAACTTTTCATTAAAGAGTTCGCATTCGGATAGCTTTCCGTTGATAAGGCATACGGTTTCCGTATTGGCTTTTACAACAACTTTGTTGTCGCTTTTCCTGTATATATCCTGATAGAAAATGTATTTGATACCTTCTCTTTGTACCCGTAGTTTACAAATAAACTCATCACCACCTCGCAAAGGAGTTTTAAAAGCAATATTTACCCTTGCCACTACCGGGTCTATTCCTCCCTCGTGCAATTTAGCAAAGCTGACTCCCGTAGCTATCAGGTATTCATGACGTGTATGTTCCAGATAATGTAAATAATTTGCGTTGTTAACAATTCCCTGCAGGTCGCATTCATAGTCGCGTACCTTAAACTCCAGTTCAAAGACGTACTTCTTATTCATTTCTTCTCTACTAATTTAAATAGCTTGTCGCTCGGGCGGATTTTATCTTCAATCTTCATGGAAAAACGCTGGCCTTTTTTCACCGTGTCAACCGGTTGGAGGTTAACCCGTGCTTCATCCAATGTGGTAAATACCGCACCGGTGGTAGGACCGGTAATTAAAAGTTTATCTCCAACAGATAATTCGGCTGCTTCCACCAGAAATTCAGCCACACCAATATTATTGAAGTATTTTATGCCTTTGCCTACATAAACCTTTCGTTCGGTGGCTTCCGAACCGTAATTTTTACTCCATTCGCCCAAACGCTGTCCCAGATAGTAACCATCCCAGAAACCCCGGTTGAAAACTGTCTTTAATCGTTCATTCCAGTATTCAATCTTTTCACTGGTAAATGTACCGTCGAGGTAAGCCTGAATGGCTTGTTTATAACACTCGCATACTACCCGTACATATTCGGGGCCTCGTGCGCGCCCTTCGATTTTGAAAACACGTACACCCGCATCAATCATTTTATTCATGAAGTGAATGGTTTTCAGGTCTTTAGGCGACATGATATATTCGTTGTCTAATTCCAGTTCAATATCTGTTTCTTTGTCACGAACCTGATAAGAACGGCGGCAAACCTGCATACAGGCTCCCCGGTTGGCGGAACTATTCATTTCGTGCAAGGAGAGATAACATTTACCGGATACCGCCATGCAAAGGGCACCGTGAGCAAACATTTCAATGCGGATTTGTTTACCACCCGGTCCGCAAATATCTTCTTCCCGGATTTGTTTGTGTATCTCCGCTACCTGATCCAGATTGAGTTCGCGTGCCAATACAACTACATCGGCAAATTGAGCATAAAATTTCAGTGCTTCGGCGTTGGAGATATTTAATTGGGTGGAGAGATGTACTTCCTGACCAATCTGCCGGGCATAACTCATAACAGCTACATCGGCAGCTATAATGGCTGAAATACCGGCTTCTTTAGCGGCATCCACAATGGTTCGCATCAATGGCAGGTCATGATCATATATAATTGTGTTAACGGTCAGGTAACTTTTCAAACCGTTTTCTTCGCATATCTGGGCTATTTCACGTAAATCATTAATGGTAAAGCTATTCGATGAACGTGCTCTCATGTTCAAATTCTCAATACCAAAGTAAATAGAATCGGCTCCTCCTTGTATGGCTGCTGCCAGAGATTCGCGCGAACCTACGGGAGCCATTATCTCAAAATCATTTGTCATCACTTTTTCATACCTTTTTGAAAAACACTGTATATACTTGTCTACCACTAGTAGATCCGCATTTCAGAAAAGCGACGCAAGTTAGAGAAAAAAGAGCAAACCTACAAGTTTAGGTTTCTTCTTCTATACTGAATTTGAATGCCTTTTAATCTGAATAGCAAAGGTTTTCTTTTCGATACAGAAAGAATAGGATGGTAGGGAGTTTCCATCGGAAAGGAAACGTCTGTCTGTTTTATAGGATGCTAAAATTTCCAGGACAGATAAAGCATTACTTTTTCACCTCCCTGTTCGTTATTACCGAACAACTGTCCATTTTCGGACAACTGCCTTATTGCTGTTTTATTCTGATTATCAGCAGTTTATGTGTTTGGCACGCAGCTTGCCTTATATATGTCGTAAGCAAACAACAAAGAACAGCTTACTTAAAAACAGAAATAAACTAAAGAAATAACAATAAAAAAATTATCATTATGAAAACTACAGTATTAAGATCAGTTATGTGTGTTGCATTCGTTATCGCAGGATTTATGAGTACTAACCTGAATGCCGGAAACAAGTTCTATACCAACGAAATAGTGAAAGACGGAGTTATGGTATCCAAAGTGATTTATAGCTATGACGGAACTTTGCATCAGCAGGCTAAACATGATTTCACCTACAACGAAGCCGGAAAAGTAACCTCCAAAGAAGTATTTAAATGGAACGAAGAAAGTGCAACATGGACTCCTTCTTACAAAATAGATTGTACATACGGTAATGACACCATCACCTTAAATTATGCTTTATGGAATGCAAAAGATCAGTCTTACAATCTTTCTCAGCAAAAGAGTTTATACCGGATGGATGCAGCTCAAAATTATATCGCTTATCAAAACTATAAATGGGATGCATCGGAAAATGGCTGGATGCTGACCAATAATGTGAGCTTTGATAACGAAAACACCTTGCTTACTAGCATCATGTAAAAGTGCTCCTGATATATAATCTGCATAGGTTTGGCTGTCTCAAAAGCCAATCGATCTTTGATAAAGTTATAAATTATTCCTTTCCGTCATGACCATTATTTTATTGGTTAACACGAAGGAACGTTGTAAACAATGACCCCAGATGGGGTCAGATGTGCATAACCCCGGGTCAGCGTAGCGCAGCCCGGGGGAGTTAATAGCTATTCCTTTGATTGAGCCCCGAAGCGGGTTCAACCCTTTCAGGGCTGTTGTTGTGGTGGTTATGATACCTACCCCGGGTTACGCTTCGCTCACCCGGGGTTATGTATATCTCACCCCTACCGGGGTGATTGCTTACAGATCGTAATCTAACAGAAAAGTGATGTCAATTTTGACCCACCCTCTATGCACATTCAAGCCCTTCGGACTTGCCTACTTACAATCGTAACTTCATTTAATATACGATCTACTTTTGAGACAGCCCCATTTTGTTTATAGGGTAATCGATATTGCTTAAACCATTATCTGGGGCATCCCTCGTTGATAACTGCTAGGAAAAACTGCCTTTAATAAAACCTTTCATCCTCACATTTATGTGTATTCCACTGCTTCAATATAAAGTTCTTCAGCTTTGTTTCCTTTTCTAAATTATCACTGAGTTCATAGTTGCCACCATACGGATATTCGCCACCACAATATATCATGGTTTTACCTCTGATAGCATATTTAGTATCTCCTTCGTACATGATAATCTTCATAGTTCCGGGATCCATTCCTCCCCTACATATCAATACGTAAGGCATACTGATTTCTGCAATACCATTGTGGTTAACATCGGTGATCGTGGTGGCGGCAGGAATAAATCCCGCATACCAATCTACGCCGAAACATTCGTTATAATCATAAATCCTCCAAACTGGCTTGTAGATCGTTTTCTCTTTCTCTTTACGGAAAAGATAAGCATAGATTTCCCATTTATCTTCCTCCTCGTTTCCGATGAAATGCCCTGTTAAGGACTGAATCAGCAGATTATCTCCTAAACCGTCTGTCCACTTCAGGCATTCAACAATGGTTCCTCTGAAGTCAAGATATTTGGGAATGTCATCGTACTTAACGACTTCGATATTCATTGTTTTATCCGAATTATTCTTATCCCAGATTCTCATTTTAACCTTTGCGGAGAGCTGCCGGAACTTATCTTCCTGAGAGTTGGATTGGCCAAACAGCGTGGTTGAAACCGAAGCGAATAGTAGCAAAACCAGATATTTACTCATGGCGTGTTGTATTTGATGAAAGTGCTTAAATATAACAATTATTTCTTGTTTGCATACGCCTGTTTTTACTTACTTTTGTATCCCAAAAGTTTTTTCAATGAAAATAGGTTCCCTTAATTTTGACAAATATCCCATCTTTTTAGCCCCGATGGAGGACGTTACCGATCCTGCTTTCCGCCTGATGTGTAAGCGGTTTGGAGCAGATATGGTTTATACAGAATTTGTGTCGAGCGATGCGTTGATCCGTGCGGTAAATAAGACGAAGCAGAAACTAACCATTTGTGAGGAAGAACGTCCGGTAGCCATACAGATTTATGGGAAAGAAACAGATGCCATGACGGAGGCAGCCCGTATTGTGGAAGAGGCACAGCCAGATATCCTCGATCTGAACTTTGGATGCCCCGTTAAGAAGGTGGCGGGCAAAGGAGCCGGGGCAGGGATGCTTCAGAATATTCCGAAGATGCTGGAGATAACCCGCTCCGTGGTAGATGCTGTAAAGTTGCCTGTTACGGTTAAAACCCGCCTGGGGTGGGACATGGAACATAAAATTATTGTTGACCTTGCCGAACAGTTGCAGGACTGTGGCATTGCCGCATTAGCGATTCATGGACGTACCCGTTCGCAGATGTACACCGGAGAAGCAGACTGGACATTGATTGGGGAAGTAAAGAATAATCCGCGGATGCATATTCCGATCATTGGCAATGGCGATGTAACTTCTCCGCAGCGAGCCAAAGAGTGCTTTGATCGCTATGGAGTGGATGCCATCATGGTGGGGCGAGGCAGCATCGGTCGTCCCTGGATATTTAAAGAAATGAAGCACTTCCTGAAGACGGGAGAAGAACTTCCCTTCCTTTCTTTTGAATGGAAAATGCAGATCATGAAAGAACAAGTTCTAAGCAGCGTGGAAAGATTGGATGAGCGCAGGGGAATTATCCATATCCGGCGTCATTTGGCTGCCACCCCCCTATTTAAAGGGATTCCCAACTTCCGGGAAACGCGTATCGCTATGTTGCGAACAGAATCTGTGGAAGAGTTATTCCGTATCTTCGATGAAATTGTAGAAATGGAAAGGGTTTCGTGAAAGGAAATGACTGTTCCTCAATGGCTAGAGCCAGCTTAAGTTTTCCATCGTGAAATTTAGGCTGGCTCTAACTTGTATTGAATCATTTATTTTCTTGTCAACGTTTCCAAAGTCGTAACTTTGGATACTGTAGCATCTTTAGCCTCCTCCGAACCGATTAAACTTTCCAGAATTTCTTCACTCTGATAGTAAGTAGTTATATCAGTAAGCATTGTCAACGTATTAGTGGAAATAGAGACTTCCGCTATGATGGGAGAACTCCCCCCCTATGGTATAAGTTAATGTATTTCCGTTCAAGGTATATCTTCCCTGCATCGAAGCATCTTTACCTGCTGACCAAGTTATTTGTCCGTTCTTTTTAAAGGTAAGGGTGTAATTACTGTTCGAATCTTTTTTATATCCTCCTCTATAGCCTGATCCAGTGTCGCTTTATTGGATTCTAATTCTTTAGGCTCAACTTTACTGAAGGTCCAGGTGGCAGCAATAGGGTAAGCAGGGTCGTAAACATAATCTTCATCGTCGTCGTCAGAACATGAGGTAATAACAAGAGGCAGAAACATGAAACATAGCAGTAGTTTTTTCATTCGTTTGTTTTTTAGTAGAACATCTATATAGTTTGCAAAGCTACATAATTTTTGAAAGAATAGATATAGGCTATAGTGTATTTTTTACTGAAGCATGGGTTCTTGAAAGAAGAAAGGTATCCCGGCACCGGACAACCCCTTATTGTATATTTATTGGAGATTGGGTAAAGCAACAAATGAGACCTATTGGACTCTTGGCTCATGTTATTTTATTTAAACAACTACCTACAGAATCCCTTGTTTGTACTCTTATGCAATAGTTAGTTCAAATTTAAAGACTAAACTCAATTTCTTCTTGGGGGAATTTGCAAAGTCAGCATTCAGTTAGTATATTTGCACCGTCAATCAAGCAATTATCTATTTAACCAAAACTAAAGAAAATGAATAACGGATTTGTAAAAATCTCCCGCAAGTTCTTCACCCACGAACTCTGGAACCTAAACCGCACCTTTAGTCAGGGCGAAGCCTGGCTCGATTTCATCCAATTGGCTCGCTACGACCTGGAACCCCATACCGAGAACATCGGAGGACGGGATATCACCTGGTGCAGAGGCCAACTCGTAGCCTCCAATCGTTATCTGATGGA
>JAJQFD010000050.1 GCA_021201335.1 Bacteroides sp. | reverse complement strand
ATTGTATAAATTGTTATATCTTAAAAACTAACGTTAAAACTTATATCCCACTGTCAGATATCCGTTTCTTGTTTTTATTTCAACGTCACGACCTAAATCGGTAAGCCCGAAATCATATCCTATACCTACTTTGAATTTTCCGAATTCAACACCGCCTCCAACTCCCAGTCCAAAATCAAAGCGTTTGCAACCACCATCATCTTCACTACCAAAGAAATCCCAATCTTCTTTATCACCACCGTCATTTTCTTTAATCTTACCGCCGATGCCATAAGCCAGATAAGGTCCAGCATTAACTACAATCTTCAGATTGTCACCAACCGGGAATTTGTAAGCAGCATGTAATGGTAATTGCAGAAATAAAGGATTGAATTTCAATTCATAGCCACCTTCATCGAATTTGGCACCTTTCGCTGTAAGTTCCAGTCCACTCAATAAATACCAGTTTTCCGTAAATCCATAGTCTACTGTGATACCTACGTTGTAACCAATCTTAGCGTCCATGTCATCAAAATCCCCACTCATGTTGGATAGGTTCATTCCGGCTTTTAAGCCAAAACTAAGAGATGAATCTTGTGCGCTTGCACTAATTCCCATAATAAGCATACATGCTAAAGCAATGATCTTAACTGAATTTTTCATATCAATAAGTATTAATGGTTAGTTATTTAATTGACTTTTTTGTAAGTTGTTTTTTGGTAGAGTTCATAATAATAGGTGTTATCATTCTCCTTTTCTGTATCGCTCATTTTTAAATCAATAACGAGTTCAGTAGATGTATTTTTAAGAATATTCCATTCTTGTGTGAAACTTTCCTCGGGGTCGGGGTCTATGTACTTCAATACAAGCTTATCCTTTCGTACTGACCATTCACCGTTGTATATCATTTTGTTCTGGTCATAACCAACATAGGCTGTTCCATCATCCTTAAGTTGTATATAAAGACCCACATCAGAATCTAAATCTACGTCATCCGGATATTTTTCATTCCATTCATCTTTGTCTTCTTCTTTACCATTGATCGTATACAGATTGTATCCTTCGGATTGGATCGTGAGCCATGTACCTTCCAGATCAGAAGAAGAATAATCGTCGTCATCGCTACATGCTGCGAATACTAAACTAAGTGCTAGAAATGTTAGTAGTGATAAGAATTTTAATTGTTTCATTTTCATGTGATTTAAATTAAGTACTATTAGCAAAAGTATTGTAATTTTCACTAATTAAAATCCACAATTTATTCATTTCTGAATAAGCTGTTCATTTGTTGTTTATGCGACGGAAAATGATGCTTATTGAGATCAAATAATTTAGAAATAGAGGTAAAGTAGTTAAAAATTTTGCTTTTGATGTCGTATATAGCATCGAAAAAAAGAGACTCCACTTCAAGGTTATGAGGATATCTTTTGGGTTTACTTTTAAGGCCTATTTATTTACTATATATCCAATCCCATAATATAGTCATTCATATAATAACCATTTCCAATAGGAAAATCACCCTCTCGTACTTTCTTCATTCCCATTCGCTCGTAAAAAGACACCGCTTTGTTATTCCGATTAACATTTAATTCTATCAAACAGGGTTCGGGATGGATCTCTTTTACATATCTGATTACTTCATTAAACAAATACTTTCCAATTTGCTTTCCCTGAAAGGCAGGTAATACATACAGTTTTTGCAAATGAAAAAGATCTGTATCTTGTTTCTCTACTGAGACATAACCGCAGGGTTCTTGATTGTAGTATGCAATAAAATAAACATGTCCATCTTCTACCATTTGTTTTTGAATATTTGGAAAAGAATACATCCACTCAAGCATATATTCCAATTGACCGGCGGTTAGCATATTCTGGTATGTGGCTGTGAATGCAATATGGGCCATTTCATGAATCAGTATACAATCTTCAGTTGTTGCTTTACGAATACTTAGCATTTTTATTATAAATTTTGTCGATTACGAAAATAAGTATTCTCTCTTTAAATAGCAACTTCTTTATACGTACATCCACTTAATTAGTTTACAATCTTCTTTATCTGCATATTTATAGTCGCAATGTAGAGTACGCCTATCGTACAAGTACGATAGGCGTAGCCTGCACGCACGATAGGTATACTCTATCTTCTAGTGAAGTTTGATAAATCCTATTGCCAGTATCAATCCGTTTTGTAGGGATACTTAATAAGCTGTGAAAACACGGATTTTAGTTAAACTTTTAAAATATATGGTACTTTGTATTGCATAGTACTGGATAAATGTATAGATTTGTGTTATAAATACAACCGGATATGAATGTTGATAATGTAAAATCTCAGATGCGTAAAGGAATGCTGGAATACTGCATTTTACTTTTATTGAGAAAAGAACAAGCTTATGCTTCGGATATTATACACAAATTTAAAGAAGCCAGGCTTATTGTTGTTGAGGGTACTTTATATCCATTGCTTACTCGATTAAAGAATGATGATTTATTGAGTTATGAATGGGTAGAATCTTCTCAAGGTCCGCCCCGGAAATATTACAGACTAACAGATAAAGGGGAGGGATTTCTTGGAGAACTGGAAATCTCTTGGAAAGAATTAAACGAAACAGTCAATCACATAGCAAACAGCTAATTTAAAGAAAAAAACAATGAAAAAACATTAACTGTAAATTTAGGGGGGACCGTATTTCATATTGACGAAGATGCCTACCAATTGTTAGATGAATATTTATCGAACCTCAGGCTTCATTTTCGTAAACAAGAAGGAGCAGAGGAGATTGTAACTGATATTGAAAACCGGATTTCAGAACTGTTTCTTGAAGTCGTGAATGAAGGAGCCCAGGTAATAACTATAGCACACGTGGAAGCTGTAATTGAGCGCATGGGAAAACCAGAAGAATTGGCAGGGAGTAATGATGATTCTTCAAACAATTCTCATTCGGATTATTTCGGGAAACAAACCGGAAGTACAGGGCCTCAACGTCGTTTATACCGTAATCCGGATGATACGATATTAGGTGGTGTTTGTGGAGGGATTGCCGCATATTTGGGATGGGATGTAACATTGGTTCGTCTGGTGATGCTTGTCCTTCTTTTCTTCAGTGCTGGTACCATGACTGTAATTTATCTGGTTTGTTGGCTGGTAATTCCAAAAGCTGAAACTGCCGCTGAGAAATTAAGTATGCGTGGAGAAGAAGTAACTGTGGAAAATATAGGCAAAACCGTAACCGATGGTTTTGATAAAGTTTCGAAGGGAGTAAATGATATCGTAAATTCCGATAAACCCCGTACATTCTTTCAGAAATTAGCTGATATATTGGTTACTGTTGCCGGATTTATTCTGAAAGCCTGTCTCATTTTATTTGCTATTGTTTTTAGTCCTGTATTATTTATCCTTGCCGTTGTTTTTGTTGCATTGGTTATAGCCGCTATTGCTACAGTAGTTGGTGGAGGGGCTGCTTTACTAAGTCTGTTACCAACATTAACCTGGATGCCTGAAACTGTTGCACCAGCCATTGTAATCGTTTCTTGTATTGCCGGGACATTGATGGCTGGAATTCCTCTGGCTGGATTGGTCTATTTGATTCTCCGTATGGTATTTAACTGGAAACCGATGTCTTCGGGAGTACAATGGACGCTTGTTGCTTTATGGCTAGTGGCTGTAGTTGTTTTCATTTTCACACTTGCACAAATGAACTGGCAATTTCCATTGATTTATTTTTAACGGTTATGCGATATTTATAAATTAACAATCCAATTACCAATTTCTTGATTATGAACACTATTTTTCAAACTTTCTTTAGCACGGGCAGTCACATCTTCGGGAATTCCAGACGCTATATTTATCACATGTTCCATATATTCACGAGTATATTCGGGATGTCCTTGCAAACACAATATGTGGTTTCCAATAATAAACCCTTCATTTTCACAAAAAGAACTGGATGCAATTCTCTCGGCATGAGGTGGTAATGCGATTACCTGATCGTTATGATTATAATATAGTTTTAATTCACCCTCAGTAATGTATTTTGTTAAGGAAGGATGGGTAATGCGGGATTTTCTGACTCCTGCTCCCCATCCTTTTTCAGATCGGATAACTTTTCCTCCAAGAGCCTGGGCGATCGCCTGATGACCAAAACAGATTCCTACCATTTTTATCTGTTCTTTATAACCTTTCCGAATAAATTTAAAGAGATCCTGAATCCAAGCGCGATCTTCATAGACACCGGCCATACTGCCCGATATCAGATAAATTTCATCTGTATATGTATGGATAGGCAATTCTCTCTTTTGCACATCATAAAGGGTATAGGTAATACCAGAAACTGCTGAATTAAATAATTTACAAAAGAGATCAGGAAAGTGAGAAACAAAATCAGGTAATAATCCATCAAACCAATCGCATACCAGGATATTTATTTTCATAACTAAAAGTTTGTTTATTTTTGAATTTTACGATAAATATACGCAAAATTATCTTCTTGTTGATTATTTTGATATAAAAATAGGGGAAAGAAAATCAATTAGATTTTCTTTCCCCTATTTGGCTACTTCTGATCTCTGTAATCTATTTAAGCCATCTATCCAGCCACTTAAAGAAGGTACGTTGCCATAGAATTCCGTTCTGTGGCTTTAATACCCAGTGGTTTTCATCCGGATAGAGTAATAATTCTGCTGGTATTCCCCGGAGTACTGCAGCATTGAAAGCTGTCATTCCTTGAGTATATAATACCCGATAATCTTTTTCTCCGTGAATACATAAAATAGGAGTATCCCATTTATCTACAAATCGGTGAGGTGAATTGGCAAAGGTACGTTGTGCGATCGTATTATTTTTATCCCAGAATGGACCTCCCATATCCCAGTTGGCAAACCATACTTCTTCCGTTTCCAAGTATTGTGCCTCCATGTTAAAGATACCATCATGTGAAATAAATGCTTTGAACCGTTTGTTATGGTTTCCGGCTAACCAATATACCGAATACCCTCCGAAGCTTGCACCTACACAGCCTAGTTTATTCTTATCGATGAAAGGTTCTTTGCTGACTTCATCTATAGCTGTTAGCAAATCTTTCATGGCTTGTCCGCTATAATCACCGCTGATTTGCTCATTCCATTCCAGACCAAATCCGGGTAGGCCTCTTCTGTTAGGAGCTACGATGATATAATCATTCGCTGCCATGATTTGCATGTTCCAACGGTATGACCAAAACTGGCTTACTGCATTCTGTGGACCACCTGTACAATATAGAATAGCCGGATATTTTTTGTCCGGGTCAAACTTTGGTGGGTAGATAACCCAGGTAAGCATCTTTTTACCATCCGTTGTTGTAATCCACCTTTCTTCCACTTTATCCATTTCCAGTTGATCATAAATGTGTTTGTTTTCAAAAGTGAGCTGAGTATCCCGACCATTCATATCAACTGCATAGATCTCATCTGCCATACTCATAGAATGTTTTTGGGCAATAAGTTTGTCACCACAAAGAGCTACAGAAACATAATCATGAATACCATTCGTTAATACTTTCAGGTCTCCGGTTTCTACATTTACTTGATAAATCTGCGATGTGGCATGCCAGACACTGGTGAAATAAATAGTTTTGGAATCAGCGCTCCAACAATAATCATCTACGTTTGAATCGAGTGCTTTACTGATGAAACGTTTTTCGCCGGTTTCCAGATTCATGATGAATAAGCGGTTCCAATCCGATTCATATCCGTCACGTTCCATACTCAGCCAGGCAATACTTTTACCATCTGGAGAATATTTTGGATTGGTGTCATATCCCATCATACCTTCCGTAATGTTGACAGTCTTTTTAGTATTCAGGTCATAAACATAAATATCTGAATTGGTAGATACGGCATATTGTTTTCCAGTTTTCTTGCGTGAAGTATAAGCTACTTTGTCAGAAGTTATATTCCAGGCCAATTGTTCAATTCCTCCAAAAGGCTTCATTGGACTTTCGTAAGGCTCTCCAGAGAGGATGTCAATTACATTTGAAATAGAGTTTCCATCAAAATCAGCAATGAAAGGGTGGGGAACAGTTGTGGTCCATTCATCCCAATGTCTATACATTAGGTCATCTACAATAACACCTGTTGCTTTAGGCAGATCCGGATATTTTTCAACTGTACTTTCCACTGTTTTTATCTGAGAGATAAACAACAGTTTCTTTTCATCTGGGGAAAAGGAAAAACCTTCAATGTCTTTGTCACAATTAGTTAACTGTCTTTTGCCGCTGCCATCTGGATTCATTTCCCAAATTTGACTACTGCCGCTTTCCGTTGAGAGGAAGGCTAGTTTCGTTCCTTGTTTAATCCAGACAATGCTGTTCTCAGAAAAAGTAGTTCGAGTAATCTGCTGATTATTTGATCCGTCCGCATTCATTACGAATACTTCCCGGTTACTTTTATTTTCAGGTACGCTATAATAAGCCACCGTATAAGCTATTTTCTGTTGTTCCGGAGAGACTGCCATGACTCCGATGCGTCCCATAGCCCATAAAGCTTCCGGCGTCATACGTCCGTCTTTTATCTGAATGGTTGATTTTTCAATCAGTACCTGGTTTTGCTGTGAGTCCTTTTGAGTATTTCCACAAGATCCCAACGTTATAGCTACTACTGACATCATTAAAAGGTTTACTGGTTTCATACAAGAATGTTTATCATTTATTTTTGAAATATACAAAGTTATGAAATTGTTGGAAACAAAAAAGGAAGCCATAGCTTCCTTTTTTGTGTAAATGAAAATAATTATCTTATTTATTGGTATGCTTATCTGCCTTTTCTTTCATACGGGCGGAGCGTTTTTGGCTGCCGGGATGGGTAGAAAACATTTGTTGCACTTTTGAAGTAGTTTCACCACCGCTTTCGAATAATTCAACTAATCGGTTCAGTGATTTATGCATGGCATAAGGATCTACATTGTTTTTTATGCAGAATTCAAAAGCATAATCGTTAGCCTGGTTTTCTTGTTTTTGAGAGAATTGTGCAGATGCAAGTGCTTCGGCAATTGCTCCGAATTCCGAGTCGCCAAGTTTAGAGATTGTTTCACTTACAGAACCGGCAGCGTTTGCTACAGCCGAACGAAGGTAAGCATTCTTCATGGCATCTTTAACGTCTGTATTTACAATGTGTCCTAATTCATGGCCAATTACAGCAAATACTTCATCGTCTGTCATAACATCCATTAAGCCTGCACAAACACGGACACTTCCGTCACCCGATGCAAAAGCATTCACATCGATAACTTCGTAAACAGCAACGTTTACTTTCATTCCGTCCACTTCAGTAATATCTCCAATAATTTTTTTGAGACGTTTACCATACTCACTTTCAGGAGATGCTACCGGATTATGTGTATCCATCCATTCCATATACTCTTTGCAGATCGTAGCAATATCAGCATCCGACAGTGTAATTGCTTTGGCCGCATCCGTACCGGCTTGTACGGCTTTAGTCACATTAATTTTTTTTCCGCCAATTTTGATTTGAGCCATTGAGGTTGTTGCAATACCGCACAACATCACCATCATAAAAATAATTTTCTTTCTCATAAATAAAGATGTAATTTAGTTTTGTCTATAGGTCTTAATTCATCGTTTGTTCTTTGCTCTTTCTTTCGCTAGCTTTTCCTGTTCTTTTTGCATAGCTTCTAGTCGGGCGGCAAAACCAGACTTCTTTTTGGTCTTGTTTTTGGCTTTATTGTTTTCCAGCTGTGCCAATAATTTTTCTTCATTGGTGGTTTTACGCAATACAATCATGGTCAGTACACTGATCAAAGTTGAAATGAAATAATAATAGTTAAGGCCAGCAGGGAAATCGTTTAAAACAAACAAGAACATAACAGGCATTAAATACATCATCCACTTCATTCCAGGCATCTGTTGTTGTGCTGCACCTTGCTGATCCATCGTAAATTTGGTGTTCAAAATGGTGGTAATTGTCATCAGCAAACAGAAGAGACTTAAATGACTACCCAAGAATGGTACTTTAAACGGCAGCTTGATGACATCATCATATGTAGATAAGTCGCTGGCCCAAAGGAAGCTTTCCTGACGGAGTTCAATTGCACTCGGCACAAACATGAAGAGAGCCATCAAGATTGGAAATTGTAATAACATTGGCAAACAGCCTCCCATAGGACTCACTCCATACTGACTATAGAGTCCCATAACTTCCTGCTGTTTTTTCATAGCATCCTCTTGTTTTGGATACTTTTCGTTGATCTTGTCAATATACGGTTTCAATACCCGCATTTTGGCTGACGAAATATATGTTTTCCAGGTAGCAGGGAAGATAACTATCTTCACAATGATAGTCATCAATAACAATACGATACCCATATTTAATCCCCAGCTTGTCAGCCAGTCGAAGATATTAATCGTTACCCACTTGTTGATCCATCGGATAACGGGCCATCCCAGATAAACCAGATTGTCAAGTTCCAGTTTGTCTGTCCGTCCTTTATCAAATGCTTTAAGTGTTTTATAATGGTTAGGTCCAAAATAGAAATGCATTGAAGTAGCTTTCTCACCAGTCGGATCAAAGAAAGTGGTTGTTTCTGCCTCATAGTCTTTGATATATCCGCTACCGGGTCTTTCCATTCTGGATTTCAGTATGCTGTTTTCGAACGATTGGTCGGCAATAAATACTGAGGAGAAGAACTGATTTTTAAAAGCAATCCAGTCAAGACGGTTGGTTAGTGTTTCTTCATCATCTTTTGATTCGGATAAATGATCCGTATCGTCTTGGGTGAATTTATAAGAAAGGTTGGACAGACGGTTTTCATATGTAGAACCCCGTTCTTGCTGACGGGCCCTTTGATTCCATTCAATGTTGGTATAATGAGTGGTTGCAGACAACTTATCGCTCATTCCTACTGCCTGAATGGTAAAATCCATCATGTAGTTGTTGGGATGTAGTACATAAAAGAAATCAATGTAACTATCAGCATCTGCACTTAGACGCATCGTTACACTATTGGTTGTCTGATCAATGGGTGTAAAATAGAGATCTTTGGTTTGAATGGTTTCTTTTCGATTGAAGAAATAAAAGTTCAAAAGTGCATCTTCTCCCTCAAATAGCACCAATGGTTTTTTCTCCTGATCGTTGTATTCTTTTAAGGTAGCAGAATATACCCGACCTCCTTTATTCGTCAGAATAACTTTGACGACTTCGTTTTCGATGGTAATAAAAGACTCGTCACCTTGTGAAGAAGCAAAGAAAGTAGCTGTTGAATCCGAAGCAATTTCATCTTTTTCATTCGCCAGTGCTGCTGCAGCTTTTGCTTTCACTGCTTCTTCCTGCTGTCTGACAGCCGTGATAGAATCGTTATAATGTTGCCATGCAGCCATTTGTGCTTCATCAGGGCGACTAAAATAGCTGAAGCCAATGAGCAACAGTCCGATAAGTACAAGTCCGATTATGGTATTTTTATCCATAAGATGTTTATTAAACGCAATATATTATGTTAGTGAATTATTTGTTAATGGCGGCTTTTATAAATGATAAAAATAAGGGATGCGGATTTAGGACCGTGCTACTATATTCCGGGTGAAACTGCGTACCAATATACCATTTCAGTTCAGGGATTTCTACGATTTCGACTAAATCAGATTCCGGGTTGGTCCCTACACATTTCATGCCAGCATTCTCATATTGGTTTCGGAAAGCATTATTAAATTCGTACCGATGGCGATGACGTTCCTGAATATGTTCTTCCTGATAAGCCTCGTAAACTTTGGAATTTGGATTGATTACACATTCATAAGCCCCCAAACGCATAGTTCCACCCATATTGGTCACCGCTTTTTGCTCTTCCATAATGTCAATCACGTTATAAGGTGTTTTTTCATCCATTTCTACCGAATTGGCACCCGTAAGATTTAATACATTCCGGGCAAATTCAACAGCCATACATTGCATACCCAAACAAATACCAAATGTAGGTATGTCGTTTTCACGGGTATATCTGGTGGCTACGAATTTACCTTCGACACCTCTGGATCCAAATCCGGGACAAATTACGATACCATCGACACCGGCCAGTTTTTCTGCAATATTGTCATCTGTCAATTCTTCCGACTGTACATATTTTATAATAAGCTTTCGGTCATTATAAGTAGCTGCCTGAGATAACGATTCCAGAATTGATTTATAAGCATCCTGTAATTCTACATACTTTCCTACCAATGCAATGGTAACTTCTTCTGTAGCATTTGCCCGACGGCATAAGAAGGTTTTCCAGGGAACTAACTCGGGATCTTTGCCAATCGGAAGTCCCATTTTACGGAGAATGATTTTATCGACATTTTGTTCCTGCATTTTTAAAGGAACTTCATAGATCGTTGGTACGTCCACCGATTGAACCACAGCGTCTTCTTCCACATTACAGAATAAGGCTACTTTTTTTCGAATGCTTGCTCCTAATTCATGTTCCGAACGGAGCATCAGAATATCTGCTTGTACACCTAACGACTGTAACTCTTTTACAGAATGCTGGGTAGGTTTTGTTTTTAGTTCTTTAGCAGCAGCCAGAAAAGGCACATATGTTAAATGAACGCATAGGGCACTGTTTCCCATTTCCCATTTTAGCTGACGGATACTTTCCAGATACGGCAATGATTCTATATCACCCACTGTTCCACCTATTTCTGTGATTACAAAATCAAATTTGTATTTGGATCCCAAGTGTTTTATGTTCCGTTTGATTTCGTCTGTAATATGAGGTATAACCTGAACTGTTTTTCCAAGAAAATCTCCCCGACGTTCTTTGTCGATCACACTTTTATAGATCCGTCCGGTAGTAATATTATTGGCTTTAGTGGTCTGAATACTTAAAAAACGTTCATAGTGGCCCAGGTCAAGATCGGCTTCATGCCCATCTACAGTTACATAACATTCTCCATGTTCATAAGGATTTAATGTGCCCGGATCAATGTTGATGTAGGGATCGAATTTTTGAATAGTAACTTTATATCCTCTTGCTTGTAACAATTTACCTATAGAAGATGAAATAATACCTTTTCCCAATGAAGAGGCAACACCACCTGTTACGAAAATGTACTTGGTTTCTCCCACGATCTTATATCTTTATTATTATATTTAGCGAAATTTCATTCTAACTCCAGTGCTTGTTCGAATTTACTTTCAAAGAATGAGCAAATTACACGAGCACTAAAAAGCGCAAAATTACAAAAAATAGAGCGAATTAATGCCCTATTTACTTCTTTTTATAAAAAAACTCATGTTTTATAAGGTAATGTATTGAGATGAGTAAAAGGAATTTAAGATTACTGAAGTTATCAGAATATATTATAGGTATATCTTTTAAATACTTGTCAATGGAAGACTTATAAATATTGTCACCCAGAAATTGTATGCGATCAGCAAACTCGCGACTCCTAGAATACACTGAGTTATCAAAACATCCTATTGCTTTATCTCCTTATGTTAATGATTTACAGTTTTGTACCCTTGTATTTTGGAATAAAGACACATTATTTAAGTATGAGACTATTGATACTTTTGTGGATAATTTCCTGGAGTATAAATAATTAAGTGAATAATAAATCAACTAAAAAAGAAGTTGATTTACGTTGCTAAGCCGATAGGAATTTACTCAACTTCCGGTAGCATTTGAGGTAAATTGAATAAGGTTTGCAGTAGGAAATAGAGTACGCCTACTATCCATGCAGTCTATACTTATTGTGCAAGTACAATAAGCCTAGCCAGCCAACCTATTTCGTCTACTGATGCATATTCAGGAAGAAAAAGTATAAATTAATTAGAACGATTTGTTTATTCTTCTATTTTGTGCATTCAGAAAAATGAAGCATTCTAATTAAATCAGAGAAAAGTTCCGGGAAAATAACTACAAATACATTGATTATTTAAC
>JAJQFD010000014.1 GCA_021201335.1 Bacteroides sp. | reverse complement strand
CTGAATAGAGTAGCTGACTACGGATCAGCCGGTTACAGGTTTGAATCCTGTCGCGATCACAACGAATCCTTTACAAGAAATTGTAGAGGATTTTTTATTATGGTATGGCTGCGGAAAGATCAAAAATGCTTCTTAAACTTTCTCTTACTATTATTTCGCAAGGAAAAATATTTGCGGTGAAGCAAAAAAATAGTAAAACAGTTCTCCAAATTGAGATTTCTTGCTTTAACATAAGGAGCTATCATGTCGTACATATGCCTTAAATCAACACCCAATTGATTAAATGTTTTCATATAACTCCAGAGATTACCTTTGTTAAAAGACATACGATTTATATCTACGAGAGCAAAAGAATATCGAATACCCTTCTTAAAGTAAAAAATATTGCTAGGATTATAATCTTTGTGTATAATTCGGCGTTCGTGCAACTCAGCCGTGAAAATGAGAAAATCTTTTTTTATTTCCTCATTTTCAGGTCTATAGAGAAAATCTACTGTTCCTATAATTGGATATTCAAGGCATTCGGACAGGAAATAACTAGTACGAAAAAGCCCATTCTTCCTTTCTTCAATATAAGCTACTGGTTGGGCAGTTGTAATACCTAATTTCAGAAGCTTTCCTGCATATTCAAAAGACCTTCGAGCCTTACTTTTCCGAAAAAAAGAATAAGCTACTTGATTAATAAAATTGGGAACTTTATATTTTTTTAGCACATAAACTTCTCCATCCAAAGATATCCGTGAGACAGTATTTCTGATATTACGATAAGTTTCCTGAGTTTTATAATCTCCATCAGGAATTTTTTTTATCAGTTTCTCAAGTGAGATGTAGTCTGGATGAATATGGAACTTCATTCTCAGTTTATTAACACTTAATGTTTAATTCATTCAAAACCTTGCGAATAGCTTCAAAAGTTGTGATACGAGTAGGAACTAAAGGTAAACGAAGTTTGTTTTCAATCATTCCCATTGCATTCAACATGGATTTTACACCAGCCGGATTACCATCAATAAATAATAAATCAAATAATTCGGTAAATCGATGATGTATTTTTAATGCATTGGTAAAATCGCCTTGTAAAGCAAGGCGCGTCATGCGACTAAATTCACGAGGAAAGGCGTTACCGATAACAGAGATGACACCAATAGCTCCCAGTGTAATTAATGGAAATGCAATACCGTCATCTCCGGAAATAACTTCAAAATTAGAAGGTTTGTTCTTGATGATATCATCCATCTGACTGATATTCCCTGAAGCTTCTTTTATTGCAATTACATTTTTGAAGTCACCAGCAATGCGCAAAGTTGTAGAAGCTGTCATATTCACTCCGGTACGTCCAGGCACATTATACAATATTATGGGCAGATCAGTCGTTTCTGCTATTGCTTTATAGTGCTGATAGATACCTTCCTGGGATGGCTTATTGTAATAGGGTGCAACAGATAAAATTCCATCAACACCGGTAAAATCGTCACTTTTTAATTGCTGTATAATCGCACGTGTGTTATTACCGCCTACCCCTAATATGATTGGAATTTTACCATTTACACGTTCTGTAACGATTTCTTTGATTCTTTTTTTTTCTTCATCTGTCAGTGTAGGAGTCTCTGCTGTAGTTCCTAAAACACAAAGATAGTCGGCATTATTTTTCAGCAGATAATCAACCATTCGAATTAAAGCATCATAATCAATACTCTCATCTTGTTTGAAAGGAGTAATCAGTGCGACTCCCATTCCTTGTAATCGACTTGGATGTATCATGGAGTTTTATATCTCTTGAATTTAATAGACGCAAAAGTACAAATATTTTCTTTGTATTATGTCTATCTGGTTACATTAAATTGTATTTAAAACATATTTTATTAGGAAATCATGGAAAGAAATTCCTCTTCAGTGACAACACGTACTCCTAATTTTTGTGCCTTCTCCAGTTTGGCTGGCCCCATATTATCTCCTGCCAGGATGAAACTGGTTTTAGAAGAAATACTTCCCACATTTTTTCCGCCGTTTTTTTCAATCAGTTCTTTATATTCATCTCTTGAATGATGCATAAATACTCCACTGATAACGATTGACAGTCCTGCCAATTTATTGGTATAACTGTTCAAGTCTTCTTCCGAACGACTGAATTGTAAACCTGCGTCTTTTAATCGTTCAACCAATATTTGGTTTGATTCATTAGAAAAATATGCAAGAATGCTCTGCGCTATTCGGCCACCTATTTCATCAATCTGTATTAACCTCTCATAATCCGCATTTCGCAGTTCATCAATATTAGCAAAAGATTTGCTTAACTTCTTGGCAACTGTCTCCCCTACAAAACGAATACCCAAAGCAAAAATAACGCGATCAAATGGAACTTCTTTACTATTTTCAATTCCTTTAATAATATTCGTGGCTGATTTTTCTCCCATCCGGTCTAGTCCTTTGATATCATCAGTTTTAAGGGCATATAAATCAGCTGTATTTTTTATTAAACCAATTTTAAAAAACAAATCAACAGTCTCTGGTCCGAGGCCATCAATATTCATGGCTCTACGACTGATAAAATGTTCTATTTTTCCTTTAATCTGGGGCGGACAGGCAGTTTCGTTCGGGCAATAATGAGCAGCTTCTCCTTCATACCGGATTAATTTGCTGTAACATTCCGGACAAACAGTGACAAATTTCACCTTTTCTCCTAGCATGAAACTTCTCGCAGAAAAATCTACTCCTGTGATTTTAGGTATAATTTCACCTCCTTTTTCTACATATACCATATCACCGATATGCAAATCAAGTCCTTCAATAATATCTGCGTTATGTAAAGAAGCACGTTTTACCACGGTACCGGAGAGTTGTACTGGTTCCAAATTAGCCACAGGAGTAACTGTGCCTGTTCTTCCTACCTGATAAGTTACCTTATCCAGACGAGTGAGTGCCCGTTCTGCCTGAAATTTATAAGCAATAGCCCATCGAGGTGATTTAGCTGTAAAACCTAAATTTCGTTGTTGGATCAAATTATTTACCTTTAAAACAATGCCATCCGTTGCCACTGGTAAATTTTTGCGTTCAATATCCCAAAACTTTATATATTCAAATACTTCGCTTAGTGTTTGACATTTTCGCATGGTTGGTGGTACTTTGAATCCCCATTTAGCTGCTTCCTGCAGATTCTCGTAATGCCCGTTACAGGGAAGATTCTCACCTAAAAGATAATACAAATAGGCATCAAGTTTTCTAGAGGCTACAATGGCGGAGTTTTGTAGCTTTAATGTACCCGAAGCAGCATTCCTTGGATTGGCAAAAAGAGGTTCTTCGCGAGATTCTTTTTCCTTATTCAATTTTTCAAACACTTTCCATGGCATAAGTATTTCTCCTCTTATTTCAAAAGAAGCCGGATAATTATTTCCATGAAGAATAAGTGGAATACTTCGGATTGTTTTTACATTATCTGTCACATCGTCTCCTTTTTCACCATCACCCCGGGTTACCGCACGTGTTAATCTTCCGTTTTCATAAATAAGTGAAATAGATGTCCCATCATATTTTAATTCACAACAAATTTCAAAATCCTCATTTAATGCCTTACGAGCACGATCATAGAAATCAATAACTTCCTGTTCAGAATATGTGTTAGCCAATGAAAGCATCGGATATCTGTGGGTAACCTGCGTGAAATTTTTATTTAAATCACTGCCCACCCGCATAGTAGGCGAACTTTCATCCTTATATTCCGGATATTGTTCTTCCATATCCTGCAATTTTCTCATTAAATCATCAAATACTTTATCGGAGATTTCAGGAGTATTTAATACATAATAATTATAGTTGTGTTGATGAAGTTCAGCGCGTAACTTATCTATTCTGTCTTTCGGAGTCATATATCTATTTTGTTTTCGGCAAAAATAGCTGTTTCTATTCGAATATTCTTAATTTTGCCGAAAATTAAAAATATGCGTATCGATATTATTACCGTACTTCCCGAAATGATAGAAGGTTTTTTCAATTGTTCCATTATGAAACGGGCTCAAAATAAGAACCTAGCGGAGATCCATATTCACAATCTTCGCAATTATGCGGTTGATAAACACCGGCGGGTAGACGATTATCCTTTTGGTGGTTTTGCTGGTATGGTGATGAAAATAGAACCTATCGAACGCTGTATCAATTCACTGAAAGAAGAAAGAAATTATGATGAAGTAATTTTCACTACTCCGGATGGTGAACAATTTAATCAAAAAATAGCTAATAACCTTTCCCTGAAAGAAAATTTGATTATACTCTGTGGACATTTTAAAGGTATTGATTACCGAATACGCGAACATCTTATCACGAAAGAAATCAGCATTGGTGACTATGTTCTCACTGGTGGTGAACTGGCAGCAGCTGTGATTTCAGATGCAATCATACGTATTATTCCAGGAGTTATTTCGGATGAGCAATCTGCCTTATCAGATTCATTCCAGGATAATTTATTAGCTGCTCCGGTTTATACCCGACCTGCTGAATATAACGGATGGAAAGTTCCTGATATTTTACTTTCCGGGCATGAAGCTAAAATAAAAGAATGGGAAATTCAGCAATCATTGGAAAGGACCCGAAGGATTCGTCCCGATCTTTTAGAGGAATAATAAAAGAAAGAGAAAGATATCAATAAATGTTTATCTTTCTCAATTTATTTATTTGTTAAATTAGCAAAAGGTTCAATCTTAATGTGCGAATGGTCTATTTCTGAAATTTATTATACCTTAAGCGCTCCAGTTATATCCCTTACATTTTTGTAATTATGCCTATCTAAGTAATTATTAATACCATCTATTACTTTAACAGTTATAGTTGGATCAATGAGGTTTGCTGTGCCAATTTGAACAGCGGAAGCTCCAGCTAATATAAACTCCACTGCATCTTTCCAGCTCATTATACCTCCTAATCCTATGATTGGAATTTTTACTGCTTTAGCAACCTGCCATACCATACGTAAAGCAACAGGTTTGACTGCTGGTCCTGATAAACCGCCAGTTATGGTTGAAAGTATGGGGCGTCTAGTTTCAGCATTGATAGCCATTCCCAACATTGTATTAATTAATGAAACACTATCGGCACCATTTTCTTCCACTGCGCGAGCTATTTCAGTAATGTCTGTAACATTCGGAGAGAGTTTTACTATAAGTGTCTTTTTGTAAGCTAAACGCACAGCTTTAACAACTTCTGCTGCTCCATGACAAGTAACTCCAAATGCCATTCCACCTTTCTTAACATTGGGACAAGAAATGTTTAACTCTATAGCAGGAATTTTGTCAAGTTCATTAATAATTTCCGCAGTTTTTACATAATCTTCTATGGTCGACCCAGAAACATTTACAATAATATTTGTATTTATAGATTTTATACGAGGGTATATGGTATTTACGAAATAATCGACCCCTTTATTTTGCAATCCAACTGCATTCAGCATACCTGAAGGGGTTTCCGCCATACGAGGATAAGGATTTCCTTCACGTTTGTGAAGAGTAGTCCCTTTCACAATAATACCGCCTATTCGCGCAATATCAATAAAATCAGAAAACTCTTCTCCATATCCGAAAGTACCGGAAGCTGTCATCACCGGATTTTTCATTCTCAATTCGCCTATATTTACATTTAAATCTGCCATAGTAGTTTTTCAATATTAAAAACGGGGCCTTCAGTACACACACATTCATGACCGTTTATTGTATTTTCGACACAACAAAGACAGGCTCCTATGCCGCAAGCCATAGTGTTCTCCAGAGAAACTTCACAATTGATTTTATTGGCTTTCGCATATTTAGCTATGGCCATCATCATTGGTTTAGGTCCACACGTGTATATCCTGTCAAATTTTACTTTATTTAATAGGGAATGTTGGGTAACATATCCTTTTTCTCCATAACTACTATCTTCCGTAGTAGTATATACTTCTCCATATTTGGCGAAGTCTTCCAATTGTAACAAATCCTTCTTACTCCGTGCACCTAAGAGAAAAACTGGATTAGAACCTTGTAAAAAAAGTTGTTCTCCAAGAAATAACATAGGGGCTATTCCAACTCCACCACCAATCAACAATAATTTCTCAGAAGTTTCAACAGGCATAGTAAAGGTATTGCCTAGAGGCAACATAACGTTGAGTGCATCTCCTTTTCTTATATCTGCAATGCGCTTGGTACCGTTACCCACCAATTGCACTAAAAACCAGACTTCGTTGAGGGTTTTATTCACATAATTAATAGATATAGGACGACGTAAAAAAGTGGTGGGAGATCCATCCACTCGTATCTCGGCAAATTGGCCAGGTTTCATTTCCGGCAATTCATCCTGCGAAGTCAATTTAAGTAATACATTTGTATCATTCAACTTAATATTCTCTTTGACAGTCAGGTCTAAAATAAATTTTTTCATGTAATTAATGGAGGAGTAAAATTGTATTGATATACAAAAGTAGGAAAATTAATCTATTTTTCTGGTCGGAAAATTTCATAAGTGTTATCATCAAAGAAAATTCTTATTTCAGTAATTTTTCTGTGAGGCTTTTCAATATACTTAATTTCCTGAATTACAGTCTCTTTAGGTGCTTTTTCAGTGGTTTCTAATGCGATTTCCTTGCGATTTTTCAGTTCAGCAGTAAAACTGGACGGATTTACGGGATTCTGATCGAATAAAGAAGGTAAATTTCCCTGCGATATAGATGATGAAGGAGACTTTTCTTCCGCCATCATTTCTCCTGTACCATAAAGTAACCA
The DNA here is from genome assembly GCA_021201335.1 of Bacteroides sp. Classification (GTDB taxonomy): domain Bacteria; phylum Bacteroidota; class Bacteroidia; order Bacteroidales; family Bacteroidaceae; genus Bacteroides. The sequence continues at coordinate 5,453 of JAJQFD010000014.1, read as the reverse complement.
CTCCAAATTTATATATGGGTATTTTTTATGGATTTTCATAATAACTTCTAAGCTAGGTTTGTTTCTTCCCGTCAGGATATGGGATAAAGTGGATTGTATCATACCCAGGCTTTCTGCAAAAGTCCCAGATTTCATATTTTCATTCTCCATCACAAGGTTAATTCTGTCTTTTATTTCCATAATAGAGGTTTTTTACAATTGTAAATTCATTTTTATGCAGCGCACAAATGTAATATTAATCCTTCACAAATACAAATTACATTTGTGATTCATATAAATATAAAAGTAATTTTAAATATTTACTAAGATATTATATTTTTGTATCTCACTAAAAATTTGTATAAATTAATAGTATCTATTTTACTTTAGATAATCTTCTTAATTAATTGATTATAAATGCATATAAATTAATTACTATAGCTAAAAATGGCAATATTACATTTGTTTATTGCTTAGTAATTAAAACATTAAGTGATACTTTAAAAATAGTATGAATCACGCTGATAATCAGCGTTTATAATGTAGATATTTTAAAAGTTAAAGCATACATCTCCATTGATGGGTACTTTTGTGAATTCTGCCCCCATCAGATCACATATGTGTATAAATGAATTCTGTTTGAAAAATAAAATTATTTCACTTTTGTGATTAACCAGCACTTGATACTTGGGTATTACATTTGTATATTAGGATAGTTGTTATTACAATTAATATGACGAAAATTACTTTTGTATAATATAAAATTATAATGGATAAAGATTCTAATCTGCTTTGCTTGCCATATTTCCGTCCTACTTTAAAGTTTCTCATAAATATTTAAAAATAAAAGGCTTATATTTGGCATAAACGATTGATTTATAATCGTTTATAGCATTATTGCTATCGATCTTCTTAATCAATTCTAAAAAAAAGATTTTTAATATAAAAAATTCATTTGTAAGGCATTTACAGTTTTGTGTCTCAATATGTAATTTGCTTTATTAGTAGGTTTTATAGATGGGAGTATTTAAATAGGAGAAATCATTATTATTATATTAATTTTTATCTGTAAAAATATAATGTAATAATAATCAAGTACAAAAGATGTTTCTGGAATTTTGAGGTGAGGATTATTTTATCCTCTATCGTGAAAGATAGAGTTAATTATTAAAAAGAGAACGGAGCAATTTTTTAAAGATTAATGTAAAGAAAAAATAGCTAAAAAAGAGATATTTAGATAGGTATGTGGCAGGAGTAAAATTAAGATTATAATATTCAAAATATAGTTTTGCTTTTGCTTCTTAAGTAATATGCAAAATCTAAATACAACAATTTATTAATGTAAAATTTTGAACACTAATTCCCGGAGTATATCTCCATCCGACATGGAAATATTGCCAACTCCTTTAGATTTTGCATCAGCATATCGAATCTCTCCTATTATTTCCATGACCTTTACTCCGGAAAATTTTCTCATTGCAGAAATATAATCTTTCGCTTGCCATGGAGTACGTAATCCTAACATACCGGCAACACCTTGTTCTGATTTTTCGGGCGCATAATAGGCTAACATCAAATTAGAGAAAAAACTAAAAAGCAAAGAAAGAGTCATCTGTATAGGATTAGTTTTAGGATTTTCCTCAAAATATTTTATTATTTTATTAGCTTTAAGAACATCCTTCTCAAGCAGTGCATTACGAAGCTCAAAGGTATTATAGTCCTTACTAATTCCGATATTTTTTTCAATTAAATCGGGAGTTACACGGCTCTGCCCGGAGGGTAAAGTAATGATCAGTTTCTCAAGTTCACCGGTAAGACGACTCAAATCTGTTCCTACAAAATCAGCCAGCATTGCTCCTGCTTTCGGCTCGATATCTACAGACCGCTGTTTCAGATATGAACTGATAAATACAGGAAGTTGAGCCTCTTTTATTTTCTTAGATTCGAATAGAATACCCTTCTTTTCGATTTCAGCAGAAAGTTTTTTTCTTTTATCCAGTAAGCCATGTTTATGGCATAGAACCAGTATTGTAGAATTTTGTGGTTTTTGCAAATAAAAAACTAATTCATCCACATTTTTCAAAGATTGAGCTTCCTTCACCACAACTATCTGGTATTTAGACATCATCGGATATCTTTTAGCTGAATTTATGACAGTAGAGATATCGGTATCCATTCCGTATACCACCCTCAGGTTAAACTCCTTTTCTTCTTCAGTAAGTATATTATCAGTAATATAATCGGCAATTTTATCAATAAAATAAGACTCCTCTCCCATTAAATAATAAATAGGATAATAATTTCCAGCATTTAGCTCGCGAATTATTTCATCAAAAATTAGTTCTTTCTTTGCCATAAATTGAAATAATATATTTACCAGTCAAATTTTAAGTGTTTTACTGTTTTTTGCTCATCAATAATCATACGGAGAGAAGCGATACCAATTCGAACATGCTCATTTACAAAAGTTTGTGTTACAAGTGTATCACTTTTATCAGTCTTAACTCCTTCCGGAATCATGGGTTGATCGGATACAAGCAGCAAAGCTCCGGTTGGTATATGATTGGCAAATCCTACACTGAAAAGAGTTGCGGTTTCCATATCAACTGCCATAGCACGGGTGGTACGAAGATATTCTTTAAAAACTTCATCATGTTCCCAGATTCTCCGGTTAGTGGTATAAACGGTCCCCGTCCAATAATCCCGACCCCGGTCACGGATTGATGATGATACGGCACGCTGAAGCATAAATGCCGGAAGCGATGGTACCTCGGGTGGGAAATAATCGTTTGATGTTCCTTCACCACGAATAGCCGCAATGGGTAATACCAGATCTCCAATTTTATTTTTTTTGCTGATTCCACCGCATTTACCTAAAAATAAACAGGCAATGGGTTTAATAGCAGTTAGTAAATCCATTATAATAGCAGCATTAGGGCTCCCCATACCAAAGTTAATGATGGTAATATCATCTGCAGAAGCAGAAATCATATTGGCATCTCTTCCTAAAACGGGTACCTGAAATTCTTCTGCAAAGATTTCTACGTATTTTGAAAAATTAGTCAATAATATATATTTACCAAAGTCTTCCAATTTTCGTTTTGTATAACGGGGAAGCCAGTTTGCTACAATTTCGTTCTTCGTTTTCATAATAAAGCATTAAATTTGTGATTCTTCCGAAGAGAATCCATTATTTAACTTACAAAAGTAATAAATGTTATTGTTAAACCTGCCTCCATACGAAAGTAAAATTATCCAGCAAAACGGGAAAGAGGTTATTTTTGATATAATCCGTAGAAGATACGTAGCATTGACTCCTGAAGAATGGGTACGCCAACATTTCGTTCATTTTCTGATTCATTATAAAGGATATCCCCAGGCATTGATGGCGAATGAAGTTTGCATAAGATTGAATAATACAAGCAAACGATGTGATACAGTTTTATACAGGCGTGATTTATCTGCAAAAATGGTTGTTGAATATAAAGCTCCTTCTGTGGAAATTACCCAGGAAGTTTTTGACCAGATTACCCGTTACAATATGGTCTTAAAAGTAGATTATCTAATTGTCAGTAACGGGATTAAGCATTATTGTTGTCGGATAAATTATGACAACATGAGTTATCAATTTCTTCCGGATATTCCGGATTTCCTTTTCTTATAAATAAACTCTTCCCGCAAATTTGAATTTCTTTTCAGCCAGTACTTTATATAAATTAAGTGCTTTATTTTTTATACTTTACCATGCTTCAATTTCAAGAACAGCGCTATTCTTCATTAAGAATGGCGCTATTATTTGCCAAAAACAGCGCTGTTTTTCATCAAGAACAGCACTGTTCTTAAAATAATATTGTACGAAAGTTAAGAAAGTACACACCTCAAATATAAATAGCTAAGCATTCTACAATAAAAAACAAAAGTGCTGGAAAAATAGAATGCTATGATATCTATATGAAAGTAGAATTATATACATGTAAAACCACTACCATATTGGAAATATTTTCCACAAAAAAGTAAGGAAAGATTAGCGTATGAGTGTAGAAAATCATTTTCAGGAAATACTCGCACAAAAGAAATGTTTGTTGTTTTAAATATTTTTCAAATCATTTCAAAAACTAAACATCTGTTTTCTTGTTTAAGATTCATAAACTGAATTAATTATAAATATTTAAACAGGTATAATTATGTCACAATTTTATGATTCATTAAAACGCTTTGTTAGTCCTGGAATGATGACAAATGCGGCAAGAGTGGTTGAAGAAAAAGAAGCAAATATTTCAAATGCAGTTTCATCTATCTTCGCAAGTCTATTAGGAGTATTTGCCAAAGATGGTACTACACCACAAATAAAAAACATCCTCACGGAGGCAGGAAATCTGGATTTGTTGGGAAATTTGGAACCTCTGTGTCAGGAGAATCCTACTGTAGATCAAAGAAGGATTGGTGATAGCTTTTTGCAAAGTTTGTTGGGTGATAGAGCTGCAGACTTTACGGCACCTATCGCGAAACAAGCCGGTATTTCCAAAGTTGCTACCAACCGATTGGTATCGATGTTAGCTCCTATTTTTGCGGGTTATTTTGGAAAAAAAGTAGCCAAAGACGGATGGAGTATAAGAAAGATTCAGGATGAGATCAAAAATCAAAAGAATACTTTTATTGGTATGATTCCTGCCGAATTGATGAGTACTTTTGGATTGAAAGATACACTGAATGCCCCTAGTAACGAACCCGTAAAAAAGAAAAATGGTTGGGTTACTTGGTTGATTATAATCATCTTGTTGATTTTGATTATTATCTTATGGCGCTCATGTAGAAATCGTAATACAGATACAGTGGCGAACCAAAGAACAATGGTTACCGACACTGTACGTCAGGCCAGAGACAATACAAGGACTATGACAAGTACGGCTTCTTACAGTGAAAGTCAGGGTACTAATACCAGCAATGAAACCCGGGCTACCACCACTATGACTTTAGCAGATGGTACAACTATTCACGTTTATCGCAATGGTACAGAACAAAATATTCTAAATTTCATTAATTCTAATGATTTTAAGAATGCATCTGATAAAGACTTACAAAATAGATGGTTTGAATTTGACAATATTGCTTTTGAATTTGGTAGTGGAACCGAATTGAAAAGTGGATCTAGAACTCAGCTGAATAATATTATTTCTATTTTGAAAAATAATAAGGATGTGAAAGTAAGAGTAGCTGCTTTTGCTGACAGAAGAGGTAGTGAAGATGCTAATATGGAAGTATCTAAACAACGTGCCAAAACTATCGAAAAATTATTGGAAGAAGGTGGTGTAGGCTCACAGGTTGTAAAAGTTGAAGGATATGGGGATGAGTATGCCAAACATAGTGCAAACGCACCTGAATCTCAACGTGTTGAAGACCGAGATATTGCTTTAAGATTTGTAAAATAATAAGTAATATATATACAAAAGATGTTGTCCCGATTGGGACAACCT
>JAJQFD010000052.1 GCA_021201335.1 Bacteroides sp. | reverse complement strand
TTTACTTTATTAATTGTTGGAACCGCAAATTTGATTCCGGTAAGCTCAAATTTAAGATTAGCAGCACGTCCTCCGTCCAGCAATGGAGTCTCTTACTTAATCTTGACCGAATACTGAATCCGGTCAATGGGGCAGCCGGATGCCAGAATGCGATAGATAGATCCGGCCGGTCATTCGCTTGAGCTTCCAGGTTACATATTTCTACTTCATCTAAAAAGACTTCAACTCCTTCTGAAGATACGATCATATCTTCAGATGTAGATTTCATACTAGCCAGTATTAACTCAGCTACCATCCTGAAATCTTCTCTCGGAATTACTTTTGAGATATTTTCTCCTTCTATTCTGATATTTTCATTTTCCACATAATACCGACGAGGACCATCATGTTCTTCACGATAAATCATTGCGATTTGTCTTTCACAAATGTGGGCATCCGCCAGTAATCGAAAAAAAGCAAATATTTCACTCCATTCTCTTTTGGTTGCTTCAAAAGGCATACAAAATTCGTTAAATTATTGTTCAATTATCTTCTAAAATCCGGGCTGTCTCTACTTTCTTTAGTCGAGAATGTAATCTATCCAACTTGGATTCCCGGATTTTCAAAGTCATGGTGCAATCCATCTCGTATGACTGGGATACAATTTCAGGTTCTTCTTCCTTAACAATCCGCATAATATCATTCATAAAAGGAAATTCAAACATGACTGTAATTTCTTCATTTACTGTTTTTTCTATTATTTCAGCATTTGCTATTGCTGCTGCAGCAGCAGCTTTATAAGCTGTTATTAATCCGCTGGTACCTAATTTAATTCCTCCGAAGTAACGTACTACGATAACTAAAATATCTGTAAGTTCATTGGAATTGATTTGTCCCAATATCGGTTTTCCTGCCGTGCCAGAAGGTTCTCCGTTATCGTTTGCCCGAAAATCTTTTCTTTCCGGTCCCAGCATGTAGGCATAACACACATGACGGGCATCGTAATATTTTTTCTGATAAATTTCCAGGTATTCTTTTATTTCTTCCTGGGTAGTAACAGGAATGGCAAAAGCAATAAATTTACTTCGTTTTTCAGTAAATATTGCTTCTGATAAGGTAGATATTGTTCTATAAATATCACTATTCATTGTTTAATAATAGAAATTCAATGGCAAAGATAAGAATTTATAACTTCTGAACGGATATCAAAGAAAGAAAATGAGTTAATAGATTTTTCTACGATAAGTCTTTGTTTAATGTGAGGAGAATTCATAAATTTGCAGCCTAATTAATTAATAGGTAATTACCTTTTATAATCAATGAGTACAAGAGCCCCATTTATGGTATTCTCGGGAACTAAATCGAGATATCTTGCAGAAAAAATCTGCGCCAGTCTTAAATGTCCGTTAGGAAATATGAATATTACTCATTTTGCTGACGGTGAATTTGCAGTCTCTTATGAAGAATCCATTCGTGGAGCAAATGTATTTTTAGTTCAGTCAACTTTCCCGAATTCCGATAACCTGATGGAATTATTACTGATGGTTGACGCGGCTAAAAGAGCTTCAGCAAAAAGTGTTATTGCGGTAATACCTTATTTTGGGTGGGCTCGCCAGGACAGAAAGGATAAACCCCGTGTTTCAATTGGTGCTAAATTAGTAGCAGATTTACTATCGGTAGCTGGGATAGATCGGTTAATTACTATGGATCTTCATGCCGATCAAATACAGGGTTTCTTTAACATACCAGTAGATCATTTATATGCTTCAGCGGTATTTTTACCATACATACAATCTTTGCATCTGGAAGATCTGGTTATAGCGACTCCCGATGTAGGTGGATCAAAAAGAGCAAGTACTTTTTCCAAATATCTGGGCGTTCCCCTTGTGTTAGGGAATAAAACAAGATCGAAAGCAAACGAAGTGTCCACTATGCAGATTATTGGAGATGTAGAAGGTAAAAATGTTGTATTAGTTGACGATATTGTAGATACTGCCGGTACAATAACTAAGGCGGCCAATGTAATGCTAGATGCAGGAGCTAAATCCGTACGTGCCATTGCCAGCCATTGTGTAATGTCTGATCCGGCATCAGAACGTGTAAATTCCTCCGCTTTACAAGAAATAGTTTTCACTGATAGTATTCCATACTGCAAAGGCTGCCCCAAAGTGAAGCAGCTCAGTATTGCAAGTATGTTTGCGGAAACAATTAGACGGGTTTTAAATAACGAATCAATTAGTTCTCAATACATCATTTAAAAATCATTTTTTCCGATACTCTTTAGGAGACATACCGGTGTAATGCTTAAAATACTTTCCGAAGAAAGATTGATTAGCGAAATTTAACTCATCAGATATCTCCTGGATATTTTTTTGAGAAGATTTCAGTAAGGATTTTGCTTCAAAAATAACAAAGTTGTCAATCCATTCACCGGCTGTTTTTCCGCTTACTTCTTTTACTACACTAGATAAGTGTTTAGGTGTAAGGAATAACTCACGGGCATAATAATTAACGCTTCTCTCTTTTTTATAGTTTTCAGAGAGCATTCTCATGAATTGATCAAATAAGATTTCTTTTCTATTCTTTTTTTCGGATCTTCTTGGAACTCTATGACGGTATATATCATAGATTTCATAATACATGGAAATTAGCAGCCCCTGGATTACGTCCTTTTTATAAGTATCTTCTCTTTTCACCTTATTCCAGAACATATCATAGTATTCCATTAATGAACTCATTTCATCAGATGAAAGATTAACACAAGGATATTCTTTAGTATAAAAGAATAAGGGTAAAACGATTTTCAGTTTTGGATATATCTCATCAGATATCTTGCGGGAAATCGCAATAAATATCCCCTGAAAGTCATCACTGATTTCCAAACACTGTAGTATTTGATCAGGAAAAGCGATTAACAATGTACCTGCGGAAATATAATATTCTTGCATATTCACAGTTATCCTATTATACCCATTCGTACAGATAGCAATAATAGAAGTGTCCATTCTAGTGGGGGTCTTGTACAAAGGCATACTTCTCAAATCATTGAAAATAATAAAGTCATTTTCAATGCAATCGAATTTTCTGGAGTTTGTAACTGCCGGAAATGTAGAAGTTAAATGATTAGTGGTAGAGGTATTAGTATTCATAACATCATTGTTTTAATACAAACTTATACAATAAAAAAAAAGAATCAAGAGACATAGTCTTAAAATAAGAGAAACGGGACAATCATTGGGAGATATCGAACTTTTTGAAAGGTATAAATGTTACAATTTCTTTTCAAAAGTAACAATAAGTAGTTGATTTGAGAAAGAAAGTCGCTTAATTCAATAATGAAAATATTTAATTTATATAAGTAATACAGGAAAAAGAGATAACATTTACACTGATTGTTATCTCTTTTTCATTATTGAAATTAAGTAATTGTTTTTATACTATTAATTCATTATTTTAAAGCCCACGAAAAATGTCCTCGGCTGTGTTGGACCATAAAAATACCCAGAATCTCTATCTGGTCCTTTATCCAAATCTTTCTGGAAACTATTAAATAAGTTTTGAATCCCGCAATTGAGTTGGATTTTTAAATGTTCCCGTAAGGGGAAAGTATAATTCAATTTCAAATTAGCGTCAAAAAAGTCTGGAGTCTTTTCCATACGTGGTTCTTCAATATATCCGGCCAGATGAGGAACAATCATTTTTCCGGTATAAATCCCGGAAACAGAAAAATCGAACCTTTTAAGAGGAACAGAAGAAAAAGTAAAATAACCATAATAATTGGGAGTGCGCACCATACGTTTGGTAGTTTGTGGATGATCTTCTTCATTAGTCCACACTTCATCTTTTTTATACTCACTGCGTTGGGCCGTAAAACCTAATTGAAATTGTGCTTCACGTCCATGTGCTAATTTAGCGTCCAGATTGACTCCATATACTCTAGCTCCATCACCATTTCTACGTTCTTTTATTTGATCACCATTTTCATTTTCACCAATACTCTCTAACATAAACACATGACGCAGATCTGTATAAAAACCCTCCAACAAAAGATTTGCCTGCCAATGCCCTATATTTGTCGTCCAGTCAATTGAACCGCTAAAACTATTAGATCGTTCTTCCCGTAAATCATCGGCCAATTTTATTTGCATTCCGGTTCCCTGTACAACAGTAACATGTAAATCTTCATCATATGCCTGAGGTGCTCTGAAACCTGTAGAATAAGTTAATCTTCCCTGGAATTTTTCATTCGGCTTATACATAAGATTAACACGAGGACTGAATATCATGTTATCAATCAGATTATGTTTATCAAGGCGTACACCAAGCAAAATAGTAAACAAATTCATTTTCCATTCATTTTGAAGAAAACCACCTCCAATTCGGACTTTTTGTCTCATGTCACGGTTATATCCGTTCATTACATCATGCAAAGAGTTATTCTGATATTCAATTCCTCCAGTGAATGTAGCAGGTGAAAATAGAAAATTATCCATATTTGTAACATACATAGCCCCTGTTACCCATGTTAAGTCATCTGTCTTACCGTAAGCATTTAAATCTTGCCCGCCGCCGTAATAACTATTCCTGTCTACATGTTGGATTGATGCATATGCTGAAAGTTTATGTTTATATTCGTTCCAGAAGTAGTCATAACTAGCACCACCACTATTTATAATATGTTTTGTTTGTTCGGTAATATCAGTTTCATGAGGTTGTTTGTCAAAGTCATTACCTCCTCTGCGAAATTCATTAGTTGTATGATACTCTACATTAACTTTGCTCATATGCGTCGGACGATAATACGCTCTCATTCCAAAAGTATTCATATTCAGTTTACCAACTTCCGAAAATCCATCATCGTCTCTATCATAAGGATTTCTATTACGATAAGATTGATACAAGGCTATACCATAAGAATTGTCCTTCCCTACCAATGATACATTGGCACCAAAATATTGTTCCCAGGATTGACCATCCATATTAGAAAGAGAACCTGAAACCTGAAATGAATTACTAACTGGATCTTTTGTTATTATATTTATTGTTCCACCAACAGCATTGGCACCAAAAAGAGCAGAACCTCCTCCCCTCACTACTTCAATACGGTCAATCATATTCACAGGAATCTGTTCCAGCCCATAAACTCCGGATAAAGCACTGATAATAGGTCGACTATTTATCAAAATTTGTGAGTATGGCCCTTCGAGACCATTGATACGTACTTAGGGAAAACCACAATTCTGACAATTATTCTCAACCCGTAATCCGGACTGATAATTTAAGGATTGTGCTAGGTCTGTTGAATTTATCATTTCAAATAACTTCGGTCCCATTACATTCACTACTACTGGCGCGGATCTTCGTCCAACCTCATTTCTATTAGCTGAAATAACAACTTCATCTGTTATGAAACTCTCCTCTACCATTTTAAAATGAACAACAGTCGCAAACTCTGTACTTACTATGACTCTTTTATCCTGAGTTTGGTACCCCAAGGCTTGTACCCGTATGGTATATTCTCCTGGTTGTATTTTACGGAATTCAAACTGACCTTGTTCATTGGTTACTGTTCCATCTCCAGTTTCTAGAATTAATATGGTAGCAAATGGAAGGTTATCTTCATTGTCTTTTGTAATTACATGTCCGGAAATAATACTTCCTTTTTTTATTGGAGTAACAGCAAATACTCCGATGTTTATACTCACAAGTAAAAACATCATTAATAAATGTCTCATTGATTTTAATAATGATTAATTGGAATTTTTGAATGAGGGCTATTAATAAAATGAATAAATTTGCATGTACCTTCTAACATTTAGTCTTTAGGAATGCAATGCTTTAACGAAAGGCGGTGCCCTTAAACTTGGAATCTTAAGGTGAATTTCTTTAGAAAGAAAAATCGAATTAATTTTATTTATCTGGTAAATAAATAATTGTGATGAACAAACGTAAGAAATAACAGAAGTTACTAAAAAGGGGGAAAATAATGAATATATACAAATATACTCCGCATTGGTATGACTATGTTCACCATTATTGGGATGTGTATGAGTAATCGTCCGTCCATTTACATAATGTACATGTGTAAATATAAGCATATTTACCTGGTGTACTGCAAATAGGGAGATAAGGGAAGTGATAAAAAATAATCTCTTTGCTTCTCTCATTATAATTACTCAATAATTTGAAAATGCAAAGATAGACTTTATTCTATATGTTACTACTAAGGCATATGTTTTTTAGATAAAATGGTATGGCAGAGCTCTTCAAGATAATATAGATCAATTTCATCAAAATCGTTTAACTCTTTACTATCAATGTCTAAAACTCCCCATACATAGTCTTCATGTAATAATGGTATGACTATTTCTGAACGGGATAATGAACTACAGGCAATATGACCCGGGAATTGATCAACATCAGGTACTAACATCGTTTTCTTTTCGGCCCATGAAGTACCACATACCCCTTTTCCTTTTTTTATGCGTGTGCAAGCCAGAGGCCCTTGAAATGGTCCTAAAACCAAAGAATCTTTCTTTACCAAATAAAAGCCAACCCAGAAAAAGTTGAAATATTCTTTTAAGGCTGCACAAACATTCGCCAGATTTGCTATTAAATCGGTCTCGTCTTCGACAAGGGATTTTAATTGGGAGAGTAAAGAAATATATTGGTCTTCTTTACTTCCGGATACTATTATTAGTTGCTCACTCATATGTTCTTCTTTTAACTCCAAATAATGCTTCACAATCCCTGTCAGCTGCCGGTATGGTCCATTCCTCAGGAATAAATTTCCATTGATTCAGTGTTTGTGGGTGCAAAACTTTCTGTTGCTTAATAAATTGAATCAAATAATATCGCATATCTTTATCAGTTGTTCTAATAACCCGATCTTTTAATTCCTCCTGCGGAATTCCAGCACCTTTAGTTAACAGCTCTCCTCCTCCATTCCCCCTGAAAGAGTTAATAGCAACTCTATATTCTTTTTTCATATCGAAAGGAGATCCATCTGCCATACTGATAATGTTTATTTTATCTCCTTTCTTTTTTGTCACATCCACTGTATAAATAATGCCGGCAGCAGAATCAAAATGGGCAATAAAATATTTAAAAGCATCAAATCCTTTATTCCGGTCATTTTTTTCTTTGAGGTTCAGTAAATTATCATCTGGAGATTTCATTCGATTCGTCCATAAAGAATAAGATTCCTCCAGATAGTTTTTAATCTCTTTACCTGTCATACGCATTGTATAAATCATGTTTTCATATTTATACAGAACAAACAGATCACTTACTTTTATATCTCCTTTCTGCACCTCCGAGTTATAAGCAAAAGGAGCGGTAAAAGAGATATCAGCTCCGGTTATATCCAGTTGCAAAGCATGAATCATATCTATAAAGGGTGAGGGACCAAAAAAAGCGCTACTGGAAGTTACTGTCTCATCCAATACACCTAACTGGGTAGAAACAAATTTATTGATTTCATCATATTGAGGTTTAAAATTAATCATAAATTCTTCACCAGGATGATATTTGTCCATTGAAATTAATGATCCAGTAATTTCTTTATGGGTAACCTTTCCTTCAGACAAATGAAATGTAACATCAATTTCTGCTGCCAGAACACCATCATTAGCTGGATTGATCATAAAAACATACTTTCCGGTTTTATTTATTATTCTTTTGCAATCTTCGATATGGTCATGTCCCATCATGATGATATCAAAACCGGGTACTTTTTTTGCAATACGAAGAGAAGTATTTTCCCAATATTTCTTTCCTAACAAAACTTCTGTTTGGCCAGAATGAAAAAGGCCAATTACCAAATCTGGTTTCTCTTTCTTCCGAATTATCTTTATCCACTTTTTAGCACTTTTTTCCATATCTTCAAAGCGAAGTCCTTTCCATAAATCTTCCGGTAGCCATACTGGAATGGCAGAAGTAACCAACCCTAGCACAACTATTTTTACACCTTCTCTTTCAATCACCTCATAAGGTTTAAAATAAGGTTTACCGGAAGATGCATCCAATACATTTGCCCCTAAAATAGGGAAATTACATTGAGAAACCCAACGATCCAGTTTTCTTTTACTTATTTCAATATCATGATTACCCACATTCCCGATATCATACTTCATATAGTTCATTATTTCTGCACAAAGATGAGAAGAAGTCGTGTCTATGTAGTTGTAATAATAAGATGAAGGTTGTCCCTGAAGGATATCTCCATTATCAATAAGAATTAAATTATTTCCGAAAAGTTTTCTTTTTTCCTGCACATACGCATGAACGCGCGACAAACTTCCACTGCAAAATTTCTTATTTATAAAATCATAGGGATAAAAATTACCATGAATATCACTCGTCTCAATGAATTTTAGTTTTATCTGCTTCTCCTGAGCTGTAACTATAATTGCATGGAAGAAAAGCATAACATAAAAAATTACGTTTCGCGTCATTAAATCCTGTTTTACAATGAGTAATTTTAAATAGTTTATTTTTGCCTGCTTATTGGATGGGAAAAAATAAACCGGGCCCCTTCTGTATATACAGAATCTACCCAAATATCTCCTCCCCATTTACGAGTGATTAATCGGCAAATAGCCAGGCCTAATCCACTACCCTGAGCATTTTCATTTATTTTTTCAAATCGTTCAAATACCGTATTTATTTTATTTACCGGAATTCCGCATCCTGTATCCGTAACAGAAAATAACACTCTATTGTTCAATTCTTCAATTTGTAACTGAAGTACAATTTTTCCTTTCTTTGTAAACTTGGCAGCATTGGATAATAAGTTAATTAAGACTTGTTGCAGCCGCTGTATGTCCGTGTCTAGTTCAAAACCAGTACATTCAGATTCAAAAAAGAATTCATTATCTGTTTTATTGGAATATTCTACCGTATTAATAACCTGGCTGGCTAATTGCACAATATCGTATTTCTCATAAGTAAAAGCTACTTTTCCCGTTTCCAGCCTGGATATATCTAATATGTCATTAATCAACCGTAGAAGCAAGTCTGAATTATTTTGAATAATCTCAAAATAACTTTTTTTGTTCTTCAGGTGTGTTAGTTGTTGTTACTAGAAGGTTCGAGAAACCCACTATCGAGTTCAATGGTGTACGGATTTCATGACTCATATTGGCCAAAAAGGCACTCTTTAGTTGGTTGGATTCTTCTGCTGCATCTTTGGCAATCCTCAATTCAGCTTCAGATATTTCAAGCTTATCTTTTAGTTTCTTTGTCCGGATGTAAAAGAAAAGTGATGTAAGGAATGCCAGGAATAAAATAATAAATATAATAAACGCAATCCAGATATGAGATTTATATAACTCATAAAAATTAGGAGGAATATTCTCAAAAACAGTCTCATCAGGGAATAATGATAAATCGATAGCATGCTCTTTCGCTTTTTGATAATCAACTTTCAATTGATTATCAATAAGAGATATATAATTTTTCTGATTAGTACTATCGGATAAAAGTTCAATAGCTTGTTTTGCCATATCTCTTCCGAAAAGTTTATATTGAGGCATTACTCCACCGATTGCCCAATACCCAAAACCAATAGAAGATATAGAGAACACTGGAACTTTCGGAATTACTTCCATCATTGCATAAGTGGCATTTTGCATAAAATAGCCGTCATTTTCATCTACTCTCCAAGTTCCTAATAATACTACTGTTTTATCTGGCAATTCCCGTAACTTCTCCACTATAGTATAAACCGTATTTGAACGCCCATCTAGAAGTATTAAATTTATATCTGGTATTTTTTTATCTCTTCTCTCACCCATGCCTGCATGGATACTCCTCCATACGTATTATCAGATATAAAAGCTATATTTTCTGTTTCCGGGTATAGCTTCTGTATCAATTGCACATTTTTTTTCAAATCATAGTCATAGATAAAACCTCCTCTGATAGGAAGAGACAGAGAATCTGAAATAAAATTAATGGGGTCAGGATACCAATCTTTCAATGAGGAGACATTTTCATCTGGTAAAATGACAGCATTCTTACTGGCCATTCCTGCCAAGACCGGGATGTTAACTAAATCTAAACCCTCCTGAGATAAATAAGATGCCCATGCTTCCTGTCCTAATAATATAATGAGCCGTGGCTGATTATTTCCCTTATATTTGTCCAAAATATTTTTCATCCTTTTTTTCCATAATCGCGATTCGGAAAAACTTTTGCAGTTCATATTTTCGATTAGAACACGACATAATCCACCTAATTTGTCATATTCATCTATAAAATCAGAAATATTTGTGGAAGTATTGTGTGAATCCGGATTATAAGAACTGATTATTAATATAGGGTGTCCACTATCTTGAATTAGAGGCTGAGATTTACCTACATAACAAAATGTTGCTATATAGAATAAAATAATATATTTATACACTCCCCGCCAATAGCTCATAATTGCATTGTAAAATAGATTTCCCAGCTTTCGCAAATATAAGTTTAATTTATCATTTCTGAAAATAATTATCTACATTTGCATCAAAAATTAATAAAGATACATGATGGAATTGTTTAATGAAATAATATCTGACAAACTCAGTATTACACAAAAACAAGTAAAAAGTACACTTTTGTTATTAAATGATGGGGCAACCATCCCCTTTATCAGTCGTTATCGAAAAGAAATCACCGGTGGATTGGATGAAGTACAGATAAGTGACATAAAAGAGCATTATGATAAACTCACTGAAATCAAAAAAAGAAAAGAAACAATTCTTACAACTATCGAGGAGCAAGGAAAACTTACCGATGAATTAAAAAAGCGTATTGATGATACCTGGGAGCTGACAGTACTTGAAGACATTTATTTGCCTTATAAGCCTAAACGTAGAACGAGAGCGGAAGTTGCCCGTCAAAAAGGATTGGAACCTCTGGCTACTTTGCTTATGTTGCAAGGGGAAAATAACATTGAAGAAAAAGCCAAACCTTTTGTAAAGGGTGAGGTGGTTAATGTAGAGGATGCTTTAAAAGGTGCCCGAGATATTATTGCTGAATATATAAATGAAAATGAACAAGTCAGGAACCTGGTCCGCAACCAGTTCTCCCGACAAGCCCAAATTACGGCTAAAGTCGTTAAAGGTAAGGAAGAGGAAGCGGCTAAATACAGAGACTATTTCGATATTTCCGATTCATTAAAAAAATGCAGCTCTCACCGCCTACTGGCAATCAGGCGGGCAGAGAGTGAAGGATTATTAAAAGTTAAGATAACCATTGAAGATGAAAAATGCCTCGAAAGATTAGAAAGATTACTGATTCGAGGTAATAATAACAGTAGTAAACAAGTTCTTGAATCCCTTAAGGATGCATATAAACGTCTGCTTGAACCTTCTATTGAAACGGAATTCGCTTCATTATCAAAAGAAAAAGCAGATGAAGAAGCTATCCGTGTTTTTGTTGAAAATCTACGTCAACTTCTTTTAGCTCCTCCTTTGGGACAAAAAAGGATATTGGCAATTGATCCCGGATACCGTACCGGATGCAAAGTGGTTTGTCTGGATGAACAGGGAAATCTGCTTCATAATGAAAATATCTACCCTCACCCTCCTATAAATAAGACAGCTGATGCTGCTTCCAAGTTACGAAAAATGGTGGAGGCATATAACATCCAGGCTATTGCAATAGGGAACGGAACCGCCAGTCGTGAAACCGAGAACTTCGTGACTAATCAACAATTTGACAGAGCTCTACAGGTTTTCGTTGTCAGTGAACAGGGAGCCTCCATATATTCTGCTTCCAAAATAGCCCGGGATGAATTTCCTGATTACGATGTGACTGTACGAGGTGCCGTATCTATCGGTCGTCGACTAATGGATCCTTTGGCTGAATTAGTTAAAATTGATCCGAAGTCAATTGGAGTTGGACAATATCAGCATGATGTGGATCAGACTAAACTTAAAAAAGCATTGGACCAGACTGTAGAAAACTGTGTTAATCTTGTTGGTGTAAACTTAAATACAGCAAGCAGCCATCTATTGACTTATATCTCCGGCCTGGGACCGCAACGGGCGCAAAATATAATAAATTACAGATTAGAAAACGGTGCCTTTAATTCTCGCAAAGAATTGATGAAAGTTCCTCACATGGGTGCAAAGGCCTTTGAACAGTGTGCAGGCTTTCTCCGGATTCCGGATGCGATGAGCCCATTGGATAATACCGCAGTACATCCTGAAAGTTATCATATTGTTGAACAAATGGCAAAAGATATTCAATGTGAAGTATCTGAATTGATTAGGAATAAAGAATTAAGGAATAAAATAAAAATAGAGAACTATATTACTCCAACTATAGGAGTACCAACACTGAAAGATATAATGCAGGAACTGGATAAACCAGGTAGAGATCCAAGAAAAATGATCCAGATTTTTGAATTTGATAAGAACATCCGTACCATAGGAGATCTTCGGGAAGGAATGATTCTACCGGGAATAGTAGGAAATATTACCAATTTTGGTGCATTTGTTGATATAGGTATAAAAGAAAACGGTCTGGTTCACCTTTCACAGCTAGCAGACCGGTATATCTCAGATCCAACGGAAGTTGTATCCATTCATCAACATGTTACTGTAAAAGTGCTAAGTATTGATATAGAACGAAAACGCATACAGTTAACAATGAAAGGAGTTGGGCAGTCCTAATTAGGACTGTCTTAACGAAGGAAAGTTATATTCTCTCCATCGTATACGCCGGATAAATAATAATCACGTACCCAAACATTATCAAAATAAATATTATCCACGCCATCCGTTATCATAACAAGCCCTTCCATATTATTAATCCATTCCCAGGAAAAATTATTAGTAATGGTTTTATATATCTCACCACCCTGATCGCGTTGGTATTCATATACTTCTCTTCCCCGTCCATTTTTCTCGAATCGTAAAGTTAAGGTGCACCATGCCGCTCTTCCCCCCCCCTCTGTTGTAGGATAATAATACCACCAATTATAGCCACAAAGTTTATTATCGCTGTTACGCAAGTATTCGTCATCATAGTATTTATCACACGAAGTCATCCCCAGTATGGTTACCATTAGCAGCAAGATTTTAGCATAGTTTAAAGTTTTCATTTTAGTTTTATTTTTAAATTAATATACGGCAAAGGTAGAAAAAATATCTTTTTTATTATAGTCACAAATATATTTGTATAATTCTTGGTTTAAGTATCTTTGTCAGACAAATAACTATAGCATAATGATTTTATTCTTATTAATTCTAAACAGTATTTTACTTGTTATTACTTTAGCTTTTGTATTTATTGGCCGCAATAATCAACCTGATATGAGCCAACTATCCGAATTATTGAGACGCCAGATGCAGGAAAACCGGGAAGAATTGAATCGCACAATCAGAGAATTACGGATGGAGCTTCAGGATAATCTTCATAAAAATATGCTTACTTCTGGAGAACTGCAAAAACAAAAATTTGAATCCATGAGCCGTCAGCAGGAACAACTAGTTCAGTCTACCGAGAAAAGATTAGACGAGATGAGATTAATGGTAGAAGAAAAACTGCAAAAGACACTGAATGACCGTATCGGTCAATCCTTTGAAATGGTTCGCACCCAGTTGGAAAGTGTTCAAAAAGGACTCGGAGAAATGAAATCTCTAGCCCAAGATGTTGGGGGATTAAAAAAAGTACTTACCAATGTAAAGATGCGCGGGACATTTGGTGAAGTACAACTGGGAGCTTTACTTGAACAAATGATGAGTCCGGACCAATATGAATGCAATGTTAAAACAAAGAAAAGCGGAACTGAATTTGTTGAATTTGCTGTTAAACTGCCAGGAAAAGACAATGAAAATACTGTAGTCTATCTTCCTATTGATGCTAAATTTCCTAAAGATATTTATGAGCAATATTATGACGCCTACGAATCGGGTGATACTTATTTAATAGAATCTTCGGGCAAACAATTGGAAAGTACAATTAAAAAGATGGCTAAAGATATACATGATAAATACGTTGATCCTCCCTATACAACTGATTTTTCGATTATGTTTTTACCGTTCGAGAGTATTTATGCTGAAGTTATACGCCGGACAAGCCTTATTGAATGCCTGCAAAAGGATTACAAAATTGTAGTGACAGGTCCAACTACATTAGGGGCTATCTTAAACAGTTTACAGATGGGATTCAGAACACTTGCTATCCAAAAACGTACCAGTGAGGTGTGGACTATCCTGGGAGCAGTTAAAACAGAGTTTTCAAAATTTGGTGGCTTATTGGAGAAAGTCCAGAAAAATCTCCAGAATGCAGGCGACCAACTTGAGGAAGTAATGGGAAAACGCACACGTGCCATTGAACGGAAACTTCGTCAGGTTGAGAAGCTTCCGATCGAAGAAAGCAGTAAAATTCTACCATTGGATGATATAGAAGAAGACTAATCTTTATCTTCTAAGAGTCGATCTATCCGGCGTCTGGTTGGAATTTGTATTCGTATTTACTGATGGCCTGGTGGTAGGTCTGGCAGAAGGCCCTACTCCTGGAGTAGGTTTCGTTTGCGGACGATTTACCGGAGGCCTTTCAGGTTCTGGACGATTTGGCCTGTTTGGTTGACTGGGTCTGTTAGGTCTATTCGGTCTGACAGGTCTGTTACCAGGCCCCATATAGATAGGACGTCCATAATCCGGCCAGATAGTTGGCGGATAAAGAGAAGGTATATATTGTATATCATCATAAAGGAATTCGTATCCTGTCAGATAATCATTCCAAAATTCCAAAGCGTATACTTCATCGCGAGAAGTTCTGTATTCCAACACTTCCTGAAAACCTTTGTCAGTCTGATTCATCGCCAGCATGCGCTCAGGTTCTCCCACAACGGCAATAACATCTGCTTTTGTCATACCGGTTGTTAATTTCTTCAAATTAAAAGATTGGTATGATCCACACGAAATTAGCATCAATAAAATGACACTGGTAGAAATTATTTTTCTCATAAGTAAGTCTGTTTAGTTTTTATAATTAAACAATTATTATTCCGAATAGTTCTTAACTCATTTATAATCAATCCTTCATTTAATTTTTCTTTTTATTTCATATTTACTAATTCTAATTTAGTATATATACTGATCGTGCTTGTTGTGAGGAACTCATAAAATAGGGTGAACAGCAGTTAAAAACGAAGAACTTTACGGCTCATATTGCATTAGGTCGTTGAAAGCAGTCGTTGAGATCTCAATATAAATCAACGATTTACATAAATAACCTAGAGAATTTCAGGATGAGACTTTGTCTATCTTGTTTGATCAAATAAAACAGAAAGAGAGGAATTTAAGACATTTATATTCAGATAGTTACAGTAGCGTGTGAGACTAGTGATACTTTTTTGAGATAATTCTTGTAAGAGGGTAAACTGAGTGGAAGGGAGGTCGTCTAAAAGAAGAAGTTCTTTTATGCTCTGGAGCCGGTAGCATTTGAGACCAATTGAATAAGGATTTCCATTACCTTACGGTAGCATTTTCACTATATTCCGATAGAGTATCGGAGAAAAGAGATTGGTAACAAAACTGCCGAAAATAATATTTCCGGCAGTAATTCATAAAGATGATTTTATGGATATATCTTTTAATTTTTCTTCCAGAGCTTACTCATATCCTCCAATGTTTTTCCTTTTGTTTCCGGAACAAATTTCCAGACGAATATGGCTGAAAGCAATGAGAAAGTAGCATAAATCAGGTATGTTCCTCCCACGCTCCATTCGGAAAGCGAAGGGAATGTACTTGATACCAGGAAGTTTGTGATCCATTGTGCTGCTACAGCAATGGCAACAGCTTTTCCACGAATTGTGTTAGGGAATATCTCGGAAATAAGTACCCAGCAAATAGGTCCCCAGCTCATCATAAAAGATGCTGTATATATAATAATAAATATCAAGGCTGCCAGTCCGATAACATCCTGGAATGAAAGAATGCTTAAGGCAATCATACCAATCATCATGCCTACAGATCCGATAATCAAAAGAGGTTTGCGTCCGAATTTATCAACCGTTAGAATAGCAACAACTGTAAATAGAATATTTACAATACCCATTACTACCGTTTGAATCATCGAAATATCTCCGGTTGCACCCATATTTTCAAAGATACGTGGAGCGTAATAAAGAACCACATTAATTCCCACTGCCTGTTGAAATACAGAAAGTAAGATACCTATAATAATAAGCCCTACACCATAGGTTAATAGCTTCTCGCTTTTTTCTCTGGCAGTCGCTTTAATTTCTTCCAAAATACTGGCAGCTTTTAATTTACCGTTTATTCGTTCAAGTACAGTTAACGCTTCACTGTTATGCCCACTTAATACTAAATAACGTGGGGTTTTAGGTACAAAAAACAGTAAAAGTCCAAATATGCCAGCTGGGAATGCTTCACTTAAAAACATACGACGCCAACCCATGGTTACCATGGCTTCAGCTGATGGTAAATGGTTACGAATCAAATAATTCACGAAATAAACGACCAACATACCGAAGATGATCGCAAATTGATTCCAGGAAACTAACCGGCCACGCATGTGGGCGGGAGCTACTTCTGCAATATACATTGGACATACAGCCGAAGCTAGCCCAACTCCTATACCGCCAACAATACGATAGCAATTAAATGCAATCAATAAACCTGTCGTAGGTTTGCCGTAATCAAAGAATAAGAATTCAGGATTATAAGATCCAAGTGCAGATAAAAAGAAAAGTAATGCAGCCAGACGAAGTGAGTTTCTACGCCCTAACCGGGATGCTAATACGCCGGAAATAGCACCACCGATTACGCAGCCAATTAAAGCACTGGAGGCGGTGATACCATGCCATGCTTTCGTATATTCAAAATCGCTTGCCGAACGAAAGAATGCCTCAAGACCTTGCTCTGCACCAGAAATAACAGCCGTATCATAACCAAATAAGAGTCCACCTATTACGGTAACAGCTGTGATGCAGTATAAATAGACTTTACTGCCTTCATGTGTATTTGTCATGGTTAAGTTATATAAAGTTATAAATTACAAGATGACAGGCTGAATTCAGCCCGTCATCAGGCTATATTCAAATATACATATTTAGAATAGCTTCATACAATTCTTGTTTGCCACTAATTTGTTTAGGCTCTCCAGTTTCTTTTGCGTAAGTAACCAGGTCTTCCAGTTTCAGTTTACCATCTTCGAATTCTTTTCCTTTTCCAGAATCAAATGAAGCATAGCGATCGGATAACATTTTCTTATAAGGGGACTCATTCAGCAGAGCAGCTGCACTTTCCAAGGCACGTGCCATTGCATCCATTCCAGCAATATGTGCAATAAAAATATCCTCCAAGTCTGTAGAGCTACGACGAGTTTTTGCATCAAAGTTAGTACCGCCTGTACCCAAACCACCATTCCGAATAACCTGGATCATAGCTTGTACCAATTCATATTGATCAACAGGGAACTGATCTGTATCCCAACCGTTTTGATAATCGCCTCTGTTGGCATCAATAGAGCCCAACATACCATTATCTACCGCTACCGCTAATTCATGTTCAAATGTGTGTCCTGCCAAAGTAGCATGGTTTACTTCAATGTTCAATTTGAAATCTTTATCTAAATCATGAGCTTTGAGAAAACCAATTACCGTTTCAGTATCTACATCGTATTGATGTTTTGTAGGTTCCATTGGTTTAGGTTCAATGAGGAATGTTCCCTGAAAACCACGAGAGCGGGCATAATCACGAGCCATCTTCAGTACCTGAGCCAAATGTTCTTTTTCACGTTTCTGATCAGTATTTAATAAGGTCATATAGCCTTCACGACCACCCCAAAATACATAATTTTGACCACCCAGTTCAATGGTTGCATCTATTGCGTTTTTGATTTGAACCGCTGCGCGGGCAACTACATCAAAGTCAGGATTGGTAGCAGCACCGTTCATATAACGTTCATGACCGAATACATTAGCTGTTCCCCATAATAATTTGATGCCTGTTTCCGATTGTTTCTGTTTAGCATATGCTACTATTTCTTTTAAATCGGCTTCGTATTGTTCAATAGTATCGGCTTCATCTACTAAGTCCACATCGTGAAAACAATAGTACTCTATACCTATTTTCTGCATGAATTCAAATCCGGCATCCATTTTATCTTTAGCAGCCTGCATTCTGTCCGAACTACTTTTCCATGGGAAAGTTTTGGTACCACCCCCAAACGGATCGCCACCTTCTGCACAAAGCGTGTGCCACCAGGCCATTGAGAATTTAAACCAGTCTTTCATCTTCTTTCCATTCACTACTTTCTCAGAATCATAGTAACGGAATGCCATCGGATTTTTACTTTCTTTACCTTCAAATTTAATCTTTCCTATACCAGGAAAATACTCTTTTGTTGCCATAGTTTTTAATAATGAATTTAAAATTGATAGAATATTATTTATTTACTCATTGATTTTTCCAAACGAAGTTTCCACTTTGCATACGCATCTACATACGCCTGACGTTGGGATACATTCGGTTCAATCACATCTAATTTCTCTAATGTGGAAAATGCTTCCTGGGTATTTTTGTAGATTTCTGCACCAATACCGGCTCCTTTTGCTGCTCCTACTGCCCCATCAGTGTTATATAACTCAATGACTGCCCCAGTAACCCCTGCTAATGTATCACGGAAGATAGGACTCAAAAACATATTGGCATGTCCTGCATGTATTTTATTCACAGGAATCCCCATTTGTTCCATTATATCAATACCATATTTAAAAGAAAAAACAATTCCTTCCTGCGCAGCACGGATAATATGGTGTTTACCATGTGTGTTAAAATCAATACCACGAATACTGCACCCGATTTCTTTATTGATCAGCATTCGTTCAGCTCCATTACCAAAAGGAAGAATACTGATACCGGCACTGCCAATCGGAGCTTTGGATGCCAAAATATTCATTTCATTATAGGAGATTCCTTCGGGAGCAATATTACGTTTTACCCACGAATTGAGTATTCCAGTACCATTGATACAGAGCAATACCCCTAAACGAATCTGTTCTGCAGTATGATTTACATGTGCAAAGGTATTGACACGCGACTGCGGATCATAATTAACCTCACCATTTACTCCATATACCACTCCGGAGGTTCCTGCAGTAGAAGCAATTTCTCCCGGATTGAATACATTCAACGATAACGCGTTATTAGGTTGATCTCCTGCCCGGTAAGTAATTGGTGTTCCTTCTTTTAAACCAAGTTCTTTAGCTGTAGCGGTACTCACATATCCTTGTTCTGAGAAAGTGGGCCTGATATCTGCAATTACCGAAGAATCAAATCCATAATAATTCAGCAGGAAATCAGATAATTTGTTTTCTTTAAAATCCCAAAAGATCCCTTCTGACAAACCAGAAATGGTGGTACAGATATCACCACTTAATTTCATGGCAATATAATCCCCCGGAAGCATTATTTTATCAATCTTAGAATAAATCTCCGGTTCATTATCTTTAATCCATGCAAGTTTCGATGCAGTAAAATTGCCTGGAGAATTCAATAAATGAGACAGGCATTTTTCTTCACCTAAATCCTCAAAAGCTTTTTGTCCATACGGAACAGCCCGCGAATCACACCATATTATAGAAGGTCGGAGAACTTGCTGATCTTTGTCAACACATACCAATCCATGCATCTGATAAGAAATTCCAATAGCTTTTATTTCCGCTGAACTTATACCGGATTCTTCCAATACGGCCTGTGTAGAACATTTCAAGTATTCCCACCAACTTTCCGGGTCTTGCTCTGCCCAACCCGGATTAATTGCAGTGATAGGTGCCTCTGTTTTCGGATAAAAAGAAGAAGCTACACTCTTGCCAGTCTCTGCATTTACCAAACTTGCTTTTACTGACGAACTACCAATGTCATAACCTAATAAAAACATGATTTTAGTTTTTAAATTCCTGAGTTTTTAAGTCAAAAGCTTATAAACCCATAAATATTCATTATTTTCTTAATTTGTTATATATCTTTTTATCAAACTTATAATACCTTGCTGCACGATGAGGAACTCCTTTTTGTCGTTCTTCCAGAGGTACTATATAATCCATCATTGCTATCTTTTTATGGAAATTACGTACATCAAATTTTTTATCATAGATAAGTTCAAATAATATACGTAATTGCGAAGCAGTGAATTTTCGTGGTAGAAGTTCAAAAAGAGCCGAAGGATTAAACTCTATATACTGACGAATATAAATTAAAGCCTCTTTGATAATCAGATTATGGTCAAAGGCAAGTGATTTAATATCCTTAATCCCGACCCAGCATGCTTCGAATTTATCCAAAGCTGACTGGCTAAGTGCTCTGTCTATTTTAACCAATGAAACATAGGCAATTGTAACAATTCGTTCTACTTTGGATTGCATGGCTCTTTCCAACCAGCGTACATCTCTGGGATCACTGGTTCGATTTTTAGAACCGAAAGCTTTAAACTGAATTAAATTTAAATTGTTTACTCCCGTTAATTCATTTAAAACACGCTTGGCTGCTTCATCTAGGTCTTCATCCATGTAAATCAGGCTACCAGGAAGTTTCATGTCATGAAAAACTCTTCCTTCCTCCTCACTTGCCCTTTTTATTAGTAAAACTTTGAGCTGTTCTCCTTCGAAACCCAAGACAACACAATCCACGGAAATATGATTGTTAGCCAGAGGAGTTTTAGCAATTATGTTTTGCATATATTTGATCTTTAGATTTGCAAATATAGTGATAAGTTATAATTATACAAGTATATGATATAAAAAATATATAAAAGTAATATTCTATATATCAATAAGATAAATATCATACTTCTTACAATATGTATAATTGTACTTATCGTCTTACTTACATTATGTATTCTAAAACAGAAAAATAACATCTTATCGTATAATGCACAAAAAGCATAAATACATCCTTAAGGACCCTATAATAAATATTCAAAAATTAAATTAGATCAATACTTATTGTACTATTAAAAAATATTTCATACAACATTCTTATTTTCTTTCATTTTCACCATTTTTTATTATATTTGTAAACATCACTAATCAAACTGAAAATAATTATGAAACGTTACCCTACTGTTTTTTCGATGGGTGCTTCCGACTGTGTTGGTAGTGCCGGAGTACAAGCTGATATAAAAACTGTATCTTCTTTGGGGGCCTATGCTTGTGCTGCCACGACCTCCGTTGTAGTTCAAAATACCGAAGGCGGAATAGAAAACCTACACTTAGTACCTACTGACTTTATTAAGAAACAGATTAAAGTTGTCATGGAAGATATTCGCCCGGATGTGGTGAAAATAGGTTTTGTGAATGATGTAAATATAATTAAAACTATTGCAGAGGGATTACGAAAATATCATCCGAGGTTTGTGGTCTTTGACCCTGTGATTTTTACAGTAGAAGGTATAAGAATGCTGGAAAAAGATGCGATAAAAGCTATACAGGATGAACTTTTTCATTTTACAAATCTTATTACGATGACATTAGAAGAAGCTGAAATACTTACTAATATTAAAGTATCAACTATGGAGAAGATGAGGGAAACCGCCCAGAATCTGGCTCAAATGAGTAATATGACTATCCTGCTAAGAGGTCACTGCCCGGAAAATAATCATCGGTATCACATTCTTCGTCTTCCGAATGATGAAGAATGGATTTACGATCTCGAAGATCTCAGCTTCCCCCATATACATGGAATTGGCTCTACATTCTCTGCAGCTGTGGCAGCTTTTATAGCTTTGGGTAAAACCTTCAAAGAAGCGATAGAGGAGGCCCAGGAATATATAATTAATGTCATTATATCCGGTAAAAATATTAGAATAGGACATAGTGGAAATAGCTTGTGTCACACGTTCAATCCTAAAAAGATGGTTGTTATTGATTCAACTTTTTAAAATATAATGCTTACATTTGCAACTATTTATCAATATTCTGAGTTCAAATATTAAAATAATAAGCAATGAAAGCATTTGTTTTTCCCGGCCAGGGAGCCCAATTCTCCGGAATGGGTAAGGACCTTTATGAAAATTCAGCTTTAGCTAAAGAATTATTTGAAAAAGCAAATGAAACGCTGGGATTTCGTATCACAGATATTATGTTTGATGGATCAGACGAGGATCTTCGACAGACCAAAGTAACCCAACCTGCCGTATTTCTACATTCTGTTATCTCTGCGTTATGCATAGGGGATGCTTTTCAACCGGAAATGACTGCAGGTCATTCATTAGGTGAATTTTCAGCATTGGTTACTGCTGGCGCTCTTTCATTTGAAGACGGTTTAAGGCTAGTTTATGCACGCGCAATGGCTATGCAAAAAGCTTGTGAATTGCTACCATCTACTATGGCTGCTATTATAGGGTTGTCTGATGAAAAAGTTGAAGAAATTTGTAATTCAATTACGGATGATATTTGTGTTCCTGCCAATTATAACTGTCCTGGCCAAGTTGTTATTTCCGGTACAATAAGCGGTATTGAAAAAGGATGTGAACTTATGAAAGCTGCTGGTGCAAAACGTGCCCTACCATTAAAAGTAGGTGGTGCTTTTCACTCTCCATTAATGGAACCAGCCAAAGTAGAGCTGGAAACTGCTATTAACAATACTGAAATTCAAATACCTAAGTGTCCTGTTTATCAAAATGTTGATGCACTTCCACATACTGATCCGGTAGATATTAAAAAGAACTTGGTAGCACAACTAACTGCTTCTGTTCATTGGACACAAACAGTCAAAAATATGGTTGGTGATGGTGCTACAGATTTTACTGAATGTGGTCCGGGAAGTGTACTCCAAGGATTAATTAAGAAAATTGATTCAAGTGTAACAGCACATGGCATTGGCTGATATTTGTTGCAAAATCTTTTAAGCCAAAAATTTTATCTTAAATAAAAAGTGGAAGCCAGATTATTGGTTTTCCACTTTTTTATTATAACCTCTCTTTGGGGTTAATTTTCCTGAACAATCTACTTTTATTTCTGGTTATACTATATAATCGTGTATTCAAAAAAATCATGAAAAGAAAAATTGTAGAAAAAGTAATTGGAGTACCTGCTATAGATGGAGCTGGAGTACATTTGGTGAGAATATTAGGACCTGATCAAGTTGAACGATTCGACCCGTTCCTAATGTTGGATGCATTCGACTCTTACCATCCGGCTGAATACACCAAAGGCTTTCCCTTTCATCCTCACAGAGGCATAGAAACTTTAACATATCTGATAAAAGGAAGAATTGAACATCAGGATAGTTTGGGAAATAGAGGAGTTATCGATGATGGTGAAAGCCAGTGGATGACAGCTGGAAGTGGAATTATTCACCAGGAAATGCCTAAAGCTACAGCACACTTATTGGGGTTGCAGCTCTGGATTAATCTTCCTAAAAATCATAAAATGACTGAACCCAAATATTTTAATATAACTGCAGATAAGATTAAAGAAGTAAATGAACCATTTGGAAAAATAAAACTAATCGCAGGGAAATATAAGGATATAGAAGCTTCCAGAGGAGAATATGTGGATGCGTTGATAATGGATATCAGGCTTAATCCGGAAGAAAGTTTCTCTATGCCCACTGATAACGAAGCAAACTTATTTGTTTATATTGTTGAAGGCTCAGCAGGATTCGGTGAAGAAGATGATGCCATGGTAAGAAGTAAGATAGCAATAAGATTTAACATGGAAGATGAATTTTATTCTAAAGCTGGAGAGGAAGGGGTCAGATTTATGCTTTTTGCTGCTCATCCTCTAAAAGAGCCTATAGCCTGGGGTGGACCAATTGTTATGAATAGTCGGAAAGAGTTACAGGAAACTTTTAACGAGTTACAAACGGGTACATTCATTAAATACAAAGCAAAAACCTGATACTTAATAAATCCAGAATTAACAATATATCAAATTGATTAAGTCCTATCATTTGTTTTGATAATAATCCAGGTACATAAGGAATTATTATTATATTTGCACCGGAAACTACTTTTAACCCCTATTGAACATATTATTGAAAGGGATCAAATTATGTTAGATAAATTATAGCTCAAAAATAGGACTAAGTTAGCTCATTGGGACAATGGGCTTTGATAATTTATTTATATAATTAATAACAGCTATTAAGGCTGTAATTTGAACTATGTCAGTGAAGAATAACTAAAAATTATTACCTTTACTAACACAGTTTTTTTATGGAAGAATTTGACTTTGAAAGTATCAAGAACACGGCTTTGGAGCAACTCAAGTCCGGTAAGCCCTTATTAGGTAAAGATGGCGCTTTTGCCCCTTTGCTTGAAAGTATTCTCAACGCCGCTTTAGAAGGTGAGATGGATGCCCATTTCACAGATGAAGAGCGTGATTCCGGTAATCGCCGTAACGGTAAAATGCCCAAACAGGTTCAGACTCCTCTTGGAGAAGTGACTGTTTCCACTCCCCGTGATCGTACTTCCTCTTTTGATCCCCAGTTTATCAAGAAACGAGAAACGATCCTTGCTGGAGGAGTTGCTGACCGTATCATTGGCTTATATGCTTTAGGCAACAGTACCCGTCAGATCAGTGACTGGATGGAAGAAAATCTGGGCAATCGCGTATCCGCCGATACCATAAGCGCTATCACTGACCGTGTCCTGCCGGAGATAAAAGCTTGGCGTTCCCGCCCTTTAGATGCTGTTTATCCTATTGTGTAGCTGGATGCCATCCATTATAAAGTCATGGATGATTCAGGCCGTGCCGCTTGCCGTGCTATTTATAATATTCTGGGTATTGATAAAGACGGACATAAGAATGTTTTAGGAATGTATATTTCTAAAAGTGAAGGAGCCAACTTCTGGTTATCGGTTCTCACTGACCTTCAGAGCCGGGGTGTGCGGGATATCCTGATTGCCAGTATAGATAACCTCAAAGGTTTTGCCGATGCTATATGCCGTGTTTTCCCTTCTACAATCGTCCAATTATGCATTGTCCATCAGATACGGAATTCCTGTAAATATGTCGGCAGTAAGCATCAGAAAGAATTTCTTAAATATCTCAAAACAGTTTATCACGCCATAAATAAAGAAACAGCCGAGTCCAATTTGGATAGTCTTGAGCTTAAATGGGGTGAACAGTATCCTATTGTTATTAAGTCCTGGCGGGATAACTGGGAACGCTTATCAGCCTATTTTGAGTATACCGAAGGTATCAGGAGGATGATTTATACCACCAATACAGTAGAAGGCTATCATCGCCAGCTCAGAAAAGTGACTAAAAACAAAGGAGTTTTCCCAAATGACACTGCACTGGAAAAACTCGTTTATTTAGCATACCGTAATATCCGTAAAAAATGGACTATGCCATTGGCTAACTGGGCAACTATTGCCGGGCAATTGGCCATTAAATTTGGAGAGAGATTTAAAATCTTGTAAATTTGTCGCTCGTCGGGACGGGTGCTCCCGCCCCTTGCCGCGGGGCGATCCCCGAGCGATGAGTATTAACAAGAAAATAAAACTGACACAGTTAAATTTACACTACCCAGCTATTAGTTCTTTACTCTAAACGTCCCGCTTTATAATTTCCTTTCCGAATAACCTTACCATTCGCATCTGTTTCGGTAAAAGGTCCGTTTCTCTTGCCCTGTGTAAAAGTTCCTTCAAAACGAACACCTTTTTTATCTATCTCAATGCCTTTGCCTTCCTTCAATCCATTAACAAAGCCGCCTTTGTATTTTACACCATCCGTAGTAAGAGTTCCTTGTCCATGAGGTTGATTTTCCTTCCATTCCCCATCATAAGTATCTCCATTGCTCCAATGATAAATTCCTTTACCATTGAATTTACCATCCTTCCACTCACCTTCGTAAATTGAGCCGTTTGACCAAGTAAATGTTCCTTTACCATGCTCCATCCCATCTTTGAATTCTCCAACATATTTATCTCCATTGATAAAATTTGAAACTCCTTTTCCGGAACGTTTACCATCTATATATGATCCTTCATAGCGATCTCCGTTTTGGAAATGATAAATACCCGTTCCATGTTGTACGTCATTCTTCCAGTCCCCAATATATTTGTCTCCATGAATGTAATCAAAAGTTCCTTTTCCTTCCCGCACATTGTTTTTCCATTGGCCGGAATATTTGCTGCCATCATTCCAGGTAAACACGCCTTCACCTTCTTTATTATCATCGACCCAATTACCAACATATTTGGATCCATTCTTCCATGTGTATGTCCCTTTTCCCTGCCGTTTATTCTGTACCCAGTCACCTTCATAAACATCGCCTGTATGATAAGTCATAATACCTTTCCCCTGGCGACTGTTTTCAACCCATTGTCCTTCGTAACGATTATTATTCAGAAAGTAATAGATTCCTTTTCCATGTTTTTGATCTTCCGCCCATTGCCCTTCGTACCTTTCTCCGTTAGGAAGAGAAAGCACACCATAACCTTCACGTTTACTTTTTACATATTGTCCTTCGTATACATCACCATTAGAGAACACTGTTTTTCCTTTACCATTAGGCCGTCTGCCCTTCATTTCTCCAGTATAAACAGATCCGTCTTTGAAATTATGAGTACCAATTTTTATATTCTGGGCGTCAACTGTAGCTAATGATAACAAAATGCAGATGAACGTAGTATAGATATATTTCATTTTGTCCTGATTAAATAGATCAATGGGGCATAATTGCCCAATACTGTACAGTAAAGTTACGATTTATCTCTTAAACATCTACTTATTAATACAATTTT
This sequence comes from Bacteroides sp., assembly GCA_021201335.1. Taxonomy (GTDB): domain Bacteria; phylum Bacteroidota; class Bacteroidia; order Bacteroidales; family Bacteroidaceae; genus Bacteroides. Next base: position 59,701 of record JAJQFD010000052.1, on the reverse strand, counting down.
AAGATTTCTTTTTGCCTGCTATGATTTCTTTAATGCTCTCCTTTCTCAGATATCTACATGCTAATTTATTTATATCCTGTGAAGTGGTTTCTTTAATAGCTTGTAATGCATGTTCAAAAAAATCATCAGGCAAACCGGTCGTCTGAATGAACATCCAGGCATCTGATAAAGAAAAAGCTGATTCATAAGAACGTACCATTTCTCCTAACATGTAATTCTTCACGAGTGCCAGTTCTTCTTCTGAGACCAATTCGTGATGCAACCTGTCTATCTCGTAATATACTTCTGATATAAGAGGGTCAACAAATTCATTATCTGTTTCTGTAGTAACAGCGAATAAACTACTATCTGGATAAAAAATCATTCCGGCAGAAATACCATAGGTATACCCCTTATCTTCCCGAATATTTGTCATCAACCGGCTTCCAAAATATCCACCAAATAAAGTAAGAAGTACACGAAACTTATTATAATCCGGATGCATACGGGTTAGAGAATGAGTTGCCAGTTTAATCGCACTTTGCATAGAATCAGGACATTCTGTGAAGATTCTCTTTTCAGGAGTAACTTCGATATGTGCATTTGGTTCTTTTAAAATGAATTTATCCCCTCCAAATATTTCCTGACCAAAAGTTTTTTCGATGCAATCAATAATTGTAGGTGTAACTTTACCTGAAATGTAAATGTGACAATTACAACTCATATAATGAGTTTCATAGAAAGATTTCAATACTTCCGGATGCAATGATTGATAATCTTCTTCTACCAGAAGTTCGCCACAAGGATGTTCCTCACCAAATAGAGCAATAAGCATACTTCGGTGAGCCATATAATCTACTTTGGTTTTGTTTACCTGGAATTGTTGCAAGTTTGTCTCAGCAACCCGGGAAAGCTCTTTTTCCGGAAAAACTGGTTCTTTAATAATAGATTCTATTATTGCTAATGTTTCCTGAAAATATTTATTTAGAGAATACAAGGTAATATAAGCATATTCCATGGAGGAAGACAACTCTAACCAAGCACCATAATAATCCAGTTTTTCAGCAATATCAGCAGAAGTATAACTGCGTGTCCCTTCCCGAAGCATACGATTTGTAAAAAGGGCCTGTAAATTCTGGGTCTGATGCCAACTCCCACCTTTAAAAACCAAATCAAGTCGTACCACATCCTGATCTCCTGCCCGAATTATATACAGAGGAATACCATTGGGTAATAAATTTCGTTCCGGAAAGGGAACTCCTATTTTATCTAAATCACGAATCTGAGGTTGTTTAGTTCTATCTAAATTCATTTTTTCTTTCCATTAAATACTGTTCTGCCCGATCCAGATCATTAGGAGTATCAATTCCAATTGTTTCGACATCCGTAATCCCTACTTTTATCAGATATCCATTTTCCAGCCAACGCAATTGTTCCAAAGATTCCGCTAACTCCAATGATGATTGCGGCAAAGCTGTAATTTCTTTCAACACTTCACTTTTATAAGCATATAGGCCAATATGTTTATAATAGACATGATCCTTTATCCACTCCGTTTTTTTTTCGTTTCGATAATAAGGAATAATTGAACGACTAAAATAAAGGGCATTCATATTTTTATCAATCACCACTTTTGGAGAATTAGTATTCTCAAGCATCTCAAATGAATCATTCGACGTAAAAGATTTCACTAATGTCGCAATCTGAGTACGAGGATCATTGAAACAGTTTTTAAGTAATTGAATCTGAGAATGTTGTATGAAAGGTTCATCGCCCTGAATATTGATAATAATATCTGCTCTTACCCCTATTTTTTTGTATGCTTCGAAACAACGATCAGTTCCGCTCCTATGTTGTGTAGAGGTCATTATTACCTTACCTCCAAAATTTTTAACTGCTTCTTCTATTCGAGTATCATCCGTTGCCACGTATGCTTCATCCAGAACATCTACAACCTGATTATAGACCCATTGAATAACAGTTTTCCCACCTAATAGAGCTAGTGGCTTTGCAGGAAAACGTGTGGACGCATAACGTGCCGGAATAATTCCTATAAATTTCATGACTTGATCTTATATTATTGATTTAATAACAGAGAATCTGCCAACTCGGGTATCAGAGGTTTTAGCCAACATTCATCATATTTGATAAGATCAATGTCTAATACAATCTTTTCTTTTTCCTTATCTTCAGGTAACCTGCCAGCGCGAGATTCTATTTCTTTTAATTGCCTTATCACAACGTATTGATCAGATTCTGTGATAAAACCAGCCAGTTGATTTGCAAAAAGGGCTGGATTGTCCAGCCCTATCGGTATTGTTTCTATTTCATAATCAAAAGAAATGGGAGGAAATAAACTTTTCAAGGATTGCTGAGCAAAAGAAATGTTTTTTTCCTTGTCATAATTACTACCTATACATACGATACATTTATGCATTTCCATCCCGTTAATTATACCAATCATCAATTCCGGATTGATCGGGAATATCAATAACTTCATTCGAGATACGACCACCACAAGGTCTAAAATCTGCCGGAATATCAAATTTTTCTTTTGGATTGTATCCCAGTGTCTTATCATTTAATACTTTTTGCATATACAATCCCCAGATAGGTAATGCCATAGCAGCACCCTGCCCATCTTTCATCGTATCGAAATGAATATCTCTGTCTTCCCCGCCAACCCAGCAACCAGATACCAGTGAAGGAGTAAAACCAATGAACCAGCCATCCGCATTCAAATTGGTTGTTCCTGTTTTGCCACCAATTTCCGCTTCTATTTTATAAATTCTTTTCGCACGATTACCAGTTCCTTCATTTACAACTGCTTTCATCATATCTAACATTTTATATGCACTGGAAGTACTGATAACCTCTTCCATATCGGGAGTAAATGAAGCTAATATATTACCATCATTATCTTCAATTCGAGTAACCAGCAAAGGAGCCACGCGAATACCTTTGTTAGCAAAAGCAGTATATGCACTCACCATTTCACTCACTGAAATTTCGCAAGGCCCCAAGCATAAAGATACCACAGGCGGAATATCCTGATTCAGTACACCAAAGTTATGGATTAATCGTACCAGCTGATAAGGATTCAGTTTGCCCATTAAATAAGCAGAAATCCAGTTGTCTGAATTTGCAAGTCCCCATTTAAGGGTAACCATTTCTCCATATCTCTTCTTTCCGTCGGAATTTCTGGGTGTCCAAGGCTCTCCAGTTTCAGTTATTAATGTCTGTTCAACCTTCCTGACTTCATCACACGGAGAATAATTATTTTCCATCGCCAATGTATAAAGGAATGGTTTAATGGTAGAACCAATCTGACGACGACCCACCATAGCCATATCATATTGAAAATAGGTGTAGTTAGGTCCTCCGACATAAGCTTTTACATGTCCGGTTACTGGATCCATAGACATAAATCCAGTACGCAAAAAATGCTTGTAATACTTAATGGAATCCATCGGAGTCATAATGGTATCTTTATTACCTCTCCAGGTGAAAACAGACATCTCTTCGGGTGTATTAAATGCTTTTTTAATCTCAACCTCTGATTTTCCGGCTTCTTTCATGATCCGGTATCTTTCACTCTGTTTTACAGAACGATTCAATATTTCGTTTACCTGACTTTCTTTTAATAAACGAGTATAAGGAGCGGTTTTACTTTTTGCTTTTTCTTTAAAGAAACGATCCTGAAGATCAAGACCAAGATGTTCATAAACAGCTTCTTCCGCATACTTCTGCATACGGGAGTTAATCGTTGTATGTATCTTTAGACCATCAGTATACAAGTTATAGCTCGTTCCGTCCTTTTTCTTGTTTTTTTCACACCATCCAAATAGTGGATTTGTAACCCATGCAATTGAATCCTCATAATATTTTTGTTTCTGCCAACCTCTGTAATTGCGTTTCTCCGGTTTCTTGGCAGTCATCACTCCACGTAAATACTCCCGGAAATAAGTGGCGATTCCTTCTTTATGATCTACTGGGTTATATTTTAATGTAAGAGGCAGATTCTTAATAGAATCTCTTTCCTGCTCCGTAATATATCCTGCTTTGGACATTTGATCCAATACCACATTTCTTCTGCCTTTAGCACGTTCACCATATCTTCTCGGGTTATAATAAGAAGGGTTTTTACACATTCCTACTAACGTAGCAGCTTCTTCCACTTTTAAATTAACAGGTTCAGTAGCAAAATAAGTATGGGCAGCTGTTTTAATCCCTACAGCATTATTCAGGAAATCAAACTTATTGAGATACATCGTCAGGATTTCTTCTTTGGTGTAATAACGTTCCAGCTTTACTGCAATAACCCACTCAATAGGCTTTTGGAGAAGACGCTCAAAGTAGTTTTTAGCGGTTTCTTCCGTATAAAGTAACTTTGCTAATTGTTGACTGATTGTACTTCCTCCCCCTGCATTTTTCTGCCGGAGAAAACCTGTTTTTATAATTGCACGCGCTAACCCTTTCGCATCAATTCCAGAATGGTTTGAAAACCGGATATCTTCTGTGGCAATTAAGGCCTTAATCATATTGGCAGGCAGTTCATCATAACTGGTATATACCCTGTTTTCTTTACTTAAAGACCAAGTACCTAGTAGTTCACCATCTTCAGAAAAAATCTGTGTTGCAAATTTATAAGTGGGATTCTCTAATTCTGCTACCGGAGGCATATATCCTATTTTCCCGTCTGCTATAGCAGAAAAGATGAGAAAAGAGGCAATGACAACAACAACAAGAATGATCCAGAATCCTATTATTATCTTTTTTATCATCTTCATCAATTTTTATACAATGTACACGATTTGTTTTGTAGGTAGGATACAAAAATAGTACAATTCTTTCTTTCGCGCAATAAATTTAATTTTTGTTGAGTTACTGCATTTTCTTTTTATAATACGGAGAAGAAACTGTAACAAACAAAATTAAAGCAAAAGCACCTGAAAACATAGCTAACTGATAAGCTAATCCTGAATTAGATTGTGTATATAGATAGCATGAAACGGCAATTCCTACAGCAACTCCGATTTCCCAAGCCAACCAACAAGTAATATTAGCCGTACTTCTTTGACAATGACGGGAAAGATTAATAAACATGAAAAGAAGAGCCGGAGTAATCAATCCGAAAGCTAAATCAAGCATGAAAGCAGAAACAATCTGAATAACCGGTTGATCAAACAAAATAAAAAGTGAAATAGCTATCACTATTAACAATAAACTTATTACGATCTGTTTCCAGATATTATTATTAAAAGACAGTTTGGCAAAGGCAAGAGATGATAAATATCCGACGATTGTAATAGCAAAATAAGGAACTGTCCAACCTTCCAGTAAAAACAAATCACCTGTTTTAAAGTGAATTAAAGGAAATAAGATACCAATGATAAAGGCTATCAGGATCATATTAATAAATAAGACCCAACTGCCTGGAAGAAAAAACGGTCCAATGATAAAATAGAGACACCAATCGGAGCACGAAATGAGACACGAATCGAAGTTAGAAACAGCAGTGCTATTATACCTATGCCAATGGCTACAACGACAACTGTCTGAAAACTATAATTCAGGTAAATTAGACTACCTAAAGCAACACCGGAAATCATTCCCAATCGACTCATCCACCCCAAGACTAAATTACCGGAATCTCGTTTTTCAGAAGGAATGATATCAATACCTATGGTTAATAATGAAGAGATTAGTATTCCTAAAAAAACACCCTGCAATAAAGGTAATACAAATAATTCAACTGGCTTGTTTAAAAAATAATAGCCAACGAAAATGAGTAAAATAACACTAAAAGAAAGAACACATAACCGCTTCCTTTTATATGTATCAATTAAATAATTGTAAAATGGACCTCCCAAAATCATTCCTGCTGTTAAGATCAAGGATATTTTTCCGGCAGAAGCGATTGAGATTTCTAATTCGTCAGCCAGTACCACTGGTAGTACCGGAAAAAGCATATATTGGGAAATAAAAACTAAAAAAATGGCAAGGCTAAGCCGAACAAAAGAATTCATTAATATTGTTCAGTTTCGTTCGGGAAATCACTGCTTTTAACATCTGCTATATATTGACCAATAGCATTACTCATAATAGTGTTTAAGTCAGCATAACGCCTTAAAAAACGAGGACTAAATCCCTGGCTCATTCCCAGCATATCCTGAATCACTAGTACTTGTCCGTCTACTTGACCACCTGCACCGATACCAATAATAGGGATGGTTAATTCACTCGCCACACGGGCAGCTAAGGCAGCAGGTATTTTCTCTAAAACAATACCAAAACATCCAGATTCTTCAAGGAGATGTGCGTCTCTGATTAACTTTTCCGCTTCTTTATTATCTTTGGCGCGTACAGTATAAGTTCCATATTTATTGATAGACTGAGGCATCAAACCCAGATGTCCCATAATTGGAATTCCTGCAGATAATATCCGATTAACTGTCTCTAGTATTTCTTCGCCACCTTCCAGCTTTAATGCATCCGCATGACTTTCTTTCATTATCCGGATAGCGGAAGCCAGACCTTCTTTAGAATTACCCTGGTAAGTTCCAAAAGGCATATCTACCACAACCATAGCTCTTTTCACCGCGCGAACAACAGATTTAGCATGGTATATCATTTGTTCCAGTGTCATAGGAAGTGTAGTCACATTCCCAGCCATTACGTTTGAAGCCGAATCACCCACCAGAATTACATCCATTCCTGCGCCATCTACTATCTTAGCCATAGTATAATCATAAGCAGTGAGCATTGATATTTTTTCACTCCGTTGTTTCATTTCAATTAAACGGTGTGTTGTCACTTTCCTAGTGTCATCTGAAATATAACCTGACATAGTTTTAATTTTTAATTATGGGTTTTATATTTTTACACGCTCGCTATAACGGGTATAACTTGAATAAAGCCGCAAAGTTATGACTTATAAATTAATTTTTCGTAAGTCATTCCTACAAAATCATCAATAATATAATGTGCCTTATCCTGAATGGCCTCCCGTGAATTTGTTGTAGCCAATCCATAGACAGTTGCACCTGAATCCATACCCGCTTTCAACCCGTGAAAAGAATCCTCAAATACATAAGATTGACTTGGCTCTGCATGGAACATTCTCATTCCCAACAAAAAACATTGTGGATCTGGTTTGGATTTTGTAAAGTACTCGGCGGTGAGGATTTCATCAAATAATTCCTTTATTTCGGGATGAACATGATAGACATTTGCCATTTTGTTTTTATTTGAACTAGTTACTAAAGCAGTTTTAACTTCATGAGTATGTAGATCAATTAAAAAGTCGTAAACACCAGACAAATATTCATATTGCATATTTTCTTCGTATTTATCAAGCTCCCCTCGTATTTTTTCCTGCACACTCTTCACACCAGAAAAATATTTATCAAAAATCTGTTGAAGAGTTTGACCCTTAATTAATCGGCCAAAGTCATCAATGTTTAAATGCTTGTTTCCCTGATCATTCCAAAATACAGAATACTGGCCTTCAGTATCCATAACCACTCCGTCAAAGTCAAATAGAACAACCATATTATTTTTTTCATTCATCATGTCTGTCTTATTCATTTTTATATTGAGAGTGCAAATTTCCAAATAATCTCTTAAACAACAATAGATTCAATGAATTGTTTCTGAATTCAGCTTCAAAAAAATATAGCGTTACCCCAAAATTCTGACAACGCTATATTATAGAGTATAAAAGCATCTGCAAATAAGTATTCTAATTCTTCCTTGATTCATTCATATACTCTCTCGGAGTTTGATTATACTTCTTTCGGAAACACTTGCCAAAATAGCCAGAATCTTTGAAACCTACTGCATAAGCTATCTCAGAAATAGTCATATCAGTATTTTTGATGAGTTCAATGGATTTATTTAAACGTACTTCTTTCACGAGATCAACCGGAGCTAAACCGGTAAGGCTTTTTAATTTTTTGAAGAAAGCAGAACGACTCAACCCTATATTAGATGCTATAGCATCAATATTAAAATCGCAGTTATCCATATTTTCTTCAATCACTTTATGTATTTTCTCCAATAATTGAACATCTTTCTTTACCAAATATTGTTCATACGTATCAGCCTCTTTTGTCTCCTCCTGATTCCATACACGTTCACGGAATAATTTACGTTCTCTCAATAATTGCTCTACACGGGCAATCAAATAGTCTTTGCTGAAAGGTTTAGTAATATAAGCATTGGCTCCCATGCTAATAGCTGTTGTTTTTGCTTCATCATCATTCTTAGCTGTTAGGATTATAACGGGTATATGGCTGATCTGAAAATCTTTACGTATATGCTGCAACATTTCAAGACCATCCATCTCCGGCATCATCTGATCCGTAACCACAATATCCGGATGATAGAGATGCACCTTCTTTAGTCCTTCTACTCCGTTGGGTGCGGTATATACATTAAATCTATCCTCCAGTTGAAGCTTAATCAGATTACCAAGGTCTTTGTTATCTTCTACCAGCAATAAAATAGGTAAGGAAGAATCTGCATGTTCATATTCTTCCTCAGTAAGATTTTGTTGAGCAACCTGTACATTGTTTTCATCATCATTCACTGTATCATTGTCACTTACATAGAAATCTACTTCAGAAGCTTTATAATGAGATTTCCCCAATAAAAGTTCGATAATAAATACAGCTCCTTTTTTTGATTGACTTTCTGCACGAATAGAACCATGATGCAAGATCATAATTTCTTTCGATAATGCTAATCCAATGCCCGTTCCTTGATAATAAGCACCTTTAGCATTTTCACCTTGCGAAAAACGCTCGAATATTTCATTCAATTTATTCTGTGCAATACCAACCCCGGAATCCTCCACCCGAATGTAGCAACTCTTACCACCTTCAGTTATACCTGTAGTTACAAATATGGTCCCACCGGATGGAGTAAATTTAAAGGCATTTGAAATAACATTCCGTACCACAATAGCCAATCTTTCTTTATCTGCCCAAACCATAATAGGTTCATCTAATAGCTGAAAACTATAATTTATCTCATTTTCTTCAGCCAATATCTGAAATTCCTTCCGGAAAGAATTCATCATTATATTAAGGTTCATCTGTGAAACATGCAAACGCATTTTCCCATTTTGAATCTTACGAAAATCCAAAATTTGATTTACCAGTTGGAGCATCTGATCCGTATTCTTCTCCATCAAGTCAATATATTGCAAACCTTTCGGGGAGAGTTTCTCCTGCTCTTTCAATTCCTGTATGGGGCCTTTGATAAGAGTTAGAGGTGTACGAAGCTCATGTGAAATATTCGTGAAGAATCTGATTTTCAGCTCGGATATCTTTTGTTCAATATATACATCATTTTTCATCTTCATCATCAGCAAGATCAAACGAATCGCAAAGATTAGTAATGCGATTCCCAGAATTGCATAAATGGTATATGCCCACCCACTTCTCCACCAAGGAGGCAGAATTTTGAGAGTAAGGTTCCTTTCTGATACATGTTCAGGATTTGCTTCATCCACCGCCTGGATACGAAAAACATAATCCCCTGGAGGAACATTTGTATAAGAAGCTATTCTGTTTTTACCACTAAAATGCCATTCTTTTTCATACCCGTCAAGTATATATTTATAGGAAATCCGATTAGAATTAAAAAAGTTTAATGCTGCAAACTCTATGGTAAACATGGACTGATCGTAATTCAGGGTTAAAGATTCCGCATATTTAATAGATTCCGTAATAATCGGATCATCTTTAAAGCTACGCAAATCCTTATTCGATACTTTAAAGTCAACAATATAGGTATTAAAATCAGTATTGGTTGTCTCCAGTTTATCCGGATTGAATGTCAATATTCCCTCCCGACAGCCCAGCCATAGTTCACCATTTATAGTCCTCAATGCAGAACCTTCTTCCATTTTAACATTCAGAAAACCATCATACTTATCATAGTTGCGGAATAATTCCGATAATTTATCAAAACGGGATAATCCACTCTCAGTGGTAAGCCAAAGGTGCTCTTTATCATCTTCCACAATGGATACAACAACATCCGTATTTAATCCTTCACGCATACCATAGGTTTTAAATATAGGACGACGGCTCTCTTTATCATATTCAATTAACTTATTTAGTCCTCCCCCAAATACACTTACCCAGATTTGAGAACTAGCATCTTTATAAAGAACATAAATGTCATTGTCAGCAATATTGGAACTAGCACTCTCTTCCCGGTAAGTTTCAAAAACAATTTCCTCAGGAGAGTTAAAGTTACTATCAAAAGACATTAACCCATCAGTTGTACCTACCCAAATACGTCCGTTATCATCCTCCGTTATATTCCGAACTTCCATATAAAGTCCATAAGAGGGATATTTTTTTAATCCATTGTATTTATGTTTAAAAACCACTTCACCTCCTTCTTCCCAAATCAGGTTTAAGCCACCGCCCAATAAACCTACCCAAATGCGTCCTTTACTATCCTGGTAGGTAAAATAGGCATCATTATTGTTGATTGTAGATAAAATATTAGGATCATTTTTATATCGAGTAAAACGAAAACCTGCCGGTGAAAGGATATCAGGTTCAGCTTTTACCAGACCATTGCCTTTGGTAGATAGCCAGAGATTTCCTTTGTTATCTTCCATGATATGATATACATTTCCAACGTATGAATTGGATGACGCAGAGGATATCTGTTTTAATTGTCCACCGGAATTTAACCGATATAAATCTCCCCACCGGGTCCCTACCCAAATATCACCATTACGAGCCTGAAATAAAGCTCTCACTCCCCGTGATGTGCTTTCTACCGAAGAAGGATCTTTTGTAAATAGGTCAGGCTCAAACAATTTGAATTGTTTTTTGGGGAAGTTGACCCGATAAATTCCCATGGCAGAAGAAGACAGCCATAAAAGCCCATTTTCATCCAACATCTGATCAAAAAATAATTGATTGGGTTGTATATCGGAAAAGTATTTTAACTGATTTATCCGAGTTAGAGACAATGATTCCCGATCAAACATAATCATTTCGCCTGATGAAGTAAGAAAAAATAGTCCCTGTTCTCCGGCATCCTGATACTTGAAAGAACCAATAGATACTCCGAGAGGTATAGAAAACCGTTTGCTTTTTTTATTTAACGGATCATAATAAAGCAACGCATTATCATTTTCAACAAACCAGATTTTGTCGTATTTATCCGTAAACGAAGTAAAGATTTTGGAAGGATTAATATCGGCCGATATTTTATTGAGTTGCTTATATCCCAGGTCATATTCATAAATACCCTGTCCACTGATACTCAGATAGGCTATACCACTTTCAGTTATCAGAATATTCTGGATGGGGTGGTTTATTCCCGGTAGGGTATATTTATGAACGGTTCCTGTTTGTATACTGATACTGTATAAATTCCCAAATTTGTCTCCCAGCCATACCCTTTCCATATTTTGAAATGCACACGTGAAAATATCCGGAGAAGAAATGGACATTTTACGAAAAATAAAGTCTGCCGGTTTACTATGAAGTTCTTCTCCCTTGGGACAGGAAAATATCTGATAATCCATCCCAATCCAATTGATATATTCATTCGTTTCCGCAAACACATTATATTTCAATTTGGAATCATAAACATTAATTTCCGGGCTGGAGTCATGCAATAACTGAAGTTCAATCTTTCCTTCTTTGGTTGCGAATGCCCTGAGTAAGTTTTTATCTTTAGTCAGTAATAAAACATCTCCATCTGGTGTATTTTGAATCTTAATAATCTGGGTATTGCCGGAATAATCTTTTACGTCATCATACACAGCATGAAAACGTTCCTGGTGCTTATCGAAAACATATAACTTACGATCAATGGTTTTTATCCATAAATAACCATTCTTATCTTCTACAATACTTTGTATCTTACGAGGAGGAATATCTGAATAAAACCCATCTCGATTATTATACGTTTTAAATTTAGCGCCATCAAAACTACATAGTCCATACCAGGTTCCAAACCAGATGAAACCATCAGAGTCTTTTAAGGAGCAATTAACAATATCATTTGGTAATCCCTGATCGACTGTGTAATGTTCAACAATAATACCCGGGTCAGCCATTATAGGCTTTGAGTAAAAGATAAATAGGAATAAAAGATATAAGTGTATTTTCATGGATTATCTTTGAATGTACTATGTAAAGTTCAAAGATAACAAAAACAATTCAGAAATAAAGTTAAATAAAGAATGAACGCACAGCTCCACCTAAACGATCCTCCCCAATAAATAAAAAAATCTGCTTCTTATTCTTATATATAGAAAGGAAGCAGATCAGTATTATAAACCATAAGTTTATTGACTTATACCAAACTCTGTTTGTTGCTTTTCAACTTCATCGAGTATTTTTTTCCTTTCATCTTCTGAAAGTACTTTTCTTTGTTGGGAACCTTCTTTTTTTTATACTTTGTTTGCTTGCGGTTACTCTTTCCTGCTCTGTAAAACAGAATGGAAATACAGAAGGAGCACTTTCAAATTCCATTTCAGCAGAAGTAGGTGCCTGTGTACCTTCAAACAGTACGCGAGCTTTTACCTTAATTTTCCCTGCTTTGCGGGTAGAACGGATTAACACCGGAGCTGCACCGAATTCAACTGCACGTGGATTGGCTCCTATGGTCTGATTTCCAATAATTTCTCCTTCTCCTTCTACCGTAAATAAAATGTTATCTTTTGCCAATCGGCGTATATTTCCATTGTCATCCGTAACTTCTGCAATTACAACAATAAAATCAGAGCCATCGGCAATTAACGACTGTGGACCGTGATCAACACTCAATCTCAATTTGGTGGAACGACGGGAAGGCATCTTTTTTTCCTGGCATACCACCTGACCATCTATAATCCCTTCCACTATAAAGTTGACTTTCTGCCAGTTCTTTTGTTTGTAACTATATTCCCGGGCTTCCCAGAAATCCCATACATTTTCAAAAATAACCGGAGCATTTGGCATGTGTCCTTGGGCATGTATAACCGGTTTTGTCCAACTCTTCGTTCCATCATAGGCCGATAAACGTACGGAATCGCAATTACTAAATACAACGACATCTTTATCTGAAAAGGCAGACATTTCATGTGCGACGAATACCATCGGCCCCGATTCAGCCATCGGATGTTTCAAATCAGCAGCCGTTTGACTGCGAAACATGTAATAAGCATATTTCGGCTGGCGGAAAGCATCGAACAATCCACCCCAATAAGGATCTGGATGATAGCCACGTTGATGATCGAAAGAATGCCACTGTGCGCCACCAATAAAGCCACCCATCGTTTCAAACATCCCATCATAGCTTCGGGCTAAGGAGAGGGCCTGAACTAATAAGGGATGTTCTCCCCAACTACGACTGGCACGGTTATCGTTATTATGCGCATACCAATCATCCACATTCTCACCAAATTCGCGGGTGAAAATGCACTGCTCAGCAACTCCTTTCTTATCATCGCCTGGCCAACCATAAACGACATCATAGTGTTCTTTGACACCTTCAGAATGTACATCCGCCGCTGCTACCGGACGTCCCGGATAAGGATATTCATCTTTTGTAATCTGTAAGGCTTCCAAAGCAAATTCCAGTGGATAACGAGTCTCATTCAAAATAGGTTCCCACATCAAAACAGAAGGATGATTTCGGTCGCGACGAATCATCTCACGGGTATTTTCATGTACCAGACGGGCAAACTCCGGATTTTTATTCCAGAACTGCCAACCGGGAGTAGCTACAATGACAAACATACCCAGCTCATCACAAGCATCCATAAAAGAAGGATCCATTGGGTAATGGGCAACACGAATGACCCGGCATCCGGCATCACGGAGTTTTTTAGCATCCCGCCACTGCTGAGAGTTGGGAACTGCATTACCAACATACGCAAAATCCTGATGCCGATTGGTACCAACCAACTGACCGAAAGGTTTACCATTGAGCCAAAACCCCTCTCTGCCACGAAACTCAGCTTTGCGGATACCTAGACGGGTAATACCCCCATCGAGAGAGTTTCTACCTTCTTTGATACGGGATTCGACTCTATACAAATAAGGCGTATCCGGTGACCAAAGCTTGGGATTCCGAATATTGATTTGTTGTTTTGTAGCTTTTGATTCTCCCGGCTGAAGGGTTAATTTATCCGATACCTTTTTAATCAATGTTCCTTCAGTAGTTAGCAGAGACGTTTCAACAATTACGGTTTTAAGGATCTTTCCACTGTTCTTTACATCGGTGTCGATATATACTTCGGCACCTTTTTCTGTTATATTATCGAAATGAACAAATACACCGCCACCTCCTACTTTGCGAGCCTCAATAGCATCGGTAATAGCCACCTGAGATTTGGCAATCATCCATACATCCCGGTAAATTCCTCCATGATAAGCAAAATCGAGTGTATACTGTGGCTTGCCCGGAGGATAATTTTTATCATCACTATTATCAGTAAAGACGGCTAATAAGCATTTATCACCAGCTTTCAATCCTTTTTGTGTAAGGTTGACGGAAAAAGGCAGGTATCCTCCTACGTGTTCTTTTATTTGCTGACCGTTAAGAAAAATAATTTGCTTCCCCATTATAGCTTCGAAGTGTATTATAACTTCTTTGCTTTGAGTTTCGATAGGGATAACAAAATGTTTCCGATACCAGGCAGGCCCCTGATAATTGCGGCAACCACTGGCTTCAGCAGGCATGAGTTCGACTGTATGAGGAGTAGATACGATTTCCCAGGAAGAATCATCAAAGTTCAGTGCTTCGGCACCTTTCATGTCTCCTTTGTAATAACGCCAGCCGGGATTAAAACTATACACTAAACGTCCGCTTCCGTCTAAGGGTATAAAACCGGCAACAGATGTTTCAGGACGATAGGCATCAGCATACACAAACAAATAGGTCAATAATAGAAGTTGGGTAATCAGAATTTTTTTCATAAAAAAGGTTTGTTATTATAATCAAGGTTTATGAATGGTTAAATGGTTATTGGATCATTATTATAATGTCTTTTTTTTCTATTTTCAGGCGTTACTTTCAGGTTTATTACTTTTCCTCCTTTCAACTCCGCTTCAACTATTGTTAATCCTGGAGCATGGAGCTTAAATCCGACATCCCAATCCGGAGGCCATGCCGGAAATAGATAAATTTGTTCTCCATTGGTCTGCAATAGCATTTCCTGCAAGCCAATCATACCGCTACCTCCATGATTATGATCGGGTGTCCAGTCGAAACCTGGACCCCAGAATGCAGGGAAGCGATGTGGACCGTTGTTCAGTTTGAGTAAGGCCAGACGGGCAGCTTCATCTGTTAAACCCAGACAGGCCGCCCAGATATTATCCTGCTTCCATCCTATATGCGAACGGAATTTCACCGCATCCGGATCATACCAATATGTATTACGAGCTATATCCAGTCCTTCTTTGCCTACTCCGTATGTACGCCATGGATAAACAGGATATAGCTGGGGAGTTTCGACATTATTCACACGCTCCCATGTCTTTGCCGGAGAAATCATTTCCTTTCCTTCCACTATTCGGAAGGGGATTGGCGGAATGGTTTCCAGCATTTCATTCTTTTTTCCGTATGTTTCCAACACTGTTTTCAAAGCGGCAATAGTACTGGAAGCATTGTTCGTCATTTTATATGTCTCACAGGCCGAGCCGGGATAAAGTACCAGATGGCCATCTCCATCCAGATCTTTTCTTCCGCGCCGGCTGGCACGATAGCGGTAATGTTCATCAAAAAAAGTAAGACAGCTTTCGATCATCGGAATGTATTTACTGATATCTGCTCCCTGATAACGTGCTGTTTCCAGTATCATCTGGCAAAACTCCAAAACCGTATCCCACTCGTATTCCAGCCAAGCATTGTATTCCAGCCCTTTATCAAACCAGTCCGGACGTTTGAAACCATACTCGGCCGGATTGGGCAAACCAAAGTTTTCCAATTGTTCGGCAAAGCAGGCACCCCGATGTCCCCAATAAACTTCGGAACGTAATTCCGCATTACCCAACATACAATGATAGAAATCGAACTGAGCAGTCATCATATCCACATCTCCACTTTTGAGCATGGGCCAATAAATAAGGCGTTGGTTTTGAGCCGTCATGGTTCCTCCACCCCACTTGCGATAATCAGGAGTAAATGACTGTTTCTCATCCACATAACAGGGATCAAACGTAAATAAACCACCGTTAAATTTAGTAGGAACATTGCTATAAGCATTGCATCCCAGCATATACCGGAAAAGGGTGTAATTGCGGGTAATCTCTTCAGCTGCACCGGAACCCTTAATATAACTTCTTTGCCAGAAATCATGCCACCACGCACGGGATTGTTTTTTATCTTTTGCGGACTGAATACGGGTAATGGTTTGATGGAGATTTTCCTGCCATTGAGCCATGGTTTCCGCCTGCTCGGTATGAAGGGCAATACGAATATGTTCACGCCGTACAGGTTTACGAGTTCGAAAAACCCATGCACGATAATCTGTTCCAGCGTATGTGTCTTCCTGCATACCAGTATAAACAAGATTATCTCCCCAAAGTTTGCCACCAAAAGTAAGATTAGCCAACGGATTCATCAGTCGTTCTTTTACCGTATCTAATCCTTATTGCTTCACCACTACATCAAAAACAGTTTCAGCAGGGTTACGATGATAAAAGGTTAGTTGGTTGGAAAACACCGAAACAGAATCTTTGGAAGTATAACTACCTTTAGGCGGCGCCCATTTATAGGAATTTTGCTGACCTTCTCCTTTTCGGATCAGTCTGTCTTCGTATCGCCAGTTTTCATAAAAGATTTCAGCAGTTACAGGCTGCCAGCTTTCCAGTTCAACATGCACTACAGGGCTAAAAACATTGGCCCACAACTGAATGGTAGTTCCTTTAGCGGACACTTCGACATATCCGTCCTGAAGCTTTAATTCCTGTCGGAAATCTGTCGTATCTTCGAAAGGGTTAGGTGTAAAACGAATACGGAACCGACCTAATTTGAGCATGCAATTATGTTCATCAAAGGTACCACTCCGACTCAGGTAGAAAAGCAAATCTCCGTTTTCAACCCACACATTCATTCCTATATCGCCACCTCCACAAGGCATGGATTCGGAAGAGTTCTGGCTAGGAGTGTTCCAGGTAAAAGAAGTATACTGACCATAAAGAGTCAACATACTTGAAAACACCACCCATAGAATAAGAAAAAGCGTTCTTTTCATACTAAAAATGGACGAAAATAAAGGTAAAATGTACTCAGATCACTCCGTACACCGTAAATATAGTAAATAATAATTTATAAAATCTGGTTTTTGACATGATAAATAATTAAGGTTTATTTCCTCATTTTTTCAGATATAAATATTTTAACATACGATTATTTAATCTATTTTTTATAGCACACCCTTTCTGGAAATTCCGGTTAATCTATGGATAAATCCCGGTTGCATTCCGACCAAATGCAACCGGGATTTGGCTGAGATGCTTATTGCATTTTGATTAAAAGCAAGTTCCATTTTTCGATTGAAAGGATATCTTTTTCCAAGAGAATTTCTTCAAAAAAGTATCACTCGTATTACAGATCCTTGTAAAACACTGATTTTTTGATCGTTAGTGACGGCATTTCCTATGTATCTTAGTAACACAAGCTACACAAGTCTCATACTATCTAATCTGATTTTAAGACCTATATTCATTATTATATCGGTGTAAATCAATAGCTTCTCTTACTAACCACTACCAATTATCCGTTCTGAATGAAGATACCGGCAGACCGTTACAACCAAAAAGATCTCCCTTCACATAGTTCTCAAAACCATACCGTACAGCCACAGGTTTCTTCACCTCTTCACTCTTCACATATACTTTGCTACGTGATATCCAAGCTTTGGCAGGATAAAACACTTTAACTTCACCAGCTATCTTAAAATTTTTTGACTCAAAATTTTCTGCCGTAATCCACATCGGGGCACGCTCAAAAGAGACAATGGCAGTATCGCCCTGAATCTCCATTGATTTATAGTAAGGGCTGTCACCCGAAATACCTTTTATGCCGTATGTTTTACTTAATGCCAAAAAAGCTAATCTTTCTCCCGCAGCTCGTTTATTGGATGGGTGAATACCTTTTTCCATTCCTGCATCCAATAGGACAGCCATTCCCGAATTAGTTACCCGATGTTCTACCTGTGCCTGTGCTTCACGAAGATAGGCTGAATTGATGGGTTCCTTTCCTGGTTCAGTAATAATACCGTAATCATAGGGAGCAATCTGACAATAATAAAACGGGAAATCACCCTGTTTCCATTCCAAACGCCAACCATTAATCAATGTAGTGAACATGTCAGCATATGTGTGTGAACGATTATAATTATCTTCTCCCTGATACCAGATTACACCTCGCATACTGATTCCGATAAGGGGATGAAGCATACCATTATATAATACGGTTGGAGTACGGTTTTTAGATTTAATGTCTTCGTCCGTGCGTGGTATTTTAGCATCGGGGAAAGCCTTGAGCCAATCTTCGGTCATCCAGGCTTCCGCAGCCGAACCGCCCCAGGCAGCCAAGATCAGCCCTACAGGAACTTCGGTTATTTCCTGCACCAATCGACCGAAATAATAGGCTGTAGCACTAAACTCGTAAACATTTTCAGGTATTGCTTCCTTCCATTCTCCCACTACATCGGTTTGTGGTTTCAGAGTAGAAGTTCGTTTTACTGTAAATAAACGAAGATTGGGATTCCTACTCTTCAATACGTCCATGTTCGAATTGTCTATAGGCTGGTTCTTATATCCTTTCATAGGCATTTCCATATTGCTCTGACCGGAACATATCCAGAGTTCGCCCACCAGGATGTCTTTCAGGGTCGTCTCCTGACCATCGTTAAAAGTTATTTCGTAAGGACCTCCTGCTACCGGGGTAGTTACTATTAATTTCCACTTACCGGAAGCATCGGCAGTAACCGTGTATTGCTTCTGGTCCCATCCGGTGGTAACCGTTATTTTCTTTTTAGGAGTGGCTATCCCCCACAAATTTGCACTTGTTTGTTGCTGCAGCACCATGCCGTCAGAAAAGAAAGCAGGCAATTTTACTTCAGCAAAAGCAGGCAAGGTAATAATTGCCAGCAGTAAGAAAAGGCTTAGCTTTGGGTTTAAAATTCTCATTATATCAATCGTTTTTAATGCTCTCGCACAATAATTTTCACGGGGCCTAGTAATCCTGCCGGAAGCAGTGTATCTTCTTTTCTACGATACTTGGCATTGGTCCAAATACCGTTAAAAGGGGCTTTCCCTTTCTCCAATCCGTTAAGGGCATTAGCCCAGGTATTTTCTATTTGTATTTCCAGACGGTTATTTCCTTTCTTCAGGACTTCTGTTATCTCTACCTGATAAGGAGCTGTCCAGGCAGTTCCGCAATCTATACCATTTACACAGACATTAGCTATATTGGCTACCTCACCCAGAGATAAATAAATACGTCCTTTCGGTTTACCTTTCCATTTAAAAATAGTATTATAAACGGCAGTACCAGAATAATATTTTATTTTTTCATCTTCTTCTTTACTCCAATCAAAAAGATGACCTTTAGTTAAGGTTAACTGACCTAGAGATGGGAATAAAATACTCCAATGATCCACCTCCAAAGGCAAGGTAACAGATGATTTTTCTTGCATAGCATCCGCCACTGTATTTCCCTGTTTCCGAAAGACCACAAATACCGATTCATTGGAATCAAGACGTAATGGCACAATGGTACGCATTCCATGGGTTTCAACCTCTAAAGGCAAGGTGATCTCTCCGGTTACCGGATTCCAAAGTTCGGGAGTACCGACCATACGTAAAGAGGCATCAAAAGAAACAGCTTCCCCTGCTTGATTGGCGATAAAATAAATATCAGCTTCCTCCCCGGTTCGATGAGTCCAGGCAATATTTTCAGGAACAATTACGTCTCTTTCCAACTGATATGCAGAAAAATCATCCTCGTTATAGGGTAATTCAGGAATAATCACCCCCCTTTGCGAAACTCTTCAATTTTAGTTGAGACTTCAGAAGATAAAGGTATATTATCCGGATTCATTGGACGAGCCAAAGGCAATACAAGCACTTTATAAGAGGCACCTCCGGATAAAACTATTCTGCCATTTTCTACTTTAGCATGGTTTAGTAAGGCATCTTTATTAAAAGAATCATAAGCATATCCCCGTAAAGCGTTGACCCATTTCTCCGGATCAGCCATGTTGGCGGCATGGGTTACTCCTGCAATGCTTCTCAAAGGCCGGCCTTCGTTAGCTAATCTTTTCTTCTCGCTTGCTACTCTTTCTGCTCCAAAAATACCGGGTAAGGAAGGAACCAGACGTTCGGGTAAAACAGCCCGACGAGGCATCTCTTCACCTGTAAAAACAGCAATATCAGCAACTGGACAGCCATATTGTAATAAGGTTTGGACACGGGTGGCATATTCAACAAAAGCTTTGGCTCCGTGCTTCCACCACGTTTGATCCCGTTGAAAAAAGAGTCCGATACCGTCCAGTGTCATACCTGGTTTACGATCCAAATACGGATTATGAACATATACATGGAATACCATTTTATTGATGCCTAATGCATAATTGCGATCAAGCATTGCTTTCAGCATCCCGGGATGTTCATCCCAATGGCCACGAATCTGAGTAAATGCTTCTGCCTGTACAATCGGTTTCCCGTAAATATGTGCTCCACTGATAGCATCTAGCATATCATTGGTCTTATCGTGCGTGGGACTTCTCAACCAGAATTCCCCCATCGGGCGGTCTACTTTCTGAAAGTGAGTCATTCCATCGCTGATCATGGTAGGTGAAACATTTTCAGCAGATATTTCACAGTCGTAGTCTTTGGCGAATGCAGCCAATTCCGTATAAAAAACATCTACTACAAGATCGGCCATAGTAGTACGTACATCACGTAATATTCTTTCGGAGATTTCCGCATCTTCCATGGGTAGTCCGGTTAAAAGTGGCAGGTAAGGCATCAGGTCATAACCACGACGAGCCTCAAATTCTGCGGCGAAATTGTCACTCCAATTCTGGCTTCCACACTCCCAACTATCGACAAAGATAGATTTAAGTACCCGACGTGCCAGAGCCGGATCTGTCTGTCGGAAAGCAGCACCAAACCAGTTTTCCAACTGCTTCCTCACAATAGTCCGGCTGAATTTATTGCATTCCAATCCTTTTCCTGCTCCCCCAGTTTCATTGGTATGTCCGTTGGAAGTATGGCCGATGCGCAACAATTTCCAGTTACCTTTGGGAAGTTCTGTGCTAAGAACACCTTCCTTCATAAAGCCTGTCAGGTTTATCAAACTCTCCTTAGATATACAGTCCGAAGGTGTAATTTCGTTGTTAGCTGTATGATTTGCTACTCGCCATACGAGGCCTGTTTTTGCTTGCCAATGATGGAGACGAGGTTCACTATGCAATAAGATTTCTTTGATTTTGAGATTCGGTTTCCACTTGGCATCGTTCATATCTTCGCTTCCTGGCTCCGTACCCGCTGGATTCCAATAAAAACGAAAGTATCGCGCAGTAGTTGGTGGAATGGCATGGGTATCGTTAAACTCATAATTCTGCCATCCCTGGCGTGCTGGTACAAGTTGCTTTACCAGTCGAAAGTTTATTCCGTCATTGCTAGCCATCACTTTCAGGCGTTGTGCCTGGTAGTTATTGTTCACCTTTACGATCTCAATGTTGCGACAAGTGAAAGGTTCGGTAAACTCATACTGTATCCATGCCCCGTCCGCAGCAGGATCACTGATATCCGTAGCATTTGCCCGGAAAAAACCACCGGTAGTATCAACCTCTGCTGAAGTTGTTATGATAGGAAAATCTTTTCGGGTTAATTCTTGCGTCCTCTTTGGAGAAATCGGATAGGCATACAGTGCTATATCTTTGTAATAACCTTGATAATTCTCCGGTTGTGGCAGAGTTAGGTCTTTTATTTTCCCTCCGGAAACAATTGTATCTGCCCAGACAATTCTCTGCATGGATTCTTCTGGTGTAATCCACGGACCACCGGCTAATGCAAACCCGTCGCATATATGCATACCGAGTTTCAATCCTAATCGGTCGGCTTCCTTCATGGTATGGTGAACCATTCCCCACCATTCAGGGGTAAGTTGCCGGAGCGCTCCCGGATAAGGTGGCCCTTGTTCCGGCGATTTAATGGCCAATATAAATGCACCGCCCAGACCCACTTCTTTCATTGCTTCCAGATCAGCTGTCAGCCCTTCTTTGGAAAGAGCACCAAACATCCAATGCCAGATTGTCCAGGGTTTCGCTTCTTCGGGTGGATTTTGGAATTGCTGCTGCAATGATGGCTGTGCCTGGACACTTCGGAAAGAAAACAAACTTACGAAAACAATAAAAGCAAGGTAATATTTGAATTTCATATTATACCGGTTCAGTTATAATCAGAAGACGGTAAATATGAAATTTTGTACTCAAAAAAAGATACCCCCTATTCCTTAATCAGCCTTCAGTGCTCTTAATACATCTATGTGGGAGGCAGCCTCAGCATGCGCAATACGGGAACCCTTCTATCCCCTAAATTCACTTATCACCTGACCATCAAATAAATTAATTATCCGTTGGGCATAACTCGCATCATGTTGAGAGTGGGTAACCATCGCAATTGTAGTCCCTTCCCGGTTAAGCTCGCTTAATAAGAACATTACCTCCTTTCCATTCTTAGAGTCGAGATTACCGGTAGGCTCATCAGCAAGAATCAACTTCGGATTAGCCACAACAGCGCGTGCTATTGCAACCCGTTGTTGCTGGCCTCCTGACAACTGTTGAGGAAAATGTTTACTCCGTTGATGAATCTCCATTCGTTCCATTGCCCTTTCAACCCGCTTTTTTCTTTCGGAAGCAGAAATACCCATATAGAGTAAAGGAAGTTCGATATTCTCAAATAAATTCAATTCATCAATCAGGTTAAAGCTCTGGAATACGAAACCAATTACACCTTTCCGGAGATTAGTGCGCTGCGACTCTGTATAGTTGGATACATCTGTTCCATTGAGACGATAGTTGCCGGATGTAGGTTTATCCAGTAACCCCAGAATGTTAAGTAAAGTCGATTTTCCACAACCGGAAGGTCCCATAATAGCTACAAATTCGCCTTCACTGATTTGAATATTGACATTGTTCAATGCCCATGTTTCAACTTCTTCCGTCTGGAAGATCTTTTGTAAGTTTTCTGTTTGGATCATAGTATTCATATTAATTCATTATTTCAATATTAACTCCTGTGCATCACCAAAAGTATCATATCCTGTGGTAATCACATAGTCTTCTAGATGTAGCCCATCTGTTATTTCATATTGTTGCGGGTTTTGCCGGCCAATGGATATGGGTACACGTGTAGCTTTTGTTTTAGTACCATTAAGTTTGTAAACCCACTGCCCTGCTGTAGTAGAATAAAAATTGCCCCGAGATATTACCAAAGCTTCTTCCGGTTGTCCTAATTCTATTTGTACCCGAAAGCTTTTACCAATACGAACATTATCAGGTATCTCTCCTGTAAAAACCAGATCCACATCAAATGTCCGGTCTTTTACTTCAGGCACTACTTTACTGATCTGTAATGGGTATTTGCTTCCCTGATAATGAATGGTACCAGGTAATCCGGTTACAATCCGGTCGATATAATATTCACTCAACGACGTATGTATTTTAAACTGATCAAGTATTTTAATTTCAGCAATAGCTTCATTGGAAGATACCATCTGACCGGGAGTTACCTTTATAAAACTTAGCTGCCCGTTGACCGGAGCCTTAACAATCAGGTCATCCCGACGCTCGCAGGAACGCAGGTATTTTTTTCGTTCTCGCTCTTGGTCATTGCGCAGCAGATCACGGCGGATCATAGTTACAACCGAATCTTGCCGGAGTCCTTCCCGTTGCAGGGCTGCCTTCTCTACATTAAAATTAAATTCATCTTCAGACACTTCCAGTTGGGCCTTGCTCTTAATACCCATTCGATATTCTTCTTTATCTAATTCATAACTTTTTCGGAGACGAGTCAGCTCATAGTCTGTTTGTAAAGCCTGTTGTTGTAAGGTAAGACTCTTCTGTTCCATTTCGATTAGTTTTTCCTGATAAGATATCATCTGTTTTTCCCATTCGTCACGCTGATCTTCAATACTGCGAACCAGATCCGGATTTGACAATACAAGAATGGTATCTCCCTGAGAAAGCATACTTCCTTCTTCACCTGGAATATAATCTACGCTACCCGCTTCACGTGTATTTACCTGAATAGTTAGAATAGGTTGCACCACCCCTTCCACATCAATATATTCCAGGAATTTATCTTTCTTCACTACTGCAATCTGTATCCTTTCAACATCTACCTGAAGACGGCGGGGGCCTACCGAAAGGAAAACCACATATACCAAGAAGACGGTAAAGATTATGCCTGCAGCCATATGATATTTATATCGGCTGTACCAGGGTTGCTTTTCTCGTTGTATATCCATAAAAAGTATTTTAATTTTCTATCAGTTCTTCCAGGTTAACTGACAGAGCTTTATTTTGTTGAAAATCATACAATGTAATACTTCGTGATGTATAGTATAATGTCCAATAATAATGTAAAGCATTAATATAACTGCGTTTTGCACTGTCCTTCTCAGCAATCGAAGCATTCAGGTCAAGTATCGTCGATTTCCCCAGTAAGTATAACCGTCGCGCCACATCATGTCGACGCTGCGCCGTTTGATCAGTACGTATGGCAATCTCTACCCGTTGTACCTGTAAATTGAAAAGTTTCACCAGCTTGCGTACATTGAGCTCAAAATCTGTTTCATATTGTCGAACTTGGGTATACACCAGGTCACGCTGGGAACGGGCAATCTGTATTTTCCCTTTCCCTCTTCCCCAGTCAAGAATAGGTAATGTAATTCCTAAACTAATATATTGCTGATCAAGTGGATTTTTATAAGCATCTTTCCAGTTGTTTGCTGTTTGCGTCAGACCCAAGCGAACGTATAAATTAGCCTTTATCCCGGCATTAGCTTTTGCCTGGGCTACAGCATTCTCACTCTCCAATTTCCAACGAAGCATTTGCAGTATATCAGGACTGTTCTCAGTTGCAATTAATAAGGCATGATGGGATTCTATCATGAATCCCGGTACTTCCTGATTCAGTTTTACTCTTATTTCTACATCTTCCTGGAAACTCAGATACGAACGAAGGGTCTGTATGCTGTTTTCCACTTCAATACGGGCATTCAGCTGATTGGTTTCTTCTGTCAGTCGGTTGATTTCAAGCTGAAGCATTTCATTTTCCGTAATAGTTCCAATACCATATCGTCCTTGTGCAAAATGATAAAGTGTATCTGCCTGGGCAAAATTAAATAAAGCTGTTTCTAGATTACTTTGGGCAGTTGCCAATGCAAAAAACAAATCAGTAGCATTTGTGGCAATCAATTCTAGTTTTTCCTGATATCTTTTCCGGGCTTCCTGATAACGGACAGGTTCAATTTTCTGATCCCACTTCAACTGATTATACCCAAATAAAGATTGACTATAGCCTATATTTATGGGAGATGTTTGCCAGGATGTTGCCCTATCGCTTAACATATCAATACGCTGCGCAAAGGTTTCCAGAAAAACGCTTCCCCCCCCGTCCACGGAATATTCTGAGTAAACTGGAAAGAAAGATCCGTACTTAACATATTTTGTTCAACAAACTTCACTGTACCGTCTTCCAGGGTAATTTCATTAATAACTCTTTTCAGGTACGGATTTGAGGTAAGCGTTAAAGAAGGCAGATAATTGGCGCGATAGTATTTATAATTCCAGTATTCCGAGCGAAAGCTATGACGGGCGGTTTGAGCATCTGGCGAATATGTTTGTGCCCTCTCTACAGTCTCTTCCAATGTCAATTCCAAAGGTTCAACCTGTGGGTAAATCAACAAAAACGAGTAATTCATTCCAGCAAAAAAACATCAGTCTTAGCAGATATATGATTTTCATCTTTTGGACCACTATTATACATTCCTTTATTTCAAAAGACATGCCATTCCGACAATCGGTTGTAATACAAGAAGATAATAAAGAACACACTTACGGAAAGATGTGAAAAAACGCACAAAACACGTGCGCTATCGCACATACAGCACAAAGATTTTATATCTATATTTGTCCCATGGAACTTCAAACGAAATCAGCTTATGAACAAGCAAGGAAAAATATTAATCGTTGATGATAATGAAGATGTGCTTTTTGCATTAAACTTGCTTCTAGAACCTTATTTTGAAAAGATCAAGGTAGCCGTCACCCCTGAAAAAATCCCCTATTTTATGAAGACCTTCGAACCAGACATTATACTACTGGATATGAATTTCAGCCGAGATGCTATTAGCGGGCAAGAAGGTTTTGAAGGTTTGAAAAGGGTGTTAGAGATCGATCCACAGGCAATTGTTATCTTTATGACAGCTTATGCAGATACAGATAAAGCGGTAAAAGCCATCAAAGCCGGCGCAACAGACTTTGTATCCAAACCATGGGAAAAAGAAAAACTTTTGGCGACTCTTTCTTCCGGAATTAAATTAAGGAACTCCCGCCTGGAAGTAAAACATTTGAAAAAACAGGTTACTATTCTCCAAGATTCGATATACAACGATCATGAAATTATCGGTGAATCAGCAGCCATGCAGGAAATTTTTTCTACCATATATAAATTAAGTGATACAGATGCTAATATACTTATCCTCGGAGAAAACGGAACGGGGAAGGATATGATCGCTCATTTACTATACCGTTCTTCTTCCCGCTATAATAAACCATTTATTAGCATTGATTTGGGAAGCATTCCTGAATCTTTATTTGAAAGCGAACTATTTGGTTACGAAAAAGGAGCTTTTACAGATGCCAGGAAGTCCAAACCGGGACGCATGGAAGTGGCAACAGGAGGTACTCTTTTCCTGGATGAAATAGGGAACTTGCCGCTTACTATGCAAGTTAAACTTCTTACTGCGTTGGAAAAACAACAAATTACCCGTTTGGGTAGTACACAAGCATACACCATTGATGTGCGGCTGATTTGTGCAACCAATGTAAATATTCATAAGTTGGTAAATGAAGGTGGTTTCCGCCAGGATCTTCTTTACAGAATAAACACTATTCAAATTCATATTCCGCCACTCCGGGAAAGAGGAAACGATATTCTATTGTTGGCGGATCATTTCCTGAAAATATATACTCAAAAATACCGAAAAGAAATTCAGGGACTCACTCGTGAGAGCAAAAACAAATTACTGAAGTACAACTGGCCGGGAAATGTACGTGAATTACAACACAGTATTGAACGTGCGGTCATTCTGAGTGAACAAGTCTTATTGCGTCCGGAAAGCTTTCTTCTTCAGCCTATACAGGCTCCAACTGCTAAAGAGGAAATCCTCAATCTGGAACAACTGGAACGACAGGCCATAGAACGCGCCATGCGACTTAGCGAAGGAAATGTGTCCCGGGCTGCTGATTATCTGGGGATAACCCGTTATGCTTTGTATCGTAAACTTGAAAAGCTTGGTTTATGAAAAGATATCCATTTTCAATTATCATCCATATTCTGCTCATAATTTTATTATCGATAGGTTGTTATCTAGTTTTCCGGAAAGAATTCTGGTTCAGTGCCACCATCCTGTTATTAATACTCATAAGCATTTGCATACGATTATATACACTGCAAACGAAGTACATTAATTCGATGCAACGATTAGTGGAAAATATCCGTTCCCGTGAAGCTGATCTCAAACAACGTATTCTTCAAGAGGAAGTCAAGTATCAATACTATGAAAATTTATTGAATAAAGTTGATACAGCTGTACTTGTAACTGATATTAAAGGTAAGGTTGAATGGAGCAATAAGGCTGCCCTACAATTATTAGGAGATTACCATCAAATACCGGAACAATTGCTGGAACAATTCTGCCAACCGGCAATCCAAATGATTCGGCTGAGAAGAAACGGGATTATTCAGGAATTAGCTAAATCCTCTACCATCTTTACAGCCCAGGGAAAAGAACAATTGCTGATCAGTTTAAAAAATATTCATTCTGTGTTGCAGAGAAACGAAATGGAAGCCTGGCAAAAACTTATCAGTGTATTAACCCATGAGATTATGAATTCCATTACTCCTATCCTCTCTCTGTCGGAAACACTCAGTGAACGGGCATCGCAATCGGAACAGAACGACACAGAAAACCAAATCATGCTTCAGGCTTTGCAAACCATTCATCGGCGTAGCAAAGGTTTGCTGAATTTCGTGGAAAATTACCGGCGTCTTACCAGTTTACCGGCTCTTACACTAGCTCCTGTAAATATAGGTGAATTACTGAAAGACCTTAAGAAGCTTTTTCCCGGAAAAGAATTCCGGTTCGAACTTCCTGCAAAGGAGGTATTTATATCAGCCGACCGTACCCAAATAGAACAAGTACTCATAAATTTACTAAAAAATGCCAGGGAAGCCACAGAAAAGGTATCAGAACCCCAAATTGAAATAAGAACAGCTATTCAGGCGGATCCTGAACAAGTTATTTTCCTGATTAGCGATAACGGCGAAGGCATCCTTCCGGAGGTTATGGATAAAATCTTCGTTCCTTTTTTTACGACCAAGAATTCCGGTTCCGGCATTGGATTAAGCCTTTGCAAACAAATAATCAATCAACATGGAGGATCGATCAATGTTAGCTCAGAAGTCGGAAAAGGTTGTCTTTTTGAAATTTGTTTTGACCAGACACTCCATTTGCAACAAGAAAAAACTATCTTTGTGTAGCCTATATCCAATTTTGTTAGAAATGAAAAAGATAGTCCTCACCATAATATTCTCACTATTTATAACATCTCATGCACTTCCCATCTACTTCAATCATATCGGCCTTAACGAAGGTTTAGCACAACTTTCGGTGGTGTCTATCCATCAGGATGAATTGGGTCGCATGTGGTTTGGCACCAATGAAGGAATCAGTATTTATGATGGAGAACGAATTATTACCTATAAAACGATATCCAATCCGGATGGTAGTCCTCTTTCCATTTCCGGTAGCTTCTTGCCAGGGTATATGGTGAATGCCATTGTATCCGACAAAAACAATAACATTTATTGCCACATTGATAATTCACTGATAAAATATGATATTAAGAAGCAAAGATTCAGCTGTTTGCAGGAAAGGAATGTGACTGCTATCGCTTCAATTAATGGAATTTTATGGTATGCCACACAAAATTCCACCTTTATCTGGAATGACGACAATAAAAAAAGTGAATTCCAAATAGAGTTGGATAAAAATTTAACTGTCAATGAAATTTGTCGAACTCAAAACAATAATATATGGTTAGGTACCCGAACCGGATTATTTCAAATAAATAATAACGGTAAGGTAAGCTGCATTATACCGGATAAAGATATTTATAATTTATTCGAATCTTCCAATGGAGATTTGTGGGTTGGCTGTAGAACAGAAGGAATGTATAAAATCAGTCCCAGAGGAAACGTTACTTTCTTTCAGCATGATCCTAATAACTCGAACTCTATAGCTAATGACCAGGTAAGAGCTTTTGCAGAAAATAAAAACGGAGAAATATGGATAGGGACCTTCAAGGGATTGCAGAAATACAATACTCTGACGGGAGAATATGAACATTACACTCAAAACAAACTTCCCGGAAGCTTAACCCATTCGTCGGTCTTCTCTTTATGCCGGGATAACCAAGGTACAATATGGGTAGGTACGTATTATGGAGGCGTTAATTATTTCAATCCCGAAGCAGATATATTTACTCATTATACGGACAATCCCCATTATGATTTTTGTTTGAGTTATCCTTTCATAGGTAATATGGTGGAAGACAAGAATAACAACCTATGGATTTGTACCGAAGGTGGAGGGCTCAATAAATTAAACCGGAAAACCGGGAAAATAGAGCATTTCCTGGCCGACCCTCATAAAAATTCGATTGCCCATAACAATCTTAAAAGTATTTGTTATGATAGTAAAAGGAATGTATTATATATAGGTACACACACCGGAGGGCTATCAAAATATGATATATCCAGTAATCATTTTACCAATTATTTGGAAAATACGATGGATGTAAATCAAAAGCCAAATGATGTTATCCATAAGGTAGATATTTACGGAGATAAACTTATCATCCTGGCACGTAATGGATTATTTCAAATGGACCTTATTACGGAAAAATTCAGTAGATTGTTTCCGGATATTTTCCCCAATATAGCAGCGGGTGTTGATTTTATTATAGACAGCAAGGGATATATATGGTTGTCGCGAGTCTCTTATATTAACCGTATCAAAATAGATGATCCTTCGGATGTCCGGGTTTACAATACCGGAGAAATGGGTTTAGGGGTTCGTCCGATAAAAGGTATGTTTGAAACCCTGGAAGGAGATATTTACATTGGAACACAAGGTTCCGGTCTTTTTCGTTTTAATCCAGCTACACAGGAATTTGTGGAATATAGCGTGGAAAATGGGAATATTCCGAGCAACTATTGTTATAAAATAACCCAGTCTCAGCAAGGAAACCTGATTGTAACAAGCAGCCAGAACATTTTTATTTTTAATCCCGAAAAAGGATTAATTGAAACCATTAATCTGGGTCCCCGAGGATTGCTAATTAATGCTATTTATGAAAGTTGCGGATTATATGTTTGCCAAAACGGAGAGATTTATGTGGGTGGTGCAGATGGACTCTCTTCTTTCTATGAAGAAGATCTTTCCAAAAAGAATAAACCCTATAATATTTATTTTTCGGAGCTGTATATAGCTAACAAACCCATATACCCTCTGCCGGAAAAAGGTGTGCTCACCGACATATTAGCCTATACCAAATCCATCATCTTAAATCATAAACAAAATAACCTGATTTTCTATTTTGCCTCGAACAATTATGTAGGGATGCTTAGTCGTTCCACTTTCGAATATATTTTAGAGGGATTTGACAATGAATGGATAGAAACTTATAACAATAGCATTTACTACACGAATTTGAATCCCGGAAAATATGTCTTAAAGGTGAAAGAAAAGAAACCAGCCAGTTTGATTCAGTCTCCCGAAGAAATTCAGCTAGTCATAACCATTAAAAGACCATTTTACAGCACACCCCTGGCTTATTTTCTTTATTTTTTAATGACTGCCCTTATTATTTCCACTTTCATTTATTTCAGGTATAGTAAAATGAAACTGGCTGCATCCTTGGATGCGGAGAAAAAAGAAAAAGAACGGATTGAAGAATTAAATCAATCTAAACTACGTTTCTTCACCAATATCAGCCATGAATTCAGAACACCGTTAACACTGATTATTTCTCAAATTGAGTTATTATTACAAAACACGTCTCTTTCTCCTTTATTATATAACAAGATTCTTAAAGTATATAAACATACGTATCACATGAGGAATCTTATCAGTGAATTGTTGGACTTTAGGAAATTTGAACAGAAACATGTTACCCTGAATGTTTCCGAGCAAAACCTGATCCCGTTCCTGCAGGAAATTTATCTGTCGTTTTATGAATACTCCCTGTCGAACGAGATTAATTATAAGTTTACTCCCCGTAAAGAAACGATCTTATGTTGGTTCGACCCGAATCAAATGAAAAAAGTATTCTATAATATACTATCCAATGCTTTTAAATATACCAAAAGAAAAGGAGTTATTGAACTTAATATCCAGGAAGAAGAAAATAAAATTTGTATTAATATAATAGATAATGGCATAGGGATAGACAAGAAAAACCTGAACCAGATTTTTGGCCGGTTTTATCAGGTTGATGATGACCCGGATAAAGTTAACAAAGGTACCGGAATTGGATTAGCACTTACCAAAAGTATTGTGGAGAGTCATTATGGCACTATTTCGGTAGAAAGTCAATTGGGCTATGGGTCTATTTTTTCCGTCCGGTTGCGAAAAGGAAACGAACATTTTAATAACGATCCGCATATACAAATTTTATCGGATACACCCAAAGATAGCATCCAGCCGGACACTTTACCTGATCCTCTTCTGATGGAAAATATGATAGAAGTGGATAACAATTTAACTTCTGTATCATCAGAAGAAGACAAACCGTTAATCTTGATTGTGGAAGATAACGAAGAATTGCTTCAGATTCTTACGACTCTTTTCAGTCCGATATATAAAGTAATACAAGCACGAAACGGTGAAGAAGGATTACGAAAAACGATGGAAGATATGCCCCATTTGGTATTGAGTGATATAATGATGCCTATCATGTCCGGAACGGAAATGTGTCTGCGTATCAAAAGCAATCTTGACATTTGTCATATTCCGGTAGTTTTGCTTACAGCCTTAAACTCTAATGAGCAAAACATGGAAGGATTACAAAAAGGTGCGGATGACTATATTGGAAAACCGTTTAATGCCAAATTATTATTCGCAAGATGTAATAATCTGATAAGAAACAGAAGGTTACTTCAAAAGAAATATCATTCGCAGACAGATGTAGATAATTCACTTCTGGTTACAAATCAACTGGATCAAAACTTTATGGAGCGCATCGAAGAAGTGATTAAGCGTAACCTGGATAACCCTGAATTTGATATCAATCAACTAGCTAAAGAAATTGGCCTTGGTAGAAGCACGTTATTCTCTAAATTCAAAGGGTTAACAGGTATGACTCCGAATGACTTTATAGTAAACTACAAACTCAAAATGGCTTCCACCCTATTACGAACTAGACCCGATTTACAGATAGCTGAAATATCTGATTTATTAGGGTTCAGTTCACCTCGTTACTTCGGGAAATGTTTCAAAGAACAATATTTGATGTCACCGCTGGAATACAGGAAAAATAAGTCAGAATAAATACTCCTACAAAAAAAAGTTTAATGCCGTACGTACTTCAACAAAATCAGTTTAGGTTCTTACATAAACTGAGAGCTTCTAACGAATCACATGAAATCAAAAAGACAGCTAAATATATGTTTTATTTTCTTTTTGAATCATTTTAAAATAGCTTTGATAACAGCCCTATTTTTTATGACGAGCCAAAAAATGTTTGAAATATGTTAAAGCACAAGGTTTTTACCTCAAAATAGGCATTTTTTTCACCTTTTATAGATGATTTTTCGCTGATTTTGTGCTATTGTTGCGCCCGCAAGTACAAAGAGTTGCGCCTGCAAGTATAAAAACTTGCGCCTATAAGTCTTTATACTTGCAGGCGCAACTATAAAATACCATACGGAAAATTGCTGATTTTTCTCTGGGAGCAATAAAAATCCACTCGTTTCTAAATAATCAAAAAGACATACAATCAACTTACATTAATAACATATTGAGTTTATAAAAGCGATTATAAAGTGATTTGTTTATTAAAACAAAAAATTCTGTTTCTTCTTGAATTTTTCAAATGCGATTTCCTTGCGTTTTTTAATGAGACTAGGGAAAGAACCCTAAAAACTAAATTCCAGGCACGTTTAATTTGCAAAGTGTCAAACTATCAAAGTGATAATTTATATCTGCTTGCTTTTCAAATAAAAGAGAATACGAATATTATTTGAGATTAATCTTTTGCATAAAAACAGCATCTTTATATCCTTCATTCGTCTGAATCCATTCTTTCATTATCCCGCCGCGCTCAAAACCACAGGAGGTAAATAAATGAAGACTAGCCTTATTATCTTCCGGGATATGCGCATATAACTGTTTAAGATGCAAGAAATTAAAAGTATATTCGCAGAGAAGTCGTAAAGCTTCGGAAGCATAGCCCTTATTCCGATATTCTTTTAATAGTGCAATTCCTACCGCTCCTCTTCTATGTAAAGGAACAAAATCTGTAACATCAATAGTTCCCACTATCGTATGTGTATCTTGCAAAGCAATGATTAACCGAAGTTGTTTATCTGCAAAAATATCATATTGGGATTGGGTGATGAACTCTTTTAAAATATAGCGTGAATAAGGAACCGTAAAACTACTGACTTCCCATAATTCGGAATTATTCTCTAGCATATATAAAAAAGATAAATCTTCGGGTTCTAAAGCACGCAGATATACTGACTCTCCTCGTAGATAAGTGTTTTTCATTTCTCTGTTGGTATGTTTAAATCTTCTCTGAGACGTTTTTCGCCAGGTAAACAGAACACAGAAGCAGTCAGCGCAATTAAT
The DNA here is from genome assembly GCA_021201335.1 of Bacteroides sp. Classification (GTDB taxonomy): domain Bacteria; phylum Bacteroidota; class Bacteroidia; order Bacteroidales; family Bacteroidaceae; genus Bacteroides. The sequence goes on along the minus strand of JAJQFD010000052.1, from coordinate 25,525 downwards.
GCACACAAACTGCCGATATTTCCTAAAGTTAGATAATAGACCACCAGGCCCAACAATACAGCCAATTGAAGTACAAGTAATCGAATAGCACTCCACATTTCATATTGATTGATAGCATTCGAAATAGACAAATGATCGATTTTTTTTCTTCAGAATCACATTAAAATATTTAAGCGATACCGGTACAACCACAATAGTCAACAAGATGCTAGCGGTTTCCCATCGATATTGCATTGCCTGATCATCCGCATAAACTCCTACCGGAAAGAGGTCTGTCTCAAAAGCAACTATTAATAAAGCTGGGATTATCCAAAACAAGACATACCCTATCTTTAGTTTCCTGACAGAGCTTTTTATCTTTTCTTCCATGATACCGTTATTATTTTTTAAAGATTACCCGTAAACACCGTACGGTTTATGATACTTCGACCCAGGGTTACTTCGTCCGTGTATTCCAATTCATCGCCTATAGAAATACCTCTGGCAATTACGCTAAGTTTAATATCCAGCTTATCCAGTTTGCGGTAAATATAAAAATTGGTCGTATCGCCTTCCATTGTAGAACTTAATGCCAGGATTACTTCTTTTACTCCTCCATTGGCAATTCTTTTTACCAGACTGTCAATCTGTAAATCACTGGGACCTACACCGTCCATTGGAGAGATAACGCCTCCTAATACGTGATACAGCCCCCGAAACTGTTGTGTTCCTTCTACTGCCATCACATCTCGTATGTTTTCTACGACACAGATGGTAGAAGCATCCCGTTGCGGACTGGCACAAATAGCACAGACTTCCGTGTCTGAAATATTATGACATACTTTACAGTATTTGACTTCCCTCTTTAAGGTAAGAATTGCTTGGCTGAAAGCATCAACTGTAGCAGTTTCTTGTCTTAAAAGATGTAATACCAATCTCATGGCAGTCTTACGTCCGATACCTGGCAGCTTGGCAAATTCATTCACTGCTTTTTCCAATAGTACCGAGGGATATTGCTGATTTATCATAGACGATCTCCTCTTTTCCGTCGACAAATGTAGATAAAAATATCGATATTTAGTATTACCTTTGCGGCATGTTGATACTCATTACCATTATTTGTTATTTCTCTGCATTATTAATTATTGCACACATTACGGGAAAAAAAAGGAGGATCAGACGCCGCTTTTTTCCGGGGAGAAAACAAATCACCCTGGTATGTTGTAGCCTTTGGAATGATTGGAGCATCTATTTCCGGAGTTACCTTTGTATCCGTTCCAGGTATGGTGCGCAGTATGGATATGACTTATATGCAAACTGTGATTGGTTTCTTCTTTGGCTATCTAGTAGTAGCCCATGTATTGCTCCCACTTTATTATAAACTAAACTTAATAAGTATCTATACTTACCTCGGCAATCGTATAGGTGAACGATCCTACCGAACCGGGTCTTTTTTCTTTTTACTTTCCCGCATGCTGGGTACAGCTGCAAAATTATACCTGGTTTGCCTTATTCTTTATAATTTTGTATTCCATGAATTCGGCATTCCTTTCTGGATAATTGCAGTTGTATCAGTGGCACTTGTATGGATTTATACCCATAAAAGCGGAATTAAAACGATTGTGTGGACAGACACTTTGCAAACCTTTTGCTTATTTATTGCACTGATTTTTATCATCATCGCTATTACCCAGCAGTTAAATATAGACTTCCCCACTCTGACAGAGGCCATACGAAACCATGAACATGCAAGGATTTTTGTTTTCGATAATTGGATATCCCGCCAGAATTTCTTTAAGCAATTCATTAGTGGTATTTTCATTGTAATTGTAATGACAGGGCTTGATCAGGATATGATGCAGAAAAATCTATCATGCCGGAATCTGAAAGAAGCTCAAAAAAACATGTATTGGTATGGTTTCTCTTTCATTCCATTGAATTTCCTGTTCTTATGTCTGGGTATTTTATTGCTGATTCTTGCCAAGCAATTGCCAGTAGAACTTCCAGCGATCAATGACGATATACTCCCCATGTTTGCTACCAAAGGTTATTTGGGGCAACCGGTATTGATATTATTTACTATCGGAATCATTGCTGCCGCTTTCAGCAATTCAGATTCCGCCCTGACTTCCATGACTACCAGCTTCTGCGTGGATATTTTAAAAACAAACAAAGAAGATGAACAAACCGCCCGGCGGAAACGGAACAGAGTACATTTATTCATGTCCCTTATTCTGATCTCTTTTATCTGTTTTTTCCGGATAGTAAATAGCCAAAGTGTTATCGATGCTATTTATGTAATAGCGTCTTATACATACGGACCTTTGTTAGGAATGTTTGCTTTTGGATTATTTACCAAACGCCAAACAAAAGACAAATGGGTGCCTTATATTGCAATAGCTTCCCCGCTTATTTGTTTCCTGATTGATTACCTGACAACTAATCTGGCAGGTTATAAATTTGGCTATGAATTGCTTATGTTAAATGGTTTTCTGACATTTGCAGGGATGTGCATATTATCGAAAAAAACTAAAAATTATGGATATAACAAGCGCTGAATTTATCATTAGTAACACTGACGTTAAAAAGTGCCCGGCAGGCACCTTTCCCGAATATGCCTTTATTGGACGTTCTAATGTAGGAAAATCCAGTCTTATTAATATGTTGACCGGAAGAAAAGGACTTGCCATGACTTCTGCCACACCAGGAAAAACCATGTTAATTAATCATTTCCTAATAAATAAAAGCTGGTATATTGTAGATTTACCCGGATATGGATTTGCCCGCCGGGGGCAAAAAGGACAGGTACAAATCCGTAAAATCATTGAGGATTACATCCTGGAAAGAGAACAAATGACCAATCTCTTTCTGTTGATAGATAGCCGCCTGGAACCACAGAAAATAGATATGGAATTTATGGAATGGCTGGGTGAAAACGGCATTCCTTTCTCCATTGTTTTTACGAAGGTAGATAAACTTAAAAGTGGTAAATTACATGGCAATGTCGAAAAGTACCTGAATGAACTTCGTAAGCAATGGGAAGAACTCCCCCCATATTTTCTGTCTTCTTCCGAAAGCAGACTGGGACGCAAAGAATTATTAGCTTATATCGAAAATATAAACAAAGAAGTAAACAAACCTAATTAAAAAAAGCATGAAAATTAAATTTATTCCGGCAATTATTATTTGCCTGCTTATGAGTATGAGTACTCAGGCTCAATCATGGACTGACATTTTTAACAAAGAAAACATTTCTAAAGTAGTAAGTACCGTAACAGGATCTGCTTCGAACGTTGATATCACCGGAACTTGGGGATATACAGGATCAGCTGTTGAATTTAAATCGAATGACCTGTTAAAACAAGCAGGTGGTGTAGTTGCTTCTTCAATGATAGAAAACAAATTGGACCAACAACTAACCAAACTGGGGGTAACCGCCGGAATCACTCAATTTACGTTTAGTGAGGACAGTACTTTCACAAGTACAATCGGCAAACGTACATTGAGTGGAAACTATTCTTATGACGCTGAAAACCAGACAGTCAATCTGAAATATGCGGGATTGGTAGGAATAAATGCAAAAGTAAACCAAAGTTCAAATAATATGTCATTGCTATTCGATGCAGATAAACTATTACAATTACTGGTACTTTACGGAAACAAATCCACCAATACTTCCATAAAAGCTATTACCACCCTTGCAGAAGGTTATGATGGAATGATGCTGGGTCTTGAATTTAACAAATAGTATTTATCTAAAGTCATAAAGGAAAATGAGGCTATCTCAAAAGCCAATCGATCTTTGATAAAGTTATAATTGTAAGCAGTGACCCATCTGGGTCAGATGTGATAACCCCGTGTGAAACCCAGTCATGTTCGGAAGATAACATTTCTTAGCCATCAAGCCAAGAATCTAAGGTTTACTGAAGAAATCCCGGAGGGATTTGATGTGCATAACCACGGGATGTAATCCCGTGGAATAGACGACCCAACTCTACCCACACAGCCCTGAAAGGGGTGAAGAATATATTATTGACCCACTATTCGTGGCTCACGGGATTATTCTATATCCTATCCCGTGGGATATGCATCCCACGGTTAGGCACATCAAATCCCTGCGGGATTTCTTAAAGATTTTAACGTCTTAAAATTTTCCGAACATGACCGGGTTTCACCCGGGGTTATGCACATTCAAGTCCTGCGGACTTGCCGACTTACAAATCATAACTTCATTTAATATGCGATCTGCTTTTGTGATAGTCCCATTTTTTACTTCAAACTAATGATGGAATATATAATCAGTCCTCTTTCACCTGCAACAATATGCCGATAAATAAACAAGGTATACATTACACATAGATAACATAAACCATTTTATTGAAGTACTTATTGTATATTATTATTGAAATAGACAATTGATAAATTTTATTTATCAAGTTTTTATACTATTTGGCTGATTCAAAGATATATTTCTAAAAAAAGTACTACTTTTGTAACTTAGAAGTAAAATTAAAGACCAGAATAATATGAAAAAAGTCATTGTATTATTAATTGCTATTTTAGCATTTGGAGCCAACCAGGTATGGGCGCAGGCTAAAGCAGATGTTAAATTTGAGAAAACGACTTATAATGTAGGAGATTTTTCGGAAGCAAGTCCCGTTGTAAGTGCTGAATATACGTTTACGAATGTGGGTGATGCACCACTGGTTATTCACCAGGCAGTTGCATCTTGTGGTTGTACGGTTCCTGAATATACCAAAGAACCAATCCTCCCTGGTAAAACAGGTACGGTTAAAGTAACCTATAATGGTGAAGGTAAATTACCAGGTTATTTCAAAAAATCAATAACTCTTCGTACCAACGCAAAAACTGAAATGATACGATTGTTTATTGAAGGTAATATGACCGCTAAGTAAACTAATTAATGAAAGAAACATAACAACTGAAGGAGAATCTTTCGATTCTCCTTTTTTTTTGCTTTCTTTGAAACCATTTTAGCAAATAAAAACAACATACACACGCTTAATCAGCCAATTAATATCTGGTATACTCTAATATGTTGGATAAAATGCATAGAGTATTTCTTAATATAAATAATACATGAAGAAAATAATATTAATGAGTTTACTTTGTATGGCAACCAGCTTGATGGCCCAAACACCTCTTGAAATTCAGCTTTGGCCCAATGGTGCACCTAATGACAATGGTTTGAAGGGAACAGAAGAAGATCTTAATGGAGGGCGGATAGCCAACGTTGTTCATCCGTCTATCACAGTTTATAAAGCAGAGAAGCCCAACGGAAAGGCTATTATTATGTGTCCAGGTGGTGGTTATGCGCGATTAGCAATGAACCATGAGGGACATGATATGGCACCGTGGTGGAACGCACAAGGAATTACCTATATTATTTTAAAATACCGGATGCCAAACGGACACGATGAGGTTCCATTGTCGGATGCTGAACAAGCCATCAGGCTAACCCGTCAGTATGCCTCCGAATGGAACATTGACCCGAATAAAATTGGTATTATGGGAGCTTCTGCAGGCGGCCACCTGGCATCTACCCTTGCTACTCATTACAGCAGCAAAGAAACTCGTCCCGATTTTCAGATACTTTTATATCCTGTTATTACCATGGGAGACTATACTCATAGAGGATCACGTACGAATTTGATTGGGGAAAATCCTTCTGACGCACTCGTCGACAAATACTCGAACGAAAAACAAGTAGATGAAGATGCACCGAAGGCATTTATTACCCTTTCATCCGATGATAAAGCCGTTCCGGCTGCAAATGGAGTCAATTATTACATGGCATTGGTTCAAAACAATGTTCCGGCCGCTTTGCATACATATCCGATAGGTGGGCATGGTTGGGGATTCCGTGACAGTTTCCCTTATAAACGCCAATGGACGGAGGAACTTGAAAAATGGATCCGAGAAGAAATAAAATAAAAACACGATCAATATTAATTAAAATTCAAATTATGAAGAAGATTTTCTTATTTTCACTTGTAGCAGGCTTATTTGTGTCGGGGGTTATGGCTCAAGAAGCGAACCCCATGCTCAATAATGCACTTGGCATGCTTGATACCCCTTATGAGGCCAATACACTGGAAGTAACAGACGAAGAAGAATTGATTATTTATGGTGATGGAATGGATTGCATGACTTTTGTAGAATTCACCCTGGCGATGTCATTATGCCCGGAACAGGGAAATGAAATGCAGGAATCTGACTTCGCTGCTAATCTGCAAAAAATCCGTTACCGCGACGGAGTAATTGATGGATATACTTCCCGTTTACATTATACTACCGACTGGATAGAAGACAATGTAAAGAAAGGAACAATTGAAGATATAACAGCGAAAGAAAGTCCGGTAAGCACCACTGTGAATGTATCTTTTATGTCTAACAATCCGGACAAATATACACATCTGAAGGATTCTCGCGCGAATATTGAAAAGATGGCAGCTATCGAAAGAAGACTTTCGGGCAATCGTGTTAGTTATCTCCCGAAAGAAAATCTTCCACTTGAAGGTCTTCCCTGGATTAAAAATGGAGATATTATTGCCATAACAACGAATGCTCCCGGACTGGATATCAGCCACATGGGAATTGCGATCTATCTAAAAGGTAATCTGCATTTATTACACGCTTCGTCAAAAGCAGGAAAAGTAACGGTTGAAAAACTAACTCTTACCCGACAACTGGCAAGGGATAAAACGGCAACCGGAATCAGAGTATTGCGTATGAAGAAATAAATCAACTATTTAATTACTCTTAATAAAGTCTTTATTTGAATTGAATAAAGACTTTATTTTTATAGGAAAACACTTTATTTATTCCGTGAAAAAGTATTATCTTTATACAGACTTATGATCACCATACTCAAAAGCTAGCGTCATGAAAAAGTTGCTGTTCATATTCACCCTGTTAATTACTTCTCTGACGATGTCAGCCCAATCAGAAGTAAAATCGGATACGGTTCGTTCTACAACTGCGAACAAACAGTTCGAAAGCCTCTTTTTTTCTGATTCCGATATTCCCCCTGTTCCCCAGCTTCCTAAATTTGGCCCCAGTCAGTTTTTAGGTCCTGACATGACAAAGGATTACTCCATGCTATTCCAGCCCGATGAATCATGGACTTTCGGACACTCCGTAATTGAAGTAATCACCCCTTCTTACATGTATGCTACCTTTGCTTCACCAAAGCATGTACAAATGGGTACCATAAAACTTAATGAAAAATTGACCCTAGGCGTTTACGGACAATACACGGCTGATGGTAAAAGAATACCAGGAACTGACTTGTTCCCCTGGGACAGAAACAGCTTTATAGGAGGAATGGAACTAAAATTCAACAATAATTTTGGTATTCGTCTTGAGGTAAGGCAAGGAGGAAAGAATCCGATGTATCCCTATTAGTGAAATGCATACATTATGAAGGTTCTCATTATCGGTGCCAATGGTTTTACTGGTAGAAGACTCTTGCAGGATTTATCTTCCCGGAAAGATTATATTGTCACAGGCGCTTCGTTACACAATGATATTCAACCAGGAAAAAACTATTCTTTTATTCGTGCAGATATCACAAATGAAGAAGAAGTCAGACTACTTTTTGAAATTACCCAACCGGATATTGTTATTAATACATCTGCTTTATCTGTACCGGATTATTGTGAAACACACCGGGATGAAGCATATCTTATTAATGTATTAGCAGTAAGGCAATTAGCTGAACATTCTACTCACTACCGAAGCCGTTTCATCCATTTATCCACAGATTTCGTATTCGACGGACAAACAGATAAACTTTATACTGAACAAGATATACCTAACCCCGTTAATTACTATGGAGTAACCAAATGGGAAGGAGAAAACGAAGTAGCCCGGATATGTGACAATTATGCTATTGTGCGGGTAGTTGTAGTTTATGGAAAAGCATTACCGGGACAACATGGCAATATACTGCAATTAGTGGCAAACAAATTACGAAACAAGGAATCAATACGAATAGTTTCTGATCAATGGAGAACTCCCACTTATGTAGGCGACATTTCCCGGGGCATTGAAGCATTAATAGAAACTCCACTCAATGGCATTTACCATATTTGTGGAAATGAATGCTTAAGTATTGTTGAAATAGCCTACCGCGTAGCTGATTATTTGCAATTAGACCGTTCGCTGATTCAACCGGTTAGAACAAAAGAAATGAAAGAAGTTACTCCTCGCCCCCGTTTCAGCGGATTAAGTATCGAAAAAGCCATGCGCAATCTAAATTATTCCCCAATCTCTTTAGAAGAAGGAATGAAAGCCATGTTTAATGCTTCCACTGCTACTTCATAACCCACCTGGAAAAGTGCTTCCGCTTGATCCAGATCAAACATAGAAAAGGCTGATATCTTCGAGGATTCAATCAGGATATCACACAAATCCCTATCTACCAAAGAATTAGATGTTGTAAGGGAATGGAAAGTACGCTCAAAAACATATTTCATTGATCTGTTATAAGGCGTATGAGTAATATGGCTGACATTTACTCCTACCAACTTTTCACATTCATCCCTGATAGTCATGACGGGAAAATTAGCGAATAACCCTCCATCCACATAATGATGATTATTTATTTCAACGGGTGTAAATACAATAGGTATGGAACAGGAAGCTATCACAGCCGGAATCAGATCACCACGGGTAAAGGTATAGCTTTCACCATATTCAATGTCTGTAGCGACTACTTTTAAGGGTATTTTCAATTCTTCAAAAGTTGTCGCCCGTAAATGCCTTTTCAGAAAATCATGAAAACGAATGGAAGAAAAAACCTTCTTTAGGAATTGTAAACTTAGTAAATTCCATGAATTTCATTTTCAGGAAGAATACCATAATTTCATCAGGGGTATATCCGTCAGCATATAAAGACCCGGCAAGAGCTCCGGCACTCGTTCCAGCAATTAAATCGGGATACAATCCTTTCTCATTCATAGCTTTCAATGCTCCTAAATGAGCAAAACCTCTTGCACCTCCCCCGCTCAGAGCTGCGCCTAACTTATATCTAGGTTCATGAGATAGTCTACTTATTTTCATTGTTCTGTTTTATGTTGTTTTACGTATTGCACTACCATACTCAATAATTCATCTCCATACTTCTCCACGGTCTTTTTGCCCAGAAAAGGAATCCTGAGCAGTTCATCTTTGGTAACGGGAAGCAAATTCACGACTCCTAAAATAGCTTTTTGTTGTAAAACTGTGTAAACAGGTAAACGGGTTTTAGCAGCTTCAGCATTTCTCCATTTAATCAATTGGGCATACAACACCGGATGTAAAATATCTGCCGGAACTTCCACCTTTACTTTTTCTTTCTCTTTGTCTTTTATCCGGGCTGTTTTGGAAACACGTACCGGTTTAAGCTTTTCCTGAGTTGTCAAGGCTATCAAAATGTGTGCTTTCTCACCCAGATATATGGAAATAGTAAAGCCTTCATCAGCGGTTTTTGATAAAGTACCAATTTTTACCCGGATCAATTCATATAAAGTCGTATAAGTTTCTTTTAACCTTTTCCGTAGTTCTTTGTTATCACTGTCAGGGATACTTCTTCTTATCGTATTTTCCAGAAGAACCCTGGTCTTATCCTGAAAATAGGATGCACCGGCTCTAATACGCTCTCTTAAAACCTGATCTTGAAGATAATTTTCAGAAGACAAAAATAAAGAAGTGTATTGATTCCTGAACTTAATTGCGACCTCTTCTATGTCCTTTTTAAAAAAAGAATACCCCTCCCGGTATCCATTAACCAGAATTGGGTATAGCTTTGTATAATGCTCCTCAAGTAACCGAAGCAAATAAGAAAGATGCTTATTGATTGAACTATAATCAAATTGTTCGCATAGCAACCTATAGAAATACTGTTTTTGCAGATCTTTTAGCTTAGCGGGATCGGGAACTGAATTTTCTACCTCATGCGTAAATTCACTGATCCGTTCATCACAGATAATTGATTGAGGAGATAAAGGAGATTCCAATACCATTCCCTCTAATGTTTTACAACGACTAAGAGCTACATATACTTGTCCATGGGCAAAGGAAGCATTCGCATCAATAATAGCTTTTTCAAACGTTAATCCCTGGCTTTTATGAATGGTAATTGCCCAAGCCAAACGAATAGGATACTGATGAAAAGTACCTTCAATTTCTTCTCTGATTTCTCCGGTTTCTTCATTTAGTGTATATTTAGTATTGGCCCATTCTTCTTTTTCCAGAATGAATTCATTCGTATCACCATTACCCTGAACTACTATTTTGTCGCCATAAATACGATTGATTACCCCAATCTTACCATTGTAATAACGTTTATTACCAAATACATCGCTCCCTGTGTCATTCTTTATAAACATGATCTGAGCACCGGGCTTAATAGATAATCTGGCATCCGCCGGATAAGAAGTTTCAGGAAAAGCTCCTTCAATTCTTGCCTGATAGATATAAGTTTTACCGGCTAATAAAGCCAGTTGTGCATCGTTTATCCGTTGAGCCTGAGCATTATGAGTCGTTAAACGTATATATCCTTCTTCAGTAGGTTTAAAATTAGGAATATACCTTTTATTTAACTCAGATAATACAGTATAATCAATCTGATTAGTACGAATTTTATTTAATAAAGAGATAAAAGTACTATCGCTTTGCCGATAAACTTTTTCCAGTTGTATAGTAATATACTCAGTTTCCTTTAAAGCACGGCTTCCAAAAAAATAAGGAGTATCATAATATTTACTTAGTAGGCTCCACTCACTATCCTTTACTACAGGTGCTAATTGCTGAAGATCGCCAATCATCAATAATTGTACTCCTCCGAAGGGTTTATTCCTGTCCCGATAACGGCGAAGTACTTCATCGACTGAATCTAACAAGTCTGCACGAACCATACTGATCTCATCAATTACTAATAAATCAAGACTCCGGATAATATTGATCTTATCTTTTCCAAATCGATAAATCTTCCGCTGATCAATAAAAGAGTTTTCAGGAATATAAGGGCCGAATGATAACTGAAAGAATGAGTGCATAGTAACTCCCCCCGCATTAATTGCAGCAATACCTGTAGGCGCCACGACAATCATTCGTTTGGGAGATTTGTTTTTTAATTTTCTTAGGAATGTAGTTTTACCTGTACCAGCCTTACCTGTGAGAAAAAGATGAGAATCTGTATGCTCTATACATTGCCAGGCTAATTCTAACTCTGTATTTACCTCCATTCTTTGCTTTTTTAAAAACAAAGGTAATAATAAAAAGAGTCTGTTTAAATTTCCCGAAGCAAAATTTGAACAGACTCCTTCTAGTAGGGAAATTGGAACTTATTTCATACTTCCACTAACAATATCAAGCAATTCATTGGTGATAGACTGTTGACGGGTTTTATTGTATTGTTTTGTCAGTTCTTCAATAAGATCATTCGCATTATCCGTTGCTATTTGCATGGCCATCATTCGGGCTGCATGTTCAGAAGCAGCAGAGTCTAGTAAGGTTGTATATATTTTCAATTTCAAAACTTCCGGTAATAAGGCCGTAATAAACTCCTCTTCAGAAGGTTCAACAATATAATCGATCCGATATTTCTTAACCGAGGACTTTTGCTCCTGCTCAGATCGTTCTTCCTGAATCACCTCTCTTTTGATTTCAGAAATATCCAGTGGAAGATATTGCCTTTTTAATAACTCCTGAGAACCGGACGATTTAAAATGATGATAAATAACTTCTACTTTATCCACTTGTTTCTGTGCGAACAGATTCATAATAGTATCTGCCAACCGGAAAGCTTCTTCATAAGAAGGTTTGTCAGCCATAGTCTGAAAAGAGCCTTGAGGTTGATACCCTATTTTACGGACTGCATCCTCTATTTTCCGTCCAACGGGATATATCAGGATATTATCGTGGCCCAGATTTTTATATGATTCTATCGTGTTAGCAAGTGATCTGGCTACATTCGCATTAAAAGCTCCACAAAGCGAAGAGTTAGAAGAGAAAGCCACAATTGCTACCCTTCGTACTGGCCGTACCTGTATATAAGGAGATTGTATGGTTGCTTCCGTTGTGCTTAAAAAATTATTCAGAATAAGGTTCATTTTCTCCTGATAAGGTAACATGTTCTCAATTGCAGCCTGAGCTTTATGCAATTTGGCAGACGCTACCATCTTCATAGCAGAAGTAATTTTACGGGTACGCTTAACTGTACCTATTCTTCCTTTTATTTCTTTTAACGAAGCCATATTCTAATTATTTTAGCTAAACTGTTTAGCTACCATAGCAGCAGTCTCTTCAATTGCTTTGGTTATATTTTTATCAATTTCTCCTCTTTTCAATATATCCAATACATCTTCCTGATGATTGAGTTCCAATGCTTTTAAGAAAGCCTGTTCAAAATCGTTGACTTTATCTAAAGGTATATTCTTTAGCAAGCCGTTGATACCACAGTACAAAACCGCAATCTGTTTTTCTACGGGCATCGGAGTATATTGAGGCTGTACCAATAACTGAACATTTTTCTGTCCTTTGTCTATAGCAAAAGCTGTTACAGCATCCATGTCATTACTAAATTTAGAGAAGGACTCTAATTCGCGGTATTGGGCCTGGTCAATCTTTAAAGTTCCTGCCACCTTCTTCATCGCTTTCAATTGGGCATTTCCACCCACTCGCGAAACAGAGATACCCACATTAATAGCTGGACGATTACCTTCATTAAATAAATTAGTATCCAAAAATATCTGCCCGTCTGTAATGGAAATTACATTTGTTGGAATATATGCAGACACATCACCAGCTTGTGTTTCAATAATAGGTAAGGCAGTAAGGGAACCTCCTCCTTTTACTTTATCTTTCAAACTTTCCGGTAAGTCATTCATCTGGGCTGCGACCTCTTGCTGACTGATAATTTTTGCAGCCCTTTCCAATAAGCGGGAATGCAGATAAAAAATATCCCCCGGATAGGCTTCCCGTCCGGATGGGCGGCGCAAAATCAAGGATACTTCCCGATAAGATACAGCTTGCTTTGATAAATCATCATACACAACCAGTGCATGACGACCGGTATCACGAAAATATTCGCCAATAGCTGCTCCGGAAAAAGGTGCAAAATATTGCAAAGCAGCTGGTTCACCAGCAGTGGCTGCTACCACTACCGTATAATCCATTGCACCATGTTCATGCAATACATTTACCAACGAAGCAACTGTAGAAGCTTTCTGACCTATAGCCACATAAATACAATAAACCGGATCTCCGGCTTCAAAATTCTCCCGCTGATTGATAATAGCATCGATGGCAATAGCAGTTTTTCCTGTTTGTCGGTCACCGATAATTAATTCCCGTTGCCCACGACCAATTGGAATCATCGCATCGATTGCTTTCAGACCTGTCTGGAGAGGTTGATTTACGGGTTGGCGAAATATTACTCCAGGGGCTTTACGCTCTAGTGGCATTTCATAAAGATCACCACCAATTAGCCCTTTTCCGTCCAGCGGTTCGCCCAATGGATCAATCACACGTCCCAACATTTTCTCACCTACCTGAATGGAGGCAATCTTCTTAGTGCGCTTTACGGTAAAACCTTCTTTAATCTTATCAGTCGGACCTAAAAGAACTGCGCCCACATTGTCTTCTTCCAGATTCATAACAATAGCTTTAATGCCGTTGTCAAATTCCAACAATTCATTGGCTTCCGCATTTCTTAATCCGTAAATCCGCGCAACGCCGTCACTGACCTGGAGTACAACTCCTATTTCATCCAATTGGATTTGATTATCAATACCCTCCAATTGACGACGTAATACTTCGGATACTTCACTTACTTTTATATTGCCAGATTGCATGATACTTTTTTTAAAGAGTTAAGGGTATATGAACCAATACCACAAATAAAAAACTCCAGATTCTTACCCCAGTTATACAATTCTCTTGTTTTTCTCTATGAATTGTTGTTTAATACGTTTCAACTGTGTCAAGACGCTTGCATCCAATCGATAGTCATTGATATCAAAAACAAAACCACCTTCAATAGCAGGATCAACAATTGTCTCTAACTCCATTTGAGCATGTACCATAGCTGCTGCTATGTTCCGGATTTCTTCCTGAGTTTCTTTATCAACCGGAACAGCTGTTATTAATGTGCCAACAGCAATATGTTTTAATTTCCGGTAAAAATCCAGATAAGTCATACACATAAATTGAATGTAAAGCTCGCGATGTTGTTTAATGACTAATGACATGAAACGCATAAACACTTCACTTGATTCCTGCTCACCATTGGCAGCTACACTCAGTAATTTCAATTTCTCTTTCCGAGATAGTATAGGATTATCCAGCGTTTCACGAAGATGAGGAAACATTCTGAAACTTTTAGTCAACCGGATTAATTCTTCATATAGCGTATCTTCGGCCTTTTTTTCTTGTGCATACGCAATCAAAGCCCGGGCATATCGTACTGAAATTACACCTATATCCATTCTTTATGAAGATTTTTTAGTTGCTTCATCAATCATTCGTTCAATCATCGCCATTTGAGCTGTATCAGTATTCAACTCCTTGCGGATAACCTTTTCTGCAATGTCCACTGATAATACCGCAACCTGGCGACGCACTTCGCGAATAGCTTCATCTTTTTCCTTCTGAATCTGTTTCTTTGCCAGATTCAATTCTTTCTGTGCAGCCTCTTTTGCTTCCCGGCGAGCATCATTAATGATTTTCTCACGTTCCTGCATGGCTTCTTTGAAAATCCGACCTTGTTCTTTATCTGCATGGGCTATTAACGCCTCAGTTTCTGCTTTTAGCTTCGAAAGCTGTTCATTGGCTTCCTTCGCCTTCGCCAGAGATTCGTCAATATACTTATTACGTTTCTCCACCATCCTGACGATAACCGGAAAACCGTATTTAGCCAATACAAAGAATACAATGCCGAATGAAAGTAACATCCAGAAAAGCAAACCGGTATCGGGTATTAATAATGACATATTCTCTTAATTATTATACAAATAAAACAAGTAAACAAACTACCAAACCGATAATAGCTACTCCTTCGATGAAAGCAATAGCCAAGATCATACTGGTACGAATATCATTGGCAGCTTCGGGCTGACGACCAATTGCTTCCATTGCTGATGAGCCAATTTTACCAATACCAATGCCTGCTCCGATTGCGGCTAAACTTGCTCCGATTGCAGCACTTAGTTTACTTATACCAACAGATGCCGCTGTAGCTTGTAACAATACTGAGAGTAACATAATTTTTTAATTTTAAATGAATAAATAATATTTTATACTGTTTCTTTTTCTTCCTGAGCCAGACCGATAAAAACGGCCGAAAGCATGGTAAATACATACGCCTGCATAAATGCAACCAATACCTCTAACGCATTCATAAAAATACTAAATAGAACAGATGCCACCGTTAATGAACCCTGCAATACAGGCCCTAAACTTGCCCCTATAAATATTAAACAAGTAAGTACCAGAATTGCCATGTGCCCTGATAACATATTGGCAAATAAACGAACCATCAGGGCAAACGGCTTTATAAAAATGCTAAGGAATTCCACAAAAGGCATCATGGGTATGGGTACTTTTAGCCACATGGGTACATCCGGCCAAAAAACATCCTTCCAATAATGTTTACCAGCAAAACAATTAATAGCAATGAAAGAACATAAGGCCAGAATAAAAGTAATGGCAATATTACCTGTCACATTTACTCCTCCCGGGAAAAGAGGGATCAATCCCATAAAGTTATTAATGAGAATAAAGAAAAAAGCCGTTAGTAAATAGGGCGAGAATTTTCTGTAATTTGAACCTATATTGTTTTTAATTACATCATCATTTATCATCATAACTAGCATTTCCATGAAACCGATAAACTTACCCGGACTTTTGTCCTCATTGGATTCTTTTTTATACCAACGGGCAACTGCTAAAATGATAATCAATAATATAATACTATTTACGAGTAAAGAAAGAACGACTTTAGTTATAGATATATCAAAAGGTCGTATTTCTTCTCCTTGTGTGTCTCTTTCAACTATCTTACCTTCGTATTTGCTACCAGTGGGAGCGATATAAAAACCTTTGTAAATTCCCTTATTCTCTTTCAGTCTGGAGGAAAGAAATACATTCCAACCAGCTGTCTTACTATAAACAATCACAGGCAAAGGAATATGGACGGATGTATTCCTCCAATTTATGATATGCCATTCATAAGAATCGCCGATATGTTCAAATACAATACCTTTTACATCCACAACTTCTTTATTGTCCACTCTCTCCTGTGCAGATACCGGATATATGGCAACAGTAAAAAGTAAACCAGATAAAAGGATTAATATTAAGTATAAGCGTTTCATCTTTTATTTTTGTTTACGAGACTTTCTTTGCTTCTTTATAAAAGAATATTGTATCAAAAATCATATATATCAAATAGAAAACTCCGAATGTAATTAGGAACTCTTTAATATCAACGGCAACAAATATTGCATATATAATCAGGAAGACAATTGAGAACATAAGCTTCATCATCTTTCCGGCCATATATAATAGCAACTTTTTTGAACTATTATATTTTAGAGAATAATAGAATAATGCATATAAAAGTAATTCAACAATAAAGAAATAACAAGGTATGGATGGATACCAATGCAACTCCTGATCAGGATAAAATGAATTGATAATCCAGTAACCTCCTATGCCCATCAGTAGGGTAAGGATAACCAGTGACAGCAAATAATAAATTGTCAACTTCTTTATCATATCATAAACCTTTGTTTCTTTTTATCAGGAAATACATACGGATACAGTTCCATTACTCATCTCCATAAAACCACTTTGTATCTCAAGAGATTGTTCCTGTCCACCGGATACATAACTAAGTGTCCCTTTTTGTAAGATAGAAACAATGGGAGCATGATTAGGCAGGACCGTAAAAGAACCAGCACTACCCGGTAAAGTAACTCTTTCAATGTTTCCGCTAAAGATTTCTTTTTCCGGCGACAATATGGTGAGATGTAATATTTTTTCTTGCATATTTATTTCGCTTGTTCTTGTAATTCTTTTGCTTTTTGACGAGCATCCTCAATGGTACCCACATTCAGAAAAGCAGCCTCAGGAAGATCATCCACTTCACCATTCAGAATCATTTTGAAACCGTTGATCGTATCCTCTATAGGTACCATTACACCTTTTACGCCCGTAAACTGCTCGGCTACTGTAAATGGTTGAGAAAGAAAACGCTGTACCCTGCGGGCGCGATTGACAACCATACGATCCTCGTCAGAAAGTTCTTCCATACCCAGAATAGAAATAATATCCTGCAACTCCTTATTCCGTTGAAGAATCTGTTTCACGTGTTGGGCAACTTCATAATGCTCCTGGCCAACGACATGCGGGTCAAGAATACGTGAGGTGGATTCCAACGGATCTACGGCCGGATATATGCCAAGTTCTGTTATCTTACGACTCAGTACGGTAGTGGCATCCAGATGGGTAAAAGTCGTGGCAGGAGCCGGATCGGTTAAGTCATCCGCAGGAACATAAACCGCCTGCACAGAAGTAATAGATCCCGTTTTAGTAGAAGTTATACGCTCTTGCATAGCACCCATTTCTGTGGCTAAGGTCGGTTGATAACCCACAGCAGAAGGCATACGCCCCAACAAAGCAGACACTTCCGATCCTGCTTGGGTGAAACGGAATATATTATCAATAAAGAAAAGAATATCTTTAGCTCCTCCTGATTCACCTCCTTTATCCCGAAAAGACTCTGCAACTGTCAATCCGGATAAAGCCACGGAAGAACGGGCCCCAGGAGGCTCGTTCATTTGCCCGAAAATAAGAGTGGCTTGTGATTTAGCAACTTCATTATAATCAATTTTAGATAAATCCCAGTGTCCGGCTTTCATGCTTTTCATAAATTCTTCTCCATAACGAATCACACCGGATTCAATCATTTCACGAAGCAAGTCGTTCCCTTCACGGGTACGCTCCCCTACACCGGCAAACACAGAAAAACCATTATGTTTCTTCGCAATATTATTTATCAGTTCCATGATAAGAACTGTTTTGCCCACTCCAGCGCCCCCAAACAAACCAATTTTACCACCTTTAGAGTAAGGTTCCAGTAAATCAATCACCTTAATTCCTGTATAAAGAACTTCCTGTGTGGTAGATAAATCTTCGAATTTAGGGGGTTCGCGGTGAATGGGATAAGCACCTTCCCGATCCAACTCTTTCATTCCGTCGATCGAATCTCCCACAACATTCATTAAGCGTCCTTTAATTTGAGCACCTATTGGCATGGTAATCGGTCCGCCGGTCAAATACACTTTCATGCCACGCTGTAAACCGTCAGTGCTGTCCATTGCTACTGTACGAACCGTATTCTCACCGATATGCTGCTGAACTTCTATTATTAATCGTCGGCCATGAGGACGTCTGATCTCTAATGCATCATGTATACTGGGAAGAATTAAATCCGTATCATTGCCTTCAAAATAAACATCCACTACAGGACCAATTACCTGAGAAACATAACCTACAATCTGTGACATAAAATGTGTTTTGTATTTTGATTATTGTTAGTTTATATATAAACACTTTATAATATTTTTTGTTTACGCCATTAGTTAACGAAACAACTTAGCAAAGGTAGCAACGAAATCCGCTGGTTATTACTTTTTGGCTTTATTTGCACATAACTAACAAAAATTTAACATTATACTTTCACAAGGGCAATGAATAAAAGTTTTCAGTCTAAAATTGATAAAAATCCCCTGACCCTGAACAAAATAAAAACCCCGGAAAGTTGTTCATTTCTTCCCGGAGTTTTCAATATTAAGATGTTAATGAATTCAAAAATCAATCTAACTTATGAATAACTAAACCTGATCGCAATTTTGGCTCAAACCAAGTTGTCTTTGGAGGCATTATATTGCCTGTATCAGCTATATCCATGAGTTGTTTCATAGAAACAGGATAGAGTGCCAAAGCTACTTTCATCTCTCCGCTATCTACTCGCTTACTCAATTCTCCTAATCCCCGAATACCACCGACAAAATCTATGCGTTTATCAGAACGGAGATCTTTAATTCCCAGAATTTCATCCAGAATTAGATTCGATGAAATAGTCACATCAAGTACCCCAATCGGGTCATTATCATCATAAGTGCCTGGTTTTGCCGTTAAACTATACCATTTACCATCCAGATAAAGAGCAAAGTTATGTAATTTTTCAGGTTTGTATATTTCAGCACCTTTCTCTTCTACTATGAAATTCTTTTCGAGCGCAGCCAGAAATTGTTCAGAGGTTAAACCATTCAAATCTTTAACAACACGATTATAATCAATAATAGTTAACTGATTCGCAGGAAAACATACCGCCATAAAATAATTATACTCTTCGTCTCCACTATGACTTGGATTTTGTTTTGCTTTCTCAGCACCAACCAAAGCGGCCGCAGCCGAACGATGATGGCCATCAGCAATATAAAGGGCAGGCATTCCGGCAAACTCACGGGTAATAACCGCCATGTCGTTTTCGTCATCCACAATCCAGAATGTATGGCCAAAGCCATCGCCAGGTGCAATGAAATCATAAACGGGTGTTGTGGCAGCATATTTTTGAACAATCTTATCCAATCTATCATTATCCGGATAAGCAAAGAATACAGGCTCTATATTGGCATTATTCACACGTACATGCTTCATGCGATCTTCTTCTTTATCCCGCCGTGTAAGTTCGTGTTTCTTTATCGCTCCATTCATATAATCAGGAACGTAAGCGCCTACCACCAAACCATACTGGGTTTTGCCATTCATGGTTTGTGCATAGATGTAATAGTGTTCTTTCTCGTCTTGTACCAGCCAGCCTTTATCCTGAAATAGCTGAAAGTTTTCAGCAGCTTTCGTATATACACACTCCTCGTGCTCATCTGTTCCCACCGGAAAATCTATCTCCGGCTTGATGATGTGATAAAGAGATTTTTCATTCCCTTCAGCTTCCTGACGGGCTTCTTCCGAGTTTAATACATCGTAAGGGCGGGAAGCTACTTGCTCCACAAAATTCTGGGGAGGACGAATGCCTCTAAAAGGTTTTACGGTTGCCATAGTATATCAGTAAGGTATTTAATTAACTTTGAATTTATCTATTCCGTCGCGCAGAAAACCAACAATCTGTTGTGCGGCAGCAATACCTGCATTTATATTGGCTTCGGATGTTTGTGCGCCCATTTTTTTAGGAGTAGAAAAATAACGTTCTGCAAACAATTCAACAAACTTGGCATGGGCGGCAGGCATAATGTCGGTCATATATTTAAAGTCAACCCGTTCAATCATGAACTTGATTAATTCATCTTCGTTGATGACTTCTTTACGAGCTGTATTGACCAATATAGCACCTTTAGGTACCTTATTTAATAAAGAGTAATTGATGGAACCTTTGGTTTCAGGAGTAGCCGGAATATGGAGAGAAATAATGTTACAGTTTATATATAATTCTTCTACAGAATCCACCACCTTTACACCGTCTTTCTCAATGACCTCTTTTGGACAATAAGCGTCATAAGCATAGATATCCATGCCGAAACCTTTGGCAATACGAGCCACATTGCGTCCTACATTACCATAAGCATGTATACCCAGTTTTTTACCCATTAATTCTGTTCCGGAAGTGCCATTAAAGAAATTACGTACTGCATATACCATCATACCTAAAGCTAACTCAGCTACTGCATTGGCATTCTGGCCAGGAGTATTCATTACACAGACACCATGTTCTGTGGCTGCTTTTAAATCTACATTGTCATAACCGGCACCTGCACGAACCACAATTTTTAAATCTTTAGCAGCCGCCAATACTTCCGCATCAATAATATCACTACGAATAATAATGGCATTAACATCTTTTACTGCATCCAGCAACTGAGCTTTTTCTGTATATTTCTCTAACAAAACAAGTTCATATCCGGCTGCTTCAATTTCTTTACGAATACCATCAACCGCAATCTTGGCAAATGGTTTCTCAGTAGCAACAAGTATTTTCATTGGTCTGATATTTTAAGAAACCGCAAACTAACACAGACTCACTTTTTCAAGAAAAGGAATCCATGTTAACCTGCGGTTTTTCGTTTATATTATTTATGAATGTAATTTTTCGAATTCCTGCATACAGTCAATCAAAGCCTGCACGCTTTCTTTGGAGATCGCATTGTAAGTTGATGCGCGGAAACCACCTACCGAACGATGTCCTTTAATGCCTACCATGCCTCTTTCAGTGGCAAATTTCTGGAAGTCCGCTTCCAAATCTTTATATTCCGGAGTCATTACGAAGCAAATATTCATGCGTGAACGATCTTCTTTAGCAGCTGTTCCCACAAATAATTTGTTCCGATCAATTTCATTATACAGCATATCAGCTTTCTCAATGGCACGTTGTTCCATTACCTTTACACCACCCAACGATTTAATCCAGCGAAGGGTCAACATAGCGGAATAGATGGGTAATACCGGAGGGGTATTGAACATAGAACCATTGTCAATATGTGTCTGATAATTCAACATAGTAGGAATATAGCGAGATACTTTACCCAGCGCCTCATTCTTAACGATTACGAATGTAACTCCTGAAGGAGCCAGATTCTTTTGTGCTCCGCCATAAATACAAATGTATTTAGAAACATCCACCGGACGAGAGAATATATCCGATGACATATCTGCCACCACAGGAACCGGAGATTTTAAATCTTCTTTCAATTCCGTACCGTAAATGGTATTGTTGGTAGTTATATGAAAATAATCTGCATCAGCAGGTATGGTATAATCTTTCGGTATAAAAGTATAATTGGCATCCGCAGAAGATGCAACTTCCACCGTTTCGCCAAAACCTTTGGCCTCCTTCATGGCTTTTTTTGCCCAAACACCCGTGTTCAGATAAGCTGCTTTTTTTTCCAGAAAGTTGTAAGGAACCATACAAAACTCCAAACTTGCTCCACCGCCTAAGAAAAGAACCGAATACCCTTCAGGTATATTTAAAAGTTCTTTAAACAGAGTAACAGCTTCGTCAACTACTGCCTGAAAATCTTTCGAACGATGACTGATTTCAAGGATGGACAGACCAGAACCATTGAAATCTAAAACCGCCTTCGCTGTTTCCTCAATTACTTCTCTGGGAAGGATGGAAGGACCCGCACTGAAATTATGCTTTTTCATTTGAAGTTTGTTTTGGTTAGACAAAATCTATAAGTTTTGCGTCTTATGACAGGGCGAAATTACGAATTATTTTGGTGCAAACAAACTTTTGTAAGGAAAAGCGCAAATAGAAAGTTGAACAGGAACAGTATAACAGAAATTCGCCAGATTAATAACCATTTTGTTAGGTTATTCCCCAAAAACAAGGCTACTATTCTAAAAGACCCGTATCAAAATCGGATATTTATTAGTTCTATAAATTAGCGGAAGAAAAGAGAGAATTTAAAAAGTATAGATTTAGAATTTATTAACCAACAACAGTTCTAAATAGCTATGCTGAGATTACAATTTGATCAGGATATCTCCAAAGTAGATCCCATCTAAAACTCCAGCTCAGTTAAGAAATCCCGGAGGGATTACAGGTGCATAACCGTGGGATGGATATCCAGTCATGGTCGGAAGATTTTAAGACGTTAAACTCTGTAGGAAATCCCGCAGGGATTGCATGTGCATAACCACGGGATGTAATCCCGTGGAATAGACGTCCCAACTCTACCCACACAGCCCCAATAGGGGGTGAAACCTATATTATTGACCCACTTCATGGCTCACGGGATAGTTATTTCTATCCCGTGGGATATGCATCCCACGGTTATGCACCTGTAATCCCTACAGGATTCTTCTAGATTTTAATGTCCTTAAATCTTCCGACCAAGACGGGATTACATCCCGTGGTTATACACATGCAATCCCTGTGGGATTCTTAAAGATTTTAATTACCTCAAATCTTCCGACCACGACTGGGTGAATCAACGGTCGACGAATCAAATCCGTGGTTATGCACATCTGGCCACATCCTAGGTCATCGCTTACAACGTTCTTTCGTGTTAACCAATCAAAGAATAGTCATGATTGAAAGGAATAATTTATAACTTTATCAAAAAATCGATTGCCTTTTGGAGACAGGTTTCTCATAAGAGGCTTACTTTGCTTTTTCGATAATGGTTTTCTTTTCTTTAATTTTCTCTCCCTGGATCAGATTCAATAACTGATTTACTTTGTTACTGCGAATAGCCACAAATGCATAGTGTTCTTTTACATCAACCGGACCTACATCTTCCCGAGATAACTGTCCCTTTTTATAGATAAAGCCCACAATATCTGTTTTGTTGAGCTTATCTTTTTTCCCTTTTCCAATGTAAATGGTAGTCCATAAAGGTTTAGCAGGATGAGGGATGTGTTCTGGTAACAGGAATTCTTCCGGTTCAGAGGTGATATATTCCGGAAGAGATTCCAATTCATTCAGAATCAGATAGGAAGTTCCTTTGGCATCCCAACGGGCGGTACGACCGTTGCGGTGGGTAAAAGCCTCTTCATTGATAGGTAGATGGTAGTGAATGATATGTTCTATTTCGGGGATATCCAGTCCACGGGCAGCTAGATCAGTAGAAATCAGAACAAAGCAACTCCCGTTCCTGAATTTATAAAGCGCTCTTTCTCTATCCGGTTGTTCCATACCTCCATGAAAGGCTTCGTTGTAGAGTTTCTTTTCAGTGAGCAACTTGCTGACCCTCTCTACGGCATCCCGATGATTGCAAAATACAATGCTGGATTGATTCCCTAATGTGCAGAGTAATTTATAGAGTGTTTCAATTTTATCTTTCGCAGGAGAATATACTTTCTTTAAACGGAGTCTCGATTCTTCCTGCCCTTCTTGTAAAAAGTCCAGTTTAATGGTTCGGTTCAAGCCGGTGAATTGTGGAATCTCTTCCGCATCGGTAGCGGATAACAACATTCGTTTCTTCAGTCCGGAGAGCTGAGAAATAATTTCTTCCATCTCTTCCTGAAAACCCAGCTCAAGAGATTTATCAAATTCATCAATCACTAAAGTCTGAATGGCATCAGGAGAGAAGTTCCCTTTCCTCAGATGATCGGCTATGCGACCCGGCGTACCTATTATTATAGCCGGGTGATTACCCAAAATACTTTTCTTCTCTTCACTGATAGGATGCCCACCATAGCAACAACAGGTTTTCCAGGGGGTATTCATAGATTTAAATACAGCCTCTATCTGCAAAGCCAGTTCACGGGAGGGTGCGAGAATTAAAGACTGGATAGAATTGTTATCCGGTTGCAGAGACAAAAGCAATGGCAACAAATAAGCCAGTGTCTTTCCGGAACCAGTAGGTGATAATAATACCAGGTCTTTTCCCTCTACATTATTTGTCAACGCTGCTTGCTG
The DNA here is from genome assembly GCA_021201335.1 of Bacteroides sp. Lineage (GTDB taxonomy): Bacteria > Bacteroidota > Bacteroidia > Bacteroidales > Bacteroidaceae > Bacteroides. The sequence goes on along the minus strand of JAJQFD010000052.1, from coordinate 1,092 downwards.
CATGGCATTCAGTTTTTCAATCTTCAATTGCTGAAGAACTTGCCTGATGATTTCATTTTTCGGTTGCATGCTGCAAAGGTATAAAATTCTGCGCATACAGAATGATACCTGACTACTTCACCGTAAGAATAACTGTCTTTACGTCTTTATCCCAGGAAGAGTTGTCCATTAGTTAGTACCTAACCCTTGATATATACTTTATGGGTACCTCTTCCCGAAGTACTAATTCCACTCTCTGGTTGCCTTGCCCATTGTTTTAACTCCAGAGAAGCCTTTGTAGGCCGCAGTCCGGTTAAAGTTACATAGTCTGCAATTCGCATATAGGGATGTGTATCAAGGTATTTCTTCGCCAATTCCAGTCGTTGTTCCGGTGTATACTTTTTCGATGAGCGTTTAAATTTATGCCTGGATCTTTCCAGCGTACATTTTTGATTAATGTCTTTCAGGAATGATTTCTCGGGACGAAAGTTAACTCCTCCAATAAAAAGACTCTGTGCATTTCGTTTTTCATCCTCTTCTTCACCAGACTCCCGATCTTTTCCTCTTCGCAAAGCCACTGTTGGGGTGAAAGTACCTATCCCCTCTAATTTTACCGGGTTTCCTTCTGACAGATAAAAGGACATTTGATCCGATAATCCCATCAAAAGGGCTGTGACTTCCGCTGCACTAAAGGTTGTTTGCTGTGCGAGCATTTTTGCCATGTACTTGGTGGTTATTCGTTCTCCCAGAACCAATCGAGGGTATAAAACACGCTTTCCTTCGTCGTTAGGCAGGTTCATTTCCTGCATTTCGTATTTTGCCATTAAAAAAAGAATTACTGATAAATAATAGAATTGTTTTTGCTATAATAGAAATTTTATTCGTAACCTAAGAATACAAAATTCAAAGCTAAAAATAAACATTCATAGCTTAAGAATAATTGTTTTAAAAGGCAATTTATAATTTTTAGTGCAATAATGCAAGTTTTTATTTGAATAGGGGGTGATTTTAGTTATCACTTGGGGAATATTCGGGGGTATGGGTAATTATTTTGAGTCAAAATTTCCGTAACAATATTATTAAATAAAAGATCAACAAAAACCACTGTCATGT
>JAJQFD010000034.1 GCA_021201335.1 Bacteroides sp. | reverse complement strand
AGAGCATTAGCCTTCCAAGCTGAGGGTCGCGGGTTTGAGCCCCGTCTTCCGCTCTAAGCAAAAAGGAATCTGAATTTCAGGTTCCTTTTTTTATATCACTACATCATCACATCATCCTATTAATTTATACTATTTCTTTATAAAGCAATGCTTTATTCCCATAACTCAACGCTTTATCTTAACAACTCAATGCTTTATTCGGATAAGTCAATGCTTTATAAATCCTACCGGGATATGAAGGGAAAGATACCGGCATTTTGCATGAATCCTAGTGGCATTGGGTAGGAAAAAAAGTTCTTCTTTTCTAATATGCAATCCAGGATAATAAAAAAGAGAGAGACCTTTTACATAATCAGTCTCCCTCTTTCCTCATGAAAAAAGTTATCATTTTGGCAGTTTTATTCTTCTTCTTCCAAAGAACCATCGTAGCAAATCAGACGGGTTTTTATGGTTCCCTTTTTCTTCTTCACCCGAACAGATGACGGAGAGTCTCTAAATGGATAATCCACTTCCATTTTCGATGCCTGATGAGTCTCCCCCGGGCGAATAATTATATCATCCGGAATATCATCCACTTCTCCATACGGAATATATTCCAGTAACAGATTTGAATCTGAATTATTAACAATGTAACAACTCCGGCCCCATGTATAATCACCTTTAGGGAACAGAACCATTTCAGAATTATACTCACCACAGGCAGTGACTGTATATAAATGTGGGGTAAACATATAAACCGGAAAAGCCAGCAATATCAGCAAATTCCAAAATGATTTTTTCTGGCCTTTCTTCTTTAATTTACTAGCAAGGATAAACAATGCAATAATAAGGACGGCCAGGATCACATAAAAGGTAGTTGTAGAAATAATCATAATAAAAAAATCGTGTTATTTGTGTTAGTAAAATATATAAATGTATTCTATTTCTTGCGTAATACGTTTTTTATACCCGTCAGGTTATCGTTGAATTCCATTAACTGTGCGATGACCTGTCCAGTTTGGTTTTCCTGATTAAAGCCTGCAAATTTATTATTTTTCTGGAATACTGCCTTTATATGTTCCCATCTTTCTTTTTCCTCCGCCGATAATAAACCTGCAATCTCTTTTAGTTTCAGCAAATTAGCTTCACTATCGGCAGTTAATGTCTGAGATTCGTTTTCGTAATGCGTTAGAACCAATGAAACGACTTCCTGCGCATTCATTAACGGCACAAGCTGTCCCACCATCTTATTCATATCGCGATATGATCCTTGCAACTTAAACGGAGGTTCAACCCGGTACGCATCCTGCATGGCTGCACTTGCGATATAATTCTGATTAACCTGCTGAACGATATTACGAACGAGCAGACTACTTTTAACAACAGCAATAAAATCGTCTATGTCCTGTTGTGTATGATTCCCTTCCAGGTCGGGCATAAGTTCAGCTTTTGTTTCCACATATTCCACTAAATTGTAGAAATCGGAAAAGCTTTTGCCTGCGATCTTCTGGATAAACGGATTTTCCACGATGGCATTTTCCAACAGACTCAAATTAAATAAATGAGCAGAGTCACCAATCACATCTCCCAAATTATAGACATCAGCACGATTGGCTAACATATCCGGTATCTGAAACTTCTCGCCGCTTTCCGTATATGGATTACCTGCCATGATTACACAGAAGCGTTTGCCTCGCAAATCGTATGTTTTACTTTCTCCCTCGAAGATACCATCCATCTTTCGCTGACCATCGGCTAGCGAGATAAACTTCTGTAAGAACTCTGAACTGCAATGCTGAATATCATCCAGATAAAGCATCACATTGTCAGCCATTTCAAAGGCTAGATTGATTTTCTTTAGTTCTTCGCGGGCTCCGGATGTTTTTGCTTCATTCGGATCAATGGAAGTAATCGAATGTCCGATTGTCGGTCCGTTAATCTTTACAAAGTTAAGTCCCATGATACTCGCCAGATATTCCATGAGGGTTGTTTTACCGTATCCCGGAGGAGAAAGTAACAACAACATCCCCATACGGGCAGTTCGTTTAGCTTCGCCGGCTACTCCTAATTGTTTCGCAAGATTGGCTCCTATCAGCGGAAAGTATACCTGATTTATCAGTTTATTCCGCACAAAAGAGGTTAATACCCGAGGCTTCAATTCATTTATCTTCAAAGATTTGCGGTAATTACCTATTACCTGCTCCTTTAATTCGGTAAAGCTATTAAAACGGAGAACACTTTTTTCGGTAAACCGTAACAGTTTCTGCATCAAACGATGGTAATCTGCTCTGTACTCATTGTTAACAATTACCGGATGGCTACCCCGCAGATCATGTATTTCAATGATATCGGGACTTCTTCTCAGTTCAAACTGATGCTCTTTCAAAAGCAGCAAACAAGCAGTTTCGCCCGTATACTTTTTGTATTTCTTATGTTCTTCCGCTAATTCAATAAACGATGTAAGCCAGTTACGGATCAGCAGGAAACGTTCTACCGTTCCGAAAGATTTATTTTCCAGATCACTTTCAAAACTTTCCGATAGCTTTTGCTCTTTGAGGTAAGTCAGGAATTTACTCTTGAATTCTTTGGATTGTTGGGTTACTGTGAAAACAGAACTATCTCCAAATTCACAGAACAGATAATGAGCTACCCGCTCGGGGAGTATCTTAGTAGAACTAAAGTAAGTATTCCATTCATTGTAAGCATCCCGGATGTTACTGATAACGTACTGGTAATTATGAGATGATGGAAATGCTTTTAGCACGTTATTGGCAGAAACAATGAGCCCTTTCAATAATTCCTTTTGCTCGGCTTCCAGGCTATACCAAAAGAGTTGTGAAGCAACCCTTACCTGAGGTTTAAAAGAAAGTACGCCTAATTGCTCCGTCATTTCTGTGAGAGCCTGATAAATACGAATAGCATCATAATCATGCACGCCTTTCAGATAAGATTCGGCATAACTGCTTTCGATTTTCTTAGCGATAAAGGCTTGTGCGTCAAAATGATTGTTATTCTGACTTTCCATCCAGGCTAAATAAGCCAGGTATTCAGCTCGGTAAACCAGCTTATTTTCCGAAACGACGTCTTGCTCCCAGATATCCTGGAAAGAGTTAATCTCTTCATTCTTTAGTTCCTGATAAAAATTAGTCCCAGTGAGATGAAAAAATAATTTATCGTTTCGACGAACAACGGTGAGATCCAGGGATTGTTTATTGGTCGCAAACTTGTAATTACCCAATGAAATAATATTGTCTCCATCGGCAAACAGCTCCGTTTTATCTTTCAGGATTCGCAAAGCATCCTCCAGAGAAGTTTTTAAACTATTCTCCAGGTTTTCAGCTTTTGAAACATCGCCCAATACCTTCAGGTCCTCGATCAATTTGCGAACCTTATCCACCATTAAGTCTGCCGAATAGAAGGCGTGAACTTCTTCTTTGGTTTTGAACGATTGTGCTTTGTTCTCCACATTCTTCAATACCCGCAAACCGATTTGTTCCAGAGAAGAAGTACGGCGGTTGATTTGTTCTACCAGCTGAGCTTTACGGGCATCAAAAGCTTTCACCACTTCGTTCCGTTTATCAGCTATCACCAGAATGAATTCATCGAAATCAGCAAATCTACTTTCCAGTTCTTCTACCTGAACGCTGACCTTGGTAAAATATTCATCGCATTTATCGGGTGAAGTAGAAAGCTCCAGGAAATTGACGATACTTTGTTCCAGCAAAGTCAACTGAGCACGAAATTCTGCAACAGCTTCTTTGCTCTTCAAAGAATCGACCTTCTTTTTGAGTTGTGCCCTGACTTCATTTAAGGAAGAGAAGATCAAAGATATCTTTTCAATGATACGGGTCGTCTGGGTGGTATCTTCGATTTTAAGGCTGTTTAATATGTCAATCAGCAATTCCAGTTCCGAGGATATTTCTTTGCAACCGTTTTCAATTTGCTGGGCATCAATAACTTTCTGTACGCTTTCAACGGCTTTCTTCTGCTCACCAACTTTGCTTTCGTAAGGTAAGAGGGCTTCATCTCTGAGCAGGAAATCGACCGTCTTTTCAGAAAGTTCAGCGGCTGTCTGGGAAAGCGTTTCCTTTAATTGGTCAATCCGATCTGTGTTTATATACCTCAGGTTGGTCAATTCAATAATTTCCCCCTGCATCCGACGGGTATCGGCCAGTAATTTCACTAATAAGTCCAGAGAATCAAACTTGGCACTTTTAATCGTGAATAGAAGTCTTTCTACCTTTTCAGTATTTTCTTCTAATATCTGTGCCGAATGCCTCTTTTGCTGCTTAACCTTTTCGAATTCGTCAATGGCGGTATTGGCTATATCCTTAATCTGAGACAAGGGTTCTGATAAAGAATAAGTAGCTTTATCGGCTATCCAGAAATAGGCATCGATAATATCGTTTGCCTTCTTTACAATATCCTCGTAAAGTCCTTCATAGGTGTCTTCTTTATTAATGAGATGTACAACTTCCTGGCATTCGGCCATCGCTTTTACAATCGACTTATTACCAATCTTATAGAGGAAATTATCTTTCTTATCGTAATTTTCCTGAAGTTGGGCAGCATAAGGAGTCTTCCATATCTGTACCTGATGATGACGGGTAGCTTCCTGTTCGGAACGGAAGAAAATCAATGTGCCATCTTTGTATAGTGTGGAACCGTTGCAAATAATAGGGGTTTCTATTTGTTGGCGGATGATATTATAAGACATCAGCACATAAATATTCCGTTCGTTCTGGTAGAATATATATAGGAAGTCTTCCCCATTCGGAGAGGCTACTTTCCGGAAAAATTCCAGATGAACCAGGTCACTTTCGAATATTTTGGATTCACCATTCTGGAGATAATACCCGTTCGGAAAAATAACACCGTGATTGTCGGGCAATAAAATTCCGGCATCATTGAGCATCTTGATATTAACAACTTCCTTGGTACGGGTATTAAATATGTAAGCCCGGAAATCTTCCTGATAGGGTTTGATCCGAAGTAAGATTAAGTTTCCCAGATCAGCGTAGTAATATTCAGCATCGTCCAGTTGCTGATCTTTGTTTTCCACGGGCTCGGAATAGATTCCTTTTCCGCTTTTCGTATTATCCTCAATCTTAAAGGTAATGTCACCACCAACAGCTTCAATAAAAACTTTATCCAAGATAGAAACATGGGGATGGACTCCTAAACGCCGGTCCTCCAACGTAGTTTTCGTCCATTTAAATTCATGCTGCGGAGCTTTTTTTACTTCGTGAATACTCCTGTCATCCTGATAAATAAGTCGTCCTCCTTTGATCAGCCATTTAAAAGCCTTTTCATCTCCGAGGTTCTTACTCGTCTGAAAAACCATGTAGAGATAATTCTCCGTTTTTCTGAATTTAGAGAAAATGGAGTCTCTATAATACTTATAGAGGTTTTTGAAATCAGTAATAAAAGATTCATCTTCAATGATTTGAAGAGATTGAGGAATGAATTGATTGTCTTCAAACGAATAGATACTGAATACATCGCTGAGTTGAATATCCGAACGCAGGCCAAAATGCACATTGTACCCGAAAATACAGAGATTGCCCAAAGCGATAATTCCTCTCGACTCGCAGTTATTTTCTGTATTAATACGCTGATTGGCCAATAAAGCAAATTCAGTAGAAGCAAATACCTCTTTCCGGGCCTGATTCAGAGAATCAAGCCGGTTAAGAAGTTCGTCTTTTTGAGTCTGAAGACGTTTTTTATGATTTCATAAGTTCCGGCTTCGAGTGTTTCGGTAGCCTTCAACTCTTTTTCTTGCATAATTATTAAATTGAGAATTGAAAGTTGAAAATTGAAAATTATGAGTAATAGCTATCGGCTTTATTTAGCTTTTCAATTTCTTATTCGATATTCCCATCGATTTGGCCATACTTAACAGGTTGTTTAAGAAACCTTTGTCTCCTTCGTCTGAACACTGGCTTTGCATCTTCAGAATAAGGGAGGCTATGCTCAAGTTCTTTACATCATCGGTTGATATACCTGTTTTGTTGGCAAAGTATTTAATTCTTTCCAATAAATCTCCTTCGGACGTTCCGTTGCCAATCAAGGCTTTTTTCAGCTGGGTAGCATTTTCACTTTCGTTGACCAGACGATCAAATCCTTTGGCATTGGAAATTTGTTTCACGATGTTTTCGAAGAACATGGTTTCACCACCTACAATATCGATATCGGCATTCTTCAAGGCTTCGGATAATACGTGAGCCTGAGCGTCGGCAATATCTTTTTGAATATGGATCTGAGCCAGTTCCACTTCTTTTTCTTTCTGTAGAGCCAGTTTGAACTCTTCGTGTTCCTTACCTACACCGTCGAGTTTCTTCATGGCGGCGGCTTTCTCTTCGATACCGGTTGCTTCAGCCAATGCTTTTTCTTTCAATACTTCTGCTTCCATCAAGCCTTCTTTACGTTTGGCTTCGGCTTTCGCTTCGATTCCAGTTGCTTCGGCTAAGGAAGTCTTTTCGATAATGCTGGCTTCACCTTCCGCTGAGGCCAATGCTTTTTCTTTGGTAACCTGTGCTTCAACCAGTCCTTCTTTTTTCTTCGCTTCGGCTTTGGCCTCAATACCAACGGCTTCGGCTTTGGCTTTCTTCTCGATAACCACGGCTTCGGCAATACCTTCCTGTTCCAGAGCTTCGGCTTTGGCTTTGATCACTTCGGCTTCAGCCAACCCATAAGTAGCATCCTCGCGGGCTTTCGCATCTGCCAGAATCTTTCTGGCTTCGGCCTGTTTGGCGGAGGCTTCTTTCTGGGCTTCCGCATTAATCAGCAATTCTTTCGCTTTCTCTTCAGCAGCCAGTTTAGCAGCTTCGGCAGATTTCACGGTTTCGATTAACTTTTCCTCCGCAATCTGTGCAGCTTCAGTAACACCTACCTGTTTCTGACGATCAATACTTCTGAATGCTTCAATATCTTTGATATTCTGTTGTTCTTCTACTACTCCTTTTTCGAGTTGTACCCGTTCGCGGATAACATCCTGAATATTTTTCTTTTCAATTTCAATGGCGCGCTCTTTGTCAATCTGAGATAAGGTGACGATTCGTTCTCTCTCTGTTTGTTCCAGGGCGCGATCTTTTTCAACCCGTTCTCTTTCAACAGCTTCAGTACGTTGTTTGTTCTTTTCCGCAATAATAATCTGTCGCAATTTGTTTTCTTCCTGAATGGCTAGTGCTTCTTCCGTTGAAATCCGTACTGTTTCAGCTTTTAATCTTTCTTCTTCCCGTACCTTTTGTATTTCGGCTCCTTCACGGGCTTTCACGTTGTCAATCTCACGTCGTTGTTTTTCTTCTTTTTCGGCGAGTTGTCTCTCCAGTTCAAGAATAGCTTCGCGAGCTTCTACGTTTTGCTTCTTGATGACTTTTTCCTCTTCCCGACGAATGAGATTCGCTTTCACATTCTGTGCAGCTGTCAAGTCCGTAATTTTACGGATACCTTCAGAGTCAAGGATATTGTCCGGACTCATGAATTGAATTTCAGTTTGTTCCAGATAATCAATCGCACAGTCATCCAGCACATAACCGTTCAGGTCGGTTCCAATGATGTTGATAATTTCATCGCGGAATTCACGACGGGCTTCGTAAAGTTCAATAAAATCAAATTTCTTCCCTACGGTCTTTAAGGCTTCGGAGAACTTGGCTTCAAAAATATCTTTTAACGTGGATATATCACTGGCCCGCTCGCAACCTATGGATTGGGCAACATTAATCACATCGTTGACTGATTTATTTACCCGTACAAAGAAAGCGACTTTAATATCGGCTCGAATATTGTCTCTACAAATTAAGCCGTCATGCTGCATTCTCTCAATCTGTACTTTTTTCAGGGAAATATCCATTATTTCCATTTTATGGATAATGGGAAGTACACACATCCCTTTATTGAAAGCAACTTTGGTACCACCTACCCCGGTACGCACAATGGCTTTTCCCTGGGGAATTTTCTTGTATAATGATGCCAGTATTCCTAAAATTACGAGTAATGTAAAAATAGCAGCTCCTGCTATTATAATAATGATTTGATCCATAGTAGAACTAATTTTTTTGAGTTTGTATATGTTTTGATTTAGAATTCAGGAATAAGTAGTTAAGAATTCTATTCCAAATCTTTCCTTTCTCTTACAAAAAACAAGAGAGAGTTGCGGCGTCATAGATTTCTGTTTCACTGTATTATTCTTAACGTTCTTGATGAATATTTCTTAACCTCCCGTTTAAAAATTCCTAAGTGTCATTTCTTTACTTACCAGATAGATTTTTTTATCGGCTGATTCGTCTGTTATCAATATATAATCACCATAATTCAATTCCGAACCATCTATGCTTCTTACATTTAATCTGATGGGATCCTTATCCACTATTACTTCCGCACATCCTATTTTATCTCCCTGTATACGGGAAACCATCTTACCAGAACGCCCCAGAAAATCGATTTCTTCTTCTCCTTTATATCCTATGGCTTTAAAAAATTTAGCCAGTGGATTCGTGAACAGTTTGGTAAAGAAAAGGGCAATGAAAAGTAACGGAACCAAAATCAGCAATGACCACGCTCCCCATCGAGTTACATCCACAAATTGGGTAGTTATCAGCGTTCCAATCCAGGTAAAGAACTTCCAGGCAGAAAGGATGAGCATAAAAGGAACCCGTCCTACATTCATAAAAGCCAGGAACTTCATAAAGAAACCAGGTGACTCTTTCTGTGGAAGATCCGTATCATCTTCTCCTGCCCCATCTGCTTCTATATCAGCTTCGGGTTCCGGAGCATCTACATCCACGTCAAAATCGAAGCCAAGGTCCATATCATCTACTCCAGCGCCCATGATAAGAGCAAACAGCCAGTAGAGTACTAACACGCCCATGATAACCGTCATCACCGCATTAGGCAACGGATGCATCAGATTATGTAAGAATTCGGTCATATAAATAAGAATAAAGATATAAGGATGAAAGCTAAACAAACTATAACGATAGCCAAAGATAGTATTATTAATTCAAAATCCATCTTTCAAGGCTTTATTCGATACCCAGCTTCCGTTTGATTTCGTCCAGCTCCTGGGTTACCGTACCGGAAGTACCTCCCAAAGCCTTTTCTATTTCATCATCGGTGGAGTTCTTTACATTCGCAATATTACCGTAAGCCTGGGCCAATGCTTCTTCTTCCTCTACTTTTTCTTTCATCCGTTCCAGCATACTGATCGTACTGTTGCTATCAATTTTGGCCATTTGTTTATTCACCTCTTTCGTTGCACGACTCACCCGGATACGTGATTTCAGGGTTTTAAGTTCATTCTCCCACTTGGTGATATTGAATTTCAGAATCTCTACGTTATTTTGCACACCCGAAGCGGATTCTTCATGCACCTTCTGTTGTTCTTCCAGTGTATGGGCCTCCGCCAGCAATTTTTCTTTCAGGCTGAGGGCTTCTTTTGCCAGCTTCTCGGCCTGTGCCATATCCAATTCTCCTTTTTGAGCTTTGGTCAGCAATAGTATTGCTTTATTTTCATACTCCTGTGCCTCTTCCTGCTTTTTAGTTTTATCATTTTTCGCACGAATGGCCAGGGCCTGAATCTGAGCCAATGATTCAATCGCTCTATTCAGATCATCTCTCATTTCGCGGATTCCCTGTTCGGTCATTTTAATTGGGTCTTCCATTTTCTCGACTACAGAATTTATTTCTGCCTCACCGATTCTAAATAAACGCTTAAAAATATTCATAATTTCATTTTTTAGAGAATTCAATAATTTCTTCGTAATATTCACCTAATAATAATCCCAAAGAGTTCAAAGCTCCTTCCAGTTCATTTATGTCCAGATTCTCAATCTGCATCGTATACCGGAAAATTACTTTTTTCCCTTCTTCATCCAGCACGAAGGCTCCATGTATGATATCTCTGTTCTTTTTCAGCAATGCCTTCAGTATTTCCTTGTCATCGCTTTTCAGGGTAAAGAGATATTGTTCCAGAATCAGTATGGGAGGTGCAACACCCATAATCAGGTTTTTAATTCCATCCGATTCACTCTCAATACAAAAGATACCATCCCTTTCGTTTTGATAAGAGATTGAGTATCCCAGATTGGTTATAAATGTTTCAATTCTTTTGAAGTACATAACTATTATTATTTGGTTTTAAACAAATAAAATCTTAGATTTGCAAATACTTTTAGCAAATATAAAGAAAGAAAACTTATTTGCAAACTTTTTTAGCAAAATTATGACCAAAGTAGGCAAAAATATAAAAAAGATAAGGAATGTGAAGGGGTTAAGCCAGCAAGCCTTTGCAGACCTATTCCAACTTACCAGAGGTAATATTTCGTCTTACGAAGAGTTTCGCGCGGAACCCCGTATAGAAGTATTGGTGAAAGTTGCTAATTATTTTGGCATTCCTCTCACTGACTTTATAGAGAAGGATTTATCAGTAAACGAATTACTTCATTACAATACAAATTTAGTGGTTGAAACCGAAAAGCTGAAAATGACCCAGCAATTGGTGAAGGTACCTTATATTCCAGCTCTTTATATCGAAGACTATATCCGCCAACATAATAATGAAGATTTTTTCCATAAACTCCCCCACTTGATTATTCCCAGCAACTCTAAATTCAAACTGATTGCTATTGAAATTGACAATGAAGAGAATTTGCCTGCCGAACTGAATTTCCAAACCGGAGATATTTTATTTTACGAAGAAGTGGTGAAAGAAAACATTCACCGCATCATCGGAAAACTGGGAATTCAAGTGAATAATGAAGGTATTAAAATGGGAATCTACAAAGAAAAAGAAGGTAACATTACACTTGCGCTTAATAACTGGATTGAGTATCCGTTTGATATCAATTCTCTCGAAAATAAGTATTGGGTAGCTAAGGCTTCCTATAAACAACGATAAGCATAACTGGATAAGTTATGGGAATAAAGCATTGAGTTATGGAGATAACTTAATAGATTCTCACCCTATTTTCGTATAAATCCAACCTTTCCAAAACATCGGTTTATTGGGATTTTCCGGATCTTTAAATTTAAAATCAAAAGAAGCTTTGAGTATATTCTCTTTCCATAGTTTCTTATCCATACTGATTTCTCCCCCTACACAAAGAAATACTTTTGTACCTGTAGAATTAGTAATACTTTCCAAAACAATTGTGGGTGTGACCTTATTACCTACTATAATCAGGTACAGGCTACTATGCGTGGATACATTGCAATGAGTGTAACCAATCACACTATCCTGATCAATCCTTCTCACGGTGATGAAATTTGTTCCACCCCATTCATATGTATTGGCTTCAGATCTTATAGAATGATAAAGATGTGTCGTATCAACCAGATTATAAAAAGAGTTGAGAGAATCAGTTAATATTTTACCATCCTCATCTTTCATCTGATTTATTTCCGGTGGACAAAGGCCGTCACAGCTTAACTGCCCGAATTCATTTCGGAAAATACCTTCAGGATAAGACCAACTTTTTTTGAAAGAAAAATCTCCTTTCACATGAGATGTCCATTGAATAGCAATCTCCGAGGGAGGTAACTTTTCTACTCTTCCGGTTTTCCATGAAGTAAAGAATATCAGCAACCCTATATATATTAATAACCTATTTCTCATACTGTTTTCCCCCAAATATAGCATTCATAAGATATAAGACAAAGAAAACAAACAAATACTAAAAAATATTGTTCTATTCTAACTGTTTAATATCATTCTAACAATAAAAATCATGAACAGAAAAAGAAAAGCAATCAGTTTAAACAAACTAATGCACTTGTACTTAGTATCTACAATGTTTTTGTGGGTAGGATGTCAGAAAAATGACACCGATATAATTTTTCCAAATAGCGAAAGTAGGGAAGCTCTTGATATAAATAATTTATTAATTTCCGAGAATATTACTTCAGAAGTCATAAAAGAATTTACGATTACTGATATACTTGCGATAAAATCATACCTGGATGATGCAGGCATAAGTATTCCAGATCTTATTTTCCCTCAAACAGAAACTTCAGCCAGGGGAATAATAAATGATGTACTGTTAAGCGCCATAAAAGTAACAACAAAGAGTACCCACCCAGGCGATCCTACCAGACAAATTGATCTGTCAGGGGTTCTGCTTGTACCGAAAATCACTTTAACTTCACTTCGTTTGGTAGTGGCTCCAGTACCAACCTTCTTGGCAGACTCTCAGGCTCCATCGAATGTATTTGCCAATGATATATCCTTAATTCAAGACGGAGCACTCAACTTCCTTTACTTCTGGTCGCTACAGGCGTATCAAGGGTTTGCCGTACTGTTACCTGATTATCCGGGATTTGGCGATTCTTATCAACAATGCTTTGTTCCGTATATGGTTCAGAAACCGATGATTACAGCTGCTATTGATCTCACCAAAGCGACACAGGATGTTATGACAAGTAAAGGCTACCGATATAAACCGGAATTGATTATTACAGGATTTTCACAAGGAGCGTATGTGGCCACTTCACTTACCAGAGAGTTAGAATTGAACCCGACCCATGGTCTTGATGTAAGTTTGCTAGTAGCTGGTGGTACACCTGCCAATCTGGAATATATAGTTAACACTATACGGCAATCAGAAGAATATACTTATCCACTGATTGTTCCTTATCTAATGTGCGGATTCCAAAGCAACGGATACCCGGACATTGATTTCTCTAATATATTTAAAGAACCTTATTCTTCAGAATCAGAAGTATACAGTTACTTCGATGGAACTCATACCGACCTTGGCAATGTTTTCCCGGAAACAATGTCCGAATTCCTCACAGAGGATGCTATTAATAATTGGGAAACATCAACGAATCTTACGACCATCAAAATGGCGTTATCCGAGAATAGTATTCAACCCTGGGTAAACCAGTGTAAAATGGTATTGGTTCATGGCAAACAAGATGTTACTGTGTTCCATCAAAACGCAAAGAATTTTGCGGATCAACAAAATGAGATCGGTGGGAACGTGACATTCCATTCCGTTTTGGGTGATCATACAATCTCCGCAGCACCCTACTATTTGTATGCATCAGCAAATCTTTTGCTATATAAATAAAACAAAAATCCGTCTCAGAATAACATCGTAATCTTATTCTGAGGCGAATTCATAAATTTTCTCTTGTTTCTATTCCTTCATAAAACGGCCTCCGCTCCACTTATAAATCAGACTAGGAACCAAATACTTTTCCAATTTCTCCGCATCTTCTTTTACCATATACTCAGGGGTGGTGTACTGGAAAAAGATTTTATCATTCTCTTTCGATAAGGTTGCTTTTACCATCAGTATATCCGCTTTTTTATACAAATCCTGATATTCCTCTTGTGAATCCTTAGGAGAAGGCAGAAAGAAATCTTCTTTCGCCGGAAGCTGAAGGAAGGAAGACTGTTCCAATGGTTTCCAGTTAGCATCGTAAAACTGTACCTGACTATCACAAACAGGAGCACAAACCACTGTTATTGTACTAATTATTTTTGTGCTATCATTTAATGACAATACTTTCATCTCCCAGGAACTTTGCGGAGTCATTTGAATCCGGATGTAGTCGGAAGTCAGATCGGTCATTTCCGAAGTTGATTCAAATTTGTTTTTCACCTGTGCCTTCATGTTACTTTCCAAGAAATCGATAAAATCGGCGCGGTTAACCGATGTCAGAAAAGGAGTAACAGATTCGGGGCTTTTAAGGAATAATGTTTTGGCTTCCTGAGAATAAGATAGAGTACCCAGGCATATTGAAAATAACACGAGAAAAATCTTTTTCATTTTACTATTATTTATACGATAATTTTTTGAAGCAACATACTCTTCATATTGTTACAGAAAGCCAGAATTAATCTTTCATACCTTTCAGTCTCTTGCTGCTTCATCCAAAAAGAACAAAATTACAAATAATTTTTCAGTTGTGACTTATTTATTAATTCTGCTCCTGTAATTGTTTGCTAATTGAAACTCACAAATTAAAATCATTCACCATAAATGGGAAGAATAACATTCAATAACCACTTATAATTCAGACGAATAGATTTCGCGAAAAGAACAGAAATTCCTCCTAAAAAGTATATTTAACTCAAAATAATTCTTATATTTGGCGTTGGAACCTGTATAGTTACAAAACATAAGCCTGGTTAAGTTAGTTCCTTAACAGTGAGAAGCTATCTGATTTATAACCTGATAGTAACATAGCAGAAACCAAGTTCAATTAGCAAAAGCAAAAATTTATTTTGAACCTCCAGCCGTGAGGGCCTAATAAAAGATTATTTAGTACAGAAGACAAAACCTAGAAGAGAGAATTACGAATGCTTCTCTTAAGCATTTATTTTTTAACAAAAACTTATTTTATGAAAACGAAACCTAACTTCAATTTAGCGGAGCGGAATGGTTATCCGGGAAAAATCAGAATTCATTTTTTTCAAGTAAAAAGAACCTATCTTTGCATTCTTATCTTTGTGTTTTATTTACCCACTGTTTCAGCCTATAATGATATTTCAATTATAGGGCCTACTACTACGACACTTGAGCAATTAAAAGCTTGGGCCAGAAAAAGCGGTGCTACCGAAACATTTATCAAACTTGCTGACATTTATTGGGTATATTCTATTTCAACCGGAATAAATCCGGTAGTTGCTTATTGTCAGGCAGCCAAAGAAACGGGATATGGGCATTTCGGAGGTATTGTACAAGAGAAATGCCGGAATCTTTGTGGATTAAAAAAAAGATGCCCGAAATGAAGACAGTTCGGATGATTACATGACATTCAACTCATGGGAAGAAGGTGTGAAGGCGCATATTGATCATTTAGCACTTTATGCCGGACAGGTCGGTTTTCCCAAATCCAAAACAGAAACGTACGATCCCCGGCATTATGGATATCTGAAAGGAGTTGCCAAGACAGTAAAAGAACTAAGTAATAAATGGTCTGTCTCTCCCACCTACGGAGAAGAACTGGTGAATATGATTATGCGTTTGGATAAGTCAGCGAATCCATATTACACATACAAATAATAATTAAGCATATAGTTAAGATAGAATGAGGACGGTAAATAGCGCCCTCATTTTATTATTTAACCTACTTTCAACAGTAATACTGTACCTATCTCGTCCCTAGATAGAGGAATATCATCCCAATTAGTACCAGTACCAAATCAATAGCTTTACTTTTCAAGTTCTTTTCGCGGAAGAAAATTGCTCCGCATATAAACGAAACAATCACACTGCTTCTCCTCACCATCGAAACAATAGAGATCATAGAATCCTGATAACTGAGCGCATAGAAGTAGGCAAAATCAGCTGCACTCAAAAAAACCGAAATCAGGATGATTGTCCATTCCCAGCGGAAGGGAGTGGTTGTTTTTCGTTTGGGATACCACAGTAATAATATAATGGGACACATAATGAAAACCTGATAAACATTGTACCACGACTGTACAAGCATCGGATTCAGTTGTTTCATCAAGTACTTATCATACAGTCCGCTAATCGCTCCCATGATTGCCGAAAGAACCACAAAGAGAATCCATTTATTGTGTGCAAAGTCAATCCCTTCCTTCTTTCCGGAACGACTGAGCATAAAGAAGGAAAGAATGGCTAGCGAAACTCCAATCCATTGATAAAGGTTTAGTCTTTCGCCAAATACGATCATCGCACCTATTAATACCATCACCGGACGGGTAGCATTGATTGGCCCTACAATGGTAAGCGGCAGATTCTTCATGCCAAAGTAACCGAATATCCAGGAAGAAAGTACAATAAATGATTTCAGCAAAATGTATTTATGCACCTCCCATCCAGCTACAGGCATATCAAATATAGTTCCACCCAATACATGGGGAGCAAAAAAGGATAATAGGATGAAAGGAAGAAATATCAGACTGGAAAAGATGGTATTTAAAAACAAAACAGGTAATACAGCATTATCCCTGAGGGATTGTTTTTTAAATACATCATAGAATCCCAGCAAAGCTGCTGAGAGAAAGGCTAGTAATAACCACATGTCAGTTATGAGTTAAATCTTAATTAATCTGTTTCGGAGACTTCTTTCATGAAATTGTACAGCCACTCCAAAGCAGTAAAGTCTTCGGCTATCTTATCTGCAATATCTCCCGAATAAAGTTCTTCGCCTACAGGTTTCACTTTCTCTATCCAGATTCCTTTTCGCTGTATCCAGGGTTGAAAGTATTCCGATAATTCGTTCGGTATGGGGCGTTTGTATTCTTCTCCTTTAATGGTATAGCCTCTATCCAAAACAGTTTCCTGCGTTACGCGCTGAAATTCTTCAGCATCGTATATGACTCCATCCCTGAAATTATCCATTACTTTCTTTTTGGGTTGGAAAAGCCCAAGTCCGAGTGTATATGAGTTTTCATTAAGTTCGAGGAAATACCCCGGGTAATCTTTCCACTCTTCGCGGGAAACGGGGCGTTGAAAAGTCATCCACATAAAGGTCTTATACGGACTCTTATCTTTCGAAAAACGAACATCCCTGTAAATACGGGATATAGCACGGTGAGGACGCATTTCAAAATCAGGGTCAATGGCATACATCGCGGGAGTTAATGCCAGAAAAAGAGCTTTCAGCGGATTCAACAATTCCGTTTCGTATACTTTCTTGTGGGTATCAAACCATTCTTTATAATTGTTTTCCTTCAGGTCTTTCAAGAACTGGAAGGTTTGGGGTATAAAACCGTTAAATGCTTGTTTATTCATAATCACCTCTTTATTTTATTCAAATATCTCTTCCGGATATTCAATATTTACCAAAAACAGCGCATTACCGGGAACAGAGCTCCCTGCACTGCAACGATTCTTTTGTTCGATAACATTGCGAAACTCCTGCAAGTTCATTTTACCACGACCTACTTCTATGAGTGTGCCGACGATAGCCCGAACCATATTGCGAAGAAAACGATCGGCTCGAATGGTAAACACCCATGTATATTCATCCTGCTGCACCCATTCCGCATAGGTTACTTTACAGTTGTTGGTCTTCACATCCGTGTGCAGTTTGCTGAAACTAGTAAAGTCGGTATATTCAAACAATGTTTTGGCTGCTTCATTCATGGCTGTAAAATCCAACGGAGAATGAATACGCCAACGATAGCAACGATCAAAAGGATATTTACGGGTAGTTATATAATATTTATAGGTACGGGCTGTGGCGTCAAACCGGGCATGAGTCTCTTGTTTTACTTTTCTGACTTCGTAAACAGATATGTCTTGTGGAAGTATCCGGTTTAACTTATCAGCTACCAGAGTTGTATCTAACGGAGCACCCTCAAAATCAAAATGAGCTACCATTAACGAAGCATGTACGCCTGCATCGGTTCGCCCTGCGCCAATCACCTCAATCTCCTGCCGGAGAAATGTTGAAAGTGCTTTCATGAGACATTCCTGTACACTAATCCCATTGGGTTGGATTTGCCAACCGTGGTAATTGGTCCCATCATAAGCCAGATAGATAAAATAACGATGCATAACTCCGTATCTAAATTCGGAATCCCCGTAATAGTTCTTCCGTCTTCAACCGTTTTTTTCCGGGAAGCTGAATAGACTGAACATCTATATATCCATCCTTTGCCGCAATGCGGAAATTTGTTTTTCCGTCAGAAATAACGGTTCCCGGTGTTTCCTGCGGTTGATTAATTATTTTACCTGCTTCGAATATCTTAGCGATCATCTTTTCACCCGATGGTAATTGTATTTCTCCCCATGCCCCAGGATAAGGAGACAAACCCCGTATAAAATCATATATCTTCTTCACAGGTTGGTCCCAATGGATTTCACATGTTTCTTTAAAAATCTTAGGAGCAGGAAAAAGTTCTCCCTCCACTTTCATATTCTCCTGAGGAATCGACCGGATCGTTCCATGTATAATCGCATCCACTGTTTCAATTACTAAATCGCCACCCAACATCATTAACTTATCATGCACTCTACCTGCATTATCTGTTTCTTCAATGGGGACACGCACCTGCTGGATTACTTCGCCTGTATCGATTTCATGCGTCAGGAAAAAAGTAGTAATCCCTGTTTCTTTTTCGCCATTAATTACAGCCCAGTTAATCGGAGCCGCTCCTCTATATTGAGGAAGCAAAGAAGCATGCAAATTGAATGTACCATAAGGTGGCATATTCCAGACGACTTCAGGTAGCATCCGAAAAGCGACCACAATCTGCAAATCGGCTTTCCAGCTACGAAGTTCATCCAGAAAAGATTCGTTCTTCAATTTTTCCGGCTGTAAAACAGGCAGTCCGTGAGTCTCGGCATATTGCTTTATCGGTGAGGGCTGCAATTGGTTATGATGACGTCCCACCGGTTTATCCGGCATCGTAATAACTCCTACTACGTTATAGCCTCCTTCCACCAGGCGGCGAAGAGGTTCCACCGCAAATTCGGGTGTACCCATATATACTATTCGCAAATCTTCTTTCTTCATTCTTTGAGCATCTTTTAATCTGATCTTTTAGTCTTCAGAAAATTGAACTAATACCTCCCGGTATGAATTAAATATTTTCGATTTGGAAACAAATCCAAGATATTTACCCTCCACGTTTACTACTGGCAGGTTCCAGGCACCTGTGTCATCAAAAGTACGCATTACCTGCTCCATGTTATCGCTATCATAAAGGCGTGCCGGAATACCCGTCATTAACTTACTTACGGTAAACCGATGGTACAACTCCTGACGGAACATAATATTCCGTATATCGTCTAGCAATACTACCCCAACGAGGACACCGTCCTTATCAGTAACCGGAAACATATTGCGATGTGAGTTGGAGATAACTTTTACCAATTCGCCCAGATCCATTTCAAGATGAACGACTGAGAAGTCTTTTTCAACTACATGCTCCATACGCATCAGGGTTAATACTGCTTTGTCTTTATGGTGAGTGAGCAACTGACCTTTTTTGGCCAGACGCATGGAATAAATACTATGGGGTTCGAATATGATAATAGTCAGGTAGGAACTTACAGACACCATCATCAAAGGAAGGAATAAATCGTATCCTCCCGTCAGTTCGGCAATCAGGAATACACCTGTAAGCGGGGCATGCATCACTCCACTCATGACGCCTGCCATTCCCATCAAGGCAAAATTCTTTTCGGGAAGGTCGGGAGTAACAGAAAACTCATTGCTGAAGTACGAAAAAATAAATCCGACAATACAACCCAGAAATAATGAAGGAGCAAAAATACCTCCTGTACCTCCACCGCCATTAGTTGCACTGGTTGCAAATACCTTAAACAATACGACCAGCGAGAGATAGACCAATAACAAATTTCCGTAGCCATAGAATAAAGAGTTATTCAAAACCGTGTCCCATTCTTTGTTCGAACTACCATTTAATAGCAATTCAATGGTATCATATCCTTCACCGTAAAGGGACGGGAAAAGGAAAATAAGCACACTCAGTAAAATACCTCCCAGAATAAACTTCTTGTAGGGTTTCTGTAATTTCCCGAAAATGCCTTCCAGCCAGTTCATAGCCCGGGTGAAATACAAAGAAACCAATCCGCACAATATACCCAGTAAGAGTACATAAGGAATACGTTCCATCTCAAACTGATTGTCGAGATTAAACTTAAACATAGCTTCTGAGCCTGAAACAATATAGGAGACTGTTGCCGCTGTTACAGAAGATATCAGCAAAGGCAGCAAGGAAGTCATAGTCAGGTCTATCATCAATACTTCGAGGGTAAAAACAAGTCCGGCGATAGGAGCCTTAAAGATACCGGCAATAGCACCGGCAGCACCACACCCCACTAATAGCATGAGTGTGCGATGATTCATTTTAAAGACACTTCCCAGGTTGGAACCGATGGCCGATCCGGTTAATACAATCGGAGCCTCCGCTCCTACCGATCCACCAAAACCGATCGTTATACTACTGGCTGCAATGGACGACCAAATGTTATGTCTTTTTATACGTCCCTGACGACGGGATATGGCATACAAAATCTTAGTCACCCCATGTCCGATATCGTCTTTTACAATATGGCGAACAAACCATCCGGCAATGAAAATACCGACCACCGGGTAAACCAGATACAGGTAGTTGGCTCCTTCGATGGTAAAGTTATTGGTAAGGAAATTCTGTATCCAGTGTATCAATCCTTTCAGCAGTAAGGCAGCAAGGGCCGTACAGACACCTACTACTAAACTCAACAAGAGGATAAACTGTCTTTCTTTAATGTTTTTTTCACGCCATATTAATATCCGCTGATATATGCTAACCTTTTCTTTTCTCATTTTGTCATTTTCGAATAATACTGATAATTCCGCCTTTATCCAATTTAATAATACTTGAGGGGGTGGGACGACTCGTGTCATCCTGTCGGTAATTCACGATATAATCTACCGCAGATTTAATTTCTTCGCTGATCTCACTGAAATTTGCCGGCGAAGGTTGTCCGCTTATATTGGCTGATGTTGAAACAATAGCTTTTCTGAAACGCTGGCAAAGCTGATAGGAAAATTTCTCGGACGTTACCCGTATTCCCACACTTCCGTCTTCCGCCAGAAGATTAGGTGCGAGGTTTCGGGCACCGGAATAAATAATGGTTAAGGGTTTATCTGTCAGTTCGATTAAATCCCATGCGATTGAAGGAACATCATCTACATAAAAATCCACTTTTACAGCACTATCCACTAATACCAGCATTGCCTTGGTGTCCATCCGTTTTTTTATCTCATAAACTTTCTGAACTGCTTCCGGATTAGTTGCGTCGCAACCTATCCCCCAGATGGTATCAGTTGGATAAAGAACAACACCGCCGTCATTCATTATCTGGCAAGCTTTCTTAATTTCTTCTGTCATTTTTCCTAAAAACAATGCATTTAAAACGAACTGCAAAAATACACAATCCTTTCCGAAACTTGTATGAATGTATTGAGATATTTTTATGAATCAACGCTTTAGCCTTGTCCAAACTTTGTATTGCACCGATAACTTCATACATATAGATTGGCTGTTTTTACATGTTTTTCATCAAAAAGTATTCTTTATTTGGTCAAAAACTGATAAAAAAGTACTTTTGTAGTCAATTTAAAAAATTACTTACTAAATGACATCATCATGGAAGATATAGTTTTTCATCATTCACTGCCTATCCAACTCCGGTTTAACGATGTGGATAAATTCGGCCATGTAAATAATACGGTGTATTTCACCTATTATGACCTGGGCAAAACCGAGTATTTCACAGCGGCATACCCAGAAATTGATTTCGATAAGGAAGGAATAGTGGTAGTACATATCGAAGCTAACTTCCTGACTCAGATTGTGGGGACTGACAGTATCGCTGTACAAACTGCGGTTACAGAAATTGGGAACAAGAGTTTAACTATACTCCAAAGAGTGATAAACACAGAAACCAACGAAACCAAATGTTTATGCAAATCCATCCTCGTAGCTTTCGACCTGGTGAAGCATGATTCCATCGAAATACCCGAAAGATGGAAAGAGGCCATTTGTCGTTTTGAAGGCAAAGACCTCAGGAAAAAGAGTTGATCTTTTTTAATATTTACCTTTCTTTATAATTGTATGCCTGATTTATTGAACCTGTTTTTTTAATAGGTGCTCATATTTATGTCTATAATTGTAGGAGCAGCATCCTTTACACGCCTTAGAAATCAACCATCCGCACCTAAAACAGAAGCAGATTTTTTCGGTTACAGATTGATTCATTTTTGTTACAGATTAGAATTTTGAATGATCGTTCAAAAACCGAAAACTACCGGAATCACCTTCATAATTCACTGATAAAAAGCACATTACAAAGGAAGATGTAAACAATGATAACCACCGTAAACGCTGGTGCAGTAAAGTAAAGAAGAGTAAAGAAGAGAAGAGCAAATAAAGAAAACAACTACTACTGCTGTAGTAGTAATAAAAGAAGCAGCAGCAGTAGAATGCCTCTGGTGATATAGATAAAATTCAATGCCGGCAATATGCAACTTTAATTGGAGGCATATGCTACCGGGACTAGGTGCCAATTGAACTGGCAGACGACATTATTGCTATCGGCTCCGAATGAGTAACAGATGGGTAGAACACCCGGCATTAGTTATAGATTGTTAATTGTTCTAGTCCTACTCGGATTTCATGCCTGTTCTTGCCTGTTTGAGAATCAGTGAATTTTGCATCCCGTACTTTTGTCGAAGGATACTTGATCAAACTCCTTCGCTCTTTGACATGCTTCACATACTAGTTAATTACTTTCTCCTCCAAATTCCAACCGGACACATGCAAACGAGGATTTTTGTCCTTAACCTCCCACTTATAGTAAGAACAGGTTAAGATTCTCTTGTCACCGGGAACCAGGCTCACATAATTATCGCTCCAGAATACCGGACGAAGGATTTCTCCCTTTTCATCCTTCAACACGAAACGGGTCATCAGGCTTATCACAGAGGAAGTATTGCTTACTTCAATCGTCCAGTTCACTTTCCCTTCTTCATTAGAGACTGAAGCCTGCACGTCTAGATCGGACTGGGGAAGATTTGCCAGGGCCTTAAAATCCGCGAAGGCAGTGAAAGGAGTGCGTACCCAGTTGGTTTGTTCCCAGTTATATTCGTCCTTCTTTTCGGAAAGGCAATAGAAATTTTCGTTAACCACTTCATTTTCTTTGTTGAGGAGCTGCAAAATCAGAAATCCGTTTCCAACAATACTATCTACTTCGAATATTTTCTTAGACGGATCCAACTCTACTCTGAATTTGATATTGGCTTCCTGGGCCAATTCAGAATCCATTCCGTACAGGGCTATCCGAGCTTTTTTCTTGACAGGACCGGTTACATTATCGTTAACAAAATAGATACCATTGTCTTTGTAATTGTAGATTAGCTGCTGCCGGGTATTCGATTTCTTCAATGCGTAATAAGCAGGAGTTGGTACCTGGTAGTAATCGTACAACTGCCAGTACAGGGAAGGCCAAGCAGAGTTGAGCATCCAGTGCACTACGCCGGTTGCATTTCGGATATTGACGCGGAAAGCTTCGAACATGGCTTTGGTGCCTTCATAGTTCAACAAATCGGCTTTCCGGAGATAATCATTCAAATCGACCGCTTCTCCATAACGACCGTTGATGGCTTCGGTCAATACACGGAGCGAATTCATGTGACTTTCCGAAGCGGTACAATGGTAATCCCAGTATTCATTCAAAGGCCACAGTTTATCTTCAGGAATCATCTTCCGGAGAGATTCTATAACCGGGAGTTGTGCTCCTATTCCTGTTTCCGTATTAAAGCCGTAAGCTCCACCAAACTGCCGGTCTTCGTACCAGTAATTCGGACCGACATAGTCATAAGGTCCGTGCATTTTCATACCGGTTGATCCGGTTAATTCACTATGAATTTTAGCTGCTGCCGCAATATAGGGACGGGTTATATCAAATTGTTTCAGGATTGAAATATACCTCTCCTCTAGTTCGGGACGAGGAATCCGGTCGCTTCCCGCTAACCAGGCAATAATACTGGGATGATTCCGCAACCATACAACCTGATCCCGGAAAGATTTCGCAACAACATCCATCTGTTCTTCGGTGCGGATACCGCCGAATTCATCCACCGGAGTGCCCAGATAATTCTCCCATTCCCACTGACAGCTCCAGCCCACCAAGGCCATCAGTCCGTATTGGTCGCAAAGATCATATATGTTTTGGGAAGTTCCCCAGATATTTTCAAACCGAATAGAATTCAGGTTCATATCCCGAACATAACGTACCTGTGTTTCATTGGTTTCGGGCGTATCTCTTAAAAAGATATCATCCGTCCACCCGGCGCTCCGTAATTGTACTTTCCGGCCATTCAGCATAAAACCCCTGTCTTCTCCCACAAAGTAGTCTCTGATTTCGCGGATACCGAAAGGCACTTTTTTCAAATCAGACAATTGATTACCGCTCAGGAAACGAAGTTCCATCTGATACATTTCCGGTTCTCCTAATCCTGCACACCACCAAAGACGGGGATGTTGAATATACAGTTGAGCAATGTCACTGGATGTCAATTGAATTTTCCGGGTCTCACCCGCAGCCAGTTTAACGGGTATGGCAAATGTTACACTATCTAGGGTAGCAATCAGTTTTCCACTAACCGGACGTTCGGAGTGATTGGCTAATTCGGTTTCCAATGTCAACCAGGCTTCATCAAGAGTAGCTGTATTAACTTTGGAATAAACATGCGGATTTTTGATTTCAACTCTGCCGGAAACAGTAATATAAACTTCCCTGAAAATTCCCATATTCTCATCGGCCGGACGAGGATTCCAGTCGGCAAATCCGATATTGGGGTCACCAGGTTGTGCCTTGAAAACTTCCACTTCAAGTTGGTTCTCGTTGGCCAGGTAAGGAGTTATATCGAAAGAAAACTGTCGGAAAGGGCCGAAGCATTCATCCCGACTGGCAATTTTCTTTCCATTCAGCCAGATGTTTGCCGAATAATTAATGCCATCGAAATGTAAAAAAGCATGTTGCTTTCCCGAAAGACCGGGCATTTCAAAAGAGGTTTTATAGTGCCATGACTCTTCGAAGGGAGTACGATCAATGTCGCGATAATTCACGCCTTCCAATATTCCCTCATACAACCCATTGGCCGAAAGAACACCCATAACCGTAGAGGGCACAGTTGCCGGATACCATTCTTTACCTAAATTCCCCGATGATTGAATATTCCACCCGTCCGAAAGCATCATCTTAAAATATTGGTCTTTCTTATCCGTACAGGCACTCACTAGCCAGCAGGATAAAAGAAACCAAAGAAAGGCTTTTTTCATTGCTTCATGTAATTAGTTACCTACAAATATATAAAAAATAGTGAATTGTACGCATGTCTTATACCAAGAAGACTGGAAAAGCTTTCATTACCATATTACTAAACAATCTATTTTACCGGAAACTTTCCTGAAAACAGAACCGGATGGGATATTTTATGGGAAAGATTTTAATACTAATGTGATCAAAAACCTAAAGATAACGCCACTTTATGCTGCTCATAGCGAAGATGATTATTTAAATCACCGCCGGTGCCCCGTTAGGCTTAAGCCTCTGGACAACGATGTAGCGTTTGGAAGCAATGGATCGACACCAAGCCAGGATAACATTGAGCCGGAAAGTTTCAGAGTCTGGTCAGATGAATATACTTGCCTGGGATATGTACGGAAATATACGGTTCCCGGAAAAGGTGAATGTTTATATGCTCCTGAGAGGAAGGAAATCACATTTTTCCCCAATAAAAGTTTTAAAGGATTACTAGAAGTCATGTATGATATTAAAGGAAAGCCTCCTTATGAAGATGAAAAATACCGATCTTCTATTGCAACTATTACTATTGATATCAATGATAATCAACCCTAACCAATATACAATGGGAAAAACTCATTCCGAAAACTTAAACCTTACCAGTGAATATAGCACAAGAGCAATCATCGGATAAAGCATTAAGTCTGCCTTATGTATCCATATTATTCCGGCAAGCACAATTAAAATAATGATTGTGAGCAATGCAGCCTGCCAGATACGTGTCGAAACACCTGCTTCTCTTCCCCAGGTACGAGGACGAAACACCCAATTGATAGGAACGACAAATGCGTTCATCAGCAAGATAGCATACGAAAAATAGCCTCTGATAATTCCAAACCATAAACAAATAAAGGCACAGATGGCAATCATGACACCAAAGTAAATCTTGCCCGCATGCGTGGAAGAACTGGTTGGCATATCAGTAGCCATATAAAGGGTACCCAGAAACAAACCTCCGATCGTGAAACCCAGAGCATGCTCACGAAAGATAAAAAGAAGCAGGGCAAAAACGGTTAATAATCCCATTGGGATATGCCAGGAGATTCTTCTACGGGCTAAAAGGTAGAATCCTCCTACTATCAAAAGTAAGGGCGAATATTCTCCGATAGCACCTACCGGACGAAAAAGGAGATGATCCCAGAATTCATTTTGAAACAGGGTAAGCTCCCTCATATGGAGAGAAGCTGTATTCGTAAAGATTTCGCCGGAGTTCATGATGGCTGGAAAAAGTACCACCATACATTCACGACCGAACAAGGCCGGATTAAAGCAATTTTTACCTAAACCACCCCAAAGCATTTTTCCGAAAAGAACAGCTGTAATTCCTCCTACGGCCACAATGGGTAAGGGAGTAAACGGTCCGATCGTGCAAGCCAGCAACAAACCGGTAACAATAGATGAACCATCCCCTAAGGAACGGGTATCTCTTCGAAGCAAAGCATTAAAAAGAAATTCGGTTAGTAAAGCGCTCCCGATAGCTACCAGCACCACCATTAGGGGAGTAAATCCATAACCTACCCACATCATGACAGCAACCGGCATTAGTGCCAGAATTACATCTGCCATTACACGTTGGGTGGAATCATTTTTATGTAGATAGGGATTATATTCTTTCTTAATCAGATACATGTTACTTCTCTTTTAATATGTTTTTTCCTTCGGTGATACTTTCCAGCAACGGAACGTTACTGGGACATATATATTCACATGCGCCGCACTCAATACAATCGTTTATATCGTAATCGCTTAACCGGACATATTGTTTTTTCTTATAGAATTGATGGAACTGCATGGGCATCAAATTCATGGGACAAACATCCACACAATACCCACACCAGATGCAGGCTATCCGGTCAATATGTTTCTTTGGCAACGCGAGCAATCCCAGCGAACCTTTATGCAAAGGAGCAGAAAGATCGATAATCTGTGGACTCATCATCGGGCCTCCCGAAATAACAACTGTATCTTGCAGATTTACTTCACAACATTCAAGCACATGTTCAACTGGGGTGCCTATTTTTACCCGGTAATTACCGGGGTGCGCCACCCTTTCACCTGAAATAGTGATAATACGTTCCGTTAGCGGTTTTCCATTTACCGTCGCATTGTAAACAGCATATACTGTTTCCACATTGCTTACAATAATACCATAGTCCAGAGGAATATCCCCTTTGGTTATCTCGATACCGGTAATTGTTTTTGCCAATTGCAACTCACCTCCCTGTGGATATTCATCCGGAACAATCCGGGTAGTTATCTTTTTGTAATTATCGGAATTGAGTAAGGGTCCGAATACATCTTCCAACTCTTGGTTGGTCTTTTCGAAAGCTATTACTATTTCTTCGGCATCCAACACTCTGTCAATAATGGCGATTGCTTCCAGGATTTCGGGAGCATGATGCTTCATCAGGGCAAAATCAGCAGTCAGATAAGGTTCACATTCTGCGCCGTTGATGATAAAGGTTCGTACATCTTTATCCTTGCGGTCGTATTTCTTCGCAGTAGGAAACTGAGCACCACCCAAGCCGACGATTCCTGCTTTTACAATTAACTCAAGAATTTCATCCGGAGTATCTGTTTTGATATCACCGAGGGGTTCCTGGGTTTCACTATCTTGTCCGTCATTCCGGATGAAAATAGTCAATGCTTCTGTATCATCAACTTGTTTGATTGTTTCAATTTTCTGAACTGTGCCGGAAACAGGAGAATGTACAGAATCTGAAAAATCTTCTTCAGACTTGGCTATTAACTGGTACCTCTTTACATGTTCTCCCGGATGGACAATAGGTTTAGGCTTGCCTCCGAATTTCTCTATCAGGGGAATTTTTATTATTTCAGGATCTTTCAGAATAATAATTTCTTTATCCTTCGTTATATCCTTCATGGAGTTTATATGCATCATCATAGGCTACTTCTTTTCCGGCATTAACTGAGTAGCTGTAGTTAGTGCATCCGTTTCATGACTTGCTTTATATTTCTCGTTTGTATAATATGCCAGCAAAGTCAAAACCATTCCCAGAAAGAAAAGAACGGTTTTCTTTACAATTATAATCAGAGTCTCTTTCATAAATAATAATGTTTAGTTTTCGCAATGGTAAAACTTTTATATTACTCTGATTTACAACAACTGACGCTTTAAAAAGTTTTGATTTTTATTCGAGCTCCCGAAATTTAGGATTACATGCTTAGATAATACGGAAGGAAACTATAAAAGTATGATATCCGTTTTCATACCGATATTCTAATTCCCAATTATGTAGTTTACATATTTGCAAAACGATGGATAAACCTAATCCGTTCCCTTTTTTCTCATGTGTTGTTTTATTGAATCTTCTGAAAATCTTATCTGGATCCAGAGGCTGAGATTGCCCTGTATTCATTATGATAAAACTATTGTCCTGAATACTCATTTTAATTTCACCCCCGTTGGTATTATGATTAATGGCATTTACAACCAGATTTGTTATGAGACTTTCCAGCAAGGTTTTATTGGCTTTCACTACTAAGGGATTTTCTACATAGACTTCCACCCTGATACCTTCGCTTTCAGCCTGTTCCCGTAAATATAATAGCTGCTGATAGAGTATCTGAACAAAATCGATTTCTTCCATCTGAGCATATTGTTTATTACTAATTCTTGCCAGGAGTAACAGATTCTTATTTAAGCGCGTCATTCTCGATGATACGGAATATAAAGACTGTATGACTTCAACTTGTTGCTAGTTAATATCGGGACTCTGTATCAATATATCCAATTGAGATTGGAAAACGGCAAGAGGTGTTTGCAATTCGTGAGAAGCATTTTCGATAAATTCTTTTTGTTCTTTATAAACCCGTAGATTATTTTCCATTAAATGGGTTAATAAGTTATTCAGATTTGCAAATTCAATGATATTTGTTTCTCCAAATCTTGGAGGACTTTCCATTTCAAGATGAAAGTTTTGGATTTTACCTAATGTATCATAAAAGGGTTGCCAGACTTTTTTGGTTATTTTTCGGAGTATAATTAGCAGCATTAGAAACAAGAGAACAAATAATATCAGATATTGAACAACAAATGTCAACATTAGATCATGATTCTCAATCATGGGTATCCGGGACATTAAAATATAAGGTTGATTCTCTATTTCAATTTTGGAATAGAGCACCCGATAATCGACCGGATGTCCTTCGGCTTTATTAAAATAAGGTTCCTGTAGCGGTTTATCTAAAATATAAGAATCTTTATATTCCAGTATCTGAACATCTTCCGTATAATGATTCCATATTTCAATATCCGTTTGCTCGAATTCGGGCAGATTTTTTGATATAAATTCATCTCTCCGAAACCAAATCAATTCATCCAGATCCTTTGCATAAAAAAACACCATAGAGAAAAACAGGACAGGTGCACTGAAAAGAAATATAACCCCTGTTGACCTCAAAAATAATCGAAAGTTCTTATTTGCTAAACTCCTCATTCTTGCCATTGATATCCGGTACCATATATTGTTTTTATTATTGAAAGACAACCCACATTCGATAGTTTGGCCTTTAGGTTCTTTATATGGGCATATACAAAGTTATGGCTATCGAGCATATCGGCCATATCCCCAGAGAGATGTTCGGCTATCGCGTTTTTCGGCACTACCCGGTTTTTATTTCCAATTAAAAAAAGTAATAATTCATATTCTGATTTGGTTAATGTAATATTGTAGTGCCCTACTTTTACTTTTTTTAGCAAGCAAATCAATCTCCAGATTACCCGAAGTTAACGTGTTCGTATTTGAAAATTGTTGCCGCCTCATTAATGCATATATTCGAACACTTAATTCCGATAGAGCAAAAGGTTTAGTTAAATAATCATCTGCACCGATTTTGAGTCCTTCTATTCTGCTATCTAAAGATCCCCTAGCCGATATAATTATTATTCCACTTTTCAAATTACGTTTCTTTATTTCCTCGATAATTTTCATACCTTCTCCTCCTGGCAAATTGAGATCAACTAAAATACAATCGTACGTATATAAGGAGATTTTTTCCACCCCCATTTCAAAGTTGAATGCCTGTTCACAGATATAATTATCTGTCGATAGGTATTTTACAATATTAAAAGAAAGGTCTTTTTCATCTTCTATGATCAAAATCTTCATAATTCTGTTATATATAAATATCTTTGTGCTCAAATATAGAAATAAATACGCTAATTCGGAATTCTCTCTTTTTCAGAAGGAGATGCATTCTTTATCATAATTTGAAATTTCTGCAAAAAGTTACTTTATTTTGTAGGGCAAAAAACTAAATACATCTTTAATTACATAAAAAACGATGAATAAAACCGGCCAATTTCAATTCACAGTCATAGTACCTGTCTACGATGAACAAGACAATATCCTCAGGCTCGAATCTGAACTCTCATCTTTCTTAAAAACTGCCAGAATAGAAAGTTGTGTCCTGTTTGTTAATGATGGTTCGAGAGACAATAGTGAACAAATGCTTAAAGAGGTCTGTAATCGTCATGACAACATGTTTTACATTTCTTTCGAAAAGAACAAAGGCTTAAGTGCAGCATTAAAAGCAGGCATTGATTATACTTTTTCTGAATACGTGGGATATATTGATGCAGATTTGCAAACTGCTCCTGCTGATTTTAATCTTTTACTGGAATATGCTCCGGAATATGCTTTGGTCATGGGCATTCGCACCGGGCGAAAAGATAGTTTTGTGAAAAAAATGTCTTCCAAAATAGCCAATAGCTTCCGGCGTATGATGACACATGATGATGCAGAAGACACAGGCTGCCCGTTAAAAGTAATGAAAACCGCTTATGCGAAAAGAATTCCGTTATTTACAGGCATGCATCGTTTTTTCCCTGCATTAATACAATTACAGGATGGGGGCAATGTTAAACAAATACCCGTTCGTCACTTTCCCCGTATTGCCGGAAAATCGAAATATCATCTTTGGAATCGATTAGTAGGTCCTTTCAATGATTGCTTTGCTTATCGCTGGATGAGAAAACGTTACATTAATTATTCAATTTCAAGCACCGATTTATGAGCTACTATTTAATTTTAGGTATCGGTCTTCTGGCACAGTTACTTTTTTCTGCCCGCCTCTTGATTCAATGGATTGCTTCCGAAAAGGCTCATAAAGTTCTTTCCCCCACTATTTTCTGGCAGCTTAGTATGGTTGCTTCTTTTATGCTTTGCATTTACGGATGGTTACGGAATGATTTTGCCATAATTCTGGGCCAATTAATCTCTTATTACATCTATATCTGGAATCTGAAAAGTAAAGGTTCGTGGATGCTGTTACCCAAAATTCTTCGAGCTTTATTTGCATTGGTTCCCGTAATGGCAGTCGGATATTTTTTACTTCAGGGACATGAAACAATTGTCCGTCTTTTCGAGCAGGAAGACCTACCGGTATGGCTCATTCTTTTTGGGGTGGCCGGGCAGTTTACTTTTACGCTACGCTTTGTATATCAATGGTTGTATTCCCGTAAGGCCGGCGAATCGGTTTTACCCGTTATGTTCTGGGTTATCAGCCTTACAGGTTCCGCAATGATTATTTGTTATGCGCTTATACGCCAGGATTTGGTTCTAATCCTCGGACAATCAGCAGGATTTATCGTTTATATACGCAATATCATGATTGCTTGTCAGTTCAAATGGCATAAAAAGCAAAAAATCCTCTAAAGATACACTCTCTAATTAGGCTTGCGTATAATAGCCACTTCCTTTACTAAATTTTGGTTGTAACGCTTATCTGTCACCTTCCGCCAGTTATTATCGAATGTATCAATTATTTCGATGGAAACATGTTTATCTCCAAAAAGTTCTTTTACCGGCTGTGTTGAAACAATTACAAACGGTAAACTTGCCTGTAGTATGCTATCATTGTTTAATTCCAAAGGTCGTATCGTCCTATTTGCTTCGTATACTAATTCCATACGTAAAGGTTCCTCCTGTGGGTGATAAAAGGGTAACCCTTTTACTCTCGACTCTTCCCGTAAGTGGTGGATACTATGAAGATTGTCATTAATAAACATATCCCCTACAGGAATCAAACAGAAACTCTCAAACATCATCATTAATAGTGTTACCAAGGCAAAAAATGATCCAATTCTTATCGTGTGTCTAGCAAATAAAACTTTAAAAATACAAACTGCTAACACCAGGCTTAGCACAGATATCAGAATAAAAATTAAAGAAGAGATACCAGGATCAGGTATAATAAAGTAGATAACCGCCGGGATGAGCAATGCAACAAGACCTATAATGAACCCATTGATTCGAAAAACGATCTTTTCATTCCTTGCCATTATACCTTGCATACTTTGATAAAAATAAAAAGAAATATTCATAGCTCCGGGTATCAATAACGGAAGCAAATACCTTGTTTTTTTTTCGGGAATTACCGACAGTAAAATAAGTGCTGCAAAGGTCCATATGATTGAAAAGAAATAAATCTTTCGGTTTTCCGGTTTCTTTTTCCAGAAATAATAAATAAGAGATGTAATCCAGAATGCAGCCCAGATACCAGCTTCTGCCGGGAATTTCCAATAATACCAAGAAGGCCGGACATTGTGATTTATCCACGAAGAGGATTCTTTATTGGCTATCGCCAAACCGGTCTCCGGGTGGAAAAAAGCGATATAAGCTGGCCACCAGAAAGAGATTATCAAACAAATAACAATCATCAACACCAATGGCAATTTTTTTCCACGGGCGGAAGGGCGCAATGCCACAAAATAACTGATAAGGAACGGTAACAATAAAGCATAAAATGAAACCGGACCTTTGCTTAGAAACGAAAGTCCCATAAATACTCCTGCCAGAGAAAACTGCATCCATTGGCTTCCTTTTCGCATAAAGCCAGTAACGAAGAAGTAAATTGCCCCTAGCATAAAACTATGACAATAAATATCCCAGGTAGCTGTCCGCCCCATCATAATTACATTAAAGGATGTAGCTAACACAATGGAAGCAATGAGAGCAGGAACCGGATTTTTCGTAAATCGCCTGACCAGCAAAAATAAGAATATAACCATGAGGGTAGCAAACACTCCGGCTACCGATCGTTGGGCAACTAAATTATCTGGTAAAACTTGTTCCACCACTGCAGCAATCCAGGTGGGCAAAGGAGGCTTTTCCAAACGTAGTTCTCCATTCATGGTGGGAATCAGATAATTGCCTGTACGAACCATCTCCTGGGCTGTAGCCAGATTACGAGATTCCATGAGGTCCGCCGGAACAATCCGATTATTGACGAAGAATGCAAAAAAACAAACGAAAATAATCAAAAAAAAATGCAAGCTTGTGCTTTTGTTATTATACATACTCAAAGATTAAGTTGTTCGATTCTTTTCTATATTCCTGATACCAGTTGATGAAAGCTTCCAGTCCGGTTCTCAACGAAGTAGAAGGTTTATAATGGTAATCCCCCTCCAGTTGCGTTGTATCAGCCCAGGTATTTTTTACATCTCCTGGCTGCATGGGTTGGTTCATTCGGTTTGCTTTTTTACCAGTGATATCTTCGATAGTGGAAATAAACTCATTCAGGCATACCGGTTGGGAATTGCCGATATTATAAATCCGATAAAATTGTTCTAAAGAAGCATTGGTTAATGGTTCATTAATCAGTACCCTATATATTCCCTCGACAATATCATCGATATAAGTAAAGTCTCTGGACATATTTCCTTCATTGAAGACTTTGATCGGTTCATTTTCAAGGATAGCTTTCGTAAATAAAAAAGGAGCCATATCCGGTCGGCCCCAAGGACCATATACGGTAAAGAAACGTAATCCAATTGCATGGATACCGTATAATCCGGAGTAAGTATAGGCCAACAATTCATTTGCTTTTTTAGTGGCCGCATATAAACTCACCGGAGTATCTGTCCGATCACCTTCCCGGAAAGGAATGGAAGAGTTTTTCCCATATACACTGGAACTACTGGCATAAACAAGCTTTTTCACTGGGTTTTTCCGGCAATATTCCAGAATCTGGAAAAATCCCTGGATATTGGAATGAATGTAAACCTGCGGATTTGTAATACTATACCGAACACCTGCTTGTGCAGCCAAGTGGCAAACCATATCAAAGTTCATCTGCGACAAACAATCCTGATACAAAGAACTATCTTCTATATCCGATTTTATAAAAGTAAATCCCTGGGCTGTTACTATTGATTGATGAGGGAATAAAGATTCTGCTACAATTCCCAATTGCTTTAAACGAGCGAGTTTTAAAATAGGAGAATAATAAGAATTAATATTATCAACCCCCACCACTTCATGTCCTTCTGCTAATAGTTTTTTTGCTAAATGAAATCCAATGAAACCTGCACATCCGGTTACAAGTATCTTCATATTATTTGTCTGTTTTATTAATGATAAGACTCCTAAAAATGGCAAATATAATCGGAATTTTGTAGAAATATTGAATAATTATATTTGTTTTGATTATATAGAACAAGATTGTACTGGTATTTATTGCTGTACGATATAAAAAAGGATACATTCTATTTACTTATCTCCAAAAGGATTTCCTGCTATCTTTAAAACAATCTAATAAATCATACAATATCATCTATACATCCTTTTTTTTTCGTACTTTTACACGTTATTGAAAAAAGCCCCCCATTTCAATACCTCAGCAGAAAAAGAAAAAATAATATATAATGAATCACAGATGGAATTATCAACCCATTACACACGAACAAGAAGAAAAGAGCCGGGAATTAGCCCAGGAGTTGGGTATTAGTCCCATACTCGGACAGCTTTTGGTGCAACGGGGAATTGAGACAGTGGCAGAGGCCAAAAAATTCTTTCGTCCTCAACTTCCCGAATTGCATGATCCATTCCTGATGGAGGATATGGATATAGCCGTGGAACGCCTGAATAAGGCAATGGGTAAAAAGGAAAGGATACTGATTTATGGAGACTATGACGTCGATGGTACTACCTCAGTCGCACTTGTGTACAAATTTCTTCAACAGTATTATTCTAATATAGATTACTATATACCCGACCGTTATAACGAAGGGTATGGGGTTTCCTATCAAGGAATAGATTATGCATACGAGACAGATGTAAAGTTGATCATTGTATTAGACTGCGGCATCAAAGCAGTGGAGGAAATAACCTATGCCAAAGAAAAAGGTATCGACTTTATCATTTGCGACCATCACGTGCCCGATGATGAATTACCTCCTGCTGTAGCCATATTGAACCCTAAACGGGCAGACAATACCTACCCCTATATCCATCTCTCCGGATGTGGTGTAGGTTTTAAGTATATGCAGGCTTTCGCCATCAACAACGGTATTGAATTTCATCATCTTATCCCGTTACTCGATCTGGTTGCTGTAAGCGTAGCTTCAGACATTGTTCCGATTATGGGTGAAAACCGTATTCTCACCTACCACGGTTTAAAGCAACTAAATAGTAATCCCAGTGTAGGTTTGAAAGCCATTATCGATATTTGTGGACTTACGGAGAAAGATATCACCGTCAGCGATATCGTTTTCAAGATTGGACCTCGCATCAATGCTTCGGGAAGAATACAAAACGGAAAAGAAGCTGTTGATCTTTTAACCGAAAAAGACTTTTCTCAAGCCTTGGAAAAGGCAAATCAAATCAATCAATATAACGAGACCCGCAAGGATCTTGATAAAAATATGACGGAAGAGGCCAATAACATTGTTGACGCTCTTGAAGGATTAGCCGATCGTCGTTCCATAGTCATCTACAACGAAAATTGGCACAAGGGGGTAATTGGAATTGTTGCCTCCCGATTGACTGAAGTTTACTATCGTCCGGCAGTGGTACTTACCCGCACAGATGATATGGCAACCGGTTCAGCTCGCTCTGTATCCGGTTTTGATGTTTATAAGGCCATCGAACACTGTCGTGACTTACTGGAAAATTTCGGTGGTCATACCTATGCAGCCGGCCTGTCGATGAAAGTAGAGAATGTACCTGTTTTCACCGAAAGATTCGAGAAATATGTAACAGAACATATTCTGCCTGAACAAACAAGTGCGGTAATTGATATTAATGCAATCATTGATTTCAGGGATATTACCTCCAAGTTCCACTCCGACCTGAAACGGTTTAATCCTTTCGGACCCGATAACCCCAAACCGATTTTCTGTACCAAGCATGTATATGATTATGGTACCAGTAAAGTGGTAGGGAGAGATCAGGAACACATTAAACTGGAACTGGTGGATAATAAATCAAACAATGTAATGAATGGTATTGCTTTCGGTCAAAGTTCGCATGTACGTTACATTAAAACTAAACGTTCCTTCGATATCTGCTATACCATAGAGGAAAATTCCCATAAACGGGGGGAAGTACAGTTACAGATTGAAGATATTAAACCCACTGAAGAATAAATTATCCGGGACGAGACAGGTGCTCTGTTTCGTTCCGGTCTATATAACCATTGTCAGAAATGGATAGTCTCTCACCTGCACAAAACCAAACAGATTATCCGGATTACCGCGCCATCCTGAAAAAATATTGGGGTTACGATGCTTTTCGCGACCTTCAGGAAGATATTATCCACAGTATTGGAGAAGGCCGAGATACGTTGGGGCTCATGCCCACCGGAGGGGGAAAGTCCATTACCTTCCAGGTACCTGCTCTAGCCCAAAAGGGGTTATGCCTGGTTATTACTCCGTTAATCGCCCTGATGAAGGATCAAGTACAGAACCTTCGGAAACGGGGTATCAAAGCAGTGGCTATTTATTCCGGAATGACCCGCCAGGAGATTATCATTGCATTGGAAAACTGTATCTTCGGAGACTATAAGTTTCTTTACATCTCACCCGAACGTCTGGCTACTGAAATTTTCCGGGTAAAATTAAGATCCATGAAGGTCAATATGATTACTGTGGATGAAAGCCACTGTATCTCTCAGTGGGGCTATGATTTCCGGCCGGCGTACCTGAAAATTGCTGAAATCCGTCAACTACTACCCGGTATTCCGGTATTGGCACTTACTGCTACGGCAACTCCGGAAGTTGTAAAAGATATACAGGAAAGGTTACTTTTCAAAGAAGAGAACGTTTTCCGCATGAGTTTCGAACGGAAAAACCTGGCTTACATTGTTCGTAAAGCAGAAGATAAACACAGTGCCTTATTACACATTCTTCGCAAAATGCCGGGAAGTGCCATCGTATACGTTCGAAACAGAAGAAAAACCAAAGAAATTACCGAACTCCTGCAACACGAGGATATAACCGCAGACTTCTATCATGCCGGATTAAACAATGACCTGAAAGACCTTCGCCAGAAACGTTGGCAAAACGGAGAATCCCGTGTCATGGTTGCCACCAATGCTTTCGGAATGGGAATTGACAAGCCAGATGTACGGGTTGTTGTCCACATGGATCTGCCGGATTCACCCGAAGCATACTTTCAGGAAGCAGGAAGAGCAGGAAGAGACGGACAGAAAGCATACGCCGTCATCCTGTATTCGAATGCTGATCGAATAAGTCTGAAAAAACGTATCACCGATACCTTTCCGGAAAAAGAATATATCAAAGGATTGTATGAACATCTGAACTATTACTACCAAATGGCAATGGGCGATGGTTTGGGATGCATGTACGAATTTAACCTGGATGAATTTTGCAGACGATTCAAATACTTTCCCGTACCGGCAGACAGTGCTTTGAAAATTCTTTCGCAAGCCGGCTACATCGAATATACGGATGAACAGGATAATGCTTCCCGACTAATCTTTACACTCCGCCGGGATGAACTCTACAAACTCAAAGAAATGGGAGCCGAAGCCGATGCTTTGATCCAGACCATTTTACGTTCTTACACCGGAGTTTTCACTGATTACACGTATATTAATGAAGAATCATTATCTTTGCGGACGGGACTTCCGCATCAACAAATATATGATTTACTGAAGATGTTGTCCAAGCGTAGAATTATCGATTACATTCCACATAAAAAGACACCTTATATTATATATGCCAGGGAAAGGGTGGAATTACGCCATTTGCAAATCGATAAGTCAGTATACGAAGAACGGAAACAACGTTATGAAAAACGCATTGAAGCGATGTTGGAGTATGTCAGCTCCGAACACCACTGCCGCAGCCGGATGTTACTTCGTTATTTCGGAGAAAAGAACATGCACAATTGCAGCCAATGCGATGTTTGTGTAACTTTGCATAAAAGGCCTACCACATTAGCAGATTGGGAGGATTTGAAAAAACAAATATCAGACGTGTTACTGCAAGAGGCTTACACTCCTGCTGAAATTGCAAACATACTGGAAGTTAGTGCTGATGAACTGGCAGAAGTCATGCAATTTCTGTTGGATGAAGAAATGATAACGCTGAAAGATGGAAAAGTAATACAACTAAAGACATAATAACCAATGATCAAATTATTCAAATCATTACTTAAAGGGAAGGAAGAACCAAGCAATAACAAGGAGCAAAAGAATTTTGAAATTCTGAAATACGACGGAATGCGTGCCCAACGGATGGGACGAATTGATTACGCCATCAAATGTTTTGAAGGTGCACTCAACATTCAGGAAGACTTTGAAACACTTCATTTCCTGAGTCAACTCTATATACAAACTGCTATACTGGATAAAGCCCGGAAACTTTTGGAACGCATGGCCGAACTGGAGTCCGAACTGCCCACTACTTTTCTGACACTCGCCAATGTTTATTTCATGCTAGATGAATACAATTTAATGGATGAGGCTGCACAAAAAGTGATCCAACTCGAAAACGAAAATCCGCTAGCTTATTATTTATGGGCCAAAGCAACTTTTGGTTTGAAAGATTCAATCAATACCATCGCCCATCTAACCAAAGCCATCATATTAAAAGAAGATTTTCTGGAAGCTTACCTGATGCGTGCCGAAGTTTTAACAGGTATGCAGCAATATTCCGAAGCTTTAAAAGATATAGAAACAGTACTTCAACATCACCCTGAAGAAGAAAACGCACTCCTTTTGCGCGGAAAAATCAAAGAAACAACCGGGCATGCCGAAGATGCAGAGCAAGATTATCGTTTGGTTACGGATCTGAACCCGTTCAACGAACATGCTTACATCAACCTGGGACAATTATTTATCGCTCAAAAGAAACTGGAAGAAGCCATCGTAATACTGGACGAAGCCATAGAATTAAACCCTAACTCTGCCCAAGCCTTTCATGAAAGGGGAAGAGCAAAGCTATTAAATGGGGACAAAGAAGGTTCTGCCGAAGACATGAAAAATGCCCTGCAACTCAAGCCTGAAAATATAGAAAAGATAAATGGTCAATTCAACAACCAACAGCAAAAAACAACCGATATATTCGGACTCTAACTTTTTATTCATTTTATAACACAAAACAACATGAAAACGTTAATTAAATTGGTAGTAACCCTCTTTTGTTTATCCTTAGTGGGCGCTTTAGCTTTGTATATCCTTTCTTTCTGGGGTATTCATTTACTTGCCTGGTCTTTGGTAGGAAAAATCATTCTCACAGCCGGAGTTATTTCCGTAACTACAACAATCTATGCAATGATTGTATCTGCCATTATCAGAAAAGACAGATATCGCAAAAACGATAATGTTAAAGTATATCCGATGAGATAAGCTGACACAGAAGGAATTATTCTGCTGGATTATGGAAAATCACAACCAACTATCCTGACGGGAACGAAGAATGTGATGATGAGAGAGAAATGGAGAAGAGGACATAAATTTTGCGTTTTACTGACGGAAAGTATCAATAAGGATAAAAAGATAAAAAAAATATCGTTTTTTGTTTGCTTTTCACATAAATGTATTACTTTTGCCAACGAATAAGAAATAAAAGCCATTTCATGAATTCATTTACTTTTGCATATAACTTCTTTTTTTACTTTTACTTTAGCCAGAAAGTAGAGCGGGAGTTTGTGTGCTAGTAGAATACAGAGAATTCACAAAACGAATAATAACAGCAGAATCCCGCTCAATGATTGAGCGGGATTTTTTTATATATAACAGTTTAAGTATGGAAAAAATCGCAATTCAGGGAACTACCGGCTCTTATCATGATATAGCCGCGCATCAATACTTCAATGGTCAGGACATTCAGCTGCTTTGCTGCGGTAAATTTGAAGATATTTTCACGAATATGAAAAAGGACGGTAAACTGGTAGGAATGCTGGCCATCGAAAACACCATCGCAGGCAGCCTGCTTCAAAACTACGAATTGGTGAGGCAAAGCGATACGCAAATAATCGGTGAATATAAATTGCGCATATCGCATTGTTTCGTATGCCTTCCGGACGAAGACTGGAATGATATCACCGAAGTTAACTCCCACCCTATTGCTTTGATGCAATGCCGGGAATTCCTGAACCAGCATCCCGACATCAAAGTAGTGGAAGGGGAAGATACCGCCCGCAGTGCCCAACTTATCAAAGAGAACAACCTGAAAGGACACGCCGCGATTTGCTCTAAAGCCGCCGCTCAGGAGTACGGAATGAAAATTCTCCAGGAAGGTATCGAAACCAATAAACATAACTTCACCCGCTTCCTGGTCATAGTGGATGGATGGCAAGCAGATGAATACCGTCGCCGGAAATCAGTAAACAAAGCAAGCATGGTTTTTTCTTTACCTCACACCGAAGGAAGTTTATCACAAGTACTTTCCATCTTATCTTTCTACAATATCAACCTTACAAAAATACAATCTATACCCATCATTGGACGCGAATGGGAGTACCTCTTTTATGTAGATGTGGTTTTTAACGATTATGTAAGATATAAACAGTCGATCAATGCCATTAGCCCTTTAACCAAAGAACTTAAAACACTCGGTGAATATGAAGAAGCAAAATCCAGTTTATGATATAAAGCCTGCCAACCGGCTCAACAATGTTAGCGAATACTATTTTTCGCAAAAGTTGAAAGAGGTTGCCCAAATGAATGAAGAAGGAAAGGATGTTATCAGCCTGGGCGTCGGCAGTCCGGATTTGCCTCCGGCAGAAACGACGATCCAAACCTTAGGCATAGAGGCGCAAAAACCAGATGTACACGGTTACCAACCTTATACAGGTATTCCTGAATTGCGAAAAGCATTTGCGGGATGGTATGGTAAATGGTATGATGTACAACTGGATGCTGCAACTGAAATTCTACCATTAATCGGTTCCAAAGAAGGAATATTGCATATTACCCTGGCTTTTGTGAATCCGGGAGATCAGGTACTGGTACCAAATCCGGGATACCCAACCTATACCTCTTTAAGTACACTGCTGGGAGCCGAAGTCGTTCCCTACAACTTAACGGAAGAAAACGGATGGCTGCCCGACTTTGTGGAACTGGAACAAATGGATCTCAGCAGGGTGAAACTAATGTGGGTGAACTATCCGCACATGCCTACCGGAACGAATGCCACTCCCGAGCTGTTAAAAAGACTGGTTGAATTCGCACAAAAAAAGAACATCGTTGTTGTTAATGACAACCCTTATAGTTTTATTTTGAACAGAAACCCGCAAAGTATTCTTTCTGTTCCGGAGGCCAAGGAGTGTTGCATCGA
Organism: Bacteroides sp.; assembly: GCA_021201335.1. GTDB lineage: Bacteria > Bacteroidota > Bacteroidia > Bacteroidales > Bacteroidaceae > Bacteroides. The sequence goes on along the minus strand of JAJQFD010000034.1, from coordinate 46,095 downwards.
GTTGAATTCACTGAGTAAAAGTCATAACATGCCCGGATGGCGTATCGGGATGCTGGCATCGAATTCAACATTTGTACAATGGATATTAAAAGTTAAAAGCAATATCGACAGTGGAATGTTCCGGCCTATGCAACTGGCAGCGGCGAAGGCATTGGAAGCAGAAGCAGACTGGTATGACTTTAACAATAAAAACTACGAAGAAAGACGCGAACTTGCAGGAGCCATTATGACTTCACTGGGGTGCAGTTATGATAAAAAACAAGTAGGAATGTTCCTTTGGGGCAAAATACCTGATACATACACGAACGTAGAAGAACTTACTGAAAGAATATTGCACCAGGCACGGGTATTTATTACACCGGGATTTATTTTCGGTAGTAACGGGGCACGCTATATCCGAATTTCACTTTGCTGCAAAAAGGAAAGACTCAAAGAGGCTTTAGACAGAATAGAAGCCCTTAAATAATAACACTCGTTTATCCTGAACAAACTTCATAAATAAAGAACTAAAAAAACAAATGATATGAAACTAGAATCAATTTTATTGCCCGGTGTATCCGCCGATAGACCCATGGTTATTGCCGGTCCTTGTAGTGTGGAAACGGAAGACCAAGTTATGAAAACAGCCCGCCAGCTGGCCGATAAAGGACAAAAGATATTCCGGGGAGGAATCTGGAAACCCCGCACCAAACCCGGAGGATTCGAAGGAATAGGCGTGGAAGGATTACCTTGGATGAAACAAGTGAAAAAAGAGACTGGCATGTATCTGGCAACAGAAGTCGCCACTGCCCTGCATGTGTATGAAGCCCTGAAAGCAGGTATAGACATCCTGTGGATTGGTGCACGTACCACCGCCAACCCCTTTGCGGTACAGGAAATTGCCGATGCGTTAAGAGGAGTAGATATACCTATCCTCATCAAAAACCCTGTAAATCCGGATATAGAGCTATGGATCGGGGCGTTCGAAAGACTGAATAATTCGGGAATCAACCGTCTGGGAGCTATTCACCGGGGGTTCAGTAGCTACGATAAGAAAATCTATCGCAATCTTCCTCAGTGGCATATTCCCATTGAGTTGCGCAGACGGTTCCCAGATCTGCCTATTTTCTGTGATCCGAGCCATATAGGCGGTAAACGCGAACTGATCGCTCCGATTTCCCAACAAGCCATGGATATGAAATTCGACGGATTGATTATTGAAACCCATTGCGATCCGGATGCAGCCTGGAGCGATGCCTCCCAACAAATTACCCCGGAAGTTCTCGACTATATTTTAAGTTTACTGGTTATTCGCCAAGAAACGCAAACGACGGAAAACTTGTCGGCTCTCCGGAAACAAATAGACGAATGTGACAATACGTTGATGGAAGAATTGGCTAAACGTATGCGTATCTCCCGCGAAATCGGAACCTACAAAAAAGAACATAACATGCCGGTATTGCAAACGGATCGTTACAATGAAATCCTCGATAAATACGGCAACCAGGCCATTCAATGCGGGTTGGATACGGAATTCATCAAGAAAGTATTCGAAGCTATACACGAGGAAAGTGTACGTCAACAAGTAGAAATCATTAATAAATAAAAGAGATGCGCATCTTGATATTGGGAGCCGGTAAAATGGGCTCCTTCTTTACCGACATCCTAAGTTTTCAGCATGAAACAGCTGTTTTCGATATCAACCCGCACCAGTTGCGCTTTGTTTATAATACATACAGATACACTACGGTAGAAGAAATCCGGGAGTTTGAACCAGAACTGGTGATCAATGCAGTAACCGTAAAATATACATTGGATGCTTTTCGGCAAGTACTTCCGGTGCTTCCAAAGAATTGTATCATCAGTGACATAGCTTCGGTGAAGAACGGACTCAAAAAGTTTTATCAGGAAAGTGGATTCCGCTATGTGTCATCGCATCCCATGTTCGGTCCTACTTTCGCCAGCTTAAATAACCTGAGTCAGGAGAGTGCCATCATTATCAGCGAAAGCGATCACTTAGGCAAAGTATTCTTCAAAGACCTATACCATAGTTTGGGACTAAATATCTTTGAATATACGTTCGACGGACACGATGAAACTGTAGCCTATTCCTTATCCATCCCGTTTGTTTCGACGCTTGTTTTCGCTGCTGTTATGAAGCATCAGGAGGCGCCGGGTACGACGTTTAAGAAACACATGGCTATTGCAAAAGGGTTGTTAAACGAAGATGATTACCTGCTACAAGAGATTCTTTTCAATCCGCGCACACCGTCACAAGTAGAGAATATCAGAATGGAATTAAAAAAATTGTTGGAGATTATCACCCAAAAAGATGCGGAAGGGATGAAGGACTACCTTACCAAAATCAGACATAATATACAGTAGAAGTTACTCGTGACAGTAGCTCTACCGCAAAGAAAGCATTGAGTTATTGGAATAATGCATTGAGTTATCGAAATAAAACATTGCATTATCCCAATAACTCAATGCTTTCTGTATATACAGACATCGTTTACCTTCTGTCTAACCCTACCGGAAGTCGGTCCGAATGCTACCGGAAGATGACTCGAAATCTAACGCAACTTGAGCCAAATCCGAGCGCCTTTTTCTCCCTTTACTTTCTTACCCTCTTCTCCGGCAGGGCAAACCAGAAAGTACTTCCTTTTCCTTCCTCCGAAATGACGCCGATCTCTCCCCCCCATGTGATCAATAATACTCCGGCAGAGAGTTAAGCCAAGTCCCGTTCCCTGCTTATAAATATCCACCTTGCGGAAGCTTTTGAAAATGTGTTTCTGATTCTCCTCCGAGACACCGCATCCGGTATCTTTCACATAGAAATAATAATAATCATCCTCTTTCTGGTAGCCCAATGTAACGGAACCTTCGTTTGTAAATTTGATTGCATTCGACAATAGATTCTTAAACAGCCGCTCCAAATAAACTCTATCCGAATAAACCACCCCTTCTTCACCTTTAATCTCTGAGTTGATTACCAGTTGTTTTTGATAAAGATTGGCATAACCGGAAGTAATTAAACCCTCAAAAAGCTGCTCCATATCTATGGGAGTATGCTCGAATTCGACTGCACCGGATTCAATTCTGGAAAGTTCAATAATGTCATTGATCAACATGGTAAGCAGTTGATTGTTGCGATGAATAATCCCAATATGTTCCTGCGTATCTTCATCCGTTTCACTCTGTGCCAATATAGCCGAGAAGCCTACAATGGAGTTTAGCGGAGTTCTTACTTCATGATTGATATTTGCCAGAAAAGCCTCTGTATCCCGATGCGCTGATTCCGCCTCTTGTTTTGCTTTCCGTAATCTGTTTTCTTTGCGTTTCTGGCCACTGACATCGAAATTAAGTTCAATGATAATGTTTGGATCTTTCTGATTAATAAAAATATGTTCCCTGATCCAATGTTTATTTCGATCTTTTCCTTTCACGCGGATATCCTTTCGGAAAGGAGGAAGATTACTATCCTGTAAAACTCTCTCCCGAAAAGACAATAAAAGCTCCCTGTCATTCTTATATACGTTTAAGTAATGCGGATTTTCTTCCGGAAGATAGGGCTCATTGAGATTTTTATACCACGATTGGGTTGCCATGCCCCTACCAGTTTGCAAATTATCATATCGAATCCCGATGGCAGAAGAGTCGGATGCAAAACTGAATAAACGCTCAATGTGTTCTTTTTCCTGGCGCTCCTCTAACACAGGAGTTAGGTTGATACCAATGATGATAAAACCACCCGGATATCTTTCCGAGTTCTCCAGGGGAGTAATTATTGTTTGATAAATACGGCTGACACCATCAATGGTTATTTTTACTTCCCGGTTTATCTTCTTTCTGCTTTTAATTTCCTGTTTCACTTCATCGCTGATATCCGGGCTATCAAAAATAGAATCCATCTGCCTATTACCATGAGGTATTTTACAGTACCTCTTTCCATGTAGAATACAGAAAACAGCTTTTCCGTTTCGATCGAAAAGCCCAAAACCAATTGGAGAATGGCTGTAGATGGTTTCCAATCGGTCATAATAATTTTTATACCGGATATATTCTTCCTGTATTACCTTATTATGGATATGCCGGTTGCGCCACAATAAAAAACTACTAATTAAAAAAGTGACAATAATTAAGACGATCCACACCGGTTCCTCGTATTGATAGAATGAAGTGGAGATTGTGAATGCTTCCAGAGGTACAAAAAACTCCCCCGTACTCCATGTAAATTCAGCAGTCCGATGAAGAAAAACAGTACTTTCATAAGAGCTGCAATTTATTTGTATCGGTTTTCGATAAATCGATGATCTGGTTGATATAATCTAATAAAACATTTTTATTTTCTTCAATCCTTACCATAAGTTCCTGTTTCTCTTCTTGATTGTGGGTTTGGGTTAACTGAGTCGACATACTTACCAGTTCCGACAGATAAGGTTGTATATCCAGACTCATGTGTGCGATAAAGGCATTTTTAAGACGATCAGATTCCCTGGATTGCTTTAATGCAACTTCCAGTTCCTGCTCACAGAGAATCTGTTCATCAATATTTACCACCAGTTCCGTCACAATGACCCGACCTTGTTCGGGAGCATATTCCATCACTTGTATGACGTAATAAATCCAGTGGAGCGTATTTTTATCTTTCAGGCATAAGGTATCAGCAAACGAGTGATTACCAGTATCCAATTGCTGAAAGAAGTCGTCTATTTTTTCCCGGTCCTTCGCTATTAACCTCTCATGTGGATGAGAAAAACTATCTGACTCCTGGATATATAAGTTCTGGAACCATGAATGGGTGGCAAATCCTTTTTTATCAATCAGGTTATACTCGGCCACACCCAGGGAAGCCATATCCATCGAGAAATTAAAAATCTCATGAAATTGTTCCTTGTCTCGCTTCTCTTTCAGGATATCCGTATGATCTAAAACGAGCATCATAATGTGTTCTTCTGTCATTTTATCTTCCTGGACACATCGCAGTATAACACGGAAACAAGAATCGCTGATTTCAACCAGCTCATCGTGCAATTGATTTTGTCGGATTTTTGGGAAAGAAATTTCGGGAAATAAATCTGAAGTAAATAAATTGAATATCATCGGATCATTCAGATCCATTGCCTGAAAAAATATATCTGATCCCGGATTATGGGCTAATAAAGTACCTTTCTGATCAAAAATAAGAACTCCAACGGGCATATTCTCATAAATCAATTTGTATTCATCGTAAATTGTCCGGTATTTCTCGAATAAGCCCATCAAATGCTTTTTGTGGCTTCGCCCTCTGAAATACAAAAGAATAAACGTCAGGAAAACTGTGCCTGCTAAAAAGAGACATAGAATTATACGAATATTTTGCTCCACCCAAAAAAGAACAGTTCCTTCCAAGATCGTACTAGAAATTATCATTAATTTATCGGTCATGCTTACGTAGCACAAAAGTTTTATACCAGAAAATATAAGTAAATACAGTGCTTAAAAACCAAATTTCCCACAAATATAGAGATTACTTTTTAATATGAATCAGCCGGGTCAAAATTCGGTTAAACATTCTTTGTTTTATTAAGCAGCTCCGAAAGAAATACCGTTCGCCTGACCCGGATACATTGCTTGATTATACAAAAAATAAGATGTACATTTGTGTTCCTTTTAAAATGATAGACCAAGCTACCATAGACCGTATTCTTGATGCAGCCCAGATTGTGGACGTTGTATCGGAATTTGTGACTCTTCGTAAACGAGGGGTAAACTATGTTGGACTATGCCCGTTTCATAATGAAAAAACTCCTTCCTTCAGTGTATCTCCCTCCAAAGGATTATGCAAGTGTTTTAGTTGTGGTAAGGGAGGTAACGCAGTTCATTTCATTATGGAGCATGAACAGCTTTCTTACTACGATGCCTTAAGATTCCTGGCCCGGAAATATCATATTGAGATAAAAGAAAGGGAATTAACCAACGAAGAAAAACAGGCACAGAGTTTTCGCGAAAGTATGTTTATTGTCAATCAATATGCACGTGACTACTTTCAGCATATTCTAAAAGATCATATTGACGGTCGCAGCATTGGGATGGGCTATTTCCGTCAAAGAGGGTTCCGGGATGATATTATTGAGAAATTCCAGTTAGGATTTAGCATTGACGAACGAGATGCTTTTGCACAGGAAGCTCTCAGAAAAGGATATAAACAGGAGTTCTTGATTAAAACAGGTCTTTGCTATGAAGCCGAAGAAGGAAAACTTAGGGACCGTTTCCGGGGTCGTGTTATATTTCCGGTACATACTCTTTCAGGCAAAGTGGTTGCCTTCGGAGGACGAATACTGAGTACCGAAAACAAAAAGCTAGCTAAATATGTCAACTCCCCTGAATCTGAAATTTACCACAAGAGCAATGAACTTTATGGAATCTTCTTCGCTAAACAGGCCATTGTTAAGCAGGATCGATGTTTTCTGGTAGAAGGATATACGGATGTGATTTCCATGCATCAATCTGGCATTGAGAATGTTGTTTCTTCTTCAGGGACCTCTCTAACTCCGGGACAAATCCGGTTAATACACCGCTTTACCAATAACATAACCGTCTTATATGACGGAGATATGGCCGGTATCAAAGCCTCTATCCGTGGGATTGATATGCTACTGGAAGAAGGAATGAACATCAAAGTAGTTCTGCTCCCGGATGGCGATGACCCGGATTCTTTCGCAAAAAAACACAATGCGACCGATTTCCAGGCCTACATTGCGGAGCACGAAGTGGATTTTATCCGTTTTAAGATAAACCTCCTTCTAAAGGATGCTAAAAAAGACCCGATCAAGCAAGCGGAAATGATTGGAGACATTGTGAAAAGTATCTCTGTAGTTCCAGAGACTATTATGAGGGATGTTTATATTAAAGAGTCCGCCCGGCTTCTGAACCTTGATCAAAAATTACTCGTAACAGAAGTAGCCAAACTTAAAGAAAAGCAGGCCGAGAAAAGTAATAAAACTCCGGCCGAACAATCAGCACCCGATATTACCGAAGAGCCAGCTCCGGCGGATGAGGCTTATCAATCCTTTATACCCCAGGGAGGGGAGGAAGGAAGAGAGTTCTATAAGTTCGAAAGGCTTATTCTTCAAATGATTGTTCGGTATGGAGAGAGAGTGATATGTTGCATTCCGGATGAGAATGAAAAAGAGAGAAATATAACGGTGATTGAATACGTCCACTATGACTTAAAGTCGGATGACCTGTCTTTTCATAATCCGCTTCATATTCAAATTTTAACGGAGGCGGTAGAACATATTCATAACAAGGATTTTGTTGCTGAACGCTACTTTATTGCTCACCCTTCGGCAGATATAGCCAAACTATGCACAGAACTGGCAAGCGAACGCTACCAACTAAGTAAGTTGCATTCCAAAACGCAAAAGATATTCACTGAAGAAGAACGATTATTGGAAATTGTACCCATGCTTCTGGTAAACTTCAAAAGTGCAATTATTAAGGAAGAAATGAAACATATTGCCCGTGCCTTACAAGATCCGGATATCTATAACAATATCGAGAAATGTAACAATACCATGCACCGATTCAAGGAACTGCATGAAGTATTAAAGGCTATCGAGAAGAAAGAAGGAGACCGGGTGGTGCTAAGGTAACATCGGTTAACTGTTACGAATCAGATTCATAAATTCTTCACGGGTCTTCGCTTGCTTAAAAGCTCCCGTAAAATCAGAAGTAGTAGTGATGGCATTTTGCTTCTCCACTCCCCGCATTTGCATACACATGTGCTTAGCTTCAACCACTACCATTACACCCAGGGGATTTAAAGTATTCTGGATACATTCTTTAATTTGAAGCGTCATCCGTTCTTGTACTTGCAGACGATGCGAGAAAATATCAACGACACGAGCAACCTTGCTTAAACCGGTAATGTATCCATTAGGAATATAAGCAACGTGCGCTTTACCATAAAACGGCAGCATGTGATGTTCGCACAAAGAAAAGAAATCAATATCCTTAACGATCACCATCTGGCTGTATTCTTCTTTAAACTTGGCTGAGAGAAGGATTTCATGCGGATTCATTCGGTAGCCTTCTGTTAAAGTCAGCATGGCTTTCGTTAATCGTTCCGGAGTTTTGAGTAATCCTTCCCGTTCCACATCTTCTCCTAAAAGTGAAATAATACTGCGATAATGATTCATTAACGGCTCCATCTCCGGAGCATTATCAAAACATTCCTTTTGTCCAAACATATTGCTCTGTTAATAAGTGATCGTTACTTGATCTCTTACAATTGATACTTCTTTAAATACACCTGTTCTTTTTAATCGGCGCATCATGGCATCCGCTTCTTCAATACTTCGAAAATCACCTACCCTGCATATCCAACGGGGCGGAACAAATGATTTGTAAACAGCTAAATCAGGGAAGTATGCCTTTACTTGTGAAGCAACACTTTCCGCTTCTTCTTTCGCGGCACGGGAGTTACCACCAGCATAAACCTGTACCCGGTAGCCATTTGTTCTTATTTGTCCGCTTCCCCCTTGTGAAGATGGAGTAGCTCGTGAACCAAGCAAAGCTTTGATTTTCGGATCCTGATGGATCGTTACCTTACCTTCGCCAGGGACATTTTGCTGAAGGCTTCTCACAATATCCTGCTGCGCACTCAAGGAAGAAGCGCAGAAAAGGAAGAACAGGTTCAGACAAAAAACAAATATTTTCATACGAGTGCAGGTTTATGGAGTTTCAATTATGAGTTAAATCCATTGATAACACCTTTAAAGTCAGCCACTTTCAAAGAAGCACCACCAATCAGGCCACCATCAACATCCGGATTGCTAAATAATTCTTTCGCATTTGACGGGTTACAACTACCACCGTAAAGGATAGAAGTATTGTCAGCGATTTCTTTGCCATACTTTTCAGCTACAATTGAGCGAATGAAAGCATGCATTTCCTGAGCCTGGTCGGAAGTAGCAGTTTTACCGGTTCCGATGGCCCAAACAGGTTCATAAGCCAAAACTACTTTTGAGAAATCTTCCGCTGAAAGGCTAAATAAAGAATCAGCCAACTGACCGCTCACAACCTCATTTTGCTTATTGGCTTCCCGTTCTTCAAGAACTTCACCAATACAGAAAATCGGAGTCAAGTCGTTAGCCAGGGCAAGTTCTACTTTTTCTTTCAGGATTTCTGCAGTTTCACCATAGTAAGCGCGACGTTCTGAGTGACCAAGGATAACATATTTCGCACCTGTTGAAGCAACCATCGTAGCAGATACCTCTCCGGTGTAAGCACCAGATACTTGATTGGCGCAGTTTTCCGCACCAACACCGATGTTAGTTACTTCCAGTATCGTTGAAACTGAAGCCAAATGAATAAAAGGAGTACAGACTACCACTTCGCAGTTAGTTTTATCGTTAGCTAATACTTCTTTTAATTCTTTTACGAACTCAATACCTTCCTGTAAGGTTTTGTTCATTTTCCAGTTTCCTGCAACAATGTTTTTTCTCATTTCGTTTATATATTAAAGGGTTAATTTAATTCTTCCTCTTTCTTCTTCTTTTCTGCCAGTCGTTTTAAAATACGCCTTTCTCTTTTTACCAGTAAGATATCCAAACCACTGACAAAAAGCAAAGGCAAAACAAACCATAAAAAAGAATAAGCTATGGTACGTCCGTCACTTGTTTCTTTCTGCTTTCCTAACGGAATATATTCTAAAGCATTATCCAGATCATATTCGTCAGGTAGGTTATTATTACTCCATTTGTTCAGAATAGTACCTTCTTTGATTAATACCAATCCAGGATTCGACCGTACTATTGTCTTAAGAGTAATATCATCTACCAGTCCGAAAGGATATTCCGCACCACTTCGATCTCTCCATTCTTCGATCTGATAATCCGGTGAGGCAGTCAGGCAAAAAAAAGCATATTCATGTTCAATGCTGTAATCGTATATCTCATTAATCAGGTCGATATTACTATCACTCGCAACCTCTAAACGATGTGCAATCAACAAGAAAGTATAATTCTTATTGGATAAAACTTCCTGGGTAATATCTTCTCCTGTTTCTTGTTCTATTATGGAAAAGTCCCTGATAGCGGGTTCATAACCTCTCTGTTTTAAAACAGTTTTCGCATCAACAAAGTTCCAGGTACTATCCGGATAATTCTCTAAGGTAAATTGCTGCTTTTTTCCCTCTTTTTCCAGGATGAAAACGGTTTCATAGATTGAAGGTTTTGCTCCTTCCGGCATACTCATTTCTTTCGGGATATTGGATCCTATTTTATAAGGCCTGAAATCTAAAATAGGCAGATACCTCAAACAAAATAAAGAAAGTACCACAATAAATATAATGCTATATAAAGAGATCAACCATTCTGATTTCTCACTTACGAAACTAAAAATATGATCCTTCCATTTGTAAATAACAATAGCAGCCGCCAGTAGCACCACATTCTTCCAGAATGTTTGCCAGTTGGTTAATACCCAGACATCACCAAAACATCCGCAATCTTCTACCGGATCAGCAATTGCCAAGTAAAGTGTTAACGGTGTCATAAAAAGCATAAACAACAGGACCAAAGAAGTTGCGGGTCCTTTCCGGATACCAAAAAGCAAAAGTACACCGATTACAAATTCCAACGCCGATAGCGTAATACCTCCTACTAAAATCATAAAATCAGGAACCCAGGAAGATACACCGAATGCTTCAAGGTAATCCTGAATTTTATAAAAGGATCCCATTGGATCCACAGCTTTTACAAAACCGGAGAAGATAAATACAACTGCCAGTAAAAAACGGCAAATATTTGTACCTGTTACTTTTACAATATGTTTTTGTTTATCTTTCAATCTCTAATTTAATCAAGCCAAAAACAGCATAATTAATCATATCTATGTAGTTGGCATCAACCCCTTCTGATACCAGAGTTTTACCAGAAAGGCTTTCAATCTGTTTCGTACGGGATATCTTCATTAAGATTAAATCCGTATAAGAACTGATACGCATGCTTCTCCATGCTTCATCGTAGTCATGATTTTTAGCCAGCATTAATTCTAATGCTTCTTTGGCATATTTATCATATAGGGTCAAAGCCTCTTCATTGCTGATATCAGCTGCTTCTGAGTAACCCAATTCCAACTGTATAAGGCCAATAATACCATAATTTACAATTGCAATAAATTCATCACATATCCCTTCATCCACCATATTAACCCCTTTCGTTTCAATACTTCTGATTCGGTTAGCCTTAATAAAGATCTGATCTGTTACTGAAATAGGACGCAGGATGCGCCATGATGGGCCGTAATCATGCAGCTTTTTAGAAAACAAATCACGGCATAAGGTGATAGTATGCTCAAATTCTTGTCTGGTATCTTCCATGTCATTATAAATAGGGCACAAAGTTAGTAATAAATAAAGAATAAAGAAAAGAGGGCACTCTAAATTATATTAAAGTGCCCTCTTAGTATATTATGCTTATGAATTATGAACAACGTAAAACTTGTCCCGGTCTTAATACCGTTTTGCGGGTAATTCTATTTAACTTGCACAAAGTATCAATAGAAACTCCTCTTTGCGCTGCAATTTTCGATAAGGAATCACCACTTTTTACTTTATGGTATTTAATAACGTTTCCGGAATTTGCAACCATAGTTCCAGAGCTGGTTCGTCCGGTCTTTCTACGATTAAACGTATAATTATCAGCTACGATATCCTGGCTTTCAAAATCAAACATTAAAGCAGGATTTATTGCAATACCTAAGAAACGAGTTTCGAAATGAAGATGTGAACCATAAGAACGTCCAGTATTTCCTCCTAATCCGATTGGTTCGCCGGCTTTTACCAGTTCGTCTTCTTTTACCAAATGTTTGGAAAGATGCCCGTAAACTGTTTCCAATCCATTATCATGCCTGATAACCACATATTTTCCGTAACCTTTCCGGCGTCCCTGATCTCTCACCATGCGTATCTTTCCATCAAAGGCAGCATATATGGTATCCCCTACCTGCACTTTTACATCAATTCCGTTGTGCATTCGTCCTCTGCGAGGACCGAATTTGGAAGTTATGCGAGTACTTGGAGTCGGCATATGAAAGCCTGTTAAATCGAATGTATATGTTTCCGGGATATTTGCATTGGCATAATTATGCACTGAAGTCTGATTCCATGAAGGATACAGATCAAATGCAGGAAACTCAGATTGTTCTACTTGAATCTGTTTTTGTAAAATGAGTGAATCTACACTTTTCAGTTTCTTGTCTATAGGTGCCTGACGAGCTATCAAATCCTGCGATGAAGCACACAAACTCGCCATCGCCGCTACCGCCACAAACCCAACCTTGATATAGTTAAAATTCATCTTGTCTTCTGATATTAACTTGATTTTCCACAAATTGCATCAAAGATAGTATTTCTTAGCGAAAAATCGGTTAACGGCTTAACTTTTTTTGTCCAATATCGCTAAACAAATAGATTTTATAACAGATTTATTCTTTTTTAACTTATTGATGCCCAGCTGATTTTAGTTTTTCGGAGTGTCTTCAGTTGTTTTGCAAGGATCTCATTTTCGGGCAACTGCAAATGTGGGTCATAATCGACAATTTCCTGTGCAATATTTCGGACATATTGCAGAAGTTGGCCATCTTTCGCAAGGTCCGAAATTTTAAGGTCGAAAGCTATTCCACTCTGTTGTGTTCCTTCTAAGTCTCCTGGCCCGCGAAGTTTCAGGTCGGCCTCAGCTATTTCGAATCCATCATTGGTACGAACCATTATTTCGAGTCTTTTGCGTGTATCTTCCTTCAGTTTGTAACTAGTCACAAGAATACAATAGGACTGTTCGGCCCCACGACCTACTCGCCCCCGAAGCTGATGCAATTGTGACAACCCGAAGCGTTCGGCATTTTCAACAATCATAACAGATGCATTGGGCACATTTACCCCCACTTCGATCACAGTGGTTGCAACCATAATCTGTGCTATTCCCGAAGCGAAAAGTTGCATTTGTTCATCCTTTTCGGCAGCTTTCATTTTACCATGTACTTTGCAAATGGTATATTCGGGGAATTCGGACTTGATAAGTTCGAATCCTTCATCGAGATTTTTTAGGTCAATTTTCTCGCTTTCTTTTATTAAGGGATAAACAATGTACACTTGCCTACCCTCTTCAACTTGCTTTCGCACAAAACGATAAAGGCTTTCTCTTCGGTTGTCGAATTGATGAATAGTAGATATAGGCTTTCTGCCGGGTGGTAATTCATCAATAACAGAAACATCCAGGTCGCCATACAAGGTCATGGCCAACGTACGAGGAATTGGAGTTGCCGTCATCACCAATACATGAGGGGGTTGAATATTTTTGTTCCACAAACGTGCCCGTTGTGCTACCCCAAAACGATGTTGCTCGTCAATAACGACCAACCCTAACGAAGAGAAATTAACCGTATCTTCAATCACCGCATGAGTACCGATCAATAGGTGAATGTCTCCGGTTAGTAAACCTTTATGGATGGCTTCGCGCTTCTTTCCTTTCACGGAACCGGTTAATAATTCGACCCGAATATCCATGCCGAACAGAAGTTCTTTCATGGTTTCAAAATGTTGATTTGCCAGAATTTCGGTGGGAGCCATTAAACAAGCCTGATATCCATTATCCAGTGCAATAAGCATACTCATCAATGCAACCAACGTTTTTCCGCTGCCTACATCCCCTTGCAGTAAACGATTCATCTGACGGCCACATCCAACATCCCAGCGAATTTCTTTCAGTACTCTTTTCTGCGCACCGGTTAGTTCGAAGGGCAAATTCTTTTTATAGAAATCATGAAACTTTTCGCCTACCGTTTCGAACACATAACCTCTGTAACGTTGTTGCCGTTCTTTCGCATATCTCAGGATATTTAATTGGATGTAAAATAACTCCTCAAATTTTAAACGGTACTGGGCTTTCCGCAGTAATTCTGGATTAGAAGGAAAATGTATGTTCTTTAACGCATCCGTCAAAGATATCAAATGATGATCTGCAATAACTTTCGAGGAAAGTGTTTCTGAAAGAGGCTCCTGAATCATTCCTATTACCGAAGACATCATTTTCTCCAGTGCATGCGAATTCAGAAAGCTGCGCTTCATTTTTTCGGTCGTATGGTAATAAGGTTGCATTCCCATACCGGAGAGTGTCACCGAAGCTGAATCATCCATATCCGGATGCGCCACATTAATTCGACCATTAAAGACGGTCGGTTTACCGAAAATAATATATTCCTGATGTAGCTTATACTTATTTAATATATATTTGATGCCTTGAAACCAGACCAGGTCAACGACACCGGTACCATCCGAAAAATGTGCAACTAATCTTCGGCTTCGCCCTTCTCCAAACGTTTCGAAACCCACAATTTTACCTTTGAGTTGGATATATGGCATATTCCCATCTATCTCTTGAATATAATAGATGCGACTTCGGTCTACATATTTATAAGGAAAATAATAAATTAAATCGTGTAGGGAAAATATATCAAGTTCTTTATTCAGGATGGAAGCCCTTTGTGGACCTACTCCTGCTAAATATTTTATGTCTCTTGTGGTAAGATCAAACATTATGATAGTAAAGCTGCGGCTATTTTAAGATCAAAAGGGGTGGTTATTTTAATATTTTCCTTGTTTCCTTCGGTCAGGTGTACACTATATCCCAAACTTTCTACGACAGAAGCATCATCGGTAAAAAAGGAAGTATATTCTTGTTCGTATGCTTTTTTTAGGAGTTGTACGTCAAAAACCTGGGGTGTCTGAACGAGTTTATAATTATCTCTATTGACGGTTTTATTTTCATCGTCCGTAATCAGACGTATCGTTTCTACAATATCTATTATAGGAATAACGGCTTGATATTGAGATGCCTTCTCATAACAGTTGCTGATCACTTCCTTTGCTACCAACGGACGAACTCCATCATGAACGGCTATCAAACCACCTTCATCGATTTTACTCAATCCGTTTTTAACGGAATGAAAACGTGTTTCTCCCCCTTCTACGATAGAATGGGGAATATGAAAGTTGTATTTCCGGCACAATTCTTTCCAATAGTCTTGTTGGTCTGCCGGTAGTATGAGAATTATTTCTATTAGGGGATCACACTGATAAAAGGCTTCCAGTGTGTGCATCAAAACTACCTTACCTGTACCGATGGGAAGGAATTGCTTGGGGAGATCGCTCCCCATACGCAATCCTTTCCCACCGGCTACAATTAAGGCATATTTTTTCATCGATCAGCGTTTTATACACATGGCTTCTTCCAGTTCGGCAACTTTTTCTTTACCAACTAATGCATCCACAACAGTTAAAGCGAAATCCATGGCAGCACCGGGGCCTTTTCCGGTAATAAGGTTGCCATCCACTTCAACAAGTTGTCCGGTACAGTTGGCGCCTTCCAGATATTGTTCAAATCCGGGATAGCATGTGACAGTTTTGCCTTTCAATAAACCGGCTTTACCAAGTACCATCGGAGCAGCACAAATAGCAGCCATTGTTTTTCCGGTTTTAATGAATTCCTGAATCAAAGCATTCAATCCTTCATGTTTGGCTAAAGTTGCGGCTCCAGGCATTCCCCCCGGCAAAACTAGTGCTTCAGCATCCTTAAAATTATGATCCTTGAAAAAAGAGTCTGTTAGAAACGGTACATCATGAGCTCCTGTGACTACTTGCTCATTGGTGATTGAAACCATTTCTACATTTAAACTGGCACGTCTTAAAACATCAATCGTTGTAAACGCTTCTATTTCTTCAAAACCATCTGCGAAAAACACATAAACTGTACCCATAATGACTTATTTTAGAGTAAAACAATATTGATAATTCAGGATTCTATTTCAAATTAAAGTAATAAGTAATTGTTCCGGTTTGGTTATTCAATCCTTCAACCGTATTGAACCTTGCTTTCTTTGCGGCATCTTCGGCGGCTTTACGCAAGGTTGCATTTACCGTATTGGTAGCTCGATTGATGCTCGTGGCTATTACCTGTCCGCTGGGATTTACAGTAATGGTAACAACTACTTTCCCTTCTTCCTGAACCGTATATTGAGGACGTGGCAATCCACCTTCTCCCAATGAACGTCCTCCCAAATCGAATGAGCCATATCCAGTTGAACCTGTTGCCGCACCTGTTGAAGAATTTCCGGTTGGAATCCCTACTGCCCCGGTTCCGGTAGTAGTTCCTTTGTTGCCCATCTGATTTCCCTTACCGAAAGCTCCGGCAACCAAATTGTTGGCAGCTTCCGCAGCAGCTTTACGCTCTTGTTCTGCTTTCTGCTCCGCCAGCATGCGAGCTTCTTCGGCGGCTCTTTCAGCAGCTGAATTATCTGGTTTGGTTGTTTCCGGTTTAGGTTGTGGTCTGGGAGTCTGTACCGGTGGAGTATTGGGTTTTGTTTCTGTTTTCTTGGGAGGATCAATGACGATAGTCTCTTCTTCAACCTGTGTAATCATTTCCTGCTCGGGTACAGATTCTGGTTCAGGGACATTATTTGCCTCACTTGTTTCAGGCTGTACTTCAACATCTACCAAAGAAGAAGGATCAAAACCACCATAAGCTTCCGTAGCATCCCCCATCATTACGGTTACACCACTCTCTTCCAGGCGTTCAGGAGTACGGATCACACAAAAGAGCAACAGAACAATTATGGCTATATGAACCAATATTGCTCCCAGCGCACCCATGTATTTACTCTTCTTCTTTTCGTTCATTCCTTACTTATTTTGTGGAGGACGGGTTGCCAAAACCATCTTAAACTGATTTTCGTTGGCTATATTCAGTACATTTACAATTTCTCTATAAGGAACGGTTTCATCGGCATATAAAGCAACATACATTTCTGGTTCTCTTTCCGCACAGCTTTGCAGGAAACCAGCCAGTTCGGATAATTGCAACTCTTGTTCTTTCTCATTGCCGAATGCAGCGAAATAAGCTAAGTCTTTATTAATTATGACCCTGGTCAATGGTTTGGCCGAAGTCTGCTGTTTCCCCTGTGGCAACAGTACTTTGATGGCATTGGGAAATACGACGGTGGATGTTATCATAAAGAAGATAAGCAACAGGAATATGATATCCGTCATAGATGCCATACTAAAAGTTGGTGATATTTTTACTCTTCGTTTTAAAGCCATTTTATTCTGTAGTTAAGTAGGAAACTCTACTCATTATTTCTTTGCCGGTTCATTCAGCAAGTCCATAAAGGCCATTGTCTGAATCTCCATCTTATTCACAACCCCATCAATCCGGGTTACCAGATAGTTATAGGCAAACATGGCAATAATACCTACAATAAGGCCTCCAACAGTAGTTACCATTGCTTCGTATATACCTCCAGATAAAAGGCTGATATCTACATTGTTTCCGGCATTCGCCATTTCGTAAAAGGCACGGATCATTCCGGTAACAGTTCCCAGAAAGCCAATCATCGGGGCTCCACCCGCAATGGTTGCCATAATCGTCATTCCTTTTTCGAGTTTGGCTACTTCAAAGTTACCTACGTTTTCTATCGCAGCCTGAACATCGTTTACAGGTCTTCCGAGTCGACTGATTCCTTTTTCAATCATCCGGGCAGAAGGAGTATTCATTGTACGGCAATAATTCAGTGCCGCTTTGATTTCTCCACTCAAAATATAGTCTTTCACCCGATCCATAAACATTGGATCTTCCTTTCCGGCTTTCCGTATTACATACATACGTTCAAACAGGATGTAGAAACAGAGTAAGGAAAGCGCTCCTAATACTATCATGATCCATCCCCCTTTGATGGCAAGATCGAGCATGTTCATA
Source organism: Bacteroides sp. (assembly GCA_021201335.1). Taxonomy (GTDB): domain Bacteria; phylum Bacteroidota; class Bacteroidia; order Bacteroidales; family Bacteroidaceae; genus Bacteroides. Next base: position 28,321 of record JAJQFD010000034.1, on the reverse strand, counting down.
CTTTCCCCAGCATTTACCTCTGTTAAAACCGGATTGGCTGTAGCCAGAGAGTCAGCCAGGTTCACTGCATTTTGAGTTATTTGCATTATATTCATTTATGAAGACAGTTTTTATATTCATGTATGGTTCTCTCTAATCCCAGATACAAGGCATCACTGATCAAAGCATGGCCGATGGAAACTTCATCAAGCCAAGGTATATGCTGACTTAAATACTCCAGATTCACCAAGCTTAAATCATGACCGGCATTCAGGCCCATACCCAGTTTTCTGGCTTTTTCAGCAGCTTTAATAAAAGGTTCAATCGCTTTGTCCGGATCTTTCACATAGTCAGTAGCATAGGGTTCGGTATATAACTCTACCCGGTCGGCCCCGGCTTTGGCTGCGTAACTAATCATCTCTTCATCGGCTTCCACAAAAACAGAAGTCCGGATTCCTGCACTCTTGAATGCATCCAGCACTTCCGTAAGGAAATCCAGATTAATTTTGGTATCCCACCCGGAATTGGAGGTTAACTGTGTGGGGGAATCCGGAACCAGTGTTACCTGATTGGGCTTTATCTTCAACACTAAATCGATAAATTCCTTATCAGGGTATCCCTCAATATTAAATTCCGTTTTCAGTAATGGCTTTAATTCATAAACATCAGCTCTGCGAATATGTCGCTCATCCGGACGAGGATGTACTGTAATTCCATCTGCACCAAACTTTTCGCAATCTAACGCCACTTTTACCACATTTGGTATACTGCTTCCGCGAGAGTTCCTCAGTGTAGCAATCTTGTTTATATTAACACTTAATCTAGTCATATCTTTTATTCTTCGCTAATTTATAGGAATTTCTGAAAAAAAGCCCCATTTTTGCATTGTTTAATAAAGTGCAAATGTACTATCATTTTTTGAAATTATGAAATTCGCCATCTTCGGAAATACATATCAAATAAAGAAGTCAATCCACCTCGAAACGCTTTTCAAGCTGTTGAAACATTATGATGCTGAAATATATATCTGTAAACGTTTTTATGAATTTCTAACTACCGGAGCCAAATTAAAGATTGAAGTAGATGGATTAATTGATGATGATGATTTCACTGCCGATATGGTTATCAGCGTAGGGGGCGACGGTACATTTTTACGAGCTGCAAGCCGCGTTGTTAAAAAAGATATTCCTATTCTGGGTATTAATACAGGTAGGCTCGGCTTCCTGGCCGACGTTGCACCTGCTGAAATAGGAACTACCATCGATGATATTTATCACAATCATTATCAGTTAGAAGAAAGGACTGTTCTGCAATTAAAGTCCAACGATCAACGTCTGAAGTTCTCACCCTATGGACTTAACGAAATTGCTGTTCTCAAAAGAGATAGTTCATCCATGATCTCCATCCATACTTCCGTAAATGGAGAGTTTCTGACAACTTACCAGGCAGACGGCCTTATTATTGCGACTCCTACTGGTTCCACAGCTTATTCTTTAAGTGTTGGAGGACCTATTATCGTACCACAGTCCAATACCATTGCTTTAACTCCGGTTGCCCCACACAGTTTAAATATGCGACCGATTATCATACGGGATGACTGGGAAATTAAGCTGGATATTGAAAGCCGCAGCCATCACTTTCTGGTAGCTATTGACGGACGTAATGAAACCTGGAAAGAAAGCAACCAACTTATAATTAGCAAAGCGGATTACACGGTAAAAGTGGTGAAACGGCATAATCAACACTTCTTTGATACACTACGGAATAAGATGATGTGGGGAGTAGATGGTAGGAGATAATTCAATTCACTAACATCCAGATGCCAGTAAGATTTGAACCAAATGCCGGTAGGATTCTGGCTGAATCCCGGTAGCGTTTGATTCAAGTTCCGGTAGCATCTGGAATGCATTCAGGGAATATCGCTTCTAAAGTTTATTCTTGCAAATATCTTTCTTCTTGTAATCTGATAGCATTAGTTACTCGGGCAGTATTGTAAAACTATCATTTTTATTCGTTGGGAAAGAAACGTCATAATAAGTTTTATCATTCATTATAACAGGAGTGGAACGTGCCATTATTTCTTTTTCCTTCTTCACTATTACAGGAACGGAAGTTCGGATGTTACAAATCTTCCCGTCCATAGACTGGATAGTCGCTTCTTCCAATTGATGATTCTGCCAGGAAAAAGATACTTCAAAATTACCACGAGCTTTTAATCCTTTGATCGTTCCTTCGTTCCATGCATCCGGTAAGGCTGGCAGCAACTGAATGTATCCGACATGACTCTGTAACAACATCTCCGCAATCCCTGCCGTATATCCGAAGTTCCCATCAATCTGAAAAGGCGGATGAGCATCCAGCATATTACGGTATAGCCCACCACCTTTGCGACCTTTGCCAAAATCTACCGGATTAAATAAATTGGAAATAATCTTATAGGCATGGTTTCCGTCCAGCATTCGCGCCCACATATTTATTTTCCATCCCATTGACCATCCCGTAGCTTCATCGCCTCGCAACTCCAGACTTTTCCTCACAGCTTTGAATAGTTCAGGAGTTTTGTCGGGAGTTATTTGGTCTCCCGGATGAAACCCATATAGATGAGACAGATGACGATGCTTAGGGTCTGCTTCTTTAAAGTCGTACATCCATTCCTGTAACTGCCCCTTCTCCCCTATTTTGTAGGGTAATAAGCGAGGATATTGGTCTTCCAATTCTTCCCGCAAAGATGAATCGACATTTAATATCTTTGTTGCTTCAATTACCCGTTCAAATGTTTCCCGGATAATGGCCATATCCATAGTAGGACCCATACTGAGTGCTGTAGCTTTTCCTTTCGGTGGAAGAAAGTAATTCTCCGGAGAGACTCCTGCCGGAGTAACCAGATATCCATTGGGACCTTCCACCAACCAATCGGAAAAGAATTCGGCTGCGCCTTTCAGAATTGGATAAACCTCATGAAGGAAATCAACATCGTTGGTAAATAAATAATGTTCCCATAAATGGCTGCCATACCATCCTTGAACCATCGGCCAGAATGAAGCTGTAGGGACATTATCGTTCGGCAATGATTCTCGCCAAAGAGAAGTATTGTGATGTGCTACCCATCCCCGGCGATTATACATATTCTTTGCAGTTTCCGCCCCTGTTTGTGCCAATTCACGAATCAAAGTAAACAGTGGCTTATGGCATTCCGAAAGGTTGGTAACCTCGGCGGGCCAGTAATTCATCTGCGCATTGATATTCTGGGTATATCCGCTATTCCAGGGGGGAACAATGTCTTTATTCCACATTCCTTGCAGATTTAAGGGCTGTCCACCCTGACGGGAAGCACTGATCATTAAGTAGCGTCCATATTGAAACAATAGCGCAGCCAAATCAGGATCTGGTTTCTGTGAGAAACGGATAATGCGCTCATCGGTAGGCAAACTCTTTTGCTCTTCTTCAGAAACCAATGACAAAATAACCCGATCGAACAATTGCTTATAGTCGTTTAAATGCTCCTTTTTTAATTGATCATATTTTTTAGATGAACTTTCAGCGAGCAAACGAGCAGCCTTTTCCGTGGGATTAATTCCTTCGCGACTTGGACTTTTATCGAAACCATTATAACTGGTAGATAGAGCAAGCAGAAAATAAACTTCATTTGTATTATGAATCCTTATTCCGGTTTCAGTCTCTTCAACCTCCCCTTTCTGCGGGAAAAACGGTTGCAAACGGGCTTCGAAAAGCATTCCTTTATTCGCAATTTCATCTTCGTAGAGAACTCTTTTGTCGAATTTCCGATTTCCTTCTTTGTCATACAGTTCAGGATGTTTATATTGATCTCCCCAACTTTCCATCTGTTGGAATGTTCTGCGTTCCACATATCCAGGAGCTTTTCCCTTCAGGATTAATAAACCATTTTCTACAGTTTGCTTTGCTGTAGGATGAGGAGAAGTAAACTGAAGAGAAATGTCAATTCCATTCTTCTGATCACTGGTTAATTTAACGATAATCAGATTTGCCGGATGGGAAGCAAACACTTCTCTTCTTATTTTGACGTCTCCTTGTTTAAATTCGGTAGTGGCGATTGCATCAGATATATTTAATTCCCGTTTGTATTCTGATATCTCTCCTTGTTGATTACTCTCAATAAATAGATCGCCAAGGGGCTGATAGTATTGGTGTAATCTGCCCAACCAGCTCTTGGCAACAATATCAGATGCTTCCTGGTATTTCTCTTTCTTCAAAAGCTTCACCACCTCTTCCAGTTGCTGATCGGTAACTTTGGCATCTTTAAATATCACCGACGGTTCTCCACTGTAAAGGGTATTTTCATTCAAAGAAAATTGTTCTTTTTCTGCCCCACCAAAGACCATAGCACCCGAATGACCGTTTCCGATAGGTAGTGCTTCATTCCAGTTGGTTGCGGGTTCATTATACCATAAAACTAAGGATTCTTTTTCTTCAGCGCGACATCCTGTAAATAGGAAGAGAAATGTAAATAAGAGTAGTAATGAGTATTTCATATAGGTAAGGTTTTAGATCAGACGCAAAAATACTATTTTCCTCCCATTTAATAGAATGTATAACATAAGATTTCTAACAAAATAGAGAATAACCAGCCATGTAGTGCTAAAAAAAAGAAAGAGGGCATCAAATTTGATACCCTCTTCAGAAAATATGCGTGCTTATCACTAAGGACGCATATATCTGCCGGAAATGTTATACGCAATTTTAATTATACCCTTTTTTATTAACTAAATTTTATTGCGAATTTTAATTATGAAAGATTTAAGTTTCCGACAGTATTAAAAAATGCCCGTCTCTCTCGACGGGCATCTTAGCAAAAAACCTACTTTATAAACCCTCGCTTCACAGCGAGCCAGGATCTCTACGTATAGTAGAAGATCTCACTCAACAAACAAATGCATGAAATTATTTTTTTGTAAAATCTATCATTAGATTACTCACAGTCATTCACATCACTTTAATGATGTCAGGTATATATCTTTATTGTTTTTTTTGAATTTATTTATTGCAGAATATTTCATAAATCGCTTTGTTTCGCGGAAAATAACACCAATTGAGTTATTGGTTTACGCAGAGTTCATTTAAGAACAACATTTTTATCAAATTCAAAAAGGTTTTTACTGTTTTCACTTTTAGGCTTGAAGCGTTTTCTAAAGTATCAAGCAATAACAAACACCCATTCTCACAATTTACTAATTAAAGTATAAGAATGATTACAATATTCTAACGGATACTACTATCTATAACAATTATTTTATTCATATTCTTTACACTCCTATTACGTAACCGACTTTTATATTTTACTTTAAAGGATTTAATCTTTTACAAATCAACAAATTAGGCATATTAAAACAAAGCTTAACTAAATAATTAACATTGAAACAAATAAAACAAACCAGACTATCATTTTTATTTGCCAATTACCAACTTTTACTGAAATAGGTCTCTCATTTTTCTTTATATAAATCTGTATTGCAAAATTATGGATAAAAACACATCTCTCTATTATGCTAAAAGCCCCTTTTATTTATTAGATAGCTACTTTTAGGGAAAATTTGATTAGTTACAGCCATAAGAGTTGAAGAAAAATAGGAAATCCAGGTAGAATCTGCTAACAAATAATCACTCCAAAACAGGAAAAAGGGAAAAGACATTGTTGTTAAATATGATAAAGACGTTCTTCAAGATAGGAAATTGGAGGGACAATGAAATACATGAAAGGCGAAAGTGAGAGAATACAGGGATTCGGCTCCCTTTGATCCTCTCACTTTCTCGTTCTATAGTAACTAGTTCGAATTAGAGAGCTCCTACTTCTTTTAATGCCGCATTTGTACCACGTACAGCTGCAGCACTAGCTTTAAACTTCGCTTTTTCGTCTTCATTCAATGGAAGGTCAACGATTTTTTCCACACCGTTAAGTCCCAGAATTACAGGCACGCCACAACAGATATCTTCTTCGCCATATTCGCCTTCCAAAGCTACTGAGCAAGGTACCATTTTCATCTGATTATGAAGGATGGATTCAACAACGAATGCTCCGGCTGCACCTGGCGCATACCATGCTGAAGTTCCTAATAAACCTGTTAATGTAGCACCACCTACCATTGTAGCTTTTACTACCTCTTCGATTTTTTCGGCAGAAAGGAAATTTGAAACAGACATTCCTTTATAGGTAGCGAAACGAGGTAATGGAATCATGGTTGTATCACCGTGGCCACCTATAACCATACCTTCGACTTCGTTAGCATTGCAACCAAGTGCCTGAGATAAATAATATTTGAAACGTGAACTGTCTAAAGCACCTCCCATACCAATAATACGGTTTTTGGGAAGTCCCAGAGATTTCAATGCCAGATAGGTCATAGTATCCATCGGATTAGATATAACAACAAGAATGGCATTAGGAGAATATTTTAATGCGCTTTCGGCTACGGATTTTACGATACCAGCATTTACACCAATCAACTCTTCACGAGTCATACCCGGTTTACGAGGAATACCTGAGGTAATAACTATCACATCCGAGTTTGCTGTTTTTTCATAATCATTGGTGCAACCAACCAGAGTCGTATCAAAACCCAACAACTGTGCGGTTTGCATCATATCCATTGCTTTACCTTCTGAAACGCCTTCTTTTACGTCCAGCATTACTACTTCGTCTGCCACTTCATTGAAGGCAAGAACATTTGCACATGTGGCACCCACATTACCTGCGCCTACTACGGTTACTTTTGACATAATTATTCTAGTTTTTTTAATTTGAAATGTTTTTGAGCTTAAGAACTTATAAACTTTAAACGTGACAAAATTAAGATGATATTCTTAATTAAAGAATTTTTTCCTTAATAAATTTATTTAATTAAGTTTTATTCATATAGTAATAAGGTAGGTTGGATAATAAGTTATTAATAAGCCCACTTAAACCTTAAAAACTCAAAAACTTAAGAAGCTAAAAACTAATTTACAGATTAAATACTTTATTTTTGCGAAGTTTAATAATTCTAACAAAAAATTATGAGTAAGAAAACGATAGGATTAATTGTTGCCGTAAGCGTTTTAATAATAGCAATGCTTGGTGTTACTTATCTTTTAATAGCAGAAAAACAAAATAACAGAGAGTTGGTTCAGGTTTTTGAAGCAGAAAAAGAAGAGCTTGAAAGCGAATACACCCGTTTTGCTACCCGGTATGATGAATTACAATTAAACCTCTCCAACGATTCAATAGCCAATCTGCTTGCTCAAGAACAAGTAAAAGTTCAACGATTGCTGGAAGAGTTACGAACCGTAAAAAGTACAAATGCAGCTGAAATCAGACGTCTGAAAAATGAGTTAGGTACTTTACGCAAAGTAATGGTGAGTTATATTGCGCAAATTGACTCATTAAATCAACTTACTGAAAAACAACAAAAACAAATAGCAGAAGTAACTCAGAAATATAATGTAGCTTCCCGCCAGATCAGTAACCTCTCGCAGGAAAAAGAACAACTAACTAAAAGAGTTAACCTAGCTGCACAACTTGATGCAACGAACATTTGGGTTGAACCTAAAAACAAACGGAATAAAACAGCTAAAAAGGTAAAAGACGTGACTAAGTTCAACATTGGTTTTACCATTGTAAAAAATATCACGGCACAGACCGGTGAACGGACTATTTATGTTCGCATCACCAAACCAGATAATGATGTCCTTACAAAAGACCCGTCTCATACCTTTACTTATGAGAATCGTGAACTGAATTATTCTATCAAAAAGTACATTGAATATAATGGAGAGGAACAACCCATAGTAGTATATTGGCAAGTAGAAGAATTCTTATATGCTGGAGATTACCGGGTTGATATTTTCGCTGACGGCACCCTAATTGGTTCACAGAAGTTTTCATTAAGCTGATTAATGTTTTATAATTTATAGTTTCGGAGTGTATAAAGCATAACCTACTGATTGTTAGTTTCTGCATTTAATAACTCGATAATAACTACCTCGCTAGGTGCAAACATCCGAATATTTTTACGCGACGTTCCCAATCCATTGGTTATAATAACCGGAATTCCCTGACTATTATACTTCAATCCTGTTCTAAATCGCTGACCATATTTAGAGCGCAATGCAGGCGCATACAAGCCGAAAAGTGTTACCTGCCCACCATGTGTATGCCCAGCTAGTGCCAAGTCGGTATACGTTACAGGTACATTTTCAATATAATCGGGTGTATGGACCAACAAGAGCACAAAATCATCATCTGATAAAGATAAAGTGGGAGATTCACCATTCTCTTGCAAGTCGAAAGGATTTTGTACACCAGCTAGGATAATTTGCTCTCCTTCTCGGTGTAAAATATCCAATTGGTGCTCCAATAAACGAATCCCATTTTCTTTCATCGCACCGACTAGATCAGGGTAACAACTGGCATAATCATGATTACCCATAACAGCATATATACCATGCTCCGTTTTTATTTCAGAAAGAGTTTGAAATAATGGTGCAATAAAGCCACATCCTTCATGATAATCGCCTCCCATCAACAATACATTCGGGTGTTGTTTTCGAATTATCTTCACTAACTGGCTCAAACGTTTCTCATTAAAAAGGCTTTTATAATGCAAATCGGAAATGAAAGCAATACGATAATGATTAAATGCCACTGGTACATCTTTATGTTGAAAAGTATAATGCTTAACCCTGCCTACTCCCGGATTAGAGAAGTTGAGGGAAGCACATGATGTTAGCAAGACTGTCACCATAATCAACTGAAAGAGAATCCGGAATCTGATTTGCATAGCTTCACACAATCTTTTATTTTGTACATTCAAAAATCAAACAAAGATAATGATTAAAAAGTTCCTTGAGCTAATTCTGTTACTATCAGTATATATCCTTTTAATATTTGCGCAAACCACAAACAGTTAATATATTTGTGTTTTCAATTATTATCATACAGTTTTTCGGATATGATTGTTGGTAAACACGGATTGTTTAGCGGGTGTGAAGCGTAACTTGATAAATACAATCAGTACGATTTGAAAAGCATGCTTCAAAAAAAGTATATAATGGGCGCGACATAGGAGGCTAGAGGAAAAGACGGCTTTCGGTATCCAATGAGTTATGGAGTAAAATACTGCTTAGTTTATATAAACCAATGCTTTAACAAAAACGAACAAATACGTTCCATGCAAAAATGCATAATAAATAAAGTATGAGACTTGTGTAACTTTTATACTGAAGAAAAGTGAGAAAGAGACTCGCTTATTAGCTTATATACTCAGAATGTTATATAGGTAATATGAGACTAATGATACTTTTTCGAAATAATTCTTTTAAGAGAGTGGATGAAGTAGAAAAGATCATCGAAAGAAGAATTTCTTTTCAATCTTTGCTACGGTAGGTTTTTCCCTAACTTCCGGTAACATTTGAAGTAAACAGAATAAGATTTCTCACCCTTTTTAGGTAGCTTTCTCCTTTTATTTTAGCAGAACATCGGAAAGAAGCAAGGTTGAATAAAAAACGCCATATGAGAAATCTTTAATAATAACTTTGAAATTTATAAGATATAAAAATCAATGATCGAACTTAAAAAGAACTCTTTCCGTGCCTGGTTATTAGCTGCCCGGCCTAAAACTTTATCAGGCGCACTGCTACCAGTAATGATTGGCAGTGCTCTGGCCTTTATGGACAATACATTTCGCTGGCTTCCTGCTTTAATCTGTGCTATCTTTGCCGGACTGATGCAAGTAGCAGCTAACTTTATCAATGATCTTTTTGATTACCTGAAAGGTACAGATCGGGAAGATCGCCTCGGCCCTGAAAGAGCATGTGCACAAGGATGGATTTCTGTCAAAGCAATGAAAATCGGTATATTGATAACTGTACTTGCAGCCTGCCTGGTTGGTTGCAGCTTGTTATTTTATGGTGGTTGGGAACTAATTATCGTAGGTATTATATGCGTTGTTTTTGCATTTTTATATACTACAGGCCCCTACCCGCTCTCTTATAATGGATGGGGTGATTTGTTGGTTATCGTTTTCTTTGGGTTTGTTCCGGTGGGTGGTACTTACTATGTGCAGTCTCTTCAACTGACACCTGAGGTAGCTGTTACTTCGTTAGTATGCGGATTGGTTGTGGATACTTTATTGGTGGTAAACAATTACCGGGACCGGGACGCTGACAAAAGAAGTGGTAAACGTACTGTTATTGTCCGCTTTGGAGACACATTTGGGAGTTATCTTTATTTGCTATTGGGGGTAATGGCTACTTTCTGTTGCCTTTATTTTCTGAAAGACAAACATTGGTATGCTGCGCTATTGCCATTGTTCTATCTTATTCCTCATATAATTACCTGGAAAAAGATGGCGCAGATCTATAAAGGAAAAGCCCTTAACAGCATTCTGGGAGAAACATCCCGCAATATGCTACTCATGGGCTTTTTATTATCTTTGGGTATGATACTTAGCTAACTAACGCTTACCATACATTTTTTCGTAATAATGCTGGTAATCTCCACTGGTTACCTCTTCTACCCATTCCTGGTTATTAAGGTACCATTCAATGGTCTTTACGATACCCACTTCGAATTTAGTTTCTGGAGTCCATCCCAAATCATTGGTTATCTTCGTCGGATCAATAGCATAGCGCTGATCATGTCCCAAGCGGTCTTTTACAAAAGTAATCAAGTCTTCATTGATAAATTCTATATCAATTTCTCCTTTGACATCCTTTTTCTTCTTCTTAAGAACCTTTCTGTAGGCAGGTTTCTCAACCATTAACTGATGTATGGTTTGTATAGTCAGTTTTACAATCTCCAGATTTGTTTTCTCATTATGTCCACCTACATTGTATATTTGACCGGAAGCCCCTTTGGTAACCACCAGATCAATGGCTTTACAATGATCCTCTACATAGAGCCAGTCACGTATATTGCTACCATCTCCATAAACGGGTAATTTCTTTCCCTCAAGGATATTTTTGATAATTAATGGAATCAGTTTTTCTGGAAAATGATAAGGACCATAATTGTTTGAACAGCGGGTAATGCTTACCGGCATTTTATAAGTGTCATGATAAGCCATCACAATAAAATCTGCACTGGCTTTCGATGCACTGTAAGGGCTATGTGGACAAAGTGGAGTATCTTCCGTAAAATATCCTTCAGCTCCTAACGAGCCATATACTTCGTCAGTAGAAACCTGGTGATAACGCACTCCCTTTCTCCATACAGGATATCCTTGTTCATCCTTTCCTTTTACCCATGCACGGCGTGCAGCATCAAGTAGATTCTGTGTTCCTAAAATGTTTGTGGTTAAAAAAAGCTGTGGATTTTCAATACTTCTATCCACATGACTTTCTGCTGCAAAGTTTACAATGTAATCAAATTTATATTCCCCGAATAGTCTGTCTGCCAGCTCACGGTCACCAATGTCACCACGCACAAAAAAACACCGCTCTCTATCGATGTCACTAGCAATCGTTCCTAAATTACCAGCATAAGTAAGTGCATCCAACACTACTATCCTAATGTTATCGTGTTTTGCCAAAATATATTTAATATAATTGGCCCCTATAAAACCGGCAGCTCCGGTTACCAGATAAGTTTTCATTTATAGTTTCTTCTAAGTTCTTGGCAAAGAACGGAAAGTTTTTTCAAAAGAGCAAATGAATAATAAAGAATCAATGCTGTATTTTCAACATATCTGTATCCTAATTTTAGTCTAAAACATTTAAGTTCAGAATAAGACGAGAAAAAAGGACTTTTTCACCAATTTAGTCCTATTTCATGTAATGATTACAGTTCTGTGTTGTGAGGATTTTTTCATTATCCAAAAGAAGTCGATGTGTGTTATCCGGCAAGTTCGATCACTTCAAGATCTTTAAAAACACCTTCGTCAATGATAAACCGCACAAGGGTTCTCACTTTATGGAAACCATACATACCGGCTGCACCTGGATTAATATGTAATAAACCCAATGTTTTATCGTATTTAACTTTCAGAATATGTGAATGCCCACTAATAAATAATTTAGGCGGTTTTACCAAAAGGCTTCCCCGGATAGATGGATCATATTTGCCAGGGTATCCCCCAATGTGCTTCATTAACACCTCGGTACCCTCCACTACAAAACGATTTACTTCTGGATATACCCGGCGTATGTCCTGACCATCTATATTGCCATACACACCCCTCAATGGTCGAAACTCAGCCAGTTTATTCGCTACTTCCATAGAACCGAAGTCACCGGCATGCCATATTTCCTCACAATTTTCGAAATACTGTAAATACTTCTCATCCCAATAAGCATGGGTATCTGATATAAGTCCGATTCTTGTCACAATTTCTTTGTTTCTTTGTACAAAGATACTTATATTTGGCCAAAAGTACCTGAGCTATGGAAACAAAGTATAGTTATTTTAAGAGAGATATCAGCTGGCTTTCTTTCAATTATCGTGTTCTGCTGGAAGCAGCAGATAAAAGTTTACCCCTCTACGAACGAATTAATTTTATTTCCATTTATTCTTCTAATTTGGAAGAATTCTATAAGGTACGTGTTGCTGAACACAAAGCAAATGCATCAGGTATTGCCCGTAATGACGAGGAAACCAAGCAAATGGCCATTGAAATATTAAAAGAAATTACAGACGAAGTAAACAGGCAACTGGAAGATCGTGTCCGCATTTACGAACATAACATATTACCAGCCCTGCAACAAAATAAAATTATTTTCTATCAAAGCCGGAATGTGGAATCCTTCCACCAGCAATTTGTACGGGATTTCTTTCAGGAAGAGATTTTTCCTTTTCTGCAACCGGTACCCGTCTCCAAAGACCAGATACGTTCTTTCCTTCGTGACAACCGTTTATACCTAGCTGTGCGGGTGACAAAACGGGAAAGTCAACCTGATGATCCGGAACAGGTTCAATACTTTGTTTTAAAAATTCCGTATAGTAAAGTACCCCGCTTTATTGAGTTGCCTAAACGAAATGGCTACTATTACCTGATGTTTATTGAAGACATTATTAAGGCCAATCTGGATATAGTATTCCCGGGTTTTTTTATTGATTGCAGCTATTGCATTAAAATTTCCAGAGATGCAGACATCCTGATTGACAATGCCCAAAACACCAGCGAAATCATAGAACAGGTAAAGAAAAAGGTAAAAAAGAGAAAGATTGGTGCAGTCAGCCGCTTTGTATATGACCGCCACATGCCGATTGATTTCTTATCTTTTTTGATGGATGCCTTCCAAATTGTTTCCGAAGAATTGGTTCCCGGCGATAAGCATCTCAACCTGGAAGATTTACGTATGCTACCCAATCCCAACAAAGCTCTTGAAAGATCGGAAAAGCCATCTCCAATGACATTGAATTGTCTGGATCATAAAGGTTCAATTTTCCGGTATGTATCCAAAAAAGATTTAATGATTCATTACCCATATCATTCTTTTGAGCACTTTATACACTTTCTTTATGAGGCGGTACACGACCCTTTTACGAAAGAGATTATGCTGACTCAATATCGGGTTGCAGAAAACTCAGTTGTTATTAATACATTGATTGCTGCAGCCCAAAACAGAAAGAAAGTAACCGTATTTGTGGAGTTGAAAGCTCGCTTTGATGAAGAAAACAATCTGGCCACCGCTGAAATGATGAAAGCTTCTGGTATCAATATCATTTATAGTATCCCGGGGCTTAAAGTACATGCAAAAGTGGCTCTCATACTTAGGCGTGACGCAGAAGGAAATCCGAAAAAAAGTTTTGCGTATGTGAGTACCGGAAACTTTAATGAGAAAACGGCTAAAGTGTATGCGGATATCGGATTATTTACTACCCGGCAAATCATTGTAAATGACCTTCATCATCTCTTTCAGCTTCTGCAAGGCCATGAGATAGCAAATTTCAAACGTCTGCTTGTCCCCCGATTTAACCTGATATCAGAACTGGAACGCTTGATAAGGAACGAAATCAAACTGGCGCAGCAAGGTAAGGGAGGCCGGATTATATTAAAGATGAATGCATTGCAGGACACTGATATGATTGATCACTTGTATGAAGCCTCCCAACAAGGAGTACAAATCGATCTGATCATCCGAGGAATTTGTTGTTTAATCCCCGAACAAAGTTTTAGCTGCAACATTCGTATCACCCGGATTGTGGATAGTTTCCTGGAACATGCCAGGGTATGGTATTTTGGTAATTCCGATAATCCCAAAGTATTTCTTGGTTCTCCAGACTGGATGAAAAGAAATTTATACCGACGCATTGAAGCCGTGATTCCTGTTATAGATGTGGATTTGCGTCAGGAAATTATCGACTTATTAAACATCCAACTAAATGATAACCAGAAAGCGTGTTGGGTTGACGCTCATCTGGAAAATGTATATAAAAAAGAGAATCTGGATAAACCGGTAAGGGCGCAATATACATTTTACGAATACCTAAAAAACAAAAATGAAACATTTCTGTAATATGTATGCAACCCGTATGCAATAAAAAAGTAATTTCTTTGCATACAGAACTATAATGTGTATTCATGGAAACGTTTTACCTTGCTATCGTTATATTTATATTTATTGTCGCAATTTTTGATATTCTTGTAGGTGTTAGTAATGACGCTGTTAACTTCTTAAATTCTTCAGTTGGCTCTAAAGCGGCCTCCTTCAAAGTTGTTCTTATTATTGCTGCTATCGGGATTTTTGTAGGTGCTTCTTTATCGAACGGAATGATGGACATTGCCCGACACGGTATTTATCAGCCGCAAAATTTCTATTTCGCAGAAATAATGTGCATTCTGCTGGCAGTTATGCTTACTGATGTAGTGCTTCTAGATACATTTAATTCATTGGGATTGCCCACTTCTACCACCGTATCTATAGTATTTGAATTACTAGGAGCTACTTTCGCCCTTTCGCTCATAAAGACTTTTAAGGACACCAGCTTGGGATTAGGAGATTTAATCAATACCGACAAGGCCCTCTCCGTTATTATGGGCATTTTCTTGTCAGTAGCCATCGCTTTCTTTTTCGGAACGCTGATTCAATACTTAGCCCGATTACTATTCACTTTTAATTATAAGAAAAGGATGAAGTATAGCATTGGGATTTTTGGAGGTATTGCGGCTACATCGATTATCTATTTTATGTTGATAAAAGGATTGAAAGACAGCTCTTTTATGACTCCAGAAAATAAACAATGGATTACAGATCATACGTGGATGCTAATCGGTTATGCTTTCATTTTCTTCACGATATTAATGCAGATTCTGCACTGGCTGAAAATCAATGTATTCAAAGTTATTGTTTTACTAGGAACTTTCGCATTAGCCCTTGCTTTTGCAGGAAATGACTTAGTTAATTTTATTGGGGTACCTTTAGCTGGATATTCCTCCTATATTGACTTCATTTCTCAAGGGCCTGGAGTTTCACCTGATAATTACTTGATGAGCTCCTTGCTAGGACCAGCCTCCACACCGTGGTATTTTCTGGTAGGTGCTGGTGCCATCATGGTTTATTCCCTGTTCACATCCAAGAAAGCGCAAAACGTGATTAAAACATCGGTTGATCTTTCCCGTCAAGATGAAGGAGAAGAGATGTTCAGCAGTACTCCGATGGCTCGTACTTTGGTGCGTATCAGCTTAAATATTAGTAATTCAGTAGGAAAGATAATTCCGGAAAAAGCCAAACAATGGACAAACACGCGGTTCCAGAAAGATGAAGCGATCATTGCCGACGGGGCAGCTTTCGACCTTGTTCGAGCTTCTGTGAATTTGGTGGTAGCCGGACTTTTAATTGCAGTAGGTACTTCCTTGAAACTTCCACTCTCAACTACGTATGTCACTTTTATGGTAGCAATGGGTACATCTTTAGCCGACCGCGCCTGGGGACGTGATT
This sequence comes from Bacteroides sp., assembly GCA_021201335.1. Classification (GTDB taxonomy): domain Bacteria; phylum Bacteroidota; class Bacteroidia; order Bacteroidales; family Bacteroidaceae; genus Bacteroides. Next base: position 12,451 of record JAJQFD010000034.1, on the reverse strand, counting down.
CGGCAGTTTATCGCATCACCGGTGTATTGTCGGTTATTGGCGGATGGTTTCTTACTGCAGGAGCAGCATTTATGTTATGTTTCTTCGTCGCTCTTTTAATCTATTACGGCGGAATAATTGCTATTCTTGTACTGGTAGGAATTGCAGCCTTCTTGTTGGTTCGCAGTCAGTTTATTTTCAGTCGGAAAAAAGACAAAGAAAAAGTCAGCGAAACCGTTACTTTGTTAATGAAAAGTACAGATTCGGAAGAAGCCTTGGGATTATTGCGTACCCAAACCCGTGAAGAATTAGGCCGAGTACTTGCTTTTGCAGAAGAGAACTTTGACCGAATTACTAACTCCTTCTTTAATGAAAACCTGCGTGGACTCCGCAAATCCATGGGTGCCGTTAAGTTTGAAAAACAGATGATAAAACAGATGAAAAGAATCGGAGCCATGGCCATGACTCACCTGGACAATAAAACATTGCTTGAAAAAGGATTGTATTACTATCAGGGAAATGATTTTGCCAGTGAACTGGTTTATAGCATTGACCGCATGTGCGAACCGGCATTCGAACATATTGATAATAACTTCAATCCGTTAAACGATGATCAAAAAGAAGAATTCAGTGCGCTTTCTACTAAAATTGTAGAAATGATTCGTTCCTGTCATGAGAAACTCGAAGAGAATGACTATGACGATTTCAATAAAGACGTACGAACATCCAACATGCTTAACAGCAAATTGTCGGTACTAAAGAGGGAAGAATTACAACGAATTCAAAACCACAGCAACAGCATAAAAGTTAGCCTGGTTTACCTGACTATTCTACAGGAGACTCAAAATGTAATAACCTATACGATTAATCTGATGAAAATGAGTATGAAATTTCAGACAGGGGAATAAGTTTTCCATACTCCATCAAATATAATAAGGCATATTCAGGAAAATCAGCTTGAATATGCCTTATTACTTTTTACCACTTTGTTTCAGGAAAAAACTGGCTGATACAATCTCTTAACACCGATAAGGTTATAGGTTTTACCAGCACTTGTGTAGCACCTGCATTGATCGCATTTTCTCTGTCAGTACTAAATGCGTAAGCCGTTTGTATAATAATAGGTATATCTGGAGATAAACTTCGTATAATGGTAGTTGCTTCCAAACCTGTCATCACAGGCATTTTTATATCCATCAGAATTGCTTTTGCTTCTTCCTGATGCTGCTTAAACAGATCAATAACTTCCTGGCCGTTTTTTGCCCAGGCGATATTAAATTTCTTACCAATAATAGCCTTTATCAACTTGAAGTTACTATCATCATCTTCGGCAACCAGGATTAACGGACGTAATTCTTCTGCGCTTTTTTCTTGTATCATTATCGGATTTCTTGGAAAAATTTCAGCAAAACACTATTGAGAAAACTCTTACTTTCAAGCGAAGTTAGAAAAAAATAATAGAATTGCTTATCTTTGCGCCTCATTTTTTAAACGAAGTATATGATTTCTGTTGATGGCCTTACGGTTGAATTTGGAGGAACAACGCTTTTCTCCGATGTTTCTTTTGTTATTAATGAAAAAGATCGCATTGCTCTGATGGGTAAAAACGGTGCTGGCAAAAGTACGCTCTTGAAGATTCTCGCTGGAGCTCGTTCTGCTACCCGTGGCAGCGTATCCGCACCGAAAGAATGTGTGACTGCTTATCTTCCTCAACACCTAATGACAGAAGACGGTCGAACCGTTTTTGAAGAAACTTCGCAGGCTTTCTCTCACTTACATAAAATGGAAGCTGAGATCGATGCTTTGAACAAAGAACTAGAAACACGTACCGATTATGAAAGTGACAGTTACATGGAACTGATCGAAAAGGTATCGGCTCTCAGCGAGAAATTCTATACGATTGATATCACCAATTACGAAGAAGATGTGGAAAAGGCTTTGTTGGGACTTGGCTTTACCCTCGATGACTTTGGGAAACCAACCAGCGAATTTAGTGGTGGATGGCGGATGCGTATTGAACTGGCTAAACTTTTATTGCAAAAGCCGGATGTTTTATTACTGGATGAGCCAACAAACCACTTGGATATCGAGTCCATTCAATGGTTGGAAGACTTCCTCATCAACCAGGGGAAGGCTGTGATCGTTATCAGCCATGACCGGAAATTTGTAGATAATATCACTACCCGCACCATCGAAGTAACCATGGGTCGGATTTATGATTACAAAGTAAACTATTCCAAATACCTGGAACTTCGGAAAGATCGTCGTATCCAGCAACAAAAAGCTTACGAAGATCAACAAAAGTTCATTGCCGAAACCAAAGAATTTATTGAACGCTTCAAAGGAACTTATTCTAAAACGCTCCAAGTGCAAAGCCGGGTTAAGATGCTCGAAAAACTGGAAATCCTGGAAGTAGACGAAGAAGATACTTCGGCTCTGCGGTTGAAGTTTCCTCCTTCTCCCCGTTCGGGGAATTATCCAGTCATCATGGAGGGAGTTGGCAAAAGTTACGGAGACCATCTAGTATTTAAAGACGCCAACCTAACTATCGAACGAGGGGACAAAGTGGCTTTCGTCGGTAAGAATGGAGAGGGTAAATCCACGCTGGTGAAATGTATCATGAAGGAGATTGACCATCAAGGAATACTTACTTTAGGGCATAATGTGCAAATCGGTTACTTCGCACAAAACCAGGCATCTATGTTGGATGAAAACCTGACAGTCTTCCAGACTATTGACGATGTAGCCAAAGGAGATATCCGAAATAAAATACGTGATTTACTCGGAGCCTTTATGTTTGGTGGAGAAGAATCTACGAAAAAAGTAAAAGTTCTTTCCGGAGGTGAGCGTACCCGCCTGGCAATGATTAAACTCCTGCTGGAACCTGTTAATTTACTGATACTGGATGAGCCGACCAATCACCTGGACTTGAAAACAAAAGATATTTTGAAACAGGCCCTGCTTGACTTCGATGGTACATTGATTGTTGTTTCACACGACCGTGATTTCCTGGACGGACTAGCTAGCAAAGTATATGAATTTGGCAACAAACGGGTAAAAGAGCATCTCAGTGGTATTTACGAATTCCTGGAGAAAAAGAAAATGGATTCTTTGCAAGAACTGGAAAAATAAGAAGTCAAATTTGCTTTTAACAGGTACATGCCCTACCTTTGTTGTGTGAAAAAGTAAACTGCATGAAGATTAATCCATACATATTTGCCTTCTTTATGTTTGTCAGCTTGATTCTGGTGGTCATGCCTACCATGCCTCACCACCATCACAGCGACGGAAGAATATGTATGCTGGATGATATTCAAGCTGATGATTGCTGTACGCATCACCACCCCCACCACCATCCTTACGATGACCCTTGTTGCACCGGGGATTGCCTGACTCAAATTATTAAAGCAGAAGTTGCGCATCAGGATACGGATCTGATTCAGGCAGCTTATATACATACTATCACCTTATTTTCCATATCTCTTCTTAAATATCTTACTCCACCTTTGGAAATACCCGATTTTGATGATTATGTCTATCGGGAATCTTTGCACAGCACGTTTATCACACGTGCTGTAGGACTTCGTGCACCTCCTTCTTTGGTTTGATTCAATAACAGGTTTACAGATTTAATCATCGTAAAGTACCTGTATTCTACATTTTAATTTCAAACCATATATTTACTCTAACAACATGAAGAAACTTGCATTCGCGGGAATGCTCAGTTTGTATTTACTGAGTGCCTGCCAGAATCAAAACAAACAACAAAACCACAGCCACGAAGGACACAACCATAATCATACAGAACAGAATCATTCAGCCACTGGCACACATAAACATGAGAATTGTGATCATGATCATGACCACGAACATAGTTATGAAGGACACTCTCACTCCCATGACAGTCAGAATCAAGAACAGGAAAGTACAGACGAAATCGTTATCTCTCCTGAAAAAGCCCAGGCTGCCGGTATTAAATCCCAGATTATACAACCCGGTATTTTTAATCATATAATTAAAACCAGCGGACAAGTATTGGCCGCACAGGGAGACGAAGCGACAGCTGTAGCCACGGTTGCTGGAATTGTTTCTTTCCAAAACCGGTTGCTGGAAGGTACGAGTGTCAGCAGGGGGACTCCGTTATTAAAAGTTTCTGCCCGAAATCTGACCGACGGCGATCCGGCACTGAAGGCTCGTGCCACCTTCGAGAAAGCCAAAAAGGAATATGAACGCATGCACACACTGGTACAAAATAAAATTGTATCAGAAAAGGATTTCAATCAGGCAGAGCTGGACTTTGAAAATGCCCGGATCAGTTACGAAGCAGTAGCTAAAAACCATTCTGCGGGCGGACAATCTATCCCTTCGCCTATTGGTGGTTACGTAAAAAGTATATGGGTAAAGGAAGGGGATTATGTGGCAGTTGGACAACCATTGGTTAGTATTACCCAAAACCGCAAACTGTTTTTGCGGGCAGAAGTATCCGAAAAGTATTATTCATACCTGCGTAACATCAACTCTGCCAATTTTAAAACACCGTATGATAATGCAGTATATCAACTGGGAGAATTGAACGGACGGTTACTTTCTTTCGGTAAATCCTCCGGTGACAATTCTTATTATGTACCTGTAACGTTTGAATTCGATAATAAAGGAGAAATCTTACCCGGAACATTCGTTGAAATATATCTATTATCCACACCCATCCATGATGTAATATCTCTCCCCCATTCTGCCCTGACAGAAGAGCAGGGTAGTTACTTTGTCTACCAGCAACTGGATGATGAATGTTACAAAAAACAATTAGTCACCTTGGGAGGTGACAACGGCGAAAGTGTGCAGATAATCAATGGCATACATAAAGGAGATCGTATTGTGACAGAAGGCGCTTACCAGGTAAAACTTGCTTCGGCAAGTAATGTATTACCCGCACACAGTCACGAACATTGATTTAAGTTTATAAGATATGCTAAACAAAATCATACACTTTTCGCTACACAACCGATTAATTGTGTTAGCAGCAGCAGTTTTATTGCTGATAGCTGGAATGTACACTGCACTACATACTGAGGTAGATGTATTTCCCGATCTGAATGCTCCCACCGTTGTTATTATGACGGAAGCCAATGGCATGGCAGCTGAAGAGACGGAACAACTTGTTACCTTTCCGATTGAAACAGCCGTGAACGGAGCCACCGGTGTTCGTCGGGTACGATCCTCTTCTACTACCGGATTCTCGGTAGTTTGGGTGGAATTCGATTGGGGTACAGATATATACCTGGCTCGTCAGATCGTATCCGAAAAACTTCTCGTGATAAATGAAACGTTACCCCCCAATGTGGGAAATCCGACGTTAGGTCCTCAATCTTCTATTCTGGGGGAAATGCTGATTATAGGATTAACCGCAGATTCTACTTCCATGCTTGATCTGCGAACTATTGCCGACTGGACAATTCGCCCGCGTTTATTGTCCACCGGAGGAGTAGCACAGGTAGCCGTATTGGGAGGTGATATCAAGGAATATCAGATATTACTCTCACCCGAACGGATGAAACATTACAATATTTCGTTGGATCAGGTTATGACAGTCACCCGTAACATGAACCTCAACGCTAACGGAGGAATCCTCTACGAACACAGTAACGAATACATTGTACGGGGAATGCTCTCCACCAGCCAGGTAGAACAGTTGGGAAAAGCTTTGGTTAAAAACACCAATAACATTCCAGTCCTTCTGGAAGATATTGCTGATATACGCATAGGTGCGAAAACTCCCAAGCTCGGTACCGCTTCGGAACGGGGCAAGCCAGCCGTATTGCTAACCGTAACCAAACAACCAGCTACCAGCACCCTGGATTTAACAGAGAAGCTGGAGACTGCAATCAACGATCTACAAAAGAATCTTCCGGCAGATGTCAAAGTCTCTACGGATATCTTCCGACAGAGTCGCTTCATTGAAAGTTCCATAGGGAATGTACAAAGATCGCTGATTGAAGGAGGCATTTTCGTTGTAATCGTTTTATTCTTATTCTTGGGGAATGTACGAACTACTATCATTTCGTTAATCACGCTACCCTTGGCCCTACTGGCTTCAATACTGGTGCTGCACTACATGGGCTTTACGATCAATACCATGAGTTTGGGAGGGATGGCAATTGCCATTGGTTCACTGGTGGACGATGCCATTGTAGATGTAGAGAATGTTTTCAAACGACTCCGCGAAAACCGTTCCAAACCGAGTGAGGAACAAGCAGGAATCATTGAGGTTGTATTCAATGCCTCCAAAGAGGTACGTATGCCAATCCTGAATTCCACACTCATTATCATAGCCAGTTTTGTCCCTCTCTTCTTTCTCTCCGGCATGGAAGGACGCATGTTGGTACCACTGGGAGTTGCTTTTATTGTGGCTTTGGTTGCCTCTACTTTAGTAGCCCTCACCGTCACACCCGTGTTATGCAGTTATTTATTGGCCCATAAAAAGGATGCCAAAGTATTAAAAGAATCGTTGGTTACGGTTTTTCTCAAAAAAGGATACGGGAAAGCCCTTACGTGGGTGTTAAACCATAAAAAGATTGTTCTAGGTAGTACACTAGTTCTCTTTTTGGTCGCTCTCGGACTCTTCTTCACGCTGGGCCGAAGCTTTTTGCCTTCTTTCAACGAAGGATCATTAACGATCAACGTAAGTTCATTACCAGGTATCTCATTGGAAGAGTCAGATAAAATGGGGCACTGGGCAGAAATGCTCTTACTCAGTATTCCCGAAGTGCAAACGGTAGCGCGTAAAACCGGACGTGCGGAATTGGATGAACATGCACTGGGAGTGAATGTTTCGGAGATTGAAGCTCCCTTTGAACTCGGTAAACGTTCCAGAAGTGAGTTTATGACCGAAGTTCGGGAAAAGCTAGGTAGCATCACCGGTGCCAACATCGAAATCGGTCAACCCATCAGTCACCGTATCGATGCGATGCTTTCGGGGACGCAGGCAAATATCGCTATTAAACTATTTGGAGACGACTTGAATAGAATGTTCTCACTGGGAAATGAGATCCGAAGTGCTATCCTGAATATAGAAGGGATCGTCGACCTGAATGTAGAACAACAAATCGAACGTCCGCAACTAAAGATAACTCCAAAAAGAGAAATCATGGCTAAATATGGTATCATGCTGCCGGAATTCTCAGAATTCATCAATGTCAACCTGGCCAGAGAAGTGGTTTCCCAGATATATGAACAAGGTAAAAGTTTTGACCTGACAGTAAAAGTTCGGGATGAGAACCGAGAAAGTATGAATAGGATTGGAGATTTGATGATTGATACTTCCGACGGAAAGAAAGTACCCCTGAATTATATTGCCAACATCACTTCTTCGATGGGACCGAATACTATCAGCAGAGAAAATGTGAAACGTAAAATTGTGATCTCAGCGAACGTAGCCGACAGAGATTTACGGAGTGTAGTGAATAATATTCAAAACCGGGTAGACGAACAAATCCAACTGCCCGAAGGATACCATCTTGAGTATGGCGGACAGTTTGAAAGCGAGCAGGCTGCCAGTCGCACACTGATGATCACTTCGATTATGTCCATCATTGTTATATTCTTATTGTTATTCAATGAGTTCCGCAGCGTGAAATTATCAGGCATTATCCTCTTAAATCTGCCTTTGGCACTTATTGGTGGGGTATTCATCCTGGTGTTTACAACAGGGGAAGTAAGCATTCCTGCCATCATCGGATTTATTTCTCTCTTCGGTATCGCTACCCGCAATGGAATGTTATTGATAAGCCATTACAACCATTTGCGGTTTGAAGAAGGGGTAGAATTGTATGAGAGTGTCGTTCGTGGTTCACTGGATCGTTTGAACCCCATCTTAATGACGGCCCTCACCTCTGCATTGGCATTGATACCTTTGGCTCTGAACGGAGACTTACCCGGCAATGAAATTCAAAGCCCGATGGCCAAAGTTATTTTAGGTGGACTACTTACTTCGACTTTTCTGAATGGTTTTATTATCCCAATAGTCTATCTGATGATGAACAGGAAATCAATAGTTAAGGAGTCAGAAAGTTAAGGAACTGAGAATAAAATAGGTAAGAATTGCCACCGCATGGTATTCTTAACTACTTAACTCCTCCATTCTAAATTCTAATAAGATAATTATGAAACAAATTATATTTCTATTTTCCCTTTGTTTTGCAGTAGGCGTAAATGCACAGCAAAACAGTATAGAACAGGTATTGACTCAGATTGAAACCAATAACATAGACCTGAAAGCCAATGCGCAACTCATTCATTCGCAAAAGCTGGAAGCCAGGACAGATAACAATTTACCTGACCCAACCGTTTCTTACGCCCATTTATGGGGAAAAGAAAACAGTGATGAAACGGTCAGCGAACTGGTCATCTCGCAATCATTTGATTTTCCCACGCTGTATGCCAGCAGGAACAAGTTGAATAAACTGAAAATGAGCAGCTTTGACAGTCAGGCAAGCATAGCCCGCAGAGACATCTTGCTTCAGGCAAAAGAAGTATGCCTGGATATTATCATGCTCCGTCAAGAAAAAGAAATCCTCGACGAAAGATTAAACAATGCTGAACAGTTAGCCGAAATGTATGCCACCCGATTGGAAACGGGGGATGCCAACATTTTGGAAACGAACAAAATAAACCTGGAACTCCTGAATGTAAAAACCGAAGCGCGATTGAATGAAACCAACCTCCAAAATAAACTTAAAGAACTGTTGGCACTCAACGGAAACGAACCGATCACCTTTGAAGGAACCACCTACCCTAACCATCTCTTCCCGGAAGATTTCGAGCAATTAAGGTCGGAAGTTGTAGCGTCAGATCAACAGCTTCAAACAATCTTCAAAGAAGCAGCCGCGGCGCATCAGCAAACGGTGGTTAACAAATCGCAGTGGTTACCCAAGCTGGAATTGGGGTATCGCCGCAATACCGAATCTGGTGATCCGTTCAATGGGTTCGTGGTTGGGTTTTCGATTCCGCTTTTTGAAAACCGGAACAAAGTGAAAATGGCAAAGGCTCAAAGTCTGAACCTGAATTTCCAGAAAGAGAATACCACCCTGCAAGTTGAGTCTGAGTTATCGCAAGTATATAACGAAGCAAAAAGCTTGCGGACTTCGATGGAAGAATATGAAAAGACTTTCCAGGCACAGTCTGATTTGAAATTGTTGAAGATGGCGTTAACAGGTGGACAGATATCGATGATTGAATATTTCGTGGAAGTTTCTGTCGTGTATCAGAGCAAATTAAATTATCTGCAACTACAAAACCAGTATCAAAAAGCAATGGCGAATATCTATAAAAACAGGTTGTAAAGCTATCCGATAGAATACCTATAAAATGCAACCGTCTTTAACACCAAATCCTTATTGGATTTACCCCAAATGCAACCGCAACTTGAATCAAATTGCGGTTGCATTTTATCCTTCATAAAGTTAGTTTTTTCCTTTACAGTACCCGGATCTCATCCGGCATATACCCGCTGCGAATTCGCCACTCCTGCGGATAGAGATTATTGGCCCTGTTGCCTATGTTTTTAACAAAGCCAAGAGGAATATCTTTGTACGTAAGTAAAACAGTCCCTTTGGGTACCTCTTCCGAAAAAACAATAACCTCTTTGCGTAAATATGCAATCGCTTCTTCATACGATACGCCCTTTCGATAAAAACTGTTCTGGGATAGCCTGTTACTCATTGCCAATACATGAGACGGGATGATATCTTTACCTTTTCTCTCTCCCAAAGTAATGCCTGCATGAATCACCCGGAGTTTTTGCCTCAGCATCCCGATTGTTTGCTCCTGGTTTTTCTGAACAGCTGATAGGATCGTTCCCTGTTCTGACAACTGATAATCTTCTTGTTGACATAACCATTGCGGTGAGAAATCAACTTTCGCTTTCTTACTCTTATTCTTATAATGAAAGGGAGACACAGGCTCATCCACTGCTTTTCGTAAAACGGCCAGGAAAAATCCTTCCCCCTTTGTTTTATGAGGAAGAAAACGATAAACCGGAAAATCCTCCGTCCACAGGTTGCCGGTAATTTGCCACTCGGTCGGAACATCTACTGAAAGAATCTCTGCTCCCAATTCATCCCGTATCCAAGCTATATTTTCCTCGCTCTCTTTGGTATTATAGGTACAGGTACTATAAATAAAAATTCCACCAGGCTTCAAGGAAGACCATATATCCGAAACAATACGTCGCTGACGCTGACTGCATATTTCCACATTTACTAAACTCCATTCTCCAATGGCAGTCGGGTCTTTCCGAAACATTCCTTCTCCCGAACAAGGAACATCAGCCAAAATTACATCAAACAGAGAAGTGTATGAAGAGAAATCAGACGGATCATTATTGGTAACCACCACATCGGGATGTCCCCACTTTATCAAATTTTCGGCCAGTATTTGCGAACGGCTGCGAATGACCTCATTCGCTACCAATAAACTTCCTTCCGGCAACAAACTCCGAAGATGGGTAGATTTTCCTCCTGGCGCAGCACAGAGGTCGAGTACAGTTACAGATGATTCAATATATTGTTTGATTACCTGTTCCAAAAACATCGACGAAGCTTCCTGTACGTAATAGCAACCGGCATGAAAAAGAGGATCAAAGGTAAAAGTCAGTCGCTCCTTCAGATAATAGCCATCCGAACACCAGGGAATTGTACTTTGTTCCGCTACGATTGCCAGTTCCTCAATTGGCTTAAAAGGATTCAGCCGGACACTAACCGGAGGAGCTTCATCCAACGCTAAAGAAAGGCGTTGAAACTCTTCTTCCCCAAGGAGGGCACGTGTTTGGGCAATAAAATCTGTGGGTAAAATCATCTTTTTGAAGTTAATGGATGCAAATATCAAAAAAAATACTTCTCTTTGCAACTTTCGGCACCGGTTACTACGTCTAACCATCAAAGAAACAAAAAAGATAAAAGCAATAAGATCATGAAACGAATTATTATTTTGACATTAATCGCAACTGCTTTCTTTGCCCAGGTATTCGGGCAGGAGAAAACGACAGCGAAACAAGTTGTTACAACTGAGACACAATCAACTTCGGTTGATGCCAAGAAAGGTGATACTGTAGTTATTACAGAGTGGGAAGATAGCGAGGCTAGTGCTCCGAAAGGATCTAAAAAGAAAAATGAAAAATCTTCCAATAGCGATTTCTCCGATTTCCCGTTTGACTTAGGATCGATGGCTAAAGGAGGCATAGTTATTTCCTTGATCTCCATCATACTAATATTCGGGCTTCCCTTCTTTGTTATTTTTATAGCTTTTTATTTCCGTTATAAAAATCGAAAGGCGAAATACCAGCTCATTGAAAAAGCATTGGAGTCAGGCCAGCCTCTACCCGAAAACCTGGTCATTGACGGCCCTACCAATAAAGATCTTCAGGGGAAAGGTATCAAAAATGCATTCACCGGCCTTGGATTATTTATATTCCTTTGGGCCATCACCGGAAACTTTGGTGTAGGATCTATCGGACTGCTAGTCTTGTTCACCGGTGTCGGACAAATATTTATTGCACGTTCTCAAGACTCTGATAATAAGAAGAAAAACGATCGCTCAGAATTTTAAGAAATGGGGCAACTCAATGACATATCATTGGTGGCGCAAGTCGTGGCATTCAAAAATGCCAGGGCTTTCGACCAGTTGGTAAAGAAGTATCAATCACCCATCAGGCGGTTCTTTCTGAACCTAACCTGTGGAGACGGTGAGTTGAGTGATGACCTTGCACAAGATACGTTCATAAAAGCTTATACCAATATCGCCTCATTCAGAAACCTATCGAACTTCTCAACGTGGCTCTATAGAATTGCTTATAATGTTTTTTATGATTATATTCGCAGTCGAAAAGAGACTGCCGACTTGGATAGCAGGGAAGTAGATATTAGCCACAGCACTGAACAAGTGAATGTGGGACAACAGATGGACATCTATGAAGCCTTAAAAAATCTAAAAGAGATAGAACGTACCTGCATTACATTGTTTTATATGGAAGATACCAGTATCGATAAGATTGTAGGTATAACCGGATGTCCTTCCGGTACTGTGAAATCTCACCTCTCACGAGGAAAAGAAAAGTTAGCTAAGTATTTAAAACAAAATGGTTATGATGGAAACTGATGATAAACTTTTGAAGCAGTTCTTTACCGAACATAAACAAGAAGTTGTGGATGACGGATTCTCCAAACGTGTCATGATGCATTTGCCGGATAAAGCCTGGCGAATTTCGAGCATCTGGACATCTGTTTGTACAGCTCTGGCCATCATCTTGTTCTTTGCATTCGACGGATTACGAATTCTGTCGGGTTTGATTTCTGATATAATTGTAGCAGGGTGGCAGTATTTTGCCACAACAAACTTTGATCTGAAAACATTGGTTATTGTAGCAGCCGTACTGTTATTGTTAGGAATCAACAGACTCTTTTCTATGGAATAAATTTTA
>JAJQFD010000059.1 GCA_021201335.1 Bacteroides sp. | reverse complement strand
CACTAATGTAGAATTGAAACTGCAAAACACTTATTATGTAACTTTTAGAAGTGGTAGTAATAATCGCACTAATGTAGAATTGAAACAAAATAACGAACGCACCATCGCCCTGTGATGAATACGTAATAATCGCACTAATGTAGAATTGAAACATTCGAGCCACGAGGGTGGCATCGGTGCCACCCAGGTGTAATAATCGCACTAATGTAGAATTGAAACTCATTTCACGATCGAGACGGATGAATTTATAAATAATGTAATAATCGCACTAATGTAGAATTGAAACTTGGGATCATATTTCATTTTTATTGACATACTTTTTAGTAATAATCGCACTAATGTAGAATTGAAACTCCGGTGGTAATGGAGGTGTTCCGGTTTCAATAATTAGTAATAATCGCACTAATGTAGAATTGAAACCTCTTAGGGTTTCATCTTCATCCTCGTCTGTTTCCTGTAATAATCGCACTAATGTAGAATTGAAACCAACATACCGCATAAAAAGTGCCCGAGGCCGTACCGTAATAATCGCACTAATGTAGAATTGAAACATATCACCAATTATTTGGGAGGTTGAACCTGCTATGTAATAATCGCACTAATGTAGAATTGAAACACTTCTTTCCGGGGGTGGTGTTGCAAGCTTTATGGTAATAATCGCACTAATGTAGAATTGAAACGTTTGATCCACTGTCGACTGTACCTGTCGCACAATGTAATAATCGCACTAATGTAGAATTGAAACTGCAGTACGTTCGACGCGTCGCCGCCCTGCGTTCGTGTAATAATCGCACTAATGTAGAATTGAAACTTCCATACGGCGACCGTCGGATCGCCATCAAAAGTGTAATAATCGCACTAATGTAGAATTGAAACTGCTAACGCCTTCATTTTCTTCCGTATCTTCCGTGCGTAATAATCGCACTAATGTAGAATTGAAACTTGTAATACAGCACGAAAGGGGTGGTACCTACATAGAGTAATAATCGCACTAATGTAGAATTGAAACAAAGTGATATAATTCCATATCGGCGGCCACAAGTTCAGTAATAATCGCACTAATGTAGAATTGAAACTAGTTCCAGGGGCGGCATGTCGACCCTCTTCCTCGATGGTAATAATCGCACTAATGTAGAATTGAAACCTCGTTTTGCGCTGAAATAAGTCCAGATTCTTTAAAGTAATAATCGCACTAATGTAGAATTGAAACTCCCTCCAACCCTGTACATAATCATAATAGAAATGTAATAATCGCACTAATGTAGAATTGAAACCGGCTTTCCATACGGTAAGAGCGACGCGTTTAGGGGCGTAATAATCGCACTAATGTAGAATTGAAACTCGTTATGTCCGCTTTTTCCCTTAATGTCGACCGCGTAATAATCGCACTAATGTAGAATTGAAACTCAAAAGTAACGTTATAGGTGGTTTCTGTTTTCTCCGTAATAATCGCACTAATGTAGAATTGAAACCAGTTTACTTCAATATCGTAGAAGCGGCCCGAAACAAGTAATAATCGCACTAATGTAGAATTGAAACATTCTCGGAGTTCGTCCAGGTCCATACTGTTAATTGTAATAATCGCACTAATGTAGAATTGAAACAATATTAAAGCTAAAAAAACATGTTTTATTTTAAACAGTAATAATCGCACTAATGTAGAATTGAAACTTTTGATCGCCTCCGTGTTTAATGCCAATTGTCGGGTAATAATCGCACTAATGTAGAATTGAAACTCCCTCCAACCCTGTACATAATCATAATAGAAATTCGTAATAATCGCACTAATGTAGAATTGAAACGAGGTAAATGAAAAAGTCACTTTATCGTTTAATCCTAGTAATAATCGCACTAATGTAGAATTGAAACTGTGAAGATAAAGCAAACTGAACGGAGCCTATGTCGTAATAATCGCACTAATGTAGAATTGAAACTGTAAAGGAGGAGCTGTATATTATCGTTCTCAGCCTGTAATAATCGCACTAATGTAGAATTGAAACTGTTATATGATAAAGATAAACAAGAATTATCCATAGTAATAATCGCACTAATGTAGAATTGAAACGCAGTTACGGTGCAATCGGTATTGAAGAAGTTAATGTAATAATCGCACTAATGTAGAATTGAAACCGTTTCCGGGTACGGTGATCCACATCTTATAGTCGTGTAATAATCGCACTAATGTAGAATTGAAACAATAGAATCAATTGTATTTATTTTATTCTTATCCTTGTAATAATCGCACTAATGTAGAATTGAAACCATTAAAGTACGATGCATAGAGAATGAAAAGAAATAGTAATAATCGCACTCATGTAAAATTGAAACAATACTAGAATTCAAATGGAAAACCGTATATCCAAGTAATAATCGCACTAATGTAGATTTGAACATATTTATCCACTTTCAAAAGCAATATAATTCTAATTAGCAACTTATTAAAGTAAATAGACACAATATGCTAAATATTACGATTAAAGCAACATTTACACTCTTGAAGCTATCTTCATATTGTTTATTATCCTTCATAAATTAGGTTTTTGATGATTATCCTTTGAAAAAAACTTTTTTACCATTCCTAGAGTCATCTTTCAAGAAGCAATCATCTCCCTTCATCTCCCACTCAGAACGGTTAAGTCAATAACACTATTTTTTAATGATTGTTTTCTTTGCTTCTTCTGTTTCCCCCTTTAATTACATCACAATTGGGCTAATCACAGAATTGTATTTACATCGCGTGTCATCTAAAATATTTGAGAGACAACCTTTTAATCAAAAAAATAATTTACCTTATATCAAAAGATAATTGTTCACATAAAAGATATAAACTAAATCAATAAAAATACTTAATAAAACATTTGCATTCTTTAAAATAAATTGGCTATGTTTGCAAACAAATAGTAATAATATATGAATCATCAGTTTTACTGAATATGCACTCGTATAAATTACCTTACTGGGATTGTAAAAATCATTTCAAATTCAAAGAAGCTGCTTAAATTTTCTAACATATTCTGTTGGGAATTAAAAGCTCAAAGTAAAACATAAATGTTAGGACGCCTAAGCCATTTAAAATGAATTATTCAAAACTGAATGATTTATTTAGATCTGATTGCTACAATTTCAAAAAATTAAATCAAGCCACAACACTTAATACACTTTAGAAACACACACAAACCTATATAAAATTGTATTGCTAAAAATTAAAACATTGACATTCAAACAATTTCATCTTTACAAACACATCATTTAAGACCAAAAGTTCATTTTGAGTTCATTTAAATTTTGTTCGTTTTTTTTACTTGTATTGTTTTTAATGAAAAAGATACAAAAAAACGACAATAAACTACTATTATATATTAGTGTTAAAATTTTAAAACGGACTCATAGCTTATCTGAGAAATATTAATCCTGCTAGACAACGAATAATATATCTTATTCAAACAAACCAAAATTAAAAAGTTATGAAAATTACTAAACTATTTTTTAACACGGCAAAATTAAAAACCTTTGTTAGTATTCCACTATTAATTATGGCAATTCTCAGCTTGCTATTTCAATCCTGCAGCAATGACGATGATGAGCAAGTATCTGATACGGAAGTTCCAAGCATCTATATTATGAATCCCACATCTGAAGGGGCATATGTTACCTCGGAAGATAACCTGACGATTGGCGGTACTGCACATGATAACTTTGCTCTTAAAACCATAAGCTGGCAATCCAGTTCCGGACAAAATGGAACCGCAATCGGATTGGAAGAATGGAATATATCTGATCTTCCACTAACAGATGGTGATAATATAATTACAATAACTGCCATTGATGCCAGCAACAATAAAACCGACACACAAATTGTTGTCACCAGAAATAAACATCTTACTTTCTTGGGTGTACC
This sequence comes from Bacteroides sp., assembly GCA_021201335.1. Taxonomy (GTDB): domain Bacteria; phylum Bacteroidota; class Bacteroidia; order Bacteroidales; family Bacteroidaceae; genus Bacteroides. Next base: position 9,091 of record JAJQFD010000059.1, on the reverse strand, counting down.
TTATACCAATAATAATATCTTCTTCACAAATATACCTACAGAAGTTTGGATAACTACTAGTATTGCCCCTAATGAAAATCTAATCCCTTCCAGTGTAAAACTGGTTGAAGTTGATGGTAATAACAAATTCGTCAAAGAGATTTGTTCACTAACTGATGAAGGAGATCTTGAGAATGATGGAGATGAAATTAAAGGAGATAATGTATTCTCTACGAAATATACCTTTAATTTCAAACAAATAGGAGAAACAAGATTTAGAATATCGGCTAAAACAACAGAAGAGGCAGGAGAAGTAGAAGCATTTTCTTCCGTTTTCAGTTTTAACACCATTAACAAGGAAAATGCCGAGATGCAAGTGAAAAGTTTACTCACGATTCACGAAGACGCCGAGGAAAAAATTGCTGAATTATTAAAATCTGGTATTGAACAAACGGAGGTTACACAGCAATTGATAACATGGCTTTTTGATCAGCCGGATGTTAAAGAAGTTTCAGAAAATAATAATCTGATTACCATCATGCATACATCAGATTTGGAATCATACGTATTATTAGGAGCCAATGACACAAAAGGAAGGAAAACAGATGATAGCCCCAGAAGCAAAAAAGCCACACTTCCTTTGGAAAAGCAAACAAGAGGTACATTCGAAAAAAAGATAGAAAGACAAGCCATTAGATCAAGAGCCTCTTCCACTAAAGATGATAACTTTATTCAAAATAAAAGTGTTTTCATCTGGGCTCCTTTCCAGAATGAATTCCCCCAAGCCATGGAAACCTCTCTCAGACCCATATTTAATACAAGTCCGATAGATTTCACAAACAAAATAACCTATCTCACAAATAATGACTGCAATAGGGCATCTCTGCAAAACATGATAAATTATGGTATTGTTATTTTAGACACACACGGAGCAGATGGGAATTTAATTCTAACTAAAGAGAAAACATCTATGCTGGAAGCACTTATCGATGAAGGAATCATTGAATTCTTTTCCGGATATACCAGTGTAATTACAATGAGTTCCGGAACATATTATGCGGTAACAGCTAAATTTATAAAGAATAAAATTAACGGTAAATTTGCCAATAGTGTTATCTTTAACGGCTCTTGCGAAAGTACAAAAACTGATCGTTTGTCCAACGCATTTATTAGCAAAGGAGCAAAAACATATCTGGGTTTCAGAGATAATGTATATGTCAGTTTCTGTAAAAATAAAGCGGATGAGTTTTTTTCCAGTCTTGTGGGAGATGAACTGAAAACAACAGGAGAATCATTTAAAGCTGATGGAATGTATGAATTCAGAGGCAGCACAGAGATGCATTTTTATCTGGGCTTAATTAATGGAGATTTTGAATATGGAAATTTAAACGGCTGGAATGTTTCCGGTGACGGACGTATCATTACTCAGCTTGGTCCTCAGTATCCAACACAGCCTTACTATATGGGAATTGTATCAACTGGATTAGGATATACACTTAACTATGGAAGTATCCATCAGACATTTAAAGTAACCAATGAAACAATTCTTTCTTTAAAATGGAATTTTTTATCGGAAGAATTTATGGAATATGTGGGAAGCAAATATCAGGATTATCTTAGAATCTCTATTAAAGAGGGTGGTACTACAAATGTGCTGTTTAATAAAGCCATTGACCAATTTGCCAGTCAATATAGCTTAGTAAAAGTCTCTCCATCCATTGTGTTCGATCAGGGTGATGTATATATGACGGGATGGCAATACTCAACCTTTGATATCAGTAGCTATCAGGGAAAAACAATTACCCTTTCCATTGAAACGGGTGATATTGGAGATAGTGTCTACGACAGTGCTACTCTATTGGATGAAATCACAACTCATTAATATGAAGAAATATGTTATAACTCTATTATCATTTATTCCAATTCTCAGTTGCTCTATGCCAAAACAGAAAAATGATTTCAAGGTTTATTATTTCACCAATAACACTCAAAAAGAGATAATAGTAAATGAGCCGGAATTTTATGAAATAATTAAAAATCTCATTCTGGGGATTGATGATTGTTACAAACTCATTGTAACTTCTGAAAAAATAAATGAAATGAAAAAGAAAGATTCAGGAGTAGAGATTTTCTTTTCAAAAGAAATGAATTTTCCTGTATTCGGAAAGCAAACATTGAAATTCAGGAAACTATTACTCCCTTTCCCCAAAGAATCAAATAATTCTCAGGCAAACCAAATGGTGGAACTATATACCGGAGATAAAAAATACGTTACTCCTGTATACCTCAATTCCAACGGTGCATCTGAGTTACAAAAGATGATAGAGATTGTAAATAATAAGATGAATGAATAAAGATGAAAGTCATAAGAAGACTTTAGGAATGCCTTTACAGTCATAGCTTTGATTAGTTGTTGCTGGTCTAATCAGAACTAAGTAAGGGGGAAGCCATCTAGGCCTTTAAAGGAGAATAAAGGTTTGGATGGCTTCTATCCATTTAATATAATCCATCGTATTCATTCATTTATTTATAAAGAAGAAAACAAATGTCTACTCAGCAATTCCGTAAATAACTCATAATCAAACAGTAAAATCATATAAGACAATAAATTTGTCTATCCGTTCAGTATTTATTTTTACATTAAAATAAATATATTTGTATTTTGCGGAATTAACCTGTGAATCGATTTAATACTCTTGGAGAATCAATAATTCTTAAATATAATACCATGGATTTTAAAGACGAAATTAAACAGTTATCCGAAAGAATTGAAAAACTGAAAACCAATTTACTGACAGAAGAAGCGACAAAGAATGCACTGATCCTTCCTTTACTTAAGTCGTTAGGATATGATGTTTTCAATCCATTAGAAGTAATGCCTGAGTTCATTTGCGATATTGGTACTAAAAAGGGTGAAAAAATTGATTATGCTATTATGAATAACAATGAACCCATTCTACTCATAGAATGTAAACACTGGAACCAGGAACTTACGCTGCATGATAATCAACTTCTTCGGTATTTTCATGTTTCTAAAGCCAAATTCGGGTTACTTACAAACGGTATCATATACAGATTTTATACTGATCTGGAAACTCCCAATAAAATGGATGAAAAACCTTTTCTGGAGATTAATCTTCTGGACCTGAAATCTCATCACATTGATGAACTTAAAAAGTTCCATAAAACTTATTTCAATATAGATAGTATTTTAAGTTCAGCCAGCGAACTTAAATACACTAGCCAGTTAAAAGCTGTTTTGTCCAAAGAATTTGCAAATCCTTCTCCTGAATTCGTTAAATTGCTATCCAAGCAAATATATGAAGGGATGATAACTCCGAAACTTCTGGAACAATTCACTTCTTTAGTCAAAAAATCAATTAGTAATCTAATTAGCGATACTATTTCTGAAAGATTAAAATCAGCCTTAAAATCAGAAACCGCTCAGGAAGAAAATAACGAGAGCACCAGACCCACAAAGGAAACTTCAGCCAATGAAAATAATGTGGTCACTACGACAGAAGAACTGGAAGGTTATATGGTTGTAAAAGCCATTTTAAGAGAAGTAATCGATATTTCTAAAGTGATTTACAGAGATGCTCAGACCTATTTTGCTATCTTATTTGAAAATAATAATCGTAAACCGATATGTAGGTTATATTTCAATGGAAATAAAAAATATATAGCAACTTTTGATAAAGACAAAAAAGAAACAAAAAATCATATTGAATCTTTAGATGATATTTACAAATACGGCGATTTACTGAAAGAAACAGTGAAAAATTACATGGGATCAGAAAAAAAATGAAGGCGAGTCTCCCCGCCTTAAATGTTCTCACAACGGAATAATCCTTATTGTGATTAGCTTCAAAATTGTAAGGCAAATCTAATTAATTCTTTTTGATTATGCAAATAAATTTTTCAAAATAATTTATAGTATTTTTAGGGCACTTGAATAAAAATATCAATTAACACCACAAAACATGAAAAGAATATTAGGATTAGATCTGGGCGCTGCTTCTATTGGATGGGCACTTATCGAAGAAAATAAAAATAAAATACTCGGTTTAGGAAGTAGAATCATTCCCTATGAAGGCACAGAAGGAAAAGATTTCTCAAAAGGAACCGGAGAAAGCCGTAATTCAATAAGAACTAAAGCCCGTACCACCCGAAAAGGATATGATCGCTACCAATTACGGAGGAAATTTTTAATAGATACGCTGATAAAAGACGACATGATGCCAGATGAGACCTTAAGTAACTTATCAAAAATGCAATTGTGGGAATTAAGAAGCAGAGCCGTATCAGAAGAAATATCAAAAAAAGAATTAGGAAGATTATTGCTGTTATTAAATCAAAAAAGAGGATATAAAAGTGGCAGGAGTGACGCTAATGCGGATAAAAAAGATACTGATTTGGTTTCTGAAATAAAGAGCCGTTATGAAACTATAAAAGAACTGAATCTAACTATCGGACAATTCTTTTACAATCAATTAAAAGAAGATGAATATTATCGAATTAAAGATAATATCTTTCCCCGGGAAGCCTATATCGCTGAATTCGACACTATCTGTAATAGACAAAAAAACATTTGCACTTACCAGAGGAACTTATCCATAAAATACGAAACGAAATTATTTACTATCAACGCCCACTAAAATCACAAAAGGGGCTGGTGAGTGTGTGTGAATTTGAAGGATTCCGGACCCAAAGGAACAACAAAGAATACTTTGTAGGTCCCAAAGTAGCTCCTAAAAGTTCTCCCCTTTTTCAAATGGCTAAGATATGGGAAAGTATTAATAATTTAAAAATAGAATCAAATAAAGGAGAATCTTACTCTCTTTCCTTAGAGCAAAAGAAAGCTCTTTTTTATCATCTGGATAATAATGAAAAACTGACCACCAATGACTTATTTAAAATACTGGGAATTAATAAAAAGGAATATACTGTAGGCAAACAACTAGAGAAAGGAATACAAGGTAATATAACTAAGGCGGCGATAAAAAAATGTTTTAACGGAAATACAGCATATAATAACTACCTTCAGTTTAACGTAAACGTGATAAATACAGATAAGATAACTTATTGTTATGGCAGAAAAAATGGCGAAATTAAAGGAGAGAAAAGCGTAAAATATGTAGATCCTTGTGTAGAAAAGGAACCACTCTACCAATTATGGCATGTTATTTATTCTATCAATGACAGTAAGGAATGTATCTCTACGCTCATTCGTAAATTTCAAATAGATGAAGAAACGGCGGAAAAATTGGCTCAGATTGATTTCACCCGATTTGAGTTTGGAAATAAATCAGCGAAATCCATGCGAAAAATATTACCTTATCTGATGGAAGGAGATATTTACAGTAATGCGATGAGTTACGCAGGCTACAACCATTCAAACTCTCAAACTAAAGAAGAAAGATTCAACCAAAAACTAGAGGATAAATTAAGACCGGTAGAAAAAAAATCTTTAAGACAACCTATCGTTGAAAAGATTCTCAATCAAATGGTTAATGTAGTCAATGCCATCATCGATAAATATGGCAAACCGGATGAAATAAGAGTAGAACTGGCACGCGAATTAAAACAAAGCAAAGAAGAACGTAATAATACGGACAAAGCAATGAGCAAACGCCAGCGAGAAAATGAAGAAATAATCAAAAGTCTTCAGGAATATGGTCTTCGGGCAACCCGTAACAATATTCTTAAGTGGCGATTATACGAGGAAATGGACAATCATGAGAAAAAATTAAATGCCATATGCATATATTGCGGACAACCGATATCTTTAACGGAGGCCATAAGAGGAAATGAAGTAGATATTGAACACATCATCCCCAAATCAAAATTGTTTGACGATTCACAAAGCAACAAGACCCTGGCACATCGCAAATGTAATTCTACAAAAGATAATATGACAGCGTATGATTTTATGGCAAGCAAATCACCACAGCAATTAGAAGCCTATTTGGAGCGGATAAACTCTTTATATACGAATAAAATTATCAGTAAAACAAAAAGAGACAAACTCCTGATGACAGAAAGTGAAATTCCGGATGATTTTATAGACCGTCAGTTAAGAGAAAGTCAGTACATCGCCAAAAAAGCACGGGAAATTTTACAAACTATTTGTCACGAAGTATGGTGTACCAGTGGTAATGTTACAGCAGAACTTCGTCATTTATGGGGATGGGATGATGTAACCATGAATCTTCAATTCAGGAAATACAAAGAATTGGGATTAACTGAAATGGTGGAATGGGAAAGCGAGCATGGAAAAAACAAACATACCAAAGAAGTGATTTCCGGTTGGAGCAAAAGAGATGACCATCGTCATCATGCCATAGACGCTTTGGTTATTGCCTGTACCAAACAAGGTTACATACAGAAGTTTAATAATTTGAGCTCAAGTACCACTCGGGAAGAAATGGAACGGGCTATAATGGATTGCTCTCAAAAATTTAGAGAAAAACGTTCATTGCTGGAAAGATATATAATTGCTCAATGTCCTTTTAATGTAGTGGAAGTTGAACAAGCAGCAGCTAATATTCTGATCTCATTTAAAGCGGGCAAAAAAGTCGCAACCAAAGGAAACAGAAAAACAGGAAAACGCGGAAATAGAAAAGTAGTTCAAACAAATATTATAGTACCACGTGGTTCCTTAAGTGAAGAGAGTGTTTATGGAAGAATAAAAACAATTGAAAAAGAGAAACCTCTTAAATATCTTTTTGAAAATCCATATCTAATATTTAACTCTTTTATCAAACAGTTAATAACAGAAAGGCTCCTACAATGTAATAATGACGTTAAAAAGGCAACCGCATCCATTAAAAAAGAGCCCATCTATTTAAATAAAGAAAAAACTGAAGTGTTGGAATATGCAAGTTGTTTTAAAGAAGAATATGTGATAAAATATAGGGTAGATACTAATTTTAATAAAACATCGAAAGTTATAGATGGTAGAATTCGTAAAATACTTGAGAATAGATTAAATAAATTTGGTGGAAAACATAAAGAAGCTTTTAAAGATATTCAATCGGGCGATAAAACCATTAAATGGTATGAAGATGAAGGACTAAAACATCCCATCCATTCGGTACGCTGCTACACAGGATTATCGGCTATTGTTCCAGTTCGAAAAGATCATCAGGGCAAAGAAATTGGTTTTGTTAAACCCGGAAACAATCATCATGTAGCCATATATACTAACCCGGAAGGTGGAAAGATAGAGCACATTTGTACTTTCTGGCATGCGGTTGAAAGAAAAAAATATGGCATTCCGGTAGTTATTGAAAATTCAAATGAAGTTTGGGATTTTATTCTCTCTCAACCGGAGAATTCCTTTTCTGAAAGTTTTTTCGAAAAACTTCCTCCAGCTAATGTAACCCTTGAATTGAGCCTCCAACAAAATGAAGCCTTGATTCTGGATATGAATCAGGATGATATAAAGGTAGCTATAAAAAACAAAAATTATAAAGCACTGAGTGAGAAACTATATCGGGTACAAAGTATCACAAGTAATGATTATTATTTCAGACATCATCTGGAAACCCAAATTATTAATGACAATAATGCCAGATTAAGCAAGCGCTTTTATCGAATTAAAAGTGTTAAATCACTATTGGCACTCTCTCCCTATAAAATCAGGTTAAATTGTTTAGGTGAAATTCAAACCGGATAAGTTATGATTAAGAAAACACTTTACTTTGAAAATCCAACTTATTTAAGTGTAAAAAATAAGCAACTGGTTATAAAGTTTCCGGAAGTAGTAAAAAATGATTTACTCCCGGAGTCTTTTAAAGAAGATCATACCACAACCATACCGATAGAAGATGTTGGAATTGTTATACTTGATAACAAACAAATAACCCTTACTCATGGAGCAATTGAGTGTTTATTAGCAAATAATTGTGCTTTAATAACTTGTGGTAGTAATCGTATGCCAATAGGGCTACATTTTCCGTTGGATGGAAATAATACACAGAGTGAGCGTTTCCAGGCGCAAATCGAAGCATCTCTTCCCCTTAAGAAACAGCTTTGGCAACAGACTATCCAAGCCAAAATAATTAATCAGGCATTTGTTTTAAAAAATATCCGAAAACAAACTGTAAAAAATATGTTAGCCTGGAGTAAAGATGTAAAAAGTGGAGATAGCGATAATCTGGAAGGAAGAGCTGCTGCTTATTATTGGGCTAATATGTTTCCTGAGATTAAGGGGTTTACACGCAAAAGAGATGGAATCCCTCCAAACAACTTATTAAATTATGGATATGCGATACTCCGTGCCATTGTTGCACGTTCTTTAGTTGCAAGTGGATTATTACCCACATTAGGTATTCATCATCATAACCGATATAATGCGTACTGCTTAGCAGATGATATAATGGAACCTTATCGACCCTTTGTAGACAGACTAATTGTAGAAATTATAGACACTCAAAGTAATTTTGAAGAATTATCAAGAGTTATTAAGATTCAACTCTTAAATATTCCGGTAACAGATGTAATAATCAATGGGCAAAGGAGTCCTTTGATGGTAGCTGTATCACAGACATCTGCTTCTTTGGCCAGATGCTATTTAGGTGAAACACGTAAGGTTATCTATCCTTCTTTTGAATAATACTATATGGAACGTTTTAGTGAATATCGCATTATGTGGGTACTCGTATTTTTTGATCTTCCAACTGAAACGAAAAAAGAAAGAAAAATATATTCTGATTTTCGTAAGAAGTTAATAACTGATGGATTCACTATGTTCCAGTTCTCCATTTATTTAAGACACTGTCCCAGCCGTGAAAATGCTGAAGTGCATATCAAAAGAGTGAAAAGTTTTCTTCCCGAACAAGGTCAAATAGGTATTCTTTGTATAACGGATAAACAATTTAGCCAAATGGAATTGTTTCAAGGAAAAAAAGAAAAGCCAGTTAAAACACCTTATCAACAACTAGAATTATTTTAAAAATAAAATCCCACTTTAACCGTGGGATTTCACTTATAAAACAACTCATTTTTAATTTTCTAAAAGACTTCATAAATATCTGATTTTATTTCAGTTACAATGATCGTGCTGTTTTATAAAGTCAAAGATACAATTTCGAAAGCTAATTACAAC
>JAJQFD010000040.1 GCA_021201335.1 Bacteroides sp. | reverse complement strand
AATCTTTTGATGGATTTAAAAACAGAGTATTGTCTAAAATAATGGCACTGACTGTAATACAGTTAATAAACAAATTAAATAACAAGAATATTAACAATTTAAAACTTGTATTGCCTAAATGCACTACGGGTTTACTTATAGTGAGGAGTTGAGGCAAAAACCTGAGATATTCAACGAGAGAAGCCAGGGAAATTCCATTTAATACGAAGAAGCATGGGGAAAGTGGCTATCTTGTATTCAATCCTATCAGAATCTCAAGAGAATGCTACCATCTCAATAAACAAATTAAAAGTCAATGCAATAGTGTTTTATAAATTCCTTAAAAAGCCCACTTAGAAGTATAAAAACAAACATCTGTAAATAATAAAAATTATGTTGTATAACATAAATATGTGATTGATCATATAGATTATATGGAAAAAAGCCTGTAATTTTGTAACCGTTAAAGACAACTAATCTCAATATAAAAAATATGGAATTGATCAAAACCTTTAATGATGGAATCTGGAGTAAAGAAATCAACGTAAGAGACTTTGTCGGCAGGAACTTAAAACCATACGACGGTGATGCCTCTTTTTTGCAAGGCCCGACCGATAGAACTAAACACATATGGTCCCTCTGCCTAAATGCAATTGAGGAAGAAAGAAACAACAATGGTGTAAGATCTTTGGACAATAAAACAGTTTCAACCATTACTTCACACAAAGCGGGTTATATTGATAAAGGACAAGAATTAATTGTTGGTTTACAAACAGAAGAACTACTACGTCGAGCCATTAAGCCTTTTGGTGGAATTAATGTAGTGGAACGTGCTTGCCGCGAAAATGGAATGGAAGTTGATGAAAAAGTAAAAGATATCTTCAAAAATTATCGTAAAACACATAATGATGGAGTTTTTGATGCTTACACTGACGAAATTCGTTCATTTCGTTCTCTAGGTTTTATCACCGGACTCCCTGATAATTATGCCCGTGGTCGTATTATTGGTGATTATCGCAGATTAGCGTTGTATGGTACCGACAGGTTGATTGAAGCCAAAAAAGAAGATTTAAAGAATCTGACTGGTCCAATGACAGATGCACGTATTCGCCTTCGTGAAGAAGTTACAGAACAAATCAAGGCTCTGAATGAAATAAAAATTATGGGCGATTCTTATGGACTTGATTTAAGTCGTCCGGCCTATACAGCTCAGGAGGCTGTCCAATGGGTCTATATGGCATATTTAGCGGCGGTAAAAGAACAAGATGGTGCAGCCATGTCATTAGGTAGTGTATCAACATTTCTGGATATCTACATTCAATATGAACTAGAAAAAGGAACAATCACGGAAACCTATGCTCAGGAATTAATCGACCAGTTTGTTATCAAATTACGTATGGTCCGTCATCTTCGTATGCAATCCTACAATGATATCTTTGCTGGAGATCCCACTTGGGTTACTGAAGCACTCGGTGGACGACTGAATGATGGACGCCATAAAGTGACCAAAACAACTTTCCGTTTTCTGCAAACTTTATATAACCTAGGACCATCCCCAGAGCCAAACTTAACCGTATTATGGAGTCCAGAACTGCCACAAGGATTTAAAGACTTTTGTGCAAAAGTATCTGTGGATACCAGTTCCATTCAATATGAAAACGATGAATTGATGCGCGAAGTGCGGCAATCTGATGATTATGGCATTGCCTGTTGTGTTTCTTACCAGGATATCGGCCGGCAGATTCAGTTTTTTGGTGCACGGGCTAACCTCGCCAAAGCACTCCTTCTTGCTATCAATGGCGGACGCTGTGAGAATACAGGTACATTGATGGTAAAAGATATACCTGTCCTCACTGGTAATACATTGAAATTCGAAGAGGTAATGGCCAATTATAAAAAGGTATTGACTGAAATTGCCCGCGTTTATAACGAAGCCATGAATATCATACATTATATGCATGACAAGTATTACTACGAGAAAGCACAAATGGCTTTCATTGATACAGATCCACGAATAAATCTGGCATATGGTGTTGCTGGACTTTCGATTGCTATCGATTCATTATCAGCCATCCGCTATGCCAATGTCCGGGCTCGTCGAAACGATATCGGATTGACCGAAGGTTTTGATATGGATGGAGAATTCCCTTGTTTTGGGAATGATATTGATAAAGTAGATAAACTTGCAGTAGACTTAATTTACTTTTTCAACGAAGAATTAAAGAAATTACCAGTATATAAGAATGCTCGACCTACTCTTTCCTTACTTACAATTACCTCCAACGTAATGTATGGTAAAAAGACTGGAGCTACTCCTGATGGTCGTGCAAAAGGTGTATCTTTTACACCAGGTGCTAATCCGATGCATGGACGTGACAAAAATGGTGCCATCGCCTCTCTTAATTCAGTAGCTAAATTGCGGTATCGTGACTCACAAGATGGTATAAGTAATACTTTCTCTATCGTACCAAAATCATTAGGTCCAACACCAGAGGATCGGGTAGATAATTTGGTAACCATGATGGATGGCTATTTTACGAAAGGTGCCCATCATTTAAATGTAAATGTACTTAACAGGGAAATGTTGGAAGATGCGATGGAACATCCGGAAAAATACCCACAACTAACTATTCGTGTTTCAGGATATGCTGTAAACTTCGTTAAGTTGAGTCGTGAACATCAATTAGAAGTTATCTCCAGAAGCTTCCACGAACGAATGAGATAAATATGAATATAAAAATTCATTCGTATGAATCAATGGGAACTTACGACGGGCCGGGACTCCGGCTTGTCGTATTCTTACAGGGCTGCAATTTCCGTTGTTTATATTGTGCCAATCCGGATACTCTCGCACTTAAGCAAGGAATTGAAATAGATCCTGAAGAAATTCTTCAAATGGCAATTAATCAAAAAGCCTTCTTTGGAAAAAAGGGAGGAATCACTTTTTCCGGAGGAGAACCTACTTTACAAGCTAAAGCTCTAATTCCTTTATTCATAAAACTTAAAAATGAAGGTATAAACATTTGCATAGATACAAATGGTAGTGTGTGGAATCAGGATGTTGAAAGATTACTAAATCTCGCCGATTTGGCTTTGCTTGATGTCAAGCAAATAAATTCTAAACGCCATTTAGAACTTACAAAGCAAGGAAATGAACAAACCCTCCAAACAGCTGCATGGCTCGAACAACAGAGTAAAGCCTTTTGGTTAAGATATGTTCTTGTTCCTGGTTTTAGCAATTCTGAAAAAGATATCATTGATATGTGCGAGCACTTCAAAAATTATCAGATGATTGAACGAGTAGAAATTCTTCCTTACCATACTTTAGGTGTGCATAAATATGAAGCAATGGGATGGGAATATAGATTGAAAGGAATTAAAGAGAACACCTCTGAAGAACTTGAAAAAACGGCTTTAATATTCAGGCATTATTTTAAAACCGTCTACGTTAATTAGAATTAGCATAGACGGTTTTATAAAAGTCCTTTTTTATTAACTAATATTTTAGTTCCGCGCGTAATTATTTTGGATATAAGTTACAAGTTTAGATAATATCTTTATTCCAGCTATATTATGCGAAATCCCTCAGTTCATCCTGAAGGCGTTGTCTGGTAAAAAAGATACGACTTTTTACAGTACCTAACGGTAAATCCAATTTCTCTGCAATTTCACGATATTTGAATCCTGCCACATGCATTGAAAATGGTTGTTTATATTCCAAAGGAAGAGAATTTACTATTCTACGCATTTCTTTCAAATCATAAGCACCTTCAGTGCTAACAAAACCCGAATCTTGAGGTAGGTTTAAATGATATAAATTATCGGTTTGATCTACATAGGTTTGTTCACGAACTACTTTACGATAATTATTAATAAAAATATTCCGCATAATAGTATACATCCAGCCCTTAAAATTAGTACCCGGTGTATATTTATCTTCGTTATCTAAAGCTTTTAATGAAGTCTCTTGCAGTAAATCATCTGCTTCATTTGAATTAGAGGTTAACTTATAAGCAAATCTGTATAGTTCATCTTGCATCGCCACTAAATTCTTCTCAAAACTAAAACTTGTTTTCATAATTCTCTCTTTTTTAATATTACTCTTTTACAATTTTCGCTTAAAAATCATATTGCAATATTAGAAGTAAAAAAACAATTAAACAGGGCAGAAATCGTCAGATAAGCACATAAAAATAGACATTTGAGAGATTTTAGGTGTTATTTGACAGTTATTGGTTGGTTGAATATATAAGTAATATATTTTACATTGATATTACTGTCTTCAATTTCTTATAAAGGAAAAGATAAAAGTGTATGAATGAAATTATCCGCAACAGAACAACAAGACGCTCAAAATGAACATAAAAAATGGATATAAGGTTTGGTAAATCAGAAATAAATTTAAGTAGAGAAATAAAGATTTAATTCGATATTAACAAAGAATTTAACAAATACTATAGAATATTTTTGCATAGTACTTACAAAGCGATTGTTTTCCTTTTTTTACACTAAATAAAGTATGAGTTTAACAACTAAAGTACAAGAATTACTAAAAAAAAGCAATAATTGTAAGAAAAGAATCGTTTCCACCTCTCCCGTTTGTTTTATGTTGTATATTCATATAATTAAGGAAATAAAATTATGAGATTAACCAAATGTATTTTTATCTGGTGGCTGCTTATAACTCTATTCACTGTGACAACGTTTGCTCAGACCAAAAAAGAAAAGCAGGAAAAGGAAAGACAGGAATTAAAAGAAGTAATTGATTCATATAAATTCTCTGTCGATGTCAACACAGCCTATCCTCGAAGAGGGAAGACCGTTTACCTAACTTCACCTTATTCTTTAGAAGTTAAAAATGATTCTTTAGTTTCATGGTTACCATATTATGGTCGTGCATATTCTGTTCCTTATGGTGGTGGAGAAGGACTAATTTTTAAAACTTCAATTGATGATTATAATGTTGAATATACAAAAAAAGGTGCGGCTAAAATAATATTAAAGGCCCGCACAAAAGAGGATACATATAAATTCATTATAAATATATATCCCGGAGGTTTAGCTAATATCGATGTAACGATGGTTAATAGAGATGGTATAAGTTTTACAGGACAATTAATAAAAAAAAGATGATGAATAATATAAGGGTGGACTAATGTTCACCTTTTAATATAGGTAGACAAATCTGGTATTTTACAGCCAAAAAACGAACAATAAACACACTGATCCCACTTATTATCTGGGTCATAATCAATGTAAGACCCAGCAGATCACAAATCCAGAACATAATTCCTCCAATTACACACGCCATCGCATATATCTCCCGACGAAAGATTAAAGGAATTTCATTAATAAAAACATCTCGCAAAACTCCGCCTGCTGAACCTGTGATTCCCCCCATAATAATTGCAACCCAATATGGGTGACCTAGAGCAAGTGTTTTCCCAACTCCGACCATAGTAAACAAAGCCAGTCCGATACTATCGAAAATAAAGAAAGTGTTATTAAGATGAATCAAGTACTTTCCAAACAAAATAACCCAAAGTAGGGCTAAGCCAGAACAGATTAAATACATGGGATTTGTCATCCAGAAAGGCGTAACATCTAACAATACATCTCTTATGGTACCGCCACCAATTGCTGTAGCTAATCCAACAACATACGCTCCAAACCAATCAAACTGTTTAGCTGAAGCCAATCTAATACCACTGATAGCAAAGGCAAATGTACCGATAAATTCTATAATTTGAACAAATGTGGGCATATTACTGTATTTAATTATACAAAGTAACGAATAAATTCTAAAAGAAAACTTACTTTTGTTTCTGAAACATCAATAATCTATTGGGGTATGAAAATAACAATTGTAGCAGGTGCCCGGCCTAATTTCATGAAAATAGCCCCCATCACCCGGGCTATTGAATTAGCTCAAAAGCAAGGAAAAAATATCTCATATCGTTTAATTTATACTAGCTCTCGCGAAGACACCAGTCTGGATGCATCACTTTTTTCAGATTTAGGGATGAAAGCACCGGAAGCTTATCTGAATATAAAAGAAAAGAACCCGATTCACTTAGCTGCCCGGATTATGATGGCCTTTGACGAAGAGCTCAATCAACATCCAACAGATATCGTCCTAGTTGTGGATGATCTAACTCCAACGATGAGTTGTGCACTTGTAGCCAAAAAGCATAATATAAAAGTAGCGCATTTAGTCGCCGGAACCCGTTCTTTTGATATGGATATGCCTAAAGAACTAAATAGGATGATTACTGATGGACTCTCTGATTATCTGTTTACTGCTGGTATGATAGCTAACCGAAATTTAAGCAATACCGGAACTGAAAACAAGAATATTTTTCATGTAGGGAATGTCCTGGTGGATAGTATCCGTTATAATCGTGGGAAATTAATAAAGCCGATATGGTTTTCTGTTTTAGGTTTGGAAGAACAAAAATATATATTATTAACTTTAAACAGGCGTTCTTTACTCGATAATAAAGATAATCTACATAATATAGTTCAGATCATCATTAAGGAAGCTCAGGGTTTACCTATCATTGTTCCTGTACATACTTATGTGAGTGATGCACTTAAAAAAACGGGTATCAAAGCAGATAATTTTCATATACTCCCCTCACAAAGTTACCTTGCATTCGGTTATCTGATCAACCATGCTAAAGGAATTATTACTGATTCCGGCAATATAGCCGAAGAAGCTACTTTTTTGGGTATCCCTTGTATATCTCTTAATTCTTATGCGGAGCATCCCGAAACTTACCGCATAGGAACAAATGAGTTAGTAGGTGAAGACCCTATTAAACTATTCTCGGCATTAAATATACTGATGAACGATCAATGGAAAAAAGGAGAACTCCCCGAGAGGTGGGATGGACACACAGCAGAAAGAATCATACAAATATTATTAGATTAGGTTAGATAAAATTAGCAATCTAAATAAGAGTTATTTGTTAACTTTACCGCTTTATATATTAAAGTGATGAATAAATTATACCTAAAAATAATATATATATTCCTTTTCACTTTCAATGTTTCTGCACTATTTGCCCAGCAAATACGAGGAGTTATTACTGATTCTCTGACAAGCGAACCTTTAATGTATATTTCCGTTTTTTATGAAGGAAAAGGGGTTGGAAGCATTTCCAATATAAAGGGAGAATATGTTGTTGAAAATCGTCCGGAATGGAAAGAACTGACCTTTTCTGCTGTCGGGTATAACACGAAAGTGGTGAGAATAACGCCTAATACCAGAACACTCAATATTAAGTTAGCTCCGGGTGATATATTATTAAATGAAGTCGTAATAAAACCTAAAAAAGAAAGGTACTCCCGAAAAAATAATCCTGCTGTAGATTTTATGAGAAAAGTGATTGAAAACAAATCCACTTTTAAACTGCAGGAAAATGATTATTATCAGTTTGATAAATACCAGAAAATGAAAACGTCATTCAATGATATGACGCCTGATAAAGTAAAAGAGGGCATTTATAAAAAAATACCTAATCTGGAAAATCAACTGGAGCCATCTCCTAATTCGGATAAACAAATACTACCTTTATCTATACAGGAAACTGCTTCTTCCACTATATACAGAAGAAACCCCAAAAGTGAGAAAACTATAATGAAAGGAATGACCTCCAATGGGATTCAAGACTTTTTATCAACAGGGGATATGCTTGCTACCGTACTACAGGATGTTTTTTCCGATGTTAATATCTACGATAATGATATTCGGTTACTACAGGAGCGCTTTGTCAGTCCAATATCCAATTCTGCTATCTCATTTTATAAATACTATTTAATGGATACCCTTGTAGTTGACAGACAAGAATGTGTTCATCTCACTTTTGTTCCTCAAAATTCGCAGGACTTTGGTTTTACAGGTCATCTATATGTTGTTAATGATTCCAGTTATGCAGTCAAGCGATGCACGATGAATCTGCCTAAAAGAACAGGAGTGAACTTCGTGGAAAACATGGATATTATTCAGCAATTTGAGCAACTACCGGATGGTAACTGGGTACTGACAGAGGATGATATGATTGTTGATCTTTTTGTGATAAGAGACTTGCAGGGAGTACAGGTACAACGAACCACACGTTATAGCAATTATTCTTTTGATCCCATTCCTAACGCCCAATTCAAATCACGAGGAAATGTTATTAAAGAATCCGATATGCTAATAAAAGATGAAGAGTTTTGGGCCGATGCCCGACAAGTTCCTCTCACTCAGACAGAAAGCAATATGGCGAAATTTGTAAGGGAGCTAACTGAAATACCCGGTTTTAAATATGTTGTTTTTGCATTGAAGACTCTTTTCGAAAACTATATTGAAACCACTATCGGAGATAATCCCAGCAAATTCGATATTGGACCTATTAATACCACTATTACTAGTAATTATATAGATGGTTTACGCTTGCGATTCAGTGGGCGTACTACTGCTCAATTGCATCCTCAGTTATTTCTGAGTGGATATGGAGCTTATGGTTTTAAGGATAAAAAATGGAAATATGAAGGTACTGTCACCTATGCTTTCCATAAACAGGAATTTTTTCCTTGGGAATTTCCTAAACATAACATATCTTTTACATATAAATACGATGTGATGTCACCTATGGATAAGTTTCTGGCAACCGATAAAGATAACGTATTTGTTTCCTGGAAAATAAAAACGGTAGACCAGATGTCTTATGTGCGGGATGCAATACTTAAATATGAAGTGGAAAACAATGCTGGATTAGGATTAACCGTTACAGCTAAACATCGAAATGACGAGCCTGCCGGAAATTTAAAATATTTTCGCAATAATAGTGAAGCTACTTTTGTGAAAGATATAACCACAACCGAACTAGGAGTAACATTGGAATATGCTCCTGGAAGAACATACGTAAATACCAAACAACGTCGTATCCCGGTTTCACTTGATATGCCCGTATTCAGGATATCACATACAGCTGGTTTCAAAGATATCTTAGGGGGAGAATACAATTTTAACCTAACAGAAGCAAGTATTTTCAAACGCTTTTTCCTTTCTTCTTGGGGAAGACTGGATGCCACAATAAAAGCAGGTGCTCAGTGGAATAAGGTACCATTTCCACTACTGATATTACCGGAAGCAAACCTTTCTTATATTAGCCAACCGGAAACATTTTCATTAATCAATAATATGGAATTCTTCAATGATCGTTTTGCCTCTTTATCACTGACTTATAACATGAATGGTAAGTTATTTAACCGGATTCCATTGATTAAAAAACTTAAATGGAGAGAATTATTTCGGGTTCGGATGCTTTGGGGAGATTTGACAGACAAAAATAATCCTTATATTAACAACGATGATTCCGATTTATTCCGATTCCCCACCCGAAACGGTGAAGTAACTAGTTTCGTTATGGACCCTAAAACCCCTTACATCGAAGCCAGTTTCGGAATACACAATATCTTTAAATTATTAAATATTGAGTATGTGAGGCGATTGAACTATCTGGATAATCCTGGAGCAAGTAAACACGGTATCCGGCTTATGATCATGATGAGCTTTTAATACAATAACTATGGCACAACCATTAGCTGAAAGATTACGTCCGAAAACCTTGGATGAATACATCGGACAAAAACACCTGGTCGGTCCGGGTGCTGTTTTAAGAAAGATGATCGATTCAGGTCGTATTTCCTCTTTTATTCTTTGGGGACCTCCCGGAGTAGGTAAAACTACTTTGGCACAGATAATTGCCAATAAACTTGAAACACCTTTTTATACGCTTAGTGCCGTGACCTCCGGAGTGAAAGATGTACGTGAAGTCATTGAACGTGCCAAAAATAACAAATTCTTTTCACAAACTAGTCCCATCTTATTCATTGATGAAATTCATCGTTTCAGTAAATCTCAGCAGGATTCTTTGCTGGGAGCCGTAGAAAAGGGAATTGTTACTTTAATTGGAGCTACTACTGAGAATCCGTCTTTTGAAGTCATTCGCCCACTCCTGTCCCGCAGCCAATTATATGTTTTGAAATCATTGGAAAAGGATGATCTGCTGGAGTTACTGCAAAGAGCAATCATAACTGACATCATCCTCAAAGAACGTACTATTGAACTGAAAGATACAAATGCGTTGCTTCGTTTTTCCGGAGGAGATGCCCGCAAATTACTCAACATATTGGAACTGGTCGTGGATTCTGAAATAGATGACCCTGTCATCATAACAGACGATTTAGTAACGGAACGCTTACAACAGAATCCTCTGGCTTATGATAAAGACGGAGAAATGCATTATGATATTATTTCTGCCTTTATCAAATCGATTCGCGGAAGTGACCCTGATGGCGCTATGTATTGGCTCGCTCGTATGGTCGAAGGTGGTGAAGATCCAGCCTTCATTGCACGACGTCTGGTTATCTCCGCTGCTGAAGATATCGGACTTGCAAACCCCAATGCTTTATTACTGGCAAATTCTTGTTTCGACGGATTGATGAAAATAGGCTGGCCTGAGGGAAGGATACTGCTGGCAGAAGCTACTATATATCTAGCGACCAGTCCGAAGAGTAATTCTGCTTACATGGCTATTGACAATGCACTTGCGGCAGTACGTGAAACCGGAAATCTACCTGTTCCTTTACATTTAAGAAATTCGCCTACCAAATTAATGAAACAATTAGGATATGGTGACAATTATAAATATGCTCACAGTTATGAAGGAAACTTTATACAGCAGCAGTATTTACCGGATGAAGTCAATGACAGGCATTTCTGGGAACCACAGAACAATCCGGCTGAGAATAATATGAATGAGAGAATGAAAAAACTTTGGAATAAATAATATGAAAATCACAGTATTAGACGGGTACACATTAAATCCTGGTGATTTATCTTGGGATGAATTAAACAAACTGGGGGTATGTACTATTTATGATCGTACATCGCAAGAAGAAGTAATTGAACGTTCTTGGGAGGCCGAGATTATCCTCACCAACAAAACGGTAATTACTGCAGAACATCTCAAATCCTTACCGGATTTAAAATACATAGGTGTTCTGGCAACAGGATACAATGTCGTAGATATGTCTGCTGCAAAAGAAGGCAATATTATTGTAACAAATATACCTGCTTATAGTACTCCTTCCGTAGGGCAAATGGTTTTTGCACACATATTAAATATATGTCAACAAGTACAACATTATACCGAAGAAGTTCGCAATGACCGATGGACAAAGAGCCCCGATTTTAGTTTTACGGACACTCCGTTAATAGAATTGTTAGGAAAAAAAATTGGTTTAATCGGTCTGGGCCAAACTGGCTTCAACACAGCTCGTATTGCTTTAGGATTTGGAATGAAAGTATGGGCGCATACATCGAAGTCACGTTTACAACTTCCTCCAGAAATTAAAAAGATGGAAATAGAGCAAATCTTCCGCGAATGTGATGTGGTAAGTATGCATTGTCCCCTTACTGAAAAAACAAGTGGAATGGTGAATTCTGAACTACTCTCTTCCATGAAGCCAACAGCTATATTAATAAATACCAGCCGTGGAGGTCTGATCGACGAACAAGCATTAGCAGATGCTTTGAACAACCAGATAATTTATGCAGCTGGTGTAGATGTGTTAAGCACCGAGCCTCCCCAAGCAGATAATCCTCTTCTCACAGCACGAAATTGCTATATTACCCCACATATTGCCTGGGCAACATTAGCAGCTCGTCAACGACTCATGAGTATTATGAATGAAAATATAAAGGCTTATCTTAGCGGAAAGCCAATCAATGTAATGAATTAAACATCCTCAGACTTTTGTAAACCAATACAACAAATCTATATTCCACCCAGAAAGTATTCATTCTCCGAAGGGCAGAGTGAATACTTTTTTATTATCCTCAATTATAAGCTATAACAAAAAGACCATAACTTATCGATTGAATGCCGGTAGCTTTTCACTGATATCCTGGTAGCATTTGAGCACAATGTCGGTAGGGTTTGAATTGAAAACCAATAGAATTTAAAATAAATACTTATTATTTAATTTCCTAATTATCTAATTACAATATTTGTTTTCAATATTAAAAATGAGCCTCACTTACTTCTATAATAAAAACATCAAACTATTTCTACAAAGGAATGTTATATATTTGTAGAAAATAAAACTCAAGTATATGAAAAATGGTGTCATGATGCAGTTCTTTGAATGGAATCTGCCAAACGATGGAAATTTCTGGAAACAATTGAAAAGCGAAGCAAAACACTTACATGAAATCGGTGTCTCTGCAATTTGGATCCCTCCTGCATATAAAGCTGATGAACAACAAGATGAGGGTTATGCAACCTATGATTTATTCGATCTGGGAGAATTCAACCAAAAAGGAACCATTCGTACTAAATATGGGACTAAAGAAGAACTTAGAAATGCCATTGATGAACTCCATAAATACGAAATATCTGTCTATCTGGATACGGTACTTAATCATAAAACAGGCGCTGATTACACAGAGAAATTTTTGGCGCAGGAAGTCGATCCGTCTAATAGGAATAAACCCTTAGAAGAGCCACGTGAAATACAAGGATGGACCGGATATAACTTCCCCGGTCGAGGAGGTAAATACTCTGATTTTATCTGGCACTGGTATCACTTCTCAGGAACTGAAATAGATGATTCTGCTCGTAAGATGGGTATCTTTCGGATTATCGGAGAAAATAAATACTGGAGCGAAACTGTAGATTCGGAAAATGGTAACTATGATTACTTATTAGGAAATGATATTGACCTTAAACATCCCGAAGTAATTGCCGAACTAAATCATTGGGGAACCTGGGTGGCCAATGAATTGAATCTGGATGGTGTGCGTCTGGATGCTATCAAACATATGGATTCGGCCTTTGTGAAACAGTTTCTTGAAACAGTCAGAAAAGAACGAGGTGAAAAATACTTTGTTGTAGGAGAATATTGGAAAGGAGATTTTGAATCTCTGAAAAAATACTTGGAAGTACTGGAATACAAAATTGATCTCTTTGATGTTCCGCTTCATTATAAGATGTATCACGCTTCTTTGGAAAAAGAAAAATTTGACTTCACTAAATTCCTACATGATACACTGGTTACCCGTTTCCCGGAAAACGCTGTGACATTTGTAGACAATCACGATTCTCAACCCGGAAGTTCACTTGAATCTCAAGTAGAAGATTGGTTTAAACCTTCTGCTTATGGCTTAATTCTACTGGCAGAAAAAGGATACCCATGTATTTTTTATGGAGATTATTATGGAATTAAAGGTAATGAGTCTCCTCATAAAGCCATCCTTGAAACATTGCTGGATATAAGAAGAAGATACGCATACGGAATTCAAAATAATTATTTTGATCATCCCAACACAGTTGGATTTACCCGTACAGGGGACGATGAACATCCTGATTCCGGTCTGGCATTATTAATATCCAACGGTGAAGATGGAGAAAAAACAATGTCAGTAGGCGAAAATCATCAAGGAGAAACCTGGCATGAAATCACCGGATGTATTCCAGAAGAAAAAGTAACCATTGATGAAAAAGGACATGCAACCTTCCTGGTGAAAAGTTGCAGATTAACGGTTTGGATAAAGAAAGATTAGATTATTCAATCACCATAACCAATGATTTTTCCAGAAGTGCCCAGTCGTATACGAATTTTGCGTGCGACGAAGCATTTCTGACACACATGTGGGAACGAGGGGTTGTACCCAACGAGCTGCTATATTCAATAATTGTCTTTCTAGGTAGATTTACCGGAACCCCATGTATATACCCTCCATTAC
This sequence comes from Bacteroides sp., assembly GCA_021201335.1. GTDB lineage: Bacteria > Bacteroidota > Bacteroidia > Bacteroidales > Bacteroidaceae > Bacteroides. The sequence continues at coordinate 250,072 of JAJQFD010000040.1, read as the reverse complement.
AAAAACGACTAGCCCATGGAGAAAAACCTGCTATGTTAGAAGTACCATCTACCAGATAATACATTTTCTCTTTTTTTTCCTGCACAACAAAAATACCTAAAGGAGTTTCCATCTGATAGGGAGGTCTATGTACACCTGTAGTAGCCGGGTTCATACTTCTGACTAACCATTTATCAGTATCTTTTTCTAATGTAGCGATATTCTGATTGGTACGATCCACGATGGCAACATGTTCGAAAGTTCCGGTTCCAATAGACTTAACATAACGTTTTGGAACAAGCCATTCATTTTGGTTATATATACTCCTCACGTGCCAGAAAGTCCCTTGTTCACCTAGAAAGGCAGCCAGTGTGCCATCTCTTCCATAAACTTCGGGGGTAATAGTATCGCTTAATAAATATAAGGGCACTGATTGATATCTTTCCACTCCTAATGAATCTGAAACACGTTTATAAGCGTTCCGATGAAAATTCCTGATCAAAGGAGACTCTCCATTTTCATTCTTACGATTCTTAAAGATTACCCATACAACCGAATCCTCCCGTTGTGCGTTCTCCAGCTTTACTAATTCAGCACGCATCTTATCCCATTGAAATACACGTACAGTATCTTTATATGGATAGATATCTTCAAGTGTATATTGCTCATACAGAAAATCTTTCTCAAATATAATATCTTCGGGAAGTATTACTACCACTTCTGGTTCAGATTCCTCTTCCACCCGTAGAGAATCTTCCTGGATAACCGTATCTTTAACATCACTCTTTTCTTTCGCTGTCTCCAGAAAACAAGCATTCACAATAAACAGTAATGTAGTTAAAAAAATAAGTTTGACTACTTTCATTCAAAATTTGCAATAGGTGTTCTAATCTTCGTCTGTGTTAAAACAAAGGGTAAATTACTTTTGTTTGCAAAAATAGAACAATTAATCGGATTAATAAAACAAAAGTTAAAGAGTTAAAAACAAAAGAGTCAGGAAGTTAAGAATATTAACCAGCAATTATTCTCAAATTCCCGACTTATTTCCAATATGGAACAAGAACTATCGCTCTTTGATAGGAATATACTCCGCAATATCTGAAATAATATTTTTATATGCCGGACGAATAATCCGTTTACCTGCAAAGTTCAATTCCTCATTCCGGTGTGCTGTCCATCCTACAATGCGAGCCATTGCAAACAAAGGAGTATATATTTCAATGGGCAATCCTATTAACTCATATACAAAACCTGAATAAAAGTCTACATTACTTGATACGGTTTTTCCGTTGTTTTTTACTTCGGCAAAAACTCTTACTGCACGTTCCTCTAGTAATTCCAGAAATTCAAATTCTTCACTCCTTCCTTTTTCCTTAGCTAGCTCACGGGCTATTTCTCGAAGTAATAAAGCACGAGGATCAGAAATTGTATATACAGCATGGCCAATCCCATAAATCAATCCGGTCTTATTATAAGCTTCTTTTTTTAAAATCCGAGTGAAATATGCATCAATTTCCTCAATATCCTTCCAATTCTGAATATTTTCTTTCAGATGGCTAAACATATCTACTACCTGAATATTGGCACCTCCATGTAAAGGACCTTTCAAAGAACCAATACCTGCCGCAATAGATGAATAAATGTCTGTCTGACTGGATGAAGTTACACGCACAGTAAAAGTTGAGTTGTTACCTCCTCCATGTTCTGCCTGTAAGATAAGGAGTATATCTAAGGTGCGGGCATCCAGTTCTGTATAATCCTTTTTCAACATATACAGAAAGTTCTCAGCAAATGACATTTCCGGATTCGGATGACGAATATGTAACGAACGTCCTTTACTATTGTGCCTCACTACATTATATGCATAGGCAATAATCGTGGGAAATCGTGATATCAGCTCAATGGACTGCTTCATTTCATTATCACGAGTCAGTTCATCCGCTTTATCATCGTACGTATACATTTCCAGCACACTCCGAGCCAGAATATTCATAATATTAGAACCTCTTAATCGCAAAATACTCATGGTAGTTTCATGCGTTAAAGGCATATTTTCATAAATAAGTTCACGAAATTGTTTCAGTTCATCCGAATCGGGCAAACTACCGGAAAGCAACAAATATGCGATCTCTTCAAAACCCAAACGTTTCTCTGCCATCAAACCATGTACCAAGTCTTCAATATCATATCCCCGATAAAATAATTTGCCAGGAATTGGTTTCAATTTACCGTCTTTTGTTCTTTCATAGCCTACAACATTCCCAATACGGGTAAGTCCGACTAAGACACCCGAACCATCTTCGTTACGCAGACCACGTTTTACATCGTACTTATTGAACAATTTATTGTCAATCTTCGATGATGTTTTGATGGTGTCTGCCAATTTATAAACTAAATACTCTTTTTTTCCATAGGGCCATTGTTTTATGATTTAATTAAGGTAATTAGTTCTTCACCAAAAGTAGAAGTAGTAAGTATTGTACCGTTTTCCATAAAACGAGCCAGATCTCCCGTCGCTTTATTTTGTTCGAAACAATCTTCAATCGCTTTTATAATTAGGAGAGCTGCTTTCCCCCATTCCAGATATTCCAACATCATAACTGCTGAAAGAAGTAAAGAAGAAGGGTTTGCTTTATTCTCTCCGGCTATATCCGGAGCCGTGCCATGGGTAGCTTCAAAAATAGCATGTCCTGTTTTATAATTAATATTTGCTCCGGGAGCAATGCCAATTCCCCCTACCATCGCTGCTAATTGATCAGAGATATAGTCTCCATTCAAATTTAAAGTCGCAATTACAGAATATTCTTCCGGTTTCAATAAGGTATTTTGAAGGAATGCATCGGCAATTACGTCTTTTATAATAAGTTTACCTTCCTGCATCGCACTCCGCAAATAATTCTTTGCCATTTCTTTTCCCTCTTCTTTAGAAATGATATCATATTCCATCATGGTAAATACTTTATCCGAGAATTCTCTTCGAGCTAACGCATATCCCCAAAGTTTAAATCCCCCTTCCGTATATTTCATGATATTGCCTTTGTGTACAAGGGTAACACTGGGATATTTATGTTCCAGTGCATATTCAATAGCAGAGCGAACCAGACGTTCGGTCCCTTCCCTAGATACTGGTTTTACTCCAAATGAAGAAGAGTCAGGAAAACGGATATTCTTCACTTTCATTTCTGTTTCCAGAAAATGCAAAAACTTTGCAGCTTCAGGTGTTCCTTCCTTCCATTCTATCCCGGCATAAATATCTTCCGTGTTCTCTCTGAAGATTACCATATTTACTTTTTGAGGTTCTTTCAGCGGAGAATTAACGCCTCTAAACCATCTTACCGGGCGCAAACAGGCATACAAATCAAGTGTTTGCCGTAAAGCTACATTCAGCGACCGAATACCTCCTCCAACTGGAGTAGTCAAGGGTCCTTTAATTCCTATTAAATATTCTTTGAATGTATCCAGGGTTTCATCCGGTAACCAACTTCCATTTTGCTGAAAAGAACGTTCACCTGCCAACACTTCCTTCCATTCAATTTTCTTTGTTCCTTCATATGCTTTTTCCAATGCGGCATTGACAACAGCCTGACAAACAGGCATTATCTCCGGTCCTACACCATCGCCTATAATATAAGGTACTGTAACCATATCCGGCACGCTCAATTTTCCATTTATAACTTTCAGCATATTTGATTATCGTTTTATTGTTTTACACACTTATTTATTTTTCCTTGCATTATAATTCAAGGCAGACCCGGCTTTAAACCATTCAATCTGTGTATTATTATAAGTATGGTTGGCAAGGAAGGATTCTGTCGAACCATCTGCATGAGTCAATATGATAATTAGTTGCTTGCCTGGAGTAAAAGAAGTCAATCCTTTTACACTTACTTGATCATCTTCCCGTATCCTCTCAAAATCCGCCGGATCGGAAAAAGTCAATGCCAGCATTCCCTGTTTTTTCAAATTAGTTTCATGTATACGTGCAAAAGACTTGGCCAGTACTACCCGTGCATTCAGGAAACGAGGTTCCATGGCCGCATGTTCGCGGGATGAACCCTCTCCATAATTATCTTCGGCTACTATGATAGAATTGATACCTTCTTTTTTGAAAGATCTTGCTACAGAAGAAACTGCATCATACTTATTTGTAAAAGGATTCAACACACTATTGGTTTTTCCATTAAACGCATTCATAGCTCCCATTAATAAATTATCCGAAATATTTTCCAGATGTCCCCGGAAGCGCAACCACGGGCCTGCCATCGAAATATGATCGGTAGTACATTTACCCAGAGTCTTTATTAGAAGTCGCATATTTATTATATCAGTTTCATCCCAGGCTTTAAACGGTTCCAGTTTTTGCAAACGATCAGAAATTGGAGAGATCAAAACCTCTTCTACTGCTTTTGTAGGTTCCAGATATCCTTTTTTCTGAACTTCAAACCCTTTCCGAGGCAAAGTATCACCCGTTGGAGGATCCAGTTTTACTTTTTCACCGGCAGTGTTAATCAATGTGTCTGTCAAAGGGTTAAAACATAAATCCCCAGCAATAGTTAATGCCATGGTTAATTCAGGGGAGGCTACAAAAGCATACGTATTTGGATTTCCATCCGCGCGTTTGGCAAAATTACGGTTAAACGATGTCACAATCGAATTTTTTCGGGTATTGTCATCAGTTACCCGTTTCCACTGACCAATACAAGCCCCACAGGCATTCGCCATAATAACTCCGCCAATTTCTTCAAAATTCCGGATCATTCCATCCCGTTCAGCTGTATAACGAATCATTTCCGAACCGGGATTAACCAGCAGTGGGCTAGCAACATTTAATTTCTTTACAACAGCCTGACGGGCCAATGAAGCAACTCTGCTTAAATCCTGATAGGAAGAATTTGTACAGGAACCGATCAGTCCGACCTCCATCTTCCGGGGATAATCATTGGCTTTAACTTTTTCAGCAAATTCAGAAATAGGTGTCGCCGCGTCAGGGGTAAAAGGACCATTGATGTAAGGTTCCAGTTCCGAAAGATTAATTTCAATCACCCGATCGTAATACTTTTCCGGTTGTTCTGAAACTTCAGGATCAGCTTTTAAGTTCTCCTGAATAGCATCTGCCATTTCAGCTACTTTTTCTCTGTTGGTAGCTATCAGGTATCTTTTCATTTCTTCGTCATAAGGGAAAATAGAAGTCGTTGCCCCTACTTCAGCTCCCATATTGCAAATGGTTGCTTTTCCGGTAGCCGAAAGAGATGAAGTTCCTTCTCCAAAATATTCAATTATCGCATTTGTTCCACCTTTTACCGTTAGAATGCCTGCCAACTTCAATATAATATCTTTGGGAGAAGCCCATCCAGACAATTTTCCGGTCAGATTAACTCCAATAATACGTGGCATTTTCAACTCCCATTCCATACCTGTCATTACATCTACAGCATCGGCGCCCCCCACACCAATAGCAATCATTCCCAATCCTCCGGCATTGGGAGTATGCGAATCGGTTCCTATCATCATACCACCCGGAAATGCATAATTTTCAAGCACCACCTGATGAATGATTCCTGCCCCCGGCTTCCAAAAACCGATACCAAACTTATCACTCACTGTTCGCAGAAAATCATAGACTTCCTTATTCGTTATTTCAGCAATTTCAAGGTCAGTCTTTGCTCCTTGATAAGCTTGAATCAAATGGTCACAATGAACTGTGGCTGGTACCAGTGATTCATCCATACCTGAATTCATAAACTGCAATAAAGCCATTTGTGCTGTAGCATCCTGCATGGCTACACGGTCGGGACGGAAATTTACATAGTCATCACCACGTTTATACGTTTTCTTTTCCTGTGCATTATATAGATGAGCATACAAGATTTTTTCAGTATGGGTAAGAGGTTTTCCCAATAGTTTACGTGCATCTTTTACAGATTGAGGTAGTGTATTATAACACTGTGTTACAGTTTCAATATTGCTCTTCATTTTTAATCATGTTTTAATGCAAAAAATTAATAAACTTATAAAGGTCAAAAACAAATCCATTGGTTACTTACGTTTTCTCCTTGGAAAATAAACTTCTTAGCAATTAATTCAATATGAATAGGTTTTTCGAGTATAAATAACTTAGAATGAATATCATTTTAGACCATTTACACAAGTAAACAACAATAATATAAAAATATTTTGATATTTCCAAAACTTGCAAGCTAGAAATATAAATTAGAGACTATTTTTCTGCACATCATATTTCCTAAAGTGATAATCTTCAAACGTTACCCAAAAGATAAAAAAAATTCCGGGACAAGCCCGGAATCCTAATCTAAGATAAATAGTTTCGCAAAATTTTATCTATATAATAACAATGTATTTGATGCCCATATATAGTAATTCACTACTGATGTTAAATGATCACCATATACTGTTTTGAATATCACATCACCTCCCATGAGATTTTGACGGGAAGCAAAATCTCGGGCATTCTCATAATGTACGGTTACATCTTGATGTCCATGCACCATAATCATTCGGCATCGGTTTTTCCATGGCTGAATATTGTTTTGATCTACCGCATTTCTAATAAGAGCGTATTTGGATGAAGTAGTCCAATTATTTATTATATCCTCGGTATATAAGTCGGTTATTTCAGCAGGAAATGCCGTGCTCAAATCAGTATGGGTACCATCAAAGTAGCTATAAAGATTAGATGCATACGGCTCTTTAAAAATATCTGAAAAAACAATATCGGGATACCCGTTTCTTTTAAATCCACAGGCAGCATAAGGTAATAAATAACCTGGTTGGAATTGCCCTACTTCTAAAGCAGTGTCTATCATATATCTTAAGTTGGCAGGTGTGCCTCCAGCAACCAGCAAAGATACATTCAATCCATGTGAAGGATTAAGCTCCAGTTCTCTGGCTGTGGAAGTTGCGACAAATGCTCCTTGTGAATAACCCGTAATAATAATATCGGATTTATATCTATAACCATTATTCTTCAATACTTTTTGTGCGGCTTTGGTAATATCAATAGTACTATTTACCATCGGCTTTTGCACAACATAAGGAGGAAAACATTGTTGATAAGAATCACCAAATCCGGGATAATCAGGCAATAAAACAGCAAATCCTTTATACGCTTCGAGTGACCAGAAATACAAATAATTTAATAAGCCGTCACTCATTAAGGATATACTATTTTTAAATAAGTTAGAAGGAGCTTGAGCATTGGCAGTAAATGTGGGAACAGGAGCTACCACCAGACGTAAGGGAGTAAAAGAATATTTCGGAACAAGAATAACTCCTGATAAATCTATTAGCTTGGTTGGATCTGCCGGATGAGGACTTTTAGTGGTTACTTTAATGGCCCTCAAAAGAACACTGCTTATTTTACCTCTGGAAGAAACTTCATCCTGAGAAAAATCAAGATCTGATGTCTCTATTCCATTCGTATCCAAATGAGATTTCATGGAAAGAAGTTCATCAACCGTAAATTCTTTTAGCACTTCACCATCTATAACAGGATCTTCTCCTGCAGGAATTTCAGAATTGGGATTATCATTACTCAATATTTCTCCATCCTGACAACTGAACGCAAAAAAAGAAATAAATACCAGAAAAACAAATACACTCTTTTTTAAATTTACTAAGCCTTTCATTTTCATAACTTAATTTTTTAATTAATACAATTATATATAAATGTCAGGACAACAAATAAAACATAACATATTAATTATCAATAGTTACGATGAAAAGGTACCTGTTTCACAAGTACCTTTTCCAGAAAAATATAACATTAAAAAACTAAACTTCAGTATGATCAGAAGTTTACACTAATACCAACTGTCAAATCTTCACCGGCTAAACTGAGACCAAAACCATTGGAATCATCTGCAGCATATAAATAATCATCCCTATACCCTACAAAACCAACTTTTCCAGTTAAGCTAATTCTGTCATTTAATTTAATGGCAATTCCAGGTTTAATACCTATTTCAAATCCATTTTCAGAGTCATGCCCTTTAACTTTCCATGTTGTAAAGCCAAAACCTCCATCTAAAAACAAGCGAACAATTCCTGCCTCTAAATAGGTATAACGAACATAAGGAGCAGCCATTAAGGCATTCAATTTTACCGTTCCTTCATATCCTATAAGATTATATTTACCTTTCGAATGGAGATATCCCAGGTTAATACCCAGCGCCCATTGATTATCCAGATTATAGCCTATTTCAGGTTCAAATCTGAAATTTGTATAATCAGCGTCATCATCACGCCAGAAACCTACATTTCCACCCACATAAACCTGAGCGCTGACACTTGTCGCAGCAACTATAACAACTAATAGTAAAAGAATCTTTTTCATTTTTTGTCGTTTTTAGTTTCAAATTTTATTAGTTCTCTCTAAATGTTTGTGCACAAATGTAAAGTCCTGAAATGAATTATACAATTTTCCATAACTAATCCAAGAAGTATCGAGTTATAAAACCGATAAAAAAGCGCATTTATTCAATTCGCTATTAATAAATTAAGGGATTTTCCTAAAAAAACTAAGAAAATCCCTTAACAGTTTATTAACTCACCCTATTTATAAACAATAGGTTATCCTTGTTCCAGCACCGCCTGCGCCGCCGCCAAGCGTGCTATAGGTACTCTAAACGGCGAACAACTTACATAATTCAAACCTACACTGTTACAGAATTTAACAGATGAAGGTTCTCCTCCGTGTTCGCCACAAATACCACATTTAAGGTCAGGACGCACGGCACGACCTTTTTCGGTAGCCATACGTACCAATTGTCCTACTCCGTTTTGATCCAATACCTGGAATGGATCAAATTTCAATATTTTCTTTTCCAGATATACAGGGAGGAAGGAAGCAATATCGTCGCGGGAATAACCAAACGTCATTTGGGTTAAGTCGTTGGTACCAAACGAGAAGAATTCAGCAGCAGAAGCAATACGATCGGCAGTAAGAGCAGCACGAGGAATTTCAATCATCGTTCCTACTTTAAAATCAATTGAATCTCCAGTTTCTTCAAACAACTTGGCAGCAGTAGAACGAATGATCTTTTCCTGTTCCAGGAATTCATACAATATACCCGTCAATGGGACCATGATTTCAGGCATAGCTACTATATCTTTTTTCTTCAGATTTAATGCTGCACCCAAAATAGCACGCGTTTGCATTTCTGTAATTTCAGGATAGGTATTTCCTAAACGAGCACCCCGATGACCTAACATTGGGTTTTGCTCATGAAGAGCATCCACGCGTTGTTTGATGACTTTCACATCCACACCCATGGCACCAGCCATTTCTTGTTGTCCTTTCTCATCGTGAGGAACAAACTCATGCAATGGAGGATCGAGTAAACGAACAGTAACAGGAAGTCCGGCCATTGCTTCAAATATTCCTTCAAAATCTTCTTGTTGGTAAGGAAGTATTTTCGCTAAAGCCTTCTTGCGTCCTTCGGCATCTTCGGCAAGAATCATCTCACGCATCGCTTTGATTTTTTCTCCCTCGAAGAACATATGTTCGGTACGACATAATCCAATACCTTGGGCACCAAATTTACGGGCAACCGAAGCATCCTTTGGTGTATCTGCATTGGTACGCACAGCCATTCGGGTATACTTATCTGACAGATTCATGATCTCGTTAAAATCATTATCCAATTCAGCTTCTTTAGTAGCTACCTGTCCCTGATAAATATCTCCGGTAGAACCATTCAGAGAAATATAGTCACCTTCTTTTAATGTCAGTCCGTCTACTTCTACAGTTTTAGTCGCATAGTCTATTTTAAGTGCACCGGCACCGGATACACAGCATTTACCCATACCACGGGCAACAACAGCTGCATGTGAAGTCATACCTCCGCGGGCAGTAAGGATACCTTGTGCAGCAGCCATACCTGCCAGGTCTTCCGGAGAAGTTTCAACACGAACCATAATAACGTTTTCACCTCTCGTTGCCCATTCAGCAGCATCATCGGCATTGAAAACAATTTTACCGGTAGCAGCACCCGGAGAAGCAGCCAGCCCTTTCGCTATTACATTGGCTTTCTTCAAAGCATCCTTATCAAAAATGGGATGAAGCAATTCATCCAGCTTATTGGCGTCAATCCGAAGTAAAGCTGTTTTTTCATCAATCATTCCCTGGCGAAGCATATCCATAGCAATCTTCACCATAGCCGCACCTGTACGCTTGCCACTCCGTGTTTGCAGGAACCAAAGCTTACCTTCCTGAACGGTGAATTCCATATCCTGCATATCGCGATAATGGTTTTCAAGTTTGGTTTGAATAGCATCCAGTTCTTTGTATATTTCAGGCATAGCTTCTTCCATCGACGGATATTTTGATCGGCGATCTTCTTCAGAAACACCCGCCAGTTCTGCCCAACGCTGTGAACCCAGTTTGGTAATCTGCTGAGGTGTACGGATACCCGCTACTACATCTTCCCCTTGAGCATTAATCAGGTATTCACCGATAAACTGGTCTTCACCGGTAGCAGCATCGCGGGAGAAACAAACACCGGTAGCCGACGTATCACCCATATTCCCGAATACCATGGCTTGTACATTCACAGCAGTACCCCATTCGGCAGGAATACCTTCCATTTTACGGTAAAGAATGGCACGATCGTTCATCCATGAATCGAATACTGAACAAATGGCTCCCCAAAGTTGCTCATAAGCAGATTCCGGAAAATCTTTTCCGGTTTGGTTTTTCACAGCTGCCTTAAATTTGCCAACCAATTCCCGCAAATCTTCAACTGTAAGATCAGTATCGAGTTCAACACCTTTAGCTTCTTTTACTTCTTCAATAATTTCTTCAAACGGATCTATATCGTTTTTATTGATAGGCTTCATTCCTAATACCACATCGCCATACATTTGTACAAAGCGACGGTAAGAATCCCATGCAAAACGCGCATTACCGGTTTTACGGGTTAAGCCTTCAACTACAGCGTCATTTAATCCAAGGTTTAGGATGGTATCCATCATACCGGGCATAGAGGCACGTGCACCGGAACGTACAGATACTAATAAGGGATTTTCAATATCACCAAATTTAGAGCTCATCAGCTTTTCAACCAAAGCAATGGCCTTCTCAACTTCATTTTTTAACAATTCTACCACCTTATCTTTTCCCAGTGTGTAGTATTCTGTGCATACGTCTGTTGTAATAGTGAATCCGGGAGGAACCGGTACACCGATTAAATTCATTTCAGCCAGATTGGCCCCTTTACCTCCCAGGAGGTTTTTCATGTCAGCTTTACCTTCTGCCTGACCGTTACCAAAGGTATAAACTCTTTTTTTGTCCATAAGTGATTGTTTAAAGTTGTAAAATTAAGCTATTCGTGATCGCAAAAATAAACATATTCTTTATACGGGCAAGGGTTTTCAAGTACAAAATTGCAATTTCGACATTACAAAATAGAATATTTTCAGTTCGTAATAGATTTCCCGTGAAATTGCTTATTTTTGCAAAAGAATTTAATAAACTGGCGTAAAAGTGGCACGAAAGAAAAAACAACTTCCTCTACTGGATAAGGTTACAATAACAGATATTGCAGCTGAAGGAAAAGCAATTGCGAAAGTAGACGACCTGGTAATTTTTATTCCTTATGTAGTTCCCGGAGACATCGTTGATATACAAATTAAAAGAAAGAAGAATAAATATGCGGAAGCTGAAGTTGTAAAGTTTCACGAATATTCTTCTATAAGATCTATTCCCTTTTGCGAGCACTTTGGGATTTGCGGCGGATGCAAATGGCAGATACTCCCCTATCCCGAGCAAATCCGGTATAAACAAAAACAAGTAACTGACAACCTGACTCGTATAGGTAAAATCGATTTGCCGGAAATCTCACCCATCTTAGGATCTGAAAAAACTCAGTTTTACCGTAACAAACTTGAATTTACCTTTTCGAATAAACGATGGTTGACAAATGAAGAAGTAAAACAAAACGTGGTTTACGACCAGATGAATGCTGTCGGGTTCCACATTCCGGGAGCTTTTGATAAGGTACTGGCCATTGAAAAATGCTGGTTGCAGGATGATATATCCAACCGAATCAGAAATGCCGTTCGCGATTATGCTTACAAACACAATTATTCATTCATCGACCTTCGTTCACAGGAAGGAATGCTCCGCAATATGATTGTCCGTACCTCTACGACTGGAGAGTTGATGCTTATTCTTATATCCAAAATAGAGAAGGAAGAAGAGATGGAACTTTTCAGGCAATTACTTCAGTATGTGGCTGATACTTTCCCGGAAATAACCTCTTTATTATACGTAGTAAATAATAAGCGAAACGACACTATCACTGATCTCGAAGTATTTACATATAAAGGAAACGATTACATCTTTGAAGAGATGGAAGGTTTGCGCTTTAAGATCGGTCCGAAATCTTTTTACCAGACAAACTCCGAACAAGCCTATAATTTATATAATGTAGCCCGCAATTATGCCGGTTTAACCGGAAATGAACTGGTGTACGATTTATATACAGGCACAGGAACGATCGCTAACTTTGTTGCCCGACAATCCCGTCAGGTAATTGGTATTGAGTATGTGCCGGAAGCCATTGAAGATGCAAAGATTAATGCCCAAATCAATCAAATCGAAAATACACTCTTCTTTGCGGGAGATATGAAAGACATCCTGACACAGGACTTTATCAATGAATATGGCCGCCCGGATGTAATCATTACCGATCCACCCCGAGCCGGAATGCATCAGGATGTAATAAATGTTATTCTGTTTGCTGAACCACAACGGATTGTATATGTAAGTTGCAACCCGGCTACACAAGCCAGAGACCTGGCACTGCTCGACGAAAAATATAAAGTAAATGCGGTACAACCTGTGGATATGTTCCCGCATACGCACCATGTTGAAAACGTAGTATTGCTGACCAAAAGATCATGAAGAAGAAAACAGAAAAAGAAAAGCCCGCACATCTGATTGCACGTGCAAAGAGTCGGTTTGAAGTGTATACAGTTAAGGAAGCTACCGAATTGATGGACTTCCTGATGAAAGCTAAAGATGGTATCAGCCGTACGACTGCCAAATCTATATTAAGTAACCGCTTGGTTCATGTCAATCATGTTATTACCACTCAGTATAACTTTCAGCTTCAACCCGGCATGAAAGTACAGATTAGCAAAGAAAAAGGTAAAAAAGAATTTCAGAGCCGATACCTTAAAATAGCCTATGAAGATGCATATCTGCTGGTGGTTGATAAAAAAGAAGGTTTGCTTACTATCGGAACCGAAAAGCAAAAAGAGCAAACTGCTTATTCCCTACTCAATGAATATGTAAAACGTTCGGGCAAACAGCACCGGGTTTTTGTAGTCAACAAATTAGATAAAGATACTTCCGGATTGCTTTTTTTTGCCAAAGACGAAAAAACAAGAAACGCCCTGCAAGATTACTGGAATGAGATTGTTAAAGAATACCGTTTCGTTGCCATACTCAATGGTGAAACAGAAAAGGATTCTGGTTGTGTCTGTTCCTGGACGGCAGATGGCAAGATATATGTAAGTCAGACGCCTTTATCTACTAAAAACAGTGATAAAGCAATCACCCATTACAAAACAGTTAAACGGGCCAACGGATATTCTATGGTTGAGTTAAGTTTGGAAGCAGGAAGAAAAAATCTGGCTCGCCTTCACATGCATGAAATAGGACATCCCATTTTAGGAGATATTAAATATCAGGAGAGTGAGGATAGCCCTATTAACCGACTGGCATTGCATGCTTTTCAACTGGGATTTCACCATCCGGTAACCCGCGATTTTATGGAATTCAAAACTACTTATCCGGCAGTTTTTAAGAAGCTCATGCTCAAATAAATAATACCTGAAGTATTAAGTTATTCAAAAATATGAACTAATTTTCCTGCACCATTGTTACTCTTTATATTAATTTAAAACCACTTAAGCTATGAATAAAGAGAAAAATGAAATGGAAAATCCTGAAGTTTTAAAAGAAAAAGAAACTCCGCAGATTAATCATGTAGATAAACCAAATGAGGAAGTGCCTACTTTAAATGAGGATAATGATCCACCGGTAAACTGGCATCCAGAATCGGGTGAAAAAATCAATGAATACGGTAAATCTTAATACTCCAGACTATGGTCAAAAATATTCTAATAACAATTGGCATTCTGGCTATTGTATTGTTTTTGGTATTATTAGTAATAGGTGTAAAAGTTGTTTCCACCGTATTTATGTATATTCTTGGTGCAATAGCGGTAGTTGCTTTAATCGGATTCATCATTTATTATATCGGTAAATTCTCCGGTAGTAGGAATAGATCCTGAATAACGGTATCGTTATTGATTCATTCTATAAGAAATACTACATGGTATGGAAATACATCTTTTAAATATTTCCACACCATATAGTATATAACTTTCGCTTCCACTTTTACCTATAAGTTCCTATGTTTGTAATATAATTCACGTTGCTACTTATAGATTCTATAATAAAAAAGGCCAATCAGAATATCCGTATAGCTCGCTCCCGAATTGTTCAGGGAGAGGAATATAGAGGTTAATGTGCATCCAAACGTTGCATGTTCTATAGGTTATTGTACCATATTAAATAGCAACTTCAATTAATTAATTTCCATAATTCAAATCATTAAAACCGTTAAATCTCCACCCCTACTGGGTAGTATTTGAACAGTTTTTGATCGGGCATTTTCTTCGTTTTTAATACCTTTGGAAAAATGGGGATGTCCAAATTCCGCTCTCCTCACTTTACGGTGGACTTCCACAATTTCACTATTTGAAATTAGATGATTATAGTCACTGCATCCTTGCATCAGGGGGAAAGGCGGAAATCCCGGAGTAGAGTGTAACGAAATGAGGAGTTGAAAGGAAGAGACCCGACGGCCTGCGGCCGGAACGACCTAATCGATATTATTATTTCTATTGTTTTACACTTTATCAGTAAATAATTTTATATTTGGTGACAGTTTTTGAATTTGTTAGATTTAATCATTTAAATCATGAAAAAACTTTTTTATTTAGGGATTGTCATCATTTTGATAAGCCTTGTATCCTGTCAGGATACGAATAAAGAAAAATCGACTGAAAAAACCGACCCTTTTGAAATGCTTACAGGCGAAAAGCTCGCTGATCTTTTTGTAGATGGAAATGAAGCATATAACAAAATGCTTCAAGCATGGGAAATTCAATTCCGTAGTACTCCCGGTGGTAAATTATATGCTGATTATTTTGGAGGGGCTTACTTAGATTCCAATGGTAAAATGCATGTGCTTGTTACAACGGATGATCTAAAAACAAGAGAAGACCTTAAACGTGTTTCCGGTAAAAGTGATCTGATGATACACAAATGTAAGTACTCGCTCAATTACCTGAAATCTTTAATGGATTCTATAGACAATTATATTATCCATAATCAGGGGGACCCATTAGCAGAAAACATTCTTGTATGGACCATAAGAGAACGCGATAACGATATAAAAGTTACTCTTGATACCTGTGATGAAAATCGTGTGAATGAATTTAAAACAAAAATATCGGATTCACCTGTCTTTTTCTTTACACCCAAAGTACAAACCACTAATCCTGAATCCCACAGTATAGAGGTCAAATTTGTGGATAGCCCTCCTGTAATTTCCCGTGCAGCAACGAAGCCTCCTAGTTGTACATCCAAAACACCTTTGTGCGGTTTTCCAATTTCAATTCCTTCCTTAGCCCTTATCTTATAAAGTGTCTTTTTGGAGCTACCTAATGCCTTAGCGATGTTATTTGTAGAATATTTAGGAGTGTTATCTTGAATTAATGCCTGATACATATCCACTATTGGTTTTATTCTTCTTTGTGTCTCCTAGCGGTACTTTGGTATCTTTTTATTTATAAGGTGCTACTTTGGTACAAAAAGAAAGACCGACTAATTTACTTTAAACTAGTTAGCCTTTGTAAGTATACGAAATCATGTGTTCGCTTATTCAGCAATGGTATAAGCTATATCGTTATTTTTCAACATTTCTTGATTTTCTTCCGAAATATTCGAATCGGTTATTAATAAACTCACTAAAGAAAGTGCTCCCAGACTGGCAAATGAATTAATCCCAATTTTAGTGGAATCTGCTACCAAATAAACTTCATTGGCGGATTCAATCATGGCTCTCTTCACACAAATATCACTAATACTTGGATAAGTCAATCCCGATCGAAGAGTGATACCTGCTGTAGCCAAAAACAATTTGTCCACATTCAGATTGTAAAAAAAATCGGCAGCTTTTTGCCCGGTCAAAGATAAAGTCGGGGCTTTAAATTCACCTCCTGTAACCACCAGGTTTATATTCGGATGCACACCCAGGATCAAAGCAATATTCAAAGCATTGGTTATAACCGTAATATTTTGGAAATCAACCAGGAGTTTAGCAATTTCAGTAGTAGTAGAGCCGGAATCCAGAATAATGGTATCACCATTTTCAATCAAAGAAATCGCCTTACGGGCAATAGCCACTTTCTCCGGTATATTCTTTTGGTTCTGTAGGGTTATATTTTTCACCCCCATATCCATATCAACCAGCACAGCTCCACCATGTTCCCGCCTGATAAGCCCTTCTTTCTCCAGTCGTTCCAAATCCTGGCGAATCGTTACTTCCGTCACTTTAAAAAGACGGCTCAGATCGAAAACTTTGGCATGACCATCTTCCCGAATTAATTCCAGTATCTTATCCCTGCGTTGATTTGGTAGCATGTAATATATCTATTATAATTTGAATTTGAATCACTTGCAAAGATATAAAAAGTATTTTATCTCACTTTCAATCGATCACCGACTTCCGGTATATATTCATCATCCTTTTTATTCATCTTATATAGATTCTTTAATCGAATACCATATTTTTGAGAAATGGTATGCATTGAATCTCCTTCTTTCACCGTGTAAACCGAATACTCTTTACTGGCTTTTTTATTCTTCTTCTTTAAATAAATAATGTCTCCACTCATAAGGGTATAACCCTCATGGAGGTCATTATATTTAATAAGTTTTTTCCAACTTATATCAAATTCTTTGCCAATGCTTTTAAAAGTATCTCCCTTTCGAGCCTTAATATAAACAAGTCCATTGGCTGTGTAAGTCGGATGGATGTTAACTATAACAACTTTTTCTTTCTTTTTATTTTTTGATTTCTTTTGCTGGTCGTACTTATAAAGTTCGTAGTCTTCTATTATAGAAATAAGTCGATTGGCATACGAACGATCAGTCGCATAACCAGCCTTCTTCAATCCTTTGGCCCATCCTTTGTAGTCTGTCTTATCCAGTTTAAACAAAAAAGCATACCGGGCCCCTTTAGCCAGAAATAAAGAATGATCTTCATAAGAATCTCTCACATTTTTGTAGGCACGAAAACATTCATTCCGGGCATCGTCATGATGACGAACAGTACGGCCTTTCCAACTACTGCCACATTTTATTCCAAAGTGATTATTGCTTTTAGTGGCCAGTTTACTTTGTCCGGCAGCGCTTTCCAAGAGTCCTTGTGCAAGGGTTATACTGGCAGGTATTTTATGAAGTTTCATCTGCTCAACCGCCAGATCGCTATATTTATCAATATAAGCTACATATTTAGCATTCTTACGTTGCGCACTGAGAGTAACAGGTATAGCAAACAGTAAGATGAGGTTCAGGATGAATAGGTTTTTACGCATAATGAAATAATGTTAGGGCGTTCAGTATCTAAACAGACTTCTACAAAATTCATAAAAAAGATTGAGAATATCAATTCCTATTCTATCATTGTGACATATTTACATATAAGTTATGAAAGATTTAATAATTTGAACGTATATAACATAGATGGTTATTTATTACTCTAATGGAAGATTGGGTATTAGGAAGGATGAAAGCCTATCATATTTAGCCATAATAGAGACATATACTTCAATCCTAACATTTGACAAGGAAGGAAAAATAAATTAAAATATTAGTAACCAATACCATTTAAATTGTATATTTACCCAAACTAAATGAGTAAAGTTATGATATATACTATACAAGCCAACAGTAAAGGTACACGTACCATTGAAGTATCCGAAGAAAATTTATCAACCATTGAAAAATATTCTTTATTTCAGCATTTAATTGACAGCAACGGTATTGTAGATGAAGCTGTTCTGGAGAAATTGAAATTAAATATTCGTTCGTTGATTGCTTCTCAAGAATCCAACAGTAAAGACTTATTGGATCTATGCATTGATGTGATTTATCACAACAATATGAAGGCGTTTGGATTGCAACAGCTCATAAAACTTTACCTAAACTGGTTATCGAATCTGCAGGAAGAGGAGGAAGAATGAAAACAATTGATACACGAGAGGTAAATAATTATAGCCCGCTAATTCCGGCAATCTGTGCTATTTGTAAAGCAAGGTCCGGAGAAAAGGTGGAAATTATCATGGATCACGAAGAAGCTTTCAAAGACATGAAAGAGTATCTCTCTGAACAGAATATTGGTTTTCGTGAGATTTACGACGAAGATACAATGAGACTACAATTCACTATAACACAATGAATAATACAAGACAACAATTAAAAAAACTACCTAAAACACTCCTTCAAAAAATAGAAAAAATATACGGCAGTATCGACAAATTTTATGCGACAGCTTATCTGATTGCCCGCAATGAACATCAATGTCAGATTAATGTTATGCCTGCAGCTGAACAACGCTTACAAACCATTCGGGCCTATCAGGGTATGATTCGCTTTATGTTGGACGAAGGAGGAGTAAACGGTAAAGAGATTCTCGATCAGATAGCCAGCGATTATCTGGATGATTTTGTTAACTACAAAGAACAAGACTTCGGCATGACAGATGAAGAATTTATTTCAATCATTAAGAAAATCAGATAACTAGCATGGATATACTATTAATTGTTTTGGGCAGTATCTGCCTCCTGCTGGGATTGGTCGGATGTTTACTTCCTGTACTTCCCGGTCCTCCTCTGGCATACGCCGGAATGCTTTTACTTCACTTTACAGAACGTGTACAATTTACAACTACTCAATTACTTGTTTGGTTGGGAGTCGTTATTCTGGTACAACTTGTAGATTACTTTATACCAATGATGGGTACTAAAAAACTGGGGGGAACCAAATGGGGTACCTGGGGTTGTCTGATTGGTACGATTGCCGGCATTTTCATTTTCCCACCTTGGGGTATTATTCTTGGCCCATTTGTAGGCGCTGTATTAGGCGAACTACTGGGAGGAAAAGAAACTCAACATGCACTGCGTGCAGGATTTGGAGCTTTCATGGGATTTATGTTAGGTACTATCTTTAAGTTTGCCGTCTGTGGCTGGTTTATCTTTGTATTTATCCGGGCATTGGTTTAAATAATTAAGAAATTGGAATTCATATATCATCGTAATTCCAATTTCTTAATTATAAATTCTAATCAACCTCTAAACCCCCATTAACTTTCTATAGCGTACCCGTTTAGGCTCAACATTGCCCATACGTTTCATCTTATTTTCTTCATATTCCGAATAAGAACCTTCAAAATAGAATATATTCGAATCACCTTCAAAAGCAAGGATATGAGTACATATTCTATCCAGGAACCAGCGGTCGTGCGAAATAACAACGGCACATCCCGCAAAATCTTCCAAACCTTCTTCCAATGCACGTAATGTATTTACGTCAATATCGTTGGTAGGCTCATCCAATAACAATACGTTACCTTCTTCTTTCAGTGCCATCGCCAGATGTAAACGGTTCCGTTCACCGCCGGAAAGCACTCCACATAGTTTCTCCTGGTCACCACCCGAGAAATTAAAGCGAGAAAGATACGCACGGGCATTAATATCACGACCACCCAGCCGAATCAATTCATTTCCACCGGAAATAACCTGGTAAACGCTTTTATTCGGATCAATATCACTATGCTGCTGATCTACATAAGCAAGCTTAACGGTCTCTCCCACTTCGAAGGTACCTTTATCCACCGTTTCTAATCCCATAATTAAACGGAATAAAGTTGTTTTACCAGCTCCATTAGGCCCGATAATCCCGACAATACCATTGGGGGGAAGCATAAAATTCAGATTGTCAAAAAGAAGTTTATCACCGTAAGCTTTCGCTACTCCAATCGCTTCTATTACTTTATTTCCTAAACGAGGGCCGTTAGGAATAAAAATCTCCAGTTTTTCTTCCTTCGCTTTTACATCTTCATTCAACAGTTTATCGTACGAATTCAGACGCGCTTTTCCTTTAGCCTGACGCGCTTTCGGAGCCATGCGGACCCACTCTAATTCTCTCTCTAATGTTTTGCGACGTTTACTAACTGTTTTCTCTTCCATCTCCATGCGTTTGGTTTTCTGTTCCAACCAGGAAGAATAGTTTCCTTTCCATGGAATTCCTTCTCCCCGATCGAGTTCCAAAATCCATCCGGCCACATGATCCAGAAAATAACGGTCATGGGTTACAGCAATGACCGTTCCTTCATACTGTTGCAAATGTTGTTCCAGCCAATCGATGGATTCCGCATCCAAATGGTTGGTAGGTTCATCCAGCAACAATACATCCGGTTTTTGAAGCAATAAGCGACACAATGCCACCCGACGACGTTCACCGCCGGAGAGATGTTTGATAGGCTGATCTTCCGGGGGACAACGAAGGGCATCCATGGCACGTTCCAACTGACTATCAAGATTCCAGGCATCCGTTGAATCGATAATATCCTGTAATTCTGCCTGACGGGCAAAAAGCTTATCCATCTTTTCCGGGTCTTCGTAATATTCCGGTTCACCGAACTTCAGATTAATTTCTTCGTATTCTGCCAACGTATCCACAATGGGTTGAACACCTTCCATCACTACTTCTTTCACTGTTTTGGTTTCATCCAGCTTCGGTTCCTGTTCTAGATAACCGACTGAATAACCCGGAGAGAAAACAACCTCCCCCTGAAAAGATTTTTCCAAGCCGGCAATAATCTTCATCAAAGTAGATTTACCCGAACCATTTAAACCTATAATACCAATTTTTGCACCATAAAAGAAAGACAGGTATATATCTTTCAATACATACTTATTCGGTTGGAAGGCTTTGCTCACTCCTACCATCGAAAAAATAATTTTCTTGTCGTCAGCCATATAATAATGTATAATGTTTATTTGTAAAGTTCGGCAAAGATAGATAATTATAAGAGAAAAGCTGCCATTCACCTTCCGGATTTATTAACTCTAAACTCACTAGACCACCCCATCAGACAGGATAGTCTCTCGAAAAAAACAAGAATTTATTTTGTTCTTTTAATAAATACTTCTACCTTTGCACCCGCTTAACCGCAATAAAGGATTGATTCGCTAGCTCAGCAGGTAGAGCACAACACTTTTAATGTTGGGGTCCTGGGTTCGAGCCCCAGGCGGATCACAATTTTAATGAAAGAACAAGCAAACTCCTGAAATCGTCTGATTTCAGGAGTTTTTTCTTTCTCAGGCTCTCCTATCTTAGCAAAATAAATCCATTAAAACCGACCAAATCGGTGGACATTTTTTTAAGTCCAATTTTAGTCCACCGAATTGATTGTAATTAGCTGATTCACTGTATTTGCATGACTTTAATTATGACTAGTGATCAATGACAATAAATGTGATTCTCACAATACTCCAATAGTTCATTAAATATGGGAAGCCCTCTTTCAGACCTATACCTTTTGCCAATATCATGACAGGAAACTACATAGAGGAAACGATTTAGAAACGAGCGAAACTCTTGGTCTGTTTGTGTTTTCCATTGTTTCAAATTCTATGACAAAGAGAATAAAAATTTGAATATTCCGCATTATCTCCCATAAAATTTATATCTTAGCATTAATAATTCCATTTCTTGTCCCATTTATGACATCGATAGACACCATATAGTTATCTTCTTTAGGACTTTCCGGGGAGTATTTCTCCGGATTAAGTTACCATGCCCACATCCTTCCTGAATTATCAATAAAATAAATGCTTGCCTGTTTCGCCTTTAAAGTAATCGTTAAGCATGCCAATTCATGAGAAATATTTAAATAACTTAATAGCAAAAGATATGGAATTTAATCAGATAGATATAGAGAAATGGAGTCGTAAGGAATATTATCTTCACTATATAAATGAATTACGGTGCACGTATAGTATAACGTTAAATATTGACATTACAGCCTTAAGGACAGTTATAAAAGAAATGGATAAAAAATATATCCGGCACAAATTTATATGATTGCTACTATTGTAAATCAGTATAAGGAATTTCGGATGGATACTAATACTGACGGAAAGTTGGGTTATTGGGAGGAAGTAAATCCAAGTTATACCGTATTTAATAAGAATAGTGAAACATTCTCCAGTATATGGACTAACTACAATCGCATATTTAGCCAGTTTTATGATAGTTGTACAAATGATATAAATGGTTATTCGAAATCAACTTCCTTAAAACCGAAGCCCAATGAGCCATCTAATTCTTTTACAATATCTTCTTTACCTTGGGTAAACTTTACCGGATTTAATATCAATGTGTTTAACGAGGGATCTTATTTACCTCCTATTTTTACGATAGGTAAATTCATTGAAATAGATAATAAGATTTTAATGCCGCTTTCCATACAAGTTCATCATGCAGTATGTGATGGATTTCACATGGGAAGATTTATACAATCATTGCAGGATATATCTACAAACTATAAGGAGTGGCTATTATAGAGTATTATTCAATCAATCACAAGATTACTATATGTTAACTTCTGCTGTTTCCCTGAAGAAAGAAAAGCGGTAATATCCGCTCTCCTATAATAGATTTTTTTGCTGGTCCGACTGTAAGAAAGAGTACCATTATCCTGAAGCATTTGTAAAGTAAATGGACTGCATGCGACATGGCTAAAAAAACGGTTACCGTTCCTACCCTAAACGGTTACCGTCAGCACCCAAAACGGTTACCATTAAGGGGTGTAATGGTAACCGTTTTTTTTCATTGTGGTTACCGGAAATTGAAAAAGGATTCCAGTGTAGTAACCTGATTTTGGTTGACTGTTTTTTATCTTATCCCTGTAGTGAGTTGACGTGGGTTTAACCATTAAAACTATATTGGGTTGACCGTTTTTTCTTTTATCTCTAAAAGCAGTTCCCTTTTGTAAATAACTCATTTATGTAATAGAAATATATAGTCTGCGACGAAGATATCACCGTCCCGTCACTACTAAATACTCAACCCTCTTCTGTCGGTAACGAGAATAAGCATCCACATACTTATCCCTGTTTTGTTGTAAAAAAGACTGAGCATCCAGTACATCCGTCAGGTTTACAGTGCCTACTTTATAAAAATCGTTGTTCAGCCGTAAATTCTCTTCTGCCTGTACTATCGACTCCTCAGCGATTAATATTTGTTTGTAGGCATCGTCCAGTTCGTTTTTTACTTGTTGCATTTGCAGGAGTAATTGTTCCTGTCCATCGGCTTTATTATTGGATGCTATCTGTTCATTTATCTTTTGTTTTTTGATGGCATGGGAACCGCCCCACCAACCAGATAATGGAACACTTACAGATACGAATAACATCCCATTGTCATCCCAACTGTCCATAAAGTTCTGTTTGTAATAAGTTGCTCCCACGGCAACGGTGGGCATATAATCTGCCTGTTTTATTTTGGTTTGTAGCTTGCTTGCCTGAATACTTTTTTCCAATAAAGCGTTTTCCGCCCTGTTTTCAAGAGCATCCTTATGGTTGGTATAAATATCTACGGGGGAAATTACATCTTCTATATTTGGTTTTTCAATTTCAAATTGTTTGTATGTATGAATATCTATACCTGCTTTCTGGCACAAAGCCATTTTTGCTAAGTTCACCCCGTTATCCAGATTTATCCTTTTGCTTTTAAGGTCATTCAACTTCAGCTTTACCTGTAAAACATCATTCAATGTTACTAACCCGGCATCATGGGCAATCTGGACATCTTTCAGTAGTGTATTCAGTTGTTCTTCTAATATATCAAGCGTTTTCTGCTTTTCATATAAGGATACCAGTTGCCAGTATAGTTGTTCCGTACCTAGTAATATTTCGTTGTCACTGAGCCTTACTTGTTGCTGGCTGACTTCTAATCCCAGCTTAGCCAGTTTATTCCCGTAAACGATTTTTCCTCCGGTAAAGATGGGTTGGGTAAGGGTTACTGCTCCCGCCAGACCGTCATCCAGTAATTGGAGAGGTATTTCACCCATATTCACAGATAAGATAGGATCATTTGCTTTAAAGCCGATTCCTGCTATTTCTGCCGATGGAAAGTAAGCGGTAAATGCTTCTTTTTTAGTCTGTTCGGCACTTCGGATACTCAGCCGCGCATTTTTAGACTTTGCATTGTTCTCCAATGCCATTTCTTTGCATTGTTCAAGTGTATAGCTTTGCTGTGCGGATATAATCCCGGCACAGGCAAAGCAGATAAAACATATATATATTTTTTTCATTATAAAGAAGTTGAAAGGTTTTTATTCTACAATGGTTTTTTGTGCCCGCTTGGCGGTAGTTTTCCTAAAAATTACCCAATAGGCAACGGGCAGTACGGTTACTACCAGTATCATGGATATTAATGTACCAAAACAGATAACTGTACCCATGGGCATCCACAATGCACTTTTACCCAATATCATCGGAATAACACCCATAGAGGCCGCCGCAGATGTAAGGAATATCGGACGCATACGCCGTTTAGCCGATGTTATGGCGGCCTGGTAAACAGTCATTCTCTCTTTGGCACGGAGTTCTTCGGCATAGTCGAGCATGATAATCCCATTCCGGACAACTATCCCCATAAGGCTGACAATCCCGATGATGGCAGTGGTGCCTACTTCTAATCCCAATACCCATAAGCCCAATGCAGCGCCAACCAGACTAAGTGTGGCTGCGGTAAGTACCAGTAAGGCCATATTGATTTTACGGAAATGAAATACCAGTATAAAGAAGATGATGATAATGGCTATGACCAATGCACCCATAATTTGTGGGATTGCTTCGTTATCGGCTTCTTCCTGCCCGCCAATGGATAAGGTTACTCCTTCGGGTAATTCCACTTTGCTGATATTCTCTTTCAAGGCAATTGTAACAGCAGTCAGGTTAATATGTCTTCTGACATCTGCCTGAACTGTGAGTGTCCTGATTCCATTTCGGCGGACAATTTGCCCTTCTGTCCAGTCGGGTTCAATGGTTGCTATCTGCCTGATGGGAACGGAAACCGCTCCTCCAAATCCCGGAATATATTCTTTGGATATATCTTCGATGTTTGTCTCCCCCACCCTTTCAGCCTTCAAAGCGACACTTATAGGATAATCACTCTCCCAAACTGTGGTTACGGGAATACCATTCTTAGCATATTTCATTGCCATCTCAACAGATAGTGAAGTTTTATTGATACCCAGACGGGTTGCTTCGTCCTCATCCAACTTAATCATAACACCGGGAGTCTGCTGTTCAAAATCGGTGCGGATCAGGCAGAGTTCATCCATGCGGTGCATACGCTGTATGATGCTGTCGGCTGCCATCTTCAGGTCTGCAATATTGCTTCCGCTTAATCTTACCTCGATCGGAGATTTAGCATCCGAATAGTCCATTTGTTTGAAGCGGATGAATGTGTTGGGGAAATAATTATTGTATTTATCCGAGTATTCATCCAGCATTTCTTCTGTGGCATTATTACTTTGGGTATTTACGATAAACTGGGCAAAGTTGGAACCCGGCATTTGCGGCGCGTATGTGGTATGAAAGCGAGGAGAACTTGTTCCGATAAATGAAGTGATTGAAACGATACGTTCATCCTGACTCATGATGCTTTTAAGGCTGTCTGCAATAACAGCCGTTTGTTTGATAGCTGTACCTTTGGGCAGATAAAACTCTACGGCAAACTGGTTGCGTTCGGCAATCGGCATCAGGCGTTGAGGCAGGAGAGCAAATCCGGCTATTCCGGCAAGAATACACAATACTCCTATTGCCAGTGTTGTACGGGGATGTTTAAAACATTTTTCAATTAATAGGTTGTATTTTTCCTGCAGGATATCAAGAAAACTCTTTCTCTTTTTTCTGCTTCCGCTACTTTGATTTAATCCTTTCCGGATAAAAGCATACTGCATATAAGGAACTAACAATACCGCTACAGCCAGTGAGATAAACAATACAATGGTAATAGCCCACGGGAATGTTTGAAGAAATTCATTATACATCCCTGTCGTGGTCAGAAGGAAAGGAAAGAACGTGATACTGATAGCCAGTGTTGCCGAAAAGATAGATTTGAAGAATTCTTTGGTACTGGATACGGAAGCATGCCAACGGGAATAACCGTGGTCGAGTTTCTCTATATAACTATCCACAATTACGATTGAGTTGTCGACTATCATTCCCAGTGTAACCAAAAGGGCTGCCAACGTAAACGTATTCAGTTCGATACCGAACGTATAAAATAATGCAAGTGATATGGTTATGGTTATGGGTATGGTAGACGCCGAGACTGCGGCAACCCGGAAGGGTACAAGTGCCATAACCACCAATATAACGGCAATAATAGCTATTACCAGTTCCTTAAGGAAGGTATTGACCGAATCATCAACCACTTTGGATTGGTCGGTTATCTTGTACATGGTTACGTCACCGGGGAGTTCGCTCTGATAGGTATCAAGTATTTCATTTATTTCCGTTCCGGCTTGTACAATATTGCTGCCTTTCCGTATCTCGACAGATAGCAGGATACTTTTCTTTCCGTTATTTTTAATATAACTGTCGGGTTCGGGATATTCTTTTTTTATGGTTGCTATATCTTTTAAACGGATAATATTGCCTTGCGGATCGGAATAGACGATCTGTTCTGAAATATCTTTCTCACTACTGTAAGGTTGCGATATATGTATAGGCGCCACAAAATGGGAGTTCTCTACCGAACC
This sequence comes from Bacteroides sp., assembly GCA_021201335.1. GTDB lineage: Bacteria > Bacteroidota > Bacteroidia > Bacteroidales > Bacteroidaceae > Bacteroides. The sequence continues at coordinate 223,151 of JAJQFD010000040.1, read as the reverse complement.
GCTCATCGTAGTGAAACCTTGTGTAAAAAGGTTCATGGCAATTGTTTTCTGGCCGATACCGTAACTGGTCAATTTGTTTTGATCGATATATACATTTATTTGCTCTTTTTGTATTCCGAACCTGCGGAGGTTGGATATGGCATCTACTTTACGTAAAAGGTTTTCAAGTTCATCCAGGTAATTTTCCAGTTCCCTGTATGTTTTGTCCTCCGACTCTAACGTTATGAGAAAAGAAGAAGTATCCCCAAAGTCTTCGTTCACCTGTAATGCCAATACTCCGGCAGGGAGTTGCGCCTTAAATTGCGATAAGCCGTGTTTGAATTTCGACCAGAAGGCATCCTTGTCACGGATATTGTCGTTCAGTTTTACATTGACGATAATCATTCCGTCCTTGCATTGCGACACGGTTTTCTTCTTATTGACTTCTTTGTAGGTAAAAATAAAGTTCTCCAACGGCTGTGCCAGTTGTTCTTCTACTTCCGAAGATGTGGCACCGGGATATACGGCAATAACAAGTCCCTCGCGTATGGTAAATTCCGGAAATTCCTGTTTAGGCATTACCTTTAACGCATAGATACCAAAAACAATCAGTATGCCTACTATCAGAAAGATAATCTGCCTGTATCGCATGGCAGCTTCAATAATCCCTTGTTTCTTTTTCATCTGACCGCGACTTTTATTCCTTCACTTACTTTCTGATTTCCCTCAACGATAACCTGTTCTCCAATCGTAAGTCCACCGGTTATTATCACTCCGTCGTCAGACAATCTGCCCGTTTTGACAATTCTTTTTCTGGCTCGATTATTTTCCACCAGCCAAACAAAGCCTTCCCCTGTATGATTCACCTGAATGGCGTTTGCGGGAACGACAATCATATCTTCTTCGGATTGTTCCGGATTAATATTCACATGGCAGACCATGCCGGGCATTAAATCACCATCCGGGTTATCTAAGGCGATTTTTACTTCATAGGTATGGGAGAGTGGATTTGCTGCTACATTTTTTTCGGATACCCTTCCGCTTACCTGCCTGTTTTCTAGGGCGGCGATTTTTATATCGGCCGTTTGCCCGATATGCGTATGGCTAATTTCTTTCTCAGGGACAGCAATTTTTATCTTTACCTTATTTACTGTTACCAGTTTGAAAGCCGGCATACCGGGCATCACATTTGTTCCGGCCTCTATGTTACGATCAGAGATAACCCCGGAAAAAGGTGCATGCAAACTACAATCGTTTAAGCTTTTCCGGGCGATACTTTCCATTGATTTCGCTTGTTGTAAGGATGTCTGTATTTCAATCCATTTTATTTCGGGCAGGCTGTTGTTCTCATATAAAGTCTTCATACGGTTATAGGCATCTTCGGCCTGCTTTAGGGTAGATAGAGCTATATCATGGCTATTTTGAAATGTTGCTTTATTCAGGCAAGCTATCAGTTGGCCTTTATATACTTTTTGCCCTTCACGTACATAGATGTCGCTAACATTACCTGTAACCTCAAAACTCAACAAAGAAGAAAATGTTTCTTCAACTGTTCCCACATAATTTTGCTGATAACCGATCTCTGATGTTTTTACATCAACTACCTTAACGAATATTTCTTTCTTTACTTCTGAATTTTTGTCTTTTCTTGAACAGCTTATCATCAAAGCCGGAATGAGGAATGTTCCAATAATATACTTTTTCATTTTAAAACCGGATAATTTGAGGTTCATATTAAATTAATCTTCGCAAAGGACGAGCTATTCAGGCTATGTTTTATAAGCGATTAAGCCACAATTATGTGCATATAGTCCGATTTATGTTATTTTATTTTTATAATAAGAGGTATTCATATACATTTACGCGGAATAAATAACCAGCACAGTTATGACAAACAGGGAAATTTCCAGTTATACGATTGATGAATTATCGAAGCAATTAGATAATTATGCGATAAAGAATTTCATTATATCGGATACGGATAGGAAGATTCCGGGTTTCCTGCTCGAATATCCCCATATTCTGGATGGAATTGTTTTTGCCATATGTATCAAAGGTTGGGCAAAATTCAAAATAAATATACAGGAGTTTGTGATAAAACCCAATACAATCACCACTATTCTACCTAATTCCATTATCGAGCCGATTGAGAAGTCTGATGATTTTGTTCTGGAAACATTATTCTTTTCATTCGATTTTATTGCCGAATTACCCTTGCCACCCAATTTTAATATTTTAGGAGAAATAGAGCAAAATCCTTGTTTATATGTATCGGAAGAGCAGGCCGGAAATTTATTGAAATTCCACACTTTTACGGTGGAACAATATAACAGACGGGAACACCTCTACCGGCAAGAGATTGCAAAGTGCTTACTGTTTGCCCTGATAGCCGAGATTGGAGCACTTTATTCAATGGTAGAAAGTAATTCTAATAAATTAACCCGTACAGAAAAACTGATAAGCCAGTTTCTTATCTTACTTCGCAAGCACTATAAAGAAGAGCGGAATGTATCCTTTTATGCCGATAAAATGTGCCTGACTCCCAAATATCTGACCGGTATTATTAAGAAAAGCACTGGCAAATCCATTATGACATGGATACATGAAGCGGTAATTGCAGCGGCAAAGGTTCAACTTAAATCATCAAATAATACGATTGTACAGATCTCGGAGGAACTAAACTTCATTGATGCGTCTATATTTTGTCGCTTTTTTAGGAAGCATACCGGAATGACCCCTAAACAGTATCGGGAATCAGGGGTGAATGTGCTCATCCCTTAAAATAAAAGTATTGTAGAGATAATCGCTTTGCAATTCATCTGCTGTTTTAATACTTATATCCAGTTTTTGAAATATTTTCCGATGGTCTGAGGGTACAGTTTTGGCATATACCTCATTTACACCTTTGCTTAAACACCAAAGTGTAAAGTAATTAATATCATTGTGGAGAAGAAATTCATTTTCGATCTCTGAAACTTCATCATGATCCAATGTGAATATGACTATTTGAAGTTTACCTATCCCTGTAAGGTATTCCAGACATCCGTTGCTTAAAAGTATTGCTGTTTTCATGATTCTGACAGAAGTGTCCATTGTTTTTTATACAAAGATCCGGCAAAGTCTGGATCTTTACTTGTACTTATGGGCGGCAAAAATGTGCAAAATACCATTAACAGCATGATTTAATGAAAAGCATAACAGATATGGCTGACTATCTAAAAAAATATATAAAGGATTCGTATATGCTCAAGATATTGCGTCTATACTGGCTCTCAAAAAGTTATCGGACCTTATACGACTCGAAAGGATGGAGATTTTTTTCCTAAACCCCTGAGGGCATGAATTTATCCAGTGTTGACAATCCTTATACCTTGTCAAAAAGACATAGCAGGTGAACCCTGTTGCGGAGGTAGTAAAACTTGCTACTAATTCTATAATTTGGAGGTAATTACTAATAATTGTACTTTTAGGCACCTCCAGTCACATAAAACTTCGTTGACACAGGTGTTTTGTATAAAGAATTTAAACAGGAACTAAAAAACTATATTATGAAAGCAGGATATATCTTTTACGCACTTTTGGTTGTGTTTATTGTCTCTTCCTGTCATGGGGCACGGCTATCTACTAAGAATTTTGTAGCAATCAACGATCTTGCAGAGCTGAATGGTAAGTATATAAACAAAGAAAATTATCTGAGTAATGTATTTAATATTACTAACAGAGAAATAGATATGGATGTTATCAACCTTGAATTTTCTGGAAAAGACTCTTTAATAATATCCTATATAGATACTATCGGTTACAAAAAACTTGCGCTGAAAGGAAAAAGGAAAGAAAACTTCTTCCAGGTATATTTCCAGAATCTACGGTTTTATTTGTTTCCTGTGTTTGTAATGAATCAGATAGACCGGATACGAATTGGCAAAGACAAAGATGGAAACCTACTTATATATAAGTGGGATGAGCATTATGGAATGATATTTCCCATGGCTGGGGGAACGACAGATGATGAATATCAAGTGTCTTTCGGCCGTTATGATAAAAATGTAGAAGAAGGATTGTATGCGGTAAAGATAAATGATAAATGGGGATATGCCGATAAAGAGGACCAAATTGTAATTTCACCTGTATATGAGTATGCACACCCTTTTAAAAATGGTTTGGCTAAAGTAGGTCGAAATAAGCGCTGGGGTTATATAGATTCTTTGCAGAACGAAGTAATACCCGTGATTTACGAAGTAATTATGAAACCGGAAGACGATGTTATGAGGGTTCGCAAGGATGGTAAATGGGGAATCATTGATTTTCAGAATAATGAGTTAGCCGCCCCTCAATATGATTTGATTAAAGCTTTTTACAGCAATCATAATGATTCCCTTAAGGTATCTCTGGCCGAAGTTCATAGAAACGGTAAAATAGGATATGTCAATAAGCAGGGAAGAAAAGTAATCCCGGTGGAATATGATGAAATAGAATGGGGCTGGTATGGAATCGGCACTGGGCATTATCGTAGTAAATCGGGAGATAAATATGGATTTGTAAGCAGGAACGGTGTGCTGTGCAAACCGATATTCGACAAAGCGGGCAGAGAATTAGGTTATAACGGATTCAGCCCTAAAAATAGAGATCTGGTCAAAGAAATCGGGACGTATACGGAGGTAATTTATAAGGGAGAACGTTATCTGTTTACAGAAAAAGGTAAGTTGTATAAGTATAAGAAGTTAGGCTTTTTCAAAGAAAACCGTCTTGTAGTAGAGTTGGATAGTGGATTTTATCCGGAATAATCCTGAACCAAACCGGATACTACGGGGTTATATGGTGGGATATTCCCGAAAAAATCAAATATTGTTTTTATGGAAAAAGAAAATACCACATCTCAGATGCCCCGTATTGGAGAAAAGGCCCCGGCATTTACCGCCAACTCTACGCAGGGTAAAGTGAATTTCCCCGACGATTACAAAGGAAAATGGGTTATTCTGTTCAGTCATCCTTCAGACTTTACTCCCATTTGTACTTCAGAGTTTATGACCTTTGGTAAAATGCAGAAAGAATTCGAAGCACTGAATTGCCAACTGCTGGGTTTATCCATTGACGGACTGGCCAGCCACATCGCATGGCTGCGCACCATTAAGGAAAAGATTGAATATAACGGCATGAAAAATATCGACATCGAATTCCCGTTGATAGAAGACATCAAAATGGAAGTTGCCGATAAGTACGGGATGGTTCAACCTGCTGCCAGCGATACAAAAGCGGTACGTGCCGTATTCTTCATCGATCCCGAAGCCACTATTCGCACCATTATTTATTATCCGCTCAATTTGGGACGTAACTTTGATGAAATAAAACGTATACTGATAGGTTTACAAACGATTGATAAATTCAACGTGGCACTACCAGCAGATTGGCATCCGGGCGACTCTGTAGTAGTCCCTGCTCCAACATCGATGGATAAGGCCGAGAATCGCGTAGACCATACTGAAAAAGGTGTTACTTCATACGATTGGTTCTTTTCAACAAAAGAATTACCAAAAGAAGAGATTGCGAAAGAAATAGCGTTGTAGAGATTGCTATTTGGGAAATAATAATAACGTTATCAACCGTTGGTTCTTTATTTTAGGATAAATGAACCAGCGGTTGAAAAGAAAATTAGTCAACCCGTTCCCGTGATAAAATGCAAAACGGTCAACCAGATGTAGTTTTAAGTGTTAAATCCGTCAACCGACTATAGGTGTTAGAAAAAACAGTCAACCAAAATCAGGTTATTACAGGTTACTACACACATCACTTCCTAAAAAACGGTTACCACTTACCCCCCAAACGGTTACCGCTACCTATTGAAACGGTAACCACTGAGGAGTGTAACGGTAACCGTTTTGACCCGGAACGGTAACCGGTTATCTGAAAAATAAAGCATAAAAAAAGCACGAACGGAATTGTTTTCCCAGTCGTGCTTTCCCGGTCAGCCACCTCTTTTGCTTTAGGCGGCCGGATCTATAAATCCGTTGTCGCCTCCGGTATTACCGCTATTATCACCGTTGTTGTCATCATCCGGACTAATTGTCTTCGGAATTGCTGCACGGGTAATAGCTACATCTTTGAGGAAATTCTTCAGCATCTTACCCGGCACGAAATTAATCTTGCGGCGGTAGATGGCCGAAACATTCGCAGCTTCTTCACTGCTTTGGGCGCGGGTACGAAGGCCCGGACGCAAGGTGCCGAACTCGCCCAGCTGTACGCTGTGTCCCATATCGAGGTTATTAACCAATACATCCAGCAAGCCGTCCACTACCTGCGTTACCGTTCCGCGGTGGGCGCCACAAATCTGGCTAACCTGATTACACACTTTGTTGAAAGTCAACACTTCTCCTGTCACTGTCTTAATTACATATTTCTCGCCTCCCTCTTTGTCGAAGCCTAGAACTTGTTTAACTACTTTATACTGAATATTCATAATTTAAATAGGTTTAAATGGTTTATATAATAAATTGAGGTGGCTTACCTGTTGTTGGCAAAGGTAAAAGGGACCACCGGCATATCATGTCGTTGGGAAAATTTGAAATACGTTAAATCGAATTTTTGAATAGGTGTTGTACTGGTGGGGTATGTATAACCCCGGGTTACGCTTCGCTCACCCGGGGTTATGCATATCTCACCCCTACCGGGGTGATTGCTTACAGATCGTAATCTAACAGAAAATTGACGTCAATTTTGACACACCTTCATTCACTCGTGCAGTCTTTTATTCTAATCAAACAAGTACTCATCACAAAACGACTATCTCTATCACACGGCTGTTCATCCGTGTTGCTGTAAAAGCATCCAGTCCAATCTTCATCAAGTAATCTCCTGAATATACTTTCCCGTCTTCCACCAGTTCTGATATGACTCCCGGCATCAGGTTAATTTCTTTGATACGGTATTTCTTCATCGGATCCAAACCTTGTAGTTTGACTGGATATAATTTTTCCTTGAACAGTGGATGAATGTCATATGCGAAAAGTACAGCTTTATCTTTGGCTTCGCTTACATGCATAACTGCCGTATGATTACTTTCATATGGAGATACCAGACGGTAGAAACTACCGTCGAGAATAACTTTTCTTAATCGATTATAGTTCGCAACAGCTTCAGAACAGAACTGCCGTTCGTCTTTTGCCAATTCTTTCAGGCTGATGTCAAAACCAAATTTACACATCATAGCTACATCGGTACGGAATTTAATGCTTGCCGACTTGTTCCAACTGGTAACATGAGCCCCCATGGACTTGATAGGAAAGAATTGCGAAAAGTTCCATTGGATGTAAAGTCGATCTATCGGATCCGTATTGTCGCTGCACCAGAATTCAGTATAATATTTCAGCGCTTCATAATCGCAACGTGCGCCACCGCCTGAGCATAGCATGATGGCCACATTCGGGTGTTTCTCATTGAAACGTTCCATTACATGATAGAAACCTCTGACATGATTAATATATAAATGATTTTGCTTCTCTTTCAGATAAGGTGAATAAATATTCGTTATCGGGCTGTTGCAATCCCATTTCAGATAAGAAATATCCGGATTCTCAGTGATGATCTTATCTACTACACCAAAAACATAGTCTTGTACTTTCGGATTACTAAGGTCTAAAACCAATTGATGACGATAGTAATAGGTTTCACGGTTCGGCTGCATAATTACCCAATCAGGATGTTTCTCGAATAATTCGCTTTTGGGGTTTATCATTTCAGGTTCTACCCACAAACCGAATTTCACTCCGGCTTCTTTGGCAGCTTTCACAAGTCCCGGTATACCATTAGGTAATTTACTATACATTGCTTCCCAATCGCCTAATCCGGCTTTATCATTTATACGGGGATATTTATTCCCGAACCATCCGTCATCCAGCAAAAACATATCTACACCGAGATTCTTAGCTTCACTCATCCATTCTTTCAATATTTTTTCGTCGAAATCCGGGCCTGTTGCTTCCCAATTATTAAGTAATGTCAGGCGGTCGCCTTTGCCATCTTTCAATTGATAATTCCTTGCCCATGTGTGCAAATCACGGCTTGCCTTACCTACACCTTTATAAGATAGTGTATAGATAAATTCGGGAGTTTTGAATATTTCAGCAGGTTTCAGTTCGTAAATTGAAGCATACGGATTGATTCCTGAAATAATACGCAGGTTGTTTACATTATCTATCTCGAAGGTAAACCGGAAGTTACCTGTCCAGCCGATTGTCCCTACCAAGACTTTCCCCTGATCTTCGCTTACTTCTTGTCCTAATCCTAACTGAAAGAAGGGATAGGCATGCATAGCTGCGCGAGTACCGAGTTTGGTATCAATGATTTTCTTACCGAATTTTAATTCCTGTGTACTAAGCTGTGCTTCTTTCGACCAGTCACCACTGTACTCGTTCAAATAATAAGCCGGACTTTCAAAGTATAGCATCGATGAAGCATATTGGCTGATGTTTACAGGTTTCTTTTCGTTATGTTTGATCTCCGTCCATGACTTAATAACATTTTCTTTGGCAAACGACATATAGTGTAACGTTACTTCCAGAGGATATTGATCATCAACTATACGGATGATGGTTTCTTGGGTATTACCATCGATATTCTTTACTTCATGTGACTTGTAATAAAGGATGGATGTCATATTTCCGTCATTATGCTGAATGGAAAAAGCCGGTTCAAAATAGTCCTCAGCTCCCGAAGCCGGATATACTTCCCACCCGCGAGGAGTCACCGAACCATCGGAAGACGGACGGGTGATATAATGGGGCAATGCCTGTATTTCGTCTTCATTAAGAAGTTTCTCACCAAAGTAAGCCTGATAGAGACGCCCATTAGGAGCTGTTTTCATTACGAGGTCTGTTTCGTTGGTTGAGACCCGAATCACGGTTTGCTGTGCATTTACGTTCATAAATGATGCAAGGATTAACAGAAATAAAATTGAAATGTGCTTCATGATAATATGGTTATATATGATAAGATTTTAAAATTTAATGGAAGCGTTAAACTCTACCGTAAAGGGGCGCAGGTATTTCCCTGCCATCCATGTGTTTTTAAATCGGTCGGCTTCGTCCTTCTGTATCAGTTCGGAGCCAGCGATTGTTCCGGTTGCTCCGGATTGGTTAAAGAAGTTAATAACGGTAGCACCGATGGACAGTTTCTCGTTGACTTTGAAATTCACTCCCCCGAATGTTTCCCAATGGCCGTTGAAATAAAGCGCATTGCTCAGGTTGGCATAGGTTTTACTGAAATAACGGAAACTTGTCCAGATATTGACCCTGTTCGATATGGTATAGCTGGGATCGATCTCAATTAGTATTTCCGGAATTTCTGTCACATTGTTTCCGGTAGCATTGATGCTACTGCTTGTCCCATCAGAAAAAGTAACGGTTGTTTCAAACTTCTCGTAAGTCGGCTTTTGATAGGTGAACAGCAGATGCAAGTTAAAGTTTTTGAATGGTTTTATCACGGCATCAGTTGTCCAGCCGATGGTTTTGATATCATAATTGAAAGCCGAAGCCATTGTTTCACTATTTCCCGGTATGGGGTGGCTGATGTTTACCACAGTACGGTTGTTCGTCTTTCCGATATATGAGACGAGTGAAGTCAGGTTAATCCAGTCGTTATTAAAGAATATTCCTGCACGCCCCAGCTTTATGACTGTTTGCGCAGTAGATGGATAATCCGGTGTTGCATAGTCTTCCAGGCGCGGGCGACGAGTAACCATCGTTCCATCAATGGTCAGCCCTAAATGTTTTGTCAACCGATATGTACCTGTAGCGGCAAGGGCGTAGTTGAAGTAATCTCCTTTGAAATCCACTGGAGTTACTTTCTCATTGGTTCCGGGAACAGTTGCTCCGATGTGAAAGTTGTCGAAACGTGCGAATGGAAGACTTTTGCCCCGGTAGCGGTAATATTCAGCACGTGCACCTACATATATATTCAGCTTAGAGGTGATATCCCAGTTATCGGTAAGGTACAAAGCCAGTTTGTTTTCCTTGCCATCGTAATACTCGGAACCACCGTAATTATAAGCATAATTAGCTACTTTTCCGTCATTTACAGTATGCGACAGCATGGTTGGGTAATCGGTAACATCGTGATCAAAGCGAATAGTGTTCGACCAGTATTTTACATTGTAATACCATTGGTTCAGACCTAAGCGTAATTTATGGTTGGAAATGGTTTTATACAATTCCGACGTCAGCATGGCAGCTTTGATGTTTCCATAATGGAAGCTGGCTATGCGATTCTGTTTCATGCCAGTAAAGCGTTCATCTGTGCCATTGACGTAATACACAGCAGCATCAGGATCTTCTTCCGTTCCTTCTTCAATGCCGTTGTTGACCTTATTAATAGAGGGAGCCCCAACCCACACATAACTGTTATAAGACTTCATAGCTTTAGCGTTGAATTTCCATTGCAATCCATTGGAAAAAGTATAATCCATGTTCAGCATCAGTTCATTTGCCCGGTTCTGCGATTCATCGTTCAGTCCGACTTCGGATACATTCCCATTACGCATATCCATAGTTGGATATCGTCCTGCGATGGGAGAATAAGAACTTGTTCCCAATGAAAATCCCGGAATTTCTTTTACGCTACCATCGCCCACATAAATAAACGGAGCCATTTCCACAATCTGTTCCAGACGGCGTGAGTTGGAATATTTATATTGCAGACTGATACTACCACGTTCACCCAATTTGCGGGTAATAGCAGCCTTGTACAACTGGGTTTTGTCCACATAGTTGGTAAAACGGAGTTTAAAACTTCCCGGATCAAAGTTCTGGTAAATGCTTCCTGCAAAAGACCAGTCTTTATTGATAGCACCCGACATGCCTAAGTCGAACCGTTGCAATCCGAAATGATTAGTATTGTAATTGAATATACCCTGAAACTCATCTGTTCCCATATTGGGAAATGAATTGACGGCATACGCAATGTTTCCCGTAGCAATGGCCGTTTCGTTAATCTGCATCAGTCCGATATGTTTAAGACTGGCATCACTGCGCCAATGAGTAGATACTCCTTGTACAGCCGATGAATAAACAACGGGAAGCCCGTTTTCATATACGCTGACGTCTTCACTGGGAAGTCCGATAGAGATCTGGCGGGGTCCGTTTGCATTGGACGCGTTGAGCATCACATTGCGGTCGCTTTCGGCAGGTTTGGTTTTAGTGGAATCTGCCGGTTGTATTTCCTGTGCCTTAGCCATAAAAGGCCAATAAATAATAGCGGAAATAACAAATAATTTAAAGAATGTTTTCATGGTTCTGAGAATATGATTTTAAAGAACGATCATGGGTTTGATGCAAAGCTACGGTCAATATGCAATGGATTTCCGGGCGGGTAGCAATCGGGTAGACGGTATTGAACGTTTAACAAAGCTATCTACCTGTATCCCTGTATATTAAATTCCTGGTTTTTTGTCATTCAGGTAGACGTACTTTGTTGGCAGGTAGAAAAATAGTTGTATATTCGGGACAATAAATCATGTATCTATGAAAGCACTTATCTCAATTTTCTTTTTCCATTTGTTATTTACGGGTTACTGCTTTGCTCAGGAAAGGAATGAGTTATTGAAAGAACTGGATAAAGCAATAGAGATGCGGCAGTTCTACATGGATAGGAAAGAATCCCGCATCGACAGCTTACGCAGGCTACTCCTTCCGGGTCAGTCAATGGAAAAAAGGTATCTTATCAACAATGAGATATACAAGGAATATAATACGTATCGGTGCGATTCTGCCATGCGCTACGTCTTTTACAACAGAGAATTAGCCGAAAAGCTAGGCATTCGTAAGTACAAAGACGAAACTGCCATTAACCTCTCTATGCTACTGTCTACCACCGGAATGTACCGGGAGTCTATCGATAACCTGAAACAGATCGACCGCAGCCGTCTGGACAGTTCGTTACTATATGATTATTACTACATTTCGGAATGGACTTATTATGCAGCCGGGGAATACAGCAACGACAGCCTCTATGCCCCGGAATACCGGAAGCTGGAAAGATTTTATACGGATTCGGTGTTTTCCGTTCTCGAAAAAGATACAGAAAGGTATAATTACTACAAAGGAAAAAGATTATTACAAGACGGGAAACTGGAAGAAGCGTTGAATATCTTTCTGGCTATATATACGGACATACAGGTAGATACGCGGTTGTATGCTATTGTCACCTACGATATTGCCAATATTTACAACCGTTTTGGCAGTTATGATTTATATGAAAGATTCCTCATACTGGCAGCCATATCCGATCAGGTAAATCCATTAAAAGAAAACCTTGCCGGACAGGAGCTTGCCTTATACCTTTTCAGGAATAAGCCCGACGATTTGGACAGGGCTTACCGTTACATCCAATGCTCTATGGATGACGCACGTTTTTATAATAACCGGTTGCGTATTGTTCAAATATCCGAAAAGCTGCCTGTTATCGTAAAGGCTTATCAGGAAAAAAGCGAGAAAGAAAAATCGAAAATCACGTTTGCACTTCTGGCTATAACCCTTTTATCTATTGTGACGATTGCATCGTTAGCCTATGTATCGAAACAAATAAAGTTGGTCAAAAAAAGCCGTCAGGAAGTCCAGAAGTTGAACGTTGAGCTTAATCAGATTAACAGCAAACTGAACGAGGCAAACCATACCAAAGAGGAATACGTAAGCCTGTTTATCAATCTTTGTTCTTCCTATATCGACAAACTGGATAAATACCGTGAAATGGTGAAGCGTAAACTGATTGCCAAACAAATTGACGATCTTTATAAAATGGTAAATTCCACACGCAACATCGAAATGGAACTGGATGACTTTTTCGACAGCTTCGATAGTGCCTTCCTAAAGCTCTACCCTACTTTTATCGAAGAGTTCAACGACTTGCTCCTGCCGGATGAAAAGATATTACCCAAGAAGAATGAATTGCTGAATAGAGAGTTACGAATATTTGCGTTGATCCGACTGGGTATAGACGATAGTTCCCGCATCGCATCTTTCCTGCGTTATTCCGCACAAACTATTTATAACAACAGGACGAAGGTGAGAAATAAAGCGAAGGATAAAGAAACCTTCGAAAGAAATCTACTCAATATTGGAACTTATAGTGTGGATGGCTTAAAGAATAATCTGGCATAAGAACCTTTAATTTTATGCCAGATTCCAATCATTTCTTTTCTCTGTAACGAATACTTTCTATTTTCCTTATTGAGAAATCTTCTTTACGCAAATGACGAACCCTCCCCCTTTAGCCATATTCAACTGGAGTTTTGTTTCATTGGTGATAGTCACGCTTTCACAGAGGTATTGAGTCGGTTGCGTATCGGATTGAGGACTATCCTTCCATATTACAGCTTCATATTTACTTCCCGAAGAAAGGAACCCAAAGTCAACTTCAATTGTTCTTGCATCCCAATCCGTCATACCTCCTACATACCAGTTGTTTCCTTTCCGCTTGGCCATGACAGCATATTTGCCGACTTTAGCATCCAACACCTTAGTATCGTCAAAGGTGACAGGTACTTCCGACAGGAATTTCATGATATCCGGATACTTCCGATATTCCATGGGTGAGTCGCAAAGCATAGCGAAATATTGATCGTAAATAACATACATCGCTAATTCGTGACAGCGTGTACCTTGTGTTGACGGCAACCCGGGGTCTTTAGGCTTGAATGTATCTTGTGTAGCGTTGCGCATCGAGCCCGGAGTATAATCAAGAGTCCCACCCAGCATACGTGTAAACGGAAAAACGAGATGGTGTTTAGGATTAGCTGTATAGTCCCATTTGGAGCATTCAGCACCGCGAACAGCTTCATAATTAACTATATTCGGATAAGCACGTTGCATGCCTGTCGGCTTACTACAACCATGAAAGTTGATCATTAGTTGATATTGAGCAGCCTTCTCTGCAATCATTTCATACCAGTCCATCGTTAGCTGATCATCCCGGTCAAAAAAATCCACTTTTAGTCCGGCAGCACCCCAATTGTGAATCATCTGCATGTGTTTATCTACCGTTTCATCTGTTAGTGCCATCGCTACGCACCAAAGGAATATATCTACATTCTTAGATTTACCGTAACGGATTATTTCCTGTACGTCGACTTTAGGATTTACCTGCGACAAATTGAATATATCCGACCAACCCGCATCGATCATCAAATATTCCATCCGGTTTTCGGCTGCAAAGTCTATATAAAACTTATACAATGCTGTATTGCGGTTATCCATGCCTGACGGAATTTCTGCTCCAGGCAACAGGGCATCATGCCACCATTCCCAGACTGCTTTACCGGGTTTGATCCATGAAGTATCTTCAATACGTTGTGGTTCTGAAAGTTTATAGATGATCTCGTTAGTAAGTAGCGTTTTATCATCATCGGTAAGGATGAATATACGCCACGGAAAACTTCGCTTTCCCTCGGTTTTTGCCATGTAGTCTCTGGTTCGCTGAACCACAGAAACAAATCCCCAGCTCCCCAATGCCGTACTATCGGGGTATTGGGCATAAGCACTCTGAAATGCCGTATCATTTTTTATCACATACATGCCCGGATAGCTCCATACATCTGCCTCGGCTACAATCAATTTAGTGTTGTCGGGATAAGAGAAAAGTACTGGAGTAATCGCTTTTTTATCCTTTTCTATGGCGGAAGCATTCTCATACTCTCTATAAACTAATTCCCATGCTATCCAATTATTCGTTTCAGGGTATTGAACAGCAGGATCACCGGCAAGATTTAACTCCATCAATTCATCTTTCACAATGATCTCATCTTTGAAGTTTGTAACGAAATGATAGGCTAAACCTTCATCATACGCTCTTAAAATCAATGCATAGTCTTGTTTAAAAGTAATAATGACTTCGTTGTAATTATCGTGTAATGTAGCGTACTTACCATATAACGGAGTGATCTTTTCATTGACAGTATTCTTTCGTATGTTCTTCACCTGGAGAGTATTTCCCAACGTTTGTTCGGAAAGTATCATACGCAAAGAAGAGGGTTGTATCACTTCTTTCCCTTTATAGAACACACTATACATGAGGAAATCTTGAAGATTAACCGTCATTTTCAGCTGAGTATTGGGAGAGGTAATTTGAACTTCCGATACATGGGCGTTACAGGATGACAAAAATGGCAGGCATAGGCAAAAAATAACTGTCAGTAGTTTTGATAAATGAGACATAGGAGTTAACATGATATTAGTTTGTAGATAGTTATCCCTACAAAGGTAAAGTAGCCTGGCCTTTAAAAAGATAGATAAAAAGACGGAAAGCATGTAAAATATCACTATTTCTCTTTATTCATCAAATAAATGCGTCTCTCATTCAATTTAATAGCGAGGTATGTCTTTTACTTCTTGATAATATTCCTCAATTCCAATCTCTTGCATCCGTTTGTTGATAACTATAAATCTTTTATATAAATGCTCGTCGAAGCCTGTATTTTCACAAGGGAATTGCTTACATTGAAAACAAAAAATCAACCTGATTTTCTTCACTACATATACGTACATTGCACGTTTTGAATAGCTTGCATTTTTCCTTTCTGCACCCTTGACAGGAAGCTACGGACAAATGACTTAAGAACTCTTTGAAGTCCGGGTATTTTGAAAAAACAGGTTCATTAAGCATCTCAACAAAGCGTTGTGCATAGATATCAAAATTGCCTAGAGAGTGTTTTAATTGATTACTGAAATGGTAAATATCCCCATCTGCAAAAGCAAAACACTTTCCGCAATGTAAACCGCAGGGAGCAATCCGCGTCTTTATAAATTCACTATTCATCTTTTCCATTATTTATAACGCAAATATATAAACTCTCCTAGGGATACAACCATATACTTCCTTCAATATAGAAATCAATTACGTATTCATGATGATATTTATTGTTTTTGCCTACTAAATATGGATACCGAAAACTGCCTCCCAATTTTGGCATACACCCATATTACTATATGGAGACAATTAAAGATTATGCTAAAAAGCATAAAGACTAGGTGTATAATTTTGCGTCTCTACCCCCTCTCAATCTTTGTAACAGAAAAAATATCAATTTGACAAAACGACATTCACATGCGTTCAGAATGGGCTATTTGAGGAATGTCGAGCAAGTGCTGGGGAAAATCGCAAGGAAATGAAGTTAGGGTAAATCAAATGGTAACCATTTGGTGTTATAAAGCTCATCAAATTATCGGCCTTACTTCTTTTTTTTATCTATTAATTTTACATGATGGCAAGTTAATGATCAATATGATCTTTTATACCTGATTGTCCTTGTTTAGCATCCAGCATAAAAAAGAAAAAGAAACCAGTAAAGTTAAGGACTTGCGCAGCGCAAGTATATAGACCCGGGCAACGCGCCTCCGGGAACTTGCGCAGCGCAAGTCCGCAAACTGAGGCCCCACAAGTATTTACTTTCACGCAGCGCAAGTCTTTGAAAAGAAGCTTCTGTACTTCGAAAACAAGCAGAGAGTGATTGAACTTACATAAAATATGCAAAATCGGCTTCTAGAAAGCCGATTTTAAAAGAATTACCCGTAAGGAAAAAGGCATTTTTTAAGCCCAAAAGGAACTAATTAAATCCAATACATGTCATTTTGATATTATAGTAAAATCTACAAGATGGAATTTACAAAACATATTTTCCGTATGGACTTATACCTTAGAATGAAGAGTTCATTTACCAATTGAAGCTTGCTTTTTTCCATATAAAAGATACCATACCCCATAAAATACAACCAATAATAGTGAAATTACAAGGCCAATACTTTTTAATACAGTTGATGCTGAAGTAAAATATACAAGTCCTTCTGAAATATTAGGATAGGAATGTATCAGTAATATACTTCCTATATTCTCTCCATAATCTGCCAGACCAGTCAATATAGGAATTAGCAAGCTATAATCGTAAAAAGTTCCATTCCATCTGTTTTTTTTCAGTAATAAACCTGTGAGAAGAACTAAAAAAGGCACATAAGCCAACGGAAAAAACATGTCAAGTGTAAGTTGTGGGAAAAGATAGGTAGAGCGTCCTTCTTTTCCCAATGTCTCCAGAAGGTTTGTCGCATAAGCATAACTATAGCCTTCAGATTTAAGATCTAATATCGGCAGTCCTCCCGAAAACTCTGCTATAAGCGGCATACTTACAAAATACATAAATAAATAAACTGCAAGAGTGATGAGAAAGAATATTAAAATACACTTTTTTGTAAAATACTTCTCCCCTATTTTTTGATTGTAAAATTGTTTACTGCGCATCTTATATAGCATACTAGTTTATAATTAGGAGTATGTCAGGTTGCAAAAATAAGAAAACATTTGGGAGGTAATCCGAATTTAGAAAATAAAACATTGAAATACGCGAGACCTCTATTCCTCCTTTTCCTCTTCTTCTCTGAGTTCTTTTATTTCATCCAGACTACGAAGTATCTCATCAATATTCCGGTGGTATAGACGCTTGTATGACCAGTAAGTAAGAACACTAGCCAATAGCACCATCGCTCCTAAGAATATCCATTGATAAATGGCTGCTTTAATCTGGATATAAAAAGAAGTTAAAAGTATGACAATGAGCGGTCCTACTACCAAACTCATTGCTATTTTTTCCCATTTCAGCAAGATATTATATCGGTTGATTAAATAAATATTCTCACTTACCCTTTTCGAGAAATTTACTTTCAACAATCCATTTATTTTGTAGATAAACCATACGGCACTAATTGCACAGGTAACAGCAACAAATATAATAGCGATATCCCACGTGATGATCCGTCCACCGAAATTATGATAAGCAAATACACAAAAAATAAATACCAGAATAAGTATTATAAAACCGACTATATCCCATCCCAACAATTTGTTAGTCGATGAGCCTGCTCTCTTCTTTATCAAATCAAGAATAAGGGTTTCTTTCAGCCTCTTATTTTCCCTGGAAATATTATCCAAAGCTATCCATGCTTTTTTCATTTCATCAAGTTCCATCATTTTTGTTTTTAAAGATTTGACATTTGTTTAAGTTTTACTCTCGAACGCTTCAGCTTAGTGGCCACATTGCTGACACTTAGTCCCATTATATCAGCTATTTCCTGATAGGACTTTTCTTCCAGATAAAGTAAAACAACTGCTTTCTCTAGGGTCTTAAGCTGATTGATAAGCCGATACATTTCGCAAATATTCTCGTTGAGGCATTCGGGTGCCGACAACGATTCGGAAAGGCTTTCTACCAACACATTACCTTTGGGTGTCTTCTTCTCCTTCCTCAGGCCGGAAATACAGGTATTGAGTGCCACACGATATATCCAAGAAGATACTGAACACTCGTTCCGGAAATTCCTGAAACCTGCCCACAGGTTATAAACGACATCCTGATAAAGATCAGCTATCGGCATGTCGGGAGAAGTATAAAAGGAACATACCTTATAAATAATCCTTTCGTGCTGCTGAATAATGTCGACAAATGCTTTTTTCAAATCAGATTCTTTCATAAATAAAACAGTTCTTTATCTATTAGACGCCAAAATAAAGATTTAATGGCAGGAAAACATTCTTTTTCCAAGAATGAGAGTTAGGAAGAGCATATTAATCTTCTACAAATACTCTGTGAAACGAACAAGTCTGGGTAGCAAATTTTAAACAGATTCTTCTAATTCAAATATTTAATGTAAGTTTACACAATCAACCATTGCGACTATTCAGCTTAAAACAACACACCATGACAACTAAGAAACAAACAGCCAATATCTTCATCAAGATTGTAGCCATTACTTTAAGTATATTGTTACTATCTTTTGTCTCCTTTTGCCTCTTCTTTCTTTTCGCTTTTGGAGGAGAAAAATTCTATATGACATTGGTAGTTGTATGCTTCATCCTGCTTCTGGCATTGATTCCGATAAGTATATTAGGTCTTTTCCGCCCGCGGACCAATGCAATATTATGGTTATTGATTTTCTTAGGAATAGTGATCGCATGTATTACAAAAGAGTCCCTCAAGGCTTACCACAATAGTTTTGAACGATTAGATGAAACAGAAGTAGACTTAACGGCTTATACACCGTTTGGCGAAAACACACTGGCAGTCGATTTAGATACGATCTCGCTTCTCAAACTGGACACTCTTTTGCCTCGTATGGACGGAGCGACTGCTCTTTACCCCATATATGCAGCTTTTGCCCGTGCCGTTTATCCCGAGAAAGATTATCCGGTCAGATACCGTGAAAGCGAAGTATCCTGTCACACCACCCGCGAGGCGTATGATGCCCTGATAGACGGTAGAGCCGATATTATTTTTGTACTGTACCCTTCGCAGCAACAACTTAAATACGCGCATGAAAAGAAGATCCGCATGAAACTAACTCCCATCGGACAGGAAGCCTTTGTCTTTTTCGTTAATAGTGAAAATCTTGTCGACAATCTAACTACTATACAACTGAAAGAGATTTATTCAGGTAAAACCAGAAACTGGAAAGAAGTCGGTGGGGAAGACAGCAGTATAAAAGCCTTTCAACGCGAAAAAAACAGCGGTAGTCAGACTGCTTTCCTCCGCTTCATGGAAGGAACTAAAGTTATGGAAGCACCCCGGGAAGACGTGGTACAAGGTATGGGTGGTATTATAAACCGGACTGCCGATTACACCAACTACCCCAATGCGATAGGCTATTCATTCCGCTTTTATGCCGATAAGATGGTAGGCAACGGAAGCATTAAGCTGCTGAGCATCGACGGAATATACCCCGATAGGGAATCGATACAAAATGGCTCTTATCCACTTTCTTCCGAGTTCTACGCGGTTACACGGGAAAACGAAACAAATCCCAACGTACAATTATTACTTGACTGGATTCTATCGAAACAGGGACAATACCTGGTAGAGAAAACAGGATATAATAGGATTAGGCAAAATTAGCCATTTAATTAAATGCCACTGAGATAACAAAAACATACGTCGCAAACTTCCCAAAGGGCTGATGAATAAGTTTCAACAAGATTTAGTCTTTGCATTCAAAAATAAAGGGCATCCTATTCAATACAATGCCCTTTATATTAGAAGTCTTATGCTACCGTGTAAACTTTGATTTCCGGTGCTTTATCAAAAAGTGGAGATAGTTCCCGGACCACGTCGTTGTTGAACAATTCAGTTTTCAGGTATGCATTTGCGTTTTCAGCACTTTCAAAGCCATGTAACACCTGAACATCTTCATCGCGAATAAGAAGCTCCTTAGCTGTTGCTCCCTCGATGTCGTCTAAGAAAGCTTGTTTATATTTGTTATAAACACCGGCGGCGGCAGGCCTGTTTGCATTCGATACATACATCGTAATTTCTAAATACGCTTTTGTTTTCATTTTCTTTTTCTAATTAATGATTGATAGTAAGAGGCTATTTATTGACTATTCATGATTTATTATAGACTCTCTGATTGATGAAGCAAAGATAGACCATAGCCTAGGGCTTTACGATGGACAAACAGGAATTAAAATGGTAAATTTAGGGAATGACTTTTCTGAATTGGTTGGGCGATTGCCCGGTTTGCTTCTTGAAGAATTTGACAAAGTAGGACGGATCTTCAAATCCTAATTGAAACCCGATTTCATTCACATTTTGTTCGGTGTTAAAGAGCAGACGTTTCGCTTCTAGTGTTATGCGATCGCTGATGATTTCTAAAGGGGTTTTAGTTGAAACTTCTTTCGTATATTTGGCAAGGGTTTTAGTAGAGATATTGAGCATGTCTGCATACTCACTCACAGTATGAGTGTTCTTAAAATTTGCTTCGACCAGTTGTTTGAACTTTACGAAAACAACATTGCTTAGCGTATTGATACATAATCCGTTGCAACCTCCCCGTTTACCGCTTCGCTGAATTTGTATGAGGAATAAATTAAGTAAATGTTTCAGGAAATCCTTATGACCAAATAACTCGGTAGACTGCATTTCTGCCTGCATTTGAGTAACCAAGTACTCAAAGTTAGCAACCGTATTATTCTCTATTTTAAAGGAAGGTCCTTTCTCAAAAGAATTAAATAGATGATGCTTCAAGAACAAGTTGACATTGGTTTCATTATCTATCAGGAACATTTCATTAAAATGGATAATAACTCCCTCATAGTTCGGGCTTTCATCAAAGTAATGGATTTGATTTTTAGAGATAAAAAAGATGTTGTTGGCTGACACTTCAAACTCATTGAAATCAACGAAATGCTTCCCCTCACCTTCCATAAACCAGATTATTTGATAAAAGCTGTGAATATGCGGTTTTTGGGCATGTCCGTCACTATCTGCTAAATATTCATTCAGCGGATAAACCTCAAATTGCAACTGATCTGGTTGGTGTTTGTGCAAGTGGTATTCGGCTATTTCAATCTCTTTTTTTTGCATAATAAAGATTTCGTCTTTCAAACAAAAGTATAGCTTAATTTTAATCCGGCAAAAGAAGTTAAATTATAAACTTGTTTATTTTCATTGATTAATGAACAGTACTTTGTATTTTTATAAACTGAATACATGAATATCTGTACAGAATGGAAAATAAAAACCCTATAGCCCCCTGCGGAGTAAACTGTAGCGTTTGTATGGCATTCCTTCGTACTAAAAACAAATGCCACGGTTGTCACAGTAGTGATGATAACAAACCTCATCATTGTGTCAAATGTGCAATCAAGCATTGTGAGTTTCTGGCAGAAACCATATCCGGCTTTTGTTATGATTGCCGGAAATATCCCTACCCCCGGTTAAAGCAACTGAATAAACGATACAAAACAAAATACAATACAAGCCTATTGGATAATTTACAGCTCATCAAGGGAACCGGGCTTGCCTATTTCCTGGAATTAGAAAAAGAGAAATGGACATGCGCTTGCGGAGGAACCGTTTGTATTCATTATGGATATTGTATGGAATGTAAATCAAAGGTTAAAATCGATAATCCCTAGAAGTATTATAACACATAAAGAATCCACATCATGAAAAATTTAGCTAGCATCTTTCTTTGCCTCACGATTGTTCTTACCGCCTGTCACTCCCCACAAGCTCCACAATTTACCATTCATTATATTCATTTAGAAGAATATGAAGGTGATACTCTTTACCTCTGGCGCTCTGCCGATAAATTATATACCGGAGACAGAGACAACGAAAGAGGACCATTAGCCACTGCAGTTGTAAAAGACGGAAAAGCCACATTTACCGGTCCGGAAGACACGTTGAATTATTACCAGATAAGCGGAATAAGGAACGAAGAAATCCGAGTATATCCCGAACGAGGTGAACATACAATATTTACTATCCAAACGGATAAAGACTTCAGAGATTTTTCATTTGAAAGCACTAACCCTTACTCTAAAAATAGGGAGCTACATCAGTTACGCCGTGACAATAAGTATACCCCTGGCGTAATACGAAAAATTGCTTTCGAAAATATCGGTAATGCGGTAGGAATTAAGCTATTAAGTGATATAGCCATCATCTATCCCGATGAACTGGAATGGATTTACAATCACAGCAACCCGCAACTTCAAAAGAGGGCGGAAGTATTGATTAATATAAAAAAACAACTGAAGGAAACCCGTGCCATCAATCCGGGAGATTCATACATTAACTTCAAACAAACGGATTATTACACCAATGACACTATCCAGTTCTCTGATATCGCCGGCAAGGGAAAACCGACTTGCCTGTTCTTTATGCCAGACCCTAATATAAAAAATTGCATACGGAATGAAATAGAAGATATAAAAGCGCAGTATCCCGATGTACAAATCGTTATTGCGACCTCTTACTTTTCCGACCCGGAAAATACTGATTTCTTAGAGGAATTAGTAAACACGCACAAAGCAACCATTCTTGATGATAGCCGTACATTCGAAAATTCGGCACGTTGGTTTTACCGTGTCCGGTCCTTTGCTAACTATATTTATCTTTTCGATATAGATGGAAAGTTGCTATCCAAAAAGCCCGTACAATATACGGATTATGATACTTTTATAACTACATGGTACAACATGTTGACTGCATGGTCCAAACCACCCCTCAGCCTGAGCAGTAGTTCTGCGGATTACCTTGCAACACCGGAATATACAGTTTTCAAAGAGTTTGTCGTCAATAGCCCTGATGGAATTTATCTCATGCTCGATTTTTGCTTGCACTACGAGAGTGCTTTCGGATTAAATTCTTATTTTATAGATGATATTGTACAAACAAAATATAAAGATGCGCCTAGGTTGAGAGATTATTATCAAAGTTTTTCTACTAAGAAAGCAAGTGCCCCGGAGATTGTAAAAGACTATATAAAGAGGATTCGGAAAATGGCCCACCTGTAAAGGAAGGCCAAGTAGACTATTTACTTTTTCTTCCCTCCAGCGCATAAATCATTGATATCATATCTCCGAGATATACTATTCGGCATTGGTTCTCTGCAATCTGTATCATGTTTTTAAAGCACCTAAAAGGACAATAGTCGAATTCCTCAAACCATTGAGTAGACTTTCCTTTCAGAAATGTTTTATTCTTTTCGGGGAAAAGGAATTATCTTTTCTTTCAATAATCTGGCCTGAAGTCTGTCGGCATAGCTTTCGGCGAATGCTTCTTTAACAGCTTTCGGTAAATTTACATGAGCATTATATCTTCTTTCCCACTCTTCAAATTCTTCTTCCTCAGTATCGTGTTTGGTTACATTATTATAGTAATGTACATAATGTCCGAACTCATGAGGAATTGTCCTATATAGTTGTGTATTCCTAACATATTCCAATTGCATAGGAGCTTTATAATATCGTTTCTCCTCAACAAACGGATGCCCGTCCTTTTTCAGTCGGAGTAATTCTTTCTGTTTTTCTACCGATAACTTTTTCGACCATTTTATTTCGTCTGTTTCATCAAATGCTTCCAGAATAATTGCATAAAAGTAATCATTTTGAAGCCTAAAAGAGTAAACAAATCTACCCCATGCAGGAGATAGAAGAACTTCTTTCTTCTTGGGTTGACGAAAAACGACTAAATCCAGGAGACCATAATCTTCTTTAGGAATATGCTTTATTATTTCGCATACATCATCAACTGTACAAGCATGCTGAAATCCTTTTTTAAGTTCCTCCACAAGGAACAGGAATTCATGTCGGTTAATCGTTTGACGGTAACTTTTATAATTTGTCAGCCGCTCATAAAACACTCTCCAGTCTGAAGAGTAAAATGGGCTAGGAACTTTCATTTTATTATTCTGTCCACGTCCTTGTCTGGATGTTCCTATATTTCTATTACGTCGTGTATTGTCTCGCATAAAAACTTTTTTTTGACAATTACTACTTGTTTGAAGATACCTATTCCTTTTCAGCATATCTCAGAGAGATAGACCTATCAATAGTATCGACATTCATAAATTAAATAAAATAAAGAGTTGGGGAAATAGAACTGTATTGATTAGACACCCTAAGCGGATGTGAATATCTCACAAACTTATATGCCTACAATGAGATCAGCCCGCTTTTGAAGTAAGCAGTTACAGTTCCGAATTGTGATTTATAATTTATCTAACATAGCAATACCCTTTCATTAGTTAGGGGTGAATTTTCCTTATAGTATTGTAATAACAGAGACAAATATAATAATTCCCCAATAATTCTCCAATATTTTTTGCTGGAAGTCTTTAAAAGTT
This sequence comes from Bacteroides sp., assembly GCA_021201335.1. Classification (GTDB taxonomy): domain Bacteria; phylum Bacteroidota; class Bacteroidia; order Bacteroidales; family Bacteroidaceae; genus Bacteroides. The sequence goes on along the minus strand of JAJQFD010000040.1, from coordinate 198,519 downwards.
TCTTATTCTCTCTCTCACTTTACTTTTGGGAGGTCATTTACTGTTAACAAAAGATAAGTCCCCCCCCAATAAAAGACAACAACTACAACCTTCTGACTTTTCCTGTAGTTATCTCTGTATTCAGTCTATATAATAGTAAGAGTAATATGAGAAAAACAATAAAATATCAGGATTTAGCAAGAATATTACTGGGTGCCTTTCTTGTATTTGCAGGTACAGGCCACCTTACCTTTGCGCGTAAAGATTTTCAGGCTCAAGTACCTAATTGGGTTCCACTTGATAAAGATCTAACTGTTTTATTATCGGGAGGAGTAGAAATTTCCTTAGGCTTGGCGTTAATGTTATGGGCAAAGCAGAAAAAACTGACAGGTACAGTTGCCGCTTTGTTTTTCGCTGCAGTATTCCCGGGTAATATATCTCAATATGTACAGCATAGGGATGCTTTTGGATTAGATACAGATAAGAAACGGTTCGTGCGCCTGTTGTTCCAACCCGTATTAATTGCATGGTCTTTGTATGCCTCTACAATGATTAAGCTCCATCGATGATTCAACTCGATGTGAAAGTAGGTAGAATGATTTTACCGGGAGTGTGAAGTGGCCCACCGAAAAACAAAGTAGCAATCCGGTTTACCTCCGGATTACTACTTTGTATATTTATTGGTTACAATTCTCTACGGGAATAATAATCAATTTTCCTTCACGCAACGGATGGCAAAAGCCGAACCCCTACTACTCTTCTTCGCCACATCAATAGCCCCGGAACTATTTACAATCATATAAGAAGCATCCGCACCTTTTTCGGCAAACGCCGAACTCGACCAATAGCTTCCTGACTTGTCACCTTCTGTCAGCTTTCCGTCTCTACGTCCACGCAGACCGGTAAAGGGATACCATAAGGTTTGATTGTTATAAGTTGCCGCATATCCGTAATTAGCTGCATCGAGTGCATCGCTGGAGAGAAAAATACTTGCCGCAGGACCTACACCCGCCTCACCTGAATTATTGAACCATGTATCACGGGGAGCTACACAATATCCGGCGGGACAAGGATCATAAACTGACTTCTGTATGGTGGTGGCCAGTGGGTAATTATATCCTTCCGGATTTCCCCAAATCGCATTATTTCCCCAATAAAGCCAGTCGTAAGAATAATAGTAAGGAAGCGTAGTTACATTACTGCTAGAGCGTGAGTTTTTGATAAATGAACGGGGGTTCTTGATTGAGAACTCTACCGTACCATTTGTTGCACCGCCCGAAACAATACTGAAATCAATCTCTCCCGATTCATTATACATGACTGCTGACGTATTTCCTCCTACAATACCATTTGTCACGAACGGATCTTTACGCCCCCACTGGTAAACAAGTCCGATAGTACGGGAATCACCGGGAGTAATGGAAGTGGCCCCTAAATTACGATCTAACACTGTATAATTGTTGCCTTTACTGTTTATACCGTAATTCTGTTCGTTCACTTCGGTAACCCAGATGTGGTATGACCAAAGGATAATGGCTTCTTCCCCTTCTTCTGTTTCATCCGGATCATCCACGTTATAAATTGCAATTACAGCATTCCCGGGTTGACCGTTCAGGGTAGCTGTAAAAGATTTACGGTCGGCACTTAATGAAACACCGCTGACGAAATTGCTCGATACATCACTCCAGAGCAATTTGGCCGAACGGGCTAATTGGGTACTGCTGCCGGGTAGATTTTCATACGCATATTGCAAGCTGGTTGTATAATAAGGTGCGCAATCAACGGTAACGGTGGTTGTTCCCGGAGCAACGATTATGGAGTTAGCGGTACCATAATAGTTGGTTATGGAAATCCACTCGATATTGTCCAGTGTCACTGATAAAAGTTTACCACATTCAACAGCCTTTCCTTTCAGATCAATGCTACAGGTCCCCTGTCCTTTGGGTGATACGAGCGTTACATCCACTATGTCGGTAAATGTTAAAGGGGGTAGTGCAAAGATGACTTCTTCGTCTTCAATAATCTCAATGTTCCCTTCCAATGTCAGGGTTTGTGCGGTATTGCTTCCCAATGTCATTTGTCCGGTTTCAGCATCCAAAGTAATATCACCAGTAAGAGCGTCGCCCTTGGCAGTTAGCACCACCGATGTAACCGAAGCAAAATCCTCATTCGCTGGTATCGTGAGTTTCAATCCACCACAGAGGGTACTCAGTTCCACTTCTTTTAAACCATCATTGTCCGTCAGACAAAAGACAGGAGAAGCCAACATATCTACGGCCCCTTTTGAAAAATTCTGCGTTGCTGGTAGGGTATATTTCAAGGTTTTACCAGAAAATTGCATATCGGCGGGATAGTAAATCAAGTACTCGCTTTCGGCTGGTACATCGTGCATAGCAACCAGTCCATTCGAAAGTATAGGATAACCCTTACCATTGATACCCAACAAATTACCGGTTTGCATTTTCCCCTGAAAGATGCTCTCCTGATTAAATACCAACTTCATCGAACCGGGTTGTTCGTAAATGATTTGTTCATCGTCGTCACTACAGCCTGTCATTACCATTGCTGCAGCAACCAGTATATATTTTATAAATGTTTTCATGTATCTTATCTTTTTATCGGGCATTATTCCTCGAGTTGGGCATCGAGTGTAAAGATGTAATTCTCAATATTTGTATAACCATTCGTGGCTATTAGGGTTGCATCCGATGCATCGTATTTATCTAAACCGTATTTTTCTTCGAACTCATCGGGCATACCATCATTGTCGCTATCCAGCGGTTTTTGACCTGTAGCAAAAATGCCTACATTACCTTCCAGCCCTAATACTGCTTCATCACTGATCAGGTTACCTTTTGTACCCAGAGAGGTTAATTCATCTATTAAATACATATCTACCTGATCTCGTGCCGGCAGTGAAGCACCTACATTTTTTACAACCCATTTATATGCGTCCTCTGCCGACATCATGTTTGAGATAGCCGGATGCTTTGAAGAAGGAGCAGCGAGGAATGTAGGAGAAACAGTAGTGGTTACGCCATCTTCACCAGTCTTGGTGGAAGTGCAGTCGTCATTTGTCATTAACCTTCCGTTGAGGGTACCATCCTTATTTCCGTCGAAATAGTTGCCTGCCAGATAGGCCTGAAAGTTAGCATTGTAACGGGTAAATACAGCCGTGGGCGAAAAAGTAGTTCCATCATGATCAATGCACGCACCCGTAATGAAATAATTATTCTCAATGTGGGCTATAGAAGTGGCCTGTGTATCACCCATAATGTAGCAACCTCCGTTTCCCCAATTGTAAACCACATTGTTTACATATTGATTCAATCCTTTTACTTTAGGATTACGGGTCTTGTTGTCAATATAAAGATTCCGGTAAAGGGTAATTCCATTATTCTCGTTGGTTTGCATCAATCCTCCGCAAGAGTGTGTCTGCAATCCCTGTCCCATAATTGTATTTTGAATGGTAATGTCGTATGCGTTGGAGCCGTTGATCGAGAAATTCTCGTCGCGTCCCCAGGTGATCGACATGTGATCGAAAATCATATTCGACCCTGCTGCTATCCCTGCCGCATCTTTACCCGACGGACCATTTTTACCCATGCGCACACGCAGGTACCGACAGATAAGATTTTTTGTATCGGAGAACGAAACCCGATCACCGTAAAGCACAATACCGTCGCCCGGCGCAGTCTGCGCAGCGATGGTTATATTATCAGCAAATGTGAGTACGGATTCGAGATGGATGACACCCGCCACATCGAAGATTACAATTCGATCGGGCTTACTTACCGCATCGCGCAGGGAGCCTTCTCCCGAATCATTCAGGTTTGTTACACGGTAAATCTCGCCGCCGCGACCTCCTGTTGCAAAACGTCCGTAACCTTCAGCCCCGGGAAAAGCGAGCACTTCTCCGTAATCGGGGAAAGGGCCTTCCCCCTTTTTGATAATAATCTCGGTATCACCGTCATTGCTGCATCCTACCCCCAGAATGGCAATGAGTACCCATAATCTTACAGTTTTCAATAAGAGCGTTTTCATAACAAATTGTATTAATAAAGTGTGAATCTAAGTAAACCCAACCAAATCTGAATTTATTCAAGAAATTAAACAAGGAAATTGTATCCCTTCGTTATTCTTTCATTACAAATTCAATGTTGCAAAGATAGAGGGCACAGCAACCCAAAGGCCGGATAATCGTACGATTAAACCCCAATATTATTCATACACGTAGTTAATGAACGCATTTTAGAAAGCGAATGCCGGATAAAAACGGAAAATATCATTTTGCAAATTGATATTACAAAGCTTGTAGAATGCCCTATTTAAGAGTCATCGGGAACGACTTCCCTAAAATCGCAAGGAAATAAAGTTGGAGAAAAACAAATGGTAATCAATAAGAGGAAAAATCAGATAAAATGCCTGAGAATATTCAATTTTCACTTCAATAAAATCAGCACCAAATACAGATTTGTACCCATTCGATTATCTGGAACTGAACTCTTTTCTTTTGCTTCCAGCAGAAAGAAAGAGAAGAAAGTAAGAACTTCAAAGACTGGCGCAGCGCCAGTCTTAATACTTGGGCTGCGCTCTTCCGGGAACTTGCGCAGCGCAAGTCCGTAAACTTGGGCTGCGCAAGTATTCATTCTTGGGCTGCGCCAGACCCGGAAGAGAGGACTTTTCATTGCATAAAGAGGCACAAAGTGATAGAATATACAAGTAACATGCAATTCAAGTCGCTAGAAAGGATGTTTTCAAAAAAGTAGGTGTAAATGAAATAAGGGTTTTTGAATCAAAAAGAAATCAAACTAAATGGCACGACTTACATTTGTCTAATACCGGATTTCCTCTATATTTGGGCAAAATCAATGCCTTTTATCCAATGAGACTATGTAATGCCTGAATACCCTGATGATTTATGTCTAATGCCTGCACTTCATTCAATAGTTGAATAGACCTTTCCACCTCTCCTAACCCCCGTATCCTAATGACATCATATATTTACAGTGTATTACATTACGCAAGGTTAAATTATCTTCCCAGATAAGCAGATCGGGTAATGAAACCGCAAAATAGTCCATCACCACTTGATCAAATAAATGCTTTTCGCCGTAAGATACTAACTTATGGAAACGGCTATTGGCCTCATCTTTCCGGTTCAGTTTTAACAAGGCAAGCCCCTGATAAAATATTTTATCCGGTTTTTGGTCGTTGTAATACATAGCAGCCGTGGGTTCTGTTAAGCCAATCACTGCTTTTTCCCAACATGCCACAGCCTTTTCTTTGTCTCCCAGTCCTTCATAAGCACAGCCCATCAAGTAATAGAAGTCATTTTCCTGAGCGCCATCCAGTTTACCTTCGCCGAAATGAGGAGGATAGATAAGGCATTCTTCGAGTAACGGCAAAGCTGCTTTGTATTGCTTTGCACGCAGGTACTGCTTGGCCAATTCTATGCGAGCTATCTGATATTGAGTAGGTACTTTGCCTTCTCCCCCCCCCTCCCACGGATGGAAGATACGGGCATCCAGTAAAGATTTGGCTTCTTCGTATGCTCCGGTCTGATTCAGCAAGGTAATACATTCCAGGTATAAGTCGTCACGCTGGGCGACCAGTTCCGGATATTGCTGCAAGAAAGCCAGTCATTCGGTATGCGGGCGGGAAACGCGTTTATACAGTTGATCCAACTCCATCAATATCCGAGCATCTGTGGTATCGAGTTGTAAAGCACGTTCCATACATTCGATAGCTTGCTTCTCCTGTTGCTTCTTATTGAAGTAGGCCAATGCCAGGTTACGCCACACAGTCGGGAAAGCAGCATTGAGCCGTGCAGAAGTTTCCCACACTTCAATAGCTAAGTCATACTGGCGTTTGTCATACCAAATATTACCCAGGTAATAATAGGCCTTTGCATCTACCGGATTAGTTTTGACAGCACTCTGCAACACGACAATGGCTTCCAGTCGATTCGGAAAACAATAATCAGGACAAGCGCCCGCAGCATTCACGAAAGCTTCTTTCACTTTTCCGAACCCGCCTTGTTCCCGGCTATACCCCAGGTAATAATACGTCATCGGATCGGTTGCTAAAATTTCGACAGCGATTTCCAGTAGGGAGATGGCTTCTGCCCAACAACCAGCCGCCATATAATCCAAGGCTATCTCGTGATAGTTGTGGACTTCTTTTCTCATCATCCGTTTCAATACATCCAGGTCGTCAACATCATGGGTAAGCAGGTACTTTTCATACAGGCAACCAAAGTTAAAACGATCGAGTTGCAAAGAAGCTTCTATGAATTCGAGTGCTTTTTTCTGCTGACCGGTACGGCGAAGTAAAACGGTTTTCAGATGACGGGCTTTATGATTGTGCCAGTTGCGGATCAAAGAGCGGTCGATTTCTTCTAATGCGTCTTCCGTACGGCTTTGCAGGGTTGAGATTTGCGCACAGGCAAAATAACCACTATCCTGCCATGCGCCATTCCAGCATGATTTATAGAATTTGTCGTAGGCCTCATCATAACATCCCTGATATTTCAAAGCCAGACCGAGATTGTAGAGCGGTTCACCGTCATACGGGTTCGGATTACGTTTGAGCAGAGTTTTCACTGCTACACGAAGATACTGCTCTGCTCTACTGAAACGTCCTTTCCGCAGATACCATAATCCCAGTGCATTGTTATTCCGTACATCGGTTGGGTCTTTTTTCAAGGCTTCCCGGTAATAATCGGTCGGATTATAGGTGGCATGCCGATATTGCTCCAGGTGCAATCCGGTGAGGTAGAGTTGTTCAGTCGAGGCTATTTCGTGAGGCAGAAGAGCGGCTTCGGCAGCATCGGGAATGGGCTTTACTTCATCCGGTTCGGCATGCCAGTAAAGTAGCTCTTTGCCATTGGCGGTTATCGACAAAGTTAAGTGGTCGAATTCCTCCTCTGCTATATCTACTATTTGCTCTAAAACTTTTTCGGGAGTAAGGGTTACTTCCTGATTAAAGTAAAGGTTACTCTCACCTTTGAGCTGAATCCGGACTGTCTGCCGGGAAGTAGCGAATATCTTAAAACGAACGCTTTTCTTCCCTTCCGGGTTGATATTCATCAGGAGATCTTTACTGGCATTCTTTACCACACCCAGCTCCCGGTAAGGAAGGAAGTATTGCACAAAACTCTTTTCCTCGTAAGGCTGCAACCAGGTAAAGTCGGGCTGATTGTCGGTATATACACCCGCCATAAGTTCGATGTAAGGCCCGTCTTCGTCTGTCAGGTTGCGATCCCAGGCTCTCCCAAAATCGCCGTTTCCCCACGTCCATTGTTTCTTGCCCGGTGAGATGTGGTGATTGGCCACATGCAATACACCGGCCTGCGTATCATTTTCATACCCTCCTACAAAATTGAAGCGTGAATTGATGGCCATATAAGAAGTTGGAACAGGCAGATTCTTATAATTAGAGATGTCAACTCCTGCCGAATAATCTACTTTATAATACGTTCCGGTAGCAATCGGGAAACTCGAAACAGCCCGTTTACCATGATCAAATACTGCATTTACATCCGGAGGAAATACACTTTGATAATGATCGTTTACTGCTACGGCAGGGTTGGCCCACCACAAGAAGGTTTGCGGTACTTCAGTGCGATTGTATAATTTCCCTTTGATTTCCAGATAGGCTTTTCCAGGGCGCAAGGTGAAGCCGGCCATTCCTTTCTGGTGGAACATGCGCTCCATTTCGCTTACCCACACGGTGATGCTGCCATCTTCAAACTCTTCAATGTAATAGTCTACCGGCATATAGGTACTGGGTCGGTGATGCTGGGGCCAGTTGAACTCGATACCGCCGGAAATCCAAGGACCGGTAAGTCCTACAAGGGCGGGTTTAATAACATGGTTGTAGTAGATGAAATGGCGTTCTTTTATCTTATCGTATGCCATCTGTACACGTCCGCCTAGTTCGGGTAGGATCATCACTTTGATATATTCGTTCTCAATGAATACCGCGCTATATGTTTTATCTACTTTTTCGTCGGCGATTTTCTCAATCACAGGATAGGGATAGACCACTCCGCTACTTCCCTGATAGACACGTTTCTCCAGAAACATAGGATTTTTCTCAGCCTGACCTACTTCATACGTAGGAATTACAACCTGTTCATTCCATGCTTTAACCATATTCGAATTTATAGTTTTTGAGTTTATAGTTTAAAGTTTAAAGTTGTGAGTTAACTTTCATTTTTCGAAGTAAGTTCTTCCTCTATTTCCTCCAGTGATTTACCTTTTGTTTCAGGTAGTTGTGAGCGGATAAAGAAGAAGCCTGCCAAGCAGATGCCGCCATAGATCCAGAAAGTTCCGGATGCCTGCAAAGTTTCATTCAAAATGGGGAAAGTATAAGTTAATAAGAAGCTAGCCACCCATAAAAAGAAGGTAGATATAGCCATGGCGGCTCCCCGTATCCGGGCCGGGAATATTTCGGACAGCACTACCCACACGATCGGTGCCAGAGACATCGCGTAACAGGCAATTGCCAGCACCACCAGAAGAAGCATCGGCCAACCGGTAATCTGGAAGTAATAACAAGTACCCAATATGGCATAAATAAGAGCCAGCCCTGCTGAGCCCACGAACATCAGTGCCCGACGCCCCCAACGGTCAACCGTATAAATGGCGACAAACGTAAAAATCACATTCGTTACTCCGGTCACCACAATATTCATTAAAACATCTGAAACAGCATATCCGGCCGCAGAAAAGATTTCGTGTGCATAGTTGAAAATCACATTAATACCGCACCATTGCTGAAAAACGGCCAACACGATACCAATAATCAAGACTTTCCGTACATTGGGTTGGAACAGGGCTTTCCAATCTGTCTTTTTCTGACTTGTGCTTGATACCCGGATTTCCCTTAATTCTGCTTCGGCATACGTATCACCACCAATCCGGGAGAATACTTTTTGTGCGTCTGCTCTCCTTTGGTTGATAGCCAGCCAGCGCGGACTTTCGGGTATAATAAAAGCCAGAATGAAGAAGAGGGCAGCTGGAACAAGTTCTGCCCAGAACATCCATCGCCAAGCCCACTCTATGCCGTTTGCAGAGAGGACATTCTTATCAGGCATGAAATAATCGCCAATCTGCCAGTTAACCAATTGAGCGGCTAAAATACCGATAACGATGGTCAGCTGATTTAAGGATACGAAGCGACCACGCACGGCAGCTGGCGAAACCTCCGCAATATATATAGGTGAAATGTTAGAAGCTATACCGATACCGAAACCTCCGAGGATACGATAAAAAATAAACCAGCTAAAGTTGTCCACAATCCCTGTTCCAAAGGCAGAAGCAGTAAACAAAGCCGCAGCAATAATGAGCATTTTCTTTCTGCCGTATTTATCGCTCCAAAGACCGGCCAACAAAGCACCTACCAAACAACCAATCAGTGCGCTACTCATGGCCCAGCCACGCATGGCAGCCGATCCATCCAATCCGAAGAAAGGCTCGTAGAAGATTTTAGCACCACCAATAACAACCCAATCGTATCCGAAAAGCAGTCCGCCCATAGCCGATACAAAAGTGATAAGTAACAGGTAGGATTTTTTGTATGAATACATAGCTCTTGTATTTAGTTGATTTACGTAGCAAAAGTAGTGCATCGGTAAGGGACAAAAATGTAAGATAGTATGCAAAACATGTAAAAAACAACTATTTTTGTTCCGAGGTATAATTCAACAGACAACTTTATATGGAAAATACGCTTGCAGATGGCTTTAAAGGGGAAAGAGCGATTGTTACTCCTTATAATGTAAGAGTATATCAGGCTCAGAATGATATCACCAAGCAAATGTATATCACTCACATTGGTTATTATCCGGAAGCCAAATATCACTACCGTGTACGGGAAGAAGGGGCCAAAGAGAATATCTTTATTTATTGTGAGAAAGGTATTGGTTGGATAGAATACAAGGAGGAGCGTTTCGTACTAAAAGAAAATTGCTTTTTTATTCTCCCCCCCCCCGGGGGAGAAGCATGCGTACGGTGCAGATAGCAGAAACCCATGGAGCATCTATTGGCTGCATTTCCAGGGGGAAAACATAGACATGTTTCAATCGATTCTAGGTAAACTTATCCTTCTCAAGCAATCCGACAGAAGCAGGCAACAAGATCGGTTGCAACTCTTCAATGAGATGTATCAAAACCTGGACATGGGTTACAGTCCGGAAAACCTTGAATATATCAGCTTCTGTCTCCTGCATTTCCTGGCTTCCTTAAAATATGTATCGCAATATCGCGAAATCAAGAAACTAAAGGAGAGTGATATCATCCAAAAGAGTATACACTTTATGAAAGATAATCTTGAAAATAAGATTATACTGGAAGATATTGCTAAAGCCGTAAGTTACTCCTGCTCACATCTTAATACCCTATTCACCCAAAGAACCTCCTTCTCTCCCATCGAATATTACAATCAATTAAAGATTCAACGCGCATGTAGCTATCTACAGTTCTCAGAACTAAAAATCAAGGAAATAGCTTTTCGCTTAAACTATTATGACCCTTTTCATTTCTCCAAAGCATTTTACAAGGAAATGGAAATTACACCAAAAGAATACAGGAAAAGATATCAGGATAAGAATAGGAAGAGAATCGGAGAATAACGGTTTTGTACCCAGAAAGAAAGACTGACATAGATTACGAATCGTAACTCAGGAAAAGATGCTCCCTATTCCTGAACAAAAGAAAAAGAAATTCTGTTGATATAAGAAACAGTTATCAATGGAAGAGCAATCTACTACGAAGAAAAAGCTTAGTTTCTCTGTCTTTTTTAAGATCTTAAAAGATACGATGCAGGGATTTGGAGATGATAATATTCCGACGTTGAGTGCTTCATTGGCTTATGCGACCCTGTTTTCTATTATTCCTTTCCTATCCCTTTTAATTACTATCGGTACTTTTTTCCATGCTGACCTGGCCAATCAGTTGTATGTCCAGTTGCAACCGGTTGTGGGAACGGAGGTGGTTGATCAATTAAGAGACATCATTGAAAATGCAAAAAAAACAGATTCTTCTGTACTAGCTACCATTGTCACCTTAGGGATAACGATCTTTGGTGCAACCGCCATTTTCGCAGAAATGCAAACTTCCTTGAATACCATTTGGGGAATCAAAGCTATTCCCAAAAAAGGCTGGCTCAAATACATCAAGAACCGGATACTCTCTTTTTCCCTGATCCTTGTATTCGCCTTCATCTTATTGATTACATTTACCATTACCAATGTAATTGGAAATCTTAGTGACAGGTTTATGGCCAGTTACCCCGATGTAGCTGAATCTATTGTAAAAGTAGTAGGAATGATCCTGAACATCGGTGTTACGACTTTCATCTTTATACTACTCTTTAAAATGTTGCCTGATGCCAAAATAAAGAGTAAAGACGTTGCCGTAGGAGCGCTGGCAACTACCCTTCTTTTCCTGGTTGGACAATGGGGAATATCCCTTTATTTAGGAATCGCTAATGTAGGAACCGTGTATGGGGCCGCAGCATTTATGGCCATCCTCATCACCTGGATTTATTATTCTGCCATGATTATCTATATAGGTGCGGAGTTTACTGAAGCATGGGCCAATGAGATGGGAAGTAAGATTTTCCCGGATGAGTTTGCTGTGACAACGAAGATTATCGAAATACACCAGGATAAACCTGTAGAATCGATAAACAAAATTGAAATTAAAGGATAAACATTATCCCAGTATCCATAAATATAAAGTTAGATTTATTGTTTGCAAAAACAGCCGAAAGCTATACTGCATTCGGCTGTTTTTATTTGGATGCTATTGCATCTTTTCATTATTCATAAAAAGAAGGTTTATCTCCTTCCGTATCTGGTTCACTTACACCGAGGCTTCTCTGGGCGAAACGATTATCAGTAGATTGAACGATCTCCAGTACCAGCTGCGCCACTGCTTCACGGGTTACCTGGGTTCCTTTGAAAGGCTCATCTCTCTCTGTAAGTTCATACCGGGAATTTCCTTCTTCATTATACAACCATGCCATACGCAACAGTGTATAATCCAGGTCCGGGTTTTCGAGTACGGCGGTAGATTCAGCCATTTCATTCAGAATATCATCTCCCAGCATTTGTTGGTTCCACTCACCGAATTTACCCGGAACTTCACCATATATACCGAGACTGGTAGCAGCGATTAACTTTTTCACTCCTGTAGCTTTCATTGCTTTTACGATGGATTGCATTCCCTCTTTGTCTTCTACAGAATCAATAAATACCCAGTCTGCCCCATTCATGGCTTTTTCCAGTTTAGTGGTATCTTTAAAGTCACCATCTATCACTTGTTCCCGGTTCTTATCCGTAAGTTTCACACGGTTGGATGCATCTCTTGCGTAAAGGACAAGATTAGCGTCTGTATGTTTCAATAAAGTATCTGTTGCCTTTGCGGCCAATTCTCCAGCGGCACCTAAAATTAAAATCTTCATAAGCTTCACATTTTAAATGATATAACTTATAATACAGCCACGTGGAGAAAGGTTTAGCTTATTTCAGATATTTAGGTTAATTATCCAACAAAACCATTTCATACTGTTGACTTCCCATTCCTATCTTCTCAGCATGTACTACGGTATGAAGACCTTTTTTGGATTCCATCCGTTCAATAAGGTGGATCTTACCATGGTCGGTAGATGCATAAACCTGGTCCACGCAGGCTTTATCCAGTGCAACGGGATCGAGAGAGGCAAGGATACCGACATCTCCCATTTCAGGATTAGCCGGATTGGAATCGCAATCGCAATCCACAGAAAGATTGTTCATCACACTAATGGATATGATATTATCTCCACAGTGGTCGGCTATGGCCTTGGCCGCTTCCGCCATCGTTTCAAGGAATTGTTCCTGGGTTGGATTTCCCCAGCTAGTGGTGCTGGTTCCTCCGGAATGAATCAATCTCTTTCCATTAGCAGAGGCAATACCGATGGACATATTCTTAATGGCTCCGCCAAAACCTCCCATTGCGTGACCTTTGAAATGTGAAAGAATAATAGTGAAGTCATAATTGGGGTAATTCTTACCGACGATATCCCGGGTAATGTGTGTTCCTCCTGCTACCGGGAGATCTATTTCTCCCTCGGCATCGAGAATATCGACAGGAGCTACTGCTGTGAAACCATGGTCACGGGCTGTTTTAAGATGATCTTCGGTACTTGAACGCTTGCCACCATAAGCGGTATTGGCATCAATAAAAGTACCGTTTACTTTTTGCACTAAATCTTTCACCAGTTCGGGTTTCAGATAGTTATGTCCGCCGGGCTCACCCATATTAAGTTTGATGGCTACTTTTCCGGTAGCTTTTCTTCCAAGCGATTCATATATTTTTATAAGTGCTTCCGGAGTGACTTCCCGTGTCATATATACCTTAGGAAGATTGTTTTTTTCCTGTTCGGTTGAATGAGCCTTTTTTCCTCTTTTGCTTTCGTACCGGACGAACAGCCAATCGCAAACAAAGAAGGTATCATAAGTGCTAAAATGATAATCCATGCTTTTTTCATTGCTTTTATCTCCATCTATTAATAGTTAAAACTTTGCTATCTTAGTTGATTGAATTCAGATTGCAGGTTGATATACTTATCTAATCTTTAAAAATGCAAATGTGCAGAGCTTATTCAGATCATTAGTGGAAGTACAAATTAGGAAAAAAGAAAGTAAAGTATTTCTCTGTCAGGTCCAAATAAATTTACTTTCAAGCTCATTCTGTATTTTAATACAAAACATTGAAGTTGCACATCGATGAAGGGGCTCCTCTCGTGAGTTGGTTCTAAAATTTTTTATTTTGTTTTTCTTCCTCGGTAGTAGGTATTCCAGTTATCCTTTGCATATCCATCTTCCAGATATTGAAAAGAGGAGGCAGTGGCACCCTCAATTACTTCTCCTCTATAAAATACTTTCCAATTATCTTTTGCATAACCTCCGCCCAGGCTTTTAAAAGAAGAGGAATGGGAATCAACCACAACTTTTCCTCGATAAAATACTTTCCAATTATCCTTTGCATAATCCTCACCCAGACTTTTAAAAGAAGAAGAGTGGGAATCAGCGACAGCTTTTCCTCGATAAAAGACCTTCCAATTATCTTTTCCGTAGCCTTCATCCAAATTGTGAAAGGAAGATGCATGAGCATCCTTAACTTTTTCTCCTCTATAAAATACGTCCCAGTCATCCTTGGAATATCCCCCACCTATTACCTTCACTCTGTCAAATTGATCTGTTTGAGTTAAATCAATTGTAAATCCCGGAGCACTCCATTGGGAAGGGTCTGTCATTAAGTTTACTGAAGTCGTCTCTCCGGATATATTAACATTTACCAAATTGCCTGCTACCCCTACTAAAGGTAAAGTAAAGACAATTAAGATTAGTTTATTCATCATCAGTAAGTGTGAAATTAATTGCTGATCCCGCTTCAATCATAACAAACGAGTTTAGTTAGAAGAGTTCCTTTATTTTTTGTAAACCATGATTTTTTTCAGGCTTTGTTTATCAATCGCATTCATGATTGCATTGTAGCCTAGAGATACCGGGGTTTTAGTTTCCTGACGATAAACAACAAGCGAATCCAAGGTTTCAGTCTTATATACCCATGAATTGAGTTCCTGCTCCCGCCCATCTTCCATACTTACATAAATTCTACAACCTTTCTTTTCAAGTTGACCTACCTGTCGGCTTTGGGGACAAACAATTATATCCTTACTTTTCGCTTGCCAGTAAATAGTCTGTAAATCACCATAATAATCTTCAACTTCCATAAAGTACAACCCTCTTATAATCCAACCACTCACAAAAAGAAAAGCACCACCGAGGAGGATGAAAATGTATTTAATTATTTTGTTCATTTCTTCAAGTATTAAAAATAAGAATAGGTAACATACTATAGAAATAGTTTCTCTTTGTATTACTAGATTTAATTTATCCCAAATATACAAGAACAATTTGAGAATATAACTCAAAATCGTATAGAAATAAATGTAACTAAGTAATAAAAGCCAAGTGATAAGGTCCAAAGAAAAGAGAAAATGCAATCAAAACCTCCAAAAATACCATTACAAATCCAGTACTTCAGAATCCTCTGGAACGGATAAGCAACTGCTATAATAACACTCTTCTTCCTTTTTGTATAATTCTTTTCTGCGCGATATATTATTATCCTCCGCATGGTAAAGAACCAGATTTTTAACCTGTAGTCTTTCTGCCGTTTCAATACAGAAGTCTAAATCATTGGAAATCAGAAGAATTTCTATCATTACTGCGAGAGACATGTTTAGCATATTCTTCTACACACTCTTCATAAGAATTGCTACTGCAAATGCAGTATAACATATACCAAATCTGATTTAGTACCATATCCAGCAAATAAAAAAGAGCTTGCAGACAAACGGGTGTTTCTCTGCAAGCTCTTTTTTATTTCCAGTACGATTAATTACTGTAAAGCCTGATATACGGTATTCAGGAATTTCTCCCAAACATGCGGATTAGGTATTACATTCATATATAAAAGAATAACCAATTCTTCTTTAGGGTCAATTAAATAATCGGTATTATAAAAACCTCCCCAATGCAGAGAACCAGGGGAAACCATGGAGGTAGAAGCAGTTATTTTTCCGTCTTCCGTCTTCCGTTCCGGATAAATCTGAAAACCCAGTCCAAAATGAAAATCTTCTCCTCCATTATTCGGATGAGGAAGTTGATCGGTACACATCATTTCGAGGGTTCGCCTGCCTATAATTCGTATACCATTAAATATACCCCCGTTAAGTATCATCTGGCAAAAGCGAGCGTAATCCTCAATGGTTCCATTCAAGCCAGTCCCCGCTTGGCAATAGCTGAAATCAGTCGTAAATGGATTGCGTGCTCCGCTCCATACATTGTATTGCTCAGTTAATACACCGTTTTTATTTATGTAAGATTTTACCATCCGCGAACGATAACTTTCCGGATAATACCAGTCGGAATCCTTCATGCCTAATGGTATAAGAATCGTTTCTTTCACGTACTCCCGTAATGATTTGCCGGAAAAATATTCAATCAGATAACCACATACATCGGTTGCAGGATGGTAGTTCCATTGTGTTCCCGGATCAAAAGCAAGAGGAAGCTTCAATATATCTTTCACTTCTTCAGCAAGTGTTTCATAAGGCTTATCTCCACCTTCTTTTCTTTGTTTCCGATGTAATATCAGTATATCCCGGTTACCCATAATCCCGGATGTATGACTCAATAAGTGGCGAATAGTTATAGGCGACACAACAGGACGCGTAGTATAAGTACTATCGGAATTTATTTTTTCCAGGACTAGCCCGGTGCATTCAGGTATATATTTCGCAAGAGGGTCGTCCAACCGAAACTTACCTTGTTCAAAAAGCGTCATCAGCGCAACACTTACAATCGCTTTGGTTTGCGAATAATTACGGAAAATATCACTTTTTTTTAATAACTTCCATTTTCCAATATCACTCCATCCAAAAGCTTTATGATGAACCACTACACCTTTCCTTGCTACAAACGTAAGAGCATGTGGAATTGTACCTTTATCTACATATTCCAGTAACAAACGGTCGATATATTCCAAACGCTCAGATGAGACATTTACTGAAGGTGGTATTTTTGCAGGATATTCAAACTTTTGTGGTGTCGGCTTCTGTGCAAAGGCTTCAATTAATCCTACGAAAAGGAATAAACTTAGGAACAAAATTTTCTTCATTATTTCAACTAGTTTCTTTAAATAGTTTTGTGATGTTATTCAGTTATAAAACACAACTCAGGCATAATTGTTATGTTTATACTTTTAAAATCAAATATTGTGTTTTCAGGTTTGTGTTGAAAAAATCGTGTAAATATACAACATACCGATTTATTTGCAATAAATAAGATAATTATTATAAATAATATTTGGAACAAAATTTGGGATAGTTACAGCACATCTTATTGGTGCTAATATAGTTACATAGATATTTTACATAAAATAATATATTCAAATCGAAAAGTAATAAACATAACACAATAGGCAGTTTTCCATGGATAATAATCCACAAAATTGGAATTTGTTCATTCTTAAAAATTCCAATTTCATATTCTCGGACAATCTCATACATCGTTAGCATTACATCTCGAATATGAGAAAAAGAACAATTTTTAGGTATTTTTCTCATCGTAAAAATCAGAAGCAATAAATTTTGTGATATTCGTAATATTTTGTAGCCTATTTACGAAAAAAGTGTCATTTAAAAGATTTATTTATTTTTTAAGTATTGTTTTTAAAATCTTTGTTCGCTTCCTTTGTGATAGTAAATAACCTAAATCAATAAAGCAATACACTCCAAAGAATCTGGCTATTGCACGAAATAGCCAATTCTTAATACAGTGAAAATGGAACACTAATCAAACTTAGGATTCATTAAACCAGGCTTCTTTATTAATGTTTAATGAAATGACAGGATTCATAGTGATTATGAATCCTGTTTTGCATATTATAATTCTTTCTCTAATATCTTCCGCTGTTCTTCAAAAAACAGAATCCGACTCATTTCATTACTACCCGAAATTAATACGGATGTTCTTTTAAGTGCCTGTAACCATTTTTTTGTTTTATCAAATACTACCTCATCCAATGAAGATAACTCATGATATGTAAAGGCCTTAATCATGGTAATCCGATATTGATTGGTTTGCATATAGCTGTAAGTATTTTCAAAATTCAAACTGGAAATATAAACATCTATTTTATTGCCATTTTTAAATTTCCCATGAATGGCCATTCTCTCGAAATCATCCAGGAATTTTCTTATTTCATCCTTCAGTAGTATAATCTCATCTTTAGAAATAAGCCGTATGGAATGAAAATAATTTATATCGTTTACCAGATTTATTAGAAAGCATTTATCAAATATAAAGTAAGTATATCTAAAATGTTCAACTTCAATTAAATACCTTTGAAATAAACCTCTTAATCTTTCAGGAAAGAAAATTTTGGAAAAAGTGAGTTTAGTTCCTGAATCTCCAAATTGATATAACCAACGCAATGTATAAAAACGTTGGATTTGTTCATAGTTCAAGGTAAAATGCAGAGGTAAAACACCCGCTGTAAAACCAGCTTCAGAATGCACATCATTTTTAGTTTGGCCAACAATATCGGTAAACTCTTCATGCATGGCATAGTCTACTTCTATAGGATTAAAATACCTGGTAAATTTTAATTGAAAAGGATGGCTTCTGGAAGAATTGATCCCGATTATAGTGTCTAAAGAAATATTAAACACCCGGGATATTTTAACAATTTCAGTAAATGTAAACGGAACTTCCCCTCTTAAACGTCGGTAAACAGCTTCTTTCTCTATTAAAAGTATATCAGCAAGCTGATTGGCCAATTTTGTTTTCTGGGGAACTTTTTGCTTTATAATATCTAACAAAATTTTATAGGTATCATTTTGTAAAGGTGCCATGATATTATCTCTATAATTAAAAAGGAATACTGAATTTCAGCATTCCGATACAAAAATAATAAAAACAGTGTTCCTTTTTTCTCTTTTTATAGAAACTTTCATCTTAGCATTATGAAAAATAAACGATTAAGCCAGCGTCATAAAGCGCAAAATGAATAGAAAAAAGAGGCACAAGATACACTCTAACGTACTTTCTATTCATTTTCGCATCTTTGTTTTTTGTGTTTTATTAACTCTTTTTTTTGTGTATGCGTTTTAGGCAGCAATATTGTTACAAATTAGATTTCGTTAAATGTTCCACGGTAGCCATTATTCCACCAACCTGAGCCAATGCAAACATCCTGCCATGAAAAGAATAACCAGGATTATATCCTTTATCTTCATCTCCAAGCATCATGCGTCCATGATCAACACGCATAGGCAATTGAGGGTTTTCGTTTTCAAAAATGGTGACCAGTTCAATTAAATGACCCCGTCCTTCAAGATGAGAAGCTTCAATAAAATTTCCGCCCTGCAGTACATCTGTACTTCTTAAATGTACAAAACGTGTTCGCTCGGTAAATTTCCTAGCCATAGCCGGAACGTCATTTTGCAATCCCGAGCTTAATGAACCAGCACAAAAGGTCAGCCCGTTATGCGGACTATCAACTGCATCCAGTATCCATTGAATATCTTCTGTGTCGGTTACTATACGTGGTAATCCAAGTACCTGGCAAGGCGGATCATCAGGATGGATGCACATGTGAATTCCATACTTTTCACAAACCGGCATGATACGTATTAAGAAATACCTTAAATTATTACGCAACCCATCCTTACCTATTCCGTTGTATAAGGACAAAAGCTGGCTGAAGATAGTAACTGGATTCTGATCTCCTTCTTTAATATTGCCATTGATAAATCCCTGCGTTTTAACGATAATAGTATCAATCAATTGATCTTTTTCCTTCTCTGTGATAGATTTATCTAAAGTATATATTTTCTCCAGTTCTTGTGGTGAATAATCTTTCTCTGCATTTTCTCTTTGAAGGATAAATATATCAAAATAGCCAAATTGAATTTTATCAAAGAACAGAGTCGAAGTACCATCCGGCAATTTATAATCAAGGTCAGTACGTATCCAGTCAATCACAGGCATAAAATTATAACAAATGGTTTTTATTCCTGCTTTTCCCAGATTTTCAAGACTAACGATGTAATTGTCTATCAATTTATCTCTTTCAGAGCCACCGTATTTAATCGCTTCACTGACCGGAAGGCTTTCAACAACCGACCATCGTAGTCCGACCTCTTCAATATATCCTTTTAGGTCCAGGATAGCCTCTTCCTTCCATATCTCACCATTAGGAATATCATGCAGAGCAGTAACAATACCTTCTACACCAATCTGGCGTAACATAGATAGGGTTATTTTATCTTTTTTACCAAACCATCTCCAAGTTTTTTCCATAATGTTTGTTTTTAATTAAACTCCACTGAATGCACTGAAACCACCATCAACCGGCAATACTACACCCGTAATAAAACTAGCTGCTTCACTGCATAAAAACTGTACGGCTCCGTTTAGCTCCGAAATGTCCCCAAAACGCCCCATTGGTGTTTTTGCCAATACCTTTTTACTTCTGTCTGTCAGAGATCCATCCGGATTGATTAATACCGCACGATTCTGATCGCCTATAAAGAATCCTGGAGCAACCGCGTTAACACGTACGCCATCACCATATTTCAACGCCATTTCTGTAGCCATCCATTGAGTAAAATTACTGATTCCTGTTTTTGCCACCGAATAACCCGGTACCCGTGTGATTGCAGAATACGCAGCCATAGAGGATATATTAATTATACTGCCCTTCTTTTGCTCAGACATAATTTTCCCAAATACCATACTCGGATAAACAGTTCCGTTTAAATTCAGGTTAGTAACCTTTTCCCAATCGGCTATTTTCATATCAAAAAAAGGCTGGTCAGGAGCGAGTGTCGCACCCGGAAGATTTCCTCCCGCAATATTCAGCAGAATATCAATACAACCCCATTTAGACAAAATGGTTTGTGCTACATTTTCCAGGCTCTCAATATCAAGTACATTGCCGGTAACACCCATAACGTCTCCACCCAGTGCAGTTAATTCTTCTACCCGTTTATCTAAATTCTCTTGACGGATATCAATAGCAACTACTTTGGCTCCTGCTTCGACAAAACTCCTGGCAATACTTCCTCCCAAAACTCCACCGGCTCCGGTTATGACGGCCACTTTTCCTTCTATGCTAAACATTTCATTCATATTTGTTTATTATTGATTGAATCACAAATATAGTAACGTTAGCGTGAAGTAGATTTTCCTATATTTGCAGTTAATTGTTTTATATTTGCTATTTTAAACGATCATGAAAAATATAATGAACGAACGGCTTTCCATCTCAAAGTCGTATCCTCTTAAAGCTCGTTTTTATGATTATGAACATTTTACTTATCCCTGGCATTTTCACCCGGAGTATGAAATTATATATATACAGGAAAGCACAGGAGTCCGGTTCGTGGGCAATAGCAAAGAGAAATTCAGAGAGGGAGATGTATTTCTGATCGGTACCAATTTGCCGCATTACCTGAAAAGTGATGAGATATTTCATGCCGGGGATGCTCAACTCCGGGTGAAAGGTGCCATCATTCAATTTGAAAAAGAATTTATGCACCACTCCATCGCTTACTATCCTCATTTTATTAAGATCAAACATTTACTAGACGAATCGAAACAAGGTATTTATTTTCCAGCGGGATGCTCTCCCCAGCTTATTAAACTGCTGAAAACGATTCCATTGGAAACAGGAATTGATCAGATAACTTCTTTCCTGCAACTGCTGAAAGAAATGTCAGAGATTACCTCCCGACAAATTATTTCAACTTCCGACGCCATAATTGACATCATACACGATGCTTCAAGAATAGACAAAATAATATCCTACCTCAATAAAAATTATAATCGACCTATTGATTTATACGAGATTTCTTCGTTTGCTGCCATGAATCGTACAGCTTTTTGTCGGTTCTTTAAAAGGAAAACAGGGAAATCTTTTAAAAATTATATATTGGAAATGCGCATCGGGTATGCATGCAAACTACTTCTTATAGACGATATAAACATCTCACAAATAAGTCTGGAATGTGGATTTGATACCATCTCGTACTTTAATAAAACATTTAAGAAAAACACAGGATACACACCGACGGAATACAGAAAAATGATGTTAACAGGATAGAATCCATATTTTATTTTTAATTTCGCAGTCTTAGCCTGTATAAATTTTCCTAGACAGTTTCGATATATACCTACAAGGGATGCTCCTACCCTTGCGGATAATAATTACAATTAATTCAACATATGATGAGATATATTTTATTCCTATTGTGCGCTCTCTCACTGGTATCTTGTACATCCTCCAGTAAAAACGAAGAGTTAAGAAAAAGTATAGCAAAGATTATTAGAGACAAGAATGCAACTATAGGAGTTGCTCTAATAATAGATGGAAAAGATACCTTGACTATCAATAATGATTTTCATTATCCTACGCAAAGCACTTATAAGTTTCCTCTAGCCATTGCTGTGCTTGATTATATGCATAAAAATAATATCCCCCTTGAATATAAAATACTCATAAAACAGGAAGAACTACTTCCCCACACATGGAGTCCTATCAGAGATGAACATCCGGAAGGAGATTTCGAAATGTCGATGGCAGATTTATTGAAATACACTGTATCCCAAAGTGATAACAACGGTTGTGATATTCTTTTCCGTTTCGTGGGCGGAACTGAGGAAGTAGATAAATACATCAGAAGCTTAGGCGTAAATGAATTTGCCATTGCTGCTACAGAAGAAGAAATGCATGGTCCATGGGAAGTTCAATATACCAACTGGTCAACACCTTATACAGCAGCATGTGTTTTAGAAATATTCAGAACCAAAGAGATATTACCGGAAGAGTTTCATCAATTTCTATGGAAAACGATGGTAGAGACTACTACTGGTTTGAATAAAATAAAGGCTTTTTTACCTGAAGGAACTGTAGTGGCTCATAAGACCGGTAGTTCTGCTCGCAATTCCGACGGATTGAATGCAGCTGAAAATGATATAGCCATTATCCAATTACCCAATGGAAACTATTATTCTTTAGTTGTTTTCGTAGCTGACTCAATAGAGGATTCGGATACAAATTGTAGAATTATAGCGGATATTTCAAAAGCCGTGTATGATTATCTCACTGCGTTACCCACTCTTTGAACTCTCTAACATTATTCCGACTAATCATTACTTTCTCGGGGGTGGTAACTTTGAGACTGACTGCTAGCTTATTGCCAAACCAGACAGCCATATCTTTCACTGCCGACCGGGCAATGATATACTGCCTGTTTGCCCGGAAAAACTGTTGCGGGTCCAGTTGGCGCATAATTTCTTCCATGGTTATATCGAGGGAGTAGTTTTTCTCAGAAAAAGTTACGGTTTTTACGACTTTAGCATCAATGAAAATAAAAGCAATTTCTTTCACCTGAAGAGGGATCAGTTTATCCCTGACGGATATTAACAAGGAAGATTTATAAGGAACCGGTTTATGCTGAAGAGAAAGCATCAGGTTATTCAGCAGTTCTGCCTGATTCCTATGATCCATTTGTGGAGCCAATCGTTTTAACTTGGTCAGCGCGCGTTCCAGTTCTTTGCGATTAATGGGTTTAAGCAGATAATCCACACTGTTTACTTCAAAAGCCTTGAGATCATATTCATCATAAGCAGTAGTAAAAATAATGGGACAGGTGATATTTATTTTCTCAAAGATAACAAAAGACGAACCGTCTGCCAAGTGAATATCCATAAACACCAGATCGGGCATCGGATGCGAACCAAACCACTCTATACTTTCGTCGATAGATTCCAATACGGCAAGAATTTCCATATCAGGTGCAATTTCTTCCACCAGGTTACTTAACGCCTGTGCTGCAAGGTATTCATCTTCTATAATAATTGCTTTCATAATTGTTGCGGTTTAATCAGTGGTAAGGTTACCATAAATACTCCATCCGTACAGGACACTTCCGGTTCAGTCTGGAAATGCAAACGGTATCTTTCAACCAGATTGGCCAGGCCGATGCCTTCACCGGGTTCGGCTTCTTTTTTTTCCTGTAGCGGATTTGAGACAATTAATCTCTCGTTCTCTGCTGTGTAAATGGACACAATAAGTGGCTGACGCTTGGATATCACGTTGTGCTTAATGGCGTTTTCCACTAGCGTTTGTATACTCAAAGGAATAATCAGGTAATTCTCATACTGTTTATCAATGTTTAGTTCAAATCCCAGACTTTCCCCATAGCGTATCTTCATCAACAGACAGTAATCGCATGTAAATTTCAGTTCTTCCACCAGCGAAGTTTCCTCTTTATTTTGCAAGGTATACCGGAATACAGACGACATGTTTTGCACATATTCCTGGGCTTTATCGGGGTCTATTTTTATCATGGTACTTAACGTGTTGAGCGTATTGAAAAGAAAATGCGGATTCACCTGGCTTTTAAGCGTTTCATAACGTGACTTCATGTTTTCAGCCAGTAGCTTCTCGTTTTCAATCGCTATCTGTTGCTTCTTATTAGAAAGATAAAGTATCTGTGAAATGAATATGATAATAACCGTCAGGAATAAATCCCGGATCATATTGCCTGAAACAGCTTGCCAGTAATAATCGCCCAGTTCGATATCAAAAATGTATATCTGCACATGTAATAGAATATAGGTCATAATAACTGTTCCGATAACAGAGGCTATGATGATGCTAAGGGTCCGGTTCTTTTTGAGCTCTGCTTTCAGTATCCAGAAATTAACCTGAAACAAAAGAAACGAAAAGACAAACACAGACACCTGGCTAAGTGCAAACCATTCCCATCTTAACTGAGGCAGAGAGCTTTCATTCAAACCACGGACTCCGTCTGCAAGCATCACAGTACGCCCAAACCACAGCAAAACGCCAAAAAAGAAATGTACCAGTATGGAAATGATGAAAGCAAATACAGCAGCTGTACGGTAAGAGAACAAGTTTCGTTTCATGTCGATGTTTTATGGTCGCAAATCTATCCAAAAGAGGAGAAACCCCCAAAGGATCTCTTTCTTTTTTCATTCCCGGTTTATTCGTACCGTAGTGCTATAATCGGATCAAGGGAAGCGGCTTTCTTGGCCGGATACCATCCAAAAAACATACCAATGGCAGCACATACAATAAAGGATATACATACAGTAGGAACACTAACAACAAAAGGCCAGTTGAGAAGAGCGGCAACCAGGTAAGCTAGTGACAACCCCAGAATCATCCCGATAATACCTCCTATCAGGCTGAGAATCGTGCTTTCATAAAGAAATTGTTTAAGAATATCTTTGTTCTTGGCACCTACCGAGCGGCGCAGACCAATTTCGCGGGTACGTTCAGTTACAGTTACATACATGATGTTCATAATCCCGATTCCACCCACCACGAGCGATATCCCAGCTACCGCTACAAGTAAAATGGTAAGCATACTGGTAATACTACCCATCATATCGAGTAATTGTTGTTGTGCATGTACCTGGAAATCGTTTTCCTGTCCGGGTCGGAGTTTATGTTGCTTGCGCATGATAAGTTCAATTTCTGAACTGGCCAGACTGGTCACCTCCTCAGACAGGGCGGAAGCCATAATCATGTGTATAAAGTTAATGGAGAGTAGACGACGTTGCACCGTCGTATAAGGAGCAATCACAATATCATCCTGGTCATTTCCCATTACATTCTTTCCTTTGCCTTCCAGAATACCGATTACTTTAAACGGTATTTTACCAAAGCGTATAATCTTTCCCAGCGGATTTTCGCCTTCAGGAAATAGATTACTAACCACCGTTTGACCAACCAGACAAACCTTTGCCGCATTCCTCACATCAATGGGTGTAAAATTAGAGCCTGAGGCGAGGGTGTACTTACTGATGTTGAGATAGTCTTCATTACCACCCTGTATAGTTCCCGGCCAGTTTTTGGAGCCATAAACCAGTTGTCCGGTGGTAGCAACCGAAGGTGTAACCATGGAGATATACCTGGCTTCTTTACTGATAGCCTCCACATCGCTAACTTTCATGGTCTGTACGTTTTCGGAACCAATATTAACGCCACCTTGCTGTTCGGTGTTTCTTATTACCATGATCATATTCGTCCCCATCGAAGATATCTCATTGTTAATACCCCGGGTGGAACTTTCTCCGATACTAACCATTGCTATCACCGAAGAAATTCCGATAATAATTCCGAGCATAGTAAGCAACGCACGGGTCTTATTACGCATTAATGCTGTCCAGGCAATAAGGATGAGGTTTCTTATTTTCATTTTTTCGTAGTTGAGAATGGAACATTAAATTCTGGGTCAATTATAATCCTGACTCTTGGGTAATGCATCGAGCATTGCCTTGGCGGATTGGGTCTTTATGTGTTCATCTTTGATGATAAAACCATCCCGAAGCATAATAGTGCGACTGGTGAAGGTGGCAATATCCGATTCATGGGTAACGAATACGATGGTTTTCCCTTTCGCATTCAGTTCCTGGAAGAGGGTCATAATTTCGTAAGAGGTTCGGGTATCCAAATTTCCGGTGGCTTCATCAGCCAGAAGAATAACGGGATCGTTTACCAATGCACGGGCTATAGCAACCCGTTGTTGTTGTCCTCCAGAAAGTTGATTTGGCATGTGATACATACGCTCCTGAAGACCCACCTGCTCTAACGCATGAAGAGCCCGTTCCCGACGTTCGGCAGCGGAGACTTCGTTATTATATAACAAAGGGAGCTCTACATTTTCCAGTGCTGAAGTACGTGAAAGCAGATTGTACGACTGGAATATAAAACCAATCTTCCGGTTGCGAACGGTGGATAATTCATCTTCCGAACGATCGCCCACGGAAATATCATCTATCAGGTATTCACCCTGCGTAGGGCGATCGAGGCAACCCAAGATATTCAGTAAAGTGGATTTACCACTTCCACTGGTACCCATAATGCTGACAAACTCACCTTTGTTGACACTAAATGATATTCCTTTCAAGGCATGTACAGTTTCACTGCCTACCGTAAAAACACGACGTAAATCCCGGATTTCTATTATTGAAGTCATTTAAAATTCTATGTTTCAAGTTTTAATTCGTAAGAACGCAAATTAGTTAGACATGATTGTTTCTGCCATTTTAACGCTATTCTTTTTCTTTCCGATAGAAGCAGAAAGTACAACCTCCTCCCCTTCCTGCACACCTGAATAAACAATGTAATTAATGCCATCGTTCAGTCCGGTTTTCAAGCCACGCTGCTCTACAACGCCATCTTTGTTCACCCATACATACTGTTTACTTTTGTTATTGGCGTTAACAGTAGATTCATCGATACCCAGTTTTGCCATCAGTTCAGTACTCATTTTGAAATTAATGGCTTCAACCGGTACCAGATTTCCTTCTTCGGCTTGTATTTCGATGGTTATATTGGCTGTCATCCCGGGAAAAAGTTTTTCCTCCGGATTGGGAGCATTAACTATTACCGTATAAGTTACCACATTACTCGTTACTTTAGGCTGAATGCGTATCTGGCTGACTGTACCTTCAAAAATATCATCTACATAGGCATCCACTGTAAAATTAACTTTCTGTCCTATTCTCACTTGCCCTATGTCCGCTTCGTCTACATCTGCTTCTACCTGCATCTTGGTCAGGTCTTCGGCAATGGTAAACAGGGTGGGCGTATTAAAGGAGGCTGCCACTGTTTGTCCGGTATTTACTGCCCGTTCCAGTATAACACCGTCAATCGGTGAATATATATAGGCGTAGGATAAATTTACCTGAGCCTGATTGAGATTGGCAGTCGCGTTTTCCACAGCTGTTTCCGCCTGAGCCAACCGGTTAACAGCATCTTCCAAAGCAACATCCGTTGCAGCTTTCGCATTGTGCAGTTTCCTCACCCGGCTATAGTTCTGACGGGCATAATTCAGGTCACTTTTTGCACTGTTCAATTGGGCATTGGCCTGGTTGAGTTTTTCCTGCAAAGTAAGTTTATCAAGTTCAGCCAGCAGCTGACCTTTTTTACCTGCGAATTATAGTCTACATAAATCTTTTCAATCACTCCCGACACCTGGGTTCCTACCTCAATTTCCTCCACCGGCTGAATATATCCGGTGGCCATGACGGAAATATCCAGACTTCCGGTGGTGACAGCGGTTGTATTAAACTGTACTTCATCTTCTCCGTTCATGAACATAGCCGCTGCTACCACAAAAACAATGATCAGGCAAACTATGCACCATATCTTTATTGCTTTCTTTTTCATCCTGTTATTTTATTTTATTATTTACATCGTTATTCTTTCGCCCATGTAAACGTCCAGTATCTTACGTTTGAGCATAAAACCATATTTGTTCTGTATAAAATCGTTCATGGCACTGATGTAGTTATTTTGTTGTTGCAGGAGTTCCACAGTGGTGATGGAGCCGGTATCATATTTGGCACGATAGGCTTCAAAGGAACTGGAATAAGCTTTCTCTTTTACTTTGGATGCTTCATATTTACTTTCGGCTGATACCACATTGCGATATTCCTGCAAAATATTCTGGCGCACGTTCAACTCTGTTTGCTTCTGGTCAAGTTGTGCCTGCTCCAGTGCTATCCGACTCTGCGTTACATTGCTTTTTGTACGTCCCCTGTTGAATAACGGCATACTTACTGAAACTCCGATTTGAGCATTAAAGCGATCGGATAGCTGGTTTCCATAATCAGACAAATCATTCAGGTGTCCTGAACTTACGTTTCCATTTAAGCTGACAGTGGGATAATAGCCCGATTTGGAGATTCGTAAACCCGTTTCAGCGATCTCAACACTATATCGACTTATCTGCATATCGGGCAGTGTAGCGAGGGAGCGTTCAAGTACATAATCTTCAGCGGGCAACTTACTCATCTTATCAGCAACATCTGCATCCGGGTAAATTATTTCCAGGGGCTGTAAAGGGTCAATTGACAACAAACTTTTAAGTGCCAGCAAGTTATTATCGCGATTGATGGTAGTTTCCACTATATTGTTTTTATCTGTAGCATACTGTGCTTCCAGAAGCAAAAAATCACTTTCAAGAATCTCCCCTACGCTGTAACGGTGCCGACCCTGTTTCACTTGCTCTTCACTGGTCTTCAGGAGTGCCTGCTGATATTTAAGCAATTCTTCGTTACCCAGTGCCGTAAGGAAAGCCTGGAGTATTTGTATCGTCAGGTCATTGTCATATTGTTTGGTTTGATAACCTGCCTGTTCAGACATAAGTTTGTTTTTACGAATTGTCTGAGTTATATTCCCTCCCTGGTAAACAACCAGATCGGAATTCAGCTGGTAGTTACCATCGATAAAAGTTTCGTCTGTTTTATTATACCCGAAAGTTTCACCAATGGACGCCGAAAGATCCGGCAGGCGTTCTTTTTTCGACTGGTGATAGCTGTCCCCCCTTGCCTCTTCCGTAAGTTTCATGGATTCGCGGTTGTAGTTTTTATCAAACGCATAAGTTAAACATTCTTCCAGAGTAAGGCGAAGCACGTTCTCTGCTTTAGCCGGATTATCGGTGGACTCTACGATGTTTCTTTGAGGATTGGCTTTAACAACAATAATCTTTTGAGCTCCTGCCTCCAAAGCCAGGGCTAAGAGAATAAATGTAAATAGTTTTTTTCATACAGATGTGATTGCTTTTACCGTTTGTATTTAGGCGATTTATTTGTTTGTGTGGTACAAAGGTAAGAGAGGTGGAAGAGGATTATCCGGAATTGTGCGTGAAGTGCAGGAATTAAAGAACGAATTGATAAAATACAGCGGTGGAATGCGCGGGAAGGAAATAAAAAAGAGGGTGTGTTAGTTATCCCGTAGGATATCCATCCAGTTGTGGTCGGAAGATTTAAGGACGTTAAAATCTAGAAGAATCCCGGAGGGATTACAGGTGCATAACCGTGGGATAGATATCCCACAGAATAGAAATAACTATCCTGTGAGCTCCGAAGTGGATCAATAATATATTCTTCATCCCCTATTGGGGCTGTGAGACTAGAGTCGGATTATCTGTTTCCACGGGATACATCCCGTGGTTATGCACATCAAATCCCTCCGGGATTTCCTCAGCAGACCATAGATTTTGGCTTGATTACTAAGGAATGTTATCTTCCGACCACGAGTGAATATTCATCCTACGGTTATGCATATGTAATCCTTGCGGGATTTCTGATGGTTTCTTAATATGTACCGTAAAACAAATACGTATCCCCATTGATATCAGCCGTCAGCCTGTTGCCTGCGATATAAATATCATCGAAATACAATACACTTCCGTTTTCATAATTAAGACGAACCGTTAGGTATGGGCCGGGGTCCCAGTACCAGTTAAAATAATATTCATCTTCGGTTGATTGTCCATAGTTTGTATATAAATAATACTCACCGCCGGTACCGTCCGGGTTAAAATAATACTCCTGATATACCTGTCCATAATCGTAATCCGTATATTCAGTAGTCCATATATATTCGCACAAGGCGTCTGTAATATCTCCACCTCCATCTATCCCATCATCCTTACAGCCAGCTAGCAGGATGAGAGAAAGCAGAAAACCTGCTATCCATTTAATTTTATTCAACCCCTTCATTGCTTTAAATTTTATATCTGACTTCAAATATAATACGAAGATTCAATATTTGAAGTTATTCCCGCACCAAATGTTTGTATATATCTATAAATTTAGCGAATATTGTATATAAGTTAAAACTAGAATTTAAGATAACAGCTTAAATATATTGCCCAAACGAATCAATAAGTACTCATAAATTACCCTTTGCAATTGAGAAAAAATACAATGTAAAACGGCGCAGAGAACTGTGCAAAGAACGACGTGGAGAACAACGTAGAGAACAACGTAAGCAACCAACAGGATACCAGTGTATTACATCCAAATTTATCGCGTCAACCACCGGGTAACTCACGCGTTACTCACGCAAATAATAAGAAAGATAAGAAAGAAAAGAAATACTCTCCCCCATACCCCCTCACAGGGAAAGGGTGTGAGCGCTGACTTTTGTAGATTTAAACAACAAAGAGTTATTCTTACCCAATCGGTACAATCTTATTGGCATATTCGTTCCAGCCTTCCGCCGCCTGATAAACTTCCACACTGCTAGGAGGCACTTTGATCTGAAGCGAAGGAGACGTATACAAAAAAACGCTGTTGGGAATATATGGGGGGAATGCCGATTCCATAATCACCTCAGCCAATGCTTCGCAATCGTAAAACGCCCAGGTTTTAATGGTGGCTACACTCTCGGGAATGGTGATGGATTTAAGTCCTTTATCGCAGTAAGCAAATGTTTCCTTCTCTATCGATTTGAGTCTTTTAGACAGGTTGATACTTTCAAGCTTCGTATCTCCGTAAAAGGCCATGGTTCCGATGGTTTCCACATAATCATGCATAGTGACGGTGGTAAGTGAACGGCACTCTCTGAAAGTTGATTCGCCAATGAACTTAAGTCCTTCGGGAAGATGAATCGATGTTAGTTTGTTGGAACTGCAATAGGCATAATCGCCTATATACTCAAGTCCTTGCGGAAAGTTCAGCACAGTCAAACCATCGCAGTTGTAGAATGCGTATGCGCCAATGGAAATGAGATGGGGAGGCAACTTAATAGCAACCAGATTGTCGCAATCTACAAATGCTCCGTAGGTAGTATTTCCACTTCGGTATCCATCCGGAATTGCGGAGCCGTAGCACATACCCAAGTCGAGGTCGATATACTTTGTTCGGTTGGTTTTGCCAATGACAATCCCCAAATCGCCCCAGTTGTTCCCACTGTCGAGGTTTATATCTTTCAGATTGACTCTGTAGGCGGTTTCCGGTGTATTCTCAGGTTGGCTCTGCAACCAGGTGGAAAAGCCAGCAACAGATGCAAAGTGATCTTCTTCTCCTTCATCGGGAATCCATTTGGCGTGGAGTATAATATGATTCGTCACGCTACTCACATCATAAGGGAAAGAAACAGGGTTCGACAAAGCTGCATCCTGGTACCATCCGCCGAAAGTATAGGCAGACCTCACCGGAGCGTTAGGTTCGGCAAGCGTTCCTCTCTTTACTACCTGGCTAGCATGGTTATCTTCCGAAGTCCAGGAGCCGCCATTGAGGTTCCAGTTCACCTGCCAGTATTCCACTGTGGCTTCTTCCTGCCATTTGGCCAAAAGAGTGAGGTCGTTATTAACGGGCGTCTGAAAGTTATATGCCCGATCAGCATCATTCAAATACCAGAAGACGAACACATATCCCGCTTTCCCGGGGTTAGTTGTGGGGGAAACAGCCGTTTGTCCAGCTTCCACCCGTTGCGCAGGGGGTACGGGAGTGCCTCCGTCGGTATCGAAGGTTATGGTATATACGGTTGTTTCTTTATCATCATTTTTAGAGCAGGCGGTGATGCCCAGTAAAATGCTCAGGAAGGCAATTAATTTGATTTTTTTCATAATTACATATTTTTTTAGTTGTTCAGATTTAGATGTCGGGGGATAAAAGTTTTGTCTCAATTTAAGAACTAACTTCCTATCCCGGAGGGATATGTAAATAACCGCGGGATGTATATCCAGTCGTGGTCGGAAGATAACATTCCTTGGTAAACCCAGCTAAGACTTAAGTTCAGCTAAGAATCCTGAAAGGATTTTCTGTGCATAACCACAGGATGTAATCCTGTGGAATAACTACCCCCGACTCTATCCACACAGCCCCGATAAGGGGGTAAAGAATCTATAATTGACCCATTTCGTGGCTCACGGAGATAGTTCTATATCCTGTCCCGTAGGATATCCACCCACGGTTATGCATATATAATCCCTGCGGGATTTCTTAAAGAGTTTAACGTCTTAAAATCTTCCGACCACGACTGGATATGTATCCCGTGGTTAGGCACATGCTACCCGTTCTGGGTAAAAGATTAACTCTAAAACTCACCAACAGGCTGATTTCATTAAGTTTACTACATTGGGGGATAAAGGTAGTGAGCAGACATATACCCGTCAATCCCCTAAAAGGGGGATATTTTGAATTACTATTGAAAATTCACCCTTTTGGGGGATAGGTGAAGAAGATAAAAAACGCTATTTTTAGGAAGTTTAAGAGGAGAACAGCATCAAACCCGCTCCTCCACCCCATTTAAAACTAAAATCTCTATGAAACGAATCACTCTAATCAGCTTAATTATCAGTTCGATTCTATCCATATCCGCCCAAACGCCGAAGGTTGATTCATTGATACAGGTATTAAATACCCAAAAACGATCCACCGCCGAACAACTCAAGCTCTACGAACAAATAGGCACCGGACTGGTCTTTAACAATCCCGACCAGGTAATCGGGTACATGAATACCGCCCTACCCCTCGCCCGGAAAGAAAAAGACATCCCCCTTCAAGCCTACTTCTATGAACTGTTAGGTATCGCTCACGGGCTTAAAACACAAAAAGATTCATCCATCATCTATCTTGAAAAATCTCTTGACTTAGCTAGACTAAGCAGGGATGAAAGACACCAAACCTATCTGTATATCAATCTGGGGGCATCTTACCAGCAAGAGAATCCAATGAAAGCACTGGAGTGTTACATGCAGGCGCTCCCCATGAGTGAAAAGATAGGAGATAAGAAATCTCAGTCGATGATACTCGGCAATATCGGTTCCATTCATCTTCAGTTAAGAAATCCAACCCGGGCCATCTATTACCTGGAACAAGGAGAGGCAATCTCCGAAGAAATAGATTTTCCCACCGGTAAGATTCGGGCATACAACGACCTGGCTAGTGTTTACCAGCAAAAGCAAGAATACGAGAAAGCAATGCAATATGGACTAAAATCTGTAGAACTCTGCCGGGAAGTCGGTAATCTGAACTTTGAATCCACCAGCTTGTGCCTGCTGGCTACTATCCACTCTAAACTGGGTAACTACGACAAGGCTCTTGAATATGCCCGCGAGGGTTTAACGGCTGCCGAGAAGTTGGGAGATACCAACAAACTTACCAACGCACTGAAGGTATTATCAGGCGTCTATCTGAGGGAGAAGCGGTATTCGGAGTGTGAAACAACAGCTCTCAGAGCCTGGCAATTGGATTCCACTACACTGCATTTAGCTCCCACCCTTGCTTTCAACATCAGTATGGCGAATATCTTTTTGGGTAATCCTGAGAAAGCCGCCCATTTCCTGAGGAAAAACGAGGAACTGAATGCCCTGGTATCTGACGAAAACTATCAGGAGACGCTGAT
Source organism: Bacteroides sp. (assembly GCA_021201335.1). Taxonomy (GTDB): domain Bacteria; phylum Bacteroidota; class Bacteroidia; order Bacteroidales; family Bacteroidaceae; genus Bacteroides. Next base: position 164,728 of record JAJQFD010000040.1, on the reverse strand, counting down.
GGTAACAGAGGTTAAATACGAAACCGAAAAGAAAGAAATGCGTATCGCTTCCCTGGAAAAAGAGCGGCAACTATACATTTGGCTGGGTCTGGCAGGCGTGTTATTAGCCATTACTTTCGGAATAGTGTTGTGGCAAAAAATTAAAAGCGTACAAAAAGAAAAGCAACTGGTAGCCTCCAACGCCGTTCAGGAGGGCGAAATGGCAGAGCGTGAGCGTATAGCCGCCGAACTGCACGATCGTTTGCTGGGTACCCTCTCGGCACTCAAATCCGAAATGGCAGATACAACAGTTGTCCAAAAGCTGGATGATTGCATAGAAGAAGTCCGGCGCATCACTCACAACCTGATGCCCCTGTCTTTACGTTTTGGAATCAAACCAGCGCTGGAAGACATCATTGCCCAATTCCACAGCGTACAATTTCATTTCTTTGGGGAGGAAAAGCGGATTGGCAAGAGGTTGGAATTTACACTCTATTGTTGTGCCAACGAACTGATAACCAATTCCATCCGTCATTCTGGTGCACAACACATCAACGTACAATTGATACAGGGCGAGAGTCATGTTTCCCTTACCGTTCAGGACGATGGTCGCGGCTTCAAGGAAAGCTCTGTCGTGAAAGGAATCGGATTGAAGAATATCCGCGACCGGGTAGCCTCCTGCAACGGGAAAATAGATATTTTCTCTTCCCCCGGCAAAGGAACAGAAACCATTATCGAGTTAAGTCATGGAAAAGATTCATAAAAAAGACCGGATAAACATCCACATTGTCGACGACCATAAAATGGTGGTAGAAAGCCTCAGCAGGCTGATTAACGACTCCAGAATAGCGCACGTCACTCACGTATATTACGACATCGCTTCCTGTAGGCACGGATTATCCCAGCAGCTTCCCGACATTCTGCTTCTCGATATCGGCCTTCCCGATGGCGACGGAGTAGACTTCTGCGCCCAGCTTAAAAAACAGTACCCCGCCCTCAAGATCATTATGCTGACCAGTTACAAAGAGTTCAACATAGCCAAACGCGCCTTACATAACGGTGCGCTTGGTTATATCCTGAAGAACGCCGAGAGCGAAGAAATGATTCTCGGCATACAAACCGTCTACCAGGAAGAACTGTTTTTATGCGAAGAGATCGACCTTTTGCTGAAGACCAAACGAAATGAGGAAGTGATTTGGCTTTCCAACCGGGAAAAAGAGGTGTTAGCTTATATTGCCGAAGGCTACACCACCAAACAGATTGCCGATATCATCTTCCGCGATGTGGAGACGGTACGTACCTTCCGAAGAAATCTACTTGTCAAGCTCAATGCCCGTAATACCGCCGAAATGGTGAAGAAGGGATATGAGAAAAGGCTGATTTGGTAAGGAATAAAAATATCTGGTATTACTTGATTCTTTTTAGTTTGAATAAGGAATTTGCTATTCGCACAGAGCAAATAATCTCTTTCAATTATCCAACGAAAGACCCGAAGCGTTATCCAACCTAAAGACCCTCTTCCGCCAGAATGACGAGCCGACAAGAATTTTCAATTTCCGCTAACTTCTGTTCACCTGGCCTGTAGTTATCTGTAGCCATACCAGGAAGCCTCCTTGCAGAGTAGGGCTACTCTCTTATTACGATAGCGCTACTCTATTGCTAGAGTAAGCCTACTCTCTTGCTTCAATAGCGCTAACGTAATGGACAGTTAACTTTTGTGTAAAATCTTTATCATACCAAATTTTAATCCGGATAACAAAGTAACCGTCTTATATCTTAAGGCTGTAAGCTTGCCAGATTTATTCAAACACATTAAGTAGTATTACGTATAATTTATTATATTTACCAAGTCAGCTTACTATTAATGGTACAATAAATTTCCGAATTCTTTAGAAGTGATAAGTAGAGTCTCAACATTTATATCAATATACACCATACACATCCAGTATTGATTTAGGAAAAGTAAATAAAAAATCAAAATTGTGATACAAGATAAAGAATTCATATCATTCACTATAGGATGAAAGTTTTAAAAATGATAGATGCTGGAATCTGGTACGTGATATGCATTGAAAGCACTTACCAAGATACTTGCAAAGGAAGCTTGATATCCATACATTATATCATCAAGACCTTAATTTTATATGAAATACTTGTTGGTTTTATTAATTCTTATAATGATTAGTTGTGTAAATAAAAGTACACAGCAGCAAACTGAGATTGGTTTAACGGCTGATTCTATAGATTTCGAGGAAGAAAGACCTCTTATTTATTATAGATTTAGCGATCGTATAACTCAAGCCCCTCCTGAAGATTCTATATATACTGACCTTAAAGTTTTTAGAATAAAAGGCGAAATAACAATTCTCTTAGATTCAATTGTACAATCGGTTGAAAATTGCCCTAAATACCCGAAAGAAAGAATTGAATTCGTTGTTACAGAACAAACTTTTCAAAAGGAAAATGGTCTCTATGAGACAAATATACACATTGAAAATATGATGACTGAGTGTATAATGTATCCTTATTATAATGCTATTTTCTATCATCGGGGTTATCGATTTGTATACTGTGGTCCATTTATCAATCAGTTTTTTATTGATACTCATCAAGTATTAAAATACAGATGTGTTGCTCCAGACGTAATTAGAGATAATCAAATATGTGAGCCTGGATCTTCATGGACTTATAATTATAAGAATGGAAAAATGAAACTCATAAAAGTTATATCCTGTGATGGTGAAAAGGTGTTTTAATAAGAGATTCATTCTTTTTTATTAATAGTTACTTCCTATCCAGACTAATAAATACAATCATGAGTGAACTTTTGTTTAAAGCTAAATTTGTTTTTTTTTGATGACGCGAAAAAGTATTTTAAATTTTTCCTATCAGAAATTCAATAAGAATATCTTTTTAGATGGCTGATTGGAAAATAAGTGTACCTTCAGAAATTTATATAAAAGGGTTGCCTATCCACCATGAATGTACACACAAAGGGCCTGCCCGAAAAAACGGACAAGCCCCTATTCTTATATATTAACATTCAAAGGAAGGTTCTTCCCAAAGAATAATTAACTTCTATTTACTATTCTTTCTTTTCAGTCGCGACACCGACTCTCCAACCTTTCTTTTTTATTATCTCCACATTGCATTCCTTTTCTCCCGGATTGCCGTTGTACTGTATTACGCTGTAACTAGGTTCTGTCAGTGACTCACGTGTACCAGGATAGGGAATCGCAGCATCGGGTAGAGCCGTAAAAATACCATTCAGAGTCTCAGCATTCAATTGATTGAAACTGCATAAAAAATTCCGAATTTTAGGCTTTTCAGGTAAAGTAATCGTAGCAATGTTATTGTATTGAAAGTTCACAGACAAAAGTTCAGAACAAGAAGAAAGATCAAGACTAGACAGATTACTTTCGCGACAATCTAAATAACGAAGAACCGTGAAGTTCTTCAAATCAAGACTTTCCATTTTATTGTTCCGACACCATACCATTTTAATGTTATTTTCGGCATCTACATTTATAGAAGTCAACTGAGTGTTATCAGAAATATAAAGCTCAGTCAATGCATTATTCTTCTCAAGGGAGAGAGAGGTAAGATCACTTTCCACACACTGAAAGGTATTTAGCATTATATTCCTTGAAAGATCAAGTTCCTTTATAGGTGTATATTCAATGTCAATGTCTGTAAGCAAAGTGTTCTTTGACACATCAAGTGAGGTCATTTTTGGGAGTGAAGAGCAATAAAGTCTTTTAATGGAATTACATTCCGTCAAATCGAGCGAAATCAGGTTGTCCCAACTTCTGAAAGTAAGATTATCCAATTTAGGGCATCCGGATAATTTAAAACTTTCCTCCTCAAAGCACATTAAAATAAGATCAGTAAGTTTCGGACAGTTACCTATTTCCAAATCAGTAATACTCTGCGAGTGAGCAGTCAACTCAAGCTCCGTAAGATTTTCCGACCAGATTTGTATATGATAAGTTCCAGCAGACTTAAATTCATGAGAGACAGGTTCAGGTTCTAAAACCCGATAACCGTTTTCGGTACCATCTCCCCAATAAATAGCCACTTTGTCGCCAGCTAAACTATTTATTGAAAAGTATCTGTGTCCCGGAATTGTAACAGTAAAGCTGATGGTATTTTCAGCTGTCAGTTCGGGTACAGGAAAATTGAGTCGGTCTTCCTCGTTCTTGTCACAGGCAACAAAAGAAAGGCCGATAAATGCCGTGAATGCAATCCGTAAAATAGAGTTAAGTTTCATTTGTGGTATGATTTTAGTTAAAGCCTGAAGCAAAAGTAGAAAAAATCGTGGAAAGAGTTCGTTCGTTTTATTTTTAATATTGAATCAATGGAAGTTATAACCGATAATTACTTGGAGAGGTAAGCAAAACTGGATTATTTTCATTACATATTGAAACAATCATTAAAAATAAACTAAAAATCAGCAACTTGTCTACAACCATAAAAATCTTTTTTCTTACATTAGATGCCAGTATTGAATACATATTATTGCAGTCTAAAATAATTGTTTCGAAAAGTATGAGAATGAAAAACATACCCTACATAATATTACTCCTCATTCTATTTAGTTGTGGACAAGAGAGCAATTCCAAAGAAAAAATTAAATTAACTTTTCAAGTAAATCACGAGAGAGGAAATTGGTATTCAATTCATTGGAAAGATACGTTAGGTAAAGGTGACGGCTACCATGAAGATGATCTTACGTTTATTAAAAGACCCAAAGAAATTTGGTGCGTCATTACTGACTTACAAAATGACACATTAGGCTATTATCAAGGTATGAGCACGGCTCAAACATTTGCCTATTTTCACACGACTGATACAGTCGTGATACTAAATTTCATGACGGGGTTGAATTTATTTCCTGATAGGACTTTGGAAGATAAAAGAGAAACTAATAAGTATCCGATAAGGTATGAGCCCATTGAATTTAAGCTTGTTTCACGCGTAGGAGAAGAAATGGAAATAGAATTAAAAGAGAAATAAGGCTTTTAGGATGCAAGGTACAAATGTTTATATAGATAAATTTATATCTTACATCAATTATAACTACTATTCAAGACGCCATCCTGCCCTACTTAGCTCGACAACACGTGTTTCTTCCAATACAATCGCCTGGTTAATACTTCTACTCTTTATACTTATCCTGTTCCACACCTCACTCTTAGCCTTAGCAACCCTTTTTCATACGGCCACTCTATTATCCGACAGGATGCACGTCCTGTAACTGACAGGATGCGCATCTTATACATCCCAGGATGTACATCTTATCCTTGACAGGATGTACATCCTGTCGGGTAGTTGCGCCGTGCAAGAAAAAAGAAGGAGGAAGTTCAAGTAGCCAGAATACAGCAAGTCAATGAGGAAGAGGAGAACAGATGTCTATCCTTCAAGCGACACACGATGCAAAATACACGGTTTATAGGAAATTCAGAACATAAGAGATTTAGTTTTAATTCTGCTTACAGATCAGCAAGAAAGCACGTGGTATATCAATAAAGTTTTTATTTTGGATAACTTTTTCATACATATCATCAACAATTTCACTGAATATCAACAGTTTATTTTTTAAAATGGAAAACTTTCTAAATATACGAATAAAAAAGTTATCCGAAAGTAGGATCATAAAGCTAAAAAATGCTACTTTTGTAGAGACAAGGTTCCGGAGAAATTCGGATGAAAAAGGGAATCCTGTGAAAGTCAGGAACTATCCCCGTAGCTGTAAGTTATATATAAAAGGTGTACACACAAAAGCCACTGGTCGAAAACCGGGAAGGCGTATTACCTGTAACAAGTCAGAAAACCTGCCCTGTCTGGCAAATTCCAAAGCTTTCGGGTGAAGAGCAACAGGATAGGTTCTAAAAGCAAAACTGGTAAAAACCTATGGGAGTATTATCTCCTTCTATCTTCATCACTCAGCTTTCACTTTGTTGATTCATTATTGCTAATACATTATACCATGGAATTGTTCATTACTAAAAGAGATGGAAAAAGAGAAGCGTTCTCTATCGAGAAGATTAAAAATGCAATCGCCAAAGCATTTTTATCTGTGGGCAGTTTTGCCAGTGAGGAGGTAATAACCAACATCCTGAGTAGAGTTAGCATCACGAACAATACAACTGTGGAAGATATACAAAACCAGGTTGAAGTAGCACTGATGGCCGAAAGGTATTATATGGTGGCAAAAGCCTATATGCTTTACCGGCAAAAACATCTGGAAGACAGGGAGGTAAGGGACAAACTTCAGTTCCTAATTGATTATTGTGATGCTCAAAATGCCGCTTCCGGCAGTAAATACGACTCGAATGCCAACGTGGAAAACAAGAACATGGCAACCCTGATCGGTGAATTGCCTAAATCTAATTTCATACGCCTTAACCGCCGAATGCTTACCGACCGAATCAAGGAAATGTATGGCAAAGAGTTATCCGATAAATACATTGAACTTCTGAATAACCATTATATATATAAGAACGATGAGACCAGCCTCGCCAACTATTGTGCCAGTGTAACGATGTATCCCTGGTTGATAGGAGGCACAACATCTATCGGAGGGAATTCCAAAGCACCTACCAACCTGAAATCCTTCTGCGGGGGTTTTGTGAATATGGTCTTCATGGTTTCCAGTATGTTGAGTGGGGCATGTGCGACTCCCGAATTCCTGATGTACATGAATTATTTCATCGGTTTGGAGTATGGCAATGATTATTATGTGAATGCCGACAAGGTAGTCGATCTTTCCAGAAAACAACGCACCCTCGATAAAGTGATTACCGATCATTTTGAACAGATCGTTTATTCCATTAACCAGCCAACCGGGGCCCGGAACTTCCAGGCAGTTTTCTGGAATATCTCTTACTATGATAAATATTATTTCGAAAGCCTGTTTGGCGACTTTGTTTTCCCGGATGGAAGCAAACCTCATTGGGAATCCCTTAGCTGGCTTCAAAAACGCTTCATGAAATGGTTTAACCGGGAACGCACCCGTAGCATATTAACCTTTCCGGTAGAAACGATGGCTTTACTCACCGAAAACGGAGATACTAAAGACAAAGAATATGGTGATTTTACAGCTGAAATGTACGCCGAAGGACATTCATTCTTTACCTATATAAGTGACAACGCAGATTCTCTGAGTAGTTGTTGCCGCCTCCGTAATGAGATACAGAATAACGGGTTCAGCTATACATTGGGAGCCGGAGGAGTATCTACCGGATCGAAAAGTGTACTGACAATCAACCTGAACCGTTGTATCCAACACGCTATGCGTAAAGGATATCACTATCAGTTCTTTCTGGAAGAAGTAGTTGACCTCGTACATAAAGTACAAGTGGCCTACAATGAAAACCTGAAATACATGCAGCAGAAAGGAATGCTACCTTTATTCGATGCGGGTTATATCAATATGGGACGCCAGTACCTCACGATTGGGGTAAATGGGCTGGTAGAAGCCGCCGAGTCTCTCGGAATTGAAATCAATGACAACCCCCGATATGAAGAATTTGTTCAGCAAATACTGGGATTGATTGAAGATTATAATAAAAGGTATCGCACGAAGGAGCTCATGTTTAATTGCGAAATGATCCCGGCAGAAAACGTAGGCGTAAAGCATGCGAAGTGGGATAAACGGGATGGATACAAAGTAAATCGGGATTGCTACAACAGCTATTTCTATATTGTAGAAGATGGTTCCCTGAACATCATAGATAAATTCCGTTTACATGGACGCAGATACATTGAACACCTAACCGGTGGATCTGCCTTGCATCTTAACCTGGAGGAACATCTGAGTAAAGAGCAATACCGGCATTTACTCCGGGTAGCGGCACAGGAAGGGTGCAACTACTTTACCTTCAATATTCCCAATACAGTTTGCAACGATTGTAATCATATTGATAAGCATAACCTGAAGGAATGCCCGTCCTGCCATAGCCAGAATCTGGATTATCTGACCCGCATTATCGGCTATATGAAACGTGTCAGTAACTTCTCCCAATGCAGACAAAAGGAGGCTGCCAAGCGTCATTATGCTTCGGTACGTCAATTATGACATAGTTTTTCAGGAAATACCCAACGAAGTAACACTGGCCATTAACCTATCCAACTGTCCCAATCGTTGTAAAGGATGTCATAGTCCTTACTTACTGGATGACACAGGATATCTATTAACGGAAGATGTTTTGAAGGGATTACTGGAGAAATACGGAAAAGCTATTACTTGTATTTGCTTTATGGGAGGCGATGCTTCACCCGGTGAAGTTGAGCAACTGTGCGCCTTCCTAAAGCAAAAAGCAAATATAAATGTAAAGACGGGCTGGTATTCCGGTAAGCCCGTTTTACCGGATAATTGCTCTCTGCAAAACTTTGATTACATTAAGTTGGGACCTTATATCGAAAGCCGGGGAGGATTGAGTTCACCTTCCACCAATCAACGTATGTATCTCATTGATAACGGGAACATGAAGGACATAACGAGTTGGTTTCATCAATAAGAATACCTTACCCACATCCATAAATTAAATTATTCATTATCTTTGCCCCCGCATCGGGTAGCTGATGCAGATATTTCACTTATTCCTCATCTGGGTTAGGTTCTTTTACGTAGGGCGTAAAAATGAATTCAATGAATAAAACCATCGAAATAAAATCACTCTCCATTGGCTACCCTGCCAAGAAAGATACCAAAGTAGTAGCTACCAATATCAATGCATCTATCCATAAAGGTGAACTTACCTGTCTGTTGGGAGCAAATGGAATAGGTAAATCAACCCTACTCCGTACTTTATCAGCTTTCCAACCTAAACTATCCGGTGAAATCCTTATACAAGGAAAAGATCTGGAAGAATATACAGATAGTGAGCTTTCGCATATCATTGGTGTAGTGCTGACAGATCGCCTCGACATTCGCAATATGACTGCTGAGGAACTGATTGGTCTGGGTCGAAGCCCTTATACCGGATTTTGGGGAACACTTAATAAAGAAGACAGAGAAATTGTAAAACAAGCTATTGGCCAGATCAAAATTGAAGACCTGGCCCACCGGATGGTACATACCCTCAGCGATGGAGAACGGCAAAAAGTAATGATTGCCAAAGCTCTGGCTCAGGAAACACCCGTTATTTTCCTGGATGAACCCACTGCCTTTCTCGACTTTCCGAGTAAAGTTGAGATTATGCAATTACTCCATCGTCTGAGCAGAGATACGCATAAAACTATTTTCCTCTCTACTCACGATCTGGAACTGGCCCTCCAAATTGCAGACAAACTTTGGGTAATGGATAAGACCCAGGGACTGACTGTAGGAACCCCCGAAGACCTCTCCCTCAATGGTGATCTGAGCACCTTCTTTGCCCGTAAAGGTATTACCTTTGATATGGAAACCGGACTCTTCCGGGTAAATAATGAATATACCCATCAAATCAGACTTTCCGGACATGGACGTAAATATACGATGGTACGAAAAGCCCTTGCCCGCAACGGTATTCTGGCCAATAGAGAAGTTGAATCAGATATCCGGATTGAAACGGGAAACAAGATCGAGGATAAAGAATACCTTATATATATACGTAACAATCCACCTATCACGCAGACAAGCATTGAAGGGATATTGAATGTAGTAAAAGAAAACTGCCTGGAAACAGGTAAAAATACGATTGAAAAGTTTTTGGAAAATCACTAAAGAGCTTGGTTCCACTGGTGATTAACGTTATATGTGCCATATTTACCCTATACGTTTATAGGTATATTTCACAAGGACTTTATTGACTTTCTCATTATCAAAGTTATCGTTTACCGCTTCCTGATAAAAATCAGTTTCATCGATGGTAATCATATAATTATTCTGGGTAATTGAAATATCTCCTTTCACAGATTTACTTCCTGATGTAGTTGTCAATTTAGCATTGTTCATCGTATAACTTCCACTTATGGATGTAGCTGATGTTTGACTTTCAGCATACCGGAATGTTCCATCCGAATTGAAAGTATAAACATCCTTATTCCCATATTTATTGTTTAAGGATATCTCTTCTTCCACGAATTCAGTCACATCCAGTGAGCTGGTCTTTACCTCAACCGCAGTAATTGTTTGAAGTTTCCAAGTACCTATCAGATCGTCAGAAGTATAATCGTCGTCATCCGAACAGGAAATTAAAATAAAAGGTAATAGAAGCAGAAATGCAAATAATAGCTTTTTCATACAGTGTGTTTTTTGTGTTAGTTATAAACTAAAAGAGTCGCCAATATTTTTCAACATTAGCGACTCTTCTGTGATCCCGATAGGATTCGAACCTATGACCCACGCCTTAGAAGGGCGTTGCTCTATCCAGCTGAGCTACGGGACCATCCTCAATTGCGGTGCAAAGGTAGCTGTTTTTATGGAATTTCAAAAAGAATAGCTATTTTTTTACTTGAAAAATTACATCTTTCAAGCATCAGAATCCTACAGGCCATCCCAACAGATACCAAACAATAAACAATAAAGTCCAGAGAACTAAAATATAAATGGTATATCGCCACGTAAATTTAAACAAAGTAGCGTATGTACTTTGTTCATCATAGCGTTGCATATAGGTAAGTACCAGCGGCATATAAAACAAAAACGGAGTAATGGCATTTGTGGCACTATCACCAATGCGGAAGGCACACTGGGCTAATTCCGGCTCTATTCCCATGGTAGCAAACAAGGGTACAAAAATAAAAGCCATAAAGGCCCACTTAGCCGTTGCTGATACCATGATAAGATTTATTACAGCTGTAAAGAGTATAAATAGTAACAAGGAAGTTATCGCGTTAATCTGAATAGAGGCAATAAAATTAGCTCCTAAAATAGTAATACATTTATCCAGGTTTGAATATTCAAGACAGGCAAACATCTGAGCAGCAAAAAAAGCGATAACGATATAGACAGCCAATATCTTCATGGGTTGAGCCAGGCCTTCAATCACATCATTATCGGAACGGTAGCGGCCAGAAGTAAATCCATAAATAGTACCCATTATTGCTCCACTCAAAGCAATCAGGAAAAGAACTCCCACAATAAAGGGAGAACGGATCAATCCACCACTTACCCCCCGTAAGAAGCCGGAAGAAGAAAAAGTAGACCATAGGATAATAAACATAAAAATACCACCTATAATAAGAGCCATACGAATAGCTCTTTTTTCACGCTTGGAAAGTGGTTTATATTCCTCTGAGTAAATTTCACCTTCATTCTCTCCCAGTACCGGAATAAGCCTTTTGATTGTTATCCAATAAATAATACCGCCGACCAGAAAAGTTGAAACCAACATGAAGAAATAATTGGAAAGAGGTCCGACATGAATCCCCGTAAAGCCTGCTGCCGACAATACTTCCTGTGTAGTTCGGGCCATAAGCGGATCGAGAGTACTAATGATGATATTGGCACTATATCCGCATGCCACGGAGACATAAGCGGTTATTATACCTGCTATCGGATGCAAACCGATAGAATGAAACAAAGTCGCAGCAATCGGTATTAGAAAAATATAACCCGAATCACCAATAACATTGGAAAGAATCCCTAGAAAAATAATCCCTAAAATAATGGCGCGTTTATTTCGGTTCCGCTTAATACTGTTCCGAATACACGCATGTATAAAACCCGAATGCTCAGCTATACCCACCCCAAACATGGCAACCAGCACCATGCCCAATGGTGCAAATCCAGTAAAATTAGTAACTACATGGCGCAAAAACCAACGGGCTCCTTCAGCACTCAATAAGTTCTCCACGCTAATGATAGCCCCTGTTTGTGGATGCATAACACTCAGGCCATAGACATTAAATATCCATGATAAGAAAACGACTACTAATGTTAGTAAAAAAAACATTGTAGCCGGATGTAGCATATGCCACTTATTCTTCATCCGGTTCCAGGTTATCTATATCAATAATACGCAATTCCAATGCACGTACCACTAGCCGGGTAGCATTTACACCTACCCGTTCGCCCGGTGCAAAGAGACGTCCGATTAAATCATTTTGTCGCTTTTCCAATGATTTTACCCCAAAAGGCATTCCTTTCAGGTTGGCAATCATATCCTTGGTATATCCTAATGCCAAGTGCCGTAGGAAACGTTCATCGTATTCATCAATATCATAGCTAATAATTGCTTCCTGACGTTTTGAATCATTTACAACAGATTTCTTAAAACGCTCTACTATCTTTTCAAGAATCGGATAATTAAAGACCAGTTTCTTACCATCCATTACTGCCTGGACATCTGTTTTGGTAAGTAATTCACCTGTTTTCAAGATGATACCATCCGCCCCGGCATCCAGAACGTCCACCCAAAGTTTTTCGTTCAGGATTTCACCCGTAAAGATCAGTACATGTACTCCTTTATATTTTTTAAAGATATTACGGCATATATCTACTCCAATAGTGGTTGAACCACCCAATCCAAGATCAAGTAGTACCAAATCAGGTCTCTGGATTTCCATTAATTCCCAGAATTCTTTCTCAGTCATAGCTGTTCCTATCACTTCCGCGTTAGGTATCTCGTGTCTAAAGATTTCCTCTGTCCCTTTCAACTCCAGTTTTACATCCTCAACTATGATTACTTTAAACTTTTTATCTTCCATATTATACAGTTTTTCAAATATTCAAGTTAGTTATTATCGCTTTGGTATGGTAAAATACACAGTAAAACCTCCGTCAGAAGCAGGCTCAGCATTAATCCTGCACCCTCTCCGTCCGGCAAATTCATCATGATCCCGAATGATTTGTTTGCAAATCAAATATTCAGTACCTTTCAGTTCTCCTTTATCTCCTCCGGAAATCATGTGTGCCAGGTTCGGATAAAACAACTGATTCAGTTCCTCTATTTTTTTCTCCCTTCGTTCATCTGTAAAAAGAAAACGAATAAAATCTCCGTCAATAACTGCCTGTAAATGAATTACTCCGGGTAATTGTACCGACAAAGCTTCTTCGATCAGGTTCTCCAGCAGAAAATATAATTGATTGATATCCCCTAATACCCTTAAATCCGATCGTTCAGTATCAACTACAAGGATCAAATCATCTCTGTGGGTTTTCTGAACTTTCCTGAAATACCTTAATGCATATTGCATTAAATCAGAGATCTTAATCGTTGTTCGTCTGAAAGTAACTTCTTCCAACTGACGGGATGCACAGGAACTGAGAATAGTAAAGATTCCCTTGTAATATTCAATCAATTCCGAAATATCATCAATACTATTATTTTCTTCTTCTGAGGAAAGAGTTCCGGAATTTAGTTTCCGGATAATCTGCTTGATCTTATTCGGATAATAAATTGTTTCATGCTTAATTGTTGATAGACAATTATCCAGCACCATATTTTGCACGTGCAACATACTATCTTCTCTAGAAGCACGATGAGTTTCTTCATAAGCCGATTCAATATCCCGGTAACGCGTAGCAAGTTTAATCACAACATTAAATATAACAACAGCAATATACCGTGCTACTAATTCCAGGAGCAAACTATCAACCTCTCTCCCTCTTCCTTCCTGACGTTCCAGGTAGAGAACCCCTACACAACGATTATTTTCTCCTACCTCCACATTCAAAGGAAATGCCTGCAGGTTATAATCATTTAATATTTCTCTTTGCTTAAAACTTTTCTTTACCAGTTCCGGAACTGCACTCAACTCCGGTTTGCTGGCAATCTCCAAACGATGTGTACTTTCATTATATATAGCTATACCTAACCGATCTATTTCAATAAGTTCATTCACTGATTTGAAGGCTTCATTCACAATTTTTCGGGGAATCTCTTTTAAAGTATTCTCTTCCCGTTGCAATGCTTCCATATTTTCTTCTGAACGTATATGTGAAGAAGTGAATATCTTTTTATTAATTTCCAATACTTGTTCCAGATTCCATCTGTTGGTTAACCTTTTCCGCATATACAAAAAGTAATAACCGATTAAAGAGGATATTAATAAAAGAACACATAAACCCAATCCCACCTTTTTATTCATGGTGGAACGTTCCAACTCCAGACTATAGATTTCCCAGGAAGAATCTTCGCTGTTGAGTTTATATAAGGATTCGTATGCACTATTATTATATGTATAACCTTCCAATCGTTTTAAAGCCAGAAAGGAAATTGCTGCTTCTTTCCGGATGTCCAGTATGACGGTAAACTCGGATTCATACATTTTATTCCACCAGATAACTTCGGCAGGAGTTCCATCACCTATCAGTTCCATAAAGTTAGTATCGGAAGGATAGTATTCTTTATGATGTATATTCAAACGATGAATAGCAGAATCGACGTATTGTAATGCCAACGAATAATCAGCTATCACATTGCAGTAATGAGCCGTATCTGCAAAAGCCGAAGATTCATCTAATAATCTCTCGTATGCCGTCGTGCGTTGTGAATACACGGAACCTAAAGGTATAAGCAAACAAATGAGACAAGTCAGCGTTTTACGTATACCTAACGGCAACCGGAAAAAAAACCGGCTTCCTTTTCCCAATTCACTCTGTACACCGAAAGTACAAACTTTAAATATCTGGTTCGTTTTCTTATATTTTTCAATAATTCCTTTACAATTCATCAAACCAAATCCACTGCCTTTCAAACTTTTGAGCTCTCCTTCATTCTCCTCGTTCTTTAAGCCGATCATCTGTGAATTATAAATCTTTTCTCCTTCGATAAGAGCTACATCCTCCTCAGAAAGTCCACGACCGTTATCCTCAATCGAGATTTCCACATATTCTTCCGTGGCCTCTGCATATATTTTAATGGTACCTTCTTCCGGTGTATATTTTCGGGCATTCTCAGTTAAAGTATTAATCATGAAAAGAGTAAGAGCCCTATCCGCTTTTACGATACTATCGGTGGAAGTAACCAGAAAGTTTTGTTTTTTCATTTCAAATGTTTTTCTGCCTTTCAAAACAAGAGAAAATAATTCATTGAGAGCAAAATTCTCAATATTCAAGCTCAACGATCCCTGCTTCATTTTAATCCACAGCGCCAAGATATCATTATATTCATTAATGGTAGTTACTAATTCATCAATGTATTGGTATTTCTCCTTTTTAATCTGGTTATTATGAATGAAACCCTTTTTTTTCAGTTTATATACTTCATTAATGATTCGATCCATATATGGGATAATGCCATTCACTATAGCCAGGCATGCTTTCTTAATTAAATTTTCACGTTTATTACGAGCTATATGCTTTTCGAAGACGAATTTCTGTTTCTCCAGATTTTCCCGTTCATTACCCAGTTTAAGAAAAGTCATTCCGTTATCCACAGTCCAGGCAATATAAGGAGCTATTACCTGTAACAATGCCTGATCATCCTTCGTGGGATTTTTCAACATGTGAACAACCAATAATCCCACAGGTTCTCTTTTATCAGGAACCATTAAATAATACAAGGAATATCCTTCTTCAATTTTATAGGCTGATGAAAGATAAATATTCATATCCGTAATATGAAATAGCTTTTTCATATCAGGATATACCGCATTGATAATAGCCTGAATGATATCTTTTTCATCATTGATATCCGTCGGAATAGCCGATGTTATTTTCTGACAAATATCTAAGGTGAGTTTCAAGCGTTCAATATAGGCTTGATTGCGCTTATGTGTACGTTTATTAAACAGCCAAAACAATAATACAACTAACAGAATACCGATGATTACACCGAATAATATCATATTTAGCTGTTTAGACTCTTGTTGCAAAGCAATATAACGGCTCTCCGATTCTTTATCCTGCCGGGTATAATTCAAAATATCCATATAAATATTTCGATTATAATCCGATTGCGCTTTCTTTCCCAATCCGGCATACGATACACTCAATTGTTCCCGGATTCGGGAAATCCATCCTGGTACAGCTTTAATTTTCGGAACATCCCCCTGTTTTACATCCTGACCAGTAATCCAGCTAACCTCCTTTTGAATACTATCTTTCTCTACGTATAGTTCCAACATATCTTCCTGATCATTGGCCGAAGGATAATAAAGTCTATTATACAAATTCACATAATTCAATGCTTTGGCTAAAGAATCGAGGGCTTCCGTATAATGTCCGTGAATGTTTAAACATTTACCAATCGTAACATACGCTCCAGCAATCTGGTATATATCATGGTATTCCTGGAACTTAATTAAGGATTTGCGGGCCAGTTGCAAGGGTAAATACTTATCAAGCGGCAAATTGAATTGATTGAGCCTATACGCCCGTTCATCGACCAGATATCTATAATTATCCGGAAATGCCATCAGATTGGCTAATGCCTGTAAACTACTTGCTTCAAAATAGATATGATTACTTTGAGAAGCATCTAACCAAGTATTATAAAGGAGATCAAACTGATTTAAACGACTATCTTTCAATGACATCTTTTCAAATAAACCCGTTGAGCCTTTTATAAAGGAATAGGCTAACAACTGGCTCGTATCACCTTTTAATTCCTCCTGGTTAATCTGATTTAGAGAAGACAAAGCTTCCGGTATTTGTCGCAATGAATAATAATAAGCCGACGAAACAATATAAAATTCGGAATATGCATAATTCAGGCGGATTACTTCATGATCTTCTATAAAAAGATTCCTGTCCTCGTCAATACGTTTCATCCTGGCAAGAGCCCTGTTTCTACAATCATAGAACTCCTTATTCATAGCCGTGCGCTGATAAATTTTCATCAATCCGACGTCTGCAATAAGTAGTTCCAGTTCGTTCAGGGTCAGAGTATAAACCTCTTTATACAAATCTTCAGCTTGTTCAAAATTCATTTGCATAAACGCGCAAAAACCCAAGTTATTACAGGCTTCCGCTTTCCCGGAACCATACAGGTTCGCCTGGTCATAAGCGTTTTTTGCCAGTTCATAAGAGATATCCAGATTTTTATAACGGTAGTTGTATGATCCAAGATTCAATGAATCGATAATCTTTACTTCTTTGGTAGGTGCTGTTCCTATGCACGAAAACAAAGAAGAAAGAACACAAAAAAATAATAGTATAGATATAAAACGAGAATTCATGAATCTTAAAAAAGCATACATATTCTCGCAAATATAACAACAATTTGATCATAATGCTGACAGGAAGCTAAGAAAAGCAATTTATTTTTGTATTTGTTTGCAAAACCGATTATAAAACATATATTTGCACAATTTATAACCAAATGTGCAATAATGATGAACCAGAGTTTTATCTCATTCATTGAGAACAGCATCAAGCAAAACTGGGACTTGAATGCATTAACCGACTACAAAGGAGCTACCCTTCAATACAAAGACGTAGCACGTAAAATCGAAAAAATCCACATTATTTTTGAGGAAAGCGGTGTAAAGAAAGGAGATAAAATAGCAATTTGCGGACGCAATAGTTCACATTGGGGAGTCACATTCCTTGCCACACTTACTTATGGCGCAGTAGCTGTTCCCATATTGCATGAGTTTAAAGCGGATAATGTACATAATATAGTAAATCATTCCGAAGCACGACTCTTATTTGTAGGAGATGTTGTTTGGGAAAATCTGAATGAAACAGCCATGCCTTTACTAGAAGGAATTATGGCTATGCATGATTTCTCTGTTCTGATTTCCAGAAGTAAAAAACTTACAAATGCGCGTGAACATCTGAATGAGATGTTCGGCAAAAAATATCCAAAAAACTTCCGTACGGAGCATATAAATTATCATAAAGACAAACCGGAGGAATTGGCAGTCATTAATTATACATCCGGTACCACCAGTTATTCAAAAGGTGTGATGTTACCCTACCGAAGCCTGTGGTCGAATACACAATTTGCCTATGATGTGCTGAATCTGAAACCCGGCAATAAAATTGTATCCATGTTACCAATGGCACACATGTACGGTTTGGCTTTTGAGTTTTTATATGAATTTACTATCGGTTGTCAGATCTTTTTCCTTACCCGAACTCCCAGTCCTAAAATCATTTTCCAGGCATTTGCAGAGGTAAAACCGGATTTAGTTGTAGCTGTACCTTTGATTATTGAAAAAATCATCAAGAAGAATGTTCTCCCGAAGCTGCAGACCCCAACCATGAAGATTTTACTAAAAGTACCTATTATTAATGATAAAATAAAAGCCGTCGTTCGCGAACAGGTTATTAATGCTTTTGGTGGTAACTTTATAGAGGTTATCGTGGGTGGTGCCGCTTTTAACCAGGAGGTTGAAAACTTCTTACGGATGATTGATTTCCCTTATACGGTGGGATATGGTATGACTGAATGTGGCCCTATTATTTGTTATGAAGATTGGAAGCGTTTCAAAACCGGTTCTTGCGGAAAAGCAGTTCCTCGAATGGAAGTAAAAATACTTTCTCCGGATCCTGAAAACATTGTCGGTGAAATAGTTTGTAAAGGACCGAATGTTATGTTAGGTTATTACAAAAATGAGGAAGCTACCCGTGAGGTACTTGACGAGGATGGATGGTTGCGTACAGGAGATCAAGCGATAATGGATGTAGAAGGAAATGTTACAATCAAAGGTCGTAGTAAGAATATGCTTCTGGGTGCCAGCGGACAAAACATTTACCCAGAAGAAATAGAAGATAAACTCAATAATATGCCCTATGTGGCCGAAAGTATCATCGTTCAGCAAAATGAAAAGCTGGTAGGATTGGTTTATCCTGATTTTGACGATGCATTTGCACATGGCCTCAAAGCCGAAGACATGGAGCGAATTATGGAAGAAAACCGTGTTGCATTAAATGCCATGCTCCCGGTCTACAGCCAACTATCTAAAATGAAAGTTTACCCGGAAGAGTTTGAAAAAACACCGAAAAAAAGTATTAAACGCTTCTTGTATCAGGAAGCAAAAGGATAAAAAATAGTAGATTCAAATACAATGGAGCCGGCTAACATTCAAAATGGCCGGTTTTTTTATTATTCTTTAGTCTCCGCATTCCCAATTTTAAAAAAAAGCAGAACAACAAATGGAAATAAAATCTCTTGCTAAAATAGACTTTGATACTATATTTGAAGCATTTAACCAATCTTTTACCGATTATGAAAATTCAACAAACAAGGAATAATTTCAATCCATGTTGGTAAGACGTGGTTATAATCCAGATTTATCTTATGCCGCATTTGATGGAAATGCAATAGTTTCTTTTACCCTGAACAGAACCGGAAGTTTTAATGGAGCACCGACAGGATATGATACTGGAACCTGAACCCTGAAAAAATACAGGGGAAAATTTTGGCTATTCCGATCTTTCAATATTCTATTCCCTATTTAAAGGAAATGGGTATTAAGCAATATTTGTTAGAAGTATTACAGCATAATACCAACGCAGTTTCTGTATCCAGAAAACTCGGATTTGAAACAACCCGTGAATGTTCCCTTATTGCCTTCCTAAAATATATGGGAATACACATAAAAGGAAAATAATTTGAAATGAAAAAGAAAATTTGAAAGATATGAAGTAATATATTTCCGCTGTTTACTAGTTTCAAGAGGAAATTTGAGTAAAAGAAGGCTGAAAGTCTGACGGATTTATCCCACAGGTAAAGTGTGCGTAATGAACGGTATACAACATATCCATATTGCATTTCGTTCCTACAGAACTCCTTATTTTATATATCACCCCAACCAAGGGTTGCGCTCGGTGAGCTCGGCTACTCTAGGTTAAATCTGTCAGGCTTACAGCTTTTTTTCTGCTTAATCTAGGATAATGCTATTGCTTGAATCACAATTCAAGCCTACAACTAAATTTTCTTGATAAAGAGAAAAAAAAGACTTAAATAAAAAGACAAAAAAATAGTCAG
Source organism: Bacteroides sp. (assembly GCA_021201335.1). Taxonomy (GTDB): domain Bacteria; phylum Bacteroidota; class Bacteroidia; order Bacteroidales; family Bacteroidaceae; genus Bacteroides. Next base: position 144,938 of record JAJQFD010000040.1, on the reverse strand, counting down.
AAGACTTTTCTTCCGACTACTATAACTCTTAGAGCACCGCCTTCTATGGAGGAGTCTATCTATTTAATTACTTTTACTCCAATCTTCTCAATCGATATAACAACTGCTGAATTGCTTCCTGATAATCATCCAAAATAGCAGCTGTGAAATTTTCTTTGAATAATTCTCTCTGATAATCCACATATTCAAAGAATTTCTGGCAATGATCCACTATTTCTGTAGGAACGTTTGTTTCAGGAATTACCACTTTAATATCACCTTTCAATGAATAAGTAGTTTCTACAATACGATCTAACGCATCAGGAAGATCTTCCAAAGTTTGGTCTAATGCAATATGTTGTGCATAACTTCCTTTGCCACTTACATGCCAGTGATATAACTTAAGACTGTTGTTGAAAGCATACATCTTGCCGAAAAAATCACCCATTTCGTTAGTAGATTCCATTGTTTGCTTGTTTTCTTTCATTTTAGTTTCCATAATTTATTGTACATTAGGTTTATACTTAGTATCAAGTATATATATTAACACTATGAAGGTGGAATTAGTTCACTTTATAGGCTTTTTTGTTAAAAAGCACAGAGATTCTGACCGTATATTCCTGTATAATATGTTATCAGCGAATCCTTTTCTGTATATCACCTATCTTTTTATTAAAAAAATAAAGGCAATCTGTGATTTTAATCAGCTAGTAACAACTAATAGGAATATTAGACTTTTAGAAAATCTCTCTACTCTTAACTTTACAAATTCTCTAACACGCCCTCACAGTTGTATTTTATATTCGGCTGTGAGGGTTTTCTTGTTGATGGGGTATTAAAAAGTCCGGTCTCCCCCAAATAAAAAACCGGACATGACCATAAGTCATTGTAACCTAAGCTATAAATTAAAATATCATTCCGCTGAAATAAATCGATAACTTCCTGCTGAAATAGCTTCCACCTTACCCATACCCGGATAAGCAATATGCATTCCTGCTACCGGAATGTTATTCTGTGTAACATATTTTAAAACCTCTTTCCTACTTTTCACGGCCAATTCCGGATCCACGTCGTATGTTACTGCAACTTCCGGGTAAGGCATTTGAATAGCCATGGCATGGGCCAAATCTGCCCAGATGAGTAATTGTTCTCCTTTTGATTGTACTAAACAAAGAATTTGACCGGGTGTATGACCGGGAGCATCAATAAACGAAATCATATCTTCCGTTTTCTCACCTACTTTTAGAGGCTCAATCAGAGAGATATTCTTTTCATACATTTTTAAAACATCGAGTGCTTTCTGATTAGATTTTATTTCACTCCAATAAGTATGTTCCACTTTTGAAAGTACAAGTTTTGATTTTGGAAACATTACTTCCCCATCTTTCAACAAACCACTGATATGGTCACCATGCATGTGCGTAATAATTACCTGCTGTACATCATCAGGAGTAACACCTACAGAAGAAAGATTTTCGAATAAGTTCCGGCCAAATCCGGTGTCTATCAAGTAGTTTCCTTGTGGTGTTTTTACCAGGAAAGCATTTACCGCATTACTGAAAGTACCTTCCGGTAAAGTCTCACTAATCATTTCAGGAGTAGCACCAATCAATATTTTTGTATCTCCCTGTCCTTGATTCTCCGAAAGAAGAATCACTTCACAATCACCTACTTTATAGGTAAATACGTTCGTATTTTGTTGTCCACAACTCATCATACAAATAATTATCAGAAAAAATGGAATAATAAATAATCTTTTCATAAGCAGTATTTTTGGCTAAAGATAAAAATAATCCTTTTCCTGATAAAGTAATTATGTGTACATTTGCTAAAGATATTCGAAAAAAGAAATGGGAGAATTACTCATATATAAAGCCTCTGCCGGATCAGGAAAAACGTTCACACTGGCAGTGGAATATATCAAACTACTTATACTGAACCCCAGAGCCTATCGCCGCATATTGGCAGTAACCTTTACAAACAAGGCAACAGCCGAAATGAAAGAAAGAATCTTGAGCCAATTATATGGTATCTGGACGGGTGATGCTGGTTCGAAGCCTTATTTAGAACAGGTATGCAAAAGTATCGGATGGAAAGAAGAGCAAATATGCCAGGCAGCAGGAGCAGCTTTACGAAGCATCATCCATGATTACAGTCAGTTCCGGGTAGAGACTATCGACTCCTTCTTTCAATCGGTGATGCGAAACCTGGCTAGGGAGTTGGAGTTAAGTCCTAACCTGAATGTGGAACTTAATAACGATGAAATATTAAGCGAGGCTGTTGACTCCATGATTGAAAAGTTACAACCCACATCTCCGGTTCTGGCCTGGCTGCTTGATTATATCAATGAAAAAATAGCCAATGACAAACGTTGGAATGTGTCGGACGAAATTAAGAAGTTTGGGAAAAATATCTTTGATGAAGGATATATTGAAAAGGGTACTGTATTGCGCGAATTACTGAAAAATCCGGATAACATAAAAAACTACCGACAGAAGTTACATGCCCTAATGACGAGTGCCTTAAAAGAGATGGAATCTTTTGCCGATCAATTTGAGGAGGAACTGGCCGGACATGGATTAACTGTTGTAAACCTGAAAAACAATACTAAAGGGATAGCAGGTTATTTCATAAAACTCAAAAAAGGCGAACTGAATAACAGTATCCGAAATAAAACCATGGAAAAATGCCTGGTGGATGAGAAAGAATGGGGTTCTAAAACATCCCCTCACTATCAACAAATACTATCACTGGCTACCTCCTCGCTTATTCCTTTACTGGAAAGAGCAGAAAGAGCCCGGGAAAAAAACAATTATATTGTTAGTAGTTGCCGGCTTTCATTGCAACATCTAAATAAACTACAACTACTAACCAACATTGATGAAGAGGTACGTATCCTAAATCGGGAAAATAATCGCTTTTTATTATCCGATACTAATACGTTATTACATCGCCTTATACAAGATGACGATCCTTCATTTGTGTTCGAAAAGATTGGTGCCAGCATCCGAAATGTAATGATTGACGAGTTCCAGGACACCAGCCGTATACAATGGAGTAATTTCCGCATGCTATTGATGGAGGGACTTGCCCAGGGAGCCTATAGCTTGATTGTGGGAGATGTAAAACAGTCCATTTACCGTTGGAGAAACGGAGACTGGAGCATCTTAAACAATCTGAATGACCGGATAGGTAATTTTCCTATTAATGCTAAAACTCTGAATACTAATCGGAGAAGCGAAAGCAATATCATCAGTTTCAATAATCTATTTTTCCAGGAAGCGGTGGATTTCCTTAATTCTATTCATCGAAACCTTTTGAACGAAGAATGTTATCCGCTGAAAAAAGCTTATCAGGATATTGTACAGGAATCTCCCCGGGAAGAGAAGAAAGGCTATGTAAAAATATCCTTTCTGGATAAAAATGAGGAGCATGATTACCCAGAACAAACGCTGACTGAACTGGGTGAAGAAATTAAAAAATTATCAGCCAACGGCGTACAGTTGAATGATATAGCAATCCTTGTACGCAAAAATAAAAATATCCTCCTCATTGCCGATTATTTTGATAAAGAGATGCAATGGAGAATCGTTTCAGATGAAGCTTTTCAAATGAATGCCTCTGTGGCTGTGAACATGCTAATGGATGCACTCCGTTTCCTGTCTGATCCTTCCAACCAGGTAGCATACGCCCAACTTATGGTCAGTTACCAGAATGAGGTACTTCGCCGTTCGTATAATTTAAATGAATTATTACTGGAGGATACAACTCGATTCCTTCCAAAAGCATTCATCGACAACATAAGTTCCCTACGTTTGATGCCTCTGTATGAGTTACTTGAAGAACTCTTCGTAATATTCCAAATGGAACGTATCGAAGATCAGGATGCTTACCTGTTTGCTTTCTTTGATGCAGTTATCAATTACCTGGAAGATCATTCCTCTGATCTGGAGAGTTTTATTGAATATTGGGAGAAGAAACTTTGCGAAAAGACAATTCCCGGAGGCGAAATAGAAGGTATTCGTATTTTCTCCATACATAAATCCAAAGGACTGGAATTTCATACAGTATTGGTACCATTCTGCGACTGGAAGCTGGAAAATGAGACTTACAATCAGTTAATCTGGTGTGCTCCGCAGGAAGTTCCTTATAATGAAATAGATTTTGTTCCCGTTAATTATTCCGGAATTATGGCTGAATCTGTTTACAGAAAAGATTATCTACAGGAGCGATTACAGCTATGGGTGGATAATCTGAATTTACTGTACGTAGCATTTACCCGTGCCAGTAAAAATTTGATTGTATGGAGTCATAAGAAGCAGAAAAATACAATATCGGAAGTATTGTTCAATTCATTAAGTAGTGTAGCTGCGCAACAAATAATGATCTGGGATGAAGAAAACCCTTATGAATGGGGAGAATTATGCCCGTCAGAAAAAAAGGATTCCGATACAAATAGTAATAAGCTGCTGCAAACACCACTGAAACGGCCTGTTAAGATGGAGGCCCTACATCATCAGGTTGAATTCAGACAATCCAATCGTTCCTCTGACTTTATACAGGGAATTGAGGCAGAAGAATCCAGTAGCCGTTTTATTGACAGAGGCAAATTGCTGCATGCCTTATTCTCTGATATCCAGACAGTAGAAGATGTTGAGCCTGCCCTTCAGAAACTTGTATTTGAAGGCATCATAGGCGATACGGATACGGAAGAAGAAATCCGGCTTATATTACAACATGCTTTCGACGATCCACAAGCTTTCGATTGGTATTCCGGTCAATGGCAACTATTTAATGAATGTGCCATCTTGTATAAAGATAAAGGTGTTCTTCAAATTCGTCGACCGGACCGTGTCATGATGAAACCAGGAGAAGTGGTAATTGTTGACCTCAAATTCGGAAAACCCCAAAAGAAATACAATAAGCAAGTCAGGGAATATATGCAGTTGCTTACCCGAATGGGATATAAAAACATTGAAGGTTTCCTATGGTATGTGGAGCAAAGCCTAATTGAACCAGTGTCCTTCCGCTAAACTACGGTAAAAATTAAAAAGAAACATGGAAACATTTTTGCAACTAGTAGCCAAAGATCTTTATAAAAAATCAGGAAACGGCCTTTCCCGTATCGCTGTGGTATTTCCGAACAAACGCGCTGGACTGTTTTTCAATGAATACCTGGCAGAAGAATCTGATATACCGATCTGGTCACCGGCTTATTTAAGTATCACTGAACTATTACAAAGCCTCTCTTCACTACGGTTGGGAGACTCCATTCGATTGATCTGTGAACTATACAATATATTCCTGCAGGAAACTGAACGGGAAGAACCATTGGATGAATTCTACTTCTGGGGAGAACTATTACTTAGCGATTTTGATGATGTAGATAAAAACATGGTGGATGCCGACCAGCTTTTTAATAACCTGCAAAACCTGAAGGAAATCATGGAAGGATTTGGTTATCTGAATGAAGAGCAGGAAGAAGCTATCCAACAGTTTTTCCAGAATTTTTCCATTGAAAAGCAAACAGAATTAAAAGAACGATTTATCTCTATCTGGGATAAACTGGGTGCTATCTACAATAACTATAAGGAACGTTTGACATCCCTCGGAATTGCTTATGAAGGGATGCTATATCGTGATTCCATTAATCAGCTCAACACAGAGGTACTCCCTTATGAAAAATATGTTTTCGTCGGATTTAATGTTTTAAATAAGGTAGAGAGAACGCTCTTTACCAAATTGAAGAATTCGGGCAAAGCTATGTTTTACTGGGATTATGACGTTTTTTATACACAAATGGTAAATACGCGTCATGAAGCTGGTATTTATATTACCAAAAACCTGAAAGACTTTCCGTCTGAACTACCGGAAGATCTATTTGATAATCTGCGGAATCCTAAGAACGTGCAGTTTATTTCCGCTTCAACGGAAAATGCACAAGTAAGATTCCTTCCTTCTTGGATCCGTCAAACTATTTCGGAAAGAGAGAAAGAAACTGCTATTGTTTTATGTAATGAGGCACTTTTGCTTCCTGGTTTACACGCCATTCCGGATGAAGTAAAAAACGTCAATATTACCATGGGATTTCCTTTGTCTCAGACACCTGCGTATACATTTGTAGACGCCGTCCTGGAATTGCAAACCACCGGATATAGCCAGGATACAGGTAGATACACATATGGCGCCGTACAAAAAGTATTAAAACATCCTTATACCCGTGTCTTATCTTCTCATGCAGATATCCTCGAACATGATATTACTTCCAATAATCGCTTCTATCCACTGCCTTCGGAGCTAAAACTGGATCCGTTTTTAAGTAAACTCTTTACCCCATGTTTCACACTTACGGAGCTATGTAACTATTTAACAGAATTATTAAAAGAAGTAGCTTCTATTTACCGGGAAGAAACAACTGACAAAGATGTATTTAACCAGCTTTATCAGGAATCTTTATTCAAATGTTACACTATCTGTAACCGCATGCTGAATTTAGTTTCTTCCGGTAACCTGAAAGTAAGGACAGATACATTTAAACGATTGATCCATCGACTGATGGGATCAACCAACATCCCTTTTCACGGAGAACCGGCTATCGGAATGCAGATCATGGGAGTATTAGAAACCCGTAACCTGGATTTTAAGAATGTGGTTATCCTCTCCCTCAATGAAGGTTTGTTACCCAAAACAGGAGGAGAATCGTCTTTTATTCCTTACTCTCTTCGGAAAGCCTTCGAGATGACTACCATTGAACATCAGGATGCCATTTACGCATACTATTTCTACCGATTGATTCAACGGGCAGAAAATGTTAGCTTTTTATATAATACTTCCTCTGATGGGCTTAATCAGGGAGAAGCTTCCCGTTTTCTACTTCAGTTTATGATTGAGTGGCCACACTCAATTTCCCACGAGTTTCTGGAAGCCGGACAATCTCCTCTATCCACCCATGAAATTAGCCTTCCGAAAACATCGGATATTATTGATAAACTGCATCAGTCATTTTGTGGAGATAATCCGGAAAGTACCCTGTCTCCTTCGGCCTTAAATGCTTATCTGGATTGTACACTAAAATTTTACTTCCGATACATTGCCCGGATAAAGATAAAAGATGAATTAAATACAGAAATAGATTCTGCTACCTTCGGAAGTATCTTCCACTATGCTGTCGAGTTAATTTATAAGAAACTTACTCAGGACAGCGAAGTTATCCGAAAAAATGATCTGGAGAAGTTACTCAAAAATGATACTCTTATCCAGTCATACGTTGATATGGCATTCAAGAAGCTGTTCTTCCATATTCCTTTTGAAGAACTCGCTGAATACAATGGCACCCAACTTATCAATTCCAAAGTAATAGCCACGTATATAAAACAATTGTTACGAATCGACCAACAATATACCCCGTTTGAGATGGTAGGTATGGAAAAGAACGTAAGAGAAATAGTGGAAATTGAAACATCGCGAGGAAAAACTAAAATCAGAATCGGCGGTCAGATAGACCGTATTGATTGTAAAGAAGATACATTGCGAATTGTAGATTACAAAACAGGGGGAAATCCAAAGATTCCATCCAGTATACAACAATTGTTTACCCCAGCAGAAGATCGACCCAGTTATATCTTTCAGACGTTCCTGTATGCAGCTATTATGTGCAAGAAACAGCCTCTAAAAGTTGCCCCTTCCCTCCTCTATATCCATAAAGCTGCTTCTGAGTCTTATTCACCGGTCATTGAAATGGGTGAACCCCGGAAAGAGAAAACACCCATTAATAACTTTGCTTTTCTTGAAGATGAATTCAGAGAGAATCTGCATATTCTACTACAGGAGATGTATAATGAAGAAATCGGATTTACTCAAACAGAACACCGAAAGTTTTGTGGTTACTGTGATTACAAAGGCATTTGTAAAAGATAAACATCCAAACAGAAAATAAGGATCTTCTCCCGCTTTAGAAAACAATGGAAAAGATCCTTATTCTTCAAGATGATAAATAAAAAGGAAACTATTTCTTTAAAGGAATAGAAAAGCTAAAGGTAGACCCTTCACCTTTTACCGACGTAAACCAAAGTTCTCCTTCGTTTTTCTGAACGAAATCTTTGCAAAGCAACAGACCCAGACCGGAACCCTCTTCATTATTCGTTCCGAAAGTACTGAAATGGGTATCTGTGTGCAATAGCTTCTTCTGGCTTTCTTCATCAATGCCACAGCCATAATCCTGCACACTTACAACTGCCATTCCGTCCCTCTCTTCCAAAGTAACTGATATTTCAGATCCCTGGTTACTGAATTTAACAGCATTACTTAATAAATTCCGGACGATTGTTTTCAGCATATCAATATCCGCATGAACAATCAGATCAGGAGTAGTATTTAATTGAATTTTAATGGATTTTATGCCGGCCACTACAGAGAAGATTTCAATGACACTTTCAACCAATTCGCCCATATTAATATCCTGATAAACCACTTTCAGCTTGCCAATTTGACTTTTGGTCCATTTCAGCAGATTATCCAGTAAAGCAAAAACATCTTCCGTGGTTTGGTTTGCCACAGTTAGAAGTTCATACATCTCTTCCCCAATGGTATTACTGGGAAGATTCAGCATCAACATATTGAGCACCATCTTTATGGAACCCATCGGCGAACGAAGATCATGAGCTATAACGGAATATAACTTATCGCGCCCCATAATCGTTCTTTTCAGTTCTTCTGTCTGAGAAAGAATAATGCGCTTGGCTGCTATTAAAGATATTTGATGGGAAACACGGATGATTAGTTCTTCTTTATTGAAAGGTTTTGAGATGAAGTCATTGGCTCCCACCTGGAAACCCTTTACTGCATCTGCCGTGCTATTTAAAGCTGTAAGGAAAATAATCGGAATTTCACGGGTAGATTCATCGTTCTTCAGACATTTAGCAACTTCAAACCCATCCATCTCAGGCATCATTACATCCAACAAAATCAAATCAGGTCTTTCAGTCTTTACCAGTTCAATAGCCTGTTTTCCGTTATTTGAAGTTATAATCTGATATTTCTCATTGGTTAAAAGCACTTTTAGTAATAAAACATTGGACATAACATCGTCCACAATGAGAATTTTATACTCAGAAGGATTGATTTCCATACTCATTTTCCTCTTTTAAACTTTGACTATACTACGTATTTCTTAAAATAATCGACCATTTGTATCAAACCTTCCTGAAGTTGCACTTTTGGTTCCCACCCCAAAACATCTTTTGCAAATGTTATATCCGGTTGCCGTTGTTTCGGATCATCATGCGGTAAAGGTTTATATACAATCTTTGATCTGGAGCCTGTTATCTCAACAATCTTTTCAGCCAGTTCCGAAATGGAAAATTCATTCGGGTTACCAATATTTATGGGTCCGGTAAAACCATCGTCTGTATTCATTACCCGGATCATGCCTTCAATCAGATCATCCACATATTGAAAACTACGCGTCTGATTTCCTGAGCCATAGATTGTTATATCTTCATTTTTAAGTGCCTGAAGGATAAAGTTAGAAACGACTCTTCCATCATTAGGCAGCATTCGAGGCCCGTAGGTGTTAAAGATACGAATAATTTTTATGCGTACATGGTTTTGGCGATGATAATCCATAAATAAAGTCTCAGCGCAGCGCTTTCCTTCGTCATAACAGGAGCGGAATCCAACCGGATTAACATTTCCCCAATAACTTTCCGGCTGGGGATGTATTACCGGGTCTCCATATATCTCGCTGGTTGATGCCTGTAATATTTTCGCTTTTACTCTATTTGCCAATCCTAGCATGTTAATGGCTCCCATTACGGAAGTCTTCACTGTTTGAATAGGATCTATCTGATACTGAATGGGAGATGCCGGACATGCCAGGTTATAAATCTCATCGACCTCAGCAAAATAAGGAAATACAACATCATGACGAACAAGTTCAAAATTATATTTTCCTGCCAGATGTGCTACGTTATTCTTAGAACCAGTAAAAAAATTATCTAAGCAGATAACATCATGCCCTTCATTTACTAATCTAGTACACAAATGAGATCCAATAAATCCGGCACCGCCGGTAACTAAAATTGTTTTCATTATGATTATTATATAAGGGAATTGAACACAGTCTTAACTTGTTCGGCCCGAAAGCGAGAAGCAAAAGTATTGGTTTTGTCTAAAAAAAACAAGAAACAGATAAACATATTTAAAATGAAAGCCAGATTAAATTTAATGCAAGTTTTATTCTTTTTTTGTTTACCCCCTTTCCTCTAATAAAATGTCCGTTTCGGGAAACCTACATCCATTTTTCTTTTAATGATATTTTTTAGAATTAATGATCTATCTTTGTGTCGCAAAATAAATTTAGAAACACAATTGATATGAAACATACGCCCATTAACTGTGAATTGATTGACCAAACAATCCAAGAGTTTCAAATTACAGATTTTTCAAAAGCAACTATACGTGAAGTAAAAGCAATTGCATCGAAAGCAGAAGCACAATCCGGTGTTGAATTTATAAAAATGGAAATGGGAGTTCCCGGACTTCCTCCTTGTGCTGTAGGTGTAAAAGCGGAAGTCGAAGCTTTACAAAAAGGAATTGCCAGTCTATACCCGGACATTAACGGATTACCTGCCCTGAAAGAGGAAGCTTCTAAATTTATTAAAGCTTTCATGAATATAGATATTAGTTACGAAGGCTGTGTTCCGGTAACCGGATCAATGCAAGGTACATATGCCTCATTCCTGACTTGTAGTCAATGTGATGAGCAAAAAGATACCATCTTATTTATCGACCCTGGATTTCCTGTACAAAAACAACAACTAGTGGTAATGGGCCAGAAATATGAAACTTTTGATGTATACGATTACCGGGGAGAGAAACTGAAAGATAAACTCGAAAGTTATTTGCAAAAAGGAAATATTTCCGCCATCATTTATTCCAATCCTAACAATCCAAGTTGGATATGCCTGAACGATGAAGAATTGCAAATCATTGGCCAGCTAGCCACAAAATACGATGTAATTGTTTTGGAAGACCTGGCTTATTTTGCCATGGATTTCCGTACCGATCTAAGTTCTCCTTATCAACCTCCTTATCAACCCAGTGTGGCTCATTATACAGATAATTATGTGTTACTGATTTCTGGCTCGAAAGCTTTTAGTTATGCGGGTCAGCGTATCGGGGTTTCCTGTATTTCAGATAAATTATACCATCGTACTTATCCTGGTTTAACCAAACGATATGGCGGAGGCACATTCGGAACTGTATTTATCCACCGTGTATTGTATGCACTTTCATCTGGAACAAGCCATTCCGCCCAGTATGCTATGGCTGCCATGCTGAAAGCTGCAAACGCCGGAGAATATAATTTCCTGAAGGAGGTAAAAGTTTATGGAGACCGGGCCCGAAGGTTAAAAGATATTTTCCTCCGTCATGGCTTTTATCTGGTGTACGATAAAGACCTGGACAATCCAGTTGCTGATGGGTTCTATTTTACTATCGGATATCCGGGAATGACCAGTGGAGAATTGGCAAAAGAACTAATGTACTACGGTGTGAGTGCCATATCACTGGTAACAACCGGTAGCAGCCAAGAAGGATTGCGTGCCTGCACCTCCTTTATACAAGATCATCAGTATGATCAGCTGGAGGAAAGAATGACCCTGTTTGAAAAAAATAATTCTAAAAAATAGAATAAGTTTGGCTCGTAATAAAATATTTTCTATATTCGATGTATGGATCATGCAAATATTTTTGAAATCAAGTCAAATGATATACTCCCTTCAAGAGGTAAGATTCTTATTTCGGAACCTTTCTTAAGGGATGCTACCTTCGGGAGATCAGTCGTTTTGCTGATCGATCATACCCGGGAAGGAAGCATGGGCCTTATTATGAACAAACGACTTCCTTTATTATTAAATGAAGTTATTAAAGATTTTAAATATTTGGATGATATTCCCTTGTACAAGGGTGGACCGATTGGGACTGATACCTTATTTTATTTGCATACATTATCTGGTATTCCGGGTGCATTACCTGTATCGCAAGGGTTATATTTAAATGGAGATTTTTCTGTAGTCAAAGATTATATATTACAAGGAAACAAAGTGGAAGGTATCCTGAAATTCTTTTTAGGGTACTCAGGATGGGATCTTGAACAACTCGACCAGGAGATTAAAGAAAACACGTGGATTATCAGTAAAGAGGAAACTCCTATGCTTATGTCGAAAAAGACCGATACTTTATGGAAGAAATCATTGAAAAACCTGGGAAGTAAATACGAAACATGGTCTCGTTTTCCACAGATTCCAACACTGAACTGATTTAATAAAATATATTATCTTAGCAAAAAACACAAAAACGATCAACTACTATTATTAATGAATTAAAAAACACATGAAAAAGTACATTGCTGAAATGATCGGAACAATGGTTCTGGTTTTACTCGGTTGTGGTAGCGCCGTATTTAACGGCGGTGTTGGTACCACAGCCCAAGTCCTTACAGTCGCATTTGCATTTGGTTTATCAGTGGTAGCTATGGCTTATGCTATCGGAGGAGTTTCCGGTTGCCATATCAATCCGGCCATTACATTAGGCTGCCTTATTAGCGGACGAATGAATGCAAAAGACGCTCTTATGTATATGATGTTCCAGGTGATTGGTGCCATTATTGGCTCTACAATCATTTATTTACTGATATCCGGTTATGCTGTTGATCCTGGCGGTACGTTCACCGGAGCAAACGGATACGGTGAATCAACATCTACTTTAACAGCTTTCCTTGCCGAAGCTATCTTCACCTTCATTTTTGTATTGGTAGTACTGGGAGTAACTGATAATAAAAAAGGCAATTCGGCAATGGCTGGTCTTGCTATCGGTTTAACTCTGGTATTAATCCATATTGTTTGCATCCCCATCACAGGAACATCCGTAAATCCTGCTCGTAGTATAGGTCCGGCTATTTTCGAAAAAGGTGCAGCACTTAGTCAGCTATGGTTGTTTATTGTAGCTCCGTTTGTGGGTGCTATATGTAGTGCTGTCGTTTGGAAATACTTAGGATCAGAGAGGTAATACCCTAAAATATTAACGCAAAATAGTTGATCAAGTGTTTTGCAAAAAAAAGCTGTTCGAATGGGTTACGAACAGCTTTTTTATATCAATAGTACGGATTAAGTTCTCAAAAATTGCAACCGGAAGTTAAGGTTAATACTATCGGAATTTGATGTAAATGCAACCGGCATTTATTAGTTAAGCAATCGCCTTTCCGATACTTAATCCACTGCCATATTAAACAATTGCTTTTACAGTTTCCAGCATTCCTTTTTCCTGGATTGAATTCAGATCAGCAACAACTGCATCTGTTAAGCCCGGAATCTGATTCAGATCTTCATTCCAGATGAATTTAGCTCCCAAGACACCTTCAGCGACTTTCCGTGTATCACCGGTAGCCCAAAGATCTTTCAACAGATTCATGATTTCAGGAGCATCATTGGGAACTATTTCAGTACCATCTTCACGTACACCGCCTTTATAATAAGTAATAATTGCAGCCAGACCCAACACCAAGCCTTTGGGAAGTTTACCTTTGCGCTCGAGGTAAGTTTTCAATCCCGGAAGATCACGGGTTTCATATTTAGGGAATGAATTCAGCATGATGCTAGTAACCGCATGGTCAACAAACGGATTGTTGAAACGTTCCAGCACATCTTCTCCAAACTTCTGAAGTTCATCTTTCGGGAGGTTCAATGTTTCCATCAATTCTTCGAACATAACCATGCTGATGTATTTACCAACGACCGGATGTTGACAGGCGTCGCGCACAATGTTAATACCGGAAAGGAAAGCAACCGGAGACAATACGGTGTGAGGGCCATTCAGCAAAGTAACCTTACGTTCGTGATAAGGAGCTTCCGATGGTACGAACAGCACATTTAGTCCAGCTTTATCTGCAGGGAATTCTTTGGCAACTTCCTGCGGTGCTTCAATAACCCACAAGTGGAAAATCTCAGCCTGAACAACCAGGTTATCATCGTATTGAAGTTTTTCTTTGATTCCTGCAATGTCTTTGCGGGGGAATCCAGGTACAATACGGTCTACTAATGTAGCATATACTGCACAAGCTTCTTCAAACCAAGTCTTAAATTCCTGGCCTAGATTCCAGAGATCGATATATTGATAGATTGTTTCTTTGAGTTTATGTCCGTTCAGGAAGATCAATTCGCAAGGGAAAATGATCAAACCTTTGCTTTTATCTCCATTAAAAGTTTTAAAACGATGATATAATAATTGAGTTAACTTACCTGGATAGGAAGAAGCCGGAGCATCATCCAATTTGCAGGAAGGATCAAAAGCGATACCGGCTTCAGTTGTATTCGAGATAACAAAACGCATTTCGGGTTGTTCGGCCAGTTTCATGAACTCAGCATTCTGTGTATAAGGATTTAAAGAACGGCTGATCACATCAATCAGGGTTAAATCATTGACAACTTTACCCTTGTCCAATCCCTGAAGGTTAACATGATACAGATTATCCTGGGCATTCAGCATGTCTACCATTCCTTTTTCAATGGGCTGAACCACCACTACACTACTATTAAAGTTTGCTTTTTCATTCATGTTGTAGATAATCCAGTCTACAAATGCACGTAAGAAGTTACCTTCACCAAATTGAATGACACGTTCAGGGTACGTGTTAACCTGAGCAGTTTTTCTGTTTAATTCTTTCATTTTTATTCTTTGTTAATGATATATGTGTTATTCGAATTCAAAATAGTAGTCGATGTTTTCTTTCATTAAAATATCAATCGGCATGTATTTAATAGGTGATATTTCCCGTTTAAATACGACTTTATCACATAAAGCCATTACTCCATAGTAACCTTGTAACGCAGGTCGTTGCCCAATCAAATATTTTACATGATTGCACTTCAATAATTCAACATTCCTCTGCAGTAAGTCATACCCCACCAAGCTTTTTAGTCTTCTGCCGGATGCTTGTAGATAATCGCCGATATGATGTACACGGGAATTAAAGACAACCCCTAACTGTACATTCGGATGATTCTGAAAAAAGCGATCTAATATCCCTTTGTTTTCATCGGTATGCTCCTTGTTTAAAACGACTTCATGGGTGGTTACTCCTTTGTATTCCTCTGATATATAATGAGTAAAGCCTTCGATTCTTCGCTGCATTTGTATTTCCGCAGGATTATCTTTGTTATTATTTAAAAAGAGAGCGACTTCCTGACCTTCTTCAAAATCATTCATCAGGATTTTACCGGCGATATAGCCGCTCATGTAAGAATCCTGTCCGATATATACTAGTGCCTGAGTATCATGGATGTTATGATCGATAAATGCATAAAATATATTCCGTTCGTCCAGTGTCCTAGCCAAGTTTCGGGTTATACCTCTAACTATCGGCGCGAGCAATACAGCATCAGCCTGTGTTTGAGACAACTCTTCACAAACCTCCTTATAAGACGTTTCATCACTGTGTTTGTAATGAGCGAATTGGATACTTATATTGAAAGGTTGCAATTCGCGCGCCGCACGATTAATACCCTGTGCGATAGTATGCCAGTAATCTCCTTCCGAGTAGTAAGGAAGGGCACAAAAAAAAGTATATTTCTTTTTAGCTGCCAGACCAATGGCAAACATATTTGGACGATAGTCAATGGATTCGATTACTTTCCTAACTTTTTCCAGGCTGGTTTTGGAAACGGCTCCCCGGTTATGCAATACACGATCAACTGTTCCGACAGACACACCTGCCATGCGGGCAATATCTTTAATCGTGTAGTTCTTGTTTTCCATGGAAGCGTTAAATATCATAAATGTTTGCGGCAAATATACGAATAATTTTGGTGCAACAAGTAAAAGATTTATTTTTGTGTTCGATAACGGTTAATAAAACTAAAATATCAACCTAACCCTATTCCGCTAATAATCAACATTATATAATAAGGCAAACAGAAAGTAATTTTTAATTATATACCAAAAACACAGAAGAATGAAAAAATTTATGGATGAGAACTTTTTGCTGCAAACCGAAACTGCACAAAAGTTATATCATGAACATGCGGCAAAAATGCCAATTATCGACTATCACTGTCACCTGATCCCTCAAATGGTTGCTGACGACCATAAGTTCCAATCATTAACAGAAATATGGCTTGGGGGTGACCATTATAAATGGCGCGCTATGCGTACCAACGGTATTGATGAACGTTACTGTACTGGTAAGGATACTTCCGACTGGGAAAAATTTGAGAAATGGGCTGAGACTGTACCTTACACCATGAGAAATCCTTTGTATCACTGGACACATCTGGAACTTAAGACAGCTTTTGGGATTGAAAAAATTCTAAAGCCGGAAACTGCCCGTGAAATCTTTGACGAATGTAATGAGAAGCTGACTCAACCGGAGTACTCGGCACGTGGAATGATGCGTCGCTACAAAGTAGAAGTGGTATGTACCACAGATGATCCAATCGATTCACTGGAATATCATATTAAAACCCGTGAAAGCGGATTCGAAATTAAGATGCTTCCTACCTGGCGTCCTGACAAAGCGATGGCTGTAGAAGTATCTGCCGACTTCCGTGCTTATGTAGAAAAATTAGCTGAGGTAAGTGGTGTAACCATTTCTACCTTTGACGATATGATTACCGCGCTTCGCAAACGCCATGATTTCTTTGCGGAACAGGGATGTAAACTTTCTGACCATGGTATTGAAGAATTCTATGCAGAAGATTACACGGAAGCTGAAATCAAAGCTATTTTCAATAAAGTATACGGTGGCACTGAATTAAGTAAAGAAGAAGTCTTGAAATTCAAATCAGCCATGTTGGTTGTATTTGGTGAAATGGACTACGAAAAGGGTTGGACACAACAGTTCCATTACGGTGCTATTCGTAACAACAACAGCAAGATGTTCAAGCTGCTGGGTGCAGATACCGGTTTCGATTCAATTGGTGAATTCAATACTGCGAAAGCCTTATCAAAATTCCTCGATCGTCTGAATTCCAAAGGTAAACTAACTAAAACCATTCTTTACAACCTGAATCCATGTGCAAATGAAGTAATTGCTACGATGCTAGGTAACTTCCAGGATGGAACAGTAGCTGGTAAAATACAGTTTGGTTCCGGCTGGTGGTTCCTGGATCAGAAAGATGGTATGGAAAAACAAATGAATGCACTTTCAGTACTTGGCTTACTGAGTCGCTTCGTAGGTATGTTGACTGATTCCCGTTCATTCCTCTCATATCCACGTCATGAATATTTCCGTCGTACGCTGTGTAACCTGGTTGGACGTGATGTAGAAAACGGTGAGCTTCCTGCCTCTGAAATGGAAAGAATCAATCAGATGATTGAAGACATTAGCTATTACAATGCTAAAAAATTCTTTGAATTTTAATCATACTACCCACTAAATGAAAAAGCGAATCCAGTAACGAAGGATTCGCTTTTCTTTTTATTTATCTTTTCCTTTGCGGTTTTACATTCGGCAAAAAGATAGCTACAAATCCTAACAGAGGCATATAAGCACAGAATTTGTAGACATATTCTATTCCCTCTTTATCTGCTATATTTCCCAATATAGCCGCAGCTACTCCAGCAATACCAAATGCTAATCCAAAGAAAAGTCCCGATATCAGTCCGACTTTCGTAGGAAGTAGCTCTTGTGCATATACCAGAATGGCAGAAAAAGCAGACGAAAGGATTAAGCCAATCAGGATACTTAATATACAAGTCCAGAAAAGATTAGCATGAGGCATTAACAATGAAAACGGAGCCGTACCCAGAATTGAAAACCAAATCACGTATTTACGGCCGAACCTATCACCAATAGGACCTCCCAATAAAGTTCCAACCGCTGAAGCAAACAAGAAAGCA
The DNA here is from genome assembly GCA_021201335.1 of Bacteroides sp. Lineage (GTDB taxonomy): Bacteria > Bacteroidota > Bacteroidia > Bacteroidales > Bacteroidaceae > Bacteroides. Next base: position 127,064 of record JAJQFD010000040.1, on the reverse strand, counting down.
AACAAAAAGAACTGGGATTGCTGAGTGGTCACATTGAATTTCTCTATCAAATAAAACGTATAAAAATTACTCAAACTGGCCGTATATACATACTTAGAGAAAATAAGTACCAGCAAAATAATCAGCGAATAATAAATCTGATGTTTGGTAAGTCTTACCCGATGAATTACATCTTTTTTGACTCCCGGTATACTGATCCGGTTCATCCGATCTTTATACCATCGGGTAATGGGACGTTTGGTTGCCAATGAGATAATGGCAATCCCGGCAAAGATCAACATATATTTTTGTCCGTACGGAGCTATAATCAAAGCAGCCAGTAAGGGACCAATGGCACTCCCAAAATTTCCACCCACCTGAAAGATAGATTGTCCCAACCCATGCTTGCCATCCGAGGCGTAATGTGTCAATCGGGAAGCTTCCGGATGAATTATAGACGATCCCAATCCAATGAAAGAAACGGCAATTGCCACCATATATACCGATCCGGCATAAGCCATAATGATTAACCCAATCATAGTAGAAGTAGTACCCATACTCAAATACCAGGGCTTAGGATGCTTATCAAACACGATTCCCAATACCGGCTGAAATACCGAAGCAAAAAGCTGATAAATAAATGCAATCATCCCAATCTGACTAAAAGTAAGAGCCAGATTATCTTTAATAACCGGGTAGCTGGCCGATACAACTGATTGAAACATATCATTAAATAGATGAGCCAGACTAAGTGAAAATAAAATTCCTAAAGTGCTTGGTGAAGAGGGGTGCATAGTGCGCCCTGAAGCTTGATTCTTTTTCATGGGCGCAAAATTAGAGCTAAATAATGGATAAAGCAAAAATTGTAATGAAAGTAATTTATCCCTTATTTAAACCTCGACGTATCCACATCTTCCCTCTTCTTCTCTTTATAATTACCAAACTTGTAACTAAATGACAATTCAAATCCACGGGTTGGATGCGTAAATTTATTAGTAACGTTTTGATTCTCAAACCGAATCTTCGGTTTTATGGATGAAGTTTCAAATAAATCCAGTCCTCTCAATGTCAGTTGTGCCTTTTCATCGGCAAATGTCCATCGTAAAGAAGCATCCAGATTGAAAGAAGGACTCAAGTCATAAAATACCCTGGATAGCTCCACTCTGATAAAAACCATTGATATTCAATCGTAAATCCGGTTTAGTAGAAAGAGTAAGCGTATTATTCATCACACCGATAAAGGAATATTTATCGCGATTGAATGAGGTATCCCAGAAATCGCTGTCCTTTTCACGGGTCTGACAACCTACTAACGTTAATCGGGTATTCAACCAGTTACCAATTTTAAGTGGAATACTGGCACGTAGGCCAAACTGTTGGCGATAGTCAAAATTGAAGGTTTTATAAATTTCTACTAACCGATCAGGACGCTGGTAAAGTGTTTGTACTGAATAATCTTTGTCATGATTGAAATAAGCTGTCAGTACATATTTTCCTTTCAGGATATAGGTAAAACTCGTTTCATACTCTTGAGTGGGTTTCAAATCCGGATTTCCATGGATTTCCGTATAAGCACTCATATAAGAAACGGAATTATTCATCTCCCAGTAAGAAGGATAAGTTTTGTCACTGGAGAAAGCCAATTGTAAAATATGTCCGGGAGCCGGTGTATAATTAAGATTCAAAGTGGGATAAAACATCCATTCATCCCAAATATTGGTATGATATAACTCGGCCGCTAACGATGCATCCATAGAAAGCTTATCACCAAATGTTTTATTGAAACCTGCAAATCCATTGATGGTATATTCTTTTTTACGTGATTTCATAGATTTATCAGGATCAAAAATATCTGTTTCGCCATCATAATAGAACTGGTAGCTATTATCCACCGCTGTTGTATAATGGGCACCATAATTTAATCCCCAATTGTTTTTTAAGGAATGTTCTTGTATGGCATAGAATCTCCAGTTATTAATACGTTGTTCATCTTCATAACGTGCATTTACGGTTTCATCATTTAATGTACTTAGCAGATTCTGGTTGGCAGGGGCTTTGTAAAAAGTAAATTCAGCACCAGTACTCAAACCAAAAGCTGTGCGATAATCGAGTTTGAAGTTATGCAGATAATTATCAGATTTCTTTCTGCTTGAAGAGACTCCCGTACCGGATGTCTTAGCATGACTATGCGTGTTACTGATTTCCGAAGTATAGACAAAGCTCAAAACATCCTGGGGTGTGAAGCTATAATCCATACCCCAGTGGATGTTATGGGTATTTCCCTGAGAACGGGTTCTATCCCTCAGATTCATAGGATATACAGTTCCATTAACGGTGTGCAATGCTTCTTTATCTATTCCGAACCAAGTACGGCCATGAGTGTAAGAGTAAAGTAAATCCGTAGAGAATTTAGCGGAATAATAAAGTAAGCTCGCACGCTCCGTTAACTTTTCGTAATGCTTTTGCTGCCACAGGGAGTAGACTTCACCCTGTAATTTCGTAGTCGCTCCATCTCCTTTTTTTAACACGAGGTTAATCATCGGACCACGTACCTGATAACGTGCGGGAGCAGAATACATCACTTCCGCATTTTGAATCTGTGATACGGGGATTGTTTTTAATAAGGTGGTTAACTGGCCTTGGGTAAGTGTAGAAACTTTTCCATCGATGATTACATTAACTCCACCTCCTGCGAGTGTTAATGTTTCGTTTTGTTCAATCACACCCGGTAATTCTTTGAGCGCATCATAAGCATTGTCTACCGGAAGTGCATTTACCAGTCGTGGAAGGTCGTATATCAGTTTGCCTTCTTCAGCTTTAACTATAGGACGTTCACCTGATATCATAACTTCGGGAAGTTCCGCATATATACTGTCCAGAAAAAGAAACATGGTATCATTTACCTGAACTTGTGCAGAACCAGTCAATGCAAGTAGTAGCGTAATAGCCAAGATAATAATTCGTGTCATACTATGAGTTTTTATATTGTAAATTTCATTTCACCCAAACTTGGATATTGCAAAGTAGTGCATAAAATCGGACAAAGTAAGTTATCTCAAACTTATGTAGTGTTATCTAGTGTTATCACGAGTGTTATTTAGTCTTATTAAAGAAAAGGACAAGAAAGATTCCTGTTATCTTTGTCACATCAATTCAAAGTTATATGAAATTACCATTTAAATACATTGCTATTCTGGTCATAATGTCACTGACTGCTATTTTTGCTTATCAGAGTTACTGGCTGGTAAATATGTATCATACGGAAAAAGGTAAAGCGGATGCCGATATTTTATTCGCAATTAGGAATGCGGATCACATTGAATTATTTGTACGGGTAGACAGTGTCAGTGCGGCAGAAGACAAAAAGAAACATGTCGTTAACGAAGGAGGAACAGGAGATAACAGGGTTTCGTATTCCATATCTTTTGAACGAGACGAAGCACCGGATACGCTTATCACTGAATTCAACCGGGAAATAAAAATGGATTCTACCACAAATGTGAAGAAAGAAAAGATCCAGCGAAGCAAAAGACAGGAAGAAGTCAATGTGGGCGAAGGATATAAATCCATAGAAATGATGGCCTTACAGACACAAAGAGGTCTTCATTCAGCTGTTGACGAAGCCATAGGTGGAATCAACCTGGCTAAATTTGACAGCATATTGAATAGTGATCTCGAAAAAGCCAACTTACATGTGAAACATTATACACAGGTGATGTACCTGCCCAACGACAGTATTTTAAAATCAAGTCTTCCGGCAGAGATGGATACACAAAAACTAACCCGCTACGAACATATCTATGATATTCACAACGAACATGCTTATTATGTATATGTTGAACCTATAGGAACTATTATTTTAAAACAAATGGCGGGAATATTAAGTAGTTCTTTTATTATACTGATTATATTGGGATTCTCCTTCTGGTATCTTATTCGTACTATTATGAAGCAGAAAACACTGGATGAAATGAAAAGCGATTTCACCAATAACATCACCCACGAATTAAAAACACCGATCGCCGTAGCTTACGCTGCCAATGATGCTCTACTTAACTTCAACCAGGCACAGGATAAAGTTAAGCGAGACAAATACTTAAATATTGCACAGGAACAGTTACAAAAACTCAGTGGATTGGTAGAACAAATACTCTCCATGAGTATGGAACAACGCAAGACATTCCGACTGAATCCGGAAGAAGTTCAACTCAAACCGCTCATAAGTTCACTGATTGAACAACACAAGTTGAAAGCTAATAAGAAAGTAGTTATCCAAACTGATCTGAATAATGACGATTTGACTGTATTAACAGACCGAGCCCATTTCAGCAATATCATCAGTAACCTGATAGACAATGCCATTAAATATTCCGGTGAAGAAGTTTTTATTACTATCCGAAGTCGGATGAAAGAAGATAAACTCGAACTATCAGTTTCCGACAATGGGATTGGTATCTCTGCTGAGAAACAAAAACATATTTTCGATAAGTTCTACCGGGTTCCAACGGGCAATCTACACAATGTTAAAGGTTACGGTCTTGGTCTTTTTTATGTGAAGACGATGATAGAGAAACTAGGAGGAACAATCGACGTAGAAAGTGAAACAGGAAAAGGAAGCACATTCATCATCTTATTATGAATAAAGAAAAAATAAATGTACTCGTGGTTGAAGATGAACAAACACTGGCCATGATTATCAAAGACACACTGGAAGAAAAAGATTTTATCATTCACCTGGCTGGAGACGGTGAAGAAGGACTACGCAAATTCTTTGACATGCGTCCGGACATAGTGGTAGCGGATGTCATGATGCCCCGAATGGATGGTTTTGAAATGGTACGCCAAATCCGGCAAACAGATAAACTTACGCCGGTTTTATTCCTTACTGCCCGCTCGGCTATTAATGATGTTGTCGAAGGTTTTGAACTGGGAGCTAACGATTATCTAAAGAAGCCATTCGGTATGCAGGAACTCATTGTGCGTATCAGGGCCTTATTAGGCAGGGCATTCATACACATCACCCCGGAAAACAATACCCGGTTTGATATCGGACGTTATCGCTTTGACTCAATCCGACAGATATTATCGCATGATGGCATTGAACAGGAACTTTCCCATCGTGAATCTGAAATTCTCAAACGACTATGCGAGAATCAAAACCAGGTAGTCAACACCCAAAATGTATTACTGGATCTTTGGGGAGATGACAATTTCTTCAATTCCCGCAGCTTGCATGTTTTCATTACCAAGTTAAGGCATAAGTTATCAGAGGATGAAAGAATACGAATTGTTAATGTACGAGGAATCGGTTATAAACTGATTGTCAATTAAATATTGATCACAAAACGGATACCCTGTCTCCGTTAACTTTGACGAACCCTCTTTTAACAGCTTCCCCCATGCCCCGTCTCATAGCGGCATCTACATGGGTTCCTCCCCGGGAGAATCCCAATAATTGAGCAGTAATTCTAGTGAGGTCTTTCACTGGCATGCTGATTTGATGTTTCATCAGTTCTTTTATGGCATTTGCAACTTCTTCAGGTGGTAAGTCAATTGCATCTCTATCTGAATTAACGCGGTAATCGGAATAAAAGCAACATTGCTCTTCAGATAACCAAAGGAAAGAAATTCTTTCGTGCGTCACCTGGTAATAAGATAATTGTTGAAACAATGTCAGGAAGTAAGCATTTAATCGAGTTCCCATCCGGGTTATTCCCCATGCAGATAGAATCTTCCTACACAAAAGAGAACGGCTAATTGGAGCTTCACTATCCATAACTTTCTTTATCAAGGAAAGTATCATTTCCTTATTCTCGGGATAGAAAAAAGATTCAGAGGAAGATTCAACAATTGTATCCAGTACAACCGGAGTATATTCTTTTTGGGTTAATACTTCTGAGCTTACTGATGCCTCCTGATTTAGAGATGGAGCAGATGTCAGAGGTTCTTCTTCAACGACAGTCGGGATTTCATAAATTACAGGTCCTTCTACTTCCGGTTGCATCCCAGTCCTGATCTTCTCGATTTCATCTTCAATACTTTTAAGTACTTCTTCTTTATTTTCCCACCAGTCCATTGTCCAGACACGCAGGATATGCCATCCCAGTAATTTTAAAACATTCGTTTGTACAACCTCCCGGTCACGGGTAGTTTTCGTTTCTTTATATTTGATGCCGTCACATAAGATACCAAGTGAATAAGTTTTTTCCTTTTGAGGGTTAACAATACCAATATTTACCTTATAACCGGAACAGCCAATATTAGTATGCACAGTGTGCCCACGCTTACGCAATTCTACAGCAATGATGTTTTCAATAGAGGGAGCTGAATCACCGTCAGCTCGGATATCGGCAGCCACCTTTTCCCTTTCCTGAGCATATTCCAAAAAACGTTTCAATCCGGCAACCCCGATAGAAGACGTCCGGTTTAAATCAATCTGATCCGGACGTAAAGCAGAAAAGATAATCATTTCATAACGGGCACGCGAAACGGCCACATTTAATCGTCGTTCTCCCCCTTTCCGGTTTAACGGACCGAAGTTCATACTTACTCTTCCGTCTTTATCCGGGCCATAACCTATTGAGAATAATATAACATCCCGTTCGTCTCCCTGCACATTCTCTAGATTCTTTATAAATAAAGGCTCTTCGGATTCCATAGCGATGGTCTCCAAATCGGGCCGAAAAATGAATAGGTCAGATAGCATGTCTTCAATCAAGGTTTGCTGTACCAGACTGAAAGTTACCACCCCAATACTTTTCTTACGTAGTTTCTTATCAAGCAATCTTCGTTCAATCTCCTTTACAATAACTTGGGCTTCTTCCTTATTCTGACGCGATTTTCCCTTGTCGTAATAACCTTGTACAGGTACCAGGCGGACTTTCGATTCAATATTATCAGGTGAAGGAAAGGTAAACAGTTTATTATTGTAATACTCTGAGTTACTGAAAGCAATCAAACTTTCATGTTTACTCCTGTAGTGCCATAATAAATACTTGGAAGGCATCGAGAGAGCTAAGCAGTCATCCAGAATACTTTCCAGATCTTCAACTTCAATGTTTTCTTCATCCACTGCATTGGTCATAAAGAAGCTGGTAGGTGGCATCTGTTTTGGATCGCCCACTATCACCATATTCCTACCACGGGCTATGGCTCCTACGGCTTCATACGTAGGCATCTGTGAAGCCTCATCAAAAATAATCAAATCAAATTTATCCGAATCAATGTCAATGAATTGGGCTACAGAGATAGGACTCATCAACATACAGGGACACATCCGGGAAAGCAAGGTTGGAATCTGATCAAACAACCGGCGGAGAGATACCCCACGAGCATTATTCTTGATATTCCTTTGAAGTATACCAACTTCAGAATTGTAGGTAGCTTCCTGAGTAAAGGAAGGGATGTTGGAAGCCAACTTGGCATAAATCTCTTGCTTGGTGAGTTTTTCGAGGATAACAGTCAGTTCTTTGTATTTGCGGATAATGTCATCAAACAATTTTCCCTTAAATAGTTCCAAACCGGGTTCTTCTGATAGAATATAAAGAACACATGTATGTAACAGACTTTTGGTAAATACCCGTTCAATCCGTTCATTGGGTATATTATAATCTCTGTATACGTCTGCTATAAAGCCAATGCCGAGATTCTTTAATTGATCATAAACAGATAGCCATTGGAACCAGTCTTTCAGTTTATCTATATTGGTCAGCCATCCATTCAGTTTGGCAAGGGCATTGTCTATCCAGAAATCGGAATCGTCATATAAGGTCCCGGGAGGCATACCTATGGTTTGATACAAAGCTAAGTCACGGGATGAAAGTTCGGAAAGTAGATCATATAATTCCTGTAAGGATCTACCATGAATACTTTTGAAAGAATCAATTCCTTCTGCAAGGTGACCTGATAAGAATTCTTTGATAGTAGTAGCCCTTACAATATCCTGTGCATAATTCAGGATCAGGTTATTCAGGGTAACAGAATCTTCAATAATTTGTCCGATGGCTGTCCAGTCCTGTTGATTGATTCGTCCATAGCGTCCGAATAGTCGGGAGAATTGATCTTCGTAGGAGGATACTGCCTTTTCTTCCTTGTGGTATTTAATAATCAAGTTCAGAGAGGTCCGTACATCCGATTTTTGTATTTTCTCTCCTAACGTGTAATTGTTCAGTTGTTTCTTTATTTTCAGCTGCCCGAAGAACTTGGGCAAGAACCATTGATTGGAATATTTATTCCATTTCATCATCAGCCGTTGAGCATCGATAGAAAGAACATCATCGGAAAAACGATTTTGTATCTCTGTTTTGAATTTCTCTTTCTCCTTTCCATGATGTACTGCTTCCCTGAACTCATCTGCCATCTCCGTTAAACGCGGAAGGTTTAGCATATCACGGGTTAGTTCCGGTATCCGAAGTAACACATTAATAATGGCAGTCAGAACATCTACCTGCTTTTTATTGTAATTCTCATTTTCTCCTAGTAAACCCGACAGTATATGAATCCTTTGTTTAATCCGATTCAGCAAATCTACGGTAGAACGTATATTCTCAATTACTTCTTCTTTGATGGCTGCAGTATAGTTGGAAAGATATATTCCGGTTAGGGGGTGATTGTAAGGATGTCCGCAGGCATTTCCCACACTGACCAATTTCTCTATGGCTTCATTCCATTGAGAAAGTGTTTCCTCAGTAAGTTCCTTAACCAAAGCAACCGGAAATTCTACTTCCAGGTCGGTATCAATGGATTGGTATTGAGTAATAGTTTCGTAAATAGAAAATCCGAAAGGATACTTCTTATGCAAGGTGTCCACATAGGTATTTAATTCCATTCTCAACGAATAAAAACGATTTGCCTGCTGTACAAATTCTTCGGGAGATCTTCTTTTGATAATCTCGGTGGTTTCTTTCAACTGGGTAAGTACTGCTGTCTTTTTAGCCTTGTTGGAGTGGAGTTCCAAACAGAAAGGAGCCAGTCCCATAGCTTCCAGTCGATTCTGAACAACAGAGAGTGCAGCCATCTTCTCAGCAACAAATAATACCCGCTTTCCTTTGTACAAGGCATTTGCAATAATGTTGGTGATGGTCTGGGATTTTCCGGTTCCCGGTGGACCATGTAGAATGAATGTTCTGTCATTCATCGCTTCATAAACAGCTTCAAGCTGGGATGAATCTGCACTGATCGGCAATAGTATTTCTTTAGGTCCGAGAACTTTATCCAGTTGTGAAGCATCCGCCATTTCTTCCTGCACATCCCAGGCTATTTTCCCATCAATAAGGCTAAATACGATTTTATTCTCCGCGAGTTTAGGTGCATTATTATGGATATCATTCCACATGATAAACTTGTTGAAGGAGAAAATACCCAGTATAGCTTGTTCTTCCACATCCCAGCGACTTTGCTCTTTAATACTGTTACGAATGATGGAATAAATCAATTTAACATTTACCCCGCTTTCATCCACCGGCAGCGGATCAAGTCCTGAAATGGTAATACCAAAGTTTTGATGAAGCATCTCCAGTAGGGTAATATTCATCAAGGTATCTTCCTCACGGGAACGAATGATATATCCTTGAGCTGCAGATTTTCGCACCATCTCCACGGGCAATAACAAGATCGGGGCATATCGGGGACGCTGACTGGCGGGTGTTTCGTACCATTTAAGAAGACCAAGAGCTATATACAAGGTATTGGCACCATTTTCTTCAATCGACAATCGGGATGATCTGTATAAATGTTGTAATGATCGATGCAGTTCCAGTTCGGTCTGATAGGAACGTAATCGTTTTTGCGATATCTCTGAACGGATCAGTTTGATCATCGGATCACGGGAACTTAATGTATGGTATATACCAAAATCGTACAATGGATTCTCCCAATCAGTTGGTTTGGCCAGCACCCGGAATTCATGACCATCTGCCAATGCATCTTCTAACAGATGCAGATCGGTAGAAATAAGCTGAAGTGTATTCTTGGTAATGCGAATGTTCAAAAGGTTATTGCGTAAGCTTAAATCCAGAAGTTTTCTTTCCCAAATCATTTGTTTGGTAAGGACGGCAGCTGTTTGGATACCTGATAGATCATACGGATTGATATTTTCTGGAGTGGTATCTGGAATGGCTTCTATTTCCTCCTCCTCTACTTCCCCGTGCTCCTGTTGTCGCAATCGTTGTGGTAGTGGCCTGATTCCACTGAATCGGGATCTTTTCACATCCATAGCAAGAATGAAATCAGTAGCCAATTTATCGTTAGCCAGTTTCTCTGATTGGTCGAATTCCAGAAAATGACCTTGATTCATACAAGTTGTTTCCACCAATGTTATTTCATTAATACCTTCTGCTGTTCGTTTGGTGAGTGACGAAACATCATCGGTAATACTGTCCGGAAATGTTTCCGGTATTAACCATCCACCGGCAAAAGCATGACCTTGTGTAATGATAAGCAAGGGATGAATACCTGCAGCTTCGAGGCAGGAAGCATAGAGCAATGCCATATCCAGGCAGGTTCCTATCCGTTGCGTGAGTACCGTGTCTGCCATGCGAATCCGCTGACCATGTTTCTCGAAGCTGGCCGGTACGCTGCTATAAATGATATTCATTTCGGATAAGGCCGTATAAATAGCAGCCATTTGTTTACGTACCCTGTCAGAATTCCGACTCTGGTATTCATCCAGAGAAGGTGATCCAGTCCATTGCTCCAATATCTCACCCGCACGTTTTAATACGGGTATAATAGATGGATTATTGGGAATCACAAAAGCCGACAGCATCTCTGGCAGAACAGTCAGCCCACCCCATTCATCATAGGCTAGCACATCAATGGGATAAGTTTGCCGAAAAAGAATATCTTTACCGGAATAGATTTCCAGCTGGAAGCTTCCTGTTATTTTTTCCGTAAGTTGCGTGAAAAAATCTGTAGATAAGTTTAGCCTGAATGTCTCAATACGAACGGTGTCTCCTACAGCAATCTTCTCGATCGCATACGGAACAATAGTAGCAAATTCCGGCTCTACCTTTAATAAAATCAGGATGTCTTTGAATGAGTCGTTCGTTTTATTCTCGATGGTAAATTCCCGGATGAGTGATACGCCGTTTTGCTGGATTGCTAAATTAACAACAGGCAGATAGACAAACTTTACGCGTATAGGGCTAAACTCGTTGTTCATGTTGTGTTTTCATTTAATAAAACGCAAGATAGGAAAAGAAATTAAGAATTTATAATTTAGAAGTAAGAATTAAGTATAAAACATAACCGGGATCCTTAACTACTTAACTCATTGGCAACTTAACTTCTTAACCCAAACAACGAACAAGATTCTGTTTAAGTAATTCTTTTACCTCTTCTATATTTACTTCTTGGTGGAGTTCCTGTTGCAGAGAAGTAACACCCTTGTCAATAAATCCGCACGGATGGATATAGCTAAAGTAGCGTAAAGCAGTGTTTACATTCAAAGCAAGTCCATGCATAGTGACATACCGACTGCTTCTGACACCGATAGCACATATTTTACGGACACGGGAAGTATTTATATCAAGCCAAACGCCGGTTGCTTTTTCCATTCGTTCAGCAATAATTCCATAGTGGGCACAGACATCGATAACGGCTTCTTCCAATCGGTGGATGTATTCTTTGAGACCCAAATGGAAATCTTCCAGGTTGAGAATGGGATAGCAAACCAATTGTCCAGGACCGTGATAGGTAATATCCCCTCCCCTGTCAATGTAGTAAAGGGTCGCATCAATGGCTTTCAACTGCGCTTCGCCCAGCAGCATGTTGTTTTCTTTCCCGCTTTTACCTAATGTGTATACATGCGGATGTTCGCAGGTAATAATCAGGTTTTCATACGGTTCACCTGCGATTTTAGCAGCAATTAAATGGTTGAACAAGTCTGTCTGTTGCTTCCAGGCATCAGCGTAAGAAATCAATCCCCAATCCAAAAAGTTTATATCCTTCATTCTCTTATCTTTCAATATCAATTCTTACGTCTGGACTTCTTACTGCTTACCTATAATTTCTTCCTTCCGAGGCTTAAGCTGTTCAATACTACAGAAACGGAACTGAAGGCCATCGCAGCACTTGCGAGCATCGGATTTAGCAAGAGGCCGTTTATAGGATAAAGAATACCCGCAGCGATCGGAATACCAATTAAATTATAGATGAAAGCCCAAAAGAGGTTTTGTTTGATCAACCGAACTGTCTGCCGGGAAAGAGTAAATGCTTTCGAAAGCAACATCAGATCGGATGTCATTAAAGTCACCATGGCAACATCCATGGCAATATCCGTACCCTTGCCCATTGCAATACTTACATCGGCACGGGCCAAAGCTTGTGAATCGTTGATACCATCACCAACCATCGCTACTATTTTGCCTTGTGCCTGCAAATCCTGTACGTATTTCTCTTTCTCATCTGGCAAAGCATCAGCCTTGTATTGAATAATACCCAGACGTTCGGCAACGGCAGAAGCAGTTTTCTCGCTATCACCTGTCAGCATGTGAACCTCCACTCCCTGTCGGTGAAGCTCCTTTACAGCCTGAATAGAAGTAGGCTTTACCTGATCAGCTATAGCAATAATTGAAAGTAATTCAGTGCCACGACCAAAGTAAGTGATGCTGTTTCCCTTGGAAGCATACTCATCCCTCATCTCTGTCATCAGTTCTGTAATCTCCGCCTGATAATCTTTTACCAGTTTATGACTTCCCGCCCAATAAACCTGGCCCTGATAAGTAACTTCAATACCTTTACCTGTCAGACTTCGAAAACTTTCAACCGGAGCGGGAATTGTTATATATTCTTCGCGCAAGGCAGACACAATGGCTTCAGCGAGTGGGTGTTCTGATTTTAATTCAGCAGCCAACAATACATCCTTGCAGCTTTCTTCCTGCGTAGAACTCCATAAAATACTGGTTACTGTTGGATGACCCTCTGTTAGTGTACCTGTTTTGTCAAGTACAACCGCATTTACTTTCCGCATTTGTTCCAGAGCCACAGCATCTTTTACCAAAATATGGTGATGAGCTGCTTTACCGATTCCAACCATTAAAGCAGTGGGTGTGGCCAGCCCCAATGCACAGGGGCAAGCAATAACGAGTACGGAGACAGCGGACATTAATGCGTGAGAAATATAAGCAGTTCCTCCGATTGTCAGCCACAAAATAACAGTAAGCACAGCCAATCCTAATACAACAGGCACAAAAATAGCGGTTACTTTATCCACAATACGCTGTACAGGGGCTTTACTTCCCTGTGCTTCCTGTACCATGCGGATAATACGAGCCAGTAAGGTTTCACTTCCTACTTTCGTAGCTTCTATAACGAAAGAACCTTTCTGGTTGATAGTTCCTGCCAACACACAGCTGCCCGTTTTTTTCTCTACCGGAACAGGTTCACCACTAATCATGCTTTCGTCTACATACGAACTTCCTTCCACCAGGTTACCATCTACCGGGATTTGTTCACCCGGACGAACAACCACCAGGTCCTTTATCTGGAGTTCTTCAATCGGAATATCTGTTTCATGCTTATCGCGTAATATACGGGCTGTTTTCGGTTGAAGACCCATTAACTTTTTGATGGCACCGGAGGTATTGCCTTTGGCTCGCTCTTCCATCAGTTTTCCGGTTAGTACAAAGGCAATAATAACAGTGGCTGCTTCGTAATAAACATGAGGTTCCAGCCCTCGGCTTGTCCAGAAACCAGGGAAGAATGTATTAAAGACACTGAAAAGGAAGGCTATGGACGTACTTAGGGCCACCAGTGTATCCATATTGCTACGTCCCAGCTTGGCTTGTTTCCATGCATTAACATAGAAGGAACGTCCGAAAATGAAAATAACCGGAAGAGACAGGAGCAACATCATTTCATTGGCATACGGTGCATGCATAAACACCATCGAAAGCAATAACATAGGTACCACAAATACCCATGCCCAGATCACCCGTTTTTTCAGGCTCTGGTAATTCTTTTGTTGTTCTTCTTCCTGTCTTTCAGCTTGATGATCTTCTTCAATGATCAGGTCGTATCCGGCAGCAAGCACGGCCGCGCGTATAGCTCCGGGAGTTAATAAATGATCTTCGTAGGAGACATAAAGTGTATTAGTAGCCAGATTGACGGAAGCATCCGTAATTCCCGGCATATTCTTTACTGTCCGTTCTACATTGTTGGCACATCCTGCACAGTGCATATTAAGTACAGGAAATGATTTCTTAATTATCTTGGTACCCATATTGTAAGCAGTTAATAGTTAAAACACAACAGTGAATATGGGCGTTTGTTCGGTTACTTTTTTGACTCTTTTACTTTGTCTTCTACCACAACCGCCTCATATTTAAATCTACGGAATCCTTCCTGTAACTTTTCAACATTCGTTTTTTCCGGATCATAGGTAATGGTAACGGTCTTTTCTTTCAGGTCAGTATCAAAGCTTTTAAGCCCTTTTTCAAATTTGATGTTGTTTTTTACTTTCTTTTCGCAGTTCTGGCACATCATCTGTTCTACTTTAAAAACAACTTCGCGTAATTCCTTTGCAAAAGCAGTTGTAGTACCTATCATGAATATGGCCACAACCATTAATATTATTTTCTTCATAATCGTTATTTTTTTGTTCACACAAAGATACAAAAAATCTACTTAATCAACTCATTCTAATCAGAATCACCGTATAAATAATATAATACGCTACCAACACTGCTCCTTCAATGCGGGTAATGGTTCGTTTCTTGAAAAAGAGACCAAAGAACCAGAGCAGGATGCCTGAAGCTAACAACGTCAATAAATCGAAGTTATTAATATCGCCCAACCGCATAGGGGTAATGGTGGCGCTGGCTCCTAACACCAGAAATACATTGAACAAGTTACTGCCAATGACATTGCCGATCGCAATCTCCGGATTCTTCTTTAACGCAGCCACAATGGAAGTTGCTAATTCAGGTAAGGAAGTTCCTCCGGCAACCAGCGTCAGACCAATGACGGATTCACTGACTCCCAGTCCGCGGGCAATGCCACTGGCACCGTCTACAAACCATTGTCCGCCCAACACCAAAGCCACCAATCCGCCAACAATATATATGGCAGACTTCCAGATCGGCATTTGTTTAATTTCTCCCGTTTCCCCACTTCCACCGGATGCAATAGCAAATGTATAGCCCAAAAAGATGACAAAGAAGCAAAGCAGGATAATACCATCCGAGGTACTGAGTACATTTTCCCGCCCTCCGTCCAATATCACATCGTTGGCACATACTAACAAAACAATCGAAGAAAGAATACACAACGGAATTTCTTTGCGAAGAGTATTCTTCGTGATAGCTATCGGGGCAAATATAGCCGTACAGCCTACAATCATAAATGTATTAAAAAGGTTACTTCCTACCACGTTTCCGATAGCGATATCAGCACTTCCTTTCAGAGCGGAGGAAATACTAACGGCTAATTCCGGTGCAGATGTTCCGAAAGCAACAATGGTTAATCCGATTACAATAGGTGGTATATTAAAACGTTGGGCTACCGACGAAGCCCCGTCTGTTAATCCGTTGGCACCCACCAGGATCAATACTAATCCTCCAATCAAAAAGAGTAAATTCATTTTCTCACAAAATTTATGCGTGCAAATGTAGTAATTAAGTTGTATGTAATTCAGCTATTGAATAATTAATTCTTTCAATGCATTGAGGTTTAAAACTTCACCTTTTCTTCTTTCCAGGCGGATAATTCCTTCTGCAACCATCTCAGATAAACTTCGGGCTAAAGATGGACGGGCTACACCAAAATATTCAGCCAATTCGGTCTGATTCATCGGCAGTACAAAATGTTTGTCACGGGTTCTTTCCAGGATATACTGAGATAATTTTCCTTTAATGGTTTTAATGGAAAGAAGTTTCAACCGTTGAGACAGGAAACTGGCCCGGTTCGATATCAAAGCCATATAGCCCAGCAGAAAAGGCTCGCTGGAAGATAACAGTTTAATAACCGCCTGTTTGGGAAAGGTCACTACTTCGCATTTTTCCAATGCAATCACATCTACGGGAAAGTGATGATTCTCGGCAAACAGAAAAGCCGGAGCCAGTGAATTAGGTGCAACAATGTTTTCCATACTCAACACACTCCCCGACTCCGAGATCATTTCGGTTTTTACACTCCCTTGTATAAGAAAGTACAGAGCGTCTACTGTATCCCGCTGCCGGGCAATGTATGCTCCTTTCGGATAGGATTTCGTCCTAAGATTCGAATTGGCGATAAACTCTTCCCGATCTGGTGCGGGGATGTTTTTGAACAAAGGTAGCTTAAATAAGACGTTGATATCCATTGTATATATGTATTTAAAGCCTGTTATGGTTTCTTCTTTTGGTATCCGTAGGCGTAGGGGCATCCCTTGTGGCTGCCCTCTGATTACAATTTATATTTTCATTATATCAGGTAAACCATTATCAGGGCCCCCACAAGGGATGCCCCTACCCCTACGGATGTAACCCAAAGAAGAAAGGAACACTCGGAAAACTGCAAAAATAACAAATCTTTTCCAGTAGTGTAACAAATGTGACACTGTTTGGTTGCAAGGCAGCTTATCTTTGTATCAAACAAAGAGACGACAAAGATGAAAAGAACAATCATAAAAATTGATGAAGAACTTTGTAACGGTTGCGGTCTTTGTGTAGAAGGTTGCCACGAAGGAGCCTTACAACTCATTGACGGGAAAGCCCGGATGATCAGCGATCTGTTTTGCGACGGTTTGGGCGCCTGTATCGGCGAATGTCCGGTAGGAGCCATTGAATTGGAAGAGCGGGAAGCCGAACCCTATGATGAATATGCAGTGATGGAACGGATTTCCCCGAAAGGTGAAAAAACCATCCGGGCACATTTACTCCATCTTCAACAGCATAACGAAACCGAATACGTGCAACAAGGCTTGCAATATTTAAAAGAACACAACATGCAACTAGATATGACAGGATTAACAGACAACAAGCAGGCAGCAGTTCCCAAACAGGGATGTGGATGCCCCGGCAGCAAAGAATTATCGTTCGCTCCCCGTGCTTATGCCACAATGCCTACAGCAGAAGTTGGCTCCCGACTACGCCAATGGCCGGTACAACTACATCTTTTAAATCCAGAAGCTACTTACTTCAAAAGTGCAGATGTACTGCTGGCAGCCGATTGTTCAGCGTATGCCTACGGTGATTTTCACAACCGTTTCCTGAAAAACCATACGCTTGCCATTGCCTGTCCCAAGCTCGACACCGGTAAAGAAACCTATGTACAAAAAATAACAGCCATGATCGACCGATCTTTGATCAATACCCTGACCGTTATTATTATGGAAGTTCCCTGTTGTGGGGGACTGCTTCAACTGGCACAACTGGCCGTATCGAACGCCCGCCGGAAGATTCCTGTGAAAAAGATCGTCATGGGTTTGCAAGGTGACATATTGCAGGAAGAATGGTTGTAACAGCAGGAGTTAAAGAGTTAATAATCTGTACAGTGAATTATTCAAACTACTATTCGCATAATCAACGATCCGATAGGTAAGCACTAACAGTAAGAATCCATTCCTAACCCTGGATTCTTACCTGCTTACTTCCGAATTCTAAATTTTAAAAATCATGAGTATGTTTTGTTTCCAATGCCAGGAAGCAGCCCAAGGAACAGGCTGTATCCGAAGAGGAGTGTGTGGCAAAACGGATGATGTAGCAAACCTTCAAGACTTGCTGATCTTCCTGCTAAGAGGAATTTCCATACAAGCTACCCGACTGAGAGAGAAAGGGATAGAAGTGTCGAAGGCCAATAAGTTGACGGTTGACGCACTGTTTATGACCATCACCAACGCCAACTTTGATAAAACTCGTTTTGAAGAAAAAATCCGGGAAGCTTTTGCCATCCGGGAAGAATTAAACCACATGCTTTCAGCAGCAGATATATCCCTCGATAACGATGCTTGCGACTGCCTGACCTGGAAAGCCGATACCTTAACAGAAATGGAAGAAAAAGCCACTCAAATAGGAGTTCTTTCTACTGCCAACGAAGACATTCGTTCTTTGCGTGAGCTCCTGACGTATGGTATCAAAGGAATTGCCACGTATGCCGAACATGCCTACAATCTGGGTTTTGAAGATTCGGAACTCTA
This sequence comes from Bacteroides sp., assembly GCA_021201335.1. Lineage (GTDB taxonomy): Bacteria > Bacteroidota > Bacteroidia > Bacteroidales > Bacteroidaceae > Bacteroides. The sequence goes on along the minus strand of JAJQFD010000040.1, from coordinate 108,970 downwards.
TGCATTTATGCACGAGGCCCTGGTAGCTACCCGAAACGATCAACTGTCTGCTGATGATTTAACAGCCCTGGTTCTGAAATGCGGAAACATGGGCGTAAAGGTAATGGCTCTACTCGATGAAGCCAATACTACTACGTATGGCCACCCGGAGATTACACAGGTAAGCATCGGGGTACGAAACAATCCGGCCATTCTTATTTCCGGTCATGACTTACGCGACATGCAAGACCTGCTGGAACAAACCGAAGGGACAGGTGTAGATGTTTATACCCACAGTGAAATGCTTCCTGCCCACTACTATCCGGCTTTCAAGAAATACAAGCATTTTGTTGGAAATTACGGTAGTTCCTGGTGGAAGCAAACGGATGATTTCGAAACTTTCAACGGCCCTATCCTCTTCACGACCAACTGTATTGTTCCACCGAAGGCCAATGCTACGTATGCTGACAGGGTTTATACAAGCGGCTCCTCGGGTTTCAACGGATTCCCTCACATTACCGATCGGGTAAACGGACAACCGAAGGATTTTTCCGGACTCATCGAACATGCCCAAAGATGTCCGGCTCCTACAGAAATAGAAAAAGGAACCATCATAGGCGGTTTTGCACACGAGCAGGTGTTTGCCCTGGCAGATCAAGTAGTAGAAGCCGTAAAAACAGGTGCTATCCGGAAATTCTTTGTCATGGCCGGTTGCGACGGACGGATGAAGAGCCGTGAATACTACACCCAGTTTGCACAACAACTGCCACAGGATACGGTCATCTTAACCGCTGGTTGTGCCAAATACCGTTACAACAAACTTCCGTTGGGAGATATCAACGGAATTCCCCGCGTACTGGATGCCGGACAATGTAACGACAGCTATTCACTGGTAGTTATCGCCTTAAAACTGAAAGAGATATTCGGACTAAACGATGTCAATGATCTTCCGATTGCCTATAATATCGCTTGGTACGAGCAAAAGGCCGTTATCGTATTGCTGGCTCTGCTCTCGCTGGGTGTGAAAAACATTCATCTGGGACCGACCCTGCCCGCTTTCCTTTCACCTAATGTCGCTGACATTCTGGTGAATACATTCGGCCTAGCAGGTATTGGCACAGTGGATGAAGATATGAAACTCTTCCTGGGGGAATAACAGAGGCCGGATGATCAAGCATCTTTAGCCTGACCTGATAACCTGTGCTTAAACCCACGGGTAGCCCGGGTTATCAGGATTACTCCCACTATAGCTGTCAGGAATTCTGCCAACGGAATGGTCATCCAGATACCGTTAATTCCAAATATCTTCGGCAAGATCAGTATTCCGATCACGATAAAAACCAGTCCGCGGAGTGAAGCAATTACCAAAGATAGCTTGGCATTATCGATGGCCGTAAAGAAGCTGGCACAAAAGATATTGAAACCATTCATCAGGAAAGCAATCCCCATAATCTCCGAACCATCGGCGGCCAGATCAATCACCCCCTGACTCGATTCGTCCAAGAATAAAGAGATAATCGATTCTCCCATTACCCATAGCAGGAACAGGAAAATAACACCAATTGTAAAGTTGGTTCGGATCACCAACCGGATTGCCTGCCTGATTCTGTCCCATAATTGGGCTCCATAGTTAAAGCTGACTACCGGTATCGTTCCGTCTGATACACCCAGATAGATACTGGTTCCGATAAATATCATATAGTTGATAACGGCGTATGCCGCTACTCCTTCTTTGCCGGCATACTCCAGCAAGGTAATATTGAACAGGTAAAGAGTAAGGCCCATCGCTATCTCAGAAACTCCTTCGGATGAACCGTTGTAGAATATTCTTCCCAATAAACGCCAACTAAAATAGGCTTTCGTTTTGCGCAGGGTTTCATGCGCATTCAGTTGTTTGAAAACCACGAGTCCGGATAATATCGCTCCCATTAACACGGTTAATCCGGTAGCCAGACCTACTCCATATGTACCCATTTCGAAAACTGTCACAAACAGAATACTCAATCCGGCATTAAACACAACGGAAGACACCATCACAATCATCGAAAGACGGGGATGCCCCAGTGCTTTCAACGCAAAGTCAAAGAAATAAAAACAGGCATTGGCAATAATAAACGGCATTACCCCGTTAATATATCTTACCGAATGGTATAACAAGTCTCCTTCAGCACCCAGGAAGGTAGCCACTTCCGTAGGGAATAAATTAATAAATATGCAGAACACCGTAGCAAATACCGCAATGGAAAGCAATCCTGTCTTCAGGGCACTTTTCATTTTCCGATAATCACCCTGTCCCATGCCGATACTCATCTGCGCCTGTGAACCCACACCTATAATTAAAGAAAGAGCCGTTAAAAGGGTATAGGTTGGCATCACCAGACTGACACTGGCCAATGCATCGGCTCCTACAAAGTTTCCTACAATAATACCATCTACAATGGATTGTAAACTAAAAAACACCAATCCCACGGCACCAGGTATAGCATATCTCGCTATCAGCGACCCTACTTTACCTGTAGCCAACAACTTCTCTGTTTCAAAATTCTGAGTCTCTCTCATAACATGAATTGAACAAACGTTCAAAATATAATCAAAAAAAATTAAATCAACAATAACTTATAATAGTCAAGCAACAGTTGCCTCGTCAGAAAGGAATGGAAAGAGGAATTCTTCTCTTCTACGGTTTGCACCCATAGACCATCCAATAGTGTAATAAAATGAAGGGCAATCCGCTGGGGCGTAAATATATCCCGGATATGCCCACGCTCGAGGGAAACCCGAGCCGCGTTTGCCCATGCCAGATTTTCTGCCGTACGCAAATTCTTATAAATAAGGGCAATTCTCTCTTCCTTCTGAACAAGCTGGTAAAATAAAAAATCGTAATTAGCGATGGTAACTCCGCAATTACCAAAACGCCTGTTCCAGCTCTCATTAGCCATGTCATATTGTTTGATAACATAGTCAATGAGTTCAGGTAATCCAAATCCTTCCGTCAGGTACGGTTTAGCAAAAAAAACATCTATAATGAAACGCTCGCCTGCCATCCGGAAGAGTTCCTCCTTACTGCCGAAATAATGATATAACAATCCTCGCGACATTCCGGTTTCTTTTTGGATGTCGGATATTGAAACTCCATCATAACCTTTTGTTAAAAGAAGATAGAATGTTCTCTCTAGAATATAGTCTTTACTCTCTGTTTTTTCCATAACATTGAACGTTCGTTCAACAAAGGTACAACTATTTTTTGAATGGTACAACTTCGTCAATATAAAACAGTTATGCCTGTAATCTTTCCAAAAATCTTTCACCAGCGACGCTGGTACAGTAAAGAAGAGTAAAGTAGAGAAGAGTAAAGAAAAGAAAAATAGAGTAAAGAAAAGAACTACGACGTCGTCGTCTGTTGCAAAAAGCAGTCGTCGTCGTTATAATTTGCCTGATATAATTTTGCTGTTATACTTTTCTCAAAGTTATTGGAGTCGGATGTAACACAACTGGCAATCAGAAGAAGTGCAACCGGCATTGGAAGAAAACTCAACCGGCACCAAGTCTTTGAAATGTCTGCTTGTTAACGCTAATAAGTTATAGATTGTTAAATGTCAGGCTGCTTCAGAATTTGAGCCCAATTCTTGCCTATTCTCGCCTGCGCCAATTTTGCACCCTCTATCTTTGCAGCATGACTTCCTGATCAAAAGTCATTCGCTCTTTGACATGCTAATACATACCCTCCTGACGGGAGAATCCAGCCACCAGACAGGATCAACTAGTTTCTTTCCAGGTTAAACCGAAGGCCGATGTAAAATTTGGATCCATGCATAGGCCCCCAGATCATGGTTGAATCAAAGTTACCTCCCCACGGATTGTCAGCACCGATAATCGGATTCTTCTGTTTAAAGTTCGTCAGGTTCTCTCCGCCGACGTACACAGAACCCCAACGGAAATAACGGGTCATCTGGGCACTCAACTGCTCGAAGGATTTGTAGCGGGAGTTCCAGGATGGAGTACCGTTTGCCAGCGTATACGGATCGGGCATCCGTCCACCACCATTGAGTTGCAACGTAGCATCGAACTGCCAGAGTCCCAGCGGCGTTTGATAAGAGGCAGTGAGCAAGCCTTTGTATTTACCGGTTAAAGGTTTTTCACGCATTTCGCCGTTGTAGTTTACTTTTACGTCCGTCAGGCGGTAAGCGGCAGTCAGCGAGAATCCTTCGAAAAACGGATAAGTAGCCTCCACCTGAAATGCCTGGGAATAAGAACGTCCATCGAGGTTGAGGAAAGAAACCGCGTGTGGATTACTGTCCATATCCACTACTACCTGCTCCGAAAAGTCGGTATAGTAATACTCAGCGTTCAGGTTCAATGTCCTCTCAAACAGAGGGATATAGGTGGAAATGCTGACTCCGTAATTCCAAGCTTCTTCCTGTTTCAACGGGTGCGGAATCAGTACCTGTCGACTACTGGCGAGCAGGTAATTATTCTCCGCCAGCACATGATTGGTTCGATATCCCTTTCCGGCGGAAACACGGAAATGAATATATTCATTCGGATTGTATTTGATATGAGCCCGGGGGGTAACAAAGAAATCGTACTCATTGCTGTAATCTCCCCGGATACCGCCCATCAGAATCAGTTTGTCATTCAGGTTATACGTATATTGCACGTATGCCCCGTAAACGGATTCTTTGACAAACGGATCGAATACCTGCGCTTCTGCCTGATTGTCCAACCGATACTTCTGATCAAAGCCATCGTAATTGAAACTCAGTCCGGCAGAAAGGCTATGCTGCTTAGTGAATTCCGTTTCGAAAAGTAAAGAAGCATACGCATTGCTCTGGTTTACGTTGTAGTACTTCATTCCGTACGTGGCATCCTGGTTGTGCAAAGTACCCGACAGCATCAAGGCTATATTGGTATTCTTTTCTTTGTTCAGGATAAACGCGTTCTTGGTAAAGAATTCGTACCGATCTGTTTCAATGTTGATTTTGTAAGGATTGGTTATATGCATATCCCCGTGAGAAACCTGACCACTTTTCCGCTCTTCGGACAATGCTTTGATTCCGGCCTGGAATACGTAATTATCTCCCATATACACCCAACGGTTCCAGAAGTTATATTGCTCTACACGTGGAATATCGGCAAATCCGTCGTCGTTGGAATCGTGCGCTTTCGTTTCATTTTCATAATGGGCCAGCAGCATGGTTGTCCAGCGATTATTCAGCTTGACGGAAGCATCGGCATTGGCTTCGAAGCGGTTGGTTGACGAAGCGAAGAGATTGGCAGAGACAATATCCGTCGTGGTTTGGGGTTTCTTGAATTCTACGTTGATCTGTCCGGTAAGTGCTTCATAGCCATTCTTAACCGAAGAAGTTCCTTTCGACACCTGGATACTTTCCATCCACGGCCCCGACACATAACCCAGTCCGTAGGGAGCGGCTGCACCCCGGTAGTTAGGAATATTTTCCGTGAGCATCTGCACATAAGTACCTGATAAACCCAGCAAACGTATTTGTTTGGCGCCTGTAGCGGCATCCGAGTAGCTGACGTCCACGGAGGGATTGGTCACAAAGCTCTCCCCCAGATTACAGCAGGCAGCGCGGCTGAGTTCGGCACTGGTAATCATGTCTTCGTTCATCACACTGTTGCGAAGTTTCATTGTCCCCAGCTTCCGGCTTACTACCTGTACTTCGTCCAGTTCCACCCCTTCCCGGAGTACTATCTGAAGCACTGCATTCCGGTCTGTCACCCGAATCGTATCGTTCTCATAGCCCATAAAGCTGATAACCAAGCGATTGGATTCAACAGGTTTCGTAATGGAAAAACTGCCATCTTCGGTGGTAATAGCGCCAGTGGTTGTATTCTGCCAAAGTATATTGGCCCCAGGTATGGGGATTCCTTCTTTATCTTTTACTGTTCCACGCACCTGTCCATAACAGTAAGTGGAACAGAGTAACATGCTTATAATGAAGCCATTTGCTATCTTCGTGTTCATATCTTTCGCAAAGATAGGGAGTTTTGATCTTTCTTACCCAATATTTTTCTTTTTTATTCTTTCTATTCGTTAAGAAGTTCTATATTTGTGTAGTGAATTCATACAAATATTTTCATAAAATAAAGAAAAAGCTCTCATGAAAAAACAATATGCTATTCTGCTTGGGATAATACTTTCTACAAGCTTTTTTTTATCCTCTTGCCGTGACAAAAACACGGGAGACTTCCAGTTTGATAAGATTGAACTGAATGAGATCGCCCACCTTTTCGGAGATACGGCCAGGCCGGCATGCAACTTGATCATCAACTATACCTATATTTCCAAATCGTCGGACCAACGTTTAATGGACAGCCTTAACCAGGTTTTCCTTAGCACGAGTCTGGGTGAAAGAGTCGAGGCTGCAACCCTGCAGGAAGCCATTGACATTTACAAAGAAAATTATGTTGCAGAATATCGCCTGGATCTGGAGTCGATGTACTCAGAAGAACTGAAAAAAACCGGAAGCGATGCTCCGGCCATCAGCTCCTGGTACTCTTACTATAAAAGCATTGAAAGCGAAGTAAAGCTGTACGAGAAAGATCTATTGGTGTATAAAATATATTATACAGAATACACTGGGGGTGCTCATGGCATCTATGCAACCACTTTTCTTAATTACGACTTAAAAAACCTTCATCAACTAACCCTGGATGATATTTTCACCGGTGATTACACAGAGGCATTAACGGATCTGCTTTGGAACCAGTTAATTATGCAGAACAAATTAACCAGCCGGGAAGACCTGGAAGACATAGGCTACGGGTTAACAGGAGAACTCACTCCTACTGAGAACTTCTATTTAGACAAAGACGGTATTACCTTTTTCTATAATATTTATGACTTCACTCCCTACGTAATGGGTGAGACAGAAATTACTCTCCCCTACGAAGTGGTCTCTCATCTGCTGGGCGAAAACCCTATTATCAGTCAGCTTAGAAAATAAAATGGACATAATTCTGAAATATTTTCCGAACCTTACGGAAGAACAGCAAAAGCAGTTGGGTGCTTTATACGACTTATATACAGATTGGAATTCAAAGATTAACGTTATATCCCGAAAGGATATCGGTAACCTATACGAACATCATGTGTTGCACTCCCTGGGAATTGCCCGAATTATTCAATTCCGCCCCGGTACAAAGGTAATGGATTTAGGTACGGGAGGTGGTTTTCCAGGTATCCCATTAGCCATACTCTTCCCGGAAGTTTCTTTCCACCTGGTGGATAGTATCGGTAAGAAGGTACGTGTAGCCACCGAGGTAGCTAATTCAATTGGACTTACAAATGTGACCTTCCGTCACGCTCGTGCAGAGGAAGAGAAACAACTCTTCGATTTTGTGGTGAGCAGGGCCGTCATGCCATTGGCCGATCTTATCAAGATCATCCGAAAGAATATTTCCACAAAACAACAGAATCCTCTCCCTAACGGACTGATTTGTCTGAAAGGGGGCGAATTGGAAAAGGAGGCGATGCCCTTTAAAAACAAAACCCTGATCCATAGTTTGAGTGAAGATTTTGATGAGGAATTCTTTGAGACTAAGAAGGTGGTTTATGTGAGTTTGTGAGTTTATCGGTTAAAGCACTCAGCGTATGGGAAATAAAAAACAATAACCATAGACTTAAAATTATAAGTAATCGTTCCATACTATATTATGATATATAGTTCAACAGAAATTAGCTGTATGTTATCACAATTATGGTAAAGAATAAAAGAGATAAAAAAATGAAGTTATAAGGCTGAAAGCCTGACAGATTGACCCTTCATCTCTTCATTGTAATTGCAATAACGTAAACTCATTGATGGACGCACTTAAACTAAAAACAATATACGAACAAACTTAAAAACTATAAATTCTACAACGTGAAAATAAAGAGATTTGAATTCAATATGTTCCCCGTTAACTGCTACGTGCTGTGGGACGAAACGAAAGAAGCGGTTGTTATTGACCCGGGGTGCTTTTATGACGAAGAAAAGCAGACCCTGAAAAATTACATTCAAAATAACGAATTGCAATTGAAACATGTGTTGAACACACATCTGCATCTGGATCATATATTCGGCAATCCGTTCATGTTGCAGGAATTCGGATTAAGTCCGGAAGCAAATAAATTGGATGAATTCTGGTTGGAACTGGCTCCTAATCAATCCCGCTCATTTGGTTTCCATTTGAAAGATACGCCGGTACCCCTTGGCAAATATATCAATGACGGTGATATTATCACATTCGGAAACACCACCCTCGAAGCTATTCATGTGCCTGGACATTCACCCGGCAGTTTGGTATTTTACTGCAAAGACAGTAACGTTATGTTTGCTGGTGATGTATTGTTCCAGGGAAGTATCGGACGTGCCGACCTGGCCGGAGGTAACTTCGACGATTTAAGGGAAAACATTTGCAGCCGGCTATTCACCTTACCGAACAATACGATTGTGTACCCAGGCCATGGCAATCCCACCACCATCGGAATTGAAAAAATGGAAAATCCTTTCTTCAGATAAAACTTAAAACACACTATCCATGAAAAAAGATGTATTTGCCGATCGCCATATGGGCATCACCCCCCAGGATGAAGAAATCATGCTTCGAAAAATAGGCGTGAATTCCCTTGATGAACTGATTGAGAAAACAATCCCGGACAATATCCGCTTGAAAGAACCCATGAAATTGATGGAGACGTTAAGCGAATATAAGTTTGCAGAACATATCTGGGAACTTGCTTCCAAAAACAAGCTATATACCTCGTATATCGGGATGGGGTGGTATAATACCATTACTCCCGCTGTCATTCAGCGTAATGTGTTTGAGAATCCGGTATGGTACACATCTTATACTCCTTACCAGGCAGAAGTATCGCAAGGACGTCTGGAAGCACTGATGAATTTCCAAACAGTAATCAGTGACCTTACTGCATTACCTCTGGCAAACTGCTCTTTACTGGATGAAGCTACCGCAGCAGCCGAAGCAATCAGCATGATGTATGCCCTTCGTACCCGCGATCAACAGAAGTCGGGTGCCAACGTAGTATTCATTGATGAAAATATATTCCCGCAAACATTGGCGGTTATTCATACCCGTGCCGTTCCACAAGGAATCGTTATCAAAACCGGCAAATACCAGGAGTTTGAATTTACTCCGGAAGTATTCTCTTGTATACTGCAATACCCCAACTCTAACGGAAATGTGGAAGATTACCGGGCATTTACAGAAAAGGCCCACACAGCCAACTGCAAGGTAGCAGTGGCAGCGGATATCATGAGCTTGGTACTACTGGTTCCACCCGGGGAATGGGGAGCAGATATTGTTTTCGGTAGTTCGCAACGGTTAGGTACACCGATGTTCTATGGCGGTCCATCCGCAGCTTATTTCGCTACACGAGATGAGTTCAAGCGGAATGTTCCAGGAAGAATCATCGGACTTTCCAAAGATAAATACGGTAAACTTTGTTATCGTATGGCTTTGCAAACCCGTGAACAGCATATTAAAAGAGAAAAAGCAACGTCCAACATCTGTACGGCACAAGCCTTGTTGGCTACGATGGCTGGTTTCTATGCAGTTTACCATGGTGCCGAAGGATTGAAAGGCATTGCCAATCGTATTCACAGCATTGCGGTTTGTTTGGATAAATATATCAGCAAGGCAGGCTATACACAAGTCAATAAGCAGTATTTTGATACGCTACGGTTTATTTTACCGACACACGTTTCCGCTCACGAAATACGTACAATATCTTTAAGCAAAGAAGTCAACCTTCGCTATTTTGATAACGGGGACGTAGGTTTAAGTGTAGATGAAACCACCGATCTGGCAGCGGTTAATAAACTACTTTCTATTTTTGCCATAGCTGCGGAAACCGACACTATAAAACTCAAAGAGATTACTCCGGAAACGACCCTGGCAGAAGAACTACAACGTAAAAGCGATTTCCTGACGCACGAAGTGTTCCGGAAATACCATACCGAAACGGAACTGATGCGTTATATCAAACGTCTGGATCGGAAAGATATATCACTGGCCCACTCCATGATTTCCCTGGGATCATGTACCATGAAGTTGAATGCCGCTGCTGAAATGCTTCCGTTAAGCACGCCTGAATTTATGGCAATGCATCCGCTCGTACCCGAAGACCAAGCTGCTGGTTATCGGGAATTGATCAATAACCTGAGTGAAGAACTGAAAGTCATTACCGGATTTGCCGGAGTGAGTCTCCAACCCAACTCAGGAGCTGCCGGAGAATATGCCGGACTTCGGGTGATTCGCAGCTATCTCGAAAGCATCGAACAGGGACATCGCCATAAAGTATTAATCCCTGCTTCCGCTCATGGCACAAATCCCGCTTCCGCTATCCAGGCCGGATATACCACGGTTACTTGCGCCTGTGATGAACAGGGCAATGTAGATATGGAAGATTTACGCGCCAAAGCCATTGAAAACAAAGACGATCTGGCTGCTCTGATGATTACCTATCCTTCCACACATGGTATTTTCGAAACCGAGATTGTAGAAATTTGCCAAATCATTCACGACTGTGGTGCACAGGTTTATATGGACGGCGCTAACATGAATGCCCAAGTAGGATTAACCAATCCGGGCTTTATCGGAGCGGATGTCTGTCACCTGAACCTGCACAAAACATTCGCTTCTCCTCACGGTGGTGGCGGGCCGGGTGTTGGTCCGATCTGCGTGGCCGAACATCTGATTCCTTTCCTACCCGGACATACCTTCTTTGGAAATGCTCAAAACGAAGTTGCCGCGGCTCCTTATGGCAGTGCAGGTATACTACCGATTACATACGGATACATCCGCATGATGGGTGCTGAAGGATTAACCCGTGCCACCAAAATAGCGATTCTGAGTGCCAATTATCTGGCAGCCTGCCTGAAAGACACATATGGAATTGTTTACCGAGGTGCCAATGGTTTTGTAGGCCATGAGATGATTCTGGAGTGCAGAAAGGTGAACGAAGAAACAGGAATCTCCGAAAATGATATAGCCAAACGACTGATGGATTACGGTTACCACGCTCCTACCCTGTCATTTCCTGTGCATGGCACTTTAATGATAGAGCCAACGGAAAGTGAAAGTTTAGATGAACTGAATAACTTTGTGGATGTAATGCTTACCATCTGGAACGAAATCCAAGAAGTGAAGAATGGAACAGCTGATAAATCAGACAACGTTTTGGTGAATGCTCCGCATCCTGAATACGAAGTTGTTTCCGATGAATGGAAACATGCTTATCCACGTGAAAAAGCAGCTTATCCAATTGGGTCTGTTCGTGAAAATAAGTTCTGGATTAATGTAGCCCGGGTGGACAATACATTGGGAGACAGAAAACTACTGACGACCCGATACGGGAGCCTTGAATAAACGATAAATTCTATCTTACCAACGAAAAAGCCAACCATTCTGATCAGAGCGGTTGGCTTTCATCATTACAGATAACATTTCAAGGACATTATCTTACTCTTAATAAAGTACCAACTTCGGGTACATAATCGGCACTCTGCCGGTTAAGTTTATAAAGGTTCTTCAACCGGATTCCATATATTTGCGAAATGCTATGCATTGATTCTCCAGCTTTTACCTGATGTAAAGTGAAGCCTCTGGGAGCTTTCGTATTCTTCTTTTCCAGATAGATAATATCTCCATCAGAAAGTTTATATTCCGCTACCAGATCATTGTATTCAATCAGTTTTTTCGCTTTCATTTCTACTTCTTTGGCTATTGTCTCAAAGGTATCTCCTTTACGGGCAATAATATAAAGCAGTCCGTTGGCTTTATAAATCTCGTGGATACCAGTACTTGGGTCAATAGGTACAGGATCTTCTTTGCCGGGGGTAGGATCTTCCTTGCCAGGAGTTGGATCTTCTTTTCCAGGTTTCGGATCAGTAACACCTAAGCCAATCTGATCATATAAATGGAGTTCATATGTTTCAACCAGCGTAATTAACCGGGTGGGATAATTAGGGTCTGTAGCATAACCCGCTTTTTTTTAATCCATTGGCCCACCCTTCGTAATCCGTAATAGGAAGCTCAAAGAGAGGGGCATACCATGCACGATTAACCAAAAAAAGTGAATGATCTTCATAAGATTCGCTTACTTTCTTATAAGAACGGAAACATTCATTACGCCCATCATCATAATGTGTCACCGAAGGACCGGTCCAGTCACCTCCACATTTTATCCCAAAATGATTCCTACTCTTTTGGGCTAACTCACTTTCCCCACCAGCACTTTCAAGTATACCCTGGGCTAGTGTTATACTGGCAGGAATCTTGTGCAGTTTCATTTGCTCTACAGCAATGTCACAATAGGTTTCGATGTATTTGACGAATTTTTCACTTTTCTTCTGCGCTTGTAAGTCACTGGAAAAAAAGAAAAAGACAGCAAAAGTTAATACGGAAAATCGTTGTAAATTCATTGCTTCACTTGTTTTGATTAAAATTGACGTTGTTCACCCTCTGTAAAAATTAAATAGATTAATGCCTGTTAAGGAAAAAACATATAGAACCAAAACTTATCCACAAAAATCATAAAAATAATTGAGAATAACAATCTCTTTTCTAACTTTGTGATATATAATTTTTATCTTATGAAAGATCTTACGATTACGGCTGTTATAAAAGTATTTCAGTTTGAGGAACTTACCGCAACAGACCAAAACCTAATTATTGCAGCCAAGGATGCTACGAACAAAAGCTACGCTCCTTATTCCAACTTCGCAGTGGGTGCAGCTGCCCGTTTAAAGAACGGAACCATCGTAATAGGCAGCAATCAGGAAAATGCAGCCTACCCTTCCGGGCTATGTGCGGAAAGAACAGCTTTATTCTATGCTAACTCAGAATATCCGCATCAGCCTGTAGAGACGTTGGCGGTGGCAGCACGGAATCAAAAAGGATTCCTGAATGAACCGATTCCTCCCTGTGGAGCATGCCGTCAGGTGATGCTGGAAACTGAAAATCGTTTTAACCAACCTTTCCGGATTTTATTGTATGGAACAGATGAAATATACGAGATCAAAAGTGTTCAGGATCTCTTACCGTTGTCGTTCAGTAAAACGAATATGGATTAATCTGAGCTATCTTATATATAAAGCCGGACGTAAAACAAAAATACATTGCTTACTGTCCGGCAAAGTTTAGAATCCTGACCTTACAATGCTGCGGTCAGGATTTCTTGTATCTTTAAAGGTGTAATGTCTCCCTTTTCACCTAATTTCCATCCTCGCTCCACGAAACGTTGCACAATGGGATCTATGATTTCAGCGCCCAAGCTGTATTCCGATAATTTGGTGCGCACACCCAGCGAACGGAAAAATGATTCAACCGCTTCGATTGTTTTTTCAACTCTTTCTTCAGTACTACCGGAATTTACACCGAATACCCGTTCACCCATTTGCACAAGCTTTTCCTTTTTGTTCTCTTTCATCACACGGGCTAAGGCAGGAAGAACGATCGCCAATGTTTCTGCATGTGCCAATCCGTGGAAGGCGGTAATTTCATGTCCAATGGAATGAGATGCCCAGTCTTGAGGAACTCCTACTGCTATTAAACCATTCAATGCCATGGTGGCTGCCCACATGATATTGGCTCTGACAGCATAGTCTTTCGGTGTTTTCAATGCTTTCGGACCTTCCTGTACCAATGTCTGGAGGATCGATTCTGCCATCCGGTCTTGCAGGGGGGCATCAAAAGGATAGGTAAGGTATTGTTCACAAACATGCACAAAAGCATCTATGATTCCATTAGCTGTCTGATTATCCGGTAAAGAATAGCTGGTTTCTGGATCTAATACAGAAAACACCGGAAAAACCAATGGAGAGCCAAAGGATAACTTTTCATGGGTACTAGCTTTGGTGACTACTGAGTTACCATTCATTTCTGAGCCGGTAGCAGGTAATGTCATTACTGCAGCCAAGGGCATAGCCTTCTTTATCGGAGCGTTTTTTGCTAAAATATCCCAGGGATCATTCCCATCGTAATATACGGCTGCAGCAATCAATTTGGTTGCGTCCAATACGGAACCTCCACCTACCGCCAATAAGAAATCGATATTATTTTCCTTCACCAATTCCACCGCTTTCATACAAGTTTCATAATGCGGATTAGCTTCGATGCCGGAAAATTCTTTCCAGCTATAATCTTTCAGCGCATCTGCAACCTGATCATATACGCCATTCTTTTTAATACTTCCACCACCATATAGCACGAGCACACGTGCGCCAGTAGGTATTTCGTCTTTCAACCGGGCAATGCTTCCTTTGCCGAAAATTATTTTTACAGGATTGTAATAAGAGAAGTTATTCATAAAATAATTACGTTAGTGATATATAATGAGCGCAAAAGTAGTGCTATTTTCTTTTCAAAGATTGAATATTCCATAAAATATTTGTAACTTTGCACCCTGAATCACATAAATACTCCAATGAGGAAATAAAAACACCTTTCATATCATTATTATGCTGCCACTTCTTCAGGCAGTTCGTGTTTTTTAGTAGAGTTCTGAAACTCTTTGTTATTTCATTTCCATTTTACTTATTATCATGTCAATTGTCATTCAACGTATTTCATACGTTCATGCAGACAAAGAATGTCTGTTCTCCAACATTAGTTTATCAGTAAACAAGGGAGATAAGATGGGGCTGGTGGGAAAAAACGGCAGTGGTAAATCCACACTAATGCAAATCATTACCGGAAAGCTGACACCCTCATCCGGAACAGTTTCACTTCCTGCTTCCGGCATTTATTATGTACCCCAGCATTTCGGACAGTATGATCATCTAAACATCGCTCAGGCACTTGAAGTAGAAGATAAGATCAATGCTTTACATACCATCCTGAACGGTCAGGTTGATGAACAATATTTCTCCATCCTGAACGAAGACTGGAATATCGAAGAAAGAACGCAGGCTGCTTTATCTTTCTGGGGACTGCAAGATTTTCCGCTGACTCACCCGATGCATCTGCTCAGTGGAGGTGAGAAAACAAAGGTATTCCTCGCCGGTATGAAGATTCATGAAGAAGCATTCATCCTGCTGGATGAACCCACCAATCACCTGGATTATTCCTATAGAGAAAAGCTATACGATTTCATCCAGTCATTCAGAGGTAGTTTACTTATTATCAGTCATGACCGTACCCTGTTAAATTTGCTGCCTGTTACCTGCGAGTTGCAGCGAAACGGTATAAGTGTTTATGGAGGGAATTACGATTTCTACAAGGAACAAAAAACGATCGAAAGCCAAACCATCCAACTGCAACTGGAAGAAAAAGAGAAACAACTTCGACTCGCTAAAAAAATAGCCAGGGAAACATTGGAACGGCAACAAAAGCATGATGTTCGCGGTGAAAAGCAAAACCAGAAGAAAGGAGTATCCCGCATTGCGATGGGTAACCTGAAAAGCAAAGCGGAAGTCAGCACGGCAAAACTGAAAGGTATTCATGTGGATAAAACAGAAACCATCCAGGAAGAACTAAGAAAGTTACGATCATCAGCTCCCCCTCCGTCAACACTGAAAACCGACTTCAATTCTTCTTCTCTTCATAAGGGCAAAATACTGGTATCTGCACAAAAGATCAATTTCGGTTATAGTGATGAAAAGCTATGGAAAGAGCCTCTGGATTTTGAAATTAGAAGTGGTGAACGCCTTGCCATTCAAGGAAATAACGGCAGTGGAAAGACAACCCTACTAAAACTCATCACCGGAAAACTGGAACCACAAGAAGGATTGATCTCCCGGGCCGATAATCTCAGTTATGTCTACATGGATCAAGAATACTCCATCATCCGCAACGACCGGACTATATTAGAACAGGCAGAAGCCTTCAACCGAATACCTCTGCCAGAACATGAATTAAAAACTATATTGAACAGGTTTCTTTTTCCGGCCGATGTTTGGGACAAACCTTGCAAAAAGCTAAGCGGCGGAGAAAAGATGAGACTAGCCTTCTGCTGCCTCATGATTAATAACAACACCCCGGATCTTTTCATTCTGGATGAACCGACCAATAACCTGGATATTCAAAACATTGAGATCATAACGGATACCATAAAAAGATATTCAGGTACTGTGCTTGTTATATCACATGACAAACGATTCATGGAAGATATTGGAATCAACCATAGTATCAGTCTATAAGGCTGATACTATTTGAACTTCCCTTTTTTGATAAGGAACTTGGCAAACTCGCGGCCTGCTTTTCCGTAAGTTTCCTGGATACGAAAACCTGTATCAAAGTCAGTTCCCATAAAGTTACTGGCAGATGCTTTCTTTATGACAAATGTCGCGATCTGTTCCCCACTGGCGATGTTTAAGATCTTACCTCTCATATCAATAGAAGCATTCATGCGCATCACTCCTACATTCCATCCGGGTTCTGTAAACTCTGTATTCAACAGGATAACATAATTGGCTCCTTCTTCTCCGGATACTTTTTCCACTTTTTCCATGTATTTATCAAAGAGCTCGATAAACTTGGGTTCGAAACGATTGATCCGATCGGCAAACCATTTTTCGCGCCATTCATCACCTCTTCCCGGATCCTTTTCATTATAACCGGAAACCTTTTTCAATACATACTCTTCCTCGGTCATTTTACCGACCAACATATTCTCGTAGGTAAACTCAAACTTTATCACCTTTTCCTCTTTCAAAGGCTCTAGTGAACCGGAAGTAAGAACAATACTTTGAGCGTAAACTGCAGCTGACAAATAACACAGAATAGTAATCAGGAATAGCTTTTTCATAATCTGTTCTTCATAATTTAGTGTTAGTAATAAGGTTGCAAAAATAAAACTTTTATATTCTGTTGTATACTTACATTGGTTAATTATGTACTTTTGCAGCAAATTTTTAAATAAGAAACCCATGAATAATCCACAACCTAACTGGTGGTTCGTTTTCGATAATGATTTACTCCTCCTCGAAAAAAAAGATAATTCCTATTCCATACCTTACCAGATTGAAATTCCTGTTTCATCTGAAAAGACTCCTATCATTCACGAAATATCAACTTTACAGGGAAGTCTGTGTAAAGCATTGGAGATTTCATTCGATATAAAAGAAAACGGTCGGTACCTGATGACTGATTTACGGAGTTCGTTTGATTTACTACCGCACGATCAATTTGTAATGGCCGGTAAAGCCCGGGAGATTCTCTTCTGGGATAGAACCACCCAATATTGTCCGGTATGTGGTGCCTCGATGAAACAATTCCTTCCCATAGCCAAAAAGTGTCCTGTTTGTTCTTTCGAGATATTTCCCACTATCTCCACTGCTATCCTCGCATTAGTACGGAAAGGAGATTCTGTTTTGCTGGTGCGGGCACGTAACTTCAAAGGTAATTTCCATAGCCTGGTGGCCGGATTTCTTGAAACAGGAGAAAGCCTGGAAGAATGTGTAGCTCGAGAAGTGTTAGAAGAGACTGGACTCACCATTAAAAACATCACCTACTTCGGTAGCCAGCCGTGGCCTTTCCCTAACGGACTGATGGTCGGGTTTATCGCCGATTATGAAAGTGGAGAGATCCGCCTTCAGGAAGAAGAATTATGTGCAGGGGCATTTTATACCAAAGAACACTTGCCGGAACTTCCGCGTAAACTAAGTTTGGCAAGAAAGATGATTGATTGGTGGCTAAATGAACGGTAACAAAATAATTTGGTATTTAAATGCCAGATTTTTTTAATAATTAAAACATTTTTGTACCTTTGGTACATAGCAAAAATCCTTTGCAATTAATTGGGATCAAATTAGTTACTAACCAATTATATATCGGTATGAAAGCACGTTATTTCTTTACCTTATTGGCGGCGATGCTGCTGATGGTACCAAATGCAATGGCCCAGAAGAAAAGTAAGAAAAACTTTCAAGACACTAAACTGAAAGGCATCTGGCAAATGTGTTCTTATGTAGCCCCCTCTCCTGAATCTCCCGGCGAAATTAAACCTAGTTACACTTTCAAAGTACTGACTGACGACGGACGTATCACCAACTTTACTGTTATTCCCAATAAAGGTGCAATCGTAACAGGTTACGGAAGCTATAAACAGGTATGTGATACTATTTACACCGAAAGCATTGAGCGTAATATTCACTTACCCATGCTTGACGACCAGGTAAACACCTTATATTTCGCCCTGGATGAAAAAGGGGATGAAGACTATCTATACCTAAAGTTTTATATCGAAAAAGATGAAAAAGGAAACGTTGTGGATTCCTGGTATCATGAAGTATGGAAACGCGTAGAAATGCCGGAGAAGTACCCGGCAGATCTGGTAAGATAATATATTAGATTGGCTGTATAGTCATCCTCAAGAAGTGAAGGATATGTAACCTTTGAAGCCCGGTTACATATCCTTCCTTTTATTTTAGCCGAACGGTGTAACTTTTCCCGGCTTCTGTTTCCATATCATACTCATAAATTTGATACAACACGGGAACCTGTGGCCTGATTTTATCCGAGACAAGCGGTGTTTTGATACCGGGCCTCTGAAAAAATGGATTCGGATTTTCCCCCTGTGCTTCTCTTAACCCTTCTCCCGATAAAGGTACATAAGAACGGATGCGAAGATTACCTCCGTTAGTGGAAAGAATAGTAGCCGTACTGAGTTGTACCCCGTCCCACTCCATCGAAACCTCAAAACCTCCCCGGGTTCTTAAACCGCTGATACTTCCTTTGCGCCAGGCATCCGGTAGAGCAGGTAAGAGATGCACTGCCCCGTCGTGACTTTGCATGAGCATTTCGGCGATCCCTGCCGTATAACCAAAGTTACCGTCTATCTGGAAAGGAGGATGTGCGTCAAACAAATTGGGATAGGTGCGTCCTTCTCTTTGATTCGGTTCCACCAATACCAACATGTTATTGATGATTTTATAGGCATGATTACCATCCAAGAGGCGGGCCCACAGATTAATTTTCCAACCGATGGATCATCCGGTAGCCATATCCCCCCGGTATACCAAGGAATTCTTAGCAGCCTGGAAAAGAACCGGATGTGAATAGGGAGAGATCTGGTTACTAGGATATAATCCGTACAGATGAGAGACATGACGATGATCGTTCTTCGGATCATCCAAATCGGCCAGCCATTCCTGTAACTGATTATATTGCCCGATCTGCATAGGCGGCAAACGTTTGATCATCGTTTCCAGACGTTGCGCATATTCCGCATCTTCACCCACTATTAAACAAGCTTTCCGGGTATTGGAAAGAACATCGAAAGCAATCTGGTTATCCATCGTACAACCGGCTGTTATGGAAGATTTTCCCGGACCATGTTCAGGTGAGTTCGACGGACAGGTTACCATCCATTTGTAAACAGGATGTTCAACCAAATAATCCAGGAAGAAATCAGCCGATCCTTTGAGGGCTGGGTAGACTTCTTTCAGGTATTCCTGATCCCCTGAATACAGATAACGTTCCCACAGATGCTGTGCCAACCAGGCTCCTCCATTCGGCCACATGCCGTAATAAGCCCCATCAACGACCCCACAACTACGCCAGAGATCGGTATTATGATGCGTAACCCAGCCATTGCATCCGTACATATCACGGGCAGTCTGCCTGCCGCTTTCCGAAAGTTCTTTCACCATTTGTACCAAAGGCAGGTGCGTTTCACTCAAATTGGTTACTTCAGCAGGCCAGTAATTCATTTCGGTATTAATATTGATGGTATATTTTCCATCCCACGGAGCCAGCAATTTATCGTTCCAGATTCCCTGTAGATTGGCAGGCTGACCGCCAGGTTGCGAAGACGAAATGAGTAAGTATCGCCCATACTGGAACATAAGTACCGCCAGTGATAAATCGTTTCCTTTATGGAAGTTCTTTACCCGTAAATGGGTTTGCTCCTTGGAGGCTTCGGAAGAACCCAGTTCAAACTTCACCCGATTAAACTGGTTCTGATAATATTTGATGTGGTCTGACTTTACCTGTTCATACGATTTCTTCAAAGCTGCCTTTAAATAATCTGAGGCTCTTTTAGATTGATTTCCACTTACATCGCGGTAATTTACAAAGTTAGTAGCTGCGGAAATATAAAGGGTAACAACCGTCGCATTGGAAACAGTAATCTTGTCAGATTCCACGGTTACAGTTCCATCCGTACTTTGAGCGTATACCTGATTCTCCACTTTAATGGCGGGAGGAATGCCTTCATGGGTGGCTCCCTGACCAGCAAGAATCAGTTTATTGTTTTTTTTGAGGACGATATGATCTAAAGGAGAATTGTATTTTGCAGTAAAAGACAACGCCCCCGGCTTATCAGATGTTAACCTGACGATGATTACATTATCGGTAAAGGAAGCAAAAACTTCACGCTTATAACTCACTTCACCAACTTTATATTGGGTGGTTGCTATCGCATTTTCGATATTCAGATCCCGGTAGTAATCCGAGTATTCTTCATGTCCGGGAAAGTTCAGCAGTAAACTACCGATGGTTTGGTAAGGCATTCCATTTTGGGGAGTTCTGAATTCACTGTCAATTATTTGTTGGGCTTCTTCGTTTTTCCCTTCAAAAATCAATTGACGTACGTTAGGCAGGGCTTTCAGGGCTTTCGGCTGGTCATTCCGATGCGGTCCCCCACCCCATACCGTTTCTTCGTTTAATTGCAACTCTTCCTGTGCCGGATTGCCATATACCATTACTCCCAACCGGGAATTTCCGAGCGGTAAAGCCTCTACCCATTCCTGGGCTGGTTGCGCATACCATAACTTAAGTTCGTCAGCTTCTACATTACCTGAGAGTAAAGCCGTCAGAATAAACAATAGGTTCAATCGTTTCATTATTTTGGAAGTTGGTTTAGTGCGTGTAAAGATAAGTTATACAACTATAAATGTGCATAGAACTGATTAAAAACATTTAATAAAATTCCACAGCTGTTTCATTCCGGCCTCCCTATTGAAAAGATTTTTCTCTGATCTAAAGACGGTAGGACTCGTACAAAATCCCGGTTACATCCGTCTCATCTTCCGGTAGCATTTGTCTCCACTTGCGGTAGTCTTTTGAATGCATCATACCCATAAAAAAGCAGCGATAGATGTCCTACCGCTGCGTTACTTGAAAAGAATTCAGTCTTCTTTTACCGAACAATCAAATTCTTTATGCTCTCCTATTTCAATAACGATATTTACTACTCTTTTCTATATCGCTTTCTTTGGATACGGGTATTAAAGTGAATCCCCATTTATAATCCTGATCTGCATAAATGGTATGTTCAGGTTCAGGGCGTGCACCCCAGCTATTATATCCGGCTACACCTTGCTGTTTGAAGTCCACGCAAACCTCTACATAATCGCGAGGAACAATATCATATTCGTGGGTCTGTTTTCTCAAAACATCTTTGGCAGCTTCGTAATCTTTGTTAGCTATTTCCTGAGGAGACATATTTCGCCATTGATAATCAGCATCAGATTCCTGACAATCAAAGTCTTCTACCGAATTACGCAATGCATTAAAACCGATGGTATGATCGGCCAAAACCAGTAATCCCTTTCCATCCTGCGCAGTCAGCCCTACCCAACGGGTATCTGTATGATGGCCATTCTCCTGAGGACGTACATACGGATAATACATTTCTTCAGCCGTAGTTTTATAGATACCGACTAATGTTCCTTTATAACGATCAATGTAATTCTCTTCCGGTCCGCGCCCCAGATACTGAACCTGATTCATGGAAACAGGAATCCGGAAACGAACTCCGATACGAGGAACTTCCAGCCTTTTCTCTGCTCTTCTTTTCCGGGCTTCCACTTCACTTTCAGAATGAGTGGCTTCCAATTCTTCGGCGGTCACAGCTGTTTTTTCTGCCTCTGCTGTGGTAGGAAGAAAACGAAGGGAAGTATTCAAAATTCCACTAGGATATATTTTATATTCCACTATATAACTATTTCCGGCAGGAAGAGCGTAGTTGATATAAAGCACTATATGGTTATTATTTTCTCTTACTTTTGTAAACGCAACTTTAAAGTTTTTGCTTGCCTCTTTCCAAACTTGCAGCCGTTTGGGTGCTCCATTTCCATAATCATTGTCGTTCGGAGCTCTCCAGAAGTTAGGCTGTATTCCAAATCCATCAGCAAAGTATTCTTTCCCGTCTACCTGGTAAGAAGTTACAATACCGCTTTGCTTATTAAACACAAAATTCACTTTACTTGAACCAATGGTTATTGTATTACTTGATTCTGTTACTGTTAGTTTAGGAGAACTTGCGGCTTTATACAAAGGTTTCTCTTCTTCGGGAGATAGTTCAAATTGGTCGTAAGCAACTATATGTCCGGCTGGAACCAATTTTTCTGCTTTCCGGGAAATAACCTCAAAGTTCACGAAGTATTCTACTCCTGCTTTCTTTTTAAACTGCGATGCAGGAACGGTAACGATTGCAGAATCCTGGGGAGCCAGATTCAAGGAAATAACACCTTGTTTGATTTCTCTGCCATCTTCTTTAATGATGTACTTCAATTGATAATCAGAAAGATTGGAAAAGTAGAAACGGTTCTTCACTTTGAATTGTCCTTTCCGGATATCTACTGCTTCAAAACCTACATTCTGGTGTACATATTTCACTTCAGCCATGGCCGGATGTGGATCCTGATCAGGATTGATAACGCCATCAGCCACAAAATTACCATCGGAAGGTTGATCTTTACCGAAGTCACCCCCGTAAGCCCAGTAATCTTTTCCGTTCTTATCTTTGATCTTTACAGCGTGGTCAATCCATTCCCAAATATATCCTCCCTACAAGTTAGGGTATTTATAGATTTCCACCCATTGACCATACAAGTTACCGTTAGAGTTACCCATCGCATGTGAGTATTCGGAAGGTACATACGGCCGGTTATCTGCCGATTCGGTTCTTCTTCCATGGAGACCATAATATTCAAATGCTTTTGCCGATGGATATTGTGGTACCACCATATCGGTATTCCATTGTTCCAGTGCCCGCTCATAACAAACCGGACGTGCCATCAGGTTTTTATCGAGTTCTTTCAGTAACGTGTAAGCATTGTAAAAGTTATATCCATTCCCGGCTTCATTACCTAATGACCAGATCGTAAGAGAAGCATAGTTTTTATTGCGCTCGAACATATTACGAATGCGTGATAAATGACTTTCCAAATAGTCTGGATTATGTCCTAAGGTTCCTCTTTTCTTGCCATCAATATGCCCTACGGCACCTTTCCGCATATCATCCTGGTAAATGGTGTAATACATACCATGAGATTCAATGTTCGCTTCATCGTACACATACAGCCCGTATTCGTCGCACATTTCGTAAAACTTTCGATCCTGCGGATAGTGACTGAGACGAACTGAATTGATATTATTCAATTTCATCAATTCAAAGTTACGACGCATCTGTTCCGGTTTGATATAATGACCACCCTCCACCGTCTCGTGAATATTCACTCCTTTCAATTTTATCGGTTGACCATTGAAATAAAAAAGACGCAATGGCTTTTTATTGACGATATATTCGCTGTCTTTTATTTCAATTCTCCGGAAACCAACCCGGAAAGGAACAACTTCAACTAGTTTACCATTATCCTCCACACTCATCAACAGTTGGTATAAATTGGGCTGTTCTGCATTCCAGGTCAGCACATTCGGTAGAGATGCATCAAAAGTAGCTATTGAAGTACCCGATGCAGCCACATTTACAGTTTGGGAAGATGTACTTACTACTTTTCCTTTGTTATCCAGCAGTTCGTACTTTATATTTATATTTTTACTAGAAGGATTGGTATTCTTTAGATCAACAGCCAGTTTAAAAATACCATTCTTATACGTATCATCCAAAGTAGACACTACGCGGAAATCTTTAATAGCGGTCTTGGGTTGTGACCAGATGAAAACATCTCTTTCAATACCGCTCATCCTCAGGAAGTCCTGACATTCCAACCAGGAACCGGTACTCCAACGGAAGATTTTTAATGTCAACACATTCTTTCCGGTAGTAATATAGGGGTTAATCAAGAACTCTGCCGGGTCTTTGGAATCTTCGCTATACCCAACTTCTTTTCCATTGATATACACATATACGCCGGACTTTGCTCCGGCCAGGTGTAAATAAATATCCCGGTTCATCCAGTCGGCAGGAATATCAATATCCCGTCGGTATACTCCCACCGGGTTTTCTTCAGGCAGTAACGGCGGAGTAGGATTCCAGGTTGCAAACTCATAGGGTTGATTCACGTAGTAGGCTTCACCGTATCCCTGTAGTTCCCAGTTACCAGGCACTTGAATGTCAGCCCACTTGCTTACATCCATACTAGTATCAATAATATTACCCGGAAGTTTCCGATAATCGTCCACAAAATAAAACTTCCAGGTACCATTGAGCAGATTGTAGTACTTACTACGCTCATACTGGTAAGTGGAAGCATCTTTGGGATTGTCATAACTCATAAAAGTGGTGCGGGGAGATTCTTTATTGATCTCAATCACACTTACATCTTTCCAATAAGGAAGTTTTTCATGGGCTTGTACTATTGGCGTGATAAGGCCAAAGAGCAGGAAAGCAATGAGTGGTTTCTTTAGGTTAAATTTCATCTTTTTCATAAAATGGTTTTATAAAACAAATATAAGGAAGCTATTTAAATCTTTAATCACCTGTTAGCTGTTTATTATCATCCTTATGGAGTAAAAACACTAGATTGAATTGATAAACAAAATAGGTGTAGGTAAGAAAAAGCCAGCCTGCTGGAAAGAAGGAGGCTGGCTTTTAGGGGGAAATTTATAATGTATACCTATTAAAGAAGATACGTTGTATTAATAAGTCCATCCTGGAGTCTTTTGGAGGTTCTTATTCTTTTCAATTTCTACAGAAGGAACAGGCCAGATATTTAAATCTCCGGTTGAAGGCCATACATATACCGTACCACCAATCACAGTACCCCAGATACTTTTTGATCCGTTACCCTCATAAAATTTATTTTCTTTGAGTGTACCCCAGCGCATTTCATCAAAGAAGTTAACTCCTTCGTTTACAAACTCTCTTCTTCTTTCATCTCTTACCTTATTGCGCAAATCATTTTTATCAGTATAGGTTACATCCGGCATTTCAACACTTTTACGGCCTCTTACCTCGTTTACTTTCGCTGCTGCTTCAGATAACTGATCTAATTCAACTAAGGCTTCAGCCCAAGCCAAAAGAACATCCGCATATCTGATAATAGGTTCGTCTGTTGGTCCATAATCGCGTTCAACTGTATTATAACCTTCCCACACAAATTTGCGGTGGAAATAATAACTGTTATTGCTATTCAGGTTACCACCATTAGGCCAGAAATCACCAATCTCTCTATCATCTCGGGAACTATTTTTTGCTGTAGGAATTCGATAAGTAGAAACAAATTCTTCTGCTGGTGCATTTCTCCAGCCTCTGAAAGTTGAATACGGAGTTATCACATTCATTTCTAAACGCGGATCACGGGCGGTGTAAGCTTTACGTATCCGAGCTTCATTTCCTTCTTCCAGATAGTAAGAACGAACATCGGGGTATTTCTCAGCTAAAGCCGTCAGACGCGCTTCGACCGCTGCTGTAACTTTATCAGCACTAATTTCCTTCCCATCTTTCTTAATATCACGTAAGAAAAATACTTCTCTTTTTGCAGGCTCCATGGTGCTATATCCAGGTATTAACTTATCCCAGTCAAAAGGAGTTCCATCTGCATTTTCATATAGATCTACTACATCAGGAGTAGCCATAAAGTCATTCCAGCCATTGGTTGTTCCTCCTCCAGTGGCAGAATTACTTCCTACATAACGTTGTACCTTATTTCCATAATCCTTTTCTGCGATATTTTGTACCCTGAATATCATTTCTTCACAAGCTTCATTCTCTAATAGGAAGAGTTCTTTATATCCCCCCCCTGAAAGAGCGAATAACCACATCCAGCCACTTTAGAGAAATCACTTGCAGCTTCACTATATTTATTGATATACATATAAGCTTTACCTCTCAAGGCATATGCAGCTCCTTTAGTCACCCGCCCATTTTTATAATCATTGTCAGGAAGATTTGGTTCGTTGATGCAATCTGTTAAATCTGCAATCACTTTTTCCCAAATAAATTCTTCTGTTTCCTGTCCCTTAATAGCTTCTGCCGGTGTAATAGGTACATCATAATAAGGTACTCCTTTATAAAGCTGATTCAACATATAATAGTAAAATGCTCTGAGGAATTTTGCCTCGGCTACATATTGAGCTTTCTTTTCGGCTGAAACAGGTGATTTCACTGGTAAATTTGCAATGGCATCATTGGCTCTATGTACACCTTCATATAATTTTTTCCAGGTTTCACTAAACACCTCATTACTCACATTCGGACCACTGGTTAAACGAACATTTCTAACCATTTGTCCGGTAACTCCATAACAGTCAAATCCATAAAAACCAACTGGATCTGTATTACCATTGTTTGTCTTTAAACATAGATCGCGTAAATTGGCATAAATACCTGCCATACCCATTTCAGTGAGGTTCGCTGTCGTCCACATCGTACTGGATGCCGGCTTATTATTGGGGGCAGTGTCCAATATATCTGTACACGAAGTAAACATGCACTGGCTAATAATGATTAATGCCAATAATATATTAAATATTTTTTTCATTGTATTTTACTTTTAGAATGTTATACTTAAACCTGCCGAGAATTGTTGTGGAAGAGGATATGCATTTACCTTGCTACCAATTTCAGGATCAAGCCCTGGGAAGTCTTTTGATATAGTCAAGAGATTTTCACCCGCTATAAACACCCTCAGATTTTGCATACACATTTTATTCACAATTGATTTAGGAAGGGTATAACCGATTTGCAGATTTCTGAGTTTTAAGAAGGAGGCTTTATACAAATAACTTGAATTTGCAATGTAATTACCCAAAGTTCCTGTTCCATATTTTAAGCTGGGATAACGAGCATTAATATTGTTTGCCGGATCATTTGGATTAGATTCATTGTAATAATAGTAATCTTTAAATACATCAGCAGAGATCTGTTCACCATCACTTACAACCGATCCGGTTACTCCTCTTTCATAAATATGATAATACATACCAAAACTTCCCGCCCAAGTCATAGAAAAATCGAAATTCTTCCAGGAAGCATTCAGGTTAATTCCCAAATTATATTTAGGCATAGTTGACTTCCCTGTAAATTCCCGGTCATGTTCATTTCCAAATATTTTATCACCATTTAAGTCCGCATAGATATATTCTCCATAATTCAATTGCCCCTTACCTATATCATTTTTGGGTTGGAAAATATAGCCGGCAGCCTGCATATCTTTTACCCATTGCATATCTGCCTCCGTACGAATCATACCATCCCTTGGACCTCCGTTAGGATCAACTTGTCCACTAGCATCTTTATAACTTCCTGTACCGGTATATCTTTTGCGAAGATACCATTCATCAATCATGCGTCCTTCCGTACGAATTCTATTTTGGTCTACTGTGCCATCTGATGCTACTCTGTAATCAACTGTATTACCAAAATTAGAGACATAATTATCACCGTCCCATTTAGCTTCAAATTTGCCTTTATAATCAATTACTTCATTTTGATTATAAGAGAAGTTGACACTTACTCCATAGTTAAAATCTTTAATCCGGTCATTCCAACCTACAGTCAGGTCAATACCCCTATTTCTCATATCAGAAGTATTTTCTGTTGGACCCTTACCTGTACCCATAGTCAATGGCATTGAAGGAGTTGTCAGAATCTTCTCGGTTACTTTATTGTAAAAATCAAATTCCAGATTTAATCTGTTATTGAGAAAGGAAGCATCCAAACCAATTCCTGTTGATTTAATATTCTCCCACATAATAATCGGATTACCAAACTTTGTAACTGCTAATCCATTCAATATATTTCCACCAAAAGAATAATTTACTTTTGAGTAAGAAGACTGCCAATCATAGTAATCGGAAGTTACATTTCCTAATTTACCCCATGAAACGCGAAGTTTTAAATTATCCAGGAATGAGCGGGTATTGGCCATAAAAGATTCTTCCGAAATACGCCATCCGGCAGAGAAAGAAGGAAAAGTACCCCACCGATGATCAGGATGAAATTTTGAAGAACCATCTCTACGAAAGTTAGCTTCAAATAGATAACGGCCTTTATATACATAGTTTAAACGGCCAAAATACGATAACATTCCGTAGTCACGTTCCGAGAGATCCTTATCTTTATGATAATTAATATATACCATTTCAGATGCCGACTGCATATCATGAATAGAGAAATCTATTAACCCTTTCTTTTGAGCATTGTCTGTCCGGGTATTGTAATAGAATTGTTCATACCCTAAAAGAACATTTATATCATGGTCACCAAAAGTATTCATGTAATTCAATGTTCCTGTAAGAGTATATTGATATTGTCTGTCCATTTCATAAGTCACAGTTGCCTGATCTAATGTAGGAGTTGAAATGATTACTTCATTATGCCGGAAACTATAACCTTCCGTATGTTGTGAATAAGTGTCAGTTGCCTTGGAATATTCCTGATAATTGGCATTAAATTTTCCTTTTAAACCCTTGAAGAAATCAATTTCAGCAAACCAACTTGTATTTAAACGTGTTTTCGTTATTTCTCCTCCGGTCATAGCAGTCGAGCGATAGATATTATTCAAATCTTTTTTCTCTTCGTCTGCCTCCGGTGCCCCAAATTTACCATTATGCTTTCCAATCATACCTGGATTTGTTTGGAACATATAAGTGAAATTGGTATCACCCGGTTCACTGAATTCTTTCATCATATAGGTTTGTGTTCCTACTTTCAGGAAATCTGTTATCCGGGTATCTACATTCACACGTACATTGTATCGTTGCATTGCAGTGTTATCCAACGTACCTGGATTGTAGAGTGCTCCTAAAGAAAGCAAATAGTTTGTATTCTTACTTCCACCTGTTATCGACAGGTTATGATTTTGCATAATGTTACTTTGAAACATTTCGTCTGTCCAGTCTGTATTAGGATAAGCCAGCCAGTTTGGAATTCCCCATTCACTCATTCCATTTGGATTTTGTGAAGCTGTACGCCAATCATCAATAGTTGTTTGCTGATAATGATCATCCAGACCCATATTTCCTCTGGCCTTGTTAAATGCCGTCATATAATCTGCATAATTAGTAAGGAATTTAAAATTCTTACTGGGTCGGGTAGTCGACAGAATTCCTGTATAATTTACTCGGGGAGGACTATCCTGTTTTCCTTTTTTAGTTGTAATCAAAATAACACCATTGGCAGCACGGGAACCATAAATAGCAGCAGAGGCAGCATCCTTTAAAGTTACAATGGATTCAACATCGTTTGGATTGACAGAATTCATTTCACCAATTGAACCATCAATAACAACCAATGGCCCTCTCTCATCATCATTAAAAGTACTTACACCCCTTATACGAATATTTGCATTATCATCTCCTGGTTTACCGGAGCTTTGGGTTACTGTGATACCTGAAGCCAAACCAGCTAAACCAGATGATAAGTTGGTCAACGCTCTCCCTTCGATTTTATCACCCGATACATTTGATACCGATCCGGTAAGGTTAACCTTCTTCTGCACACCATAACCTACCACAACCACTTCGTCCAGTGTTTGGGTGTCTTCTTCAATGGTTATATTCAGATGATTGCTGGCTCCTACTTTTACTTCCTGAGTCTTATGCCCTACAAAAGAAATAACAAGAACCGCATTATTATCCGAAATTGATAGAGAAAAGTTACCATCAAAATCCGTGATGGTACCTGTAGTTGATCCCTTCAATACAATACTTACTCCTGGCATTGGTTCGCCATACAAATCCTTTACTACACCCGACACCGTTCGATTCTGATAGCTTTCCGCTATACTTGCAGAAACATCTGGTGTTAGTGTAATCATTAAAAAGCTAATCATACAAAGAATAGCATACTTCATTTTAATTCTCATTGATTTTTGTGATTTAATTAGTTAAAAAGGTAATTAAAATTAAGCGCTTCAATAGAGGTAAAGAAGCCAATGTTGAGTTTTATGTTTCCATAATATGACTTGGAATTAATGTTAACAAATACTTTCACTGTTTAAGGTCTTTTTCAGTTTAACAACATACAAAATTAATGATATGACTTCTTAACAGGGGAGAGAAAAGTCCAGTTCATTGCACAAATAGTCTTAAGGTTATTTTTTAACACTCCCCCTAATTGCCATCTCCACATACAGATTTACCTACCCTAAAAGAGGGAAATGGTAGAAATGTTAATTGGACTAATTTTCCTACAGAATAGACTATTTGATACAATAATCACCCATAAGACTTGTATTTTTGCTTGTGGATTCTAACACTAAAAGAGCAACCTTGTGAACCAGAAATCTTATCATCCCAATAAAGGTAGTTGCTTCCTATTGCTACTTATATTTATATCAGGTTACACTTATGCCGACATAAATAGGGATACGCTATTTAATCAAATAATAAAAGAAATCCAGACAGATTATCGATCTAATACTAACCTAACAGAAATAGAAAAAACATAACTCAATCATTTAATTTATTCCAGGAAAACGGTTCATTCAGTGACATTGATTATTCCAGCAAAGCACAAACAAACTGGCA
The DNA here is from genome assembly GCA_021201335.1 of Bacteroides sp. GTDB lineage: Bacteria > Bacteroidota > Bacteroidia > Bacteroidales > Bacteroidaceae > Bacteroides. Next base: position 78,361 of record JAJQFD010000040.1, on the reverse strand, counting down.
ACCGCTTATTCACCTTAAGAGACTTCAGGAAATGGCTATTGGTTATACTTCAGAAAGTAAATACAGAGGCAATCCCGAACTTTACCATAGAATAATACAAGGACTTTCATACTGGTTTGATACACATCCTGTAAGTACCAATTGGTTTATGCAACAGATAGCTTGTCCACAACATATAGGAGTGATTCTGGTTTTAATGCGTTGCGGTAAATTAAGGGTCCCTATAGGACTGGAAAATAAACTATTGGAACGAATGGAAACGGAAGGAGGGAGACCCGACCAAAAAGGATCACAGGGTACGGCAGCCAACAAACTAGCTATCGCTACCCATTGGATTTACAGAGGGTGTCTGACAAAAGATAAAGAGGTTCTTTCTTTTGGAATTGAACAGGCATATCATCCGATCCAGCTCACTACTGAACAAGGCATACAATATGATTATTCCTACCAACAACATGGAAAACAGCTTCACATCGGTGGATATGGGTCGGGTATTGCAGATGAAATCTCAAGACTTGCCATGTATACCCGGAACACTCCTTACGCATTAACGGATGAAAAACTGGATATTTTCAATCGCTTTATTCGTGAGGCCTATCTTCCGGTAGTCCGGGGAAAATTCTTTCTATATAATGTCCTGGGCAGAGGATTAAGTCGGGTTAACGCACTGAACCAGACTTTTTTCATTCCTGTTCTGAAACGGATGATGTTACTTGATCCTTCTCATTCTCCGACCTATCAGGAAAGCATAGATCGGATTAGTGGACAACAATCACCTGATTTTCAATTACAGGCTGCTCATACTTATTTTTGGTGTTCCGATTATACATTACACCAACGACCGGAATATACATTTGATGTACGGACAGCTTCCATTTATACAACCCGAAGCGAGAATGGTAACGGCGAAAACCTGAAAGGTTTCTTTCTTACAGAAGGAGCAACTACCCTTGTAAAAGAAGGAAATGAATATGAAAACATCTTTTCGATATGGGATTGGAGCAAAATACCAGGCACAACTACTCCTTCTATGACACAGATACCTTTACCAGATCAATGGGAGAAACCCGGAACAAGTACTTTCGCCGGCGGAGTATCGGATGGGAAATATGGTATCAGTGCTTACGGAATGGATGAAAAACTTTATGATGTAAATACACAGGCTAATAAATCATGGTTCTTTTTTGATAATGAAATCGTTTGTTTAGGTTCGGGCATCAACTCCACATCCGAACATGAAATCTGCACAACGATTGAGCAATGTTTATTAAAAGGAGATATTTATGTAAATGATAAAAATAGCAGTTATACACTTCCCGCAGGACACCATTTTTATCAAAATCCAGTTTGGGTGAAATATAGAAATACAGCTTATCTTTTCCCGGAAGATGGTGATTTACATATCAGCAATCAATCACAGGAAGGAAGCTGGCAGTTAATCAATCAATCTCAGTCCGTAAATAACATAAAAGAGGATGTCTTCAAAATCTGGTTTACACACGGAGTGAAACCTGAACAGAAACAATACACTTATATCATTATTCCTGAAATAAAAGAAGATCCGAAGTTGGAATCGGTTCTGCAGGATATCGAAATTATTTCGAATACAGATTCTATTCAGGCAGTCAAACACAAACCCTTGAATATTCTGGGAATTGTGTTTCATCAGCCGGGTACATTCGAAAATAATGATTTTACAATTAAAGCTGATAAAAAATGCATTTGTATGATTACAAACATAACGGGGAATTCGTTTCATTTATACCTGGCAGATCCAGCACGAGTAAATGATAACATCTTATTAACTGTATCGACTAAACAAATGCAGAAAAGAGATATAAACTTTAACCTTCCATCCCATCCGGATCCTTCCGCTGGGAAAACCTTTCATCAGATAATTAACTATTAAATTGCAAAACATGAAAAATTCTAATTCAAATTATATGAAAAAAGTCTTCTTCTTATCGTAATAACCTTTCTGTGTTGTTCAGCTTTCCCTCAAAAGTCAGCTAAAAGCAATAAATTAACTGACAATGATAGGAAATACTGGACGGAACTTTGTTATCAGATATCTGCGCCAATACTGGAAAATATGAGTAAAGGTGAACTGATAAAGAACATGGAAGTAGAATTCTCTCCTACCTGGGACAAGAGAAACAGCAAAGTAACTTATATGGAAGCCTTCGGAAGATTGATGGCAGGCATTACTCCTTATTTGGGTTTACCCGAAGATAACACCCCGGAAAGTATCCAGCGCAAAAAGCTAAAAGAATGGGCTGTTCAATCTTATAAAAATGCCGTCGACCCGGAAAGCCCTGACTGTCTGCTCTGGAATGGCAGCAATCAAACACTTGTAGATGCCGCTTATATCGCCCAGAGTTTTATGCGTGCACCCGAAGGTTCCTGGAATTTACTGGACAAAACAACACAACAACGATATATAGATAACTTTAAAGGATTGCGCAGCATACGTCCGGCGTACAATAATTGGTTATTGTTCCGCGCGATGATCGAAACGTTTTTTTGTATGGGCCGAGGAAGAAGTGGATCATTTTTCTTTATTCGTCAGCCTTAAAAAGATGGAAGAATGGTATTTAAGTGATGGTTGGTATTCAGATGGTCCGGAGATGTCATTGGATTATTACAACGCTTTTGTTATACACCCCATGTACGTGGAAATACTGCAAATTCTTGAAAGTAAGAAAGTACAGACTCCTATTAGCTGGAAACTTGCCCTCAAAAGAATGCACCGTTTCGATCAGTTCATGGAAAGATTAATTTCTCCGGAAGGAACCTTCCCTGCTTTCGGTCGGTCAATTGTTTACCGCATGGGAGCTTTTCAAACATTGGCTCTTTCTTCCTGGCGTTATGGCCTCGCACCCGGACATACCAACGGGCAAATCAGAAATGCGATTACCACTACCATGAAACGTATGTTCTCCGTTGAAGGTAACTTTAATAAAGGCGGATATTTACAACTGGGTTTTGTAGGACATCAACCCGATTTATCCAATTATTATACGAACAATGGAAGCCTTTACCTGACCTCACTAGTATTTCTTCCATTGGGGCTACCAGCGAATCATGCATTCTGGACAGCTCCGGCTGAAAAGTGGACTTCTCAAAAAGCGTGGAGTGGTGAACCTTTTCCGATTGATAATCATCAATCGATAAAAAATAAATGAAGATACGATATAAACCTAATTGAATAATATAATGCCATGAGAAATAAAATAAATTACTGTAGTATTTTACTGGTCTGTTGTTGTATAATGTCTCTATCTGCCTGTAGCAATAGCAAAAATGAATTTATACAAGAGAACATTGACTTTGCTGTCCAACAGACACAACTGATGCTTAAACAAACAGGTGAGCCTACCGGAAAGAATTACCCCCGGACAATGAATGATAAAGGTAAATTAGTTACAACCAGCATGTATGACTGGACTCCTGGCTTCTTCCCCGGCTCACTGTGGTATCTGTATGAACTAACCGGAGATAAGAACTGGCTCGAAGAAGCTGAAAAATGGACTCATTCCCTGGAACCCCTAAAAACATTTACCGGACATCATGACCTGGGTTTTATGATGTATTGCAGCTATGGTAATGCCTTGCGACTGGCTCCCAAACCGGAATATAAGGACATATTAATTGAAAGTGCCGAATCTCTTTCAACCCGGTTCAGTGAAAATACCCAGATGATTAAATCCTGGAATTACCGGAAAGCCTGGAACGATACGACGGAGTGGTTCTATCCGGTCATTGTGGATAATATGATGAACCTGGAGATGCTTTTTGCCGCTACCAAACTATCAGGGAATCAGAAATACTATAACATCGCAGTAGCTCATGCCAACACCACACTCAAAAATCATATCCGGGAAGACTTCGGAACATATCATGTAGTAGATTTTGATACCATAACAGGTGCAACACTAGATAGAGCAACCTGTCAGGGCTTTAGTGATAACTCTACCTGGTCACGAGGACAGGCATGGATGATGTATGGTTATACCATGATGTATCGTGAAACGCAGGACCCGGTATACCTCGAAACAGCCGTTGCCTTAACTGATTTCTACATGAAGCATCTGCCGGAAGATTTGGTACCTCTTTGGGATTTCAACGTGGGTGAACCCGGATACGTCCCCGAAGGTAAGTCATATGCAGTGCAGTTCCAGGAAAAACTAAAAGATGCCTCGGCAGCAGCTATTGCCTGTTCTGCCTTATTTGAACTGGATGAATATGTACCTCAAAAGTCATACGGTGAACTTGCTATAAAGATGCTTGAAAGTCTTGCTACCCCCAAATACCGGGCTGAACTCGGAACCACTACCAATTTTCTGCTGATGCACAGTGTAGGTAGTATTCCCCACAAAGCAGAAATAGATAAACCCCTTGTATACGCTGATTATTATTTTTTGGAAGCTTTAGTACGATTCAAAAACAGGAAATAATTCTCTTAACACATTTTTTTTACGACCTTAATCCTTGGCCATCTCAGAAACCCTTCTCTGAGGTGGCCTATTCCTTTTCATAAACCTACCGGAAAACCACGCATATCCTACCGGAAAACAGACTGTTTGCTACCGGAAAAGAACGTGTTTACTACCGGGAAACAAAATGTTTTCAATGATGAATATCTAATAAGTAAATTATGAGCAAGTAGTTATTGAATAATCAAATCCCGATAAATTCCACCATTAAATTCTTGATAGGAACTTTCTTTATAAATATCTTCCAGCAAAAGGCTATATTGCAAAAGCTGATTTCGGGAACCAAGTGAAAGGTTACTTGCCAGTAGACCATTCCCCAATACACCCGGATTCGATAAAACTGTATTCTCCTGAATAATATCCATGATTAATTCTATCCCACACAGATTTTCTACAGGCGACTTTCGTAGTTTCTGATGGATGAAATAGTTCAATTCTTTTTTTCCGCAAGAGTATGATAGCCATACCAGAGAACACACTTTGCTCCTATCTGAGATGCTTTTACAAATAAATCCATATAATCATAACCATTTGTAGATGGCCTATTTATCTCGTACGGATCGATATGAAGTAATGTCGACTCAGATAAAATAAAAAACCTGTCAATAATTCCAATCAGAGAATCTTGCAAAATAGCCTGAATCTTTTTCAGTAAATTGTGCTTTAAGGCAAATAAAGAAACATTATCGAGTGCTGCTTTCTCTATATCATAGAAAATAAATTTATTGGCTACGTTTTTTAAAAGCAACATAGCCAAGCCGGGAGAACCCAGGTATTTATTTTCATCTATAACAGCACTTTCGCATTTATAATAAGACGATTCGATAAGTTCAGGGTAGTGCTTTGCTTTTTCAAGAAAAAGATAAATACCATATTCCTGTTCCGGAGTATGATCCAGAAGATATTCAGCGGCAGCTGAATTAGTTTCAATATATAAACCGGGCTGTTCATTCTGCATGATCATACACAATGCAAGATGTTTCCACACATCTGCCGGTTTGCCGAAATGAGTATACGCAATAGAATTCATAGTTACATTGTTTAGTTTAAGGTAATTATACAACGAAAAATTTACCTGATTAATTCAGGTTAGCAAAGAATCTGTACGAACAAAGATATGAAAATTTATGAAGAAAATGACTATTTAGTTGCATATACTATTCCGAACCATTTTCGAGGATCATGTGAAATCCGGTAATTAGAGAATCCTCCCCAATCACACAATTGCTGGATTCTTTCAGGGGTAAATTTATGAGAATTCTCTGTATGAATCGTCTCCCCTTTTTTTATTTCAATAAAACAATCAGCATCTTCTATTGCAATGACCATATCCCGCAATGCATATAAATGCATCTCAATCCGGGAAAGTTCTTTGTTGAAATGAGCTTTATGATAAAAGTCATCCAGAGAAAAATTAGTACCCATAATCCGATTAACAGCATTCAGTATATTCAGATTGAAACGCGCAGTAACCTCTTTACTATCATTATAGGCCCGCTCAAGTATAGAGATATCTTTCACAATATCCACTCCCAGTAATAACTGATCGCCCGGATTCATTACAGCAGATAAATTATTCAGAAAACGTTGGGCTTCTTCCATCGAAAAATTACCAATCGTACTACCAAAGAAACAAAACAAACGGCAATTATCTTTTGGAATACAATGCAACTGATGATGAAAATCGGCCACGATTCCACAAATATTCCGAAGAGAAAACTCTTGAGTGAGAGAATCCACCGACTTAATAATTTCGGACTCGCAGATATCTACCGGATAATAATTAATCGTTTGAAGAATTGGATACGGTATCTGTTTTAATAATAACGTAATCTTAGAAGGATCACCACTGCCTAGCTCGATGATACTTTTATTTTCCATATCAAGCTGAAGGTCTGAAATAATAGTAGACAATATTTGCTTTTCGGTGCGGGTAGGATAATATTCTTCCAGTGCCGTAATTTCCTCAAACAATTCTGAACCAACCGTATCATAAAAATATTTGGGAAGAATATATTTCTGCCGGGCAGTAAGACCTGCCATAATTTCATCCCGCATTCTATTCTCTCCAATCTGAGGAAGATAATTTTCAATAGTTATATGTTCGGTCATCATAGTTTAGCAAATATTACGGGTTCACTTTCGGGAATTCCTGTTTCATACGGATTGGAAGGATCATTGCTCCATTCAAACCAACCACCATCAAACACAGACACACGTGGAAAACCCATCAACCAGGCATTGAAGAATGCCTCGCTCCCTCTCCACCCGGTACCACAATAAAACGCCAAATGCTTGTCCGGGGTAATTCCCACCTTTTCCCAATTGGAAGATACTTCTCCTGCTTCCCGAATAGTAAGGTCGAGATTACGATAATTCTCCATGTGATACGCATCCGATCCGCAATTACCGAACACTGCTCCCGGAATACGTCCTTTCTTTTCAATATAATTGTAGCCGCTTACTTTACCGATATATTCATTCCAGCTTCGGACACATACCAGTTCCGCTTCGGTCGATGCTAACATTTCTTTCGCTTCAGGAACATCTACGGCCAGGTTCGGGTTTTGAGGAATCTGCGTACCAAATTCTTCTACTGCTTGTTTGGGAACATCGTCATACTCCACTTCATATCCTGCATCTAACCAAGACTGGAAGCCACCATTGAGAATACGCACATCTTTTACCCCCGCATATAGCATGATAAAAGCGTTCCGCATGGCTCCTATATCACCGGCTGCACTTCCGGGAAAAGGATCAGCATTATCGGGAGACATGTATTTACCATACAGAATAACGGTCGTATCCGCTGTAATACCGTGTCGTTCCAAAGCTTGTTTGAGTTCTTCCGGCGAACGTCTGTTCCAGGTTTCCGGAGCTTCGAGGGCCAGCGTATCCATATCAATAGCGCCCGGAATATGTCCGGAAAGGTAAGCATCCCGATTCCTGTAATGCGAGTGAACAATTATAGTTTTCTCCAAAGGAGCTTCATCTACCTTCTTTCCATCAATGACTGCCTTTACCCATTGGGCAGGCACCAGGTTATAGTAACGGGATAAACGCTCGAGTGGCAAATCTTCACGCGTAGTCCATTCGGTAAGAAAATCAGGATAAACCGCCAGGTTCTCATAACCATATTTCTTGAAACAGTGTATCACTTTATCACATTCCTGTTGTTCGTAGCCATAAAGAATCAGTCGATCTTCTTTTTTTAAACCTTTCGTATGAACGATCTCTATCCAATCCATGTACTGGGTCCACTTCACATCCAGAGATTTTGCTCCCGGAATGTGTCCACCACGAGGTTCTTCATGAAGTTTCCAGCCATTATAGGCATCTACCTGACGTACGTCAATAAGTTTCGCGTTTTTATTCTTCACAATACTTTCTACATCAGAAGTACTGACTCTTTGTACATTATCCATATTTTCATACAATTTAGTAACATTCATAACGTGTGTAACGGGAAAAAGTTTATCACTCATACTTTTTCTTCCGATAGACGATGTTTTCAAGAAATAAAACCGTAATAATACCCATCACAAAACCATTACATACTACCGGACGGAGTAAAGAGGGAATCTGAACGGATAATCCTGCAGGCATAAAAGAGATAAGCAGGGCAATCATAAGAGGTAAACCAACAATGGCACCTTCGTTAAAAGCCACAGTTGCTTTGGTTTGAACCAGCATCTGAAATCCGGCGGCAAACTGGCTGATCATTACGTAAAGCAAAATTGTTCCCATTACCGCATCAGGTATGGTGAGTAACAATTCCACCAGGTAGGGAATAAAAGCACAAACAATCAGCAACAAAGCCGTAGGTATAAAAGGAAATCGGGAAGCACATTTAGTAGATGCAATAATACCCGGACTTGATGAGTAGTCAATGGAACCTATTATACCCAGCATACCTGCCATTATATTGGAAAGCCCAGTAATTCCCACTCCTCTTTGAGTTCGTTTCTCCATACTACTGGCTGAAAGCATCTGGCCAACCGCTTCAATCGAACCCACTTCGTTAATCGTTAAGCCAATGGCACAAAACAAAAACGCCAATATAACGCCCGGATCAAACTCAAATGAAATAAATAAGGAAAAGCTTTGTTGAGCTATTTCACTGTTTTCCAATACTTCTACAGGCGGTGAACCGGCAATTAAATTGTAAACGACTGTACTTACAATGATTCCCAGTATCAGTGTGCTGGATTTCCAGATTCCTTTTAATAAATTATTTGTCAGTAACAGGACAATACAGACCACGACGACAAAGAATAAATTCAACAGGACTGGAGCATGGTTGTTAAAAACAAGATTAATAATAGTCGGTCCCAATGTAAGTGGTATTAATAGCATGATAACAACGATCACCCGGGAAGTAAATATTTTCCGAAGATATTTCAATAAGCCAAACACAGACAGTATAGTTAAAAACAATCCCCCTATCATAACCGCCGTATAAATAGCCGACAGAGACGCGGACAATGACGCAAGTATTCCAATCAGCAAGACCGAAGCTGGGCCAACCACCAATGGTAACCGATGTCCGTACAGGATTTGCGCCAAAAGGGTAAAGCCCAATACAAAAAAGAGTTTTTGCATGTAAAAGACTTGCCCCACAACATCTGCGCCATAATGGATTTTCCCCAATACCAGCCCCATCGTAATAATGGCTGGAACTGTTACTATCCACCACTGTAATCCGTAAAGTAAATTCGGTCCGAATGGAAGTTTATCGTTGATATTATAATTCATTTTTAAACAATTCTTAAAAGAAAAAGAAATATAAGCAAATTTTATTTCTATATAACATCTTATCCATAATATTTATTATAAAAAGAAAACTAAAAGAACAAAATAGCTGTAAAACCCGTAAATTTGCCGACTTAAAAACTGACTTACATAAAACATACTATAAAGAATGAGTACACTTGGAGATTGGGGATATTTCGGCCTGTTTATAGGTTGTTTCCTGGCTGCAACCATTTTTCCTTTCAGTTCTGACGCCTTATATATCGCATCTTTAGGCTTTGGTGGCAGTGTAGTACTTACCTTGTTTTGGGCTACACTGGGTAATTGGTTAGGAGGACTCACCTCTTATTGGGTGGGGTATGCCGGAAAATGGGAATGGATCGAGAAATGGTTCAGGGTAAAGAAAGAAACACTTGAAAAGCAAAAAGCCAAGGTAGATAAATATGGTAGCTGGCTGGCTTTACTTACCTGGTTACCTTTCATAGGAGATGTTTTTGCCATTGCACTGGGTTTCTATCGCACTAAGTTCTGGTCTACCGCTTTATTTATGTTGCTTGGTAAATTCCTTCGCTTTGCTGCGTTGGCCATTATTTTTATTTACTTTAAAGATAAAGTAGATTGGTTTGGATAAGCTGCCCGAAAGAAAACTCTTGTAAATCTTTATCGAGAATGCCGAATATTATTCTAACTTTGTACAAGGTCACACAAAATTTTAATACAGGAAAACTATACAGAAGTTAGATTGATGGACAGCACAAGCAGAAACATACATTTCGAAAATGTATATATTTTGCATTATCCCAAATTAAAACGATTCGCCAAAGAGTATGTTTTAATTGAAGAAGATGCAGAAAATATTGTCCAGGATACCTTCACCGATTTATGGGAACGTTGGTGTTCCCTCTCTTCCCACAATAACCTGCTGGCGTTTCTATTCCTCTCCGTAAAAAACAAGTGTATTGATCTCCTTCGCCACCGTATTGTTTTGCAAAACGCAGAAAACAAAATCATGGAAGAGTACCAGTTAACTTTATGTGCCAATTATTATTCTCTGGATGTTTTCAGTCAGGAGAAAATTGAAGAAAAAGAAATTGAAGAATTAATCAATAATGCCCTTAACACTTTGCCGGAAAAGTGCAGGGAGATTTTTATCAAAAGTAAAATGGAAGGTAAAAAACAAAAGGAAATCTCAGAAGAGCTTAACATTTCCATTAAAACCGTAGAGGCACAAATATCTATTGCTTACAAAAAACTGCGAATTGAATTAAAAGACTTTATGCCTTTGTTTCTTTTCTTATTTTATTGATCATACTGTACAAATAAAAGATTTAATAACTCATTAACTACACAAATGAATCTACAAACCTGTATATCATCTAATCCTTTGATCCTGATGGAAGGTGCTCTAGGAGAACGCTTAAAAAGAGAATTTAATTTAAAAATAGATGAAACAATTGCCATGGCAGGTTTAATATATGAAAAGAATGGCCGATCAGCTTTAGAAACCTTATGGAAAGAGTATATGGATATTTCCCATAAATACCATTTGCCCTTCCTCGCAACTACACCAACAAGGCGGGCAAATAAAGAACGGGTAGAATCAACAGGATATACCGAATATATAATTAGAGATAATGTAGAATTCCTTCGTCAGATAAAAGGAACATCGGAAATTGAAATGTATATCGGTGGTTTAATGGGATGCAAAGGGGATGCCTATACGGGTGAAGGAGCGCTCAGTATAAAGCAGGCTACCATTTTCCATTCCTGGCAAGCTAACCTATTTAAAGAAGCAAAGATTGATTTTCTATATGCAGGAATTATGCCTGTATTGTCAGAAGCTACGGGAATGGCAAAAGCGATGTCTGATACCCATATTCCTTATATCATTAGTTTTACCATTCAAAAAGATGGTAAATTGATTGACGGACATACCATTGATTACGCCATCCGTTTCATTGATGACAATGTATCAAATAAGCCTGTTTGTTATATGACAAACTGCGTACATCCTGCGATTGTTTACGAAGCACTTACACACAAATACAATCTAACAGAAATCGTTCGGAGGCGATTTATAGGGATTCAAGCTAATACCTCCACACTATCATACTGGGAATTGGATGGAGCCAAAGATCTAAAAACATCTTCACCTATTGATTGGGCAGAAGCCATGATGAAATTGAAATCCGATTATCAATTCAAAATATTCGGAGGGTGTTGCGGTACTGACCATAGACATATAGAAGAAATTGCAAAACGATCACAATAAAGAATATCACCAGATAAGCAATCCCTATATAAATATTTCATTCTTTTTTCTATTTCCATTTAAGGGTTTTTCAAACCCTACCCGTTATCATTATGTAACAACCTTAAATAGATGGATCAACGCATAATTAAATATTTCAGTGGAGAACTAAATCAGAATGAACGAATCCAATTACTCCGGGACATTGATGGAAACAATGAATTAAAAGAAGAGTTTGCATCTTGCCGGAACATTCAGGGATTGGTATCATTAATAGCCCAGCCACACGACAAAGAAGAAGGAAAACTGAGCTATCAGGATTTTATGGTTCAGAAACAAAGCAAATCTTCCGGTCGGCCATTCATGTGTTATTTTAAATATGTGGCTGCCATTTTACTTCTCATTAGCGGTTCCTGGATAGCCGCTTATTTTTACTATCATACTTTATGGACAGATGGGATCAGTTATAATACCATTCAGGTGCCTGCCGGACAATATGCTTCCCTGACATTGAGTGACGGAACCGAAGTTTGGATGAATGCAAGATCCTCTCTCACCTACCCGTCCTTATTTAAAGGGAAAGAACGGAGGATAGAGCTTACAGGAGAGGCTTATTTTAAAGTAACTGAAAATAAGGAGCGCCCCTTTGTAGTATCCACCTCTACCCTACATGTAAAAGTATTGGGCACCACATTCAATGTTAAGAACAATAAAGGATCTTCAGCTACCGATGTCAGCCTCCTCAATGGAAGTGTAGAGGTAACTTTAACCCGTAATCCTTCTAAACCCATTCGTTTGCAGCCGATGCAAAACCTGAATTATGACAATAAGAAAATCAAAATAACACACTTACAAGATGAAAATGACTTTTTATGGAAACAGGGAATCCTCTTCTTCGATGAATTACCGTTGTCGGAAATAGCCAAAAGAATTGAATGGCATTACGACACCAAAATAATTATCGAGAATCCAAAGATTGGCCAACAGATTTATTCCGGTAAATTCCGTCAGCAGGATGGTCCTCATGAAATTTTACGAATTATCCGGAAAAGCAATTATTTCAGGTATGAAAAGGATGATGTCAATAACGTCTTTGTGATCAAATAAAAAAGAATGTCTAATACTTAAAACAACGATTGCCTATGAGAACTTAAAAGAAGAGAGAAAAAAGGCAGGTGTCCCCACACCCGCCCAACTGATTAAACAAATTCCAATAACACATTTTTAGAACTCATTTAATGCTACAAAGTTATGAAAATAAAACCTTTGTCTATCTTGTCATGTCTACAAAAACATGAAAAATCTTTTAAAATTATGAAGATTACATCTTTTCTGCTATTTGCATGCGTTTTCCAACTCATGGCTACCAATACACGAGCACAAGAAGCCCGGATAATCCTCTCCTCTCAAAAGCTTTCCATCCGGCAGTTTATCCAAGAGGTGGAGAAACAGACAAACTACTTAGTGGTGTACAGTCATAATGAACTGAATGCCAGGCAAACGTTGACATTAAAAAACACATCTAGTAAAGTAAAAGATTTGCTGAATGAGGCACTGGCCAATACAAATCTATCTTATTTGTTTGATAACGACTACATTATTCTTAAAAGCCGTTCCAAAGAAAAAGAGGCTACCACTAACTTACAGGAAGCTAAACAAACCGGTATTGAAATAAGAGGAAATATTACTGATGAGAGTAAAGAGCCTATCATCGGGGCCAGTATTATCGTCAAAGGAAGTTCTAACGGTACGATTACCGATCTAGACGGAAACTTTTTATTGACTACCACCAACCCGAACGATATTTTAGTCATATCGTATGTAGGCTATATCAGTCAGGAGGTTGCCTTGAATGGGAGAAAAATAGTAAGCATCTTGCTAAAAGAAGACAACCTGAGCTTGGATGAAATCGTAGTGATTGGTTATGGTATCCAGAAAAAGGGTGACCTAACCAGTTCTGTCGCCACGGTTAAATCAGATAACTTCAACAAAGGAATGTCACAGGATGTAGGACAACTAATACAAGGAAAGGTGGCTGGCCTTACCATTTCATTAACTTCCGGAGATCCTACAGCTAAAACGCAGATGTTGCTACGAGGCAGATCCACCATTAACGGTACCAATACTAATCCCTTGGTAATTATTGACGGTGTACCTGGAGACTTCAACTTGATCTCGCCGGACGATATCGAATCCATCGACGTATTAAAAGACGGATCTGCTGCGGCTATCTATGGTACCCGAGGTACCAACGGTGTTATTATCATTACCACCAAAAGAACCAATGAATCCAATTTTAACCGGGTGGAATATAGTGGCTATGTATATACACAAGCCGTTGCAAAAAAGATGGATATGCTGACTGCAGACGATTACCGGAGACAAATAGCAGATGGTTTCCGGGACCCAAGCTGGGACAACGGTCATGATACGGATTGGCTGAAAGAAATTACCCGGACTCCCGTCAGCCATGTACATAATTTAAGTTATACCGGAGGGAATACTAAGACCAACTACCTATTGAATATTAACTACCGAAACATGCAAGGTATCTTTAAAAAGTCGGACAACGAAAACCTGAACGTCCGGGCAAAGATCAATCATAATATGTTCGACGATAAATTAAAAGGTAGTTTCGAAATTATAAATACCCAGAATAAATATACTACCACCGGAGACGGCTATAGTTTCAACGGCTACACTTACCGACAGGCCCAGATTATGAATCCGACTTCTCCTGTCAAAAACGAAGATGGATCGTGGTTTGAAGAACCCGGTTTGTTTAATTATGAAAATCCTGTTTCACGGTTGTATGAAAGTGATGGGCAAAATAAATCCCAATTCACCCGGTTAAATGCCAATCTTACATATAACCCTATCAAAGATCTGACATTGACGGCTCTCTTCTCTTATAGTAAATACAACCAGACCCGGGGATATTCGGAAACAAAAAATCACATATCTAACCTGCGAGATTCAAAGAATGGATTTGCTTCCAACGGGCAGGATGAATCAATTGATAAACTGATGGACCTGACCGCCCAATATAATAAAACCATCGGTTCGCACAGATTCTCATTACTAGGGGGATACAGCTACCAGGAAAACGAATATTACAAATTCTGGATTAATAACGAAGATTTTCCAACCGACATATTTGGCTATTCTCAAATTCAATTGGGAGAAGGATTAGCCAATAAGCGCAGCAGCCTTGAAAGTGATAAAGGAAAAAGTAATTTGATCGGATTCTTTGGTCGCGCCACCTATTCTTATAAAGACAAATATTTATTTATGGGAAGCCTCCGGTACGAAGGAGCCAGCCAGTTAGCAGGAACTAACAATGAATGGGGGTTATTTCCGTCTATATCAGTAGGATGGAGATTGAGTGAGGAAAGCTTCATCAAATCCCTGGATTTCTTTGACGATTTGAAACTACGTGCCGGTTATGGAGTTACCGGTAGTCAGCCAACAGATGCATTTCTAGGGACAGCAACTCTGAATTATAGTGGTTATTATTATTCAGACGGAAAATGGATCAGAACTTTATTACCTGGCAGAAATACCAACCGCCACATCAAATGGGAAGAAAAGCATGAATGGAATGTCGGATTGGATTTTGCTATTTTGAATAACAGAATCAGCGGTAGTGTGGACTATTATAACCGGGATATTAAAGATTTAATTTACAGTTTCTCCGTTCCCGTTCCCCCGAATTTGGTGAATACCACTACTGCTAATGTGGGCAAGTTACGCAATAAAGGATTGGAGATATTACTCAACTTTGTACCTATACAGAATAATAACTTCACCTGGAATTCAAGCATTAATTTCTCCACAAACAGCGACCGCCTGATTAGCTTGTCGAATGATCTTTACCAGGTTTCATCTAATTACATCGATACAGGTAATACAGGAGAACCTATTCAAACCTTTACCCATCGAATTGAGATTGGTGGAAAAATTGGTAACTTCTACGGTTATAAAGTAGTAGATGTTGATGAAAATGGAAAGTGGTACTATCTTGACGGAGAAGGAAATACGGTTCATGCGGATGACTTTACCGATAAACGAAATAACGACAACAAGCATGTATTAGGGAATGGATTGCCAAAATTTTATGCAGGCTGGAACAATAACTTTAAATATAAAAACTGGGATTTGAGCATAACCATGCGGGGAGCATTTAAATACCAAATCCTGAATTTCCAGAGAATGTATTATGAAAATACGAGCATCATGAATTACAACCGCTTGAAATCGTCTACCGATAAAGTATTTGGAAAAGCAGTTTTAAGTAAGGAAATGCCTTTGGAGTTCAATAGTTATTATGTTGAAGACGGAGATTTCTGGAAGATTGATAACATTACCCTGGGATTCAATTTCCCCAAAACAGGAAGTCGATTTATTAAGTCTATTCGTGTTTACGGATCTTGTTCCAATGCACTGACGATAACCGGATATAAAGGTATCGACCCGGAAGTAAACAGAATCGGTCTTGATCCTGGTAACGATGGCCGGGATAAATATCCTACTATCAGAACGTTTACAATTGGTACTAACATTGTCTTCTAACTAAAACATTCATACAATGAAAACAAAAATATCCATCTTACTTATAGCCGTTTTTTCACTGGTATGCTCAAACTGCACTGATCTTTATGATAAAAGCCACTCACTTATCATATCAGAAGATTTCGAACCCACGGAAGAAGATTTAGCCTCTTTGGTGGGAGCCACTTACGTTAACTGGCGGGAAGCACTTTTATTCTGGAACAGCATTGTGCGCGTCATGGAAGTATCATCCGATCAATCAGTAATCCCGGGCCGTCCCAATGGTTGGGTTGACGGGGTGTACACAGGCTGGTCTTCGAACATCAGTGGAGTACAGATCATGAAGTAGTCAATAACTGCTGGAATCATTTGTATGCAGGCATTAATAACTGCAACCGTGTACTCTATCAGATTGAATCCGGTAGTATTCCGGTAACAGAAGGCAAAGAGGAGACCATTGCTGAACTGAAAGCATTGCGGGCTTCCTATTATTATATGTTATGCGATTTGTATGGCAATGTACCTATCATGACCAAATATGATGTCCCGGAAGGTTTTATTCCTGAACAATCAACCCGCCAACAAGTTTTCGACTTTGTGATCCAGGAAGTAACAGAAAACATGAACCTGTTAAGCGAAGAAAAAGGAGGTATGGCATACGGCCGTTTCAATCGTTGGGCTGCCTGGGCCTTGCTTGCTAAAATGTATATCAATGCAGAAGTGTACACCGGTACAGCCCGTTGGCAGGAATGTATTGATGCATGCAATAAAATTATAGAAACAGGTCTTTTCGATTTAGACGCCAACCAGCGGGATGTATTTGCCACCAATAATGAGAACGCTAAGGAAATAATCTTTGCCCTTCCGTTTGACGACCAGTATGTTACAGATTGGAATGCTTTCGACATCCATATGCAAACACTCCAACCGGCTAACCAGGCAACCTACAATCTTTCTTCAAGTCCGTGGGGAGGAATCTGCGCTGTTCCGCAATTTATTGATACATTTGATGAAGATGATACTCGTTTAGCTGAAAACTGGATACAGGGTGATCAATTCTCTGCAGACGGTGAACTTCTCAATTGTACCATGGGAGCTATGTCGGGTAAACCTCTCTCCTATATTAATGAAGTACCCAGTATAGCCAATTCGGAAGAAATTCACGGAGTCCGTCACGGTAAATTCGAAATTGCAATGGGAGCACGTGTTCAGTTAAGCAATGACTGGCCTCTTTTCAGGTATGCAGATATATTGATGATGAAAGCAGAATCCTTGTTAAGAACCGGCAATGCAGATGCTGCCGCCATTATTGTAACTCAAGTTAGAGAGCGTAGTTTCAGATCGAAACCGGAAAAAGCTATCGTTACCGGACCACAATTACAGGAAGGTAGTGTATATGATTACGGCAGACGTGACAATCTTGTTCCCCATACTTTTGAAGGGGGAGCGGATATACAATACGGACGCTTTCTGGATGAGCTGGGCTGGGAATTTAATCAGGAAGGTCGCAGAAGACAGGACATGATTCGTTTTGGTGTATATACCACCAAATCATGGTTCTCACACTCCCCGAATGGAGATTATCGGTCACTCCTGCCGATTCCACGATCTCAAAGAGAGAAAAACCCGAATTTAAAGCAAAATGACGGTTATTCGAACGACAACATATAAAAACGATCCATATATATTCAGGGCGGAAAGAAGTAATCAGTCTTTCATCAGTCGTGCTTTCAAATAAACAAATTCTCCTTTTCGTCCTGGATTAAAAAATCATCTGAATTATGAGAAAAATAAAAACCTTATTATTCGCTTTCATTTGTATCCTTAGTACATATGCCTGTAATTCAACAGATGCAGAAACTCAACCCAAAAACGACTACCCGATTCAATCCATCCCCTTTACAGAAGTTAGTTTTACTGACAACTTCTGGCCCCCCCGAATTAAAATTAACCAGGAAATAACTATCCCCATAGCCCTGCATCAATGCGAGATTACAGAAAGAGTAAATAACTTTAAGAAAGCTGGAGGATTAATGGAAGGTTATTTTAATACTTCTTTTACTTTTGACGATACAGATATTTATAAGATACTGGAAGGCGCGTCATATTCCATTCAAATGTATCCTAACCCGCAACTGGAAGCAAAAATGGATACGCTAATCCATTACATACAGCTGGCACAGGAAGAAGACGGATATCTTTTCACTCCCCGCACTGCCGGAGAACCCGGTAATTTACATAAATGGGTTGGTGAAAAAAGATGGGAGAAAACGCCCGACCTGAGTCATGAACTATATAATTGCGGGCATCTCTATGAAGCGGCTGTGGCCCATTATCACGCAACAGGAAAACGATCTTTGCTGGATGTTGCCCTTAAGAATGCTGATTTACTGGTACGGGATTTTGGCCCCGACAAACTAACATATGAACCTGGCCATCAGATTGTAGAAATGGGATTGATTAAACTATATCGCGTAACTGGAAATGAAGACTATTTAAACCTCGCTAAATTCTTTCTCGATCTCAAAGGAAACGGTGAAAGAGGTGAATACTGTCAGTCTCATAAACCCGTTATTGAGCAGGATGAAGCCGTTGGACACGCTGTACGCGCTGTTTATATGTATTCGGGTATGGCAGATGTAGCAGCTCTAACCGGAGATATGAATTATCAGAATGCCATTGATAAAATCTGGGAAAACGTAGTTTCCAAAAAATATTATATCAATGGTGGTATCGGAGCCAGACATAAGGATGAAGCTTTTGGAAACAATTACGAATTACCTAATGCAACCGCCTATTGCGAAACCTGTGCCGCTATTGGAAATGTTTACTGGAATCATCGGCTATTCCTCAATCATGGAAAATCTCAATATTACGATGTGTTGGAAAGAACGCTTTATAATGGGGTTATTTCGGGCATAAGTTTATCCGGAGATCACTTCTTCTATCCTAATCCACTAGAATCAGAAGGTAAATACACCCGGAGTGAATGGTTTGGATGTGCCTGTTGCCCTAGTAACTTATGCAGATTCATGGCCTCCATTCCCGGTTATGTTTATGCCAGGAAAGATAAAGATGTATATGTGAATCTATACGTAGACAGCAAAGCAAATATCCGCATGCAAAACAAGACTTTACACCTTACCCAACAGACCGAATATCCGTGGAAGGGAAATATCAACCTTCGGATAGATATTGAAAAGCCAGAGCAATTCACTTTAAAACTACGGATTCCAGGGTGGGCACAGAATAAACCTGTTCCAAGTGATTTATACTCTTATCTGAATCCTGCTTCCAGTAATATCTCCATTCAGCTAAACAATAGCCCCATAGAATGGAATATTAGTGAAGATGGGTATGTCTCTTTAAACCAAAAATGGAAAAAAGGTGATCAGGTAAGTTTAACCCTGCCCATGAATATTAACCGGACTATTACCAAAGAAGAAGTTGAAGCAAACAGGAATCGTGTAGCCATTGAGCGAGGTCCGATTCTTTATTGCCTGGAAGAAGTCGATAATGGTGGAAATATACTAAATACGACTCTTACAGATCAAGCATCGCTAAGTTATCAATGGGAGCCTCAACTACTAGGCGGTATAGGGATGATTCAAAATGAAGATTTAACAGCTACTCCCTATTTTGCCTGGGATAACCGGAGGATGAGTAAAATGCAGGTGTGGCTTTCCCGTTCTAAATAAGTGAGGTATACTTTCGGGTAAATGATTTGTAAAATATTACTCTTGAAGAATTAAAATCAAAAGATTATAAGCTTATCGTACAAATATTGTAAGCTTAGTCTGCAAGTACGATAAGCTTAGTCTGTAAACAAACTAAGCTTATAATCTTTTGAGCATAACGGGTAGAAAATACAAATCTGATAATCAGATGTTTACTGATTTTAGTTTTTATCCTACACACATATCTGTATGTATATATTTTTTGAATAACATCATTTTTATTGGGAAGCCTCTCTCTCACCAATTACCATTAAGCAGGCTCCGGATGAATAGCCACCTCCAAATACCGACATACAAACCAGATCATTACTTTCAAAATGACTATCGTTCATCGCGAAAACCAATAAAGCGCTGGCAGAGCCCGTATTACCCATTCGCTCAATATTCGACAAAGACTTCTTTTCAGGTAAACCTAATCGGTTTGCAACATTTTTTAGGATACGCATATTTGCCTGATGCCCGATAAAATAAGAAAGATCCTGGATCTGATATCCGTTATCTTCCAAAATCTTTTGGGTATTCTGGGCAATATAAGTACAGGCATAGGTAAATACATCTTTTCCAAAAGGCATTTGAATTCCACCGTGTGGCAAGTTTAATTTCACTGCTTCGGGCCCTAAACCAATATGTCCCAAGCCCTGCGTCATAATATCTTTCATTTCTGTTTCGGAAGCATCATAACGATCGTTGGAAAGAAAATAGGCCACTGCTGCATCTCCCCATAAATGTCCAGCTATAGAGTCGGTATCATCCGAAAATGACGAATTCCTGTCGGCACAAATCAATAAAGCTCTCTTAGCTAATCCGGCAGCAAAATAAGCACTTACCGCTTCAATAGCATTCATCCCGGATGAACAAGCAGAAGATATATAAAAGACTTTTGCATTCTCAATATTAAATTCACGTTGTATCCAATGTCCTGTAGTACCCACTGTATCTGACGGAGTATAGGAAGCAAAAATAATTAAATCAATGGTAGTAATACCATAAGGTAATTTTTTTGCAGCCATATCTACTGCGTGCTGGCACATGTAATTTAAAGTCTCCTTTTCTGAAGCACGCACACGCGATTTTATACCTGTACGTTGGTAAATCCAATCGTCCGTCAACCCGTTTAACTCCGTAAAATAACTGTTAGGAATGCTTGTTTCCGGAACATAAAATCCTGTTGAATTAATAAACATAGTGGGATAATCTTTATTGGGTTTGTATTCAAAAGTTATATCATTTGTGAACACTCGTTCACTTTTATTTTAAAAAAATATATTTATCACTCTATTCTCATTAGGCCATATAGATAAAGGACAAATTGGTCCTGCCCATCAATATTACTTTTCGTATTGGGTAAACCATTTTCCCGGATAGGAAAATCTTCACGTGTATCCATAAAGTAAATCTTCGTAAATAGGCGACTCATCAGATTGACATCAATGTCTGGACGTATTTCTCCAACAGCAATGCTATTCCTTAAAGCGATTCTCCACTGGCTGTCAACGTGTAATTGTATTTTCCTATAGCGAACAGTAAAACCAGGATAATACCGTGCAGCCTGTATCATTAAATTATTGAAATTAAGGAATGTAAATCTTGAACCTCCTTTAGTAGTAATCAGCTTAGCAATCAACCGTTGTCTTTTTCGTAAAGAACGTACCAGTTTTGGTACCGAAATGGTAGGATCAATTTTCTCCGTGATCCGTTCAAGTGTATGAAAGAAATAGGTATCAACAACAACTTTAAACAGTTCATCCTTATTTTTATAGTGACGGTAAAGTGCTCCTCTCGACATTCCCAGCTTTTCCTGCAAACTGCTAATTATAGGACTGGCATACCCGTTCACCATAAACTCATCAAAAGCAACTTTGAGTATATCTTCCTTGTAATATTTCACGGCGCAAAGAAAAGAATTTCGCTTTAATTCCGCAACAAGAATGTGAAACAACGTTCACAATTAACTTAGTTTAAAGAAAAAATAGCCTCCACAAGCCTTATATAATTATTCAGGAATAATAACAAATAATAATACGCCTTCCTGATTTCTCCAAAATTCCTCCAAAATCAATTGTTTATTTTGCAAATAATATATGCTTTATCTGTAGATTATAAACAAGAAAGAAATGCTGGAAAAAATATTACCGTACGAGGAAAATTTATTCTTTTTGATTAATAGTTCCCACAATAGCTTTTTTGATCATGCTATGTGGGTTTCTTCAAATACAAAAACATGGATTCCATTGGCTCTGTTTCTGATTATCTCTATAATTTATAACAGGGACTGGAAACAATGGTTACCTGTATTAACTTCGATTATTCTAGTTTTTGTTTTCTGTGATCAATTTTCATCCGGTTTGATAAAACCATTTTTTGCAAGACCTCGACCCACACATTATCCGGGGATAATGGAGCATGTTCGTACCTTACATGGGTATTGCGGGGGTAAATATGGATTTATATCGGGGCATGCTACCAATGCATTTGGTTTTGCAATGCTTACCGCTTTATTCTTTCGTAACAGATTATATACGGTAATTATTTTTTTTATGGGCTTCTCTAATAGCATATTCACGTGTATACCTGGGAGTACATTTTATTTCTGATATTGTAGCGGGAATGATCGCCGGATTAGCAATTGGTTTTCTGGTTTTTAGAATGTACTGCTTTTCTATAAAATGGTTTCACTTATTTATCACTACCTACAGAAATACTCATATACAAACAAACGTGATAGTCATTGGCAGTTATTTAATAACTCTTTTCTTATTTGATAAAAATATAGCTATCCTATTCTTTGTATAAATATATCTTGCAAGCTACTCTTTAATGTTTCAATTTCATTTTTAGTTATTTTCTTATAGGGAATTTCATATTTAATCTTGTCTTTATTCATAAAGTACATAACAGAATAAGTTAAACCATAGATTAAAACATTCAATTATGAAACTGAAACATTTATTATTTCTCTTTATCCTTATCTGTGCATCCTGCAGCAAAGATGATGATAAACCAATTACACTTTCAAATATCCGTCCTAATGAGACATTCAACGTTTATTATCCAGCATCTTCTTATGATGTGTTAATTATTGGAGGAGGCAATGGTTTATACCAAATTAAGGTAGAAAATCCATCTTTACTCGAAATTGATTTCCAGAAAGATAGAAAAGAACTAAAGCTTAAACCTTTAGGAATAGGTAGCACTAAGATAATCATTCAAGATACTTCTCAAAACTCTTTTGAATTTAATGTTTCGATTCAATACAGGGAATCGACTTTTACGGTAGCCAAAAACAGCGTAAAAGTAGTGGGGAAAGAGATTACTATTAAAGAAAAAGAAGAATTGGAGCAAAAGGCATTAGCTACTATTCCAGTAAAACCGGGTGGAGGTTATAAAGTTATATATATTGATGAAGAAAAACACACCGGGAAAATTTTTATTTATCCAGAAAAAACCGGATCGAATGAAATTGAAGGCACTGTCAGTGTAGAACTTTCCGAAAAGCCGTATGGTTATTGCTCTTTTATCCTGGATTTAAAGGGGGAAAACCGGATATTTGAATATTCACACTATCAGTCTGATTTCACTAAAAGTGAAATGCTTATTCCAATGGCATTTATTGAAGATGTGACAGAGCAATTCAAAGAAGAGTATACAAAAGTAGAAGGGGTATATACTCAGCAAGTTTTTTATCAACAGTAACTCACCATATGATATATATCTTAAATTTGAAGTTTTGACATAAGCATTTCCACCTTCTGCTCTACCCGATCGGGAAACCGAAATTTATTGTAAAAAGACGGATTGAAAGTATAAACAATTATTTCGATCATTTCCCGATCATCTAATTCATCAATTTCCTTATTAAAATATTTCCGGGATACTTCATAAACCCCCGTAGTATTATTCAGAAATTCATAATAATGCATGCGGCAATTAAAACATTCTTTGGAGGATACAAGATGAGTTAGATGAAAAGAAACCAACGTTAAATCAAATCCGACTGGATTTGTCATTAAAGCCATATCTCTGTATGGAGACTGAATTTCTCGTTTGTAAGGGAAAGCTAATTTTCGTATATAATATGAAAATAAAGGATCAGTAAAATAACCGGGATATATCTTCTCATACAACACATAAAACCTTTCTGGAAGTTCCGGGCTATTCCTTATACGGTTCACCACTCCTAATTGCCACTCCTTACTGAACTTAAAATAGCCCGCAAACTCTACATAAAAATAGCTACCACCTAGCATGGTGAAAATACCAATAATTACTATTAGTAGATATTTTTTGAGTTTCTTCATTTTATGTGGTTTATTAGACACGTTTCTCAAAAATACAATATTTTAAGAAGAATTGGTTCATTTAATAAGGAATTAAACACAAAAGAAGAATCAGGAAAACAGATATCGAGACTACAATAGCTCCTATATATTGTTCGCCTTTTTATTTTTCCCTTGAATTTTCCAGCACACCATAAAATAAGCAATACAATGAGTATAATGGTGAGTATTGCAGAAAAATATAACCCAAACGCAGAACTACCCAAAGCAAAAATAAGAACCCCCACTCCTCCCAGAAAGAGGAGAAGATGAATGCCTAGTAAAGTCAATAGTACCCTAATGAGAGTGTTTCTTTTCATTGGTTGTGAATATATGAAAAATAGAAGTACTCTCGGTAATAGGAAATATTATGAACCTAAATAAGATTGTTTTTTGTATGTTTGCATCTATCAATATGCAAAGAGAATATTTTATAAAGACAAAGAGACTTGGTTTGTCCACCTGGAAATCAGAGGATATCCGTTTAGCATTATCCCTATGGAGTGATCATGCTGTAACACAGTATATCACATCAGATGGGATGACAAGGGAAATGATCCAGAACAGACTTGACTTTGAAATTTCACATAGAGAAGAATACTCCGTCCAATATTTCCCTATTTTTCTTCTGGAGAACGGAGATTTTATAGGATGTTGTGGCTTACGGGCTTTTGATAGTACTCCCGGAGATCTGGAAGAAGGAACTTACGAATTAGGATTTCACCTCAAAAAGGAATCTTGGGGTAAGGGTTATGCCCGGGAAGCTGCTGAAAGAATGATCGATTATGGATTCCATACTCTTCATTTAAAAAACATATTTGCAGGACATCATCCGGATAATATAGCTTCTGCCAGATTATTGAATAGATTAGGGTTTATACCAACCGGTTATCATTTTTATCCTCCCACCGGGTTGGACCATCCCTGTTATTTATTAAAGAATAAAATACAGGATAAATAAGAGCACAGTATCGCTAAAAAGCATATAATATACTTTCCAACATATTTTGTGGCAATAATATTCATTCTTTTGACTAGAAGGTTAAAGGTAGAAAATTGGGAAGATGAAATATATAAAGAGAAAATCTTAGCAAGGATTTCTTGCTAAGATTAACTCAATAATTTTATGATTCTATTTATAAGGCTTATTATCTACCAGTTTTCACATCTCCTGTTACTGTATCTACAAAAATAAAAGGCTGATGATGATTATCCCCAAAAATGAAATAAGGATTTGTACTTACCGGTCCAAGCGGATTTCTCAAGGTAACACAAACATACGGATTTTTATAACCAGCTTCTTCTTTAAGTTTATTTGCCTGTAATAATGTCATTTCTATGGGCCATTCTATTACTACATCTTCTAACCATGGCTCAGGAATAACAATCGGCTCATCAAAACGACTATATCCGTTCGATTTAATAATAATAGTTGCTCCATCTTCTGGCCGAACAAACACAATTCTAATCGTATCAATATCCTCTGCCCTGGTTGTTTCGCCTTTCGACGCACTTCCGTCAGCTTCATACAATAATGCTGATGGATATTTCTCTTTAACAATGTTTATCGCGATATTTACGCGACCAATGAAATCTAGTACCATAATAAAAAATATATTAAATTAATACTTGGTAATTTATTGAAGTGAAAGAAAATAAATAGACACAAAAACTTTCCGATAATAATAATTTTAAAAACCTATTGTGAAAATTCCACGATTTAATAAAATTAGTAGATATCGAATTGGAATATCACTTCATTTATTACCTATGACTATTATTTGTCATTTGCTAAGATTACTTTATTTCAGTTAACCTTTTGTTTCCTACATATACATTCATTAATCCATCTTTATATTATTATAATGATAAAGATGTAATAATAAAAAACGATTAATGAAGCACTTTCCATCTTAAAAAAATTGCAGAAAACTCGAACTCAAATATAAGAGATTAATATGTTAATATAATAACAAATTTTTCACAACAAGAAATATAGAATAAAGATACAGAGATAATTTCCATAAATGTTACATTTATATTTTATCCTTAATCCCTTTTTTATCAGAAAAATATTTAATGATTAAAGTAAGGTATCAAAATAAAAGTCTCTGGCTATGCTCATATTTGCTTTTCTTACCTGAATTTATGGCAAAGGATTCCGATCATACGCTTTGGGCTGCTATGGTATATTTCAGGGTAAGTTTTCTTTTTCCTACTATATTCATTCTTAAGGCTACATTGGAAGCATTCATATTGGGTCATGGATTTCTATAGATAGATATGGTATGATATACAGTAAGTATTTTATTTTCTACTGTAATGGATTTTTGTTCAACCAGCCTGCAAATATGAAATAACATAAAAAACAAAACGGAAGAATGTCAGTTCCTGTTCCGCACATCCTTCCGTTACCTGAATCACTAATCTATTTACCTACTTTACTTCAATCTTTTTTCGGGTATCTTCCAAAGCTTTTTCCATTTTAGGAAGCATAATATTCAAGATACCGCTTTTTTCCTGGGCTTCAATCTTTTCTGTATCAATGTTTTCAGGAAGTGTGAAACTGCGATAGAAGGATGAAACACGAAAATCCTGTCTCAATACTTTATCATCTTCACCTTTCTCTTCTTTGTTCATTTCTTTCTTGGCAGAAATAGTCATGATATTTTTATTAATATCAATCTTAATATCTTCTTTATCATATCCCGGAACGGATATTTCAAGCTTAAATTCATTCTTATTTTCCTTCACATTTACTGCAGGAAGATCCATTTCTTCTGAATTACTGAAGAAATCATTATCCCAGAAACGATTAAAGAAAGTGGGAAAACCAAAATCTCTACGATATTTTTTTATTGAATTATTCATAATTCTTTCTTTTCTTATAAGTTAATTATTATTTTGATAATCCTTTTTCATTTCTTCTCTGAAAATCAATTATATTAATGCTTTACACATTTAAAAAGTTCAAACAAAATATTATTTTTAACGAAAAGGATAGTTTACAGATTAAAAAAGCTATGGATGGATCTACCAATTAAAAATTTATTCTGCCTATTCTGATTGCATTCAGTATGGCTAATAATGAAACGCCTACATCAGCAAAAACAGCTTCCCACATGGTAGCCACACCGAATGCACCCAGTAATAAAACCAAAGCTTTGATAGTCAGAGCTAATACAATATTTTGAATGACAATCTGCCGGGTTGTTTTTGCTATTTTTATCGCAGTAGCTATTTTCGAGGGCTGGTCAGTTTGAATAACCACGTCGGCTACTTCAATGGCAGCATCAGACCCCATTCCGCCCATGGCAATTCCTACATCACTTAATGCTAATACGGGAGCATCGTTGATCCCATCACCTACAAAAGCAATTGTTTGAGATGGATCGGTCTTAAGTTCTTCAATATGCTTTACTTTGTCCTCAGGCAATAAATCGCCATACGATTTATCGATATTCAACTGATTGGCAATACTATCAACGATTGTTTTCTTATCACCACTCAGCATCACTATCTGCCGGATGCCTAATTGATGCAATTGTTGAATTGCCTGATATGAATCTTTCTTTATTTTATCAGCAATGGTAATATAACCGGCATATATATCATCAATAGCTACCATCACAACCGTTTCTCTAATGGCATCCACCTTCGAGTCATATTCAATTTGGTGCTCTCTTAATAATTTACTATTGCCCACCATAACCCGATGGTCATCCACCATCCCCATCAAACCATGTCCGGCTATTTCTTCCGCATTTTCTACTTTATAGAAAGGGACCTTTTCTTCAGAAGCGTAGGAAACAATTGCTTTGGCTATCGGATGATTTGACTGACTTTCTAAGGCAGCAGCATAAGACAATACACATTGATCAGAAGATAAAACAGATATAACCTGCTGTACTTCAAAAACGCCTTCAGTCAACGTTCCTGTTTTATCCATTACAACTGTATTTGCCCGGGTCATTATATCCAGAAAATTGGCCCCTTTAAATAAAACACCATGCCGGGATGCCGCTCCAATACCACTGAAATAGCTCAACGGAACGGATACAACCAAAGCACAAGGACATGAAATTACCAGAAATATTAATGCCCGGTAAAGCCAATCGGAAAAAACATAGTCACCAACTATCCAATAAGGAATCACGGTAATGGCGAGTGCCAGAAAAAACACAATGGGAGTATAAATACGGGCAAATCTACGAATTAACAGTTCCGTTTTTGCTTTCCGTGAATTGGCATTTTGTACCATTTCCAGGATCCTGGCCAAGGAACTGTCTTCGTATTTCTTATCAACTTTAATTTCAATTACTTTATCCAGGTTCAACATTCCAGCCAAAACAGTTTCTCCTTTCCGGATCGTTTGTGGCTTACTCTCTCCTGTCAGAGCAGAAGTATTAAAACTGCTCAATGGAGATTGAAGCATCCCATCCAACGGGACTTTCTCTCCGGCCTTTACCTGAATGATTTCACCAATAGAAACTTCTTCCGGCGAAACACACTGATAGCTATTTTCTCTTAAGACAGTCGCACTTTCTGGCCTAATATCCAACAGTGCTTTGATATTATTACGGGCTTTATTGACTGCAGATGCTTGGAACAATTCTCCAACAGAATAAAATAACATCACTACTACTCCCTCCGGATATTCCCCAATAAAAAAACGCACCTAACGTGGCAACCACCATCAACGTGAATTCATTAAAGAAATCTTTTTGAAGAATAGCTTCAAAAGCTTCTTTAATCACTGGTAATCCTACAGGAATATAGGCAATTAGATACCAGAAGAGTCGGATATTGCCTGAAAAGAAAGCTGGTTTCACCCAAAAATCAGTGACTAATCCCGCCAACAGGAAGATAAAACTAATAATCGCAGGGAGATATTTCTTCCATACCGATGGCGAATTATCGGCATCTGCCTGTGAACATGAACAACTGCAACAACATTCATGTGTGGGATTTTGTACCTTTTCCATATTCTTTGCCTTTTGAATGATTATCTATGACAAAGGTATGGATTTGGTTATGCAACTTGGTTGCAAAGTTGAGTTAGATATTAGATGGTTGGTTACATTGTGCACAAAGGCCTTTCATGACAAAATTCACACTCTCAAGAAGGAACTGTTCCGGCAGTTTGACTTTTGGAATGGAAATACTTTCGAGGCAATACGTTTTATGGCATCGCGTACAATTGAAATGAACATGCAGGTCTCCAATAGAACATGTACAATGATCACTGCATACTGAATATTTCATGGAACCGGAACCATCGTCTATACTGTGTGTCAACAATTTTTCATGAAATAAAGTGATTGTCCGGAACAATGTGGATTTATCGACCGTATCTAAAATGGTTTCCAAATCAGTCAGGCTAAATGCCTGTGGATAATGAACCATTGCTTTAAATATTAATAACCTTATTGCGGTAGGTTTAATGCCTCTTGCCTGCAATCTTTCTTCGTAAATTTCCATAATTATATAATCTTACCCACAAAATACGTATTTTACGACGATATATTCATGGCCAGTTGAAAAAATCTTTAACTTTGCCGCTTAGACGGAATTTTCATACTAACCATTTATTAAATAATCATGAAACTAAGAGCTTTGTTTCAAAAATATTACTTGTTCAACCTATTAACCATCCTTTTCATTTTCCTTTCCTGCGGAAAAAACTCGTCAAAACCTGTTGAAATTCCACAACCAGCAAACGTTGGTGCGCATGCAATGCCTGCAGAAATTGCTCCTACAGGAAAAGCTCCTTTTGATTTTCCGGAACTAAAAAAGCCGGTCTTCCCGGACCGGGCAATCTCTATTACTGATAAAGGCGCTGAAGCCGGAGTTCTAATAACTTCTATTGTCAACCAGACTATTACAGAAATCAATCAAAAAGGTGGCGGAACAGTGATTATTCCCGAAGGGCACTGGAAATCCGGACGCATCGTATTGAAAAGTAATGTAAATCTCCATATCTCAGAAGGTGCTGTAATCGAATTCCCCGGTACAGCTGAAGAGTATTTGCCTACCGTATTTACCCGTCATGAGGGTATTGAGATTATGGGACCAGCAGCCTTTATATATGCCAACAATGAGAACAATATAGCCGTAACCGGCAAAGGAAAAATACTTGGTCCACCTCTGGATGCGGAAATCAGGAAGCGTCCTAATGGGAAAAGTGTAGTTGAAAATGACATCCCCGTTACTTTACCCCTCAACGAACGTATCTATGACGGCATGGAAGGAAGAACATTCTATCGCCCGAAAACAATTTCACCCATAAATTGTACCAACGTATTAATTGAAGGGGTCACCATGGAACGAAGTACGTTGTGGAATGTTTGCCCGATCTATTGTGAGAATGTTATCATACGGGGGATCACAGTCAACTCCGTAGAAGTGCCCAGCGGGGATGGCATTGATATTGAATCATGTAAAAACGTACTAATTGAGTATTGTACGCTGAATTGCGGGGATGACTGCTTTACGCTGAAAGCCGGAAGGGCTGACGACGGATTGAGAGTAGGAAAACCGACAGAAAATGTAATTATCCGCTATTCGTTGGCTCAGAATGGTCATGGTGGAATTACTTGCGGAAGTGAAACTGCCGGAGTCGTGAAAAACGTCTATGCATATGATTGTGTTTTTGAAGATACTCGCTCGGCTATCCGTTTCAAAACCCGTCGGAATCGGGGCGGTGGTACTGAGAATGTTTATTATGAAAGGATGCGCATGATCAATATTAATGAAGCCTTTACTTTTGATTTACTGGGAACGGCCATGTATATGGGGGAACTGGCAGAACGTCACCCGCCCAGAGCAATCAATCATTTAACTCCTGAAATCAAACGTATCTATATTAAAGATTTCATTGTAGAGTCTTCCAATAGGTTCTTGACAGCGAACGGAATCCCTGAACTTCCTCTTCGAAATGTAAAAATCGAAAATGGAGAAGTGAATACTAAAATCCTGATCAGAGAAATGACTGATGTGGAAGGCTTTGCTGTTGAGAATGTAAATATAGTAGCTGAAAACAATGAAATCAATATCCTGGATGGACGCAATATTCGTTTTGAGAAAGTAAAATTCACTGTCCCCGGAAATAAAGTAATAGTAAATGTAGAAGGAGATGCATCCAAAGATATTCTTTTTGAAGAGGTTGAGCCCGCTCCCAGCGTTATCAGAGATCGTTAATAAACGACCGACATTCAACAACTCTCCTCTGCTTATTATTGCACTGCTTCCAGCACTCCTTTCAAAAAGGTATTCACATCAAAACTTCCTTTCTGAGAGAACCCGGTACGTACTATCACCAATTCTTTGGAAGGAATGATGAATATAAACTGTCCGTCATGCCCTTTACACATATACGTATCAGCCGGCGCATCCGGATAATCACCTCCCTGATTTAACCAGAAAAAAGCGCCGTATCTTCCTTTTGAGCCATTGGCAACTGTCGTTGTAAAATCAACCCAACTTTCGGGAATAATCTGATTGCCCAGCCAGTTCCCTCGGTTCAAATAGAGTAAACCGTAACGCACATAATCGCGCAAAGAAGCATATATATAAGAAGAACCGATAAAATTACCCGAAGCATCGACTTCGAAAACTGCGCTTCTCATTCCTATTTTATTAAACAATTCTTTCCGGGGAAAAGCATAATATTCAGCATCATTACTTATAAAGTCCCGCAGCAACTGGCAAACAATATTGGTACTACCGGAAGAATAATACCAAAGAGAATCAGGGATAGATTTTGCCTGTTTATCAATGGCAAACAGAGCCATATCACCATTCTTAAACAGCATCTTATTCACATCCGAATTACTTCCGTAATCTTCATTCCATTCAAGACCACTGTTCATGTGGAGTAAACTAGACAGACTTATTTCAGATCGCCCATCCGATTGCCAGCGGTCTATTAATACGGGGCGGTCAATATCTATTTCTTCTTCTGTGGCAAGTATCCCTATTAATGTACTGGTTATACTTTTAGCCATCGACCAACTTAAAAACAGGTTCTCGGCTGACAAGTCGGCTCTGTAACGTTCGGCCACCAACTGATTTTTATGGGCTATAGCAACAGCAAAGGTACCTTTCATAGGAGAGGTATTAGTAAATACACGATCCAGAAACTGATTCAACTTTTGATAATTGACTGCCGCCGGAATAGTATCTGACAAAAGATCACCAGCTGGCCAGGGAATCGTATCTGGATTTACAACAGGTAACGGAGTAATGGTATAAGGCCGTGAACGAATTTCCTCTTCCGGAAAATCACGTACGAGTGTACAACCGAAACCATTTATATAAACAGCTTTGGATTCCCAGAAAAGGAAACGACTGGTTACCTCCTTTTTATCTGTGTCCACTGTGTTTTTATTCAGATTGATCGGGAAAAAACTTATATCCTCCTTTTCCAAACTTTCCTGAGTACGGCCAGCCACAAAGATACCGGATGCCAGGTTCTTAGCTGCATACCCTGTGATAATAGGAGACAATACCTGAAGTACTATCAACCCGATAATGATTATCAGGGCAGGAATCCCAATAAAGAATATTTTCTTTTTCATATATCTGTTTATTTCTTAGCGGTAAGGTTTCATCCCCGACTTTACCCATTGCATCACATTCGCCGGCGGACGTTGATTCATGAATTCATGTTTCATGAAATCCATATAAGGAGCCACATGCTGAAAGTACTGATAGAACCCTTTGCATAAGTAGTTTAACCCAGGTTCTCCGGATGTAGTTCGGGCAAAGCGATTCTTTGGACATTCGCCATTACATGCAAAAAGGAATTCACATTCGCGGCACTGGTTGGGTAACGTGTTTTGCTTGGCGGCACCAAAACACTGCTGTTTTTCCCCATACATCATCTCTGTCAATGTCTGGGAATAAATGTTACCTAATTTATATTCAGGAAAGACAAAGTGATCACAGGCATATACATCACCGTTGTATTCCATGACTCCAGCATGGCCACATGTCTTTGCCATCGTGCAAACGCCAGGCTGTTCGCCTACCCAATTGGCCAGGGTGGAATCAAACAATTGTATGTAATATGTGCCCACATCCTGTTTTACCCATTCATCAAAAATAGTACAAAGGAAATTGCCCCATTGTTCAGGGGTAAGTGAAAAATCAGCCAGTTCTCCTTCTTCTCCTTCCTTCGGAGACGCCAGGTGCCGGCCGTCAGTATGAGGGAAAATCCGTTCTACAATGGGCGCAAACTGAATATAGTGACAGTTGATTTCTTTAAAAAAGTTATAAAAGTCTAGTGGATAGTCTGCATTAAAATCATTGACGACGGCCATCGCATTCCAATCTACCCCATACTTATTCAATAAATGGATGCCTTTCATTACTTTGTTGAAGGAAGGAAGTCCTTGCTTATTCCTACGATATTCATCGTGAAACTCCTGCGGACCGTCAATGGATACTCCTACCAGCCAATTGTTTTCTTTGAAGAATTTACACCATTCATCATTCAAAAGAGTACCGTTTGTTTGAATACAATTATCAATCTGACGTCCCCTTCCATATTTCTTTTGCAATTCCAGAGCGCGTTTATAAAAGGATAAGGGGCGCATTAAAGTTTCTCCTCCATGCCAGGTGAAAAGAATCTGGGGCTGAGTTTGGGAATTTATATATTGTTCGATAAACCAATCGAGCAATTCATCGCTCATAATGAATTTATCCCGGGGGTTATCCGCTTTATATAGATTATTCTTTTCCAGGTAATAACAGTACTCACATGCCAGATTGCAGATAGAGCTGGCTGGTTTCAACATCACATATAAGGGCCTGGCAAAGGGGGCAAATGTAGTCATAAAGTCCTTTTCGTTACAATCGAACTACAAATATACGGAAATGTAGGCAGCTTCTATAACCGGAATTCTTAAAAACTCTTTTGCCTTTACCCTGAACTCATGAAAGTTGGTATCACTTGAAGTGTCGAAATAATAAAACCAGTGCTCTTCTTGAAAACAGCACTGGTTCACAATGAATATAAATCTGAGTTAAATTGAACGTCCTTTGAATACTTGTGATTCTTCTTTCGGATACAGAGTGCCATCAAAATCAATCCGATTACTACTAAAGTTCGGAGTTACGGTCGCACTACATTGATTCGTACCTTTTGGCAGGTTAATAAGCACATTTGCTGATACGGCTGCTCCCTGTACCATCATGCTGTAAGTTACATTTCCTTTTTTATCGGTTTCCATCTTTACTCCCGATACTGTTCCATCTACTGTAATACCTCCAATTCCATTCGGCCCTGCATACGATGAGTTAAAAGCCATTTGGATAGTTGCTTTCGTTCCATCTACCATAATAAAATTAGTATTGGCAGTTACATACACAAAGCGACCGCGTTTAAAATTAATCCGATCCGCTTCAATCACAAAACTCTGATCTTTCAACGCTTGCACGCTAGCCTCATACCGTGCCTGCTGTTGTGCCTTTTCCATTGCTTTCTGTTCAGGACTCGTCGTACCACATCCGGTAAATCCTAAACTGACTACACATAACAACAATATTACTTTTTTCATAATTCTTTTCTACTAATATAACTAAAAACTAATAACAGATAAAATAAACATTCATCACCTATTTTAAACATCCTAACTTTCCATATTGTTTGTCGGGTATCAATTTATAGAGCATTAATATCAATTTTTACTATAAGCTAGACGCTCCAAAGATTATCTTTGTAACCAGAAAAATAAATTTAATACAAAATTATGAGGAGATACTTATTACTGGCTATTCCTTTGTTAATAGCAGCTTGTACACCCCCACCCCAGACAGAGACAAAAAGATGGTCACAAAAGATGGTAGAATCTCATGGACTCAAAGATTCCTACTGCAACCGTAAACACCAGACTGAATTAGCTAACACCGGTTGGGATTATGTTTCGGGATTAGTAGCCAATGCCGTACTGAAAGCATGGGCCATGTATCCAGATAAAACAGAATATTACGATGCGGTAAAAGCTTTTGCCGACAGAAATACCAACGAAGACGGCACCATGATTCTTAACTCCAAAGGTGAAACAGCCTTGCGTCCCAGTAATATTGATGACTTGCCCGCCGGAAGAATTTATTTCACTCTATACAAAGAAGAAATGGAAAAAGGCAATACGAAGGATGCCGAACGCTATAAAACCGCTGCAACTGTTATTCGCAACAAACTAAAATATGATCATTCCCGTATCAACAAAGGGTTACCCGGTGCCGGAGGATTCTTCCATAAAGCTGTTTATCCAAACCAGATGTGGCTGGATGGGCTCTACATGGGCTCAACTATTTATGCAGAATGGCAACATGCTTTCGGCGATCCTGAGACAAAAGATAACGCTGAAAGTTGGGAAGATATTGCTTTGCAATTCAAAACCATCCATCACTATACATACAATCCGGACAAACAATTAAACTATCATGCCTGGTCGGCAGAACCAATAGACCCAAACTCTTTCTGGGCCAACCAGGAAGAACCATTCTTAGGTTGTAGCAAAGAGTTCTGGGGACGTGGAATGGGATGGTATTTTGCCGCATTGGCAGACGTACTAGAATATATGCCTAAAAATCATTCAGATTATGAAGCGGTATTAAAGATATTCAATGAGGTAGCAGCCGGATTAAAACGCTGGCAGGATCAGGAATCAGGAGTATGGTATCAATTGCTACAATATGATTCTTCCACCACTGCCGATGGCAAAGGTGATACAATAAACGGTGAAACATACAATATCGGAACAGCCCCCAATTATCTGGAAGCATCTTGTTCCTCTATTTTCACGTATGCTTATCTGAAAGGAATCCGGTTGGGCCTGTTAGATAAAGCTACTTACTTACCGGTTGCCGAAAAAGCATATCAGGGTTTGCTAAAAACATTTATCCGCGAACAGGAAGATAGAACCGATATTGTACAGACTTGTGCTTCCGCTGGATTGGGTCCCGCCAAAGATCCTTCCCGAACCGGAACGATTAACTATTACCTTTGCGGGAAAGATGTCACCATTGTTGAAAATGAAGGAAAAGCAATTGGTACATTTATTATGGCATCGTTGGAATATGAAGATTATTTATTGAATAAATAGAAACATCATTGAAACCGAATAATACCGGCACATCTGTAAGTAATAGGTGCATGCCGGTATTATTCCATTCCATCTTAGGGTTAGTTTTTTAGTGTTATTGATATAGTTGCTAACGACGAACGGAATTCCTCTCCATTATAAGGATTTTCTTTACTTTTGATATCATACATGATGGAGGCAGTGCCTGTAAATCCTTTCACTGGGAAAAACATGGTTGTACCCAATGCCGGATTATAAACCCATTTACCTTTACCTGGATCAATATACTCAAATTTCTGATCTCCCAAACAGTTATATTCATCCTTCCAGAACCGAAAACTTGTAAGATCGAGACATTCACTGCATTGAACCACCTGATCTCCTTCTTTTTTAAATCCCCAATCATTATCCAGAGGCCTTATAGTAACCGGGCCACGACGGTGATCAACAAAATCATCGTTAGCCGTATTTGCTGCATACAAGAGTGTAATACGCAGGTTTTTAATCACATTGGTATATGAAGTTTCAAATCCGGTTGATGCCATAAATCCGAGAACAAGTTGAGTAGGGTCAGGTATCTTCAAATTCAGAACAGGAGGGTCATAATAAAGTTGTGTTGTATACTTTCCCATATATCTGATAGCGCCATTTTCCCTATATTTAAGTTCCAGTGGATATGAATAGTCTTTAAGTACCACCGTTTTCTTTTCTCCGTGCTGTATGGTGACAGTAATATAAAAACCATCTTTTCTCTCTGTAGGTTGAAGGGAAATGATAGCTTTGCGGTACGCTGCTTCAGTAGGTTGGGTAAAGGTCGATCCGCCTGCAATATCAAAAGGAGTATCAATTATCTCTGAAGCAGACGGAATATGCTGTTTATAATCTCCGTTGCTAGTATCGAGCTCGTACCAAGCTTCATTGTGATAGCCCGTTCCGGAACCACCTGTATGCCGGGTAACCAGTACAGGATAACCCCAAAAACCTTCCTGAAAAGTATGTGTTTTTTCATCACTAGTAGTTTTCGCTTTCATAACGTCCCGCCCTGCTGCCCCTCTAACCGTTACATTACTGGAGTGATCGTGTCTTTCAGGTTTGGCATCCTCCACACTACCTACTCTATATGATATTCCATTTCTTACTTCGTCACCCTCTTCGCGCAGTTCTTTAAAGTGTCCCTGGTCAAGTGCCACACCCAGATATGCTCCTTTCATCCCTGTTATCTGCAAGAGCTGATCTTTTATTCCTAAACCAGGGTTAGACTGCCTGTGCGTATATCCGAATCCAGATCCTTCGGCTCCGTACTTAAGATTACTTCCGATGTATTTTGTAGTACTCGCATCCACAAGGAACATGCAAATACCGTCTGTCAATGCAGTATCTCCCGGTTGGGTATATTTCATGATATATTCGAATTCAATTATCAAACCCTCTTTCGTGGTGAAAAAGTAACCATCAATGTAAAAAGCACCCACCTCCGCTTTTCCTTCAGTAAGTTGCAGACCCAATCCGCTGACGAGTTTGGCCCGATTAGTTCTGTTCCAGTTGGCACTATTCGAAGGGTTGTTAGGTAAAAAGGTTGCAATAGTTATATTGTCCATCTTAGTGTCCAAAAACGAACGAAAGAATGGATATGGAGGGTTCTGGGAGGATATCTTAAGGCTCAAGGCACAGAGAAACCAAGTAACGATGAAACAAATTAGCTTTTTCATATTAATATTTTTAATTGATCGATAGGTGAAAGCTATAATACAAAAATATATTGATTATAATTCCTGAAAAAGTTAACATGAGATTGTTTACAATAAACCTATATCCTGATTTGCGGATTTAGTATAATCATTGTCTGATTGTGACTTATCATGCGAATAAAAGCACTAATTTAGCTGACTGAAATGGAAATTAAACACAATCCAGACTTTTCTTACAATGAATAAAGAGATAATAAGTATATATTGTTGGCAATGATAATATTACACATCCGAATAAGCTAGATTTACAGAATATTTTATAATTTTACATGAGGAATTTACCAATAAGTATTTTCTAACCAACCTAACCAATGCTGTGATGAAAACAACAGATCTAAATGATGAATTCCTTCTCGCTTTACATAACAGGGCAGAAAGGAAATCCGATCTTATTAATAAAATTGCTGAAGTACTAAAGATCGAAAAAGAAGCGGCATACAGACGCGTAAGTGGTAAAGTAAGTTTTTCAATCCGCGAAATGGGAATAATAGCAAAAACCTTCAGTATCTCTCTTGATGATCTTTTGTATAACATTCCAGGGCATTTATGGATGCCTGTCTTCCTTGGGTCACCTGCCAAACAAGATTCTATCAAGGTACTGGGAAATTGGATTAATAATACGCTCCTATTGATGAGGGAAATTTGCAAGCATCCAACAGAAGCTGGTCTTGTGCTTGATTCTCTTCCCATACTTTTTTGTATAAACTCTCCCCAACTTTTAAAATTCATGTTATTTAAATGGGGGCATTATTTTATAAGTGCGGAAGAATATTTTAAATTTTCCGAATGGAAATTACCCACGGTCTTCAGAGATTTAAAAGAAAGAATCAAAGAATTGAAGTTTAACAGGATTTTTTATATATGGGATCCCTGCATTATCCCCGATTTAGTTTCGGAAATTATTTATTTCCGTCAAATGAATATTATTACCCCTGAAGAAATTGAAACGATCCGATTAGAACTGAAGGAATTGATAGGAAGAATGGAGAGATGAGTCAGCCATACAGATGCTCCAGAATTTCCATACAGCAATAAAACCTATTTTTATGTATCATCGGTCCATATGGGGGTTGGTAGTAGTTATTACGCTTCCGAGAATATGAATTCAATATCCATGAGTTCAAAATTCTCTTATTCAGTAATATATAATAATCCGGATAGTTATTTAAAAGTAAAAGAATGGATAAAGTCACTTCGAAAGATTTCGGTGCTGATTTCTAATTCGG
Organism: Bacteroides sp.; assembly: GCA_021201335.1. Classification (GTDB taxonomy): domain Bacteria; phylum Bacteroidota; class Bacteroidia; order Bacteroidales; family Bacteroidaceae; genus Bacteroides. The sequence continues at coordinate 39,192 of JAJQFD010000040.1, read as the reverse complement.
GTAGTATTGAAAGAAGGGCATTTTTTCAGAAACAGCATGAGGTGTTGGATAAAATACGTCTCTGATATCTATAGATGGCGTCTTACCCGATACCGGTGATTCTTCTTCACTTAAATCTTCAATGAAAGTGGTGACAATTACCAACTACAGCTTTTCACATGATTGTAAATAATTATATATAGTGTACTACATAGCGTTGCTTAGGTATATAACTAAAGGGGGTCTAGTTATATAACTTGACCATCCTTAGTTATATACCTTTGGGGTCCTTAGTTATATACCCTTTTTTGAGAAACTTTAAATCTCTGTAAATCAAAATATTATAAATTGAATTCATAAAATATCACAACATCTTTATTGTAAAATATATTCCATTATCCTCAGGTGGATTTTAAAGGGTAATAACCCTCCATATATCCTCTTTTATCTTCTGCTTTTTAAATGACATCATGAACCTTTCCTTATTTTTATTCTCCACAAGAGCCGGGATGAATTCCATTCATCCTCTATAACGATAAATCATCACAAGAAAAAACCTTTTTATTAGGGATTCCTATTCAAGTCTGCTATCTTTGTGTTTTCAAAACAAACAAGATATAAACACTCTTATTGAATTGATATATATGGAAACATTTACCTCCTTCCTGGAAAAAGAACAAAAAACGCTGGAAACTTTTTATCAGGAAACTTACAAAAATTTACTTGGAAAAGAAATAACAGAAACAGAGCTTTTGGGCACCTCCACCCACGAGAAGTTGATGCAACCTGAATACTGGTTCCAAGCACTTGCATTATTAGAATATACAATCCGGAACCAATTTGAGATAAAATCAATAGAAAAATTATTTGATAAAATATTTAGGACATACGATAGTCTGGCATCGGTGAATCTTAATGAAGAAGACTATTCTTTCTACTGGACTAAAATTAACCAGCTTTTCGATGAACTCTCTCCGTTATCGGCTGAAGCACTCATTGAAAAGGCACTTCAACATTTTCGTCCACGCCGTGGATACGAAAATAAATCCATTATACTACCTCTTCTGGAAGAAGCCACCAACCGGGGAAATTATACGGCCCGTATGTTATGGGGATATTATCTGTATACGGGCATTCTCGACGTAACGGATCAGGAAAAGGGAATGGCATTAATGAATGATATTCCTGATGCAGTAGTCAGTCAGAAAACCGCCGTTTACAAAGCTCATATTTCAATCCGGGAAAGCAAGCTGGACGAAGCTAGGGAAAAATTGAAATCCATTCAGCAGGAAGGGATATTGTTGGAAGCAGAAACACTGGTTTATGAATTGGAAGGTTTGTTGTTCGAATACGATAACCAACCAGAAGATGCTGCTAACTCTTATCGGAAGGTATTAAATAACAATGTTACGCGCTTTGCCCTCACCCGAATGGGAGTACTCAATTACAACCAGTTGATTGAAGGTGGTACACCACAGGAAGGTATACGACTATTGGAAGAAGCTTTTAAGGCTGGACAACACGATGTGGTACGAAGCCTGTTTTATTGCTATTATAAATCCGGACAGGAATGGGAAGATAACGAACGGGCCATTCAGTGGCTATACAAAGGATATCAGTATGAAGATGCATATAGCACCTATCAGCTAGCCTGTGTATTACTGTTTACTGATGAATATAAAGAGGAGGAAAAAGGATTGTTTTATCTGGAACAATCTGTCGAACAAAAATATCCGGAAGCTTTGCTTTGTAAAGCCAACCTTTATTATACCGGAAATATCTATGATAAGGATATGGAAAAATGCGCGAGTCTGTTAATGCAAGCCATCCAGGAAGGTTCTGGTTATGCTGCTTTCCGGCTGGGTAGCATTTATGAAGAAGGTTCGCATAACAACGAAGGACAAGCTGACTATACAACCGCTCTTTATTATTATGAAAAAGCAGTCGAACTGAATGACATATACGGTATCGAAGCGGCCGGCCGTTACCATCTGACGGGAATCGCCGGAGAAAAGAACCTGGAAAAAGCCCTGGAATATTATCAGCGGGGATTAGAAATGGAATCCCCCTACTGCATGGTTGAACTGGCATTTATGTATGAAGAAGGCAACGGAGTAGAACAGGATCTGAGTAAGTCTTTCGAACTGATCCTGCAGGCAGCTGAAAAAGAATATCCATACGCATACTATCTGGCAGGCCGTTGTTACCGGCATGCCATCGGAACAGAGGAAAATCCGGATGAAGCCATACGTTATCTGCAAATGGCGGCAGACAGCCAAATTGCTAAAGGAGAAACCGAACTGGCTGTATGTTACGAAGAAGGCTATGGAGTGGAAGTAAACGGAAAAAAGCATTGGAATATATGCTTCGGGCAGCTGAACAGGGATATGTATACGCTCAATACAAAGTGGGAAGTTATTACACGTATGGGCTGGATGATGTTCCTACAGATTATGAAGAAGCTTTTAAATGGTTCTCGAAAGCCGCAGAAGAGGATTATCCTTATGCCCTCATGGAACTGGGAGATTATTATCTCTACGATTATGCTGATAAAGAAGAAACTCAGAAAGCATATGCATATTATATGAAAGCTGCTGAGCAAGGATATGTCAATCAAGGCTTAGGTATTTGTCTGGAATATGGCATTGGCGTAGAAGAGAATGATGGGGAAGCATTTAAATATTATCTTAAGGCTGCGGAAGATGGCTATATGCGTGCGATGCACGAAGTAGGCCGTTGTTACTATTACGGCACAGGTACTCAAAAAAACTATGAAGAAGCATTCCGTTGGTTCTGTGAAGGGGCCGAATATGCCTATACACCTTCGATATACTTCAAAGCGAAAATGTTATTAAACGGTGAAGGATGTATGCCTGATCAGGAAGAAGGAATCCAGTTGATGGAACAAGCTGCTGATAATAATTACGGCAAAGCACAGTTTGAACTGGGTAATTGCTACCTTGTGGGTAAAGGAGTTGAAGAGAATGAAGAGAAAGCTATGGAGTATTTTGAACTTGCAGCAGACAACGGACACGAGCAGGCTTTAAAAATTATAGGAAGAAGACGAAGGAATTAATCATGGAGAATAAGCCTTATCTATTTCAGGTAAATCTGAAAGGGATGATATCATTGCTCTCAGAGCACATTTACAGTAATCCGAGTACGTTTGTCAGAGAATTGCTTCAAAACGGGATAGATGCTATTACCGCGTTTCGCACTCTAGACGAAACATTTGAAGGATGCCTAGAAGCAGAGCTTCGTGAAGATGGCGCGCTGCGTTTTACCGACAACGGAATCGGACTTACGGAAAATGATATCCACCAAGTACTTACTGTTATTGGCGAAAGTTCCAAAAGAGATTCATTATCTTCTGCCGATTTTATCGGAAGGTTTGGTATTGGCCTGTTATCCTGCTTTGTGGTAAGTAATGATATTATATTCGAAACACGATCGGCCATGAATAAAGAAGTCATCCGATGGTGTGGTAAAGCGGACGGTACGTATGAGATTGTTAACATTCAGGATAATCGACCGATTGGTACAACCGTTATCTTAAAGCCCAAAAAAGAATGGAAACATCTCTTTGAGTATGAGACATTCAAACGTAACCTGACTCTTTATGGGAGCTCTCTGCCCTACCCGATCTTCTTAATTCAAGGTGACAAACGGGTACAAATCAATGATGCGTGTCCGATATGGTTAGATCCGGATGCCAGCAAAGCAGACTTGCTTTCTTTTGGAAGGAAAGTATTCCAGGCATCGTTTCTGGATGCTTTTCAGGTACAAACTGAAGCGGGGAAGATAACAGGTACTATTTTCATTCTGCCTTTTAAAACGCAATTCTCCGGGAAACTGACCCATAAAATATACCTCAAACGAATGTTGCTGAGTGAGGAAGATTGCAATCTTCTCCCCCCCTGGGCATTCTTTGTGAAATGTATATTAAATGTGGAAACTCTTTCGTCTACTGCTTCCCGCGAATCGCTGGTGAATAATGATGAACTTCGGAAAGCCTCGGCAGAAATTGGAATAGCAATTAAGAATTACCTGAAAGGGTTGATTCACTCTAATCCGGATCTCTTTGCTAAGATACTGGATATACATTATCTTCATATCAAAGCGATTGCGGCAGAAGACAATGAGATGCTAAGTCTTTTTATTGACACACTTCCTTTTGAAACGAATAAGGGAATACGTAACTTCAAAAGTATTCGCAATAATAGTTCACAGGTGTACTATACACCTGTATTGGATGATTTCAAACAAATCCGGCGGATCGCTTCCTCCCAAGGAATGCTGGTTATCAATGCCGCTTATACTTTCGATGAAACTTTGTTGAAGAAAGCCACCCGGCAATTTGATTTCAAACTGGAAAAAATAACTCCTTCATATATATTAGATAGTTTCAAAAATGTTTCCTATTCAGACCATCCTACTTACCTGGATTTTGAAGGACGTTGCAATGAGTTATTAAAACCCATGGGATGTGTATGTAAACTGAAGTATTTCACTCCCATAGATACACCAGTGATTTATGTTGCCAGTGAGAAAATTACATTAGAAAACTCAAAGTCAGCCAACAACCCGCTTAATGCTGTATTGGGTGCCTTTAAACCCAAAGTTGAAAAAACAGTTCCTACGTTGTGTATGAATGCTAACAATGAATTGATTCAAACACTCACTGAAATAAAAGATGTAGTGGTTTTCGAATCGATTGTACACATATTATATATACAATCCCTTCTGTTGGGCAAATATCCGGTAAATGATGAAGGCATGAATTTATTTAATGCATCCTTATACCGTCTGATTACGATGGGAATGCAAGACCTACTCGGCTTTATTCATAAAAACTAAAATACCCGAAAACATGAAATATACATTAGAAATACAAAAAATCCTTTACCAGGTTGAAGATAATAAGAGTTTGACACATCATGACAAGATTCAATTGTTGAATCAGGCAGCTGCCATTGCTGATTACAACGATGATATAGAATGGGGATACGATGTTAGGATGCAATTAATACATGAATGCTATTTCTCTACTTCGGATGATGAATTAGTAACTAATTTCAGCTGGATATTGAATACATACGATCAGCATCCCAATTTATTTGATGAAAACGACTTTCTTTGGGAGTACAAATGGATTCTGGGAGCCATGTATAATAATCCAGATGTTTCTATGGAACAAATTAAAGCAATTCTGGAAGATTTCAAAACGCGGCTAGTACGAAACGGCCATGGATTACGCGCTTATTACGATCGACTCTATACGGAAGCACTTTCTATAAAAAACATGAAGAAGGCTAAAGAATATTTGGATTTACGGAATGTGCAGCCGCAAGACGACGTGGACAATTGTCCCGCCTGTACACTCGATAATGAATTGGATTACTACCTGGAAACCGGCAATTTTGATGAAGCTTATAATCGTGCCCAGCCTTTATTAAATAAACAAATATATGTATCAACCTGCTCACAGGTGCCTGCACGTACTTTCTGTACCTTAATTTATTATGCGGAAAAAGCTGGAAAACATGAACTTGCCGCCGAACTATTTGAAAAAGGAGAAGGTGATATTGAACAGGAAAAAGAAAACCAGAATCTAACTTCTTATGGAGGTATGTTAGTATGTTACCTGGCAAATAAAGATAAAGTAAAAATGCGCAAATACCTGGAAAGGTACCTGCCATATACACTGAAAGCAGATGGTTTCAGTAAATATGATTTTAATGCCTTTTTGGCTGAAGCATTTGGCCGTCTTCAAGATGAAAAGACAATCTCTCTAGACCTGCCGGAAGAATTTGAATTATATTCTCCAGATGGAGTTTATAATGTAAAAACATTGCAGGAACATTTTTATCAAAAGGCTTATGAGTTGGCAGAAACTTTCGATAAACGAAATCAGACAACTACTTATGTAGACAGAATAAAGGCTCTCTCCTTATAATTTCCCTCAAGGAAAAGACAAAAAGAAGATCTGTTCTTGCCGGAATTTAACCCAACATGGAACAGATCTCCATTCAAAATATAAGATGAGAGGTAAGTTAGTAAGTAAAACGAATACCTGCCTGCAGGCTTATATTAAAAGGTTTATCTTTACGGATTGTTTCTATTTTCGATCCATCGTCAAAGTAATAAGCTACCCCGGGCTCTACAAAAATACCGATTTTATTACTGGCATTATACTGTGCGCCAATAGAACCCAGCAAAGAAAACTGAAGTTCGTCAACTGTTTTTCTTTTCGAGCCTTGCTTACCATATATACATTTCTCCACTACACCTCCTGCAGATACATAGAGAGTAAAATCTTTGGTTTCAATAAAATCCCAATTAGCTTTTACGGGTACCCCCAGGTAATGTAATTTTTGCTCAAACCAATCATCCCTATTAGACATCTTTATATCTGAGGATAAATAGGTATACATTACTCCGGCTTCTACTGAAAATCTGCTGCCTAACCCTTTACGCACTGAGAATCCTACACTAATGGGTTGTTTATGTTTAGTGTCTTCCACATATTCAGCGGTAGCCAGCATAGGAACTCCGTCTTTATAGACCAACTCCCGATCAGTTAAATCCACAATTCCATTAGCCAAGTCATGAGATAATTCCGGAAAACCGATTACATAATCTGAAGATATGGAAGGAGAAGAACTCATGTTAGTATTTGTCAAAGAAGAAGTGGTTGTACCTGCTATCGCATTTACATTTAATCCCATAGCCCAATCGGAATTTGTTTTTTTCACAGGCTTCTTAGTAGGCAAATGATATTTATCCCGACTGGAAGGACGAACCATAACCCGATCCTCATTTTTATTGTTGGTAACCGGTTCTTCTTGGGTAGGAGTCGTTTCGCCCTTAGCCATAGAAGTTTCCTCCTTGGTTTCGGGTGTTTCCATCTCCATTGTTTTTTCAATGCCATTATCTTGGATATTCTTTTCACCAACAGGAACAGAAATTACCGGAAATGATTGGTGTATATTTTTATTGGAAGTACTTTTCACTTGTGCAACAGGCTGCACTTCAGGTGGGTTTACAGGGCTTAGAACATCAATCTCGGGTAATTCGGGAATATTATCTGCCGACACCAACACAGGAACAGAGGTTTGCCGAATATCGTCTGCTGCCTCCGTACGCAAAAAGAACAAACTGACAGCTGAGGCAGCCAGCAATAAAATTGCTGCCGCAACGGCCCACCATTTATAGGGATAGATGCGTCTGGGTGGTGAGAGTTCCTTTTCCAGCTTCGCCCATCCACCAGCCGGAATTTCTTCGGAGTAATCTTCCAACATCTCCGTTAGTTTCTTCATCCACAATTCTTCATCTCGTTTCATATCTTATATTATTTATCATCACAACACTCTTTCTCTTTACACTCTCCGATCCAGATACTCCCAGATACGTTTAATCAAATAATTCTTCGCACGATACAACTGGGAGGAGGATGTTCGCTCATTGATACCTAATACCTGAGCTATTTCTTTATGAGATTTTTTCTCAAAGGTATACATGTTAAACACCATACGATATCCATCCGGCAGTTCACTTATTAGCTTCAGAAGAACTTCCTGAGGAATTTGCTCCAGTTCGGATATTTCAGGTTCACGGTACTGTTCTTTGAAATCTTCAATTTCCGTTGTTTGATTCATTACATCTTTACGGCGCAAATTCATCAACGCAGTATTCATCATCACTTTCTCTAACCATGCTCTCAAAGATCCCTCGCCACGCCATACAAATTTGTCGAAAGAAGAAAATATCTGTATAAAGCCATCATGCATAATATCCTGAGCCCTGTCTTTGTCCCCAATGTATCGGATACAAACTACCAGTAAACGCCCAGCATATCGCTCGTACAGTTCCTTGCGTGCAAGGTTATCTCCCTGCCTACACCTCTCTGACAGTTCAAATTCTTCCATTCGTTTGAACACGTGTTTATTAGATAAATGCATAAAAAATAAAATTACTGCATTATATAAATATAAAAAAATAGCTTTCAATTCTTTAACATAACTTCCATGCAGTATTATTTATCAGGTTGCATTTATCAATCGAAGTCAACCCGATTTTATATCATAATGAGAAATAACTATAATTTATAGGTATAAATTAAACAACATTGGTAACTAATTGATAAATTTATGAAAAAGTTGAAACTGGCGTTATTTGCTGTAGTATTAATTCTAACTCCTACTCTTTACTCCTGCCTGGATGATGATGATGACAAGTATTCATTATTGATAGCTACGGTTAAAGTAAATGATGGTAAAGATTATTATTTCCTAATGGATGATGGGAATAAGGTATTGCCTGGAGATACCACAGCTATACACAACTACAAAGTAGTGGATGGTCAGCGTGTGTTTGTGTATTTTGATGAATTGGAAGAAAAGGTGAATGGATACGATTATAATATCAGAGTAATTTCGATTCAAAATATCCTCACTAAAGGAGTAATTCCTATTACAGAAGCTACACAAGACAGTATTGGAGATGATCCAGCAAACCTGGCTTATGTATGGTTCGGGGGTGGATTCCTGAATATTGAATTCCATATTATGGGATCTAATAGTTCTTCTAAACCACACATGATTAATCTGGTACGGGATGAGGAAAACCCTGGTGAGGAAGAGGATGGATATATCAATCTGGAATTTCGGCACAATGCCCAGAATGATTATCCTTTAGAACGGTTGGTTAGCATGGTTTCCTTTAAACCTCCTTTTACGGACGATTATACAAAGAAAGGAATAAAAATTCGTGTAAATACGATTTATAATGGGGTGCAATATTACAAAGTAGACTTCCCTCAGGGAACCGGAGAATTAAAACGGGCAAATGAAAGTATCGCGACATCTATAGTCCCACTTAACTAATTCATTGAACATTTTGTGGAAAACTTATTAAAAAAAGCAGAAAGGCTGGAGAGTTTATAGTTTCTTACTCTCCAGCCTGATTTTTTCTCATCATAGCTTCATCTATCCCAAATTTTTCTTCTGAACTATGCGTTCCTTTGGGCTCTACATGTACTATAATATCATATACATCTTCTACGGATTCACGAATACTTTCTTCTACTTCTTCAGCCTTGGAGTGTGCTTCATTCAAAGTTAGATTACCGTCAACTTCGATATCTAAGGCAATCATATACCGGTTACCAACCTGGTGAGATCGTACCCGGTGGGGATTACAAATATCCGGTACCTTATTAACAGCCTCAAAAATTTTATTGTAAACAGTGGTATCTTGTACACCATCCATTAAAACAACATTGGATTCTACAAAAATACCTATCGCAGATTTGATGATAAACAAGCTGATAATTAATCCGGTAACAGCGTCCAGAATTGGAAGCTTCAAGATCAGCGTAAAAAACAAACCTAATAAAACACCCACAGAAATGATCACGTCATTGCGCATATTCTTTGCATTGGCAATTAACAAAGAACTATCAACTCTTTTCCCCTGCCGGTATTGATAGCAAGCAAGCAAGAGTTTACCTGCAATTGAAAAAAGAGTCACATAAATCGCCATTAATCCAGGTATTTCTTTCTGATCAGCTAAAAACAAACTTTTAGCCGAAGAAACAAGCATTTGAATTCCTGCATAAAAAATCACCATGGAAAGTACTTTGGTAGCTATACCCTCTGCTTTTTCATATCCATAAACATATTGTTTGCTGGGAGGTAAACTCATAATCCTAGCTGTAAATATCATCACGATGGAAATGACAACATCCGTAGCAGAATCAATCCCATCACCCAATACAGCCAGACTACCTGACATAAGGCCAACAACAATTTTACCCCCTGATAATATTGCATTTCCAATAGTACTGATCCACGAAGTACGGATTAATACTCTATCCCTTACATTATTTTGTACCATTTTCGATTTCAAATAAGCTGCAAAGATAAAAAGAGTAATAGTAACATGCACAATAGTTTTCGTATTTTTGCACCCAATATAAAAACACTTAATCCAATAACTAAACATGGAAGAACTATCCCAATACGAAAAATTACTGGAATCTCTCCTAACACAGGTCACAACAATAGGACTGGGTATTCTCAAAGCATTGATCATTTTTGCCATTGGTAAAATCATCATTAATATTATCAATAGGCTGGTTTATAAGGTTCTAACACGAAGAAGAGTAGATCTTTCCGCTAAATCTTTTATTCGTAGTACAGTTAATGTCAGTCTTCTGATTTTACTGATTATTGCCATGATTGGCGCTCTAGGCATTCAAACCACTTCTTTTGCAGCATTAGTAGCATCCATAGGCGTTAGTATTGGCATGGCGTTGAGTGGGAACTTGTCTAATTTTGCAGGAGGAATCATCATTTTGGTATTCAAACCGTTCAAAGTGGGTGACTACATTACTGCTCAGGGTATTAGTGGTACAGTAAAAGAAATACAGATTTTTCATACCATCCTTCATACCTCTGACAATATTCGTCAATACATTCCAAACGGCTCACTAAGTAGTGGCATTGTTTCAAATTATAATGTAGACAAACGGCGGGTACAGTGGATTGTGGGTATAGACTATGGAGAAGATTTTGAACGGGTTAAGAAAATTTTAGAAGAAGTGCTTTCAAAAGAACCGCGTATACTACCGGATCCATCTCCATTTATCGCATTGCATGCCTTGGACAACAGCAGCGTGAATATTATGGTAAGAGCATGGACAAACTCATCCGATTATTGGGGGGTATATTTCGATATCAACAAAGCTATATATGAAACCTTCAACAAAGAAAATATTGAATTCCCTTTCCCACAATTAACTGTCCATCAAAAAACAGCCACTTTGTCATAAATAGCAACTCTATAAAAAGAAAAAGTCCCCGTCTCGCCAGACAGGGACTCAGCAAAAACCTATTTATGTTTACAGAAACCGCGCTTCACAGCGAGGAATACTGACGCCTAAACCGGGCACTTATGTTTCCCGCCCGGCACGGGAATTATCTTTATATATTTGGAGGTTATATACTCGTTATTATAATTCCGAAATACTAACCATATATTGTCTATTTTTATTCATAACCAAAGATCGTCTTTAATATATGTTAAAAAATCATTTCTTTAAACATATACTCTTATTTTTCACTCTCTTTTAAAAAGAGTTCTTTATGATAAAAAGGCGTCTTATTGTATCTTTTAGTAAAAACAAGCTAATGTTTCGGGTTAAACATGATAGGTAATTGCAAATAGTACGAATAAATACTAATCAAATAATTGAATTACAATCAATTTATTTATAAACAAGTATGAAAGAAAAGATAGTTAAAATATTGGCTAAAACTCAACTTCAGTAAAAAAAAGGCTACTCCTCCCGAGCAACCAATCTTTGTTAACCTTAAATCTAATACTATGAAAAACACATTGCAAATATAGGAAAGACCTTCTATACTTCAAAATATAGCAACACAAAAATGGACTAAATTAAGGTTTTTTCACAATCAAAAAGTCCATTATATTTATTGAAAGTAAATAGTAAGATCATTTTCAATAACCTATGACAACGGAAGAGAGCTTTCCCAGACTTCGCAAGTACGTTTTCCGAATATTAATACATAATCCTAATTAATTATACTCTTATTTAGGAACGTGCATTCGTAGTTGAATTCGTATGGTAAAGTAGGCCTATCATACTTGTACGATAAATGTAGGCTGCATGCACGATACGCATACTCTATCTGGTACTGTAAAAGTGGTGTACTTATATGTAGAAAAAGGAAAAAGTACATCGCAAAAAAAGAGATATTTTAAACCTGCTCTAAAAATAATAACTTAAATTTGCATCTACCATCTATACCTGATAAGTTGATGAATTATAAACAGATAATAACCGGCACATATCATGAAATACAACTTTGCAAAGCAAAAGGGGAACTAACTTCTTATATATCGGAATTATGTAAAATAAATCTTAATAACTATGGTATCTGTTTCCAATTATTCGGTGAGGATGTATATATATTAGGTGAGGCAGAGGTTCGCTTTTCCATCCAACGTAAAACTTCCGTGAGCTTTTTAAAAACATCATAAATCTTCCCCTAAAAAATGGAGCAGCAGATTACCAGACCATATAATCGTATTGATGTAGCAGATGTTTTAAGAGGATTTGCCATCCTTGGTATTATTATTCTGCATAGTATCGAACATTTCAATTTTTATTCTTTCCCTGAAAAAGTTCCCTACGAATGGATGAAATTTACAGATAAGGCCATTTGGGACGGGTTGTTTTTCACCTTTAGTGGAAAAGCCTATGCCATATTCTCTCTCCTCTTTGGCTTTAGTTTCTTCATTCAATACGATAATCAATTGAAAAGAGGTAAGGATTTCAGGCTTCGTTTTCTTTGGCGTATGGTGTTATTGTTCCTCATTGGACAATTTAATGCAGCCTTTTTTACCGCAGAGATCCTGACAATGTATGCCATGATCGGTGTTATACTGCCATTATGTTGTAAACTTAGTAATCGCACCATAACTATTATTGCAATTATTCTAATACTTCAGCCGTACGATTGGGGACGCATTATTTATGCAATCCTACATCCAGAGTATGAAATAGGCCCGAGCCTTGCAGGGTATTACTTCGGATGGGCTTTTGAAGTCCAGAAAAACGGAACCTTTTGGGAAACGGTACGCATGAATTTATGGGAGGGACAATTAGCCAATCTTACGTGGGCATTGGAGCACGGACGGATACCTCAAACTACTGCCTTATTCCTGTTTGGTATGCTGATCGGAAGAAAAAGATACTTTCTTTATAATGAAAAGAACGAGCAGTTATGGCTTAAAGCATTAGGCATAGCCCTGATATGCTTCTTCCCCCTATATGGACTCTATAATATGCTTCCTGAGTTTATTACTCATAAGCCTATTCTCGAACCGCTGAAACTGATTATTTATTCCTTGCGAAATCTGAGTTTCACCGTAATATTGGTTACCGGAATACTATTAGCCTTTTACCGAACAAAGAACCGCACCTTCCTGATGCGTCTGGCACCCTATGGAAGAATGAGCCTGACAAACTATATAGGGCAATCGATTATCGGATCTCTCTTCTTCTACCATTGGGGATTTGAGTGGGGAAGATATCTGGGCATCACATATAGCTTTATTTTTGGCATTATATTTGTAATTATTCAGATGCTCTTCTGCACATGGTGGCTAAGTAAATTTAAACATGGTCCTTTCGAATGGTTATGGAGAAAATTAACCTGGATTGGCACCAAACATTAACAAAAAAAGTTTGTTCTAAAAATATGACCGAATCTACTATAAACGATCAATATCAAGAGATTATTAAACTCATTCGCCGGAAACAATTAAAGGATGCAGTAGCGAAACTGTTCGTCTTCATTTTTGATATTCCGGACAATCGAAAACTAATCGATGAGTTAGAGCGTATTGAAACCTCTTACGGTTATATGCTTGAATATATGCGCCGGAATATTATTGACCCGGAGCGCCAAAAGATGCATACCCGCTTATTGACCGATACATTGACGTTGACCGATCAAGCACGTATTATTAAAACAAGCTCTGTATCAAATCGATTATATTTCAGCACTTCAAGTTATGCCAAAACTCTTCCGCAACAATCTATCAAAGATTATTTAATGAGTCTGGAGAGCTTTACGGAAGAAATAGCAGTCGCAGGCTTACTCCATGAGAATATGGAAAATGCCCAGAATATCAGGAAGAAGCATGAAGAAACCAATCAGAATTTATTTGATTTTGTCTGGACTAACAGTTTCTGGAATTCTCAGGATCAGGAGGAGACATCAGAAATACTCACTTCCATGTTACTACCAGCAAATGACCTCTGTTTATTTGTCAGCGCGGTGACCATGAGCCTGATGGAATGCTTTGATTTGCGTAAAATAATGTGGTTATTTAAAGCATACGAACATCAAACTGCAATTGTAAATCAACGTGCACTGGTAGGACTTGCTTTCATGTTTCAACTTTATCATGAACGGATGTTATTATATCCGGAGATCATTTCGCGTCTTACTCTTTTGAATGAAACCGAACATTTCAGTCAGGAATTGAGCCGGGTACAAATACAACTTTTACTCAGCCAGGAAACGACGAAGATAGACCGTAAAATGCGGGAAGAAATTATACCAGAAGTCATAAAAAGCGTACAACCCCGAAATACTAAGTTCGACTTTGATGAAAATGAAGACGGGGCAAACGACCAAAATCCGGAATGGATATTGCAAAATATGGAATCTTCTCCCCTGGCCGACAAACTTCGTGAAATGAACGAACTGCAAATGGAAGGAGCAGACATTTACATGAGCACTTTTGCGCAACTCAAAGGATATCCCTTCTTCAAAAGTATGGCGAATTGGTTTTATCCTTTCGATCCCCAACATTCTGCTGTCATCAAAGAGTTAAATGCAGAGAAAAGCCCACTGATAAATATGATTCTTGAATCCGGTTTCTTCTGTGACAGTGATAAGTACTCAATGTGTTTCACTATTATGCACATACCGCAGGGACAACGGGAATCAATGGTCAGTCAACTTTCAGAACAACAAATGAATGAAATTATGGACGATCAAAAGGTTCAATCCTTTAAGAAACATTTCGAGCGTCCCGAAGTTGTGAGCAACCTCTACATACATAATTTATATCGATTCTTCAAACTATTTCCCCGAAGAATGCAGTTCCGGGATATTTTTAATGAGCCCCTCCAACTCTACAGATATACCATCCTGCAACCCATTCTCAGCAAACCGGAATATTTGCAAAGTATCGCCGAGTTCTTATTCCGCAAAGAGTATATGAGTGAAGCGGCCAATATTTACGAAAGTCTGCTTGAATTGACAGAGGGAACAACTGAGATCTATCAGAAGATTGGTTATTGTCGTCAGAAAGAACGTCGGTATGCAGAAGCAATTGAATACTACCATAAGGCAGATATACTGAAACCCGACAATCTATGGACAAACAGACATCTTGCTATTTGCTACAGAAATTTACGAGACTTTAAGCACGCACTGGAATATTACCGGAAAGTCGAAACTGCACTTCCGGAAAACAAACAAATACTTTTCAACATCGGAAGTTGCCTGGCTGAATTAGACCAGAACGATGAAGCACTGAATTACTTCTTCAAACTGGATTTTATAGATAGTGAAAACTTAAAAGTCTGGCGGGGTATTGCGTGGTGCTCATTCGTAAGTGGCAAGTTTGAGCAGTCAAAAAGATATTATGAAAGGATACTAGAGAAAGCCCCTACAGCTTCAGATTATCTGAATGCGGGTCATCTGGCTTGGTGTTTAAGTCATATCGAAGATGCAATCAAACTATATACACAATCCGTTGAAGCCAGTAAAGACAAACAAGAGTTTCTTACTATGTTCCACAAAGATACGATGTATCTGATTTTTCAAGGCATTAATAAAGATGATATACCACTGATGCTAGATTTGCTATAACAAAACAATCCTGCTAATGCTCATAGTAATCGGAGATTATAAGATCATAGATAAAAGTATCCGCAGACTTGAGCTGCGCAAGAATATAAACTGAGGCTGCGCAAAAACAAATACTTGGGCTGCGCAAGTCTTTGGATTTAGGCTGCGCAAATCTACAGAATTGGGCCGCCCAAGTTCCAGGACTTGCGCGGCCCAAATTTTGAACCCTCTCCTTTTCCATTCAAGAAAGGTATAATTCTGATATTTGAGAACTTTTATATCTGTTTCAGTTCTTGGTACAATCGTTGAATTGGTAGACCCATTACATTATAGAAACTACCGGTAATATTTTCTACCCCGACAAATCCAATCCATTCCTGAATACCATATGAACCAGCTTTATCCATCGGTTGATATTGGTCGACATAATATGTTATCTCTTCATTTGTTAAGATAGTAAAAGTTACTTCCGTAACTACGGCGAAACTTTTCTGCCATTCTGTGGTAGTCAAACAAACACCCGTTATTACTTGATGCGTTTTCCCCGATAACTTATGGAGCATTTGTATGGCATCGTCGCGATCTTCAGGTTTACCCAATACATCACCATCCAACCAAACAATTGTATCTGCAGTAATTAAAAGTTCATCTGTATGAATATCAGCTTTATAGGCCTGTGCCTTTGAACGGGCAATATACAATGGAATATCTTCTCCCTGCAGCTTTTTGGGGAAAGATTCTTCCAGATCAGATAATACACGCACTTTAAAATCAACTCCTAAACCTTTAAGTAGTTCCTGTCGACGGGGAGAATTAGAGGCTAGTACCAATTTATATTTATTAAACCACATATTTCTTTATTTCATTTTAATTACCAACCAAAAGCATCACCAGCCATCCATAAGCCCTGTGCTTTCATTACTTGTTCCAGAACATCCCGGCCACAACCATATCCACCTTCATAATGAGAAATATAATGTACCATTGCTTTTACTTCCGGAATGGCATCTTTGGGGCAACAAGCTAAACCGCAGGTTTGCAGAACCTCCAGGTCGGGAACATCATCGCCCATATAAAGAATATCTTCATCCTTTAAACCATGTTTATCCCGAAAATCACGGTAATCATGTATCTTCACGCTTGATCCCATATAAATATCTTTTATACCCAATGAAGTAAATCGTTTATGTATGGATTCAGTTTTACCTCCCGTAATAATAGCGATATGTAAGCCTTGTTTTACAGCTAGTTGCAGAGCATATCCATCTTTCACATTCACAGTTCGCATTGGCTCCCCATTAGGATGCAAAAGCATAACTTCACTGCTTAATACCCCATCTACATCAAAAGCTAGCGCTTTAATTCGTTTCAGGTCATAATTAATTGTCGACATAACTCTAATCTTGTTTTTTGGTTGTTATATAGGACTGATAAATATGAATACTCTGGCTCAGCATACGGTAAATATCCTGCATAGACGGTTCATCGGCAAGCATGTCCAAATGCTTTTTAATCACACTTTCATCGTATCGGACGGCAGGACCCGTCTGAGCCTGGTCAGGAGAAAGAGTATGTACTTTCCTAGCAGTTTCATCAATCAAAGGCAGTAATGCCTCAAATGGCAATTGATATTTCTGTAATAAATCTGCCGCCAGTGCATACATGTGATTAACAAAATTACAGGCAAATACAGCTGAAAGATGGAGACTCTTTCTCTGTTCCGAATCAGCGATAAAAACTTTCTCTGATAAAGCCAAAGCTATAACCTTTAACTTGTCTTCATCTTCCGGCGAAGAAGCTTCAATAAAGAAAGGTATTTCTTTAAAATTAACTTCATGTTTTTTGCTGAAGGTTTGCAAAGGATAAAAAACACCATAATGCCGCAATGTATTTCCCCAAATACTCATAGGAATACTGCCCGCTGTATGAACCAGCAAAGATGTTTCTCTACCTTTTATTATTTGAGGCAACAAATCCACTAAAGCCGCATCCTTCAATGAAACAATATACAATGCATTCTTGGTTGTAAGGTTCTGTAAATCCGTTACCCATTTGGCGTTCACATTATCAGCCAGTTCCTTTGCAGATTCCTTTGTTCTGCTGTACACTTCCAAGATCTGAAACTCATTTTCAAACATGGCTTTGGCGAGGTTCGTCGCCAGCTTACCCGCACCAATAAATACAACCGGAAGCTCTTTTATCTGAAAAGACATATTTCTCTGCAATTACTTTCCACCATATTTATTAATGTGTATCTTTTCCCATAGAAGATGTTCTTCATTAAAAGGTTTGCGTTCTACCGCCTTATGTCCGATTGCAATAACAGATAACACCTGCAATTGCAAAGGAATATCCAATAGATCTCGCACATATTCATCCGAAGGAACACCAGAAGCAGCAAAACGCTCCCGGATTTGTATCCAGCAACTCCCTAGGCCCAGATCTTCCGCCTGTAATTGTATCATTATTGAAGCAATGGACGCATCCTCAATCCACACGTCGCTTGCCAGTGGATCGGCTGTTACAACAATAGCCAAAACAGCATCGGCTATAAAAGAAGCACTGTGTTCTTTACAATGAGAAAGCTTTTGGAGTGTATCTTTATCATCCACCGCAATAAACTGCCATGAATTTGTCCGTTTTGAAGTAGGAGACATCAAAGCAGCTTTCAGCAAAGTCACAACTTCCTCTTGGGTTAACTCCTGCTCTGTGAATTTACGGGCACTCCTGCGTATTTTAATTAACTCACTAAAATTTTCCATTTTCAAGTCTCTATTTTATTAATTGATTACAAACATAAAGAAAATAATCGGAATAGTAGAACCCAATAATATGGATGAAATCATTGAGTTACTTATTTCCTCACAAAAATATATCCTGAGTTCCACATTAAAAACTGTTTAATATTGCTTTCAATATACATCCAAACCTTGGAAATCAGAAAAACAGCACTTTTTAACCGTAAAAGGGTTCAAAATTAACCACTTTTTTTTTGATGCCTCTCTTTCTAGGCTTACCTTTGTAATGTTAACCTTAGTTATGAATGATTGACCTAGCTCAGAAGAGAACTATGACAAAATCTACTATTTCTTAGTTGAAAGCCATGGACCTGAGTCTTATACTTTAGAAGTCTTTTTATTGCTTGATTAATCGTTGTTCATCTATAAAGACTTAGGTTAAAAATACAGATATGCACACCTAAAGTAGAAAAAGGTATTCTCTCTCGCCTCATACTACTTGAATGTTTTTTAAACAAGGTTTATTTGTATAATGGCTAGTAAACAGTAAAAATTGCTAAAGTGAAGGTAAAAACGGGAATTCCGTGAGGAATAGCCCGTTTTTTTCATTGCATTCTTGTTATCTGAACAAAAACCACAAATTTTATATATTAAATCGCTCCAATTTTGTAATCTTTTCTTATATTTGCAGCAGCTTAACTCTATTTATTACAATTTTACAGGAACTTATTTTATGAAAACTCTATCAGACAAAGAAATTGTTCAGGCGGTACGTAAATTAATGACAAGCCAGCGCCTATACAAAGATCCTGAACTTTCTTTAATTACTCTAGCTAACAAAATGGAAGTGCCCCGGAACAGATTATCCAGAGCAATTAATCAGATCACTGGCAAAAACTTCAGTACTTATGTGAATGAATTCCGGCTAAAAGAAACCTTACGTGTATTGGCAGACGAACGCTACAGCCCTCGGTTTGTACAAGGCTTTTACAAAGAGGTCGGATTTACAAGTAAATCTACTTTTTACAAGTTTTTTAAAGAATCTATGGGTATATCACCTGCTGAATACAAAAAGCAGAAGAAAGCAGAATCTCTCCATAAGAAAGCCAAAAAATAAAGAAGGGAATCTGTTTAAATATTTTCAAAACTGTTTTATTTTGCTGATCTCTAAAACAAAAGAATGAAGAAGCCTGTTTAGATGATATGATTTCAAAACAGGCTCTTAATTATAAAATAAAACAGTAAATTTGCGATAATGGCATTAAAATTAACGTCATATTATCGTGGAAAAGATATTCCGGAATTACCGGGAAATAATATTTTTCATTCCAAAGATCTGTTTCTCTTATATGAAGCAGCATCCGGCTATACTCCTTTAATGATTGTTGCCTCAGAAGAAGGAAAAATTGTAGGAAAACTACTGTCAGTACTTCGGAAACAAACCCTACTATTACCTACTTTTCTCGGAAAAAGATGTGAAATATACGGTATCGGAGAGTATCCTGAAGAAAACGTAAACAAAGAAGCTGTTTTTGGCGAAATGCTGGAACATCTTACTAACGAAGCGTTAAGACATTCTTTTGCCATTGAATTCAGAAACCTGGAAAATGCTTTGGATGGATATAAACACTTCAGGGTCAATCGCTATTTTGCTATTAACTGGTTACGTGTAAGAAATTCTCTACACGACATTGACAAAGTAGAAGACCGCTTCAATGCCTCTCGCTATCGTCAGCTCAAAAAAGGAATAAAGAGTGGAGCAGAAGTGTGTGAAGCAACTACTTCGGAAGAAATCCAGGAATTCTCCCGGATGCTACACAAAATATATTCTTCCCGTATGCGAAAATATTTTCCTTCCTCACAGTTCTTTAAGCTAATTGACCAATGGCTTATCAGTAAAGACCTGGCCAAAATATATATTGTTAAATACAAAGGAAAAATAATTGGGGGATCTGCCTGTTTGTTTTCCGGTGAGAACGCTTATCTCTGGTTCTCCGGAGCTATGAGAAAAACGTATGCTCTACAGTATCCAGGTATACTTGCTGTATGGGCAGCCCTGAAAGATGCAAAAAAGCGAAACTACAGACATCTGGAATTTACCGATGTAGGCTTACCCTTCCAAAAACATGGTTATCGCAATTTTGTTCTTCATTTTGGTGGAAAACAAAGTAGCACCCGTAGGTGGTTCCGTATCCGGTGGGATTTCATCAATAATATTATACGAAAATTCTATTCCTGAACTTTGCTTTCAATTTTGCATCAAAATCTCTTTTCCTACATCTATTACTTTCTTCAAACATCCAAAGATCAATTTCAACCTACCCTGTTAATCTCACTTTCAGTCAAAGAGAAAGTACATATTAAGCCGACAAAAACAACTCATCTTTTTTTCTTCTGAATAGCGGAACTTTAATTGCAGAAATATTTCTTTATTAGCCAATTAATTTCTTTCTTTGTGCTGTTTTTTGCATAAAAACTCACATTATTATATTGATTTAAAAATACAATTATGAAGATTTCACACATTGAACATTTAGGCATTGCTGTAAAAAGCATTGAAGAGGCTCTTCCTTATTACGAAAATGTATTGGGATTAAAATGCTACAACATCGAAACAGTAGAAGACCAGAAGGTAAAAACCGCTTTTCTGAAAGTAGGAGACACTAAAATTGAACTCCTGGAAGCAACCAGCCCTGAGAGTACAATTGCCAAATTCATTGAGAATAAGGGACAAGGAATACATCACATCGCATTTGCCGTTGAAGACGGTGTTGCCAATGCATTGGCTGAAGCCGAAAGCCAGGGCATCCGCTTAATAGACAAAGCACCCAGAAAAGGTGCCGAAGGACTTAACATCGCCTTCCTTCATCCAAAATCCACACAGGGTGTATTAACTGAATTGTGTGAATCATAAATGAAAGTTAAGAATGTAGAAATCAAGGAGTTAAGAATAAATATCAACGAGATTCTAACTCCTTAACTTCTGTATTCTAAATTCTTAAAATACTAATTTTTAAATAATAAATTTCATGAGTAACCAACTTGAAAAAGTAAGAGAGCTTATCGAACTCCGTGCGAAAGCTCGTTTAGGTGGTGGCGAAAAGGCTATTGAAAAACAACACGCCAAAGGCAAATACACGGCGCGCGAACGTATTGCCCAATTACTGGATGAAGGAAGTTTTGAAGAACTGGACATGTTTGTTGAACACAGATGTACCAACTTCGGGCAGGAAAAGAAACATTTCCTCGGGGATGGAGTAGTTACCGGATATGGAACCATTGAAGGTAGACTTGTTTATGTTTTCGCACAGGATTTCACCGTATTCGGAGGTTCACTGTCTGAAACCATGTCTCAAAAAATATGCAAAGTGATGGATATGGCCATGAAAATGGGTGCACCTGTTATTGGAATCAATGACTCGGGTGGTGCGCGTATCCAGGAAGGTATCAATGCACTGGCAGGTTATGCTGAGATTTTCCAGCGTAATATTATGGCCTCGGGTGTAGTACCTCAAATCTCAGGTATCTTTGGTCCTTGTGCCGGTGGTGCTGTTTATTCTCCCGCACTTACAGACTTCATCCTGATGACTGAAGGTACATCTTACATGTTCCTTACCGGTCCGAAAGTGGTAAAAACAGTGACCGGCGAAGATGTTACTCAGGAAGAATTAGGAGGTGCAAGCGTACATGCCTCTAAATCAGGGGTTACTCATTTTACTGCTGCCACAGAAGAAGAAGGTCTAGGAACAATTCGTCGTTTACTTAGTTTCCTTCCACAAAATAACTTGGAAGAAGCACCTTTAATTAACTGTACAGATCCGATTGATCGTTTAGAAGATTCTCTAAATGAAATTATACCCGATAGCCCGAATAAGCCATACGATATGTATGAAGTGATAGGTGCTATTGTAGATAATGGTGAGTTCCTTGAAGTACAACAAGATTACGCCAAAAACATTATTATCGGTTTTGCTCGCTTTAATGGACAATCCGTCGGCGTAGTTGCTAACCAGCCTAAGTATTTAGCAGGTGTACTGGATAGCAATGCATCTCGTAAAGGTGCCCGCTTCGTACGTTTCTGCGATGCTTTCAATATCCCATTGGTTACATTGGTTGACGTCCCCGGATTCCTTCCAGGTACAGGCCAGGAATACAATGGTGTTATTCTTCATGGTGCAAAATTACTGTATGCGTACGGTGAAGCGACCGTACCCAAAGTAACTGTAACACTTCGCAAATCTTACGGAGGTTCTCATATTGTGATGAGTTGCAAGCAGCTACGCGGAGATATGAACTACGCATGGCCAACTTCTGAAATTGCAGTAATGGGAGGTGCTGGTGCTGTTGAAGTATTATATGCAAGGGAAGCTAAAGAAGCTCCAGATCCTGCTGCATATATGGCTGAAAAAGAAGCAGAATACACCAAGCTCTTTGCTAATCCTTACAATGCTGCAAAATACGGTTATATTGACGATGTTATCGAACCAAGAAATACTCGTTTCCGTATTATTCGCGCTTTACAGCAATTGCAGACTAAGAAAGTAATAAACCCGGCCAAAAAGCACGGTAATATTCCATTGTAATTTAAGTTTATAAGTTGTAAGTTGAGAGTTTGTAAGTTGAGTCAGACAAATAAAGGAAATTCGTCTACTTATAACCCAAAACTTAAAAACTTAGAACTCAAAACTCAAAAACGAAAGAAATTATGAATAAAAAAATAATAGGGATATTTATCGCGTTTGTTGTATCATCCTGCGTCAGTATATATGCACAAAGCCCTACCAGTCTCCGGATCAATGAGATTCTGGTAGTTAATCATGAGAACTTTCAGGATGATTATGGAGTGCATAGCGCCTGGATTGAAATATTCAACACTTCATACGGTTCGGTAAATATAGGAGGATGTTATTTAACAAATGATGAGAATAATCCGACTAAATATCCCATTCCTAAAGGTGATATACAAACCATCATTAAACCGCGTCAGCATGCTCTATTCTGGGCTGATGGAAAACCTTCCAGAGGTACATTCCATGTGAGTTTTACATTAGATCCGGACAAGGAAAATTATATTGCCCTTTATGATTCTAACGGAAAAACCCTAATTGATGAAGTTAGAATTCCCGCAGGACAGATCGCAGATCATTCCTGGGCACGCCTTGAAGATGGACATTCACAATGGGTTAGAAAAGGAGGAGATGAGAATAGCTATGTTACTCCAAGTACCAACAACATGACTCTTGATAAGAATGAAAAAATTCTTCGGTTTAAAGAGCATGATGCAAGTGGCTTTGGAATGGCCCTTACTGCTATGACTGTTGTATTCTGCGGGTTATTAGTATTGTTTTTAGCTTTTAAATTCATTGGTAATACCGCAATTGAACTGGGCAAACGCAATGCCATGAAAGTTCATGGAATTACTGATAAAGAAGAGGCAAAAGAACAACGCTTCGGTAATCGTTCTGGAGAAGAGTTTGCAGCAATTTCAATGGCAATGCACGAATACATGGATGACGTTCATGATATTGAAGATATGATTATTACTATCAATAAAGTGAAACGTACTTATTCACCATGGAGCTCGAAAATTTACACTTTGCGTGAAACACCCAGAAAATAATTAATAAGAAGTTAAGAAGCAAGAAGTCAAGAATATTATATCCGATAGATTCTTACTACTCAATTCTAACTACTAAAAATAAAAACGATGAAAGAATATAAATATAAAATCAACGGTAACCCATACACTGTAGTAATAAAAGATGTTCAAGATAATATTGCTCAAGTTGAAGTTAATGGCACTCCTTATAAAGTTGAATTAGACAGACCTGCTCCGGCAGCTACTAAAAAAATTACTCGTCCTGCTGCTCCTCCCAGAACAGAAAGTGGAGCTCCTGTTGTTGCCTCGGCTACTAAAACAGCTAAAAAAGAAGGCGTAAAATCTCCACTTCCCGGAGTGATTCTTGAAATTAAGGTGAAAGAAGGAGATGCAGTTAAAAAAGGACAAACAGTTATTATCCTTGAAGCAATGAAAATGGAAAATAACATTAATGCTCATAAGGATGGTAAAGTAACTGCTATTAACGTTAAAACCGGAGAATCTGTATTGGAAGGTACAGATCTCGTAATTATTGAATAACTATGGGAGAATTCTTTTCATTTTTAGGAAGTAACCTTGCAGACTTCTGGCAATATACCGGTTTTGCTAATGCAGAACCCGGGCATATTATCATGATCCTGGTGGGTCTTCTTTTCATTTACCTGGCAGTTGCCAAGGAATTTGAACCGATGCTGTTAATTCCGATTGGATTTGGTATGCTTATTGGCAATATCCCATTCGATCTGGATGCAGGACTGAAAATCGGTATATATGAAGAAGGCTCAGTATTAAACATATTATATCAAGGTGTAACATCCGGATGGTATCCACCGCTCATATTTTTGGGCATCGGCGCTATGACGGACTTCTCGGCTCTTATTTCGAATCCGAAATTAATGTTGATCGGTGCTGCGGCACAATTCGGTATTTTCGGTGCATACATCATTGCTTTAATGATTGGTTTTGAGCCTAACCAGGCAGGGGCAATTGGTATTATTGGGGGTGCTGATGGACCTACAGCGATATTCTTGTCATCTAAACTGGCTCCAAACCTGATGGGGGCTATTGCCGTTTCGGCTTATTCCTATATGGCCCTGGTTCCTGTAATACAGCCTCCTATTATGCGTTTATTGACCAACAATAAAGAACGATTAATCCGGATGAAACCTCCCCGTGTAGTTTCTCATACGGAAAAAGTAATCTTCCCGATTGTTGGAATGCTACTTACTACTTTCCTGGTACCCTCAGGTTTACCTTTATTGGGTATGCTATTCTTTGGTAATTTGTTGAAAGAAAGTGGAGTTACACGTCGTTTGGCAAATACAGCGAGTGGTCCTTTGATTGATACGATTACTATTCTATTGGGACTTACTGTAGGTGCTTCCACACAGGCCTCACAGTTCCTGACTTGGGATTCCGTATTAATCTTCTGTCTTGGTGCCATCTCATTCGTGATTGCTACCGCGTCAGGTGTATTATTCGTTAAGTTATTCAACTTATTCCTGGGCAAAGACAATAAAATCAATCCGCTTATTGGTAATGCCGGTGTTTCGGCTGTACCCGACTCAGCACGTATATCCCAAGTTGTTGGTTTGGAATACGACCCAACCAATTATTTGTTGATGCATGCGATGGGGCCGAATGTAGCAGGTGTTATCGGTTCAGCAGTTGCTGCCGGTATCTTGCTTGGATTCCTGATCTAACATTCAATCAGATATTTATAAAAAGGATTACCCGTTTGGGTAATCCTTTTTTTGATCAAGTAGAAACTATACCAGACATTTACAAGCTCAAAATATTTACATTATATCCAATAAACAAGCCACTTTCAATTACCCCTGTAATCTTCTTAATCTCTTTCTCCATATTGTCCGGAATAGAATCAAACCATGCATCCAGTACGAAATTCCCATTCTCAGTAAAAATGGGGCCATCCTTTCCTTTCGCCATACGCAATACAACCTTTGTAGCTCCCGATAACTTCAATTGCTCTTCCACATAAAGCAATGCATTTGGAAAAACTTCAACTGGTACCGGAAACTTAGAACCTAACTGGTCCACAAACTTTGAATCATCTACAAGGATGTAAGTCTCTTTACTATTGGCTATCAACAGTTTTTCTTTGAACATGGCTCCTCCCCGACCCTTAATCAAACTCTTTTGGGGATCAACTTCATCAGCTCCATCAAAAGTCCAATCCGGCTTCTTCTCCCACAACGTTGTTTGCGGAATGCCCAGTTGGGTACAAGTCATTGATAGCTCTGCTGACGCAGGTATAACCTGTACATCCAAATTTTCAGCCTTTATTCGTTTTGCCACAGCAAGGGCGGCCACATAAACAGTGGAGCCAGAACCAACACCAATCACATCTCCGTTTTTTATTCTACCAGCAATTTCCCAAGCTACTTTTTCTTTCCTTTCTCGATTGGTAATTGTATCCGACCATTGCAGACTATTGATAATTGTATTCGTCCAATTCATTTTAAGATACTTTTAAATAAAAAACAAATTTAAGGATAAATAGTTATAAGGGAGCTTAATACTTTGACAGTTTAAAATAAAAACCCCTTCTTTCAATTCCTGGGAATCAAAAGAAGGAGCTTTACCTAAACTAACCTATCCTAACAATTTATAATATAAATAGCATTTAATCCAAGCTTATAATACTATCCATGAGTTGTTGCTTCCAGAGCACTATCTCATCACAGGAAAGTTGATATGTAGTATCTTCTCCTGTCAGTATTGCTTTAGCCTGTGCAGCTTTTCGTGCTAATTCCGGATATTCCCTCAGCAGATTTTCCCACTCAGAGGCTGCTTCCGAAGAAACATCCAGAATATAGCAGATGAAGCTTTCATCCTTTAAAAAATCTTCTACCTTATATTCTACCCTTAAATTCACGCTGTGTTATATTATATATAGAAAAGACGTATGTCTTCACAACGTGTACTCAATAAAATCACTTTTATTGCACGATACTACGAAGTTTTGTTAGTCCGCGATGCATTAAATTCCTGACTGACTGGTAATTCATGCTCATAATCTCGCAGATATCCTCGTACTTTTTTTCTTCAATATAATACAATGTCAATGCCTCACGCTGGCGGGGAGACAATTGCTTTAAAAGCTTATCCACCATCATATTATTCCATTTTTCCTTTTCCCGATTCAGATAGGATTCTTCCACATTATCCATTGCTACCGGGTTTGTTTCTTCGACAGCCGTTTCGGACATATAAATCCTCTTCCGGATCTCATCGCAAAGTTTGTTTTTCAGAGAAATAAACATGTAAGATTTAAAATTCTCAATACTGCATACTTCACTTCTTCTCATATACAATCTTACAAACACATCGTGAATACAGTCCTTCAGAAGTTCTTTATCTGTTGTAAGTTTATGACCATAATTATATAGTACATTAATATACAAATCATATAAAGAGGAAAAAGCGCTGGTATCACCTGACTGGAAAGCGCTGAGCAAATGAACTGTCTGATCTGCTTTTTCCTGCATGAGATTAATGGGCAAAGTTGATTGTTTCATGATCTTAGTGGTATCAGGTTGTTTACATGATATTGCAAATCTACGCAGGAATAGATGTTATTTCAGGTAAAATCTGGTTGCAGGACCGAAAAAACAAACACTATGTCAAAGAACATGTTTTTATTAATTATTCCCATTTTTAGCAAGAATGCCTGCTCCTTGACTGGAAGCAGGCATTCTGCAAATCATTTCTTACAAAACCAGTATACCCCGGTTTTTCCATTCGGAACTTGAAGCAAGTATGTACCGTTGATTTTCAGGTTCTTATTTACTATTTCAACCTCTCCATTTCTTGAATTGACGAATTTTAGGATATACTTTCCTTCAGACAAACTGACCGGAACATTTCCCGAAGAATAGGAATAAATGATACACCCTTTATCAGATTTTACTATTTTATAAGGGGCGTTGGTATCAGTTTCTACCATTTTCATAGTGGAAATATCAGTCAGGAATGACTTATCTTTCACCGGAAGTACCGGACATGATCCTTCAGCCATTGCTACCGCCCATGCCATCTCCGGATAGTTCTGCGCATAATAGGTCACTGCCTTATTTGGATAATTCCGCCTGTATTCACTTACTGCTTTATAAGCTTCGGCAAAGGTAACTTTACCTACTTTCATTTTACGCGCGTGTTGGCGGGGAGCCAGGTTTTTCCCACCTTCTGGAGCATAGACAGTACCATCATTTTTGTAATGCCAGTACTTGATATCTATAATATCTACTATAGCTGCCCGTTTCGGATCATTCAAAATAGCATCCTGTACATCTTTAGTGGCACTTAGGGCTACAGTCGCGTTTTTACCCGTTTCAGTTTGCCACTCGGCTATTACATCCATCCAGAATTGAACAAAATGTAACGGTCCGGTGAACTCCGCACTGATCAGTTGCACCACATTTTCATTGTCGGCAAAGTTATTCAGACACTGACGAATGTAATTACGATGCAACTCCCTGCGAACCGGATGAGTCACATCATAAAACATTTCCGCCACAAAGATTCGTTTATCACCGGCAAAATGAACAGGTTCCGGGAAATCCGTCTGATTGATGTTATTAGCAGTCCGCCACGGACTATCTACCCAGTGTGCTCCTGCCTCTAATATATTGTGCTGGAAATAATTCTGATGAAATAGTAGCAAACCTTTCTCGGCTCCTTTCTCAGCAAACTCTTTCAAGCGCGACCAGTACCAGGCATTGGGTCGGGTCAAGTCGTACTTGCTCATCCCGTCCCAGGCATATTTTTCGCTGTTAGTACGGCTGAACGGTTGCTCGTAAAAGGGTCCCCAAACATCTCCGTCACGACAGCGAATACGTTCATGGTTGTCGCGTCGACGATCATACCAGAGGCCATAATTATGATCAAGTACTAATATTTGGTGCTGCTGCATGAAATTAACCACGGAATCGATTCGGTCGGTTACTCCTAATCCCTCCCTGCCAGGAACAAAACGGGTGATATGTGGTTTTGACTTTGCAATATTGGTATTACGGAGTTTCCCATTCCACCATTGCACTTCCTGTTTGGCTCCTACCGCCAGTGCTCCGTTAATAGTTAAACGGCCGTCTTTAATCTCAACAGGTTGTTTGGGAGTTGAAAAAGACTTGGTATCTACTTTAATCTGATCAATCGTTTTCTGTTTGGAAGAAGCTGGCGAATTAGCGATAGATGGACTCCGGTTAATCCATTGTTCCAATGTCAGTTTAGGTTTCTTTGCTTCTTCTGCCAGTTGCATCGCCACTTCTATTGTCGGGCTGCTGGATGCGCTGGTGCTCATGGGTAAAATCAGGGCACGTTCGGACACATCTTTACCCAACCGATCCTCCAACTGGGCATAAAAGAAACTACGAGGCTGAATATGATTATTCGCATCTCTCCACTCTCCGTCTCCGGAAAACAACGCCCAGCAACCATAAGTTCTGTTCACCGCATCCCCGGGAGGAGTATAACATTCTATCTCTGCTGCCGTACACTGCCAGAAAAGGCTATTGGCTGTATTCCAGCCGACACCGTTCTTATCTTGGCCCAGGTTCTTGAAAGTCAAGTTATGGCCATCAATATTCACAATATCGAACAATAATCCACAGGCCCATGAATCAACGGAACCGCTAAAACCATATGATTCTTTCGATTCGCACTGCACAAATGCATTGGGCCCGGCGGCACAAAATCCGGCAGCAAAATCGTGTATACCATACTCTGAATAGCAGCGTTGAAAAAGCGTCTGCTGTCCCAATGTATAGAAAGTTGTTCGGCGCATGCCTCCAATTTCAGAGACAGGAGCCTGTGAAATACAATCTTCTACAGTTATTTTGGAAGCTGTCTGTTGCAGTATTACTGCGCTCCCTGCAAAATGCTTGAAATTGACCTGCCGTACCCAACAGTTTTCAGCATTCTCTATCGAAATGCCGGTCCAGCAATGATCTTCATCTTTGAGGTATTGTTTGTTATAGTCAGACATTAGTGTCAGATTCTCAACGCCGGAAGAGCTGATACGACCAGCCCATTGGTATACAAGTAGTTTACCGCCACCGTAATCCTCATCCAAAGCTACCGTAAGAGGTACATCCAGGGTTATCTGGTTTTCGCTGATTGCTGTGACCGTACGATCCCAGTAAAGATCCATATCGCCAGGTTTCCAGCCCAATGCCCCGATACCTCCACCAAATACATCGCACTTTAATTGAGAGATCCATTCTTTGGTCGATGGGCGGACTACATACAGTCGACTTCCTGAACGGAGCCGACTTGTGGAAGAAACCTGAATCTCCTTCCGGTTGACCGGAACATAAGATTCTGAAACACGGATCGTATCTACAATTTGCCGGTCATCTCTTCCTTCTATATAAATAAGTGCTCCCCGATCGGTTCCTTTTTTAAAGAGCACTGTACCTTCTTTCAATCTCCCTTGTAAAACAACTCCGGAGGTGGATATACGCAGGCTTTCTGTCAATTCAAAAACCCCGCTGTCCAACAGTACTGCTCCTCTGAAACCATTTTCATCCACTGGTAATGAAGAAACATAATCAATCGCTTTCTGAATTCTCGCTGAATTATCGCCCTCTTTGTAGGGAACGAACACAGCATACGGTACATGCGGGATGGCTTCTTCCGAACTTCTGTAGCCACAAACAGAAAAATCGAGCACTTGATTACCCCTTGCATCGGAATGGTAAACAATCTTATCCTTCTCGGCTGTTATAGCAAAGGTTTGTGCTTGTAATTGCACAAACCCAGCCAGAAGGAAGAATAAGATTATGGTGTGGCTAACCAATAATTTTCTATTCATTTAAAATAAACTTTTGCGTTTAGAAAGTGTATCATAATTATTCTTGAGATCTTTCCAGTCTACTTTCTTAGACGGATCAATTCCGTTGATAAACTTCTCAATGTTCGTATATCCATCCCCGTTGCAATCCTGACTAGCATCAGAAGGATCGTTCGGATTTAATCCGTATCTAATCTCCCAGACATCGGGCATACCGTCGTTGTCAGAATCCTGATAAGACGTTCCGCTGTATTCGGGCAGACCACCTACCTGACGGATATCCGTAATAATGCCCTTCTTATAGGAATCTGCCGGAAGTCTTCTCTTTACATATTTTGCATCAAACTCATAATCGGCCGCATTCTCCACATAGAAAGGCTTTCCGGTTCTTACTGTTTTCACAATACGTTCGTCTACCGCATCCCGCTTCGGAAAGTTGGCTCCCACATTCTTCAACACGAAGTTGTAGGCGGCTTTTGTTTTCATGATGGTTACCGGAGGCATCGGAAAAGCTTCATCCACTCTGATTTTACTTTCAAACCCGCCATCATTCGGATGGTCATACACCTGCACTCCCCCATCCCAGTTATTTTTTGTTACTTTCGAATTGCCAAGCACGATATTACCGCTCACATATGCTTTACCAAATGTATCGGGTTTGGTTTTATCCCGACTGGATTCCGGTTTCAAGATACGATAAGCAATCGGTTTATCCAACGGCGTAATGGGCCCCGGTTTATAATAATTGTTAATGATATTGTACAAGCTTTTCTCATCTCCCCCGTCTACCGATCTGTTCCACCAGTTGAATATCACGTTGTTCACCAAATTAAAATCGCCGTCCATTCCTATAGAGGGATTCCGGCTGATATTCGATGCAAACAAATTGCGTGCAAACATGCTGTTATGTCCGCCAATGGTAGCTCCGAACGCATGATTATAACTATCCAACGCTTCTGAAAAAATTGAGTTCTGAATAGTAACATTTACGGTAGGCAACTTCAACCCATAACCATCCGCCTGGCGGTTGTAAACATGGCGGTATATTGAAATGTTCTCGTCGAGTCCCCAACTACCCGAACAATGGTCGATCATGATATTCCCCACTGCATTGCCGCCTAGTGCATCATCCCGGAAATTCACATCCTGAGCACCACGCCGGAAACGCATGTGACGAATAACGACATCGTGTGTATCAATCAGGAAACTTTCACCTGTAACGCACACCCCATCTCCCGGAGCCGTTTGTCCGGCAATGGTAACATAAGGTGCCAGAAGATGAATGGGAGTCTTTAGCCGGATAATACCTGATACATTAAATACAATAATACGTGCACCTCCGGTTTCACAAGCTTCGCGCAGGGTACCGGGGCCTTCATCTTCCAGCGAGGTTACAACGATTACTTTTCCACCCCGTCCGCCGGGTGTAAACATGCCTCCTCCTTCTGCTCCGGGAAATGCCGGTATATCGCTCTTCACCAAATCTTCCGGTTTGGATGCCCAGGGTTTATAAGGTCGCCCTTTTGCCTCTTCTTCCATCACAATGGGTAAAGCTTTCCCCCAGGCCAGACTTGCTTTTCGCTCAATTTCGGCTTCCATTCGTTTGCCTTCCTCCTTTACAGATTCGGGGATCACCGGATATTGCGCAAATAAAGGCAACCCGCCTATTAGCATACCGATGAATGTACATGCAACTTTTTTACTGTAGTTCATTTTGATTCTTTCTAATTTAGATTTTCCATGAGTCGGTTTAAGTCATCTCTTTATAAAAGACGTTTTGGGAGTAATTTTGTAATCAGGAAGAAAAGGTTATTGCAAACGGGCAAACTATATCATTTTGTTAGTTCAAGACTTCTGATGGTCACAGCTAATTTCACAGAAAATAAAACTGCCAATTTGATATTTAAAAGCTCTTAGAATAAGATATTTGGCGGTGATCTTGACTGTGCTGTATAATATCGCAGGGAAATTAAATGAAGGAAATTAAAAAAGACAATATCTGGAGCTAATGAATTAAAAAAAGTGTACCTAAAATCGAATATTTACTCATTCTTAACCCATAAATCCGTCAAGTTCATTTCATTTTGATTATTGCCAAGTGATATGTATTTTACCGCTTCCAGCATAAAAAACAGAGGAATGAGAAGACTCTTCAGACTTGCGCAGCCCCGGTTTCGGGACTTGTGCAGCGCGAGTTTTCGAACTTGGGCTGCGCAAGTCTGTAAACCGAGGCTGCGCAAATCCGGGAACTTGAGCCGCGTAAGTCTGAAGACCCGGGCTGCTCCAGTCTGGGAAAGGAGGATTTACAAGCTTCCATAAAAGGATAAAATGATAGAATTTGCAGAAAATATGCACTTCTACTGTCTAGAAGGGTTGTTTTGAAAAAAGCACCGGTAAGTGAAATAATTGATTTCACGTAAATAAGATACTTAAAACATTTATATCCTTTCTTTTTGATTCGCACCCATTCTTCAAAAAAGGAATAAATACCAGATTGACAAATACACTTTGTATTTTAAACTGGATAATAGTTGTATCTTTGATTTATGTCGCATCTTTTTAATAAATAATTATCCAGTTCGGGTGAAAGGGAAATCGCTGATAACAATCAGTAAATCAATAAAAAGTTCGACAAAGAACAGGCTTCTCATTAACCATAAAATTATAGTATCATGAAAACTAAATTTACATTCGTTTTACTACTTTGTTCACTGCTCTCTATTCAATCTTGTACCCAGGGAACTGAAAAAACTGCTCCCAAATCAACTTATCTGGATATAACCGAAGTTCCCAACAGTTTAGATCTTCTACCCCCTCCACCCAAAGAAAACAGTACTCTCTTTCTAAATGACAAAGCTCAATACGAATGGGGGTTATTGCAACGAGACACGCCGAGAGGCGAGCAGGCAGTACAAGATGCTCGTGTAGATGGCAATGGCGTACCTCTTGCATTTTCCGAAGCGTTTGGGATTGAAATAACAAAAGAAGCCACCCCGGAGATACATAAACTAGTACTTACCATGCGCGAAGATGCCGGAGATCTGGCTACTCGCCATGCCAAGAAACATTACCTGCGTGTCCGTCCTTTCATCCTCTTTAATCAGATGACGTGTAACCCAGAACAGCAGGAAGAGCTTTCTACCAACGGATCTTACCCATCGGGACATACTGCTATTGGCTGGGCGACCGCACTTGTACTGGCAGAAATCAATGTTGACCGCCAAAATGAAATCCTCAAGCGTGGTTATGAGATGGGACAAAGCCGTGTTATCTGCGGGTACCACTTTCAAAGCGATGTTGATGCCGCCCGACTGGTTGCCAGCGCTGTAGTAGCTCGCTTACATGCCAATGATGCTTTTACGTCACAACTACAGAAAGCCAAGAAAGAATTTGCCAAACTTCAGAAAGCCGGAAAGGTAAAACCAAATGAAAGAAAAGAACCATCCTTATCACACAAATTTTAGGTATTCTTACACTTCTGTCACTAACTGGGCTGGCGTTGATAATCAGACATTGAATGCGTTTCAAACGCGATCCAGTTTATATTCTAACTAATGGTTAACACTCAATCGACTTAACCGTTAACACTTATTCCCTTTAAGTGTTAACGGTTAATTTTACATTCAGCTAATTGTTCACCATTTCCCTTAGGCATTCTTTCTCAAAAATATTTTATCTTTGCAATCTCAAACCATAAAACATGAAAAGCATCGGTCAATTATTTGTAGTCTTTCTGGCAAGCTTGTTTTTAATCGGTTGCGACGGGCAAAAGATGGACGATCCCCAACTCATTGAAACTCTTCAAACCCAGATAGAAGATATCATTAACCAAGGTTATCAAATTGACAAAATAAACATCTACAGTAAGAGTTTTTCCGATTATGGCCCTGCCGAAATCGGCTATTTCAAATTACTGTTTGTGGATGCTGTATCTCCTGATTCTTCCATTCAATATTTAGCTAATTTCAGTTATTCTGGAGATACAAAGCGGCTTACTTTTCATGGATATCCGGACACTCCCATGAACAGGAAGAAAAACAAAACATATATTTCTCAGCCTGATTTGCGGAATGCCCTTTCGAAACTGGAGGAAATGAAAAAGCTGATTCCCGAAAAATATAGATACGAAAACCTTTTAAGCATCCGATATTTTACCGATGATAACCATGCTGAGTATAAATTCGAGATAGAGCTGGAACCCGAATCGGATGATCTCTCTCACCCGAAGGTGAAGAAAAAGAAAGACTCGTATGTAAAATACACCACTACCCGGAGCCGGAAGAAGTTTGGAACTACCCAGGAAAAACACAAAACGGATATTAAACGAAAGAATCAGCATACCATCACTTTCCAACTTATCGGAGATCAAATTACAATTCAATAAACACTTAATTACTTACTAGCATGAACGCTCAGACCAAAACAATCCTTTATCATTTTCTGTTTGCCACTCTCATTTTCCTGAATGTATCTTGCGGAGATAGTTTTAAACCCAGTTGGGAGTATCAGGTAGACAATCCGTTGGATACCGAAATTGCCATTCAGATTGATGGCAAGGAATATAAAATCCCTGCCCGAACTACTCAACCTATCCCAATTACGCAGGGCAAACATACATTGACTTACAATGGAAGCTCGGTAAATTTCGTAACCAAAGTAAACAGCAATAAATCGGTTACGATTATGAATCCGACTCTTTCCAACTACATGTTGCATGGATATTTCTACATCAACGAAAAGGCAAAGAACAAAGATATACAGTACATCTATGATCAGAACAGCTATGAATATACTTCCGATGGCGGCCTTATAAAACTACCTGTCAGGGTATTGAATACCCTCTTTATTGATCGGGCTCATACCTCGTGGACATTTGGACTGGATGAGGAGGTGAAGGATGCACTCAATACACGTTCTCCCAGTAAAAAAATGGTATTTCATAAACTATATAGAGAATCAGACTACCTGAAAGAGCTGGCAGAAGAACTTCCTGCAGGAGTCGTTTTCCCCTTAAATACCCGGAAACTAAGCGAGCAAACACCTTATACGTTTCCTACTGAGTCTTTCCTTACCGACTGCGAAGAGGCCAATGCCTGTATCAAAGAAATGGAAGACCGATGGAATAAAATGATAGCCAATCCTTCGGATATATTTCAGGATGTGGCGCAATTAAGCTTCTACGCTTTATCTGAAGGACGTAGTAAAATGATGCAGGCGTGCAGCACCCAATTCAACCCGGGAAAAGACGATAAAGAATTTCAGGATATGTTGAAAAGACTGAGTAAGGAAATGACCTATCTAACCGACGCGAGTAGTTTTATCGTGAAGTAAGCATAAAATAGAAGATACCTACACGAAGGATCTGCCACATGCTCATACCCGGGCATTGTGTCAGATCCTTCCCTGTTTTTATAGGGGATGACTTCTATTCTGTTTCTAAAAAATAAAAAAACATACTTCTTTTCACTGAGCTTTCCATTCGTTACTTGTATTAAATTATAGAACAGTATCTCGTTCGGTGCTTCGTTTCGTATACAAAATCAGGCGTTTCGTATATTTTTAAAATTCAGCGTGAATACTATGTCTATTTTCACATCCACACTTTCCCGTGTAGGGGGAGGAGTGATCGAATATTTATTTAAAATCTTAACAAAAAACCATTATGAAAACGACTTTTAAGTTAGTCCTTACGTTTGCTCTATTGATTATTACATTTGCCTGTAGCGATGATGATGATCCGGTAAAAGCCCCTGACAACCTGAAAGAGGTAAAAATACTCGCCCAGTTAAAGGTTAGTGAGATAAAAAGAACCTGCCAGATGATTTTACTGGACGCAGGTATGCCAGCCAACGAAGTGACAGCTTTTGTGGCCCGGTTTAAGTATGACGTAGAATTAGCCATGGTTGATTATGACGTAAAAGACCCTTTCGGCCATGTCCGAACGCTTTCCGGAGTAGTCAGCTATCCGATGTTACCCGATTCGGAAAAGAATAAAAAGCTTCGTATTTACGCTAATACACATGGTACCATCGGATTTAATGCGGACGCCCCTTCACAGGATTTGTGCTCTATACAAATGAACTTTATCATGCATTTTCCCTCTCATGAAAATGGATATATCGGGGTATTTCCTGATTATTTCGGCTATGGAACCGACACCGACCAGATGCATTATTACGAACATCGGGAAACATTGGCTTCTGCCACTCGGGAACTGATAGATTACGTTCCGGAATATGTGAAACAAAAATCATTGCAGGTAGATTTTGATAAATTATACATCATCGGCTATTCCGAAGGTGGCTTTGCGGCGCTATCCACTCTGAAAAGCTACAGTGAAACACCCTCTCCATTCAAAGACTTCGTTACGTTGGGAGGGGCCGGAGCCTATGATACCAAAGAAACCCTGAAATATATCTTCCAACAAGCCGAAGGTACCTCCGAGTTTGTAGCCAGTTATGCCTGGGCAGTCATGACGTATGATAAAGCTTACCAAATAAACCGGGATTATAACCAGTATTTCCAGGCAGAGTTTGTTCCGGAATTGCGGAAACATGAAGGTAAGAACTCCATATTCGAAGGGATCGATCAATTGCCTTCTATCCCTTCCGAGATATTCACTGCCGATTTTATGAAAGGAATAACTGAAGGTACCGATGAAGCCTTTGTAAAAGCGCTGGACGATAACGATGTAAGCAACTTCGATGCCAAAGGAAAAGTATATCTGGTGCATGGAGATCAAGACCCGTGGGTTCCGTCATTCAATACCGATGTGGCTTATGATCGACTGAAAGCCAGGGGAGTAAACGTGGAAAAAGAAATCATTGAGGGAGGCGATCATCACGAAGGAACTCCTCTTTTCTTTACCCTCAGGCTCATAGAAGAACTGAATAAATAAAACCACAAAAGTAAATAGCTTTCCAACTACGCTTTTGTGTAAAGAGCGAGAAGAGATTCTTACAAGAATCGTCTTCTCGCTTTATTCGTTTTTTCAACAGGTACGATAGGCGTAGTCTACTTACACGATAGGCGTATAGTACAAATACGATAAACGTACTCTATCCGCACGATACAGAGCAGGATGGTTAAGTTCTGACAGAGAAAGATCGGCCGAAAGTTCTTCCTCTGGTTTTAGCCTCTTCCTGTTAGGAAGATTAATTATGAAAGAACGCCACGAAGTGGCAAATCAACTTAGCCCAAGGCAACGCCTTGGGTATCAATAAGATAGTAAAAAATCGCCCCATCGGGGCAGGTTAAAATATGGATTGTAGTATACGATTAACCTGCCTTTTCAAGGCGAAGAAATGTTTAAAATGCTATTACCCAACGCGTTGCGTTGGGCTGGGTTAACCTGCCACTTCGTGGCGAAAATCTTTCGAACATGCCTACGGTGATTATACTGCAACTGAACCGAACATGCTTGCAGTCTTTGCAATGAAAAGGGCAGACCTTAACAGCTTCCTCCCATGTATAGAGATATAAAGTATTTTTCTTCTCTTCTCTCTAAAGTTTTAATATTTTTTACTAAGTTTGTTTTACATCTTACTTAGAACCGAATAATATGAAAACATGGATTTTAGGGTTAACCTTCCTCTTGAATATATCATATCTGTACGCTACCGGAGCCTCCGGCGATATAGCTTATCTAAACGGAGAAAAGTGGTATATGCTGGATAAACCCATCGAAAGGAGTGAGACACTTAGAGAAGCCTTTCACCAATTCCTACCCGAAGAACGATCTATATCCACTGCCGATTGGGAGGGATACACTGCGTTTTGGGAGATAAAAAACAATCAGCTTTTGCTGCAAAAAGTAGAAGTGGAAATAGGAGATAGTATTCAGGTTATTCAGAACTTAAACCAGGTTTTTGCCAATTATCAAACGCCGACGGGTATCCTGGCATCATGGGTAAATGCTGACATACGTCTAGGGAGAGGCGAAACAGTTCGGTACGTGCATATGGGTTTCGATCGCAATGAGGAAGAAGAATGTATTCTGACGGTTCAGGAGGGGATCGTCCTCCACCAAACGTTTTATCAGAACAAGAAAGTAAAGGGATACACGATGGAAGAGATCCACAAAGAGATTATTCAACGTTTCCCTTGGCAGGAGTTTCCGGAGTTGAGTAAAAAAAGAATCATCTATATGCTTCAAGATATTCAGGTAAATGAGAAGGGAGCTTTTGCCAGTGCATCTATTTCAGCCAGGATAGGAGTGGAGTGGATTAATGATAATGATCATCCTCTTATTGTGGCGTTAAGAAAGATTCTGGAATCCATTTATCCGTGGGAGTATCTGATTATTCACGGAGAACGTCGGGTGGAACATCCAAGCTTTTTCCTTTCGTTTAATGTATCGCAATCCCGATGAGAAATGACCGGTTCAACTATTCAGTAACAATTAATCCATAATAAAATCTATGAAAACCAAGAAACTGAACCCTCAAGGGGTTAAAATTCTGAAAATGCTCCATATCTTTTTCGCCTTTTGCTGGATCATTGGCGCGTTGGCTCTTTGTGTGTTAGTCTTCATCACGTTCCCTGCATCGGGTGATGAACTTTACATGCGCTCGCGAATCATACAAATCCTCGATGATTATTTTA
>JAJQFD010000027.1 GCA_021201335.1 Bacteroides sp. | reverse complement strand
AATCTTTTGATGGATTTAAAAACAGAGTATTGTCTAAAATAATGGCACTGACTGTGATACAGTTAATAAACAAATTAAATAACAAGAATATTAACAATTTAAAAACTTGTATTGCCTAAATGCACTACGGGTAAAATATTAGTAACTTTTAAACAAGTTCTCTTTTTCAAAATCATTGGTAGCCTTTTCTTCCAGCGGGGTACGTTTAATAATTACATTTTCTTCCCAAAAGGCGGGGTCATATTCGGATTTAGAGATTTCCTCCAGCAAGAATGTATTGTATTTCAATGTTTTCTTTTGCTTTGCTTTCAACGATCCGATATTGTATAAAATAGAGTTTATCTGTACGTTGATAGGTGACAAGTCTTCATCCATATACGTAACATCGTAGTTGGTGTAGATATTGATGCTTTCTACAACAGATATTCCTTCATCTTGTTTGTAGTTAACCTGAAAGGTTGTTAAGTTATTCCGGGCTTCACTCTGAAATCCTTTGGAATGGATCGGTACATTCAACAATTCTCCCTCAAATTTTTCAAGTGACAGGTCAGCAGCATTCAGATAAGCCACACCTTTGAGTATAGATGTTTTTATTTCAGGGTTTGGATTGAAGTGGATTTTATACAACGATCTTCCCTGAGAATCATACATCATCTCGATCGAAGCTTTATAATATCTGGCATAATAATCGCACAAAGGTACAATAATAACGTTCTTTTGTGGAGGCTCGTAGTTTATCGGTGTTACCTGCGAAATATAAAAATAGTTTCTAAAAGTGGTCAAGGGTTCATTAGAGTCGGAGAGTGATTTGGCATATCTTCCTGTGACTAATTTTAAATCATTGACTCTGTAATTGGAATATGCCTGGAAAAAAGCCTCTAGTATTTCGGTGCACACCGTGTCTGTTAAGGTAACCTGTCTATAAAAGAAAGAGTTTTGGGGCTTTTTCTTCAGGTAAGTCTTTTTGTGTTTTTTCAAGAACTGTCGAATGATTTTGTTAGCATTGAGCGAGGTAATTACCACTTCATCTAATAGGTAATTCATGGGTTTCAATTCGATGACTTTGGGTAAAGAAGAAACAGCCAGGCTTAGGGTTTCATAGCCCACATAGGAGATTTTTATACTATCCGAGGGTGATCCGGAAAGAAGACGAAATTCTCCTTCCTGGTTAGAAATGGTATCTGTTCTGTTCTTAAAAAAGACACTGGCATAGATGAGTGGTTCTTTTGTCACTTGATCTACTATTTTAGCGTCAATCATAACTTCGGTTTGTTCTTGTGCTGAAGAAAGGCAGAATATGACACCTAAAAAAACTAGGAAAAGAATTCTTTTTTTCATAAAGTCTGGATTAATAAGGATAGATACAATTTATATCATTTAATGAATGGCATCCACCTGATAACCATTTTTTTTCAATAAGCTGATGAGCCCCTTCTTACCGGGAAGATGACCTGCACCCACAACAATAAAATTGGTTTCTTCCTGAAGCAGAGGAACTAAGATTTTGATCCATTCCAGATTTCGGTTATCAAGCATGGCTTCCATCTCTCCCGGCAAAGGATCACAATGTGTACCCTCTCTTTTTTGTATCACTTGAAGGATGCCATCCATGTCTTGATTCATATAAGCATAAGTAAGCTCGTTCATTGCTTCCATAGTTTTATCTATATCAGATAATGTGCAGATTAATACTTCTGCTTGCCGCTGCAGAGGGGAACTGTTAAATAATAGCTCGCACTGAAATTCCATCGTTTCCAATCCGATTACTTTTTTTGCTTCCTCTAAGGCTTTTACCTGAAAATGGCTATCCATTTGTTCTTGCGATTTATATTCCGGATGATGTTTGATATACATCATTACCACAATGTTGTTACTGATGAAAGCCGGTTTTACTTTTAGCAGATAAGTAAGGTCGGATTCCAAATATTCTTTAGTGGCTTCACTAACCCGATTTAATTCGTCTTCAGTAAATAAAGTATGTAATGTTGTATCGCCGGGCATTATCATCATCTGTTGCATCAATTGGATTGCTTCCGGAGTTTGAGCTTCCGATATAACCATCTCACCAATGATCTGTGTGGATTCGTCAAATGCTGCCT
The DNA here is from genome assembly GCA_021201335.1 of Bacteroides sp. Classification (GTDB taxonomy): domain Bacteria; phylum Bacteroidota; class Bacteroidia; order Bacteroidales; family Bacteroidaceae; genus Bacteroides. The sequence goes on along the minus strand of JAJQFD010000027.1, from coordinate 11,524 downwards.
GGAAACCTGCGATACTATCAATTATACTTAATGGAGCAATATGGTGAGTACTGAAAAGATAAGAAGGTTGTTGCAATCCATTGCCAGAGATTTTCCAAAGCAATTGTGCCTGGGAATTAATCGTGATACATATCAGCAAAAAAATCCAGAGTAGTTTTTTCATAATATTTATTTTGGTTTATTTAATTCTGCCTCCTTTCATCCAGTGTTTGTCGTAATAAGTTTCTTTGAGTGCACTTACAATAACACCTCTGCTGGTACTGGCATGTATGAATTTTCCGTCTTTGAGATAGATCCCTACATGAGCTACTTTCTTGCCAGAATTATCACTGGTAAAGAATACCAGGTCTCCTTCGCGGAGGTTGCCTTTGGATACTTTACTGGATTGATCCAATTGATTGGATGTGCTGCGTCCCAGTGTGGTATCAAAAACTTTTTTATATATCTGCATGGTAAATCCTGAGCAATCTGTTCCTCTTTTACTGTCTCCTCCGTATTTGTAACGGGTACCAATCCACTCGGCCGACTCAATATACAGGTTGTGATTGTCGTCAAGATTAATATCCATCCCAAGTTTGAGAGAGGCTTTTGCCAGTGCACGATAATTAAGTTTAGGCGCTGAAGTTTTACAGGAACTGAGTCCCGCAATAATGAATATCAGCAATGCTGCATGTAAGAAATGTTTTTTCATAAGGTTTTTACTCTACATTAAAATATTGTTCTAATTCGGCTTCCGCAGAATTATTTTCATTAGCAATATCGCGGATGATGGTTCCTGATTCAAGCAAGGCGATACGTGGACAAATATCCACCGTATGATTTAAGTTATGGCTTGATATCAGGATAGTGGCATGTGTATCTTCGTTATATTTCTTAAGTAGGTGTTTAATAATGGATTGCGAACTGGGATCAAGAAAATTAAAGGGTTCATCCAGGATCAGAAGTTGAGGTAGGTGTAGCATGGCTGAAATGATTCCAATTTTTTGTTTATTTCCGGCAGAGAAATTACGGATAAATTTCTTTTGCCCGATAACTTCTCCATTCATAAACCGTTCAAAAGGAAGAATACGTTTATCTACTTCATCTTTATTAAGACCGTACATTTTACCGATAAAATAAAAATATTCTTCGGGGGTAAGATAGTCAATCAGGAAACCTTCATCAATAAAGGCTCCAGTAAAGCTTTTCCAGTCTTCATTTTTACTCACATCGATATCATTGATCGTGATGTTACCCTGATCAGCCTTTAAAAGATCCAGAATCAATCGGAAAAGCGTTGTTTTCCCGGCACCGTTATTGCCAACCAATCCTAACATATCACCCGGGTTAATTTGGTAATGTTCTATATCGATGGCTTTTTTCGTGCCGAAATATTTTTGTAAGTTCTGTATAAGTATCATTTTGAGTTTTTGAGTTTTATGTTGATAAGTTTTTAAAGTTTGTAGTTCTTGAATTTTTTAAATATACAATTCACCTGGCAATTTAAAAACTCAAAGTAACAAATTCAAAACTTAAATTATTTTGTATCTCTGAAGCCTTCCATATTTTTATATCTGCGCTTCATAAAACGTTTATATACATTTTTAATCCATAATTGGGATGTAAAAGTAAAGACTATCCCTACTATTAACAAAATCCAGAGAGCTATGGTTTCACCAAAAAGGCTTTTTAAACTAAAAAGCAAAATTAATGGAACACCAAAACACCCGAAACTAACCAGGCTTTGAAAACCTGTTCCCGAACTTTGTCGACCACTCAATCCTTCATTAAGAGGAACCGTTTTGTTGTTATAAACAGCTAACTGGAACAGAATAAAATAGATCACGCCGGAAGTAAAGAAAGCATAAGAAAGGCAACTCAACAAGGTAAGTTTTCCCATTACAATAGCGGGAATAAGCAGAATGAAGGGTACCAATATAGATAAGGTATAAAAATAATATTTAGCTTTGAGCAAACTGAAAATTGATTCTTTCCGACTCATTAATCCATCCAGATAATTGCCTTCATAGCTCATGATCTGCACAAGGATAACCATTCCAAATACGGCAAAGTTATAAATGGCTATAAAGTTTTTCATGAATGTCCCATCATATACATCAAAGAAACTGAGTGCCACTGAGAATAAAATAACGATGACACCAATGGACCGGAGTGAACTCTTGGTTCGTTTATTGCGGAGAAGCATTTTAAGTTCCAACCGGAAATATTCACCTACTTCTCCGTATTTTTCCAGGAATTTGTAGTCGGATATGTTTTTAACTTTGGTATCTTCTACCTTGCTTATTTCGGTATAAACAACTTTTGTCATTACCAGGCGATTGATAAGCCACATGCAGGTCACAGCAAGGATGATCCCGATAAATGCAAGCATATTTCCTTCTATGAATCCTTCGCCCAGGTTCATTGTGAAAGTACTGATCGGATGATCTTCAAGTGTGAATTCCAGAATGGCGAGTATTCCATACACTAGGATGGGAAGCAATATCCACCAGATCCGTTCGCTCATTAAGGTACGGCAAAGGAGAAACCAATAATTATTGAATAACATCAGCAGGTAAATTCCCAAGCCGTAGGTGATAATTCCCCAAATTCCATAAAATGTTGGAATGGTAGTAAAGATAGCAAAGGGAAGAAAGAGAAAAAGCCAGATTATATTGAAGGTATGCAAGCCGGAACGCAAAAGCAGGAAATCGAGTATTCTGTTTCGCTTAACAGGTAATAATAAGTAGGGCTTAACTTCTTGCGTAGGTGTTTTTTGGAAAGGGAACCGGAGCATGAAATCAAAAACCAGGACAAAGAGTAGTCCTTTATTCATGAGGTGATAAGGTTCCATATTGGGAGCTGATTCGCGGAACATAAAAGCGAAGGAAACTCCAAAGAAGATTAGATAACCGATCCAGAAAGCAGACATTAGGTACATAAAGAATTTTCCAAACTTGTTCTTTTCGTACATCGGATGTCTTTTAGCTGCCAGTTTGCCCTGTTTACGTAGTTCGTTGAATAGCATTTGTGGAGAGATTAAAAGTTATTGAAGAAGGGAGGAAACCGGGGAAAAAATATTTGAGAATACTCCGTCATCCTAATTAAGAGTAGGATGACGGATACTCAGGTTTATATTATTTATTCCTTTTCGGGACTGATCATGCTGACTTCGATTTCGTTCTTTTGCTTAACGAACAGGTCGTTGGCAAAATTACGTATATCATTTGTCGTGATGCTATTGATCAGGTTTGTATAGCCATCTAAGGAATCTACCTCCTCGAATACATATTGGCGAATAGCAGCCATCCAGTAACCGTTTTCTTTCAGGTCTTCGCTGTGTTTTTTCAACATATATTCTTTTACTTTATTCAAGTTAACTTCAGAAGGGCCTGTCTGGGCAACGTTATCAATCTCGGCGAAAATAATCTTCATCAACTGCTCTCTTTTCGAAGGACTGGTTTCGAATATAATCTGAACAGCAAACTCTTCACGAGGATATTTATAGATACTTCCGTTAACGCTTACGCCATAAGTACCTCCTTCATCTTCACGAACTTTTTCTGTATAAACCAGATCCATTATTTGTGCGAGCATACTCATCAAGACTTCATTTCTAAAATTGTAAGCGACCTTACCGTGATAGTAAACAAAATTGGAGGCTTTCGCTGTTTCCTGTTCTTTGATAAATTCATTTTTATAAATTCCCGGACGTGACAGAATGTTATTATCAGCAAATGATTCTTTCCGGTTGATAGAAGGCAACGCTCCCAGGTATTGTTCAATGAGTGGTTTCGCTTCTTCCAAGTTAATATTACCTACCAAAAGGAAAGTAAAGTCACTGGCATCTTTATAGCGTTCCTGGAAGATTTCGAAAACTCTGTCATAATTGATCTTATCCAGATCGGAAGATTTAAGTCTTCTGCTTCTGGGGTGGTTCATAAAGACGGATGAGCTGATAGAGTCGGAAAATGCGACCATTGGATTCAATTCCTGGTTTTGCAAAGCAGCTTTTGTTCTGCTGATATAAGAATTAAATGCTTCCTGGTCTTTTCTCGGAGAGGTAAAAGAAAGATAAGCCAGTTGTAGCATCGTTTCAAAATCTTTGGGTGAACTGCTGCCGGTTATTTCTTCCGTATCTCTGTAAACACTTGCTGAAGCCCAGGCTTTTTTGCCGGCAAGCACTTTTTCCAGTTCTACCGGACTAAAATTACCGATACCACCTACAGAGATAATACCATTGATGTGTTGTAGGTTAGCTAATTCAGAGTCCGGATATAAAGAAGTACCTCCCCAACTGATTCCCTTCATCTGAATTTCATCGGCTTTAAAATCAGTGTGTTTTACCATCACTTTTGCTCCATTGGAAAGTGTCAGGATAGTAGTACCAAAAATTCCATCCTTCTTTTCAGAAACAATTTTTCCCGGAGTGGGTAATTGGGCGATGAGCGGTTCATTCGAAACTTTATCTTCGTAGGCAGTCAGGTCTTCAGCTTTTACCTTATTCAGAATCGCGGCAATGGCTTCTTTGGTAGGGTAAACTAAGCCTTCTTTTTCCGGGCCAAAGATGGCAACCACCTGATTGCTTCCGGTAACAAGTGATGGCATCATTTGATTTAATGCTTCAACCGGAATTGCGGGAGCAATCTGATTCAGGATAGCATATTCATCATCAATGCTGGGAATGGGTTCATTATCAAGGAAATGACGAACATAATGATCTATGTAACTATCATTCTTCTTTTTATCTCTTTCGTTGTACTCCGACTCCAAATCACGCAGAATATCTGCACGGGCACGTACATATTCCGATTCGGTGAATCCGAAACGGCGGGCTCGTTCTATTTCGCGAAGCAATGTTTCAAAACCGCCTTCGATATTATCTTCTCTACATACCGTATATCCAGTAAACGCGTCTTTGGTTTTAGCTACAAAGAAATCATCGTCATAGGCACCTGCATAAATATAAGGTGGGTTGTGAGAGAGCCTCAGTTCTTCCAAACGAGCGTTTAGCATTTTTATGATAGCAGCCTTGGCATAGTGGAAAACCATGTAGTCCATGTGGTTTTTCTGCTCATCTGGAATAGCTTCATGTTTATTGAAAAACAGCAATTGAATATGAGGTTGCTCCTTATCCTGTTCAATAACAATGATAGGATCTGTATTGTCGTTCACCGGATAATAGATCCGTTCGGGCGCATTGGGTTGAGCCGGAATAGGGGAGAATAAAGCTTTTATTTTGTTCTCCATCTGATCTACATCAATATCCCCTACCACCATGATTCCTTGTAAATCAGGGCGATACCATGTCTCGTAATAATCTCTTAATGTTTGATATTTGAAGTTGAGTACCACATCCATATTTCCAATAGGCATGCAATAGGCATATTTAGTACCCGCAAACATTTGTGGCAATGCTTTTTCCTGCATACGTTGCATGGCACTCATACGGCTACGCCATTCTTCATGAATTACACCACGCTCTTTGTCAATCTCAGTCGGTTCCAGCAATAAATCATTTGCCCAGTCGTGCAGGATTAATAAACATGAATCAATTATTCCTTCGCGCACTACGGGTACATTGGAAATGTTATATACTGTTTCATCAATCGAAGTATACGCATTCAGGTTTTCACCAAACTTAACTCCGATAGTTTCAAGATATTTACTAAGTTCATTTCCCGGGAAATGAGTCGTTCCGTTGAAACACATGTGCTCAAGGAAATGTGCTAAACCACTTTGTTCCGGGGTTTCCTGAATGGAGCCTACTTTTTGGGCTATATAAAAGTCTGCTCTCTTTTCTGGCAAACTGTTTTTACGAATATAATAAGTAAGTCCGTTTTCCAGTTTTCCGATGCGAACGTTCGGATCTATGGGAATTGGCATTTGCTGTTGTTGAGCAAAAGTTTGATGATAACTGCCACCTACGATTAGTGCTGCAGCTATCATAAATTTAAATTTTTGTTTCATTTTTTCTCTCTGTTAAAATTACATTTTATAACATCTGTCGCACCCGTTGTAAATTAATCACAAGGGAACGCCGCTTTTTATAAATTCTGCATAAATATTAGTCCTATCCTAACTAATGGCTTGGCGGATACGTATTAGCTTAGTTAATAATTCTTCCAATAAGTCGAGTTTAAGCATATTGGCTCCGTCACTTTTAGCAATAGCCGGATTTTCATGAGTTTCAATAAAGATACCATCGGCCCCGACGGCAATTCCTGCCTTTGCTATTGTTTCGATCAATTGTGGCATACCTCCTGTAATACCACTTGTTTGATTGGGTTGTTGCAAAGAATGGGTAACATCGAGGACAACCGGATAACCCAGCGTTTTCATCTCCGGAATGCCCCGGTAATCCACTACCAGATCCTGATAACCAAAGGTTGTTCCTCTTTCGGTAATCATTACATTCTTATTCCCTGTTTCCACTACTTTATCAATGGCAAATTGCATGGCAAGAGGCGAGAGAAACTGTCCTTTTTTGATGTTAACGATTTTGCCTGTTTCTGCTGCAGCAACCAAAATATCGGTCTGGCGGCAAAGAAAAGCCGGTATTTGTAACACATCTACGTATTCGGCAGCCATCGATGCTTCTTCAGGCAGATGAATATCTGTTACGGTAGGTATGCCAAATGTTTTGTTAACTTTCCGCAATATCTTTAAAGCTTTTTCATCGCCTATACCGGTGAAAGAATCCAGTCGGGAACGATTGGCTTTCCGGTAAGAGCCTTTAAATACATAAGGTATTTTGAGCTTGTCCGTCATTTCTACAATTCGCTCGGCGATGCATAGGGCCATTTCTTCCCCTTCAATTACACATGGACCGGCCAGTAAAAAGAAATTTCCGGATTCAGTATGTTTTAAATCTTTTATATTCATTGTTTACGGTATTTTGTTGATACTTTCGTTTACATATTGCACTATAAGTTTAGCCATTCATTAGGAAAATGAATGAAAAACGTGGTAAAGTTACGAATGTAATCTTTATTTAGGAATGATAAGTGTAATTGATTCTGGTTTTATTCCGATTTCTAGCGGGAAATGTTTAGGTAATAAACGTCCGTCAAGATCAACAGATGCATTCCTGGCACGAAATACCTTGACCTTTTTGGTACGGTAGATTCGAACAACCTTATGATTCAGGATTCTCCGGCTGATAAGCATCCATAATCCGGAGAACAATTGCAAGAACTGAGGCCTGTTAATGATAGAAACATCTAGCCATCCATTATAAGGAACAGCACTGGGTGTTTGTCCGTAACCGGAAGCATTGCCAATACAGACGGTCATGATCCGACCCCGTATATGTTCTCCATTAATCATAAGATGCATCCGATAGAGCTTTCGTTCGAAAAATAACAGGAAAAAAGCAGTTACGTAAGACAAGAACTTAACACCCCAAAAACGTTTCGTCTGATCGGTAATTTTTACGATGCGGGCTCCCAGCCCAATATTAACAGCATTCAGAAAATAGCGTTGTTCATGCCGTTCACCGTTATAATACCTGCAAAATCCCACATCTATTCTTTTTCGGCGATTGTTAATAATTTGATCGACAGCTTCCTTGTAATCCATGCTCATATCCCAGTATTTGGCAAAGTCATTACCTATACCATTAGGAATGATGCCAATGGCTATTTCACTTTTATTTTCCGCCTTTGAATTTTTTATTCCGTTAAGGGTATCGTTAATTGCTCCGTCACCACCTACCACAACGATGATCCGGTAGCCATTGTTGGCCAGTATCTTAGCCAGCCTCTCCACAGAACCAAAACCTTCCGACTGGATGTAGTCGTAAGAAACCCCTTTGGTGTCCATGTATTCTTTAATTTCGTTCCAGCGTTTATGCGCTTTGCGGGTACCAGCTTTAGGGTTGTAAATAACTCCCCATTTTCCGGGTTCTACACTCATATTATAACTCTTTAATCATTCATTGTAAAACAGACTTTTGATGAAGTCGATTTTCTTCTCCATGGGCCACTCCGTTTCTACCCAATGGATTATGAATCCTTTTCGTTCCATCCCTCTAAACCAGGTCATCTGCCGTTTTGCAAACTGATGGATAGCTACCTCCAGTTGATTGAACATTTCCTCATAGGATAGCTCACCCATTACATGCAGAGTCAGATATTTATATTCCAGCCCATAATAAATCAGGTCTTCCGGGCGAATACCTTGCTGCAATAATCCTTTCACTTCCTGCACCATTCCTTCTTCCAACCGTTGATGCAATCTTTCCGAGATTTTCTTTCGGCGCAGGTTGCGGTCAATATTTGTTCCGATAATTAAGCTGTTTAATTTCGGGAATTCTCTTCTGGACAGGTCATGCCGGGCATAATATTCTTCTATTTCAATAGCACGTATGGCACGCTTAACTGTGTCCACATCAGTAGAGTTATGCAATGTCTTGTATTGGCATAGAATAACAGTCAGTTCTTCTAAAGATTTATCTGCCAGCCGGTTTCTTAGTTCAGGATCTTCCGGTACGGGGATTAGTTTATATCCTTTCAATACGGATTCCAGATACATACCTGTACCTCCACATAAGATAGGTGTTTTTTCTTTGCTTTGGATGCTTTTGTAAGCTTTCAGAAAATCTTGTTGGTATTCAAAAACATTGTATTTATAGCCAGGATCTACGATGTCGATCAGGTGATAAGGAATTTTTCGTCCGCTAACACTATAGTCTGCCAGATCTTTTCCTGTTCCCAAATCCATTCCCCGGTACAGTTGGCGAGAGTCTGCGCTGATAATTTCAGTATCTAACTCGTAAGCCAAATGAGCGGCCATTGAGGTTTTCCCCGACGCGGTTGGGCCCAATAGGGTGATTAGATCATAGCTCGGCATAGTTATTTGTTTAGATTTGCACAAAGATAGGTAAAAGAAAGCAAAATAATGCCGTTTTTTTACTAAATTAGCCTATATGTCGGAAAGTATTTTTTTTACGAATCTAAAGAATTTACAGGGGTAATTATTAAAGTGTGTTATAATCTTATTGTTTTCGTACACAAAATTTGGGAGATATGGAAAAATGCATACCTTTGTACTGTGTTTTTCATAGTATTAGATTTAAGGTTAACAAAGGTTGGGGTCAGGCGTGATCCCTTTTTTTATTTATATACATCCTTTCTGAATTGAATCTTCATTGCATCTCACCCCATTAAATTGTTACATCATTCCTTTTATCTAATTGTCTGTAATATTTATCTTCTGGAAAATGAAGGGGAATCAAAACTCAGTATATTAATCATTTTTTTCGATAAATCGGTCTTTTTCGAAGCGGGAATATATAGATATTCTTTTATCTTTGTAACTTATTATAGGTTACAACACCCCCATGTTGTATATTATAACACCCCCATGTTATTGCCTACAACACCGGGGTGTTATATGTTATAACATGGGGGTGTTGTAAGTGTAGAATTATTGTTTCCCTTTTATAAGATACTGTTTAAACATTGAAAATTTATATAATATGGCGATTAATTATTCTGTTAAAAAAAAAGTGAACAAGAATAAAGGTGCGGAAGAAGAACTTTATTACGCGGTTCCCAAGGCTTTACAGAAAGCTGGGCAGGGAGTTAATGAAGTTCAGTTGGCCCGGGAACTGGCGGATATCAGTTCGCTCACCGCTGGCGATGTGCTTTCAGTGCTTGAGTTATTATCCGGTAAAGTGGCTTCTCACCTGAAAGAAGGAAGAACCATCCATATACGTGGACTCGGAACTTTCTTTACCGGGATTACCAGTGAAGGATGTGCGACCCGAGAAGAATGTACAGCGGATAAAGTACGGGTTAGCCGGATTTGCTTTAAGGCTGATAAAGAGCTGAGCAATGAGGTGAAGCATACAAAATTTATCAGTATTGAGCTGAATGAAGAAAAAAAGCAGGTAAAAAAGAAATAACGATTCTCAAATAAATATTACCTGCCTTTCACAAAGAAACCTTGATAAGCAGAGTGAACCAATCCTGTGATTGAACTGTTTATAATCTGATATAAAAAGATTTAAATATTTCAAAGATGAGGCATATTGTATTTATCCTGTTTCTTATGATTTATCCTGTTGATATATGTGCACAGGACCGGATTTTTACAGTCGATAATCTTCCGAAAACTCATTTAGAGAATCGGATGCAATATGTGACTGATCCTACGGGTATTCTTTCTCAGAATGCCAGAGATACCATTGATCATATTTTATATAACCTGGAGCAGAAGACCGGTATTCAGTCTGTTGTGGCTGTCGTTCCTTCTATTGGGGATGCTGATTGCTTTAACTTTTCACACGAATTACTTAATTCCTGGGGAGTAGGGCAAAAAGACAGAGATAATGGATTGGTTGTGTTACTTGTTGTTGACCAACGATGTATTCAATTTTATAATGGATATGGGCTTGAGGGTGATTTGCCTGATGCAATCAGCAAACGTATCCAAACGCAGGTGATGCTTCCTTATTTACGTCAGGGGGATTGGAACAATGCCATGGTAGCGGGCATTCGGGCATTAAGTGCCCGGTTGGATGGAACCATGGTAAATGAAGGGAATCCTGAAGAAGAAGGCCCCGGAATAGGTACATGGGTTTCTTTGGTTATCTTGCTTCTCCTTTTCCTCTTGTTAGGTATGGGAAGACGAGGAGGCGGTGGTGGCCTCGGACCATTTATAGGTGGTATGCTAGGTGGCGGCCTCTTTGGCGGCCGGGGTGGATTCGGCGGAGGCGGAGGCTTTGGCGGAGGAAGTTTCGGCGGTGGCGCAGGTGGAGGCGGTGGTGCCGGTACCAGATTTTAATATTCACATCATAATATTATAGCAATGAAAAAAACAACGATCATCATCATTATTGCAGTTATAGCAGTGCTTGTTATATGGGGAATTGTTTCATATAATGGAATGGTTTCCATACAGGAAAATGTAAGTAACCAATGGGCCAATGTTGAAACACAGTATCAACGGCGTTCGGATTTAATCCCCAACCTGGTAAATACGGTAAAAGGATACGCAACGCACGAACGTGAGACTTTGGAAGGTGTAGTTCAGGCGCGAGCTCAGGCTACACAAATTAACATTGATCCGAGTAACCTTACTCCGGAAGCGATGGCTCAGTACCAACAGGCACAAGGTCAGGTAACGTCAGCATTGGGTCGGTTATTAGCTGTTGCAGAGAATTATCCCGATTTGAAAGCCAATCAAAACTTTCTCGAACTGCAAGCTCAATTGGAAGGTACGGAAAACCGCATCAATGTAGCGCGTACTAATTTCAATAATGCAGCCAGGGAGTACAATACGGCTATCAGACGATTCCCCAGAAATATATTTGCCGGTTTATTTGGATTTGACCAAAGACCCTATTTTGAAGCTCAACCCGGAGCAGAAGTAGCGCCCAATGTGCAATTTTAAAGAAACCATGGAATAGAAAGAGTAAATTCTAAAAGAAGAAGGAAGTATTCCGAAAATTATTATTTGAGATAATTTTGTAGGAGCCATATTAGTCGCTAATATGGCTTTTCTATATTATAATGTATTGTTTTTGGTGTTTGTATTT
>JAJQFD010000038.1:6124-93831 GCA_021201335.1 Bacteroides sp. | reverse complement strand
ACTTCAAATCCAGAATTTATAATAGGACATCATGCGGATAATCATTTATTTTATTCCAATTCTACTATTTTCATACTTCATTTAATATATTAAATCTAATTTCTCTTTCTTTTTGATTATAATCAATGACGCTAGAATAAGAAAAAACACATTTCGGATTGGTTTGCACACTTATTTTCGAAAACTCAGAGATTAATGCTACTATGATAAAATGATATTTTTGAAACAATTAATCATTGGCAAATTTTAAGACATCTGAAAAATCGAAGCAAAAGATGAGGCTAAAGATTGTTTAATATTTATAGCTGTACTTGCTATACACAGCCAAAGCGAAAAAACAGAAAAACGATAAAAAATCAAAAAGCGCATATAAAAAAACAATTTTTTAACATTCATTTCAAGTTAATATTGCTAATTTGCATTGTCAATTATTCCAAATTATCATTAATTTAATAAAAACTAATCTATGAATGTACACAGAATTGCAAAAAAAGGCAATTATGACTCTGTTTATGAGTATGCTTTGCCTCGTGGTTTTTGCACAAACACGTTCGGTTTCAGGTACTGTCATTGACTCTCAAGGCGAGCCTATGATTGGAGTGAATGTGCTAGTCAAAGGAACTACCACTGGCGTTATAACTGATCTTGATGGAAACTACACCGTAACTGATGTTTCCGAAAATTCTATTTTAGTGATCTCCTATATTGGGTATATCCCTCAGGAAATCAGAGTGGGGAATCAAACATCTATTAATATTACTTTAATGGAAGATGCTCAGGCGCTGGATGAAGTAGTTGTCATTGGGTATGGAGTTGTGAAGAAACGTGACCTTACGGGTTCTGTAGCTTCTGTTAAAGCCGGGGACATTGAAAAAGTTGCGTCAAGCAACGCAATGCAAGCCATGCAGGCCAAAGTTCCAGGATTGGATTTACAACAAAGTGACGGTCAGGCGGGAGCCAGTATCTCCATGACATTACGTGGTAACCGCTCCATTTCTGCGTCAAATAGCCCGTTGATATTGGTAGATGGTGTGGAATATGGATCCACTTTAGATATCAACTCAAGCGATATCGAATCCATGGAAGTGTTGAAAGATGCCTCTTCCACCGCTATCTATGGTACGCGCGGTGCAAATGGTGTAATCATTATCACGACCAAACGTGGTAAAGCGGGTAAAACTCAGGTAAATCTGAATATGTTTTTATCTTCCAATAGCCCTACAAATGTTCCACGGGTAATGTATGGAAGAAAAGAAGTGCAACGGTTAATTGATAAAGCAAATTTCCAGGCAGATAAAGCATCCGGCAACTGGGGCGGCAGTAATCTGACTCCAGAGGATATTTTGACGGAAGGATTGGAAGACTTTACTGAAATGGATATCTACCGGGATGGCTCATACACAGACTGGGCGGATCTTATTCTCCAAAACGGATTAACCCAAAATTATGAGGCTTCTGTTTCCGGTGGTAATGACAAAACCAACTTTAATATTTCTATGGGTGCAATGTTTGAGGAAGGATTACTCAAAAACGACGCACTGGATCGTTACAATGGTAAAGTCAATATTGATCATAAAATCAGCGATATGTTTAAAGTAGGTACCAGTTTACTCTATTCTTACAGATCTCATGATGCACGGAATAGTGGTGTATTCGGTCAATCAATGAAAATAACAACCATTACACATCCTTACAGGGCAGATGGTTCAATTATTGAAACACCCAATCCACGTTATCCGGCACACTGTAACCCATTATTGGATGAAGTGGATGGAGCCTATTAAAATAACATTGAAACTACCCGTTTCTTTGGAAATGCTTATCTTGAAATTAATCCGATGAAAGGGATGTTTTTCAAATCAATGTTTGCATTGGATCGTCTGAACAAACGTACCGGTTTATACCAGGATTATCAATCACAAGGACGTTATCAAAGTCCGGGTACTGGTTATATCTCATCCGAATTTGAGAATAAAACAGGTTATACCTGGGAAAACACACTCAATCATAACACTAATTTCGGTGGTTCCAAACATGATCTGACGACCTTGTTAGGACATAGTATGACGCAAACTGTAAGTGAAACGAGTATTACGTTTGGTGACTGTGGCAAGGAGCATTATTATACAAGTAGTTTCTATGATCTGTCTAAAATCACCAATCCTACTGTAAAAAGCACCTATACGAAAACGTCCATGTTATCTTTCTTTGGCCGTTTGAATTACAAGTTCAATGAAAAATATTTGTTGACAGCTTCTTTACGCGCAGACGGTGCATCACAGTTAGCGAAAGGTAATAAATGGGGTTATTTTCCATCCGTAGCCGGAGCGTGGAGAGTGAGCGATGAAAATTTTATGCAAACAACCCAAAACTGGCTGAACAATCTGAAACTTCGGGCATCTTGGGGCCTTTCGGGTAATGCAGCCGTAGAAGCTTATAGTACAATCACAGCGCTGGGAGCAGACAATGTTTATTACTACTTAGGTGGAAGTGATATTGTAGGTAAAGTACCAGCTGTAATGGGAAATGCAGATTTGACGTGGGAGAAAACATCTTCATTCAACATCGGTTTGGACTTTGGTATTTTGAATAACCGTATCTCCGGTAGCATCGATGTTTATAAAAGTAAAACCTACGATTTACTGTACTATAAGAGTGCTCCTTCTTCTTCCGTTTACCCCAGTGTTCTGGCCAATATTGGTGAAACAGAAGGTAGTGGCTTAGAGATTGCTTTAAATACATTAATTGTAAAAAGCAAAGATTTCTCCTGGGATGTAAACTGGTCGTATGCCACTTCTAAGGATGAAATCACCAAACTTTCTGATGGTGTGGAAAGAAACATCAGCGGTGTAACCGGACAGATTGTAGGTGAACCGGTTTCTATTTACTATGATTTTAAAACAAACGGCTGTTGGAATGTAGGTGAATACGAAGAGTATAAAGCCGCCTGGGAAGCACGCCATCCAGGAGAAACTATAGGTTTTCCTTCTGCTTACGGTGAACCGGGAACATTGAAAATTATAGACCGCGATGATAGCGGAAGTTTAGGTGATGAGGATAAATTTACATATAATCGTTCCCCAAAACACATCCTGGGTATGAGTAATACATTTACATACAAGGATTTTTCATTAAGTGTATTGCTTTACGCGCGTTTAGGCGGTTACCTTTCTTATGGTATGAATAATCAGCTAAACTATGAAACAGCCAACTGGGGCGATCTGGATTACTGGACATTGACTAACACAAATGCTAAATTTCCTAGCCCAGGAGCTGCTGCAACCATATATTCCAGTTATGGTACTGCATTAATGTATGAAAAAGCAAACTACTTAAAAATAAAAGATATTACATTGTCCTATACTCTTCCCAAGAGCATTCTTAATCCGGTTGGTATTGACAATGTCAGAGTATATGGTTCTTTGAAAAACTTCTTTACTTTTAGTAGTATCGACAATTATGACCCCGAACGTGGTGGTTCTATCAGCTTCCCGTTAGCAAAACAAGTCGTTGTCGGTTTAAATATTCAATTCTAAAATAAAATAGACATATATGAAAAAGAAATTATATATACTACTAGCTGTTTCAGCTTTCATGTTGGGAACATCTTCTTGCTCCGATTTCTTGGATGAAGAAAATAAAGTAGGTGAAACTGCTGATCTTACTTATAGTACAGCATCTGGTCTCCAAGGTCTGGTAGCTTCCTGTTATAGCTATTCACGCGGATGGTATGGCAAAGAAGCTGGACTTGGTTTGTCGGAAATGGGTTCCGATTTATTCCTATACGGATATGACAATAAACAAAAATCTCTGACCTCCTATAATGTATCTGCTATAAGTCTGGATAACAATACGGCAGATAATGCGAGCTTGGATCATTATTGGGAATTATTTTATTCAGCGGTTGATGTTTGTAATACAGCACTCTACTACATTCCTTTGAATACTGCCATCAATGAAACAATACGCAGCCAGTATATGGGTGAAGCTCATTTTTTACGGGCATTTTATTATTTCCACATGGTAAATCTTTGGGGTGCTATACCCTATAATGGCGAACGGCAAACAGCCATCGTAACCGACCCTACCCGCACACCGGAAGAAGTTATTTATAGCAATATTCTGACGGATCTTGATAATTCCATATCAGAGTTCCAAACAGCCGGATATATGACCAAAGCCGATGGACGTGCTCATTACTGGGCTGCCAAAGCTTTAAAAGCTCGTGTACTGTTGTATGCAGCATCCTGGCTCGGAAAAAACAGTATTACAACCAATACAGCATATGCTGGTAAAGATTTGCATGCATTAGCCCAAGCTGAAGCCGAGGCAGTTATCGGTGGAAGTGGTGCTTCATTTTATAGTAATTATGAAGACACATGGTCGATGAATAACGAAGAGATCGCCAACAATAACGAAGCGATCTGGGGGGTAACTTATTCTCAGGATCTTAAAACTCCAGTAAACTGTATTCCTAAACGTAACCGAACCGATACAAGTGGGAACCAAATGGATTATAACACCCTGATAACCCGTACCGGATATACTCGTGGTGGAAGTACCATGCTGTTAATGTTTGTTTCTCTATGGAATAACGGCGCAAGTGACCTAGGTGGTAATGGAAAAGAAGTGTTTGTACGTCCGCTGAATGAAGGCTCTTATTATGTAACTAATACAAAAACAGGAGAAAATGTATATGTGGCTGATCATTATTCGCCGTATGGTCGTGGATTTACACGCTATCTGCCATCTGCCTATCTCTGGCAATTACTGGAAAAGAATCGTGCGACAGACCAACGTACTGATGCTACCTTATTATCTGCCTATACCATTGCCAAAGGATTGGAAGGCAGCTCCACTAAGTATCCTTTGATGCAGGATACCGCTATCTATTATTGCCCCTTGAACGGCGATTCTCCAGAAGGACGCGCTATGCAGGCCTGGGCGAAAGATCGTTATCGCATTCAATTTTTGCATGGTGGCGATATTCCGGTATTTTCATCAGGGGATCCGGCAACAGCATTACCTACTGAAGCTGCCAAACCGATATCGGATATCTACGGCGACAATCGCTACAACTCCGCCAACATTGGGGGATGGTGTTCCTATCCCGGTATCAAGAAATTCCTGGATAATGTATTCAATCCTGAATACCCAACCCACGATATTTCTTATCGGGATGCAATCGTATTCCGTTTGGCCGAAATGTATCTCATTAAAGCCGAATGTCAAATTGAGACAGAAGGTGGTACACAAGCTATGGCCACGATTAATGAATTACGTAAAGTTCGTGCCATCAATGGAAAGGATAACACGCTGAGTGGTAGTGCAACAATTGAAACCATCTTGGAAGAACGTGCCATTGAACTTTGCGGAGAACAGCAACGTTGGTTTGATTTAAAACGTACACATACATTGGTCGATCGCGTGAAGAAATACAATCCACAGGGAAGTGGGCAGATTAAAGATGTTCATTATCTGCGTCCGATTCCTCAGGCACAAATTGATGCGGTTACTAATTACAGTGCTACAGAAGCGGAAGGAATGTTCTGGCAGAATACGGGATATTAATTTTTTAATTATAATTTTGTTTAGGGTTGCTCCAAAAGGGCAACCCTAAATAATGAAAATAACATTTATACGAATCCCTACTCTTACTTACCTTAAATAGGCAATAAATGAGGAAAGCTGGGATTATTCCAAAACTTAGGAATTAAATTCATCATTTTTCTCATCATGGTATGCGACCATATTCTTGATCCCAAAACCAAAGTAATGAATAACGTCTCCTCTCACCTCCGAATCCAGTTCCCAAAGTCTCATATATATTGACAACTTCAATATTCGATAAATTATAACCTGGATAAATAGGATGTCTGAATGCTTTTATAACACCCACTTGTTCAGCTTCGATAGAGACCCCTGAAAACCATTCATAAGACCCATGATATGAATAGTCAAGTGTTGGTACTACATATCCATAATCAGAGTCGTATTTCCAGTCAAAATCTCCATTGTAGATACTAAGATCATAGGTTCCATTATATAACATAAGTACATGTATTCTGCCAACCTGATAAGGTTGGGTTGCTTTATATACAAGATCATATTTTATGTAACGATCTCCGTCCATTTGTGCATTAAATACATACCATTGGTCGCTAGATATTTTTGGGTATACATTTATTTCAATTTCTTTTTCAAAAGTAAGAATACCACTTCCTTTTGAAAATTTTGCAAAACATTTTAACATATATATGCCTGGCTCATTAAATATATGTTGAAATCTTGAATCTGTATATGTAGAAACAATATTTCCATTTAAAGTTAAAGTCCATGTTATCTCATGATAACTAAAGCCAAGCGATGTTGTATTAGATAAGTAATAAGTAGCTTTATCACCTTGGGATGAAATTTTATTCCCTACTATGTTGGAATGAATGGCCATCTGAGCAGGATATAAATATCTAATAGCATGTTTATCATAATTGCTAAATCCTGCCCAAGGAATAACCTCTCCACCATAATAATACCCTGAATTAAAAACAGAGTTTGGGTCCTGACTACTTACAGTTCCTGTGGGTGTGCCTGAAATGTGATTTGCACCATACACACTTTCTCCTTCCGCAGAATAGGGATAATAAGCGGTTAAATAATCCGTATGTCTAAAACCAAGGTTATGCCCCATTTCATGAGCTATTAAAAAAATTTTTTGCTGCAAACTTAAATTATAGGCTGCACTGCTATTTATTCTTATAGTTCTTCCTGGTTTACCATCTCCAGTAGGAAATTCTCCTTGCCCCCATGCATTTACTGGACTTGATAAAATTGTTATATCGGGATTACTTGATACTTCATACATATAAATTTCACTAGCTACACTGTTATAATGTTCCATAGCTTCCAGTATTGCATTTCTCCAATTTGAAGTGTAAAACATTAATGAAGCATCTATTTTTACCTTTATATTAGAAGCATTACTTATTGATACAACAGCATTACTATAGGCTTGTCTTGTAGTTATTGAATCACCATCCTCAAACATTTTCTTTTTATACCCCTCAATATTTTCCTTAGGAATAGATATATCCTCTTCAACTAAATAGTACTCTCCCATATCAATTGCACTAGATATATTAAAACCTAATCTTTTAATAATTTCAAGATCATCAAATAGAGGTTTTTCTTCAATCATTTTTAGTTCTTGATTATTTCTATCACAAGCATTAAATAAAAAAAAGAACAGTAATCCTAATAAGGATAATAGAATAGTCTTTCTCATAATAAAAGATATTTTGTTACTAATTATAATATCGCAATAAAAATAAATAATTACCAAATACAAAATAGAATTTAATATGCTTTTTTGAATATATTTTACAACACTTGAGGTTTAATTAGAATTTCCGCAATACGAGTTATAACCCACTAAGTCTGTTTAGTAGTGGATAAAAAACTATATACATCTGTGGCCCTTCCTATTTTATATCTTTACCTAAAAAATATTCCAACTGAATAGAAATCTCAATATTATCCAGCTTTTGGTTATATAATCATATTGGACAGCATAGGATAATATTTCGAATGCAATCTTATCTTTTCGAAACATTTGATTATTGTTTTTTATACAAAAGTTAATAGTTTCAATATTCTAGCAAATGAAAAATTAAACATCTCACAAACAAATAATTATTTCAACAAGAAATCACATAAAACAGAGAACAATTAAATCAAATTACTTACAATAAACCATTTAGATAACAAGAATAAAAGATATTCAGACTAAAATTTCCACATAAAAAAACAAAAAATGCACCTTGCAAAGTCAACTTAATGCTTACTTCGCTATTGATAACAAATACAAAACAAGCTTTCATTCTGTTAAAACTAATACGGTATAAGTGTTAGTTATTGCAGTATTCCGCTTTTCTGTAAACATCATTAAGAATCTAAGAAAGCTGAATCAAGTCCTTAATTTTTTAATACTATTAAAACGCAATAAAAATTTAACCTTGATATAATACGAAGAATGATAAGCCTAAAGACATTATGATCAATACACCTTGAACCTTCACTTAAATTGACCACCATTTTTAATTAATAACTATAAAAGACACGTTTTATGGAACTAAAAAAGCTCTCTAAAAAGGTAATAACTGCTCTTTTTCTAAGCATGTTTAGCCTTATTGCTTTTGCTCAGAATCTGACGGTTACCGGTAGTGTAAAAGATGCTGCAGGGGAACCTATGATCGGAGTGAATGTACAAGTTGTTGGAACAGCGACAGGAACTATTACGAATATTGATGGTAATTATAGTATTCAGGCTCCTGCTAATGGAAAACTTCAATTCTCATTTATCGGTTATTTATCCGAAACAATTTCCATTAATAATCAATCTACCATACATGCCACTTTAAGAGAAGATACCGAGGTCTTGGATGAAGTGGTAGTAATCGGTTATCAAACAGTAAAACGTAGAGATCTGACAGGATCAGTTGCTTCGGTTAATGGAAAACAGATTGCTGCAGTTCCGGTTGCAAACGTGGCCCAAGCTTTACAAGGTAAACTGCCGGGGGTAAATGTTACTTCACAGGATGGGCGTCCAGATGCTTCTGTTTCTATCCGCGTGCGCGGAGGGGGTTCAGTATCACAAAGTAATGATCCATTGATTCTGGTTGACGGAGTGGTAGTAAGTTCATTGAATGATATCCCTTCAGAGCAGATAGAAAGCATTGATGTATTGAAAGATGCATCATCCACTGCCATTTATGGAGCACGAGGTGCCAATGGTGTAATTCTTGTTACTACCAAGGGGGCCAAAGAAGGAAAAGTTACTGTTAGTTATAGTGGCTATGCTAAGTTTAATACGCCAACTAAGTATTTAAAAGCCTTAGGACCTTATGATTACCTGGCTTACAAATGGGCAGTTGCTGATACACATGGTGATGCTTATCTCCTTCCATTCGAGACTCTTTTTGGCTTAGGATCTAATGCAGGCAAAAACTCGGGTGGTATTGAAGCTTACAGGAATACACCCAAATACGATATGCAGAAAGATGTATATAATGACTCCTTTTCGCATAATCATGATTTATCCGTTTCGGGAGGAACTGATAAAACAAAAGTGCTATTTTCTGTCAACTATATGGATGAACAGGGGTTAAAGATTAATTCCTATTCTGAACGTGCAAGTATATCTTTAAAGGTTAATCAAAAGATATTGGATAATCTTGATTTTAATGTGGATGCACGTTATGTTCAAGTGGAAAATATGAGTGGAGAAAGCACAACAAACGGTAGCGGGTCAATTATGTCATCGGCCTACCGTTTTCGCCCAATTGCTACCAAAGATATTTTAGGAGACCTGTCTGCACTTGAATCAGGAAATATTGAGATGTTTGCCAAAGCCTATATGTGGGATTCTTACGGTGCGGCAGCCCGCCTGAGAGATTATGAGCCGCTTACTACCCGAAATCAGCTTCGTGGCACCGCATCTATGAATTGGGGGATTATGAAAGGGTTAAATTATCGCACCGAATTGACAATGAGCCGTACATGGGAACAAACTAAAACCTGGGAAGGTGCTAACTATAAAGGAGGTGATTATATTGATCTTCTTACCGGAGAAATTATATATGCTGGTGACTTAGACTATAAAAAAGCGGATAGTTGGGCAATGCGCTGGAGCAATACACTTAATTATAATATACCTTTTAAGAACGATATACATCGTTTAAATGTATTGGCTGGTCATGAAGTTTCCGATTCAGGCGGAACCTTTATGAGAATTCAGGCCACTTATTTTCCGGGAAACTTTACAAAAGCAAATGCTTTTGCAATGATTAACCAGTATGATCAAGAGAAAGGTAGTAGCATAACTTCATCAGGTAAAAGTATACCAGATCGTCTTCTTTCTTTCTTTGGACGAGCGAATTATTCATTGCTTGACCGTTATTTGGTAACATTGACATTCCGTGCTGACGGTTCTTCTAAATTCGCTCCAAGCAACCGTTGGGGATATTTCCCTGCAGCCGCACTTGCATGGAGAATGTCGGAAGAAGCATTTATGGCATCTACAAGAGATTGGTTAGATAATTTGAAGCTTCGCATCTCTTATGGACAAGTAGGTAATGATGGAATCGACTCTAGTTTATGGTCGCAATTATGGACTTCAGAGACAGACGGTAGATATCAAATGACTCTTAATAATCAACTACAATCGTCTTACGACTTAGCCTCTACACGAATGGCAAATCCTGATTTGAAATGGGAAACTACTATTACACGTGACATTGGTTTAGACTTCACATTATGGGGCGGACGTTTAAACGGTACAGTTGATGTATATTGGAATACAACCAAAGACCTCTTAATGGAGACAAGTAATCCGGCTATTACCGGTTTTTCAACCACTTATGCGAATATTGGACAAACAAGTAACAGAGGAGTTGAACTTTCACTTTCAGGTACCATCTTCAGAAATAAAGACTGGAATATTGGTGCCGGATTTAACATCAACTTTAATAAAGGAAAAGTGGATGAACTCGCTGATAATATAACCGGACTTTATGGAACAAGCTGGGCAAGTAGCTCAACTTATCCTATTTATGATTATGTTCTGGTAAAAGGTAAACCTGTAGGGCAAGTTAGAGGTTTGATATGTGATGGCTATTATACGACAGATGATTTTAATTACAACAACGGTATATACACATTAAACTCCAATGTTGCTGATTTGTCTTCTGCCGCTATGCCTACAATACATGGTGTTAAGGAAGGAACTGATGTTCCTACAGGACAGAAAGCATATCCCGGTTTATCTAAATTTAGAGACATTAGCGGACCTGATGGTGTTCCAGATGGTATTATCGATGAAAATGATTTAACCGTTATCGGGGATATGACTCCAGTTCATACCGGCGGTTTCAATTTAACAGCTTCTTACAAGAACTTCGACTTAGGTTTATATTTTAACTGGAGTTACGGTAACGATGTTTATAATGTTAACAAATTGGCTTCATTATATGGCTATAAAGAATCAGGAGTATATGAGAATAAACTGGCTATTGTAAAAAACAGCTATAAAATCTACGACATTGTAGATGGACAACTTGTACGCTTTACGACTCCTGATCAATTGAATGCAGCTAACGTAAATGCAACGTTACCATTGGCATATAATGAAAATGGTATTGTGTCTACATTGGGTATCGAAGATGGTTCATATCTTCGTTTAAATACACTAACTTTAGGATATACTTTTCCAGAGAAATTAATAAATAAAGTCAGGTTGACTAACCTTCGAGTATATGGAAGTATTTATAACGTATTTACACTTACAGGTTACGATGGACTTGATCCTGAAGTAAATGCAAATCCAGAACAGAATAAACAGGCTTATCCAACATTAGGAATGGACTGGGGTACTTATCCTCGTGCACGTTCTTTTGTTCTCGGCTTAAATCTTACTTTTTAATATTAAAATTTATTCCACATGAAAAGAATACTAAAATATATGGCCGCTTTTGTGTTGTGTTTTTCTCTCACAAATTGCGATGACTATTTGAATACAACGTCTCCTGAGAATACAGATGATGATTTTGTAACCTCCACCGTTTCTGAGACTGCTAAAACGCTCTCTTGGGCGTATGCCAATTATCGTCAGAACTGCCTAATGGGAATTTATGCATGGAATGATCCAATTAGTTCGGATGTAGAGCATTATCCTGAACAAAACTCTGCCAACAATATAAATGCTAGACTAAAACCGGAGTCATTAGCTATTGATGCTGTTAGCGGCGGATTTAATAATCTGTATAGCACCATTTCACGTACTTCAAAAATAGCCACATTAATCGCTGAAAAAAATGATTATAAATCCGCAGTGGAAGCTCATGTCGCCAACGATTGGACCCAATTGTATGGTGAAGCTATGACATTGAGAGCATTGTGTTATTTCGATTTGGTCAGACACTTTGGTGATGTACCTTATGGGTATGAGAATTCATACGTTAATGAATATGCATTGACTTCAAGGTTTGAAATTTTTGATGTCCTTATTGCTTCTCTTAAAGAAGTAGAAAAATTAATGTATGATATAGGTGCTTCAAAGGGTATAACTGCAGAAAAAATGTCCAGAACTTTTGCTAATGCATTGATTGGCCAGATTGCGCTTTGGGCTGGTGGTTATCAAACCATACGGACTGATATTCCGGATTTGTATGGCGATGTACAGTTCACGACAAAAGGGGATGAGAAGTATGGATGTAAATATGCACGTCGCTCGGATTATCAAAGTTATTATACGATTGCTGAACAATATTTTGATGCAGCATTGAATGCACAAAAAGGCTCTGTTAGATTAATAACCACAGATGAACGTAGTTATGCAAACAATCCATTCCAGCGCCATTTCCAATATCTACACGACTTGGAAGTTAGTCCTGAATCATTATTTGAGGGAGGGATTCTACAAGGTACTACTCCTGCAGGTTCACAAACGAATGAGTTTGGGTATGCCTTTGGTCGCCCATCTGGTGGAGGTAGTGCAAATGCTGCTCCTCCTAAGGTATTTGCTGCGGTTCGTATTGTTCCTACTTTCTATTATGGTAGTTGGGAAAATGGCGACAAACGCAGAGATGCTAGCATTACCGTTACTGCAAGTGATGGTAAGGGAAGAGAGGTTTTACTTGATCCGACACCAGGTAATATGCTCAAAGGCGGTATAAGCATAAATAAATGGGACATGAACCGCATGAATCCTCCTTATACTACCAGTCAAAGACAATCAGGTATTAACTGGGGAATTATGAGGTTGGCTGATGTTATCTTGATGCAGGCTGAAGTTAAAGCAGAATTAGGAAAATCTGCAGAGGCAATTAGCTTGCTAAATCAAATCCGTGAGCGTGCCTTTGGTGATACCTCTCATAATATTAGCGGCCTGACGGGTGATGAGTTAAAAGCCGCAATTCTATTAGAGCGTAAATATGAGTTGCTTGGTGAAGGGCAAGTACGTTGGGATTTGATTCGCTCTGGTACCTATTCAGAAAGTGCGATGGCTGTTCGTGCAGAAATGAATGCTATGTTTAGGGGGCTGGAAACCGATGGATATTACACTTTCTCTAACGGTAATACCATTTCTCAATACATTTGGGTGAAGAATGTGCAAAAGTCCCAACCATTGACATATGATTCGGATGTAAATGATCCGGCTCTTTATCCGGGTTGGCGAGGAGTATACGACTATTCTTCAACACCAGCAGCTAGTGTAGTTGTAACAACAGACAATAATTTGGCAATTAAAGGTTTATTTAATTATATAAATCCTGCAGGTCCAGAAGCAGCTGCTTTGGAAGCCGATAATTATATACGTACAGCTTGGGGAGCAACCTTCCTTGCCAATAAAGATACTTATCTTGAAAATATTCTTTCCGGCATTGAAAGTGCAACTACTCCCCCAAGATATTACTGGCCAATTCCTGGTGAAACAATTACAATGTCTAAAGGGTTGATTACCAATGGATATGGAATGCCTCAACCATAAAATTTATATTTATTATAAAATTTATAAGGTATGTCAAAATGACTTTTGACATACCTTATCTCATATTTCAAATTATTGCACCCTTTCAACCGGAAAATACACTTTTTATAATTCTTTCTTTTCTAACTTTGGTTTTCATTGCCTCTTAATCTCTCCATTATGATGAAAAGAAATCTATATGCTTTCATTTTTTTGCTTTTTAATATATATTCCTTTGCTCAAAATCCTAAAGATTACACACCTTTGGATAAATCCAATCCCATATCTTTTCGTGGAAGTCACATCATTTACCAAGGAGAAAAAATCAATCTTAGTGACAAATCCTTTTTTATTGATGGCCAACTTTCCGATTCAGAGGTTGCAAACCAACCTTTTGTTTTCAATAGTATAAATAACGCGCTTAAACATATAACCGATGGTTCCGAAGCAGAACCCATGACTTTATATCTGGCACCTTATGTCTATTGGGTGGATGATCCGGACGATCCGGAAATACGAAGACCTATAGAAGGTGCAATACCTTACGGAGAAATCGTGAAATGCAACTGGCTCAAATTCTTTGGACTTACGGATGATCCGGAAAACGTGGTTTTGGCAAGCTGGAGAGGCCAGACACAGGGGGCAGTAGGTAATTTTACTATGTTTTATTTTGACGGTGATGGCATTAGTTCGGAGAATGTCACTTTCGGAAACTATTGTAATGTTGATCTTGATTATCCATTGCTTCCTCAACTTAGTCGTCCGCGCCGTTCATCAGCCATAACACAAGCGCAACTTATTATATGTAACAGTGACAAGGTAGTAGCCCGAAACACTCATTTCATCAGTCGGTTAAATCTTTGTCCTTTTGCAGGTGCGAAACGAATAATCTTTGATCAGTGCTATTTCGAAAGTACTGACGATGCGCTCTGTAGTACAGGTGTATATCTCAATAGCCGATTTACTTTCTATGGCTCGAAACCTTTCTTTAAAACGGATGGCACAGGAGCAGTCTTTTTAAATTGCGATTTTGATGTCGTGACCAGAAACAGACAATACCTAACGAAAGTACCTGGTCCCGTAACTATCGTTGATAGTCGTTTTAAAAACTCATCCGGACCTCTTTTTGTAGGCTGGACACAAGACCCAACTGATGATCTACGCTGTTATCAATACAACGTATCGCTTAACGGAACTCCGCTGTTGATAGGAAATGACAAACCCGAAGTTACTGTCGATATGACCAATAAACCTTTGCTTGATGCCTACCGGATAGAACATCAAGGTCAAGTAATCTATAATACTTATAATTTACTCCGCGGCAACGATGACTGGGATCCTATGGGTGTCAAAGATCAAATTCTGCAATGTGAAAAACAAATAGGACGCAACCTTACCAATATACCTACTTATCTTAAAATATTACCTTCAGTGACTTCCATAGAATCGGGAGTTACTCACGCAAAACTTACAGCTACCATCCAGCGCTTCGGTAATTATGAGTATTGCAAAGAACCAGTTATATGGTCTGTTCTACCCGATGTCGTACAGTTAGTAGAGTTGGAAAAGGAAACAAATAATATCTGTATTATCAACGGTATCAATAACGATGATGAATCAAAAAAAGCTATTATACATGCAACCACAACCATTGGAATAGAATCCGCCAGTGCATTAACTGTATCTCCCAGATTTATAGAACCTCCCCGCTTTACTTCCTTACCCAAAATTATAAATAAGGAAAAAGGAAAGTTGAGAGTTGATTATAAAATAGACTTGGAAGGTCGTAAAGATGAATCTCTTATTACGTGGTATCATTGTACGGATGGTAAAGGAAGTAAGCCGATTGAAATAATTGTTTCCCGTTCAAATAATCCTAAATATGAGTATGAATTGTCCGATGCCGATGTCGGTTATTATATCAAGGCTTCTGTCTCACCCAAACATCTGCGATCGCATCCTGGAAAAGCGGTTGCTGCTATAACATCAGCTCCAGTTGCCCAAAAGAATATTTTTTCAAAACGCAGCTACTATACTGACTTCAAAAATTTCCCGGTTAGCCGGCAACCACAAATTATACCTGGTTTCTGGACGATTGACGGATATAAGCCATTGGGATTAGAGGAATATGACTGGAAAGCACCAACCGGAGAAACCTGGTATTATGGAGTCGGATCGGATGGGATGAAGGACACCGGATTAGTACAAACGACAAAAGGTGCACGTCTACTTTACACACCTGTCAAAGGAGATTATGGAGATATGTCAGTTACACTCAATGTCGACCCCGGTAAACAAGCCGGTCAAGGTTTTGGAAGTGCCACAGGTCAGTTTATGGATATATATATTAAGTTTGATACGCAAACGTTAACCGGATATGGATTGCGTATTATCCGTACCACCAAATATCACAATGCAGTTGATTTCATTTTAATGAAATATGAACGGGGGGTAGCAACTCCTATAAGCAAACCAGTATCTTCTGTTTGCTATCGTACCGATTGCACAATTAAATTGAAAGCAGAAGGAAACAAGCTGACTGCACATGCCGAAACAAAAACTGGACTCCCTGAATCAATGGAATCGGACTTGAAAAAGAGTGTTGATTTGCAAGCGGAAATCCGGCAGAATAAATATGGTGGAATCGGCATACAACATACCGGCTCTACCGGAGCCAATGCAACGATGCTACATTGGTTACAGATAGACTGGTGACAATAAAAACAAACTATAACATCAACCGACCATGAAAAACCCTTTTATGTTTAAAATCACACTGTTCTTACTTGGGTTGCTGAATCTCTTCGGACTCTCTGCCCAAGAACGCTTACAAATGGATCTTTCTTCCTCCCCCTGGAATATTACATTAGATGAAAAGGCGGAATGGAAGAATGATAAACTCTATCTGCCTCCTGTTGATATAAAACAACTGCCGGTTAATATACCTACCGGTGGCTGGCAACTATTAGATACTCCGGACAAAGAAAATGTAACCTTACCTGCTACCGTTGAAGGTCATTTATGGGCCAGACGTGGAGATTCATTTGGTGTAAATGGTAATTATGTAGGGGTATCCTGGTTCACGACAAAGGTTCTTGTTCCCCGGGAATGGCAAGGGAAGAACATCATACTTAAAGTAGGTGCCGTACGTTTTCGGGCAGAAATTTTCGTCAATCGTCAGTTAGCCGGATATGATCTGGTAAACAGTACTCCGTTTGATGTAAATATCACAGATTATTTAACGCCGGGTGCAGAGAATGAAATTGCCTTCCGTATCACAGATCCGAACGGAAACTTCAATTGGAAAGACTCTCAGGTATATACCTGGGGAGAATACCGGACTAACCCAACTCACGGATTTGGTGGAATAACGGGTAAAGTTTCTCTTGTCGCTACTGAAAAGATTTATGTGGATGATATATTTATCAAAAACCAACCAAGCACTACCAACATAGAAATAGACCTGTTGGTCCGTAACCTGAACAATACAGCGGAAACTAAAGATATGCTTCTGGAAATCTCCGAATACCGCACAGGTAAGCGGGTGTACACTCAAACATACCCTGCTGTAAATTGTCCGGTAGGTGGATCCTTGCATACATATGCCATCTCTTTACCAAGTGCAAAGCTATGGAGTGTAGAAGAACCCAATTTATACAATCTGACCATAACTGTAGGAGAAGACAAAACCACTCAACGTTTTGGTTTCCGTTGGTTTGAGGTACGTGATGTAAAGGGTGATCGCCAGTTTTACCTGAATGGAAAACGCATTGTTTTGCGTACGGCTATTTCCTGGAGTTTTTGGCCGGATAACGGAATCACCCCTACGGATGAGTTAGCACGTCGCCAGGTCCAGATCGCTAAAGATTTAGGACTTAATATGTTGAATTTCCACCGTACCATCGGACAACCCAATGTGTTGGATTATGCAGATGAATTAGGTTTGCTGTATTTTGAAGAACCTGGTGGAAATCAATATCCGGCCAATCGCTTTGATGATAACGATATGCAATCACATTTCTATTTTGGATTCCGGAATGAGAAGTTGACCCGTATGATTCGCAGAGATCGCAGTCATCCGAGTTTGATCATTTATAACATGCACAACGAACGTGGAGCTTATCCACAAGCTGAAGATTATCGACAGATGCGAATGGGACACCACCTTGACCCAACACGTATCCTGACCTATAACTCAAGCAATGGCGAAAATCCATTAAATGAACCTAATACCCGTTTTAAGCTTCATCTGATGCCCAATGACACGACTTTCTATGATTATGGCTGGTGGGACAGACACCATGCAGGTGGTCCTGGTGTTTATCATGATGCTTTATATATAGGAAAAGACAATTACCACCGTTTTTCCGATCACAAGGACGAAATTATATTCTGGGGCGAAGATGGTGCGATTGGTACCCCTCCCCGTCTACAACTAATCTGTGATGAAATATTACGTACAGGCCGGACAGATGGTTGGGAAGCAGCCGATTACCTGTCGTGGTACAAGGCCTATGAAGATTTTCTGAAGGAAAAGGAATTCTACAAAGCATTTCCAACAGTAGATCATCTAACTCGTGCTATGGGTAATGTGGCCTATTACTATCAAGGTCGAATTATCGAAAATATCCGCATCAGCAATACAGTCGACGGATATGCCGTAAATGGTTGGGAAAGTATGAAACTGGAAAACCATTCCGGCATTGTAGATAACTATCGTAACCCCAAAGGGGACGTTGATCTGATAGCTCGCTATAACCGCCCTCTGTATTTATCGGTAAAGATGAATCGGAAAGTACTTAGTGTGGGTGATACGACCAGAGTAGATGTATATATTGTCAACGAAGAAAACATACGTGGCAATTATCAGCTGAAACTGACTGCGAAAGATGAATCCGGAAAGGTCCTGGTTTCCACCACTCGCAAGGTAAAAGTAGAAGGCGGAATTGTATATGGACAGAATCTCATGACTGGTTGGCTATTTATTCCGAAAGAAGCCGGATATACATCTATTGAAGCTGAACTTTTGAGTGGTCAAAAAGTGATTACCCGGGGGGATGACTCTTTATTTGCCGTCAAGTTAAATACGGAGGGAATTACAGCAAATGGCCCCATTGCAGATACCACAGGGATACTTCAACAATTCATGAAAACGGCCGGATTTGAGATACCAACTTATACTTCGGGTACGCCTAGTGGGGATTATCTGCTCGTTGGGGCTTTCGAACCCCAACAATGGGGAAGTGGAATGAGCGATATCATGGAATGGGTTTATAAGGGACACACACTGATTATTGTTGACAATCCTGAACGTTGGGCAGAGTTCCTGGCTGACAAAGAAGTATTGGATTACCGCGGTTCTAAAGCACTGGGACGTTCCTGGTACGGAGGTAATTTCTTCAATCGTCAACATCCTGTTTTTGATGGACTTCCTACTGATTGCGCATTCAATTGGGAATATCAATGTTTCTCCGCTTACAATCGCCGTCGCATCGGACTACGTACATTTAATGGTGAAACAGTTGTAGGTTGTGTCTCCGATCATAAGAAAGAAGTTTATTCCGCATTAAGTATAATACCCGCGGGTAGTGGTAAGGTAATTATTACAACATTAGATATTCCATCTTGTATAAAAGGCATTAAAGCATACACTACCCCAGTGGATATAGATGGGATGAATGAATCCATGAATACCTTTAATACTTCGGGCGGTAACCGTGCGAACGTTGTTGGCCAACAGCTATTACTTAACCTGTTAAAAACAAAATAAAAATGAAACAGTTATTCTCTATTTTTATTTTCTCATGTGTAATGTTAGGTGTAACTATCTCTTGTACAAACAAACTGTTAAATCCACCACCTTTAGATGCCTTTAATGATGCAATTCATCATTGGAACCTGGAGCATAAAGAACGTAATTATGCTCGTTATGAACCTGTACAGTATCGTGAAATTGCCGATAACTTTATTGCCTACCAGAATGAAGATGGCGGATGGCCTAAAAACATCGATTGGTTAGCCGTATTAAACACCGATTCTGTTTATGCCGCATTAAAAGATTCATATAAACAAAGTACATTAGATAACCGGAATACTTTCCCGCAAATAGAGTATCTGGCAGATGTGTACCGGATCACTCAGAAAGAGAAATACAAAGATGCAGCGCTGAAAGGATTGAATTATCTGCTGAATACTCAAAAAGAGAATGGCGGATGGCGTGGATGGGATGTGGATGCCATTACATTCAATGATGATGTTACAACAGGCGCATTGGAGCTGTTTCGCAATATCGTACAGGGTGACGATAGTTACTCATGGCTGGATAATACTACTCTCCAGCGCATTAAAACCGGTTATGAGAAAGGACTCCAGATGGTACTTGACTGTCAGATTATTCAGGATGGTGTAAAAACAGCTTGGGCACAACAACACGATAATGAAACATTGGTTCCTGTTAAAGCGCGCTCTTATGAATTGCCCGGTATAACAGCCAATGAAAGTTGCGGAGTAATTTTGTTTCTGATGGGGATTGATAATCCTTCGCCCGAAGTCATTGCATCTGTTCAAGCTGCCATGGCTTGGCTGGAAAAAGTACAGATTAGTGGTATTCGCATAGAAAAGATACCTTTGGCCGAAGATCAAATTATTAATCATGAATACCCTTATGATAAAATTGTAGTCGAAGATCCGGAAGCAGAACCTATCTGGGCCCGTTATTATGAAGTCTCAGATAATACTCCGTTCATGTGTACCCGTGCCGGAGAGAAAGTTTGGAAATTATCTGATGTGAATGCAGAGAGACGCACAGGATATGCATGGTACGGTTATTGGCCCAAAGAAGTATTAAAGATATATCCCGACTGGCTGAAGAAAGTCAGTCGGTAAGAGAAAGGCCTCATGGAAGAAATCGCGATGATTTTTTGGAGGACGTTCTTTGCAAGTGAGGGTACATGCAACCATGTACCCTCTGAACAAAGGACATATACAATGAACTGCTAAAGAAAAATATCATGAAAACTACCTCTGTTAAATTTAACCTAATTATTGGCATGTGGATGATGGTACTTGCCACGCCATCCGTTTACGGACAATCAAAAGCATCCAGGAATGAAGTACTGAAAACCATGCGCACTGCTACCGAATTTTTAATGAATACCGTTAGTTATAAAGGTGGTTTTATCTGGAACTACCTGCCGGATCTTTCCCGTCAATGGGGTGAATTGGAAGCTTATCGAACAATGGTATGGGTACAACCTCCGGGAACACCTTCAATTGGACATTTATTGTTAGATGCTTACCATGCTACCGGTGATGAATTTTATTACAAATCAGCTAAAACAGTAGCGAATGCCCTTATCTGGGGACAGTTACCCTGTGGCGGGTGGAATTATATGTTTGACTTTGCCGGCGAAAATTCACTGAAACAATGGTATGGTACAATCGGTCGGCAAGCCTGGCGTATGGAAGAGTTCCAGCATTATTATGGAAATGCAACGTTTGACGATGGCGGTACTATGCATTCCGCTAAATTCCTTCTCCGTATGTATGTGGAAAAGAATGATCCTGTATTTCGGCCTGCTGTTGAGAAAGCAATCCGTTTTGTGTTGGAAAGCCAGTATCCCGTCGGTGGTTGGCCGCAGCGTTATCCATTGATGCACGACCATCCGTTTCAGGGCAAAGAAGACTACTCTTCATTTATTACATTGAATGATGATGTAAATATTGAAAACACAGAGTTTTTACTGCAATGTTATCAGGCCATGGGTTTGCAGGAAATAAAAGAACCCATAATCCGTGCCATGAACATGCTTATTATATTACAGCAAGGGCCCCCGTATGCCGGCTGGGCCGATCAATATACCGTGATTGATCTGAAGCCTGCGCATGCCCGCTCCTACGAACCTAAATCCATTAATACAGCCACTACTGTTCAGATGATTTATCAAATGTTGGAATATTATCAACTTACGGGAGAAACCAAATTCTTATCCGGAATTCCCGCTGCCATAGATTTTCTGGAATCTGTAAAATTACCCGAATCCGAACTGAAACGTTACGGAAAACACGGAAGAGCCGGTTACGATGCTTTTGTTCCCCGCTTTATTGATCCCGATAACAGGAAACCATTATATGTTCATCGAAAAGGTTCGAATGTAGTAAATGGTTGTTATTATATTGATCAGGATATTTCAAATACTATATCTCATTACAATTCCGGTGCATTTATCAATATAGCCCGCATAAAAGATACATTCGAAAAGGTAAAAAATGCCTCAGTTGAGGAATTGACCAAAGACTCCCCTCTCCTTTCCAAAAAATCCATTCCTTTGAACAAATATTATACCCGTATGCCTTATGGCAGAGAAGAGCAGGGTAAAAGTATTCCGGAATTGATGAAGGAACTAACCAAAGAGGGATATTGGCTTACCCCTATCCGAATGGATTCTCATCCCTATAAAGAATGCCCTCTGATGCCTGCGAGTGACGAAAAAAAGTACGCAACAACTTTTGTTGGAGATGAATATGACACCTCAACCTACCCTACCGAAGAGCCCCTTCTCGGAATTTCGATGGCCACTTATATAGCCAACATGATGAAATTTATTCATTACCTGGATGAATGAAAATCAATACTCTAGGGCCTCCAGGAAGGGTACATGTAAAAAATTCCCCTCTTTCGAACTGATTTTGCACAATAATCTCACAGAATCTTTGTATTCTTGCAGTCAAATTGTTATAATCCATAGAACGCAATGAAAAACAAAGTTGTATTTTTTATTCTATTTTTCCTGGTATTCTCTTCGTTTAAGACCGATCAGCCTAAAATAACCATCTTTATGATTGGTGACTCTACTATGGCCAACAAAAAACTGGATGGAGGCAATCCCGAAAGAGGTTGGGGACATGTTTTACCAGGATTCTTTAATGAAGAGATTCAGGTTAGCAACCATGCCATGAACGGGAGAAGTTCCAAAAGCTTTATCGATCAAGGGCGCTGGGATGTGGTTCTCTCACAAATCAAAAAAGGAGATTATGTTTTTATTCAGTTCGGACATAACGACGAAAAAGCAGATACAACCCGGCATACCGATCCGGGAAGTACCTTTGACGAAAACTTACGCAAATATGTCAAGGAAACCCGAAGTAAAGGAGGTATCCCTGTCCTTTTCAATTCCATTGTTCGTCGCAATTTTAATGAGGAAGGTATTTTAGTTGATACGCACGGTGCCTATCTGGAATCTCCCCGAAATGTTGCCAAAGAAATGGGAGTCACATTCATAGATCTGAATAAACTAACTCACGATCTGGTACAGAATCTAGGAGTAGAGCCATCCAAAAAACTTTTTGTATGGATTGAACCCAATACAGTGCCCATGGCACCCAAAGGAAAAGACGACAATACACATTTAAATGTATATGGCGCCAAAACTGTAGCAAAACTGGCCGTGAATGCCCTGTCTAAGGAAATTCCGGCACTGGCAGCGTATGTCCGCGAGTATGATTATGTGGTTGCTCAAGATGGTAGTGGTGATTTCTTTACCATACAGGAAGCCATTAATGCTGTACCTGATTTCAGAAAAGGAGTACGTACTACGATCCGTATCCGGAAAGGGACTTATAAAGAAAAAGTAATCGTTCCGGCGAGCAAAATCAATGTATCCCTTATAGGAGAAGAAGGAGTTATACTTACGTATGATGATTATGCAGGCAAACCCAATGTATTTGGCGAAAACAAAGGTACTTCCGGCTCTTCGAGCTGTTACATTTACGGCCCTGATTTTTATGCGGAAAACATTACTTTTGAAAACTCTTCGGGACCAGTGGGACAAGCCGTTGCCTGTTTTATTGCCGGAGATCGTGTCTTTTTCAAAAATTGTCGCTTCTTGGGTTATCAGGATACCTTATACACTTACGGCAAAAAGTCCCGCCAGTATTATGAAGATTGTTATATGGAAGGTACTGTAGATTTCATTTTCGGATGGTCAACCGCAATTTTCAATCGCTGTACTATCCATAGCAAACGTAACGGATACGTTACAGCTCCTGCTACCGATCAGGGCAAAGCATACGGATATGTATTCTATGACTGCAAATTAACAGCAGATGAAGGAGTAAATGAAGTCTATTTATCACGTCCCTGGCGACCATTTGCGCAAGCCGTTTTCATCCGGTGTAATTTGGGTAAACATATCCTGCCAGAAGGATGGAATAACTGGAACAAAAAAGAAGCAGAGAAAACTGTTTTCTATGCTGAATACGAAAGTACAGGCGAAGGAGCCAACCCGCAGGCACGCGCCAAATTCTCACGCCAGCTAAAAAATCTCAAAGGCTACGAAATAGAAAAGGTTCTGGCAGGGACAGACGGATGGAACCCTGCTAAAAATGGGAATAAGTTAGTGGAAGTCGTCAGATAATCACTCCTGTTTTATTCAATAAAGTATTAATTTTCGCTATTTGCTTAACGAACGATTGATATGAAAGGAATAGTTTTCATCACACTGTTTATTTTTGGTGTACTAAGCACGTATGCACAAAATAAGGGGAGAAATGAAGTCTATAAAATCAATCGTTCAATCCTTACGGCAAGATATAATGCTTCTTTAGATGGAGGCATTTCTTTTTATTATGACGAAGACGGTTTATTGCGGAAGTTTGTTAACTGGTCGGATTATCCGGAAAGTTCTTCCGTACATATCGGTTACTATAATGCAGATGGGCAGCTAATTTATATCCTATTCAACAATCAACAACCCGAAGGTTATTCTTACAAAGGATCCGCACATGTAAATGACGACGATTCAGCAATTAATAACATAACATTTGATTATAAACTACAAGAAGAGGGTATCAATTTTATCAATCATCATATTCAGGGACAATCATCTTCATTCCCCGATTTGATTGGAGATTGGCCGCTTTCAAAATTTACCTGCACAGACAGTTTAAAAGTTCTGTTTGATATTGAAAACATACAGAACCATTTCAGTTCAAAAAAAGTATCTTTCCCTCATCCAGAATTGAAGGATGAAACTTTTATAAATACGAATAATGTAAGAATTAGTAAGGAGCCTTCTACTGATTCTGAAACCATCCTCGTATTGGATGCTGGCGAAAGGGTAAAGGTCATTAGAGTATTATCAGAAACAACCGTTGACGATAGCAGTAAATTTCCCTGGTATAAAATTGAATTCCGCAATACCATCGGCTATGTTTTCGGAGCTTTTCTTGAACCAGTTGAGAGGAGTCATCGGTAAATGAACACTTTTTTACCCGCCGTAAATCTCCTGAATCGATTTACGGAGATATGCATCATCTTCTTCCCGGTATTTAAAGGTTCTTATTTCAATAAGAGGTTTGGTTTTACCGTGAAAATCACTCCCACACGTCATCAGCTTACCCGTTTCTTTAACGAGGTCAGAAAAGTATTTCACCTGCTCATCCGTGTGGTAGTTGTTGAATACTTCTAAGCCCTCTGCACCTTTATCCAATAATTCGCTGGCTATATCTTCACATCCTTTCAGGTTGAGACCGGGGTGAGCTACAATCGGTATTCCACCGGTAGCTCTGATTAGATTGATAGCTTCATCAAAACTGATATAATCTACCGGCACAAAAGCATGTTTACCCTGAGCAAAATAATCAAGGTAGAAATTAATGTACGGCATATCTCCCCTTTCACCACCCGGCAGATAGGCATCCAGAAGTGAGGTGTAGTATTTTCTGTCGGAAAGCATCACTTCGGCTATCAGTTCCGCAGAGGGTAGAATGCCATTAGCAGTATCTAGCACTGCTTTTTTGTCAATCTTAAAACCGATCGAACGTATGTTATCAATCATTTGATCGAAGGACTGCATCACTTTAGAAGAGACATCTTCTTCGAGTTCCAGGAACGTAATATTTTTCCAATCTATCTTATAACCCAGCACATGGAGGTTTATACCTTTGTAAATACAGTCTATTTCAATACCAGGTATATAATCTAACCCAGTATGAGACACTAATTCTATAGCTTCTTTGTTGGCCCGTGCAGAGTTGTGATCTGTAATAGAAAAGAAGTTCGCTCCTTTCTCAGTGCAACGCTTTATTAATTGTGCTACAGAAAGCTCTCCGTCATTGCTGTAGCTGGAATGCATATGTAAATCTGCTGATATCATATTTGATTGAGATAATATGAATGCCAAAAATAGTTATTTAGTTTATTATTAAAATGAACTTGTCGATTTTATAACAAGATTATAATAATATTTTTCTTTGGCAAAATTATCTATACGATCTAATCAATGGCTTAGTAAGATATATTATTTTAAAAGAAAAGACTGAATCCTAAAAAGTAAACTTAATTAAACCAAGCAGAAAAACATATATATAAAACGAGGGTTCTCTATTTCACCTCCACACTAAAAACATCCTCCATGTGAACCCACGTCCCTGTACGCGGATTTCCGTTGATTACATACGAGCAATCTACCACTACTCCATCCGTACATTTCTGGGAAGTAAAAACGACAGAAGCCTGCGTAAAATAGGGTTCTTCGTGTTCCAGCTCTTCATTCACCACCCGGCAAACGGACCAGACTGTTTCTCCGTAATATTGATCGGACAAAACATCGAATATGCCCTGCTTCGAGTCGTCACATTCCAGGATACTTTCTGCCCTGGCCAGTCGCAGATATGTACTGTGATTTTGCGCATAAGGCACTGCTCCGTGTATCATCCGAAAGTGATTGGCAGAAGCAAAAAAACCTGTCTTCCGCCTGATCATTTGTACTTTACCGTTATATGCTTCGATAAAAAACGAGTTATCTGCATCCGTAATCATTATAATATCAGGCTCGGTAAATTCTTCTTTATAAAAACGTTTCATCATATGGGCAGCCTCTTCTGCATTTCTGTGAATCTGAATGATTTCCAAGTATTTATCAAACACATAGCTACCTTCTTTGTGAGCCGTTTTCATTTTACCGTCTTTATCCAGGTACGAATCGGCTGCTACAAAACAGACTCCGTAATTATTGGCACCTGCCCACGGACCACTGCTTCCATCGCGTAGGAAAGGGAGATATTTTATATCCTGATTTGTTTTTATTTCAGGAATAAAGAATTCCACTTCCCAAGTGAGGTCACATTGTTTGAAAGTTATATTTCCTCTTTCAATTTCTCTATTCAAAAAAGCATTCCCTATTGTGCACATAGTATGTCATTTTTAAAATTAATAATTCAGTTTTACGTATTTTGTTGCTTCTCTTATGAGGTCGAAAACCATTCGTTTTTGCAGTAATAATTACCCATATCCAGCGGTTACGCTAAAATTAAGTGTATGTTTTTTTTTAAAATAAAATATTTTTAAATCAAAAAGGTTACGGAAAGGAAAACAGGACAATAAAAGGTAAAAAAAGAACATTTAGCAAGTAATGAAACAGTATTCAGAAACAATCATGAAATTCAAAATGGATCCTTGGAAAAATGATCAGATTATAACTCCTACAATCCATCTATCTGTCATTATCATTTTGACAATCTGATAAATGAATGCGCTCAGATTTTCGTTTACGCGCCCGAAGTTTGAAAACAGATTTATAACGCAAGGAAATAGCATTAGAGAAATTCAAGAAGAAAGCAATTTCAAGAATACAAAAACAAATGCTAATAATTCAAGCGCTCAAGATGGATACTAGAAAATCTTTTTGTCCGAATAAATAAATAATTCCTGGCTAAATCACACATTTAATTGTGTCATCATTCAAAAGCAACCAGCTCATCGAAACACAAATGTAGGAAAATCTGCTGCAACTTGAGCCGCGGGCTTTCGACAACGCGCGGCTCAAGTTTCGACAAGCCGCGGCTCAAGTTCCGAAATTTGAGCCGCGCGTTTCCAAAACTTGAGCCGCGGCTTGTCGGGAAAGAAAGTTTTGAAGGTTCAAAAAGCAGGTTTTCGAGAGATTTAAGGCCGTATTAAACATATTTTCACTACCCATTCAAGCTTTTCCACCAATAGCCCTGTTAGAGAAATCAAGAAGTACCCGACAAAAGGACGTTAATTCCATGAAAATCAGATCAATTCGTCAATTTCCCAAAGATTGATCGTCTTCTTGTTATTTTCGATCATGCCCCATCTACAAAAGTAAATTTCTAACTCAAGAATTAGACGATGGTATTCCTTATGGTATAGACACTTAATGGTCTCCCAGAAAAACCGGATATAAAATATTTTTAAATGTAATGGGTGTTAAAATTAGGTTTTATAACGCTTAAATCAATTTAAATCCGTAACTTCCGAAAAAATAAATAACCGGGTTTAGATTTTGATCTATATCTTCGCCAATAACCTAAAGTGGTATTAAGTCTTTTCTATAGGCGAATTTCACCTCTCTTACACCCCTTGTTTATTCTTTACCGGCTTACAGTTTTGGCCGGAAATTTCTCCGAATTTGAAATTATTAAAGGATATATTCCCCGTGGTTTCAGTACGAATAGAAAAAACAATATTAATAAAAAAAATATGTCACCAAAACAAAATTTCCAGAAGAGTGAAAAGAAGAATGATGCAAGTTCACTCAGAAAATCGTCTGCTAACTACCAAGTTGAATTACTTCTACAAAATATCAAAGAAAAAGCAGGAGAAGTAGTGCGGATCGCTATTACAGCCCGAACAGTTATCGAACTGCCAGCTCACCTCTCTCATGAGGAAAGAGAAGCCCGTATTGCCAACTATATCAAGTTACATAAAACAAAATTGTTATGAGCCTTGTAAAATTATCACAAGGTAATTACACAATTAAACTCACCTCATTAAAAATTATTTTTGTACATAGTAAGAGTCTGACTAACTCTTACTATTATATTCAAACCAAATTCATTGGTAATTATAACCCACCCTACGGAAGTAATCATAAAGCAATAGGCAATTGCCTGAAAAACACTCAGTTTATTGTTATTTTCCTGAAATAATTTAATAATTGAGAGCTGAAATTCAAGATTCTATTTCAGGAAATCTTTTTTCTTTTCTTCATAATCCACTATTCTACCATTTTCCCTGTTATGAAAAAATCTTGCTTCCGTTTATAAGAACTATGGAACTGAGATTATCGTTTGTGTCCTCATCAGCGTCTCAGATACCAAAGAATCTTTTGGTTGTATATAAAGTTTCATCGGCAAGATCTTCCGGTTCTTTACCCAGATAATAAGCTATTTCATCCAATATATGAATCAGATACTGTGGTTCGTTGCGACCATCTCGCGGTCTATCTTCCATATTACGTGGCAATAAAAAAGGGGCGTCTGTTTCAATCATTAACTTATCGGATGGTATTTTCTTTATCAGCTTCAGCAAATGCTTTCCGCGTCTTTCATCGCAAATCCAGCCAGTAATACCAATGTGGCATCCCATTTCAAGATACTTATCGAGTTCTCTTTCTGTTCCCGTAAAGCAATGAACTACCATACCGGGAATATCGTCTTTTCTGTTTTCCAGTATGGATGCGAAATCATCAAAAGCATCTCTTTCATGAAGAAACAGCGGCATATTGAGTTCAACTGCCAGATCTATCTGGGCTTCAAACCATTTGCGTTGAACATCACGAGGAGAAAAATCCCGGTTGTAATCAAGTCCACACTCCCCTATTGCTACTACATAGTCATTCTTCGCCAATTCTCTTAATATATGAATTGTACCTGTATGGCAACTTTTCGCATCGTGTGGGTGTACACCAGCTGTACCATATAATTTCCCGGGATAACGGGAAACATATTTGGCGGTTTCGATACTGTTACGTTCACTTGTGCCCGTCAGGATAAGTGGTGAAACTCCTTCCTGTGCGGCTTGTTTCACAACCTGTTCGCGATCATGATTGAAAGAACGGTGCATGAGATTAACTCCTATATCTATTATTTTCATTGCGATGAATTTGCTGATTTGTTTGCAAAACTAAAAAAGAATATCATAAAAGCAACGCATTTTCAGTAAATGAATGAAGGTTTTCCAGTAAGAAATATAGTTTATAATTTCGAAAAAATCACTAAATTGTACAATTATTTTCCTGATGTAAACAAACCACATAAAAAACACAAATTGTATGGAACGATTCACGGTAATAACATTTATCTTCCTTCTGTTTTTTTCTTGCCGATCCAATAAATCCAATCAACAGGATCCAGTTGTCGAAGCAGACTCAAGTACCCTCGACAGTATAAACTTTCAAATACGCTTAGCTAATCAGGGTAGGTCTATAGAATTACTTGACAAAATGGGAGATGTATTACAGACAAACTCGCCGGAAGTAAAAGGATTCACACTTGATAGCAAGAATGCACCGGCTTATATTGGTGGAATTTATCTGAATGAGACGGGGCGGCTGGTGATCCAGGTAACAGATGATTCTTTAACAAGTCGGCGGAAGCTTGAAAAGGCTCTTGACGCAGACGATTTTATCATTGAACCTATTACTCCCGGCAATTATTCCCAAAAAGAACTCTATGCCATTGTAGAAGAGTTAAATAAACGCACTGAAAAGCTGCAAGGACAACCCGTTATGCGTAATGTAGCGAGCTATGGTTCCTCCCTGAAATTTGTGGAAATTCATCTATTAGTGAATACCCCTGAAAAACAGAACGAATTCCGGAAACAGGTCATGGATTCGCCTGCTTTTCAGTTTACTGGAATGGAAATTGCTCTTCCTAATCCCATTATGGGTGTCAATGACACATTAGGAGTATTCATTCGCCCTGAATATAAGGCTTATTCCACTAATGCGAGGGATGTATCTTTTATCCTTTATAACCGGAGTGGAGAAACCATCATGTGTGGAGAACATTATTTTGCCACATTTGAAGATGAAGACGGAACCTGGCGAAATGTAGTTACTCAATTGGGATTTGTTGATATCGCCTATATGATAGATGATAACAAAGAACGGAAACTTTATGCGTACTTATTTCCTGATGTATATCCGAATAAACCGGGACGCTATCGTTTCTTCAGTGAAATTTGCATAAAAGATAATTGGGTATTGATGATGTGTGAATTCCGGCTGACTGACAAGCGGGAGGAATGGGAAAAGGCCGAAAAAACACCTGCACCTTAAAGCAATCTCTAATCTTACGAAAGTGAACATGAATCGGAAGGGTAAACCGTACTCTTACCGGTTCTCCAATCCTTATTCCCGCTTTCTTTGGTATCTCTCGTATGATTCGCACATATTCTGCATCAATATCTTTGTGAATAGAGTGTATCACCTCCATATGACTGATTGTAGCGTCTTTTCTCCACTACAAAACGCGCTGTGAATCTAGTAGAGATAATCTCTTCGCAGTATGAATATTTCATATTTTCACCAAGATCAATAAATATATGTACCACATGAGATATTCTTTAAATACTATATGAGCGTTTGAAATCGGACAAAGAATTAATATTTTCTTATTGTTGTACTCTTTTTTTTAACCTCTCTTGCTGCTATTTACATTTTTTAATTTAAATTTGTGAAATCTTCAACAAACAGCAATAACATGCATTTAAGAGAGAGGGCCGATAAGATCTGGAGCACTGCTCAATTATTAAACGGCTGTATTAATCAACACGAATACGGAAAAATAATTCTTCCATTCACTGTTTTACGTCGATTGGATGAACTGCTCGACCCCACCCGGGAAAAAGTTCTAGCGATGTATGAAAAACGAAAAAAACTGGATCCGGAGGCATTGGAAAATCTTTTGAACCAGATAGCAGGTTACCGTTTTCATAACTGCAGTAATTTCAATTTAAAATCACTGGTAAATGATACACATAATTTAAGAGCCAACTTAACTGAATACATTCGAGGTTTTTCAAGACATCCTAAAGATATTTTTAATTGCTTCAATTTTGAAGCTTTGTTAGCGAAACTGGAAGAAAAGCAACTGCTCTTTCCGATCGTGAAAGAATTTTCCACTCAAAGTTACAATGATTTAACTCCGATGCAAATGGGATCAGTGTTTGAATATTTGATTTGCAAATTGGCGGAAACGAATAATGAGACTGAAGGTGAACACTTTACTCCTTGGGATGTGAGTCACCTGATGGTAAATATTCTGTTCGAAGGGGGTATTGATTCACTATTCCAAAAAAATATTCAATATTCTCTATACGATCCAGCTTGTGGAAACAGTGGCCTGCTATCTGTTAGTAACGAGTTTGTAAAAAACTTCTATCCTGACACATCCCTATTATTATTTGGACAGGATCTTAATCCAGAGAATTATGCTATATCCAAGTCAATTGTACTGATTAAAGGGCAAAATCCAGCACAAATTAAGTTGGGAAACTCTTTTACATCGGATAAATTAAATATGCAACGATTTCATTACATGCTTTGCCATCCTCCTTTCCATGTGGAATGGATAGAGGAAAAGAAATTCATTGAGGATGAGCATACTAAAAAAGGATTTGGAGGAAGATTTGGAGCAGGTTTACCCCGCCTTAATGATGGTTCGATGCTTTTTCTTCAGCACCTGATCAGTAAAATGAGGGAAGAAAAACAAGGATCTCGCATTGGCATTTTGCTAGATGAAAGCTTATTATCTTATGGAGAAGTTGATAGTGGTGAAAATAAATTCCGTCAATGGCTTATCGAAAAAGATTATCTAGAATCTATCATAGCTCTACCCAATCAGCTATTCTTCCATACTGATTCAAGCATTTATTTCTGGATCATAAATAATAGGAAGAGTAAAGAACGGCGAAGCAAAGTGCAATTGATGAATGCAGCAGAATTGTATAAAGAAATGATACCGTTTCAAAATTATAAACGTAAGTTCATTACACCTGAACTAATACAGAAAATCACCCGGGAATACGCTCAATTTAAAGATAGCAAAATTTGTAGAATATTTGACAGCAATGAATTTGGGTATCACCGTATTATTCTGGAAAGACCCCGAAGGGATTTTATAGGAAACTCCATGCAAAAATCCGGTAAACTTATTCCCGATATTGAATTAAGGAGATTTAAAAATATTCCATTAAAAGAAAACGTTCAAATCTATTTCGAAAAGAAAATTCTTCCGTACCTCAAAGATGCCTGGATTGATCATGGGAAAACGCAAATCGGATATAAGATACATTTCGACAGGTATTTCTATGATTATGCTTCACTTTAATAGATATTTTTTTCAATAACTCTATTCTCCTATCTTGAGAATAACTGATAGCTGGAAAATATTTTTCGCCTAAACAATTAAAAAAGAATATTCAAAAAAAGAATTTGATCATAAAAATACCGTTTAGATTAACTCAAAAAGATTTCGACAACTTAGGAAACATTCATCAAATATTTTTGTCTATGTTATGGATTTGATTATCTTCGCGAAAATTTAAAAGCCTATGATAATCGAACTCTATGCAGATATATCCATTGTGCTATGTAGTCTACTTATTGTCCTGGGATTGTATATTCTTTTTCTTGCTTCGCCGAAAAACCCCGCATTGCAAAATTATCACATTGCGCGAAGAGCTTTAGCCTATGCTTACTT
Organism: Bacteroides sp.; assembly: GCA_021201335.1. GTDB lineage: Bacteria > Bacteroidota > Bacteroidia > Bacteroidales > Bacteroidaceae > Bacteroides. The sequence continues at coordinate 60,803 of JAJQFD010000038.1, read as the reverse complement.
GTTTTTCGGTACAATCAATCTATTGGAATATTTCAGTCACTCTGAAAAAATGGACATATCTTTGATGCAGCTTATTACACTGGTTGTTGGCTGCTCGCAAGCATTTCTCTTTACTTATTCCCTGATTACACTTATCAATTCGCATTTTGTTACCCGACAACGAATTATCAAAGAGAGCATCCCTATCCTGTTGTTCAGCATAGTTGCTTTTATCCTTTATGCTCTTACCACCTATAATGTATTCCGCATATACCTTTATATTTTAGCAGTTTTCTACATCTACCTGATGATGCGGTTTACCCGTATGTTCCTGATACATTACCGAGAGTATCTTCAAAAGATTAATCATTTCTTTTCCGACGATGAACCGAAACGCTTGCAATGGGTATATTTTTCTTTTTTTTGCAAGCCTATGCATGGGTATTCTGGCATTATTAATGTCGCTAATTATGTGGCCTTTAGGATCATTCCTATTTTCCGTATTTATCATTTTATTTTATGTTTGGTTCTGCATTCGTTTTTTGAATTATGCTTCCCAATTTTCTGCTATCGAAACTGCTGTGACAGTAGAACCTGAAGTGACTGATAAGGAAAATATTACTCCAGATAGCTTTAAACATATTGAAGAATATCTAAAAGCCTGGATTACTGATAAACAATTTACCGAACCAGGCATTACTCTCGATTTACTATCGCGTCAGTTTTATACAAACCGTAAATACCTTTCAAATTATTTCAATACTGTAGAGAAAAAAACGTTCCGTGATTGGATTAATGAACTTCGGATACAAGAAGCTCAGACTTTATTAAAAGAGCACCCTGAAATGACTGTGAGTGAAATTGCTCATTGTACGGGTTTTTCCACTCAAAGTAATTTTGGTCGGCAATTCTTAAAACAAACTGGCTTCACCCCCAAAGCATGGCGTAAACGAGCTGAATAAGAATCTTTTCTGGTAATTTCATCCATATAAAAAATATTATTCAAAACGAGAATTGAGAATTTTCTCATTTTGAGCAATTCTTTATGATGTCTTTGTCTACTTTTATGCAAAATCCTATGGATAAAAAGAAATTTTTCAAATTGACAATTAATATAAAACCAACAGTGATGAGTTATCTGATAAAAAAGCTTCAAGTGCCAATATTTATACTTCTTGCATGTATCTTCTCCGCAAATACTACACAAGAACAATTAGACATCCAGCCGGATGAACTCAAAAGAATGAGTACTTTTCTTTCTAACTTTACAGAAATAGGTTTAATGGATTTCAATGTTCAGGATATAGCAAAGGATGATCTGATTATGTTTGGAATATGGCACAACTACAAAAACAACTACAATAGTCGAATCTCCCTCTGTAAAACAAAAGATTGCAACTATGGGAGCCTGGCTCTCGATAAAAAGCATGTGACAGAAAGTATAATGAAATACTTTGCTATTAATTTTACTGACCATAGTGGTGAAGGATACGATGGAAAAGTATACCATTTTGATGGTGCAGACGGAGACCTGCCAATTATGACCCATGTAAAAAAAGTATATAGGCATATTCCCGGACAATTCCGGATGACCGGAGATATCTATGTTATTGATCATGATGGGGTAACCGAAATAATCGGATCCTTCGAGGCGTACGCGAAACCCTATAAATACGCAGGTAAAGATACGTGGTCTATTATTTCTTTTAAAGGGGAAATATTATAAGCCGGGAAACAACACAAACTTCTATATATAAAATAATATTCATGAATCACATAGTGAAAAAAGCTCAATTATCAGCCATGATACTGGCTACAGGTATCCTTTCTCTAGCATTTAGCAACTGTGTCAGTAAATCACGTACTACAAGCAATGAATCGACATCCGTATCTGAATTCGAAATCAATAATGATAAAACGAAGCTCTGTATGATGGAACAGGAATATAAAGGAAATAATATAGCCGAAATTCCCATGATCAGTTATGATGGAAGCCAACCAGCATTAGCAGTATATGGTAGGAAAAATCCTGAAATTGAGATGATAAACAATGAAATAAAAAATGGTATTATGCAATTGTACAATGGCTATAGAGATGCCGAAGATGAGAATGAATGGATTGAAATAAAAACTTATCCATTTACGAGTAAACGCCTAATACAATTTATTATTACCAGTGTAATGCTTCCTGACTACGGAACCGACGGCGACCTCATGAGTTTTAATTTTGATAAGGTCAATAATGAAAGAATTTATGTAGAAACTGCGCTAGAACGACTGGGTATTGATAAAGAATTTATTGAAAAAAGTGTCCAAAAATTATTCCTTCCTTCTTATGGAAAACAATATGTGGGTAAGGTTGAAATAGCTGGCTTCCGCTTAATAAATGACAATACAACTGAATTCTTCCTGAAGATGTTTATTACAAACCCGGATGCAGATCCGTGGGATGGTTTTTTCAGCTATTTATATACACCAGAGACTCAGGCTTTAAACAAACTTGACCCAAATTGTCTCTTTAATCCGTCTGAACCCCTCGATGTAATGGAACCACCACTTCATTATGCTAGATAAAAAGTTCAGATAATATTTTATTCCACAAAGTACCTGAATAATCTCTGGTATGTTTCATTGAAATAGCAGGAGTATTCGGTCGGGAATGAAGTTCTGGAGAATATCATTTCCGTACCGAATATATAATTTATAACAGTTAATAGGCGGAAGCCTGATCCAACTTTTGCATGACTTCGGCATTTAATTGAATTTCAGTACTTTTCAAGATATCAAGCTGAGACATTTTGGATACACTGGCAATCGGTGCCGTAATTGAAGCTCTTGCCTGAATCCATGCCAAAGCTATTTGCGCTGGTGTTGCTCTGTAAGTATTCGCAACTTCATTTAAAGCATTAATAATATTCTTTCCCCGGTCATTCAGGTATTCTTCAATTTTTCCACCACGCTGTTTACCACTCAGATCTTCTTTCGATTTATACTTCCCAGTGAGAAAACCACTTGCCAGCGAATAATAACTGATTACTCCCAATCCATATCTTTCTGCCAATGGCTCATATTCTTTTTCATATTTTTCACGATCATATAAATTGTATTGTGGTTCGAGACAAACATAAGCCGGCAAATTGTTCTCTTTACTGAATTCAATTGATTCAATAATACGGTCCACTGACATATTAGAAACTCCAATATTACCAACTTTACCTTGTTGAATAAGTTTTGAAAAAGCTTCCAGCGTTTCAGAAACAGGAGTTGAAAGATCATCGAAATGTACAAAATACAAATCAATATAATCAGTATTCAGCCGTTTTAATGATGCCTCAGCCTCTTTCATGATGTATTCTTTTTTCAGTCCTTTTTCGGTTTCAGACATCTGGGAACCCACTTTAGTCGCAATTATTACATTATCTCTTTTTCCGGTTTTCTTCAGCCAGTCACCAATAATTGTCTCGGATTCACCTCCATTGTTCCCAGGTACCTATCCCGAGTACACATCAGCGGTATCAATAAAATCAAATCCGGAATCCAAAAAAGCATCCAGGATTCTGAAAGACTCTTTCTGATCAGCTGTCCATCCGAAAACATTGCCCCCAAGCACAAAAGGACAGGTATAAATTTCTGAATTTCCAATTCTTCTTTTCTTTTCCATGATAATATTGTTATTTAAACGAAAACAGATTCACAAACCAATAACAAATACACGAATGAAAAACGATCGGACTCCCTGTAAAAAATAACATTCTTTACAGCACTGATGAAACTAATGTTGAAAAGTAAGGAGTTTTATTATTTAGTGCCAAATAACAGGGTTACCTGTCATAATGGATGCTTTCAGAGCTTTCCTTAATGAATGGATAATATATTTATAATTCTCTGAGGCTTTTCCCGATTCAATAATAATCTCAAATTCTACTAAATTATCACTACTACGATCAACTTTCATGGAACAATCAAAACTTTTTCCAGTTATAGAATCAATAAAGCGGTAATATTTTTCATCTGAAGATATTTCTTCCTGTATAAAGTTCATGGATCTAAAAACTTCTTCATTGGAGATTGCCTCTACAATAAAAAAACCATTCTTATCTATATAGTATTTATATTCGCAGTCGATGGTCCATGTCAATTCCAGTGAATGATACAAATCATTGGTTAATGCACAATTCTCACAGCTATTTTTTTTCCTCAAAATAAGGGTGTCTTCCAATACTTCACAATTCATGATAACGTCCAATTCCGTCAATGCCCGTTGGGCAAATTTAGCTGGCAAGGTTTGCATTGGATCGACGGGCAACGGTAAATACTTGCTGAGTATCGGAAATTTATCTTTTCCCCCTAGCTGATAAAGCATGCGAAAAAAACGTTGCATATCAGACATATTGGAGACAGATGTAAATAATACAGTCATATTAAGATGTTCACAGGCACTTCTTCTCCATTCCCCAAAAGCAGAGCTTATCATCCGGGCTTTCTTACTGCTCAATAGTTCAGTATCGAGATAGAAACCCTGATCATTTATTCTGACATATTCCGGATAAGGAGGTTCGGTGGTTCTTCCTTCCTGGAAACAATTGCAATTTACATAGGCGTAGTATCCCATAATTTGTTATGTTTTGAGTGTTAAAGTTATTATTGGCTACTTGTTCCGCATCCATTCAAATAAATCTGCAGGTGACTTTGCTTCCTCAGACCTGGCTATTAGTAGGTTTTGACAAAGATAAAAAAATAAAGTAAATTTTATCTGAAGAGTAAAATATTTTTCTTTAAAGATAGAAATATCATCTTATTTCTTTATTTTAGCACAAAAAATATAACCAAAAGCACATGGAAAAAACACACAAAATAGCCATATTAATTGGGATTGGAATAATTATATTTGGATGTAATGGACAAAATCAAGCCAACTTTGCAGGAAAAACAGAACAACCCGAAACAGCGCAAACAATAATATTGAATAATGATGAAACCGATGTAAAAGAAAATACAGTAACCGAAAAGTACTTAATTAAGGAAAATGGTGTGGAAGGATTCAAAATTGGAGAGCCTATCCCCTTTTCTGCTGAGAATTATAAAATGAAAAAACACACGGAAATAGGTGAAGAAGGATGGACCTATTTCATTTATACCGTATGGGAAAATGATGAAGAAATATTGCGTCTCATACCTCTGTATGATACTACAAAAGAAGAATTTACCGATAATATCGGAGAAATAAACATCATTTCTGATAAATTCCGGGATTCCCGGAAAATAGGTGTAAATTCTACCATCCAAGAATTTACTGAAGTTTATCCGGATTATTATATATGGTATACCTATATAAGTGATATATTTTTCATTGATAATAAAGAAAGAAGAAACATCCAGTACCTTTTAGATAAGGAGGAATATCAAGGAGAAGAAATTCAAATTTCTGGTGATATGGAAATTTTAGACAAAGAATCCTTCGAACCAACTGCCCGAATAAAAGAAATCCGGATTTTTTAAAAATAGAAGTGAATATACTAGTGTAATCTTCTCGCATAAAATAACATGTATTTGGGGAATAGAGAGTTTCCAACGAATGTGTTATTTCCCTAATCTTTCATACTGATTCAATCGGTTTATTTAATTCCTACCATTCAATTTTTGAAAAAAACACATCTCAATCGAAAAAGACAGAAAATATTGGAAGTTTCTTAGGAAAATATGTAAATTTGCAGTAAGTTATTTCTCGAGGAAATGCAGTGTAAAACCCAGAAATTGGCACAATTGGCTGTCCAAATTGTACCTAAACAGTTGAAATCTTTATTATATTTTTTATCTAATCACTCATCTCCCTGAGATAATTTAATAAAATAAATAAAAAAGCTATTTATTAAAAACATTTCATTAATTAGAGACGTTACACTTTCTCAAAATTATTTTTCTACACAATAGAATTTCACGAATGATGAATAACAAAATTAATCTATGGACAATAATTATATGTGTCGCTATTATAACTATGTCATGTGTAAAACCGGAAGATTCATTTACTTCGAATAACAATCAACCTTACCAAACTTACCCTGCAGATTCTCAGATAGTGGTCGGAAATTATACTGAAGAATGTTTTAATGACTTATTATCAAATATTGAAGGCAACGGCCCGAAATTAATCGGTTTTAACCCACCTTATGGAGGAACCGTAAAATGGCTCGGACGAGTTCCAGATGCAAAAAAAGAGACAGGAATATACCAGCTTGAGTTTATCTTCGACAAAAAAATATCTCTGGCGCCAGGCTTCAATGCGATGATGACTACTATTTTCGATGGAAACATCCATAGTCATAAAATAGAGGGCAACAGACTGAAATTTACAATATGGGATGATCCCTACACGGCTCATACCATATCTCACACATTAAGACTGTTCAGCGGTTCAGTCAGAGATGCTGATTTAGAGACTAATAAAGGAAACATCGATTATTTTTATAATGTGCCTCCACGCCCCAGTAGTTGGTAAAAATAAAAGGAGGGAATTTTCATTTCCCTCCGGGAACGATTACTTTAAAAACCTATATACCTATTACCTTTCCAAACACTATTTTATAGTAATACCTTTGATTTCAGCATATGCCTTGACAGCAAAGTCTGGTACCTAAATCCTATCCGAAATTATCGAAGATTTTGAAAGTTATTGCAGCAATACAGATTAAATCAATTGCTCCAAAGTGAGGTTTTTGTAGTCAATAAACTGAATAGCAACAAAAAAATTCCTTTTTGATTGAACAAAATCTCTCTTTCAATCCTTAATATATTATAGTAAGATCGATTTAACTCGTTTAAATTTTGCAGATAACAGTTAATAGATCGGTTTGTTTATATCCCTCTTGCAAAAACCTGAAATGATTAAATTGAGAAAGTCCTGTGTATGACAATCTCCTTCACGCTCTTTTTTCTGCATAGTGATGCAGAAAAAAGAATCTTCTGATATATATTATGGACATTTTTGTCCGATCCCGGACACCCCTATTCTTCGCAAAATCCTCTGTATCAGAACCAAAGTAAAATGGCATGTGGTTTGCTTTCTCTCCGGCAGATTTATCGCAAAAATTAAAAGAATACCATGACAATTATTAACTTGGAGAGAATTACCCGTATTTACCGTACGGAAGAAGTGGAAACTATTGCATTAGAAAATGTTAATCTGGAAGTCGAAAAAGGAGAATTCCTATCAGTAATGGGACCCTCTGGATGTGGGAAAAGTACCATGCTCAACATCGCGGGATTGCTTGACCTACCAACCGAAGGTAAAGTATTTATCGATCAGATAGATACATCCGGGATGACAGACAACAAAATGACTGAATTCCGCAATAAAACACTAGGTTTTATTTTTCAGAGTTTCCATCTTATCAATTCCCTGAATGTAATCGACAATGTCGAAATGCCTCTTCTTTATCGTAAAGTTAGCGAAAAAGAACGTAGGAGACTTGCCAAAGAAGTATTAGAAAAGGTAGGTCTCTCACACCGGATGAATCATTATCCAACTCAATTATCCGGAGGGCAATGCCAACGGGTTGCAATTGCAAGAGCTCTCATCGGTACACCCAAAATTATTCTGGCGGATGAACCGACGGGTAACCTGGATAGTAAAATGGGATGGGAGATTATGGAAATACTCCACAAGCTAAATGAAGAAGGTACGACAATTGTTATGGTAACTCATGATGAAATGCTGGCGAAAGAAACCGGACGTATTATCCGTTTTTTCGACGGAAGACGTATCGAATAATTCAGGATTTACTTATCAGCATATTCTTATGTATAAAATATATTTTCGTCAAGCAATTCAATTACTCCTGCAAAACAAACTCATGAGTATCATTGCCATACTGGGAACAGCTTTGGCTATTACGATGATTATGACTATCATCGTAACTGAAGAGATAAAAAATATCAATGTGCCGCCCGAGGTCCATCGAGATCGTACATTATATATCCCTTATCAAATTACCAGAAACAGTTCGGGTGGTGGACAGAATTCAGGATACCTGACTTATGAAACCGTTCATCAATACCTGAAACGACTCGAACAACCTGAATATGTTTCAGCCGTTAACCAACATGTGGAGGAATTTAATATTAACCCGGAAGGCGTTGATGAAGACATAGAAGCAACTGTTCGTATTACGGATGCTGCTTACTGGAAAATATTATCTTTTACATTCATCCAAGGAAGGCCATTTACTGAAGAAGAATTTCAGTCGGGCATGCCGTATGCAGTTATAACGGAAAGTACCGCCCGAAAGCTTTTTAAAGACGAAGATACCTTGGGAAAATCCATTGAAATAGATTACACTCCTTTCCGTATTATTGGTATCGTAAAAGATGTATCACAAGTTTTTAAACATGCTTATGGCAATGTTTGGATACCTTATACTTCGTCTGATGACTATAAAGAGCTCCCTTATGGAATTATGCTGTTGGCAAGAGACTCAAAAGAATTCGATGTGATTTCACAAGAAGTAAGGGACCTGGAAAAGAAATACAAAATAGAGAATTCAGGCAATCAACTATTCCTGAAAGGGCCTGAGAACAATCAGGTATATAATATGGATATGTGGGCGGAGAATGTGGATGAGATGGAAACGAATATAACCCTCCAAAAAAGAAAAAAGATCTTCATCTTTATTATACTTCTTCTGATACCTGCCCTTAATCTTTCAGGCATCAGCCTGTCCCGCATCAAAAAGCGGATAGCAGAGATCGGCGTTCGAAAAGCCTTTGGGGCCAAGAAATATGTGATCCTCATACAAGTACTATATGAAAACCTCATCACTTCTCTTATCGGTGGACTTATTGGGCTTCTCCTTTCTTATGGTATTATATTCTGGCTTCGGGAATGGTTGCTACGTGTTCCGGAGAATACACTAATTCCACTTAATACTTTGGTATCGCCGCTTATTTTTCTGACTGTGTTTGTTATTTGTGTACTCATGAATCTTCTTTCCGCAGGATTACCTGCCTGGAAAGCATCCAGATTGGTTATTATAAATTCCATCAACCAAAATGAAAAGACAACATGATCAGGCACATTCTTAAAATACTCTGGAACGAACGTAGAACAAATGTATTTATTGTAATACAGTATACATTGGTATTCAGTATCCTATGGTTCTGCTTTGACTATCTCTGTTACATTGGCCGACTTTCATCAGAAAGCCACGGATTTGATATCGAACATACCTATCTGATAAAAATAAAACAGCAAAAATCTACTGAATTATCCAAAGAAGAAAAATATGAATTCGCCCAAACATTAGTAGACAGGATCAGCAAATATCCAGGGATTGAAAGCATAAGTCTGTCTATAACAGCAGTGCCTTATGGTTTAATCTTTCAGAAAGGACAATATCACCTGAATGGTGATTCTGTATGGCATAACATGGAGGTCAGGCAGGTTACTCCCGCTTTCTTCGATGTATTCAGAATAAAAATTGAATCCGGAAAAATATTCGGGAAAGATGATTTTGCATCCAAATACCAGATTTTAATTAGTGGCGACAAAGATTACAGGTTCGGGAATAAAGATGCATCTTACCCTGTTAGTGAAGTACATACGATGAAACGCTGGGTTGATAGTGATACACAATATAATGTGATAGGAATAACAGAAAGGCAGAAAGGCTTTTTCTTCGATCCTTATTTCAACGGAGTCTATTTCAGTATGCAACGGGAAGATATTGACTTAGCAAATAATCAGATTGCCATTCGTGTGAAACCTGCTGCTGACCGCTATTTTGCAGAGCAATTTAAAAAGGAGATGAGGAAACAACTTCATTTAGGACCCTATTATCTTTCGTCCATCACCCCTATCAAAAAATTGCAGAAGTTATACGCAGATTCTATGATTAATGATAACATTAACGGTGTAATCTCTATTTCAGTGTTTCTGATGTTAAATATCTTTCTTTGCATCATTGGTACTTTCTGGTTCCGAACTCAGGCACGCCGAAATGAAGTCGGGCTTCGTATTGCTTTGGGAGCATCCAAAAAGAATGTGCGTAGCATGCTCTATTTGGAGGCTTTGATGATGATATTTCTGGCTAGTGTTCTAGCTTCCTATCTTTGTCTTAATCTGGGAAGTAGCGAATTACTGCATAGTTTAGGAATACCCGTAACAAACAGGACAGAGGCCGGGATCGGTCCGGAACAGGATATTTTAAATTATCTGCTTACGTTCCTTTTTCTGGTGCTTGTTTCTTTTTTAGCTATTAGCTATCCGGCTAAGATTTCTACCCAAATGAATCCGGCGGAAGCTCTGCGTGACGAATAACTTAAAAGTAGTAATATGTATAAAATATATTTCAAACAAGCCATACAGATGCTGAAACAAAACCGGTTTATCAGCATCATATCGATCATGGGTACAGCGGTAGCTATTACCATGATTATGACAATCATTGTTTCGGCAGAAATAAAAAACATCGATTTAGCTCCGGAATCTAACCGAAGTCGTACCCTTTATATAGGAGGCCAAACAATACGGGATACCATAAAAGGAAGAGTCCTAAACGGCAGCGTTTCTTATAATACGATCCATGAACATCTTCCTCATTTAAAAAAGCCACTTAAAAAAGCTGTTGTTTCCGGCTTCCAGAAGGATGTTTCATCCGTACTAAATATGGAGGGCAGCCAGAAACTTATTACAGGCTTTTTGCGGATTACAAACGCGGACTATTGGGATATAATGGAATTCAACTTCCTGCAAGGAAGACCCTACACCGAAGAAGAAGTATTTTCAGGTGTTCAATATGCAGTTCTATCTGAAAACATAGCCCGGCAACTGTTCGAAGATTCCTCGCCACTAAATAAAAAAATTGAAATAAATTTCCAACTCTACCAAATCATAGGAATAGTGAAAGATGTCTCTCCCTTATTTAATGATGCGTATGGGGATGTATGGGTTCCGTATACATCTAACAAAGAATATAAACATCAACACTATGAGATCCTGATAATGGGTCGGGACGAAAAAGATTTCCCGGAACTCATTACCGAAGTAAGGAAGTATGAAGAACAATACGCACGAGAAAAGGCTCCGGAGCAATTGTATTTGAGAGGGCCGGAAAATCGCCGGATACATAGTATGAATGTTTGGGGCAGCAGTGTGAATGAGCTGGAAGACGAAATCAAGGCTCAAAACAGGAAAAGAGTATTTATCATGTGTGTTTTGCTTCTTATTCCTGCTATTAACCTGTCGGGTATCAGTCTGTCACGCATCAAGAAACGTACAGCAGAAATAGGTGTGAGAAAGGCATTCGGAGCTAAAAAATACATTATCCTGACCCAGGTGCTCTATGAAAACTTCATCACTTCTGTTATTGGGGGAATTCTGGGATTAATCATCTCGTACATAGTGGTTTTCTGGATGAGAGAATGGCTGCTGGGAATTCCTGCCAACAGTCCTATCCCTATTGCTACGCTTGTTTCGCCTGTTGTATTTATAGCTGTTTGCCTTGCTTGTATAGTAATCAATTTGCTTTCGGCCGGACTGCCAGCCTACAAAGCATCACAGACAACCATTATTAATTCACTTCATCAAAACGACAAGAAATCATGATACGTCATATTTTTAAAATTATCTGGAATGAGCGAAGAGTAAACGGATGGATTATGCTCGAATACATCCTGGTTTTCTGTGTACTGTGGTTTTGCTGTGATTTTCTTTATTACATTGGAAAAATTTACTGGGAAGATCCGGGCAGCGACATTAACCATACATACCTCATTAAAATGGGGAAAAAAGATATGGACCCGAATGAAATGGAAGATAAATCTGTATACTTATCCCTTTTTTCAGAAAGAGTAAAGCGCTTTCCAGGCATTGAAAGCCTGTCATTCTCCAAAGCCGCAGTTCCAAATTCTTATGCCAATAGTTACAATGGTTACAGAGTGAACGAAGATTCTGCATGGACAACATTAAAATATCAGCAAGTATCTCCAGGTTTTTTTGATGTATATAAAATAAAATGTCTGAGCGGAAGAGTCTTTGAAGAAAATGATATGTTAACGGAGAATAATATAATTCTGGCTCCTAACCGGGAAGGTCTGATCGGTGAATTTGGAAGTACTACTTATCCAATCGAAGAAATAAAGACAGTCAATACAAGGAATGAAAAATGGCAGGTGATCGGTATCTGTGAAAAAACGAGAAGGAGTCTTGACGAACCCTTCAGGAGTGTCCTATATAAAGCATTACCTCCTGATAATATAGATCTGGCTTATACAGATATCAGTATAAGGGTAAGTCCTGATGCAGATCATAATTTCCCGCAGAAATTTGTGGAAGAGATGAGAGATCAGCTATTTATTGGTCCATATTTCCTGATTTCACTGGTTCCATCCAAAGAAATTGAAAAAATGTTCATAGATATGTATTTGACAGATAATACAAATAGTGTACTGGCCATAACCGGTTTCCTGCTGATTAATATCTTTCTGGGATTAATTGGAACTTTCTGGTTCCGTAGTCAGTCACGCCGCAGTGAAATTGCCTTACGCATAGCAATGGGTGCATCCAGATGGCAAGTTAAGTGGATGATGTTTGCCGAAATCTTCATCATGCTATTTTTCTCAAGCCTTATTTCCATTTATATATGTATAAATCTGGGAGAAACAGAATTAATTTCTTCCCTGGGTGTTCCTGTAGCAGAAAGAGGCCAGGAAGGTATTGGAAAAGAACAAGATTTCATTAATTACATCCTTACGTTTGCTTTCCTGGCAATCGTTTCCGGAATGGCAGTCTGGTATCCGGCAAAGCAGGCCTCCGAAATAGCACCAGCCATTGCATTAAGGGATGAATAACAGTTTTCCAATAAATATGCCGGGGATTTATAGAATTTATTGCTAATTTAGAACTTTCGATAATCTGTTATTAATAAAAACCATGATATTAATTTGCGATGATGATGCCATTGTTCGCTCATCACTGGCGCTTGTGCTGGGCAGGGCCGGATATGAAGTGGCCCTTGCTGCAACTCCTAAAGAAGTAACTAACTTCGTAAGCCATACCTGTCCGCAACTTATCCTGATGGACATGAATTATTCCAAGTCCACCAGTGGAGAGGAAGGGTTGGAACTACTGAGCAAAGTAAGAATCTATTGTCCGGATGTACCTGTTATCCTGATAACCGCCTGGGGGTCCATCGGTCTGGCTGTTCAGGGAATCCGGGCAGGAGCATTCGATTTTATTACCAAACCCTGGAATAACATCGTTCTGCTGAACAGTATCCGGACAGCTATCCAGTTATACGAAAACAGTGAGAAAGAAAGTAAGCTGAAAGATACTTCTCCGGATTCTTTTCATAAAATTATCGGGAAATCTCCTTTGCTGGCACAGGTACTCAATACCGTTTCCCGGATCGCACGCACCCATGCATCCGTATTAATTACAGGTGAAAGCGGTACGGGCAAAGAGCTTATAGCCGAAGCCATTCATGAAAGTAGCGACCGGCAGGGAAAGCCTTTTGTGAAAGTGAATCTGGGTGGAATCTCGCAATCTTTGTTTGAAAGCGAGATGTTCGGCCACAAGAAAGGTGCTTTTACCAATGCATATCACGACCGCATCGGAAGATTTGAGATGGCACATAAAGGAAGTATATTCCTGGACGAGATAGGCGAACTCGACATGGTATGCCAGGTAAAGTTACTAAGAGTATTGCAAGACCAGACATTTGAGCCACTTGGTGATAGTAAAACACGGTATGTGGACACCCGTATTATCAGTGCCACCAACCGCAACCTCCCCGAAATGGTGGGTAATGGTATGTTCCGTGAAGATTTATTCTATCGGATTAACCTCATCACAGTACGGGTACCTGCCTTGCGGGAAAGAATGGAAGATATCCCTTTACTCGTTGACTATTTCGCCGAGAAGCAGGCACAAATGCTCGGAACAGAAAAAGCAGAAATATCTTCGGAGGCGATCACCTTCCTGAAAAAGCTACCTTATCCGGGCAATATCAGGGAACTTAGGAACCTGGTAGATCGTACGCTGCTTCTTTCTCCCAAAAAACAAATAACAGACCTGGATTTCAAAGAACAATATATAGAAACTCCTAGCGCGCATGATATTCCGGCAGAAAGCATTCAATCCCTGGAGTCAATGGAAAGAAACATGATCCGCAAAGCGATCTCTTTATATGGCAATAACCACTCGAAGATTGCTACTGCATTAGGACTAAGCGGGCAGACATTGTATCGCCGTCTGGAGAAGTACGACATCCAACTACCTGAATAATCTAACGGATGAAATATAAACTTATAACGGGTATCATCATTGTTTTTCTGGCGGGAATAGGTCTGGGAGGAGTGTATGTCTATCTACGGCAAAATGGAAGCTCTTTATGGCTTCTGCCTGGCATCCTTATCATACCGGTTTTAGTTTATTTCTTTCTGGATAAGAAACTGATTAAACCTTATCAGTTAATAGTTAGTAGTATGAAGCTACTGAACGAACAAGATTTCTCAACCCGTCTCCGACCTGTTAAAAACAAAGAGGCTAATCAGATGATTGAAGTATTCAATCGTATGATGACCAACCTAAGGAAAGAGCGGCTGTCTGTTCGCGAAAAGAATCAATTCCTGGATTTATTAATACAGGCTTCTCCCCAGGGTATTATTATACTAGATTTTAACGAGCGCATCTCGGATATCAACTCTTCCGGACTGAAATTGCTCCAAATTGACAGCCTCGACGATGTACGTGGAAAAACTCTATTGGGTTCAGAAATTGAACTTTCGAGCCGACTTGCCGGAATGAAGAGAGGAGATGAAATCGTAGTACAAACATCCGGCAGGGCAATATACCGATGTGTCCGCTCTTCTTTTGCCGACCTGGGGTTTGAGCATCCGTTTATCCTGATTGAAGAATTTACCCGCGAATTACTGAAAACAGAAAAAGACTCCTACGAACGCATTATCCGGATGATGTCTCACGAAGTCAATAATTCCGTGGGTGCTATCGGATCAACCCTGAATGTACTATCGGAGATACTGGAACAAGACGAACAGAATACCTGGAAAGAGGTCGTTCCGATCCTGAATGCTTCTCATGATCGTTGCCATAACCTGGCTCAGTTTGTCTGCAACCTGGCTGAGGTCGTAAAGATACCTGCACCCACCCCTTCTCTTATTTCATTGAATGAACAGATACGGGCGGTGGATGCCCTGACCCGGAGTGAATGCCTGCGTCGTAATATCCATCTGCATTTGTCACTGGCAGAGAAAGATCAGTCAATTTATGTGGATGGTATACAGTTTGAACAGGTACTGGTGAATATCATTAAAAACGCTTACGAGGCAATTGGAGAAAATGGGGAAATAAGAATTATAACCAGAACCTCGCCTTTATCCATAGTAGTGGAAGATAACGGACCGGGTATTCCGGATGAAGTAAAAGAAAAACTATTTACCCCCTTCTTTAGTACCAAATCAACCGGACAGGGAATCGGATTAATGTTCGTACGGGATGTACTGATAAACCACAAATGTAAATTTAGCCTGACGTCTGAAAACGGATGGACAAAGTTCGAGATATTGCTTCCCTAAGGAGGTACCCTTCTTCAATGTCGCCAATCTAATAACTAATTCCCTATCCCAAAGGGATTATATGTGGATAGCCGTGGGATACAGTCGTGGTCGGAAGATAACATTTCTTAGCCATCAATCCAAAATCTATGGTCTGTTAAAAAATCCCTTCGGGATTTGATGTGCATAACCACGGGATGTAATCCCGTGGAATAGACGTCCCAACTCTACCCACACAGCCCCGACAGGGGGTGAAGAATATATTATTGACCCACTTCGCGGCTCACGGAGATATTTCTATATCCTATCCCGTGGGATATCCATCCCACGGTTATGCACCTGCAATCCCTACGGGATTCTTCTAGATTTAACGTCTTCAAATCTTCCGATCATGACTGGATGTATATCCCGTGGTAGCAAACAAGGGCTCTTATCAACTTAGCTCCGAACGGAGGTGAAGAAGAATGGCTATTAACCCCTTTCAGGGCTCTCTTTCCTGTCTCTACCTTCTTTCCACGGGATATCTTACCCCGTGGTTAAGCACATGCTACCCGTTCCGGATAAAAGATTAGCTGATATTCACCAAACGGCTGATCTCCCTAAGCTGACGACATTGCCCCTTCCTTCCGGCAAAACAATACCGTATTGTTTATAAATCGGATTAATTTATGTAGATTTGCCGGGTAACAACAAAATCACCCAACTCAATACACATGACAGCGATTCTAATAAGCCTGTTGCTGGTCTTTCTTTTAGCCAGCATCATCTTTATTTACAACAAACTGGTGAAAAACAGAAATCGTATGCAGGAAGCATGGAGCATTATTGATGTTTACCTGAAAAAACGGCACGACTTGGTACCTACCCTCGTGGACATAGTGAAAGGATACAGCCAGCACGAACAAAATACACTGGAAGAAATTACCCGGTATCGTTCGGAAGCTCTTCAGGCCAACCGGCAAGAGGTACAAATAACATCGGAAAGCCGGCTGACTACTCAACTGGACAGGTTACTGGTAGTAGCAGAAAAGTACCCGGAACTGAAAGCCAATGAAAACTTCCTGAACCTGCAGAAACAACTATCAAGCCTCGAAAACGATCTGGAAAAAGCGCGAAGATATTACAACGGAACCGTCCGGGAGAATAACATTGCGCTTGAAAGCTTTCCTACCAATATAATAGGCAATCTGTTCAGCTTCCAAAAAGGGCTGTTCTTCCAGGCCGGAACAAATGAAAAATCAACTCCCGAAATCTCTTTCTCATGAAATTAATCTGCAAAAGTCTTTTAGTAGGTTTATTCCTGCTGCTCTTTTTTCCTGTTCAGGCACAAGATGCTAACTACGAGGTGGAAAGAATCATCCGCTTTCACTCCGACATTGATATTGAAACAGATGGTAAAGTAACCGTATCAGAGTCCATTAAGGTATATGGAGGACTATACGATATCCAACGGGGAATCGTAAGAAGCATCCCGCTATACCGTACTACAAAGGAGGGGAAAAAAGAAAGGGTAAACTTCAAAGTAACGGAGGTTCAACGGGATGGAAAGAAAGAAAAATACAAGACAGAAGACACCAATGGCTATCGTGAAATCTACATCGGAAATGCAGACGTCCGATTGCAACCGGGGATTTACGAATACACCATCGTGTACGAAAGCTACGGACATGTAGGTTTCTTCGATGACTTTGACGAACTCTACTGGAATGTTACGGGAAATGAATGGTTCTTTGCCATTGAAGAAGCATCTGCAACGCTCCATCTACCCGAAGGTGCTTCCCCCATCAATACAGCTTGTTATACCGGAAATTATGGTTCCACCGCTTCCGACTGCTCCGCCGATGTTACCAATAACCAAATTAAGTTTCGGAGCAATGGACCGCTGGGTTATAAAGAAGGGCTAACCGTCGCAGCATCCTTCACCCCGCATATTATCAAACGTCCTCCCCCTCCCAGCTGGATTCAGTTATTCTGGCTAAAGTACAAGAAGTTGATTTTAACCTGCCTCTTCCTTACCCTTATGCTTGGCTATTACTTTTACACCTGGAAAAAAGTAGGTGTAGACCCGGAGAAACCGGTAGTAATTCCTACATTTAATCCGCCACATGGATGGTCGCCAGCCGTAGTGCGATACCTGTATAAAAGAGCTGCTGACAATAAAGCATTCACGGTTGCGTTAATCAGTATGGCTATTAAAGGAAACATCAGGATTTCTTTTCTGAACAAGTATTTCACACTGCAAACCACAGAAAAGAAAAGGGAAATGACCAGCGAAGAAAAGAAGATATATTCTAAGCTTTTTACGTCCACAACCAGTCAGTCGATTACTGTTTCAGATAAGCATCACACAAAATTCTCTGCTGCCAGTAAGGCATTAGGAAAGACATTATCTACCGAATGGAACCTGAAAGACTTTTTCCGGCATAACTTTAAATATGTCGTCTGGGGAATATTACTGACAGCGCTTTTTACCATTTTGTACTTCATACTAACCCAGGAAGGCGGTGCAGCTCTACCGTTGTTATTCTTACTGCCATTTATTGCTGCGGGAGTATTTTTGTTTAATGTCGGTCTTACTCAGAAAGGTTGTGGCAGTATCATTTTCCTTCTTATGGGAGTCGGATTTACTCTTATGCCTTCCGTGTCAACCCTTAGCTTACTGTTTTCTACCGAAAGTTTCATTACCAGTGTATTTCTGGTGACGATGTTCCTTTCCCTGGGTATCTACACTTACTTAATAAAAGCGCCCACGCCACTGGGTGCTCAAACCAAGGCAGAGTTGGAAGGTTTCCGAATGTACCTGAAAACTGCCGAGGAGAACCGGCTTAATCTTTTAACACCACCGGAACGCACACCGGAACTATTTGAACAATACCTGCCTTATGCCATAGCGCTCGATGTGGAAAATGAATGGGGCAAGAAGTTCGATAATGTGCTCCGGGCAGCCAATTATAGTCCGGACTGGTATGTGGATAAGGCACCATTTACTTCCACATTGCTGGCTTCAACTTTAGCCAGCTCCCTCAATTCTTCCATAAGGAGTGCAAAAATAGACCCTACCGTATCCTCTTCTTCCGACAGTAGCGGAAGCTCCGGTTCAAGTAGTTGGAGCTCCGGTAGCAGTGGAGGCGGATTTTCCGGTGGCGGAGGAGGCGGTGGCGGAGGAAGAGGCTGGTAAAGAAGTCTGTTCACCCCACGAAGACTAATTTTCATTTTATGGGAAAGACATTGAACTAAAAGCCGGGAATGAATGTTTCATGTTTTTAAGGACAACGTATGGAATGGCAAGGAAGAAGAGGAAGTGAAAATGTAGACGATCGCCGCTCACAAGGTGGTAGTTTTGGCGGCGGCCGCATCGGCTGTAATCTGCAAAGTGGTATCGGATTAGTGGTAGTAGCTATTATTATCTGGATAATGGGCGGAAATCCATTGCAGGTATTAGAGTTAATCGGTGGAAGTGATCCGGGAAACACCTCGGGTTATTCGCAAACATATACTCCTTCTGCCGAACAAGATTCACTGGCCCGGTTTGTTTCCGTAGTCCTCGCTGATACGGAAGATGTATGGACTGCCGCTTTTCAGCAGATGGGACGCAGCTACCGCAAACCTACCCTTGTGCTATTTTCAGGTTATACAACTTCTGCCTGCGGAACAGCCCAAAGTTCCACCGGACCTTTCTACTGCTCGGTCGATGAAAATATATACGTAGACCTTTCCTTCTTCCGGCAAATGGAAACCCAACTCCGTGCAGGGGGAGATTTTGCCTATGCCTATGTTATTGCTCACGAAGTGGGGCATCATGTGCAGAAGCTACTAGGTACTCTTGACCAGGCACACCAGCAAATGTCCAATTCTAGCCAAACGCAGGCAAACGCGATATCTGTAGCCCTCGAATTACAAGCCGATTTTTATGCCGGTTATTGGGCTTATCATACCCAGCAAATGTTTGGCAGTCTGGATGCCGATGATATTGATGAAGCCCTGAATGCGGCAAGTGCCATTGGAGATGATCGGTTGCAGGAAGAAGCTCAGGGATATAGCGTACCAGACTCTTTTACTCACGGTACCTCCAAACAACGGCATGACTGGTTTTACAAAGGCTACCGCACAGGCGATTTAAGCCAGGGAAATACATTTAGTGGATATTAACTCAGTCGTGTTCTTCTTGATTTTAACGTCTTAAAATCTAGAAGAAATCCCGGAGGGATTACAGGTGCATAACCGTGGGATGGATATCCAGTCGTGGTCGGGAGATAACATTTCTTAGCCATCAAGCCAAAATCTATGGTCTGTTAAGATCCCGGAGGGATTTGATGTGCATAACCACGGGGTTACATCCCGTGGAAACAGCTAACCCGACTCTACTCTGACAGCCCCAATAGGGGGTGAAGAATATATTATTGACCCACTTCATGGCTCACGGGATTATTCTATCTCTTATCCCGTGGGATATGTATCCCACGGTTATGAACATGCAATCCCTGCGGGATTTCTTACAGAGTTTAACGTCTTAAAATCTTCCGAACCCGACTGATATTAATTTCTCCCTACTTTTCAAATTAAGTACCTCTACAACAAAGTCAATTTCTCTTATCCCAATCCCCAAGAAGAGTTAAGGCTGTAAGACAGTAGTTTTATCCTAATCAAAGATACGGGTATATGATCTCGGATAAAGAAAGAAAAGCTGTAAGACAGTGATCATATTTGGATCGACGATACGGATATATAATTTAAGGGCAAAGAAGCAAAGGCTGTGAGATAGTATTTTACCCTGATCAACAATACGAATATATGATCTAAAGCAAAGAAGAAAAGGCTGTTAGCCTGCGCTCAACTATGCACGCTTCAGCTATTTACAACCAAACAATTCTATTCTTACATAAGCCCTACCCTTCTTTTACTTGCGTCCTACAAACATCCGACAGGATGCACATCTTGTCAGGTATAGGATGCACATCTCGTAACATACAGGATGTACATCTTATCATCTATAAGATGTGCATCTTGTCGAATACAAGAGCAGTAGTAAAAAAAAGAGTTAATAGAGTTAATTATGAAACTCTTAAACGGAATAAATATAAAGAATCGAAAAGTGAAAGACTTGTATCTATTTTTCCTTTTCAACAAAAAGCAGGTATCAATTTCTCATCTCTTCATAGGGAGTTTACAGCATATGTCTGTCTTTATCAAAGAATCATAAACTAAATAAACGTATAATATGAAGAAATTACATTTACTATTCGCTATTCTGTTCACTTCCCTTTGTTTAATCTCTTGCGACAGTGATGACAAGCCCCGGATTTACGACCTGAGCTTTAATTCTTATGAATATGTATTAACCATGTCGGAAAGCGATGTGAACATTTCCATTAAAAGCGGAAACTCCAATTATGGCATTCAATCGGAGGATGAAAGCATTGCAACGGCCTCCATTGAACTTCCAGGACCCGGTTACGGTACATCTCTCTTTGGGTGCATAAAGATAAACACCAAAAGTAAAGGTAGAACCACCTTTACTGTCACTGACAAAGTCACTTTGCAGGAAGTAAAACTGCGTATCACTGTGATAGATCCTTATCTGGTTCTTAAATGTGGAGGACAGGAAGAAGTTATAAACCTGAAAGATAAAAACTGGGAAAATGCGTATCAAATATCAAAAGGTATGAAAGAAAACAGTTGGTTTACTCCGGATGAGAAATTCGTGCTGGTAAAAGATTCTCCCCGTACACTTTATATCTTATCTTCTAAAGATGAAATTATCCACAAAGGAGAATATGAATTCGTGTTACAAGAAAAAGAACCTTATATATTTTTCCGTTACCCAGAAAATAGTGAATGGCAGGAATTCTCTTTTCCTATACTCAGCGGAGGATATGGTCTGGGAGCCATTAACCATTTTTTTGGCTTAAACTGGGATCTCAGCCGGGGACAGGATAGCAGAATGGCATCCACTCCTCCCATCTTCCTGACACTGGCAGAGTACTTCACGGAAGAGTATAGCACGAACTATCCGGAACTTGAGCTTGCCTTATTAAAATCTCACCTAACTATAAAGACTTCATCCGAAAATAGCCTATCGGATAAAATTATTAAAGAGATGCTAGGGGAATAAAAAGAGATTTGTACAGTCTTGGTTAAGACTGTACAAATCACACGTTTAGTCCATAGGTCTTTTGCTAACAAAAAGTCACCTTAAAGAGAGTGAAAAAGGAAACTTTAGTAATAAACAAGTATAAAGTTTAAGTGAGAAAAATTACAATAATTCAATTAACACTACAAAGCTAAAAAAGAATTTTATTTCTCCATCACCCCTCAGAGAAAGCAAAAACTAATTCCGACTAAAAGAACAATATTTGTTTATCAATGCTCTTTTTATGTCTATTATGTAGGTAATCTAAAAAAAAGTATAAACTTGCAACCCGAAAATGATCGGAATGTTGAAAATAGTAGATGTATGTTCCTAATATACGGTAGAAAAACTTCTCGACGGACAAAAAGTGTCAGATGGGGCAGAGAGACATGCCCTCATTGCGGTTCTTACCTGTTTCGAATTATCTGGCAAAGAGATTACTTCCATTTGTTTTACCTACCTGTTATTCCAACAGGACCCTCAGACGTACGTACTTGTTGTGCATCCTGCGGGAGCCAGGAGACACCAAAAGGGTTGAAAGGCTTGCACGAGAAAAGTATGCGAACCCCTTTCTATCTATATACCGGTATCTGGTTATTCCTGAGCCTGATATTTTTTTAGTGCTCATGAACCTCCATAACCAAAAGCTGAAGAAAGAATATGTAGCCAATCCTGAAGTGGGTGACATATACCGGATACGGTTTAAAACAGATTCTGCTCCGGCTTATTACTTTCTTCGGATCAATCGCATAAGTCATGACACCGTTTATACACAAGCGAATAAATTCGTTTACCCGAAATTTGTTAGCAATCCGGATGCCACTGATGAATTTATAAAAGAGCCGGAATTACCCTATACCAAAGAACAGTTGAGGCAAATGCTGGAACAACATGAAATTAACGGAGTAGATAGAAACAAATAAAAATAAAAAAAGCACCTCCTGTTAATCCATTGAAACCCAAGAATTGTTATTAGCGTATAACGATTAATTTAGCAATACCATGTATAAAGACTTAAAAGGAAAAGTTGCAGTTGTAACTGGTTCTTCCAGCGGAATTGGAGAAGCCATTGCACGACGTTTTGCAAAGGAAGGAATGAAAGTGGTTATCAACTATTACCAGGAAGACGAGAAAGCCACTCAAATAGTTGAAGAAATTAAAAAGGAAGGCGGAGAAGCCATTGCCGTACATGCGGACGTAAAGGAAGAAAAGGATATGAACAACCTGCTAGAGAAAACCATTGATGCGTTCGGTCAACTGGATGTTTGGGTAAACAATGCAGGCACCCAATCACCTTCTTCTACGCATACCATGCCCTTAGATGTTTGGCAGAATGTTATTGATACCAACCTCACAGGCACGTTTCTGGGCTCAAGAAATGCCCTGAATCATTTTGTAAAGTCGCATCGCAAAGGAATCATCATCAATGTATCCAGTATCCATGAAGCTGTACCTTTTCTATGTTATGCCCATTACGCAGCCAGCAAGGGAGGAATCAAGCAACTCACCAAAACAATGGCGGTGGAATATGCTCATCTGGGAATAAGAATCAACTCAATAGCTCCGGGTGCAATCAATACAGACATCAATAAAGATAGTATGTCCGACCCGGAAAAGCTGGAACACGAAGGAAAAAATGTACCTATACAATATGTAGGTGAGCCGAAAGAAGTAGCAAATGTTGCCGCTTGGTTAGCATCCGAAGAGGCAAGTTATGTAACAGGAACAACCATTTACGCCGACGGAGGATTGTCTTTATCGAAAACCCAGGAAAAACCGGATAAACCCAACAAATAACTTACAAATGGAAGATTTTATATATTTATTAGTAGGAACCTATACCAAAGAATCAAGTGAGGGTGTATATGTTTATAAATTCAATACCCTTACCGGAGAGTCGGAATATGTGAGCCTAGCCAAAGTTGATAATCCCTCCTACCTGGCCGTATATTCTAATAATCAGATATTTGCCGTCAGCGAGAATGAAAAAGAGCCCTCGTATGCTAACGCCTTGTCCTTAGATATCGAAACCGGAGATATTACGCTGTTAAACCGGGAAGAAACGAAAGGAAATGCCCCTTGCAATATTGCTGTCGATCCGAAAGGAACATTCGTGGTTACTTCCAATTACGGAGGAGGATCTATCAGTGCTTTCCGGATTAAGGAAGACGGAAAATTAAGTCCCGTCACACAAGTCATCTCGTTCAGTGGAAAAGGAACAAACGAAGAACGACAGGAAGCTCCTCATTTACATTGCGTTCGATTCTCGCCGGATGGAAAATATATATTTGCCACCGACTTGGGAACTGATCATATTTATAGGTTTGATATCCAAGTCACAGAGGAGGGAGATGTTTTGGATGAGGCTTCCCTGAAGAAATACAAAGTAGCAGATGGCTCAGGCCCCCGGCATCTAGAGTTTCACCCTGCAGGAGATAAAATGTACCTGATTAATGAGTTGGCAGGAACAGTGATTGGATTTTATTACAAAGATGGAGAGTTGGAAGAGTTCCAAACCATCAAAGCCGATTTGCTGAATGCCCAAGGAAGCGGAGATATCGCCATTTCACCCGACGGTAAATTTGTATATGCTTCCAACCGCCTGAAAGGAGATGGTATCGCCATCTTTTCCATCCATGAACAAAACGGAAGAATGAGTAAAGTGGGATATCAGCCAACCGATATTCACCCGCGAAATATGGTAATCACCCCTGATGGCAAATTCCTGCTGGTAGCCAATATGGAGAGTCATACCGTTGAGATTTATCAAATGGATCACACAACCGGCTTATTAAGAAATATCGATAAGAATATCCTTATAAATATGCCGGTTTGTTTGAAGTTTATCGGATGAGGGATACAATTTAGAATTAAGAAATTAGAATTTAGAATTAAGAAATCAGGAATCCCATGAGGGAGTATTATTCTTAACTACTTAATTTCTAATTCTTAATTCTAATTTCTTAATTATCCTTCCTTATTTCGGCTGACAACTATTCCGGTTGTTTTTACTTTCATTCATTGAATCAGCATCGGCATCGGCATACATGCGTTCTTCGTGAATCAAGACGAATTCGTCGGAATGATCATCTGTAATTAAAGTATCTTCTACTTCGTAAACAGGACTGCTGATAGCCGCGCTGGCTCTATTCATATTCATATTACCTTCTTCTGTTTTTCCGGAATTTTCCATCTTCATGTTAGCTGAATCATTCATATCCGGTTCAGGGATTAGTGAATTTGTCTGACCTGCCATACGGTTATCACGCACTTCTCTTTGCTGACGAGCTTCCATGGCATCATCAGAATCGTCAAGCATGCGATCAATGCTTTCCTTACGCATGTCGGCATCGCGATCAAGCTGCTCTTTACTTTCCTCGTAATCCACTTCAATGTTTTTCTTAATTACTTTAGAAGCCTCTTTGGCAGTAGACACCTTTTCGCTGGCTGCGGGATCTTCAGAATCTTTCTTATAGGTCTTGTATTCCTCGTAACCACTTTTTGCTTCATCTTTCAGATCTTTCATTTCGTTTTTTAACGCTTTTTTCTGATCTTTCATTTCCTCGTCGATCTCACTTTTACGATCTTTAGCTGCTTGTTCGATTTCTTTTTGGACATCTTCCAGATTAGCATGAATCTGAATTCTCGGATCTTTACTTTCTTCCATAATGCTTATTTTTTATGAGTTAAACAATTTTATTATCTAGTAAGGTATAAACAGATGGAAAAAGAGTTTGGTTTATTTAAATCAGCACCGTATTCGGAGATTTACAGAAATAAAAGATTATTTTATAAACTGATGTATTTTAAAATGAAAATGGGAAGATAAGTTTGTGGAAATAAAAAGAGGTTATATCAGGTATAGAGAATAAGAGGAGACGGAATCCCATTATTGGATCAATAGTACCCGCTCTATTCCGTAGTAACTTTTAGGCAGTAACCCTGGAAGAACTGATGCCAACATAAAGTAGATGATTGGACTGGATATTATCTGAGCAAGGACAAGCTATATTGAAAAAACAGGATATGTTCGTATTACTGATTAGAGTAACTGGAAATCTCTTAAATTCAGCTTTAACATTCAGCAAATCGAGCAGATTGGGAAAAACTTCTTATAAAATTGGAAATTAGTTGGCGTACATAAAAATTAGCAATTGTGTCAATGTTCTTTCTGTAATTAATATACCTGACGTTTTTAGATAAAAAGTCTTTTAAGGAGTCCTCCTCTTTATCGCTAATGATAATGACTGGTTTATTAAAAGCTTTCCGTATCTTAAGTCCGGTTATAATCCTTTCATTCAGGGTACTAAGGTCAAAAACAGCAATGGGTGCCATTACTATTTTATTAATAACCATATCATACTGGACCTCACGTGAACAAAGTTCATCAGCTCTAACCGGTATGAATCCAGCCTGGTTGACTGATGGTTTAATCAAGCAATCATATACATGTCGAAAATGCCCCCATTTATAGCCAAAACAACGATCTTCAATAGGCATAATGACAATACACTCCTTAACTTCTTTATTATTATCCATTTTTTCTTGTTTGCCTTTACAAATCTAAATTGTTTTACTGAAAAAAAGAAAAAGAATCCTAATATTAACAGGGATGTTATAAAACATAAAAAGGCATCAGTTTTCTGTAATCATTAATAAAAAAGAGAATTTAGTTTATTATTTGTCCTTTATAATTACTATAACAGAAATAAGTGGAAGATGTTCTGAAAAAGACCAATTTATTTTATATTTGTAACTTATATGAAATACAATAATGAATCCGTTCGCCGGCAAGACCGGCTTTTGTCAGAAGAAGAAGCTATCCGACTTCTTCAACAAGGAGAATATGGTTTTCTGGCAATGGTGTCTGAGAAACAATCTGGTTATGGTATTCCATTAAATTATGTTCTATATCAGGATCGTATTTACTTTCATTGTGCTCCGGAGGGAGAAAAACTAAAAATATTGGCAGCCAATAATAAAGTTTCTTTCTGTGTGGTAGGCAAAACACAGGTTATATCTGATAAATTTACCACAGCTTATGAAAGTGTGCAGGTAAAAGGAACCGTCACGTTTCACTTACCGGATGAAGAGAAAAAGCAGGCACTGGAATTGATTGTGGACAAATATTCGCCCAACGATAAAGGGATAGGTCTTACATACATCGAAAAATCACTTCACCGAACGGAAGTGATCCGATTGGATATCCAAAGCATATCCGGCAAAGGTAAAGCCATTAAAGCATAAATCCGGCAATGAAATTACTGATAGCAAACAGCAGGCAGTAAGACATTACCAATTGAGCTACCGATTCGGTCAGGGTTTTTATTTTATCCAGGCTATTCAGGTCTATCTCATACATTTGCTTCATTAATCTTAGAGCAATGGGAAATGTCAGAAAAACGAGTAAACACAAGGAATGAACGATTCCGAGAAGAATAATAAACAATAAGAGCAGATACGCACCTACCATCAGAATTATAAAATATCTTTTGGAAGCTTCCACCCCTAAAACCATTGCCTGAGTATGGATATGGGCTTTCTGGTCATTCAGAATATCACGGGTATTATTGGCATGAAGAATACCTACGATCAATAATCCGGCAGAAGAACTAACTAAAAGAACCTGCCAGATCAGTATACCCGTCATTACATAGACGACTCCAAGACTAATGAGCCATCCGTAAATAAGGAAGATCACAACATCTCCTAAAGCGATATACTTCAAGCGATTGTAGAAGTAAGCCCCCAGGAATCCCAGAACACCTATCCAAAGTAAATGCCAACCGGAGAAGAATAGCAAGTATAAACCAATGGCCGAACCGATGAGTAAAGAAGTTACTCCGAAAATAAAAATAGAACGGGGTGTAAAATTACCATCCACCAGGGTCCGGCTGGAGTAAGTATCCGCACGATCCACTTTATAAATGAAGTCAAAATAATCATTCAGCAGGTTACCTCCTACCTGGAAAATGACAGCACCCAGCAAGGCCAGTACACCCTGCCACCAATGAATAGGAACCAATAATGCATGTCTGATATAAAACACATAAGAGATGGCCAGCAACGCGGGCATAGCCGATGCGGTAAGAGACCACGGTCGGGTAGCCAATACCCAGTCTTTCATTGTTTTTTCCATTGTCTTTTCCCT
Source organism: Bacteroides sp. (assembly GCA_021201335.1). GTDB lineage: Bacteria > Bacteroidota > Bacteroidia > Bacteroidales > Bacteroidaceae > Bacteroides. The sequence goes on along the minus strand of JAJQFD010000038.1, from coordinate 32,973 downwards.
GTTATGAATAATCGTTTTTGAGACCGAAGACTACAAAGGTAAAAATATATTGCTGATTTACATGAATAAATCTGCTCCGTAATAGTAGTATTCAACATCTATTCAAAACCTCAGGGCTACTATTACGAAACAGAGAAGTTGCATTCTAAGAAATAACCTGCATATAAAAAGAGAAAAAGAGAGAATTATTCTTGTAGTAAATCTTTTAATGTTGGCATATCTTTTACTTTATAACGCTTTTTAAACGCTTCTACCGCTTCTTTTCCGTATTCTTCTTCATCCAGTACAATTGCTTCTGCAGGAAAAGGACGCTCGTTTCCTAATTTGATATCAATCACTACGGGACCGGTTGCATCACGTGCTTCGTCGAAGACTTTTTTAAGCTGGTCAGCATGGGTAACTGTATAGCCTTTTGCTCCCATGGCCTCTCCCATCTTGCCATAATCGGCTCCGGTGAGATCCACACCATATTTTGGTTGACGGGTATCTTCCTGCTCGGCATCAATAAAGCCGAAAGAGTTGTTGGAGAAAACAATATTGATAACTGGAAGATTGTACTTCACCTGCGTCATCACATCCTGCATCATCATGGCGAATCCTCCGTCTCCATTGAGGGTAAAGACCTGCCTTTCGGGAAAACTCAACCTGGCAGCAATACCACCGGGTACGGCATATCCCATGGTTGCAAATAAACCTGAAGTGGTAAAGAGTTGTTTGGTATTATTCATTTGAAGGAAGCGGATGGCATAAATTGTCACATTCCCTACATCGGTGACAAAGATGGCATCTTCTGTAGCTATCCGGTTAATCTCTTTAAAAACGGGTTCGGGACGCAAAGGCATTTCTTTGCTATCATCAAAACTATGCATCCAGTCCAGCCAGTTCTGGCGATTCTTCCGATTGGCTTCCAGGAATTTGGAAGAAGTTTTCTTTTTACCTGCAAAAACCATTTCTTTCATCACTTCCTTCGCATCTCCCAGAATAGCGACATCGGTTTTATGGCGACTTCCCAGCTTGGAAGGATCAATATCTATTTGTATGAATTTAACTTCAGGGGGAAACAAAACAGGTGCAAAAGGATAATCACTGCCAATAAAAACAATCAGGTCTGTATAAAGCAGAACTTCATTACCGGGTTTGGTGCCTACACGATAGGAAGTTCCCATATAGCTTTTTTCATCTTCGGGTATTATACCTTTCGCTAACACAGTTGATACTATAGGCATGGAAAAATGTTGCGATAACATAATTGCTTCCTCTGTAGCTCCCCGGATTCCTTGTCCTACAAACATGATGGGCCTTTCAGCCTCTTCAATCAACCGGACTGCATCCTGGATATCTCTGTTCTCAGGCAGGGGAAATCCTTTACGAAAATTGAGAGCAGAAGATATATCGATATCGGGAATTTCAACCAGCGCATAATCTACCGGAATAGTTAGAACGGCTACTCCCTGATGCTTATAGGCCTGACGAATGGCTTCATCCACTAGGAAAGGAAGACTTTCGGGAGTCATTACCGTCCGGTTATAGACGCTCACATCGGTAAACATCGGGTTTTCATTCATTTCCTGGAAATAATTGGTATTCATCCGGAAAGAAGGAACCTGCCCTATCAAAGCCAATACCGGAACCCGATCCTGCTGTGCATCATAGAGTCCGTTGAACAAATGGGTAGCTCCCGGACCTGCAGACCCGAAACAAACTCCGATCTTTCCGGTTAACTTGGCGTCTGCCGTAGCTGCCAGTGCCCCGGCTTCTTCGTGACGAACCTGAATATATCGAATAGTTTCCCTGCGTTCATATAAGGCATCCATAGTTGAGTTAATCGATCCGCCAGGTATCCCGTACAGATGGTCTACGCCCCAACTTTCCAGTACGTTCAGCATGGCTAAACCCGATTTAATCATTTTGCTCATATCTATATCTTTTAAGTTAATCCTTTCCGCGGCTTTGAACTTACTAACAATATAAGTAAGAATTTGTTGAAAGGTATGTGCTAATACTTCACAAAGTGTATCGGTTATCAAATAAAGCAAATATGAACAAACGGGTCGTTCAAGAGATTTGATGAAAAGGGCTGGGATGCTGTGACGTTACAGACAAATGTTAAGCGTAATTACTGCTGGATATATGGGCATGTGGAGGCGGTGTGTCAAAATTGACGTCACTTTTCTGTTAGATCACGATCTGTAAGCAATCACCCCGGTAGGGATAATTGCTTATGATTTGTAACTAACTCAAAGAACGACTGGGCTTTGACACACCCCCGACACCATGCAGTATGAATATGAGCGGATTAGAATCCAGGTTTCATCCCCAGGCTATACATAATAAATCCATATATATCAGCCTGTTCTTCAATAATCTTCGCGATGGGTTTACCTGCACCATGTCCGGCTTTGGTATCGATGCGAATTAATGTAGGGTTTGTACCGTCGCTACATTCTTGCAGACGGGCTGCGAATTTAAAGGAATGAGCAGGTACCACACGGTCGTCATGATCGGCAGTGGTAACCAGGGTAGGAGGATACGTCGTATTGGGTTTCAGGTTGTGCAAAGGAGAATAGCCATACAGGTATTCAAACATTTCCTTACTGTCTTCACTGGTTCCGTAATCACTGGCCCAGTTCCAGCCAATGGTAAATTTATGGTAACGAAGCATATCCATTACACCTACCTGCGGAATGGCAGCACCGTATAATTCGGGACGTTGTGTCATACAGGCACCTACCAGCAAGCCTCCGTTGGAACCGCCCACAATGGCAATCTTTTTCGGACTGGTATATTGATTATCAATGAGATATTCGGCTGCCGCGATAAAGTCATCGAATACGTTTTGCTTATTCATCTTCGTACCTGCGATATGCCACTCTTCTCCGTATTCGCCACCCCCGCGCAGATTAACTTGTACGTAGATACCACCGTTTTCAAGGAAGGGCAGGCGAAAAGTCCTAAAGCCTGGATACAGACTGATGTTGAAACCACCGTAGCCATACAGGAATACCGGATTGTTGCCGTCTTTCTTCAGTCCTTTTTTATAGGTCAGGAACATCGGAACTTTGGTTCCGTCTTTGCTGGCAAAGAAGATTTGTTCGGTTACAAAATCTTCCGGAGTAAATTTAACTTCCGGAGCCCGGTACAATTCGTAGGTATTCTTATCCACGTCATACGAATAAATGGAACCCGGGAAAGTAAAAGAGGTAAAGGTGAAGAAACATTCTTTATCGTCCTTGTCTCCACTGAAACCCACAGATCCTAGGGCAGGTAATTTAACTTCGTGTTGTAGTTTACCATTCAGATCGTAAACAAAGGCATGGTTGGAGGCATCTTGGTTGTAGGTCAGGAATAATTTACCGCCAATTACGTCATTACCATCCAGTACATATTCTCCTTCAGGAATTAAATCTTTCCAGTTGTTGAATGCAGGTTTGCCGAAGTCTGCAATAGCGATTTTTCCTTTCGGGGCATTGTTGTTGGTATAGAAATAAATCTTATTGCCGATTACTTCCACCGGATAATAGTTATATTCATCATCCGATGCGATTTCTATAAAGGAGGCGTTCGGTTTGGTGAGGTCTTTCATAAACAGACGGTTACCCAGGGATGAACCTGATTCGCTGATAAACATGGCCCGCTCGTCTTTACTGACACTGGCAGAATAAAAGCGTTTGGGATATTGCTTATTTTCGTATACCAGTTTGTCGGTGCTTTGAGGCTGGCCGATAGTATGATAGTAGATTTTATGATTTTCATTCACACCCGAATAAATAGAGCCTTCTTTAGGTGGATCGTATGCGCTGTAGTAAAAGCCGTTTCCCTGCCAGGAAGCACCCGAGAACTTCGCCCATTGGATATGATCACCTAAGGTTTGGCCGGTAGCAGCATCAATTACATAGATTTCGCGCCAGTCCGATCCACTACGGCTGATAGTGTAAGCCACATATTTGCCATCGTTCGAAAACGATATTCCGCTTAAGGCTACTGTCCCGTCATTCGACAGCTTATTCGGATCAAGGAATACGCGTGGCTCACTATCTTTGGTGTCCTGCACATATAAAACCGCCTGATTCTGCAATCCGTCGTTTTTATAAAAATAATATTTACCGTGGCGTTTGAACGGAGCACTTATCTTTTCGTAGTTGTAAAGATCGCTCATCCGATTCGCTAGCTGACTGCGAAAAGGTATCTGGCTCAGATACTCGTTGGTTACTTTATTCTGGGCTTCAACCCAGGCAGCGGTCTCATCGGAACGATCGTCCTCCAACCAACGGTAAGGGTCGGCCACTTCGGTACCGAAGTACACATCAACTGTATCCACCTTTGCCGTTTCGGGGTAGATAATCTTTTTCTGCTGTCCGCAAGATATTGTCATAATTACGCTTACTAATAAAATAACTTTTTTCATAAACTATAACGCTTAATTAATTACTAGGTTGACAAAAATACAATAAATATGATCGTTGCTTGTGAATTAAGATAAAAAAAACGACTTTTGTTTCTTGTAAGTAATCGTACAAATTATAGAATAATATGTAGTTTAGTAAAATATTTTATGTTATTACAATTACGGAGAAAAGCATGAAGGCCAAGGCAATGGTCGACAATGTCAAAACCGGAAGGATTGAAGGAAGGGCTGAACTAGTTAACGAAGTCAAAGCTACTGGATTTAACTCAGTTCAGAAAAGCAAAGGCTGAAAGCTTGACATATTTAACCTAGGGCTGCGCTCGCTTTGCTTTCTCTTTTCCGAACTAAACTAAAGGCTGTTAGCTCCTGTACTTACATAAACTTATTTTGTTGAACAACTTAAAATATGATGAACCCTATGTTAAGTAAATTCGAACTCAATAAACTCTATTTTAAAGACACACAGTTTGTCAACCTGATGCCACACCGTATCTTCAATGTATTGTTAATAGCCAATCCCTACGATGCTTTCATGCTCGAAGATGACGGACGGATCGATGAGAAACTATTCAATGAATACACTTCTTTGTCCTTGCGATATCCGCCACGGTTTACGCAGGTTTCTACCGAAGAGGAGGCATTGGCTGAACTTAGCCAACTCTCTTTCGACCTGATCATTTGCATGCCAGGTACCGGGGATAACGATAGTTTTGACATTGGCAGGCGGATCAAGACCCTGTATCCTGCTATTCCTATCGTAATCCTGACACCGTTCAGTCGGGGGATTACCAAGCGGATACAAGATGAAGACCTAAGTGCATTCGATTATATTTTTTGTTGGTTAGGAAATACGGATTTATTGCTCTCCATCATAAAGTTGATTGAGGATAAGATGAATTTGGAACATGATGTGGAAGAAGTAGGGGTTCAGCTCATTATGTTGGTGGAAGACAGTATCCGTTTTTATTCCTCCGTGCTTCCCAATTTATATAAATTTGTATTGATGCAGAGCCAGGAGTTTAGTACAGAAGCCCTCAATGCACATCAACGTACACTGCGTATGCGGGGGCGTCCAAAAATTGTGTTGGCCCGTACCTACGAAGAGGCTACTGCTATTTATGATAAATATTGGAATAACGTGCTGGGAGTAGTAACGGATGTTCGTTTCCCGAAAAACGGGAAGAAAGATGCGATGGCCGGTATTAAGCTAGTAGATCGTATTCGGAAAAAAGATCCGTTCGTACCTTTAATTATCCAGTCTTCCGAGAGAGAAAATGCAGCGTATGTGCAAAAGTTTAACGCCTCATTCATAGATAAAAACTCCAAAAAGATGGATGTGGATTTGCGGCAGATTGTGGCAGACGATTTCGGTTTCGGTGACTTTATCTTCGTAAATCCGGAAACCAAAGAAGAAATTGCCAGGGTGCGCAACCTGAAGGAATTGCAGAATGTAATTTACGCTATTCCTGCCGAGTCATTCCTTTATCATATCAGCCGCAACCATATCAGTCGCTGGCTTTATTCGCGTGCCATGTTTCCAGTGGCCGAGTTTCTTAAACCCATCCGGAATCATACTATGCAGGATGTAGATATGCATCGAAAGATTATATTCGAAGCTATTGTTAAATACCGGAAAATGAAGAACCAGGGAGTGGTAGCGATCTTCCGTCGCGAACAGTTCGACCGTTATTCCAATTTCGCCCGTATCGGCGAAGGTTCGCTGGGAGGTAAAGGGCGCGGACTGGCTTTTATGGATAACATGGTAAAACGACATCCGAAATATTCCGGATTTGAAAATGCGGTGGTGGCCATACCGAAGACAGTGGTGCTTTGCACCGATCTTTTTGATGAGTTTATGGAAACCAATATGCTCTATCAGGTAGCTCTGAGCGATGCGGAAGATGAGTCTATACTCCGTCACTTTTTACGTGCTAAACTACCCGACAGATTGATCGAGGATTTCTTTACTTTCTTTGATGTAGTAAAGAAACCCATTGCCATTCGCTCGTCCAGCATGTTGGAGGACTCTCATTATCAGCCTTTTGCGGGTATTTACAACACATATATGATTCCCTATTTGGATGATAAATACGAGATGCTCCGGATGCTTTCGGATGCGATAAAGGGGGTGTACGCCTCTGTCTTTTTTAAAGACAGTAAAGCGTATATGCAAGCTACCAGTAACGTAATCGATCAGGAAAAGATGGCGGTAATTTTGCAGGAAGTAGTGGGTAATCAGTACGGAGACCATTTTTATCCTTCCATGAGCGGTGTTGCCCGTTCTTTAAATTATTATCCGATAGGAGATGAGAAAGCCGAAGAAGGTACCGTCAACCTGGCATTAGGATTGGGTAAATATATTGTGGATGGAGGAATAACGCTTCGTTTTTCTCCCTATCACCCTACGCAGGTATTGCAAACCAGCGAAATGGAAATGGCCTTGCGTGAAACTCAGACCCGTTTTTATGCGCTCGACCTGAAAAACGCAGCCCAAGAGTTTTCAATCGATGACGGATTTAACCTATTGAAACTCCCCGTAAAAGCAGCCGAAAAAGACGGTTCATTGCAATATATTGCTTCTACATACGATCCACATGACATGATCATACGGGACGGGTTGTATCCCGGTGGACGTAAAGTTATTACATTCGCTAATATCCTGGAACATGATGTTTTTCCATTGGCAAAAGTTCTTCAACTGGTACTTGAACATAGTGCCCAGGAAGTTAGACGACCTGTGGAAATTGAGTTTGCTGCTACCTTGAGTACTGATAAGGAAAGAAACGGAACCTTTTATTTACTCCAGATTCGTCCGATCGTGGATTCCAAAGAAATGCTGGACGAAGATTTGACGGAAATACCTGATTCGGATTGCATTCTTCGTTCTGAAAACAGTCTGGGACATGGCATCATCGATGATGTGTATGATATCGTCTATGTAAAAACCGATGGCTACAGTGCCGGAAACAACCAGATGATTGCCTATGAGATAGAAAAACTGAATCAGAAATTCCTCAATGAGTGTAAAAACTATGTATTGGTAGGCCCCGGGCGTTGGGGATCAAGTGATACTTGGTTAGGTATTCCGGTGAAATGGCCTCATATATCGGCTGCCAAAGTAATTGTGGAAGCTGGACTGACGAATTATCGGGTTGATCCCAGTCAGGGAACCCATTTTTTCCAGAACCTGACTTCTTTTGGAGTGGGCTATTTTACCATCAATGATTTTATCAACGATGGAGTCTATAATCAGGAATTCTTAAATGCCCAACCGGCAGTGGAAGAAACCAAATACTTGAGACATGTACGTTTTGAAAAACCGATTGTAATTAAGATGGATGGTAAAAAGAAATTGGGAGTGGTACTAATACCGGATCAGGAATAAAACTACTTTAGCCTGAGTTCAGGATAAGAATTTTCCACACATTTGTACGATTAGACAAAATTAGTATAACCTTGCCAGTACTGTTATAAATTAACATCTGAACATCCACAGTGATGTCCTATATCTATACGGATATATACCTCCCGGAAACTACTTTATCAATTTTTCCTCAGTCATTATCTTTAATGCCTTTTCAGTTTCCTCCTGTCCATTGTTCAGAGAACCTGGCAGCAGGATGAGGCGTTTCTTGATTTTCCCGTATTCATTTTCAAATAAGACTACAAAATGGGAACGCATAACACCTGGGACACTTTTTCTAAATTCCACCTCTCCAATTTTGTCCCGGTCTATGATTAATGTAGCAGAATTTTTTATACTATCTTTGATGGCAAGAATCAAGTAAAGAGAAATGGCCCCGAATATAATCGTCCGGACTATCTCCTCATTTTGATAACTTCGGAATGCAAAGTATAAAAAGCCAAACGCTGCGATACCATAAGCAATTAGTATCCATGATATATGATTCCCAAGGGATTTTTTTGCAACATTTCCCACTATTCCTTCCCGGGTCAGGATGATTTTATCGGGTAGAACATGGCAAAATCCTGTTTTCGTTTTAAATGTTTTTCCGTTTTCCATCTTTGCTTTAATATAGAGGTTCTAACGTTTTTTCTTTCGATATTGCCGGATGGTATATCCAATATTGAAATATAAGTATTGCGATTGCGTAAAATTAGTAGACCGCACTCCAAAGGTACCAAATAAATTCTCTGTCAGGTAGAGCTTAATCCCGTAAATGCTGTAAAAGCGTTTATCCCGTTTATTAGAATTCAGAATATCGATTCCGATGTTCGTGAAAACAGAATAGCCTGCCATTTGAAGTTCTCCCTTTACCGAAACTCCTACAGAGAAACGATCTTTTACTTTACCAGATTTGTAAAACACAATCGAATCACCCGTCAATGGATCTTCATCCCGGCGGATATCAACGTTGGCGCTCTCGTCATAAACCACCTCAATACTGGGCCCTACTAGTAAACGGCGGGTCTGGTGAAAAAGATATCCGTAGCTAAATCCGGCTACTTTAAACCTTTTCCGGGGAAACTTGGTGATCATATTTGTTCCCACAGTATCTATTTTGACGCTCCGGGTAGTGGCTAGTAACATGAATTCATGCGCTATGTTTTTCTCAAATTTGGGAGGTGTGTAGATAACATTGTTGATCGTTGTTTTAGTCTTTTCCCGGTTCAGGTAATACGCCATTTCCACGTAAGCAGATACAGCATTTAAACCATTATTGGGAGTATGGGTGGCACCGTTGGAGAAATGAGTGAAATTTAGGCCGGCATGTATATCCCACTGACGGGAGAGTTGCCATTTAAAGTACCAGTTTCCTGCCAGGTGCACATTAGTGCTTGACCCCAAAGCTGTGGAGCGGTTGTTATGGATTTCATCGTAATGTTTCCAGTTAAAGGAGGCACCTAAATTGATTTCATAATTGAGAGAGAGTTGGATTGATTCTTTTCAGTTCTGCACCCTGGAACACGAAAACAGAAAAAGGATCTCCAAAATATTTTCGTTCGCTGAAGCGTGGTAGATAAGCCCCAATACCGTAATAAGGCATACCGTATAGCTGGTCTTTCCAATTATCCCCTTTGGCCCCGAACCCATATTTTATGGTAGCTGCTCCATATAAAGGTGCCCGGTAGCTGGTTTCCGTGAGTTTTTTAGTCGGAATTATCACCCCATTATTCATTTGTACTGTAATGAAATGGGGCCGCTTCGTTTGTATAGAGTCATTTGCAAATGCAGGAATGACTGATAATAGTATATATAGGAACAAAAGAAAACTCTTTCTCATTCGATAGTTTTATACACAAAGGTAATATTAAAACAAAGACAATTGAAAGGACTCAGACCTTAATTTGTCTTTTATAGGTTTGGAATAACTTCCCGATACACCGTAACGGTTTCTGATTTCGTTAACCATCTCATATAGCTGACTTTTATATTCTTTTCCAGCCCCTCCTTTTTTATAGAGATTAGATAGAGGTTCATGCAATTCTGGAATCCTATCGGCAATAAACCGGAAGAAGTTCGTGCGGGTATTTCCTCTCAGATACAGTGTTCCAGGCAAGAGATAATCCGCTCCACAATCCTTGGCATTACTAAACAACCATTCCATATTCTCCCGACTATCCGTTAAATAGGGAATGATAGGCATAACATGTACACCGATGGAGGCGTTTGTTTTTCTGAATTCCTTTAGCATGGCAAATCGTCGTTTGGAACTTACACCACCGGGCTCGATCTCTTTTCGGATGGATTCATCCCCGGTGGTGATGGTGGCAGCTATATTTATATAGGTAATGCGGGAGAGTTCATCAATCAGGTCATAATCCCTCAGTACCAGGTCGGATTTGGTAGAGATAATGGCGGGAGTTTTATACCGGATCATGAGTTTGAGTATATCCGGCATCAACTGAAACTCTTCTTCAAGGGGCTGATAGCTATCGGTTACACCTCCGATATTCACGATTTCCCGTTTCCAATTCGGACTGGATAATTGCTGCTCCAGCTTTTCCACAATGTTTGTTTTCACTACAATCTCATTGTAGAAATCTTTTTTGTCGAGATATTTATGAGAATATTAGGCAAAGCAATATGTGCAACCGTGCTGGCATCCACGGTAAATATTAAGGTCCCATCCGTAGGGGATTTTTCTTTTCAACTTGTTAATGGCAGTTTCACAGGTTACCAGTTCTACTTGCGGCCGTTTCTGAGGTACCATCTTACTATAGGGACAAATGTAGAATCGGATATGGTTTCCCCTCACTATCGGTTTCATCTCTGCCGATGATTTTAAATCCCTGGTGCAGATAAAAACCTACTGCCTGTTCGTTCTGTTCGTTGACATCTACAGAGTCGGCTTTTAGTTCATCGACAGCGTATCGGATAAGTGTTTTCCCCAGCCCTTTCCCAAAAGCATCCGGGTGTACAAACAGCATTTCTATCTTGTTACGCAGACATCCCAGAAATGCCACCAGATGATCGCTTTCATCTTTGATTCCGTAAAGTGATACGGACGGGAAATACTCCTTTTTCAGCAGAGGTTTTAATTCCTGTAAATATGATTCCTTTAGGAAATGATGAGTTGCCCTGACGGAAGATTCCCACAGGGCAAGCAACTCATCGTAATTTTTCGGTGAGAGAGGGATAATATTTGATTTCATACCTGTATCCGTTTAAACGAATACAAACATAAGTAAAATAATCGGAGTGAAAATATTATCTCACATCATATCTTACAAAGAAGTAGAAACAAAGTCCGAAGAATACGGCTATCATAACTACCATTACCAGCAGATAACCGAAGATAAACTCCAACCTTTCCGCGAAAGGAGCCAGTTGTTCCTGATACCGGGGAATCTGGTCGACAGCGACTGGTAGCTTACTGGTGGAATAAGTTTCAACAGGATTATACCAATGGGGGCTTTTCTCATCTTTGGCATCTATGTCTTTAAACCATTGCAGGAACTGTGTCTGGAAAGTATGTAAATCGTTCCAGTTTTTCTTAAACCGTAAATATCCGCCACCCAGGAAGGCTTCATTGATATATTCGAATTGCGCGATAGGAGACAGGAGTGTAAATTGTCTTGTTTTCTCAAACTGCTCAAACATTTGCTGGTAGTAAGCATCATAGTGCCTCTTACCCGCGTTCATTAAATTCGTCTGATTGTTCGCTCGTAGTTCATGCCTGTAATAGAATGGGTCCATACCTGTCGACCAGCTTCCTGAGGGGGCATTTCGGTTGATGTCTTCTTTTTCCTGATCTACAATTTGGGCGATCTTGTCGGATGACGGGATGGGAAACAACTTATTGGCCCAAAATACAGCTGTATTAGGTATTACAACCGCAGAGAAGAGCCAAAAGCAAAGTGAAACCAGCAGACTGATATTTGAATACCGGGTGATGGCACTGGAAAGTAACCCGAAAGAAGCAAAAATGGTGATAAATAATAAGCTTACTACCACAAAGCAAAGTATCTCCATAAAGAAATTGGCATTCAGGGAAACTTTCCCTGTGAAAGCAAGAATAATCAGGCTGACAAGTATTCCCATAATAGCCATTCCGACAATAACGGTAACAATACTTAGCAGTTTACTCAACAAGAAAGATTTCCTTGAAACCGGGTTTGAAAAAACCAGAGCCAGCGTGCGGTCTTCCTTTTCTCCTGAAATAGCATCGAAAGAGAAGAGTAATGCCACAAAGCTCAGGAACATGGAGAGGATAAATACCCACGTCAGACTATCCGAACGTTTTAACAACGGATTGGTCGAGTTATGCCGTACGGAAAATTCATATACATTGTAAGCATTGTACGTAAACTCGTTGGGTAATACGCTTTCTTTGCAATCGGCGATAATACCGTTGTCGCGCGGGGAAATAATATATGTGTCAAAGTAAGTGGCTACTCTTGATATATTTTGGGCCCGCTCTGTTAACTCAGACTGCTGTAAGCTTCTGTATTGTGCATAATTCTTATCCGTATCACTAAATGATGAAACAAATGAAATAGTACCAATGATGAAGACCAGTATCACGATCACCAGCGATATTTGAAACCGAAGACTGTACAGGTAATTCTGGATTTCTCTTATATATAAAGTTTTAAACATACTTTTACTGATTAAAGTTATCGGACATCATATTTAATAAATACGGCAATAGTACCCAGTAGCAGTAATATACTGATGGCTAATAAAGCAACCAATCGTCCCAACGCGGCATTGAAAGTATCCAGAGGTGATGACATGGTATATACATATCGGGGAACATCATCGGTGTTGATAAATGAATATTCCTCCCAGGGGTCCCAATCTTTTGGATATCCTCTGCCTCCCTTTCCTGCATGAAAGTCATCCAGTTCCTGTTCAGTAGGGAAATCCTTCTCCGGTTGTGGGGTGAAGTAAAGGAAAGAGGTGAACAGATTTTTGTCTGTGAAGAAACGAATCATCGTCTCACGATACATCCGTTGTGTTTCCATATACTTCAGAAATGCTTCCGCATCCGTACGGCAAAGTGCATCCGTGGCTTGTCCGAACAATTCGGAAGGAGATAACCAGGAAAGATATCGCTGTACCTGTTGCTGCTTTTGTAGTTTATCCAGATAGTCTTTCTGTATGGGCCAGATTTTATCAGCCATATCGATTCGCGCAGGTTCCGACCAGGCATTTTTCAACTGATGAGCCCTGGCTACTTCCCATTTACCACCAGATAACATTTCAAAACCATCGCTTCCTGAGTTATGGTTCCACCAACCGAAGGATTTCACCCCAGTTTCCTTTTTTTTCTCTTCAAATACTTTTTCTTCTTCTTTTTGATATTCCTTATGGTAATCGTCGATAGCTACCTGCACATTATCATATAAAGGAGTACGTGAAATGCTTTGGGACAGATAGGTTGCCATGTTAGGAATGATAAACAGGAATCCTATCCAGCATAACAAACATAAGATAATGGAAGAAGAAGAGTGAGAAGTTAGGAAAGAAATGAACATACCCAGCATCACGAATACAAACATGTAGATAATCGATGTCAGGAATAAAAGGAATATTCCCATCCAGTCAGACCCATTGAGAGCAATGTTAGGATTGAAAATGATAATCAGACATGCCAGCAGGTAACAAAAAATAAGGATCGGCAACAAGGTCAGTAATAATCCGGCCAGCTTACCTACCAGAAAAGAGATGCGGCTGAGCGGATTGGTCAGCACCAGCTTCATGGTTCCGTCTTCCCGTTCGCGTGTGATGGAATCGTATGAAAACACCAAAGCCAGTAAGGAGATAACGATGGCAATGACCGTTGCAAAGTCAAGCGAGAAGAACGCGTTTAACAGCGGGTTATCCCGCGAAGAAGTATGTCCTGAAGGGAATAAGGGGTATTCCTGCAAGGTTACTTTTGTTTTGTTTCCTGTGTTATGCGATATACCTTTGCTGAAGATACTGAGTGTTTCGGGTTGCTTTACCACTATCGGGCGTAAGCGAGAATACACGCGCAAGGTTTTGAACTCTTTTTCTGCCTTCTCCTGATCTATTTTATAGATACGCAGCTGGTTCTCAAAATCTTCCACACTCACCACCATAGTAAAAGGAATGATAACGAGGCACAAAAAGAAACCGATGATAAACCTGACTGAGATTAAATTCAGCAGGAAATCTTTCTTTGCAATTAACCAAATCATAGTATTGCCTCCTGCATATAATCCAGATAAATACGTTCCAAATCATCCTGCAAAAACTCGTCGCGGGTACGAAGCATGACCAGCCGGCCTTCTTTCATAATACCCACCCGGTCTGCTACTACTTTGGCACGAAACAGGTCGTGTGTACACATTAAGATCGATTTTCCGGAGTTGCGCAGGTTGATAAGTATCTGCATTAGCTCCGCTGCGCTTTTAGGGTCGAGTCCGGTAGTGGGCTCGTCCATTACGATATTATTGGCATCTTTGATGATGGCGATAGCCAGGCCTACTTTCTGGCGCATCCCCTTTGAGAAGTTTTTCAGTTTGCGTTCAAAAGCATCTTCCTGAAGACCTACACTGCGCATCACATGGTAGTAATCCTCTTTGGTCAGGTTTGTCTTTCCTCCCAGATGGGCAAAGAAGTCCAGGTTCTGACGAGCTGTGAAGTTTCCGTAAAGCATCACATTCTCGGAGACGAACGCCACCATTTTCTTGGTTTCAAGCGGTTGCTCCATCACATCTATTCCATCGATTAAGGCTTTGCCCGAAGTAGGTTCAATGAAATTGAGCATAAGATTAATGGTGGTAGTTTTACCTGCTCCATTCGCTCCCAGCAGGAAGAAGATCTCACCGGGTTTAATTTCGAGGTTGAGAGAGTCGAGAGCAAGCTGCCCGTCTTCATAGCGTTTCGTTAAATCAATTGCTTGTAACATGGTATATCTGATTTTAATGATTAATACTTAATAGGAGAAGTTACTATCTTTTACTCAGCTTCATGCCAAACCATACTACCCCGCCAATAAAGGCGATCAGCAGAAGTATGAGAAGCAGAGTACCCCAGATGGATGTCTGGGCGTTGACTTGTATCCGCACGGTTTTATCTTCTGTATCCACCTTCCGGTTGTCTGCCACGGCTTCCGTTTTTATCTTTACTTCCTGTGCGCCTACCCCCCCCATCCTTCGGAGGAATAATGGTTACTTTTACAACCTGCTCTTTCTCAGGCTCCAAGCTGCGGATGATATTCGGTTCGACTATTGTTTCCCAGCCTAGCGGTTTCTCGGTAGTAATCCGGACATTATCCAGTCGACGGCTACCACCGTTGCGAACAATTACATCCATGGTTGTTTCCTGTCCCGAAGTAGTTTCGTGATACAGATTATTGGCACGTACTTCTATCTTTCCTCTTCCCCGCGGAATGATTTCCAGTTGTTCTGTCCCAGCTTTCTCACCACTGGAGGCTGTGATCGCATCCACCTGGAATTTGATAGGCTGGTCAATCACAACTTGTTCGTCATCCCTGTCCGGCAGATAAACCTGTAAAGATAGCTTTTTTACGTTTACACCCTGTGAAAACCTGATTTGCGTTACTTTACTGTCTCCGTCCATAAACTCGTATGTGATTTGGCGGGGAAGGTTCCTGATTTCAAGCCTATACACATCATCAGAGGTAGAGAAACGCTCCAGCGTAATGTCATAAATAGCTTTGCTATTCAGGTCGGTTTCCTGGCTGAACTGCATAGAAGTGATGTCCAACACGCTCATGCTGGCATCTTTCTTCAGATAGATATTCTTTTCGTCCTTTCGGTTGTTGTAATTCAGGGCTACGGTGAGGCTTTCGGCATCTTTCAGTAGTTCGAAGTCAGCGTGTGCCGTTTTTCCCAATTCGATGGAGGATACCCGGTATTCATACGGCGTACCGATAATTGTCTTTGATTCATTGTCTATTAAGGAGACATAGATATTGTATATCTTCCCTGAGCGCATTTCGGGCGTAAAGACATCGAAATGGTCTTTGAATTGACTCAGATACTCTTCATTACCTTCGAGTGCGCTTTGCAGCGTGATCTTTACTTTGCGGTTGCCTCGTTTATCCTGGTATTTTACGGCGCGTTCCACAGTGATGTAGCTTTGCTGGGAGATTAGTTTCAGTATGAGTTTCTGATAATCCACTTCTCTGCTTAGCAACTCATTTTTCGACCGGTCAAAGTCATTAGCCGAGATAGCTTTGGCATTGAACAGTTTCGTGTCATTATCAAACTTTTGTTTGGCTACTTCATAGTCGGCCCGTGTTTTCTTTAAATCCAGTAAAAGGGCCGCTTCACTGTCATCCTGGGCTTGGATAAAAGAGAACGATAAAAACAAGGCGAGAAGCAAGTGATAAAATCGTTTCATGGTATTATAAATTGATTATTTATTTGTTTTATTTGTGAAACACACAAGCACAGAGTACATGAAAATGTGGAAAGAGATTAGCAATAAGATCCTGTTAGCATGGTACGCCTGTGACTTTATGTGTCCCTTATTTATCTCTCTTCGAGTAAATAGCTTCTGTTATTCTCAAAATCAAACATCGTTTTTCTGTTCAGGTTGGCTACCGAAATCTTGTAAGTTATGTAACTTTCAATGAAGGCCAACTGCACCTGAGAGAGACGTTCCTGTTCGATGGATAGTTCCTGACTTGTCATATCTCCGTTTTCAAAGCGCATCTCACTGATCCGGTAACTCTCAATGGCTACTTCCTGGTTGCGCCGGTTGATACGGAATCTCTTTTCGGCTTCGTATACGCTGCGCACAATCTCGCGTATTTCCCGCTCGATGGTTCGCCGGGTGTTTTCCAGATCGAGTTCGCGTTGTTTCAGTCGACTTTGAGCCCGCTTGGTGAGGTTCTTGGCTCTTCCCCAATCGGCAATCGGGTACGATAGCGTGAAGGCTATTCCCCGGTTGCTCGGTCGATCTCCCATGTTATCGAAAGAAGAACTGATTAACTGTCCTACCGATCCGCTGGTGCGGGTGCTGAGTCCGGTAAAGTCGTAGTAAGCAGAGATATTGCCTTTGATTTCCCGCTCGCGTTTGGCTCTTTTCACTTCAATCTTTTGCAGTTCGATGTCTATATTGTTTTCCTGTATTTCCATGCGGTTCATCAGTGCTTCGTTGATGGCCTGTGGCATATTCACCGTAAAGGTTTCAAATTCCATATCGGCAACCAGCTGAATATCTTTATCTAACTCAAGTCCAATGAGAAGTTTAAACTCATCTTTGGCAGCTTCCAGCTTCCCTTCACTCTCCATCACCCGGGCTTCGTTTTGCGATACGGTGATTTCCGCAATCAGCAATTCTCCTTCCGGCAAGTTGCCTGTCTCCTGTTTTAGCTTGGTAATCCGGTACGCTTCGCGGGAGTTGGCCAGTCGATCTTCGTTGATCTTCAGTTCGTAAGCCAGTTGGTAAACTTCATAGAAACTTACAGCCACATTGTAGACAATATCCATTTGTACCCGGGTGAAATAGCAGGTACTTTTCTGGTAATCCAGTTGTGCTATCTTCATGTTTTCTTTCAGAAGATTGGCCGTAAATATCGGTTGATTGAAAGAAAGTGCCAGCCGGGAATAGAACTGATCTCGTTCCAGTTCTTCATAGTCTTTTTGTGATAGCGTGGTGCGGTAGTTTTCCCAATACATTTTAGAGGTGAAAGCAAAGTTACCACCTGTGGGCAATACGTATTTGAAACTCAGATTCCCACCCATCTGCATGGAACCCGTGGAATTGTAAACAGGCAATCCATCCACTTGCGAAATACTCTCCAGACCTTCGTTCCAGGAAGGGGTAAATAAATCAAAGTTGAGCATCGGTTTAAAGTCCGATTTAGTGTAGAGATAAGAGTAATGAGTAGCGTCTATTTCCTGCTGGTGGTATTTAACAGTATAGCTCTCTCCCAGTGCAATGCGGATGGCCTCATCGTAAGAGATTTTATATACTTCGTCGGATGCATATAAGTTGATTCCCACTGCGATAGTAAATAAATAAACGACTGAAAGCTTCATCTTATTCATGATTTTTTGTGTGCTTGGTCCATATTACGGGTAATGTGTTACCCAAATGGAATGATAATCATTGATCTGCTAATGAATATTTCAAATAGCGTGCCGTTTTTGTATTGTATTGATAAACAGCACGTTTTCGGTTTTAGCGTCTAATGGGTATTTGGGTAATTGCCTCTTTTATTTCTCAATTTGGGTAATTTATTACCCGTATATGGAAAATAAATGTATTTTTGCCAAGTAGTTTAACATAATGAGGGTATGGTATTACAATTGGGGAAAAGAGTTAAAGAATCCCGTAGGGATTACAGGTGCATAACCGTGGGATGGATATCCCACGGGATAGGATATAGAAATATCTCCGTGAGCCGCGAAGTGGGTCAATGGCTCTTCACCCCCGTTGGGGCTGTGAGAGGAGAGATGGGCTATCCCTGAACCCACGGGATTACATCCAGCGGTTATGCACATGCAATCCCTCTGGGATTCCTTAATAAATGCCCTCAACTCATGTAATAACATAAACTAGTCTTGTTGAACTACTTAACAAAAACATGATCATCTATGTCATTATTCAAAAAGAAAAAAGAGCCCAAACCGGATTTAGGTGCTTTACTCTCCGAATTCAATAAATCGTTGATGCTGATTGTAGATAAATCACTCCTTATCAACAATTTCATATCGAAAATAAAGCAGATTTGTGCTGTTGACTCAGTCTATGTTTTTTTGCTGGATGAAAACACCGGCAAATACAAGTTACAGAATAGCGAAAACAAACCGGAATTCGGTTATGTTCTCACCGGGAAAAACAAGTTAATCAACTGGCTCTCGATCAATGAAAAGGAGTTAATAATATCCCGGAATCCAGATATTGTAAGCTATTTCTCGATGGAAGAGCAGACCATGATTCATGCCTTAAAAACCGAACTCATTTATCCGCTGAAAGTCATGAACCATATCAGCGGAACTATCTTTCTGGGGAGGAAGGCAGATGATGCCCCTTTCACCGACGAAGAACTCAATCTGTTGTTTCTTCTCTTTAATCAGGCAGCATTTGCCATTGAGCATGTTTCGCTCTATGCCACACAAAGCGAACGTATTAAGAAAATGTATCGTACAGACCGGTTGGCTACACTTGGAGAACTGGCAGCAGGGGCAGCACACGAAATACGAAACCCTTTAACCGCTATACGCAGCACCATCCAGTATTTAAGCAAGGACTTTAAAGACGATCCTGTGAAATCAGAAATGGTAAGTGAACTAATATCGGAGGTGGAACGGATCAATAAGATTGTGCAGGGATTACTTTCCTTTGCCCGTCCTTCAGCGTTGAATACTTCCAACGTGAACATGGAACAACTGATTAATCAAACGTTGGTACTTATTCATTCAACGTTGGTAAAACAGAACATCGACGTGCAGTTTGAATATTTCGAAGAGAATACCATCATCCGGGGAGATGCTGAACAATTAAAGCAAGTATTCCTCAACATCATGATGAACGCCGTGGAAGCCATGAGCCAAAATCCTCCGGATCGACCGCGTACACTCATTATAAGCATTGAAAAAGGAATGGCTATTAATCCCACTACCCGTTATTTGCTCCTTACCATCGAAGATACGGGAAAGGGTATTGAAAGCAAGGATGTGGAAAACGTATTCAACCCTTTCTTTACAACCAAAGAGGAAGGAACCGGACTAGGCTTAGCCATTAGTTATGGTGTGATAAATCGCCACGAAGGAGACATTGAAATAAGCAGCACACCCGGCAAAGGAACTTCTTTTATCATTAAATTGCCCCAACGTATATGAAAGGAAAAATATTAATAGCCGACGATGAAACCCGCATTCGCCGGGTCATTGCTCTTTTGCTTCGCGAGGAAGGATACGAGGTGAAAGCTGTTGAGAACGGACAGGAAGTGTTAGACGTCTTACTTTCTTTTCAGCCGGATGTAATTCTGCTCGATCAGCAGATGCCGGTTATGACTGGTATGGAAACACTGGAAGCTATCCAAAAACTCGTTCCTAATCAAGTTGTCATATTTGTAACTGCTTTTGGCTCGGTAGCATTGGCAGTAGATGCCGTGAAGAAAGGTGCTTATGATTTTATTGAGAAACCTTTCGACAATGATAACCTGGTGCTGAAAGTAAACCGCGCCGTTGAACACTGCCAGTTGAAAGGCGAAATAATCACCCTGAAGAAACAATTAAACCCAAGCACCATTCCCATCATTGGGGATAACAGCGGACTCAAGCAGGTTGTAGCACAGGTAAAGCGGGTTGCCGAAACGAACGCCACCGTACTGATAAACGGAGAAAGCGGAACAGGAAAAGAACTCATTGCAAGAGCTGTGCATACCTACAGCAAACGCGCAGAAGGACCTTTTATCGCCGCAAACTGTGGTGCCATACCCCTGTCTCTGATGGAAACCGAACTATTCGGCCATGAAAAAGGAGCCTTTACCGATGCCAAAGAAGCCAAAGCAGGTACCTTTGAACAAGCCAATGGCGGTACACTCTTTCTGGACGAAATCGGCGAATTACCGATGGATGCCCAGGTAAAACTGCTGCGTGTATTGGAAGAGCGTAAAATCACCCGGGTAGGTGGAAAGAAGGTCATTCCGGTAGATGTACGAATTGTAGCTGCCACCAACCGCAAGCTGGAAGAAGAAGTTGAAAAAGGTAATTTCCGGCTGGATTTACTTTACCGCCTGAATGTATTTACCGTTTCCATCCCCCCATTGCGGTATCGCAAAAAAGACATTCCTGCGTTAGTCGATTTTTTTATTGCCAAGCACAATAAAGCGTTAAATCTTTCTGTGCAAAGTATTACGCAGGCAGCGATGGATCGGATTCAGGCGTACGAATGGCCCGGAAATGTGAGGGATTTAGAGAATGCCATCCAGAGTGCGATGATTCTCACGCCCGACGGCGTAATCCAGTCGGAACACCTTCCCTTACGCGTAAAAGGTTATGAACAGATTGAAATAAATCCGGTAGAAAAAGACGGAGAAAGCATCCGGGAGATTAACGCACAGGTAGAGAAGGAGATTATCCTCGAAGCCCTCAAAAAGCATAATTACAATCGTACTCTAACCGCTGAAGCATTGCACATCAGCCGGAAGACTCTTTTTAATAAGATGAAACGGTATGGATTGGCGTAAAATGAAACCATTGTTTGTCTTCGCTAAGGAGATGACGTTAAACATTTCAACCTCAGCCACTGTTTACCCCATAAAACAACAATTCGAATATAACACCCACTAATACCCAAACAATATGAAACAAATACCCCTCCCCCGCACTACTCCCGAAGCAGAAAATGTTTCGGAAAAAGGTCTTCAATCCTACTTGGACACCATTCATAAAAGCGGGCTCAAGTATCACAGCATCCTGATCATCCGCAATGGGAACGTCATTATGGAAGAATATCTCAATGATTTTCAGGCAGAAGAACCCCACCCCCTCTATTCCGTTGCCAAGATTGTTACCGCTATTGCTTCGTGGTTTGCCATCAACGAAGGCTTGTTCGGTGTACATGATAAAGTAATCTCCTTTTTTCCCGATTATTTACCCGATACAATTGGCCCGCACCTCCAAGAACTCGAAGTCTATCACCTTCTAACCATGACAGTAGGACATAATGTGCGGAAATTGAGTCAGCAGGCGGATAAAAGTGAGGAGAGCTGGATAAAACTGTTTCTAAGTGCTCCGATTAAACATCCACCGGGGAAAAGATTTCTGTACAACAACCTGGCATCGTACATGCTCTCAGCCCTCATCCAGAAACAATCGGGAGAGAAACTACTCGACTATATCAATTCCCGTCTCTTCCAACCTCTCGGAATTGAAGCGACAGCCTGGGATGAGAGCCCGAAGGAATCAACGTGGCCGGTTGGGGACTGTCTTTGCGAACAGAAGATATGGCAAAGATCGGACTCTTCCTCCTTCAAAAAGGAAGGTGGGAAGACAAACAATTGCTGCCCGAAGCATGGGTAGAGGAAGTCTGTTCCTACAAAGTACCTACCGCTGCACTCTCTGCCACCAAAGAAGAAATTGAAAAAGACGACTGGGCACAGGGATATTGCTATCACATCTGGCGTAGCCGTCATAATTGCTTCAGTGGTTACGGGTATATGGGGCAACTGATTGTGGTTATGCCCGATAAAGAGGCAGTCGTAGTCACAACCGGAAAGATCACCGACACACAAGGCGAATTGAATTTGATCTGGAAATATGTATTGCCCGCTCTAAAATAAATGTATATCAGGCTTTAGTTTTAAGTTTAATTTGATACTGTAATCTCTATAGGTTAATAAAACAAGTAAAGAGAATGTATGCTCTGGGCCAGTTTGCAGAGTAGGCTTAGCGTATTTGCACGATAGGTATACTCTGCAAATACGATAGGGCTAGTCTGCAAATACGATAGGCGTAGTCTATTTCTTTGGAAAACATACAAGCTTTTTGCTCCTATGGGGCACTTAATTTCCGGATTGAATGATGCTGAATAGAATATAAATATATTCCTCGGTGGGCTTCCGCCCAGTCATGTTCGGAAGATAACATTTCCTGGCTATCCCATCTAAAACGCAAGCTCAGTTAAGAATCCTGAAAGGATTGTATGTGCATAACCGTGGGATGCATATCCCACGGGATAGAAATAACTCTCCTGGGAGCCACGGAGTGGGTCAATAGTATATTCTTCACCCCCTATTGGGGCTGTCAGAGTAGAGTTGGGACGTCTATTCCACGGGATTACATCCCGTGGTTATGCACATCAAATCCCTCCGGGATTTCTTTAGCAGACCATAGATTTTGGCTGGATTGCTAAAGGAATGTTATCTTCCGACCACGACTGGATGTAACCCTGTGGAATAACGATCCCGACTCTATCCACACAACCCCTAAAGGGGGTGACTCACGGAGATAGCACTCACTATCTTAGCCCGTAGGATGAATATCCAGCCATGGCCGGAAGATTTTAAGACTTTAAAATCTGTAAGAAATCCCGTAGGGATTGCAGGTGCATAACCGGGGGATGCATATCCCACGGGAGAGGATATAGAAGAATCCCGTGAGCCACGAATAGTGGGTCAATAATATATTCTTCACCCCTATTGGGGCTGTCAGAGTAGAGTCGGGTTAGCCGTTTCCACGGGATTACATCCCGTGGTTATGCACATCAAATCCCTCCGGGGTTTCTTAAAGATTTCTCTTAAATTGAAAACATTGGACTAAAGTGGCCCTGGTAATAGAAATGTCGATAAATTCCTTAAATTAACGGCTTTGAATAAAAAAACTGCAGAAAGTTGTAACTTTTATCATTCTCATCTTTCTTATAAGTAGAAGTCCATTTAACCGATAATCAATGAAACTAAACGAATTTAAAAAAGAAGTCCTGCCATTAAGAGACAAACTCTTTCGGATTGCCTTGCGGATTACCTGCAATGAAAAAGAATCCGAAGACATTGTGCAGGATGTGATGTTGAAGATGTGGGAATTACGGGAGGAATGGAATTCGATAGACAGTAAAGAAGCATATTGTTGCATGATGTCTCGCAACCTGGCGCTGGGGCGACTGAAATTGAAAGATAACCAGACGGAGAATATCATGGATACAATCCAGCATTCTTTGGAAGAAGATATACTGCCCTCCACACATTTGGAGCAACAGGAAACAAAAATGATGATCAGAAACTTAATCCGTAAGTTACCTGATAAAGAAAGAGCTGTAATGGAGCTCAGAGACTGGGAAGAGATGAGTTACAAAGAAGTAGCCCTGACACTTCAAATTACCGAAGCACAAGTAAAGATCAATCTTTTCAGAGCTCGCAAACGAATCAAAGAGCTTTTTAGTAAGCTCAATAAAAACGATTATTCACCTAACCTGTAATGAAAATGATTATGCATACAAATAGAATAGAAGAATTACTGGAAAAGTATTGGCAATGCGAAACCAGTCGGGAAGAAGAAAAGGAACTCTATCTTTACTTTACCGGAGAAAACGAACTTCCTGCTCACCTGGCCCCATACAAAGAACTCTTTGTTTTGAAACAGGAAGAAACAGACGCCAGCCTCCCTGCATCGTTCGATGAACGAATACTGAGCATGCTGGAAGAAGAACAACCCCGCCAGCCATTGAGAAGAATTGGGCGAACTTACTGGCACATAGCCGCTTCCATCGCTGCCATCTTTATCCTATGGTTTGCAGTCGACCGTTATATTTCTTATAACGACCCCTGGCAACAGGAAACCTTCGAAACTCCGGAAGAAGCTTTGGCAGAGGTACAGAAAGTTTTCTCTACAGTTTCCGATCATCTGGAGAAAGGCCAGGAGTTAATTGGCCGCAACATGGAAAAGATAGAACCCATGACGAGAATAATTAAATGAAGCAAAAATATCGATATAGAGCTTGAACTTAAAACTTATAAAATGAAGATAACATGAAAAAGGTATTATTTTTAGCAGCAGGATTACTCCTGTGTTTGTCAGTCAGCGCACAGCAGTTCATCGCTGACTTCCAGAAAAAATACGAGAAAGATGCAGAGTTTACCATCGTAAACATCACTTCCAAGATGTTTCAGTTGATAGGATCGATGGCCACTACCGAGGAGCAAAGCATCATCAAAGATCTGGATGGATTGCGAGTGATTACTACGGAAAAGAACGCCGAAAAGCATTACAAAAATGCCATGAAGATGGTTAATTCCTGGGATTATGAAGAACTAATGAGCATGGAAGAGAGCACCGAGAAAATGCGGATGTTTACCCAGGAAAAAGACGGACTAATCTCTTCGCTGATTATTGTAACCATAGATGGCAAAGAATTCTCGTTGATTGGTATTTCCGGAAATATTGATTTGAAGAAAGTTGCATCCCTATCCAAAACACTCAATATCGATAAGTTGGATAAACTGGATGAAATCCCCGAAAAATAACACTTAAAATTAAATACAATGAAAACAAAGATTTTTATGCTCGTTCTGGTACTGAGTTTCGTATGCACCGGAACAATACATGCCCAAAAGAGTTTTGATAAGATATTCAAACACTATAAAAAGCAGGAGAATATTATCGGGATTAAAATAAACAAGCTGGGATGCAAAATATTATCATGGACCGATGTGGGCGACAAAGCCGGTTCAGACTTCCTGAAAAAAAGTTCTTCCCTTCGTATATTGGTGGTGGAAGATGACCGGAACAACGAACTTCAAACAGATCTTGCTGAATATATCAGCTACAATAAGCTTGAAAAACTGATGGAAGTGATGGATGGAGACGACGCAGTAGATATGTATATTCTGGATAAAAACGAGGTGATTCATCAGTTACTGTTTGTTATATCCGATAAGAAAGAAAAGGTGGTGTTATACGTGGAAGGGAAATATCCGTTCAGCATGATACAGGAGATAATAGCAGATAACTCGAAAATGAAAGCGAAGGTGAAAAAGAATAGTTGAAAATAGTTGCAGGTTGTATGGGCATCCCTTTGTGGGTGCCCATATCTATGCTGATAGCCATCATCCCGCTATTTATAATCAAAAATCTTCGTGAGCGTATCATTGTGCGTGAACCGGACAACACCCACCGAACCGTTCCTGTTTTTCTGAATCAGAAGCTCCCCGTAGTTCTTTATTCGATTACCCGCAATATCCTTCGTTTCCTGTCCATAGTATGCGGGGCGGTGAATAAAGATCACCATATCGGCATCCTGCTCAATTGAACCGGATTCGCGCAGGTCGGACAAGAGAGGCTTTTTGTCGGCCCGCTTTTCCACATCGCGGTTAAGTTGTGAAAGAAGAAGAACGGGAACATCCAGCTCTTTGGCTATAATTTTGGCTTCACGACTCATCCTGGTGATCTCCTGTTCACGGCTGCGGTTATACTGACCGCTTTCGGAAACAAGTTGCAGGTAGTCGATGATAACCATCCCGCATTTATCCCGCTTTTTGAGCAAACGACAACGGGAGCGAATATACGAAAGATTCACACTGGCATTATCATCCACGTAGATCGGAAGTTTGTAAAGGGTCATCGCCCCTTTTTCAATCTGCTCCAGTTCTGCCGGACCAATATTGCCCGATTTAAGTTTGCCGGCATCCATATCGCACTCCGAAAGCAGCAAGCGGTTATAAAGGTTGATGTCAGACATTTCCAGCGAGAAGACAGCCACTGGAACTCCCGTCATCGCCGCCGCTTTGGCGAAATGAAGGCATAGAGCCGTTTTACCCATAGCCGGACGGGCAGCAATCACCATTAACTCAGACTTTTGCCAACCGGAAGTAATACGATCCAGATCAGCCAGTCCGGTAGAAACACCAGCAGGAATCCCGGATGTGTGTAACTTCATTTTCCGTTCTAACTCACTCAGCGCAATTTGTGAAATCTCCTGGAGAGACTTGATCTCATCCTGTCCGATCAGGGTTTCCTGAAGTCCTTCGATCTGCTCACCGGCACGGTAAAGTACATCGCCTATATCTTCCATATCATCGTAGGCCTGCTCCCGTACATGATGCGAAAACTCGATCGTTTTCCGTTGTAGGTATTTCTGTTTAATCAGGAGTGCATGCTCCACCGCATACACAGAGGTGAGAGAAGCGCCCAGAGTTTGGGTGATGAAGAAAGGTGTTACCTCTTCTGCCTTGCCCATCGATGCAACTTCCTGGGTAACAGATATTAATTCGATAGGTTTCCGCTTGTGATGAAGTGAAAGAATGGCTTCGTAAATAGTGCGGTACCGATGATCATAAAACATCTCGGGTTGAAGAATGCTGATCACATCGTCGAGCACGTGTTCACGGCTAATGATGACACCGATTACTGCTTGTTCCGCCTCTATTATCTGAGGCTGTACCTTCGTGGATACTGTATTGGTTTGGGTTCTTGTTTTCATTTAATTTTCAGTTGGTCTAGTAGCTGTTTATCTCTCCTCCACATACTCTTTATAAGATAACCGTGTAAGCATTGCGGTTAGCCCAACTAAAATTAAATTCACACATAA
>JAJQFD010000038.1:0-6024 GCA_021201335.1 Bacteroides sp. | reverse complement strand
ATAACCGTGTAAGCATTGCGGTTAGCCCAACTAAAATTAAATTCACACATAAGCTAACCAGTTGTATTGAACTATCAGTTAACACCGCATTGCACAGCATAGCCAGGGAACATACCAGGGCGACAATGGAAAGAATAAATTGAATCAGTTTCATCATAAACAGCTATAAAAGATTCATAATGTTGTGAGAAATATTTACCTATTGAATGGAAGTACCGAATGGCTTAGGCCACATCGAGCAGGTTGGCAATTTTAAAACACCTGAAAGATTGTCGCCCCTGATCGAAGTAGACCAGTACCGTTTCATTCCTCTTCCGGTTCGATCGTCGAGGCGATTGCGGCAGGAGGTCCGGCTTTAGCGTACCACATGCGTAACGTATATCTCCATTTATTTTCCGATAAGCGAATGAAACACTGTCCGTCCTCAGTGCCGACCTCAGCTTACTGACCATCCATGCTTGTTTCATGGCTTCTTCTTTTGTAAAATGATGTGTTTTCACCAACATCCAGGCTAGCTTCATAACTTCCCTCTTTTGTTCTTTTGATGTAATTTCAGTCATAAATATTAAAAATTTTGTAAACAGATTATTGCTTAATCAAAGCAAACATTTATCTTTGCTCGCGAATGATTGATTAATACTGCAAAGTTACATACTGTTAGCCGTATTTGCAAATTATCAGCATTAAAAAATTGAACTATTTACATTATTAACAAACCGTATACTTACATGGAAGGGTGGGAAAGAATACAATACATTATGGATCAGGAGGGTTTGAATAAAAATTCCCTCAGCCGGGCAATGGGTATGACTAGCAATGTCACTATTACACGTATCATTAACGAAAAGAGAAGTCCTTCTCGAACTACCAGCGAAAGAGTAATCAAGGCTTTCCCGAAGTATAGCTTTAATTGGCTGTACCGGGGAAAAGGCGAAATACTGAGTGATCCGAGAACATACGAAGCATGGGCCGTTCCTGAAAAGAACGAAGGTGAATTCCTGGTGGAGAACTCGAACGGAGCGCGCTTTTACGACCTCGGCAACGGTAAATACCGGATGAATGTACCGCTGGTTCCGTTCTTCGCCTACGGAAGGTTTACCAACGAAGACTGCTCACTCCAGGCGGATAGAGATGAGTGGGAGACGGAAGACTTTGAAGTAAACCAACTGGCACACGGTAAATACATGTCTTTTGAAGTAAGAGGCGACAGTATGGACGATGGTACCCGCGAAAGCTTCGAACAAGGAGACAAACTGTTGGCTCGCGAACTGGACCGTATTTACTGGAAAGATAAACTTCGGTATAATAAGTATCCGTATTGGGTGATTGTATTCGACTCGTCAGTACTCATTAAACAAATCATCGACCAGAACCTGGAAACCGGGGAAATCACGTGTCACTCATTGAATAAATCGCCTGAATATCATGATTTTACGCTGAAGCTGGATGATGTAAGGATGCTATTTAATGTGATTAAGAAGAAACCAAAGCAAGTGGATTACTAAGCGGAATCATCCCTTACAACAGTTTCTTTTTTAAAAGCAACCATCCCAGATAGCCGGCTGTCAGAATCAAAAAGAGATTCCCCAGGTACAGCCGGAACGTTTTCCATCCGCTTAACTCCTGTTCCACTTCCCGTATTACTTCTACCGGATAAGGAACAGGAATGCTGTCGCGCACAAGGATACTGTCGTGCCGGAGCCGGTCTACATATTGTATTCTCCACTTCGTGAGGAACACAGTATCTCCTTTTTCGCGCAGGTAAACGGAATCGAGGATGTGGATACTATCCCGGGTGTGTTTATCACGGTATTCAGTCTTCACATGTTCAACCGGGATATAAACGGTTTTACTACATCCCACCAGGGAGAGTGCAACCAGCAGCAAGTAAATCATCACTGCAAATAATAAAAGCGCTTTTTTGTCCATCTTTTCTTTTACTAATACATCCATACTACTTCTTCCGGTAAGTCTTTACCCATTCCGACATGGATAAAGGTGTCCGACACTCCAATGCGTGTAAACCTCACCTTGAATGCTGCCCGCAATATTTTATACCGGGTAGCCGAGTCTCTGCAACGCAGGTCGGCTGCTTTTCCCTGGGGGTGATCTCCCTTGCCGGAGCGACCTTTGCTTTTTTCCCATTTATAACTGCGGTAGGCACAATTCAACACAAGGGGAATGCCTGCCTCTTCGCGGAGTTGATCGAGCCGGTTCATAAATTCCTGATCCATATTTTGCAGGGAACAAGCGGGTATGCACCGCATGAACTCGATTTCCTGAAAGTATTTACTGCTAATCTTTTTCATAGTCGGGGGTTTTGTGCATATATTCTACAATGGCTTTGGCTAGTTCCGAAGGGTCAGACTTATGCTTGGCTAGTTCGCCGGCCAACAGGGCTACATCCGAAGCTTGCTGCTTCATCTTATCATCGGCTTTCTCAAAAATAGATTTTACTTCGATAATGCCTACCCCAATGGCTCCCAGCAGGGTAAGGAAAGGGAATACGGGTATGTTGTGCCCGTAGTAAACGTTCATATACCAAAAACCAGCCATTTGAATGGCGTCAATAATCAGTAGGGCCAGCAGCGCATTGTAGTACCGGGCGGTTTTGGCAAAGGTTTGACGCAATCCGTTACTGGTTATTTTTTCGCCTCTCTCCCTGGCTTTTCTTATCCCGGCCCATAGGTCGAACAGGATAAAAAAGACGGGACTGGCGAGTACGCCGGCAGTAATCCATCCGGCGGCTATCAACTTCTCAATTTCAACAGAAAGGGTATCCATGAGTTTGGGGGAATTTTATTGAATTTAGAATTAAGAAATAAGAATTTAGAGGTAAGAGTAGGAGTTAGCATATCCCATAGGGATTGTATGTAAATAACCGCGGGATGTAATCCCGTGGGCTCAAGGATAACCCATCTCTCCTCTCACAGCCCCAAAGGGGGTGAAGCATCTATAATTGACCCACTCGTGACTCACGGTGATAGTTCTATATCTTAGCCCGTGGGATGGATATCCAGTCGTGGTCGGAAAACTTTAAGACGTTAAAATCTGTAAGAAATCCCGGAGGGATGACAGGTGCATATCCCACGGGATAGGAGATAGAATAATCCCGGGAGCCACGAATAGTGGGTCAATAATATATTCTTCACCCCCTATTGGGGCTGTGAGAGTAGAGTCGGATTAGCTGTTTCCACGGGATACATCCCGTGGTTATGCACATATAATCCCTCCGGGATTTCTTCAGCAGACCTTAGATTTTGGCTTGATTACTAAAGAATGTTATCTTCCGAACATAACTGTCTATTACCCAGGGCTTCGCTCGCGTTGCTTGCTCACCCTGGGCTCACTATGTCAGGCTTACAGCCTTAAAAATCTATGCTTGCGGATCAGAAAGGTCTGTATCCAAAGCAACGAAGCACAAAATGACTCTCGTGAATATGTCCCTTGTTCATGGTGGCACAAATCAGGTTCGTATTGTACAATCCTCTCGGTCGTTTGGTAGTATCATAATTGACATCCCAACGGGTAGGCGTTACTTCTATTTCCCACAGATTGCCACTCAAACGACGTGGAGCACCAAGAGAGATATTACCGCTCTTATCGAAAGGAGTCTCCAGGAAAAATGCAGGAGGATAGGTGACGCCATTGGCCAGTTCGCAATGGAGGCTATCAAGAAATCCGGGAGACATTACCTGTACCCACACTTTATGAGGATAATCGGCTAAAGAAGATGAAGACTGCATATAGTTAAGGTCTATATTCTGTTGAACCATCTCCAGCATAAAGTGATGTACCAGGAGTAACCTGATGGTTTTGCCCGTGCCTTTTTGGGTGAGATAGACGTAATTCCATTTATCTCTGGTGGCACCTGCATCGGCTTTCAACCCATCAAAATAAATGTATTGATTGGGGCCATTCCACAGAATGTGTACATTTTCTATAAAATGTCCGCCCATAGATGATCCGTTTGAGGCCAGTACATTTTCATCGATCCGGCTGACCGAAAATTCAATCGGTTGGTTGTTTTCGTCTCTACTAAATATATTTACTTTAACTACACCGCCGGTGCACGAGAAATCGTATTCTTTAAAGGGCGAATCAAAAATTTTAGTTGCCATAATTATCTATTGTTTTTAGGTTAATAATCTTGTAAGTTTATCGGGGTTTTAAAGAGGCACATATCCTGAATAACGTATCATGAAGCCAGCTTCGGATGAAGTGTTTTTATCGAGATACATAATAATCAGATTGGTGTTATAGTATCCTGCCGGTTTTCCATCGACGCTCTCACGCTTTGTCCACGCGGTTGGATATACTTCGATTTCCCAGATGCCGTCTCTCAGATGTTTAATACTTTTCACTGCTACAGATCCTTCTTTCTGGAATGGTTTTTCCATCGTAAATTCCGAAGGATAACTTGTTCCATTGGGCATAATGTAGGATTCCAACGTATGGATATAGCTTGGGTGACGCATGTTTACCCTGAATTTTTGTGTATAATCAGGTCCGGTCATCGGAGCTTTCAGGTCGTTAACAATCAGGTTACTTCTGTCCATCGTTAGTACACAGTGGTGGCCCAGGAATATGCGGATGGTTTTATTAGTACCTTTTTGTTTCAGATAGATATAATTCCATTTGTCGCTATAACTGTCACTTCTCAGGTAGTCAATGTACAGGTATTGTTTGTCGCTGTTCCACTCTACCCAGGCATGCTCTACAAAATGGCCTCCCAGGGTTGTTCCGTTCGGGGCAGTGACTTGTTCTTCAAGCTTGTCGACATAGAATTCAACAGGATTATTGTTATAATCACGGCTGAAAAGGTCAATTTTATAGACTCCCCCGTTGTATCCTAAACTATACTCTGTGAAGGGAACATAGAAGATATTGCCATCAGGAATCGTAACACTTACCGCATCTCCATTACCTGTACCGTTGTTGAAGCCTCTTACTTTGTACACATACTCTCTACCACCCGGCAGATTTGCGATGGTGTATGTTTTTACACCGAAGCCTATTTTAGCTACTACTGCGTTGTTGGCATCCAGCACTTCGCAATAGTTGGCGCGGGTGCTATCCCATGTCAGGGTTACGCTTGTACCGTTTCTTTTACACTTCAAGTTGGTAATTGCAGCCTTCTGGGTGTGTTTGCTGGTGGCGTAAGTTTTGGCGATTGTATTGCTATACTTCGGGTTACCGCTCACGTTGTAATAACCACGCAGCTTGTAAGAGTAAGAAGTTCCGTCCGGAAGGTTAGTAATAAAGTTTTCGCGTACTACAGGTGCTTGCCCTTGCTTAAAACCGCTGCTGTAATTAAATTCCTTCACTACCTTTCCGTTTGCATCCAATACCTGGTCTACCATGTAGTTGCTTTTTACTTTAATAGCGATTTTATCGGGATAGGAGGCTGAAGATTGTACTTCAAAGGTGTCATCGTATTTAGGGTCTTCGGTTCCATATTCGATTTCTAAATAACATTTTGAAGGACTAAATTTAGCTCCTTTACTTGTTTCATTGCTATTGATTACCACATAATAGAGAACATCGGAAGTACGATATGCAACACTCTTTTTAATATTGTCATTCTTAATAGCAACAGAAGAGCCTTCACTTGGTACTGTTCCCGATCCAAGAGCGCTGGCATTTCCCCACAAATCCCAGCATGTTTTACTGGCTCCCAAATTATTACCAGTAGTTTGTTTAACAGTGATGGAACCACTGAAATTTGAATAAAAAAATCCTTCTGTACCCAGATTCAAAGATACAGACCTGATTGTCTCATCTCTGGAGAGTTGGGAAAGGTCAATTTTAATGACTCCCCGATGTGCATTGAATGCATAAAAGCCCGCTATAAAATTATGAGATTGCGGAGAATAAATATTATTTGAATCTTTACTAATTCCGGGATAACCAAAATTGCTATCCGCATAAAATTTCTTGGTTGTAATAGCCATACTAATTAATTTTTTAAATGAATAATTAAATTATTAATAAACTGTGAGTGCGCGCCACTCGTCTTTTTCA
>JAJQFD010000041.1 GCA_021201335.1 Bacteroides sp. | reverse complement strand
CGCGAACCTAATAGCTTGCCAAAGCTATATTTATTATGTACCCTTACGGGCGCACTTGCAGTTGATCCAGTGCACGGGAATCATAAAAGTCGGTATACTCGTCCGGTTTGTTGTTAACGGTGCGGGAGATGCGATAACCACCTGCCCGTAGAGACCAGCCCACACCAACTTCTCCGTTGTATTGCTTGTATCGAATGCCGGAGGAGTGGTAGGAAAGGCTAATGGGGATTTTTAATCCTTTGATCTCAATCTCATAAAGAGGGATTTCAATTTGGGTCAGGCCATTGTATTCGGATATTTCATGGTTCAGGTATTGGGTGAAAGTCATGGAATGAGGTGATTCGGGCACTACGGAATGCTGTAGGGCCTTCTGAGATTCATGCATGTTCTGCGCAACTCCGTTCCAGATTGAGGTAATGGAAAAGAGTATGTATAGAAAAGTCTTTAGATTGAATATAGGTTTCATAAGTGTTCAAATTAAAATAATTAAATGTTTTTGATTGTCGGGAAGCCGGCAGGTTCGTATGCTATCTAACCGAACTTCCCGAGGTGATTAAGGATTCACTTTACATCAGAGTCATCGCCTGTGCCCCGAGCGCTCCTAGAATTGCGCTGGCCACTGCAATAATCGCCTTCAGGATAATATCCCACGTCTTTTTTTTGCTCATAATCTTTTCGTTTTATACCCTAGAAACCACACACCTGTCACCACTATCGTTGTTATCGTTTCCGTTGTTTCCATAGGTTGTTCTTAACTCAGTTTATTTCTCATTTAGATCAGGTTGTGCACTACCTTTCCTGAGTCAAAAGTAGAGCAATGAAAATAGACGGATTCTCAAATAGGCAAGAATAGGAAAGAAATTCTAGTTGGCATTGTAGATTTAATATAGATTAACTATTAAGGTAGGTTGAAGCGTTAGGAAGGCAGGAGCCCGTAAACTAAGTGGTATGACTGATTCCGATAGGGTTTGTTCAGAGCTTCGGTAGATTTTGCTTCAATTTGCAGTTGCTTTTAGCTTAAATGCCTGTTGTGTTTGATTTGAATTAAAGTTCATATGAAAACATGTTCCGCAATTTAACTGAGGACTTATTTTAATAGTGGCGGCGACAACGATATTTCTTTCTTAATTTCTTTGTTGTTATCTTCTTTTCTTTTCTTTTCTCTTCTCTTCTGCACCGGCATTGCCGGTAAACGGTTTTGTTATTTTGTCGTTATAAATCACCAGAAGGGTTATCTCTTTTGAGATATTTAATTCAATAAAGAATGTAATGAATTATCTTCAAAAAAGAATAAAAAAATACCGGAGCTGAAATGAATCATCAGCATCCGGCACTTTCACCTGTTAGAGTTAGTTGGTAGAGAGTTTATGTTTATAAAGTTATTTCGCCTGCAATGGGTTGTCTCATTAGCAATCTGACTTCTCCCGGAGAATATCCTTTACCTAATAGGTACATTAGTTTGGTTACTGCAGCTTCGGTAGTGCTGTCGTAACCGGATACAACTCCGGCTTTCAATAATTGGTAACCAGTTTCGTAACGTTCCATATCAACAGTTCCGGCGGTACACTGGCTGACGTTGACAATAACGATACCTTGTTCGCTTGCTTCGGAGAGTAGCCGGGTGAACCATGCTTTTTGCGGTGCGTTTCCCGATCCGTATGTCTCCAGTATTACTCCTTTCAATCCTTTTATATCCAAGGCAGCCTTAATAACATTCTCTTGTATCCCCGGAAACAGCTTGATGATGGCAATGTTGGTGTCCAGTTGATAGTGAGGCTTTAGCTCTTTTCTTTTTTGCTTCAGTTCATGGATGATCGGGTTATAGCGGATATGTATGCCTGCTGTAGCCAGCGCAGGACAATTGCAGGAGCGGAATGCGTTGAAGTTTTCAGCGCTCAGCTTCGTTGTACGGTTTCCCCGCATTAGATGGTTTTCGAAGAAGATACAGACTTCCGGAATCAAAGGTGTGCCATCTTCATTCTGTGCGGCAGCAATTTCGATGCTGGTCATCAGGTTTTCTTTGCCATCCGTACGCAAAACTCCAATGGGTAATTGAGATCCGGTAAGAATAACAGGTTTGGACAGATTTTCCAGCATGAAGCTGAGAGCAGAGGCAGTAAATGCCATTGTATCCGTACCGTGCAGTATGACGAATCCATTGTACTTTTCGTAATTATCGCTAATGATCCATACCAGTTTAGCCCAGGTAAGAGGGTCAATATCAGATGAGTCCATAGGAGGATGGAACTGGTAAGAGTCGATACAAAAATCAAACTGGCGTAATTCGGGAATATGCTTTTGAAGTTGCTCAAAATTAAAATTCTCGAGTGCTCCTGTTTCCGGGTTCTCGAGCATGCCGATCGTTCCGCCGGTATATATTAATAATACAGATGTTTTCTCAGCGTTCATTTCTTGAAAGTGAA
This sequence comes from Bacteroides sp., assembly GCA_021201335.1. Lineage (GTDB taxonomy): Bacteria > Bacteroidota > Bacteroidia > Bacteroidales > Bacteroidaceae > Bacteroides. The sequence continues at coordinate 95,858 of JAJQFD010000041.1, read as the reverse complement.
GTATTTCTCTTTCGCAAAGTTAATAATATAATGGAATATTTCTATCAAAATGTCATTGAAAATATGTTGAATTAATATAATGAAGGCTTTATTGCTGCACAAATAGATATAATCATTCTTTCAATGCCGGATTTACTAAATAATTCACTTTCGATATCCAATACCCTTTTGTAGGTATTTTCTATAATTTTATCGCAAAATATTCGCAAAAAGTAATACTTTGAATGTTTTTATTTGTATTTTTGCAGCACTTATCAAATTGAAAGTAGAGAAACAAAGGAAACTATGATGGGATACTATCCACATACAACCACAACGATGTGCATGGGAACCATGACCCTTAGGGGTTGAGGAATAGTATTTGTGTATCTACGTGATCCACGCTTACAGAAGGTAAGCAAAACCATTTCAGAATTTTTTAGTCAATCAATTATGTCTGCCTCCTTGTGTAGGTAAACATTCAATTAATAATAATCTGCATGAAAGTAATGAAATTCGGCGGAACATCCGTAGGTTCCGTGAACAGCATTTTAATTGTGAAGCAAATTGTAGAAGCAGTACAAGAACCTGTTATAATCGTCGTATCCGCTTTGGGTGGAATAACCGACAAGTTGATCAACACTTCGAAAGTCGCCGCCTTGGGTGATCCGGTATACGAAACGGAATTTCAGGAAATCGTATATCGGCATGTAGAGATGATCAAAGGGGTAATTCCCGCTGGTGAAAGACAGATTGCTCTGCAAAAGCAAGTAGGGGAACTCTTGAATGAACTGAAAGATATTTTCCAGGGAATCTTCCTGATTAAGGATTTATCACCCAAAACTTCGGATACTATTGTGAGCTATGGCGAGCGACTCTCTTCCATTATCGTAGCGGAATTAATTGAAGATGCGCAATGGTTTGATTCGCGTGCTTTTATTAAAACCGAAAGAAAACATTCCAGACATATACTTGATACCGATCTTTCTAATCAGTTAATTGTAGAAACATTCAAAGAGAAACCCAATGTATCCGTAGTAGGTGGTTTTATTTCTTCAGATAAATATAGTGGAGATGTAACTAACCTCGGACGGGGTGGTTCCGATTATACAGCTGCGGTAATTGCCGCTGCACTGGATGCTTCCGTTCTCGAAATATGGACGGACGTGGACGGGTTTATGACTGCTGATCCGCGTGTGATTTCATCAGCCTATACTATTGACGAACTGAGTTATGTGGAAGCGATGGAGCTTTCGAACTTTGGTGCGAAAGTGCTTTACCCGCCCACCATCTATCCGGTATGTCATAAAAATATACCTATTCTAGTTAAGAATACTTTTAATCCCGAAGGTAAAGGAACTGTAATTATTCAGGATCATCGCAATGGAGAAGGGAAAGCTATCAAAGGAATCTCTTCTATCAATGACACCAGCTTGATCACTGTCACAGGTTTGGGAATGGTAGGTGTAATCGGAGTGAATTATCGCATCTTCCGTACACTGGCTAAAGGTGGAATCAGTGTGTTCCTTGTATCTCAGGCTTCTTCCGAAAACAGTACTTCGATCGGTGTACGTAATGATGATGCAGACCTGGCCTGCCAACTTTTGAACGAAGAATTCGCCAAAGAGATTGACATGGGAGAGATCACCGAAGTTTCTGCCGAAAAGGATCTGGCCACTGTTGCTATCGTAGGGGAGAACATGAAACATACTCCGGGTATTGCTGGGAAACTATTCGGTACACTGGGACGCAACGGTATTAATGTGATTGCCTGTGCACAGGGTGCTTCTGAAACCAATATATCTTTTGTGGTTGAATCGAAATCATTGCGTAAATCATTAAACGTAATTCACGATTCTTTCTTCCTTTCCGAATATCAGGTGCTGAACCTGTTTATCTGCGGTATAGGGACTGTAGGCGGTAGTTTGCTGGATCAGATTCGCTGCCAAAGTAAAAAACTGAGGGAAGAAAACGGATTGATTCTGAAAGTAGTAGGTATTGCTGATAACGTGAAGGGGCTATTTACCCGCAAAGGAATCGACTTGGATAATTACCAGGAAGAACTTTATCGTTGTGGCATCGATAGTTCAACTGAGATATTGCGGAATGAAGTAATTGGCATGAACATCTTTAACTCCGTGTTTGTGGATTGTACTGCCAGTCCGGAAATAGCTTCTTTGTACAAAGATTTTCTGGAGCATAACATCTCCGTAGTGGCTGCGAATAAGATAGCTGCCTCTTCTGCTTACGACAATTACCGCGAACTGAAGCAGATTGCACGCCGCAGGGGAGTCAAATATCTCTTTGAAACTAATGTAGGTGCCGGATTACCCATTATCAATACCATCAACGACCTGATAAACAGTGGAGACAAGATTCTCAAAATCGAAGCTGTACTTTCCGGTACGCTCAACTATATATTTAATAAGATCAGTGCGGATATCCCTTTCAGTAAGACTATCAAAATGGCACAGGAAGAACGTTATTCCGAACCCGATCCACGTATTGACCTCAGTGGTAAGGATGTAATTCGCAAGCTGGTGATTCTGGCCCGTGAAGCCGGTTACCGTCTGGAACAGGAAGATGTGGAAAAACACCTCTTTGTGCCGGATTCTTTCTTTGAAGGTTCGCTGGATTCTTTCTGGGAGAAAGTACCTACCCTTGATGCAGAATTTGAAGCCCGCAGACAGGTATTGGAAAAAGAAGGCAAGCACTGGCGTTTTGTGGCCCGTCTTGAGAATGGAAAAGGCTCTGTAGCTTTGCAGGAAGTGGATTCCAAACATCCGTTCTATAGCCTCGAAGGAAGTAATAACATCATTTTGCTGACTACTGAACGCTACAAAGAATATCCGATGATGATTCAGGGATACGGTGCTGGTGCAAGCGTAACAGCCGCAGGGGTATTTGCGGATATAATGAGTATAGCGAACGTGTAAGTAATGAAACATATAATAATACTAGGTGATGGTATGGCCGACTGGCCAGTAGAATCATTAAACCACCAGACATTATTGCAATATGCCCATACGCCCTACATGGACTTGCTGGCGCGTATGGGACGCAATGGACTACTGAACACAGTAGCTGAAGGGTTCCATCCCGGCAGTGAGGTTGCGAACCTTTCGGTGCTGGGATATAACCTTCCGAAAGTATATGAGGGCCGGGGAGTTCTCGAAGCTGCCAGTATGGGAGTTGATCTCCAACCCGGTGAGATGGCTATGCGTTGTAATCTGATTTGTGTGGGCGGTGATACTTTGAAGAATCACTCCGCCGGACATATTTCTTCGGAAGAGGCGGAAGTATTGATCAACTATCTCCAGGAGAAGCTGGGCAATGAACGGATAACTTTCCATCCGGGCGTGTCTTATCGTCATTTGCTGGTAATTAAAGGTGGAAACAAAGCACTGGAATGTACGCCACCGCACGATGTGCCACTTCAACCCTTCCGCCCGCTAATGGTAAAACCGCTTGAACCAGAGGCGCAGGAAACGGCCGATCTGATCAATGAGCTGATTCTCCGGTCACAGGAGTTACTTAAAGATCATCCGGTGAACCAAAAGCGTATAGCGGAAGGAAAGGACCCTGCCAATAGTATATGGCCATGGTCGCCTGGTTATCGTCCGCAAATGGATCCTCTTTCACAAACATATCCTCAGATTAAGCGCGGAGCTGTTATTTCGGCTGTTGATTTGATTCACGGTATTGGTCGTTATGCCGGTTTGCGCAATTTGGATGTCGAAGGAGCGACAGGACTGCACGATACCCATTATGAGAACAAGCTTGCTGCCGCCCTCGAAGCTTTACGAACCGATGATTTTGTTTATTTGCATATTGAAGCCAGTGACGAGGCCGGACATGAAGGAGATGTAGCTTTAAAAATTAAAACCATTGAAGATCTCGATAAAAGAGCTGTGGGCCCAGTATACGAAGCTGTCAGGAACTGGAATGAACCAGTGGCTATTGCTGTGCTCCCGGATCATCCTACTCCCTGTAAATTACGTACGCATACAGCCGAACCCATTCCGTTCCTGATCTGGTATCCCGGAATTGAACCGGATAGCGTTCAGCAATACGATGAAGTATCTGCCAAAGAAGGATCATACGGATTGTTGAAAGAAGATGAGTTCATGAAGACTTTTATGTCCTATTGAAAAACAAAGAATGAATTACACTATTCTGCACTCAAAAACTTAAAACTCAAGAAATCAAATGAAATATTATAGTACCAACCAACATGCCCCCCATGCTTCCCTTCAGGAAGCGGTGGTAAAAGGATTAGCCTCCGACAAGGGCCTTTTTATGCCCGAGCGAATTAAACCGCTACCTAAAGAATTTTACGATACGATTGAGAACCTTTCCTTTCAGGAAATAGCTTATACGGTTGCCGATGCTTTTTTCGGTGAGGATGTTCCGGCGGATGTCCTGAAAGAGATTGTTTACGATACACTCAGTTTTGACACCCCATTGGTGAAAGTAACCGATTCTATTTACTCACTGGAATTGTTTCATGGCCCGACACTTGCCTTCAAAGATGTAGGTGGACGTTTTATGGCTCGTTTGCTGGGGTATTTTATCCGGAAACAAGGCCAGAAGAATGTAAATGTATTGGTAGCTACTTCCGGAGATACCGGTAGTGCGGTAGCTAACGGATTTCTAGGTGTGGAAGGTATTCATGTATATGTGCTTTATCCAAAAGGGAAAGTAAGCGAAATACAGGAGAAACAATTTACCACGCTGGGCAGGAATATTACTTCACTCGAAATCGATGGTACATTTGATGATTGTCAGGCATTGGTAAAAGCTGCCTTTATGGATGAGGAGTTGAATGAACATTTGCTATTAACTTCTGCCAATTCCATCAATGTGGCCCGTTTTCTTCCACAGGCTTTTTATTACTTTTATGCGTATGCACAGCTTAAGAAAATGAGCAAAGCCGATCAGATGGTGATTTGTGTACCTAGCGGAAACTTTGGTAATATAACAGCCGGGCTATTCGGAAAACGGATGGGACTTCCGGTTACCCGTTTCATTGCGGCGAATAATAGAAACGATATTTTCTATCAATACCTGCAAACGGGTCAATATAATCCACGTCCTTCTGTGGTAACAATAGCCAATGCGATGGATGTAGGTGATCCGAGCAACTTTGCCCGTGTGCTCGATCTGTATGGTAATTCTCACGAAGCGATTACTGCTGAGATTAGCGGAGTCACTTATACAGATGATCAGATCCGGGAAACGGTGAAGAAGGTATATCAGGAAACAGGTTATCTACTTGATCCGCATGGTGCTTGTGGTTATCGCGCACTCGAGGAAGGATTGAAACTTGGAGAAACAGGTGTCTTCCTGGAAACAGCTCATCCTGCTAAATTCCTGGAAACGGTGGAAAACATTATCGAAGATAAAGTGGAGATACCGGATAAGTTGCAGGAGTTTATGAAGGGAGAAAAGCAGAGCTTATCTTTGTCGAAGGATTTTGAAGCTTTCAAGAGATATCTCTTGTCGGTTTAAAGCCAATTGGTTAAATCAATTATAACAATGTCATCCGGAACGTTAGCGAAGGATGACATTGTTGTTTTAGCCGGATATTATTTTCAGCAAAATATTACTATCTTTGTTACGCCTAATCAATCAATTATTATTCTTAACACCACGTATGATGAAAAAGACCCTCTTTTTACTATTTATCTGTAGCCTCATCGCATGTACCAATTCTGTTCAATTGCCGAATAACGGCGTTTTACCCCAACCTCAGGAAATCATTTCTGATAAAGGATTCTTTGAATTGTCTTCTTCCACATCTATTATTAGCGTAGAAGGACAATATGGAACAGTTGTAAGTGCGCTGAATGACGGAATAAAAACGCGGACAGGTTTTCTTCTGCCGTTGGGGAAGAAAGCAAAATCCAACATTGTTTTATTGAGAGAAGACTCTTCTCTGCCTACAGAAGGGTATCGGCTGACCGTAACCCCCAAGCAAGTAATTTGTGAAGCTTCCGACAATGCCGGCATGTTTTATTCAATTCAAACTCTTCTACAAAGTATCCAGACATACGAAGGGAAAAAGGTGATTCCTGCCATGATTGTTAACGATGCTCCCCGCTATAAATGGAGAGGAATGATGCTTGATGTAGCCCGCCATTTCCATAACAAAGAAACGATAAAGAATCTTCTGGATGTGATGGCTTATCTGAAAATGAATCGTTTTCACTGGCATCTGACTGATGAAGATGGGTGGAGAATTGAAATCAAGAAATACCCCAAGTTAACCCGTGAAGGAGCAGTAGGTAACTGGAGCGATCGGGAAGCTGACCCCAAGTTCTTTACTCAGGATGATATTCGTGAAATTGTTGCTTATGCACAAGAGCGTCATATCACCATTATCCCTGAAATAGATATGCCTGGACATGCTTCTGCTGCATCGCGCGCTTATCCGGAAATATCAGCAGGCGGTAAAGGTCGTTGGGCAGGATTTACTTTTCATCCAGCTAAGGAGTCTACTTATCAGTTTCTAGAAGATGTATTGACAGAAGTTGCAGAATTATTCCCTGGTCCATACATTCATATAGGAGGAGATGAAGTACACTTTGGCAACCAGGTTTGGTTTACCGACCGCCAAATTCAGAAGTTTATTAAAGACAATAATTTGGATGATGAGTTGGGGCTTGAGCACTATTTTCTGCGCCGTGTTTCCGCAATCGTGAATAAATTGGGAAAAACATCTGTGGGCTGGGATGAAATGATTGCTTCGGGAATTTCTTCGGAAAATGCGGTAATTATGTGGTGGCGTCATGATAAACCCGAACAATTGAAAAAAGCCTTATCCGAAGGATTTAAGGTAATAATGACTCCCCGGATACCTTGTTATCTGGATTTTGTTCAGCATGAATCCCAGGAGATTGGTCGCCGGTGGTCGGGAGCATTTAACCCGCTTGCCACCGTTTATGAATTTCCAAAACCAGTTGAACCGATCATCACAAAGAAAACCGATCAGATACTGGGTGTGCAAGGTTCCGTCTGGACAGAAAGAATGGCGGATACTAAACGATTGTATTACATGATATTCCCGCGTTTGGTGGCCATATCGGAAAGCGCCTGGAGTGTAGAATCTGTGAAGAATTACGAATCTTTTGAGGAAAGATTAAAATCCTTCCTTTCCTATCTGGATGCCAAAGGGATAAATTACTTCAATCCTTTTGATGTAGAATCTACTCCTGAACCATGGGGACCAACCAAACAGGATGTGATAGCAGAAGGATAATGTCTGAAAAGAAAATCCCGATTGAGACCTAAGTATCAACCGGGATTTATGAGTATGAAAAAGAAAATTAAGTATCCAAATAAGGGTTCAGGTCTACATACATTTCATCAAGAATGAGAGGTGTCGGCAGTGTGAGATCATTGATTTGGATAATGATACGGCCTGCTGGCTTTACGGTAGTTTCACCCCGGTCACTGAAGGTTATTGTTTCAGATAAACCATTGTTGAAATATAAAGTTGCACTCGTATTTGCAGGTCCACGGAAAGTGGGATAGCTAGCCGGAGTTGTATATTGTCCGGCTAGGGCATTTCCGTAAGTCCAGTCAATTACATTCACACTGGATAACGATAGTTCAACTCCGATTAATTTAATGCAATAACAGTTGTTGATTACTGTTGAAGCGATGTTAACCGTTGTGGCATAACGGGCTCCTTGTACAGTGGTAATTTCTACCCGCGGATAGGCCGTGCCAACGGGAAGAATTAACAGGTATTCATTGCTTGTGCCTACTTTGTAAGGAGTGTACGTCTTGCCGCTGGCAGTTACCTTAATGCCGTCTGATGCAATATCTGCCTGGTTGACATCTACCAGCATAAAATCAATCATGGAGTTTTGATGCCTTAATTGGATAGTAGGAATATGGGCCGGTGTGAGTGGATAAGTGACCACTCCCTGTATTAAGATATCCTGATTCAGGAAAGTAGTTAACGTGCTTTGATCAACTGCTATTTCCGCTGTCGGTGTATCAGGATATAAAACGGCATCCACCCGGGGGTGACATAGCTGGGATAATAAAGTACGGTATTTGGTCTCCAGTATCCCGGGGATGTTGTTGCATCGTAATTCCAGATTCCATTTGCATCTCCGTACACCGCTCCGTTTTTATCGTATAGACGGATATCTAATTTCCATCCCATCGCTCCATTCAGACGAGTATTATCTAAGGTGGGATCATTGGAACCATTCACAGCGAAATCTCTGAATGCGGCACGAGTCTGCTTATTTTCTTCTGTATCTCTGCCTGCCAGTTCGGCGATTACTCCTTCCAGCCGGAGTTCCTCTTCATTCCCTGTTTCTTTTTCGGAACAGGCGTTGACACATATGGCCATTATAACTGGTAGGACTAGTTTATAGATTTGTTTCATAACGCTTAATTGTTTGGATCAAATAATTGCAAAGTCTCTCCGCTTTCATCTGTTATTTCGGTGAGATAATTTCCTTCCGTATCCCTTATTTCTCCGGTAAATACAGACTGGGGAATGCGTATGTATTGAGTGGCCAAAGTGTTACTTATGGTAAAATCGGGCGATAGCACATATATTCTTTCTGACCAAACGAAGGAGGTGCCGTCGTTATAATTTCGGGTCAGGTAGGATAAGCCGATCAGTTGCTGGGCATTCTCTAGTAAGAAATTCCCGTTTATATCTGGTGTGGGTTGCTGAAAAGGTATTCCGATTCCTTCTGTGGTTTCTCCAAAACCAGAGATATAAATATAAGCATTCATAAAGTATCCCTGGGGGGTGAGTGTTATCAGATACCGATGTCCGGCTTCCAATGTTAAGTCTGTTTTCGGAAAAATAATAGTATAATCATTGCTTTGTCCGGTTATTCTGATACGGCCAATCAGATAATTATCTGGAGAAAGAATGCGTGAACCGGCAGACATAATCAACTGTGCATGTCCGTTTGGGTTGTCACAATAAGCCCAGTAGGCTTGCGAGCCATTGTTACCGGGACTCTGGAGTTCAATCAATAAGGATTCGATGTCAAGTCCGGTAGTATTCTGTCCTACTAGCTCAAAGTCAAGCATTACATTTTCACGGTTGAAAATCAAAGGAACGGGGGCGTCGGTAGGAACGATTGCTCCTCCTAAAGATGTACTCAGACCGCCCGACATCCAATCGGCTGTTTTATAATCTTCCAGCAATCTTTGGTCTGTGACAAGTCCTCGACTTCTCACATTGTCGGCAGGCCATTTGGCTGTTAAAGAGGTAATATAGGAATCATCTAATGAAAAATGATATCCATTGGGTAAGCCTCGGAAGATATGGTCACTTCTGTAGGTATATAAATAAGTTTCCGGCCCTGATCCGGTGCTTGAGTTCAGTGTGATGATGATACTATCTCCGATCTCGAAGAAGTTACTGCCTACATCCCGGGTTGAAGCACCTACCCTTTCTTGAACTTTGGCAGAGAACTCCAGCATATCCGAAGAAGGCCGGGCAGCATCTTTATCTTCTGTCTGGCATGCGTGGAATGACAAAGCAAGAGCATACGCCAGCGGTATATATATATTCTTTTTCATTGTTTCTACTAATTAAGTTTTACTTTCTTTCCCATTGTAAGGTAGGATAAGTGTCGTGGGCAGCGCCCATGTTATACCAGAAACTATTGGAAGGACCGTTTGTCCAGCTTGTTGTTTCAACGGGCCAGATTCCTGTATAGGTTGACCAGGAAGGCCATCCGTTCAATAATTGAGTTACCCCGCTATTGTTATCAGGAAGGGCGGCATAACTGCTTTCGATTAATCCACCTTCTTCCGGGGTAAAGTCATCTCCCATTGTTCCAAAGCCAACGTATTTGTCTACGGTTATCGGATTTCCATCTTCATCCGTGCTTTCTGCCTGTGCAGTAATTGTTCCTACACTGGTATAAGTACGGCCAATATATCCCTGGTTGAGGCCTACAAATCCGCCAATGTACGCATTGTTATTATTAGCCGGTAGATTTTCATTGACGGTGATGGAGCCTCCTTCAACAGCGCTATCCCAGATGGAAGACTTTGAATCTCCCGCGTCTGTTTTCTCACCTGCTTCTCCGGCAAGACCTTCTACCTTTACGTCTTTTCCTGTCACAACAATAGTCGGGTTTGTTACTTTATTACCTGCTACATTCGATTGAGAGTTTCCGGCATTGGCCAGCAGTTCCTGAATCAATGCTTCTTTTACTATTTCGGATAATCCGGGCGGTAGATTGCCTATCAATTTTTCTTTTTCTGCTTCTGTCATAGGTGTATTAACCTGTCCCACAAGTGCACCTACACTGGCACTGTCTCTACTTACAGTAATTATTGGGTTAATCAGGTTCACATTAGTAAGAACTGCGTTTCCTTGTACTTTTCCAAATAATCCGGCATCACCTTCGGCAGAGGTGGCAGTTACATTCATATTAGTCAATTGATGTCCGCCCCCATCATACCGTCCACCAATGAGCGAGATAGGATTCCAACCTCCCGATAGATCAATATCACAGACCTGGTAATAAGAACCACCGGTTGCATTAACCGCAGCTAGTGATGTCTTGTCATATACTACGTCCGAAGAAGTAGGAATAAATATTTCTCCGGTAGACATATTATAGCCATAGCGGTAAACCAGATCTTCGCTCGGATATAGATCCTGCGAAGCAATCAAAGTAAGTTCATTGCTTTTTAACAGGATATCTCCTTTTTTGAGCTCATTCTTATTTCCATTTCTTGTCCAGATATAAGCTGCATACTGCTGTACGTAAGATCCACTTCCGTCTTGACCTTTGCTTTCCCGAATGTCGTACCAAGTAGCCCTCTTTCCATCTAACAGGGTGTCTTGTGTTGTTGTAGGATCTATTCCCGATAACAATTCTATCTCACCGGGAAAAATGGAATTGTCTTCTGCCACGACTACCACTTCCAGTTTGTAAGTAAACTTGGGATAAAAGGTTAGCACCGTATAATAAGCAATGGTTGGATCAGTGGTTGTTTTAGCCCGATAAGGGATATAATATTGGTTTTCATAATCATACCGGGTAATCGGATACTTATCTTCATCCGCTTTTGTGGCAAAGTAGTTTTCTTCCAGACTCATTGTTTCATTGTAAGGATAAAAAGCTACTATCGTCATCCGGTCGTAAATATAGACAAGCTGATCCGTTCCGGTTCCTTCTGCAGCAACCAGCTCACCGTCCTATACTGTAAATCGTTGGTTTCGTATATAAGGTTTCGAAAGATCTCCGTTATTGTAATCTTCAGTATAATATATGTATAATCCGATTTCCTTTAAACCTTTATTTCCGGGATCTTGTGTCATGGCATCCGGCGAAGGTAATTCCGCCAGACGAGTATGAGGAGCCAATGCAACAGAAAGTCTTAATGGCATTCCTTCCTGATTTTTTGTATTTTCTTCTTCCTGGGTGCATGAGGTGGCTATTGCTAAGATTATCACCATCATCAACCATTTACTTATTTGAATATTATATTTCATCTTTAGGTTTGTTTTATCTGTTTAGGGTCTTTGGATTGGAGCCGGCCAGGTAATACCGGTTACAATATCCGGATCAAATCCATCTGTCGGATCATCGTAGAAAAACATGTAGTCAGTTCCCCAGGATGTATAGGTCGAGAGTGCCGTATTGAGTTTGTTGATAATACGCTCATTTTCTGTCGAACCTTCTTGTAGTCCGTTCCTAAGAATAAGTGGTTCCAGTGCGGATGTATCTATAAAACCGGTATTACCAGTTCCGATGGGGTACTCATCACTTCCGATGATATGCTGGGCACTTCCTACCAGACTGAAGCTGGTATGAACAACATTATTGGCGGAATCTACACTTCTTCCGATAATAAAACCCAGATCGGTAGCAGAAGGGTTAAGCGTTCCTGTATTGATACAGGCAATAATAGTATTCTCTGACGGGTTTTGATTTTCTCCGCAAATACCTCCTACGGTATTGCCATATAAAATCGTTCCGGTGTTAACACATCCAATGATTTGTCCAGAGGTTGAATTAAATCCGCAGATTCCTCCTTGCATCGTCGTAGCATCGTCAGCATTTATAATCCGGGCTTCATTTACACAGGCTACAATTGTTCCGGTGTTACTTCCACATAAACTTCCAGCGTAAGTTTGCCCGGTACCATCCACCGTACCGGTAGATATACGAATATTCTTTATTGTACCTGAATTGCTGACGAATAATCCCGGGGCCTGAATGTCTATTCCGTCGATGCGATAGCTGTTTCCGTCGAAAGATCCGGTAAAAGCCCCAAAACCATTGAATATCCGTGCCTGATCAATTAGATTGAGGGTATGAAGATCAATCGTAGCAGCCAATCTGTAATGACTACTCAGGTCTTTAGCTACATTCATAAACTGAACCGGAGTAGTTATCATGTAAGGATTATCTTCGCTGATTGCATTGTTTGAAGGATCAGCAGCTAGCATCCCTCCCGCAGATAAATTCATGGTTAACTGAGCAGCCGCGTAATTAGCGGGTTGGATATCATTGGTTGTTAATAAACCCTTATCTGTATAAAGGGTTACATTATTAACCGTACCATCTGCCGGCAGGGTAACAAACTCGATGTTTCCGCTCCTGGATTTTCCAACGTATTGTTTGTTATCAGTCGTCATCAACACGACTTTACTGATCGTATCGGTATCCGTATTACTGTAACTGCCCAGATTCAATGCTAAATTATAGGGAGTATAGGAGAGGGGGCCAAAGACTTCATGAGGTATCCAGTCTATTTTACGGAGTCTTACGCCGTTCAGCTTGAGCCGGCTGATGGTAAGGGTTAGTTCGTAAGAATATCCCGGAAGTAATTCCATGGTAGGTTCGGCACCGGATGGTGTGATCTGATAATTAGTAAGATCTGCAGGAAGTGCCACATAGTCATCTATCGTCAAAGTGGTTAATGTTTTTCCAACCAGATCTACTCCTGTGGGTACCAGATAATTTGTGCCGAGAGATAATGTATAACTACCGCTTGTTTCAACCGCAGGTTCAACATCCACACCTCTAATCGGGTAACGGCCTTGAGCAACTGCTCCGCTGGATAAAGTAAACTCGACTTTCTGGGGCGCGGGGTCAATAACCTCGCCAGTAGCCAGCTCGATATTGACAATTACTTGTGTCATTACATGACGAAACTGCAATATTTCGGCCGGATCTTCCGAGCTGCCTAATGTTCCTCCAGGTGCGGTATTCGGATCAGCCGCCGTATCGCTTTGTCTTTTGCCATAATTACTTAAGATGGCATCGTTCGTAATATCTTTGCCGGCGGTCAAATGCATTTTTTCGTCTGGAGCTTTTCCGGAATAGCCGAAAATATTGATAGCTACATTTCCTAACGGATAGTAGGGGGTAACTATCGGGAAAACGATATTATGTGCATCACTGGTTGTTAAACCATCGGGTATATTGGCCAGAGTCTCATCAAAATAAGTATAGTTCGAATTATTTTGAAGCGCTTTAATATAAATATTATTTCTTTCTAATCCGTCTGCTCGTGTCAATACGGCAATCGGATTAATAGGGACTTCCCCTGGCATAAGTTCTTTTATCTCCTGATCTTTACTGCATGCTGACACTAGAACAAGGAGCGTACTCAATAAGTAATAGATTGTATATTTTTTCATCTCTTCATTCTCCTTAATTAATGACTACTCCAAAGTTCCCTTTATCTACCCAATCGGTGATCAATCCTTGCAATGACAACGTTAATGTTGGATTTTCCACTTCGGTAACTTCCACAATCATTCGTAAAGTTGTGTTCTTCGCTCTTTCCAGAAGTATGGGATCATTCATCTCGTTAATAAAGAAAGACATCATATAATCTCTCGAAAACGTTTGATTGGTTGCGGTATCAACTAATGTGATGGAAATCTCCGTCACATCCTGCGTACCCGGAAATAAATAAAGCCAGTTAGTTATCAAGCCGTTCTGAAAATCCACCAATCCATTTGCAAGTGTTCCGGTGTAGGGAATAGAAGCGGTAGTTATTTGTAATCCGTTATCTCCATCTGGAAGGGAGAGTGATGCGGTACGTGCCGGAGTCGTAACACTTAAATTACTAACTCTCATGCTGGAAGGCATATTTTCGCCGGCAACTACCTCAATAGTTAACTGGCTTAATGCATGCTTGAACTGTCCCAAATCCACCAATGGATTTGTTTTATTGTAGGGCTGTGGATTGGTATTGTTGGAGGCATACATTATGTCCGGCATATTGGGGGTCAGCGCGATAAAAAGAGAAACATGATCAGTACTCAGGTAATAATCTAACTCATCTCCGGTAGCAATAGGACTATAAGCCATAAAATACAAGTCACTTCCGTCGAAAGGCCAGTATTTCTGTGTTTCCCAGTTAAATGAATAAACACCATTCACTACGGATGTTGCAGTTGCTTCGGCGTTACTGATATCCGGATAATTCGTCCAGTTCATTGTAACATGAGGTATAGAGCTTAGTTCGGTTGCAGCAACAACCCCAATACTTCCGCTATTGGGGAAATCAGTTGCCCGGGTAGTAGTAAAGCCATTTGGCTTTACTACAGAGGACAACATAATCTCATTATTTCCCAGCTGGTCAACTCCTGTATGAGTTTGGTCACACCCATAGAAAATAACCAGACAGACAAATATTTTTAAGTATGTATATGCTTTAATCATAATCATTTTATTTTACTGTATAGTTATATGGCCTGTACTACCTGCTGTCCATTCTTCCAGAGTAGCCGAAAGTTCAATTTTTGTTTTCTGCAATGTAATGGTAATTACATTCTCTTTTCCGGCCACAAATACCAGGTTGGAACTTAAACTACCGGTAAAAGGTGTATTTGGATATCCCGGCAGAGTGATTGTTACTACAGATGTATTGGCATTGATGGTTTGCGGCATCACCAATGCTGAATATTCGGCTCCATCAGTGTGGGTGAATGGAGTAATATTCTGGCGGGTATTCACTCCAGTAGCTGCAGCAGTCGTAAGTGAAGCAGAACCATTGATGATGAAATTATTCAATAGAACGTTTGCTCCCTGGAGTTCTGTGGCAGTAAATTCGTTACTAACTAGTTTAATCCTTACCTTACTTAATACATGTCTGAAGTTAAAGTTTACATAGCCGGGCTGTTGCAGGGATACGTTACTCATTAATAAGTCATAACGGGAATAGTCACTGCTTTGGTTGGAAGGAATATTCCATGTAAAGCTAGTTACCCCCGACCCTAAGTTGGGTACATCTGCTTGTTGCGGATAATAAACTCCAGTGATATTAAGCGGTTGTCCGTTCATGTCATCCCAGTACATGGTTTCACCTTGCCAATAATAGCTGGTACTACCGGCTGAAACAGGTTCATAAGTATAAGCAATCGGGTTGTAGGCTCCACCCAGCCGGTATGTCTGGATCGTTTTATCCCTGAAGAAATCGGCGGTCTGTCCCAGCGTTCCATGAATGGTAATAGCGGTGGGCACTAACGGTATGGTACTTCCTTCTTCCCAGTCGATAGCGGTCGCACTTAATACAACAGGGGTTTTCTTCATGTCAATGACCAGTGTGGTAGCTACTCCGGCAGTAAATTGGATGTTTGCAGCATAAATAACGGGATAGTTTCGGTTAGTGGCAGGATCGTGGATGTTTACCACCGTTGCTCCTGACATTACTGTCTGCGGACGAATAATGGCTGTTGCGTTATTATCAACAACGGCTACATTTACTGTTCCGGTTTGACCGGGTTGCGGGAACTCAAACAGCCCATTGTTAAAGTTACCTCCCATCAGATAGTTAGGGAGAGTGATATTCATATTTTGAAGATCCGTTGTGCTAAATGTTCCGTCACTGGATCTTAACTGAACAATCACTTTGGAGGCGGGATGTCTCAAGGTAAAGTTTACAGCTCTTCCTTTCTGAGGTGTTACCGGATCCGCAATCAGGTAATCATCCAACTGGGTTTCATTAAATCGGGAAGCCCTGAGTATAGATCCGTAGAAAGCCGGAGTACCTGTTATGCTTTCCCAGTACAAAGTTGGAGAGGAAGTCCATGTATCCGAACCTGCACTGTAAGTGAAGGTAGACAATGGGGTGCGATCAGCTCCACTGGCGATATACACATTCATTTGTTCTCCATTATTAATTCCTGAAGATGCACCTGGGAGTTCAGTTCCTATGGTAACGGCATTCAGGTCAAAGCTATTCGCTGTCCAGTCGATAACCTGTGCGCTAACTGTTACATTTTCTTCATTAACGTGAATGGTAATGGCATAAGCTACTCCCGGTTGGAAGTTAAAGCCACCGCTTGGTGCTTTTGCCCAGTAATCTCTTGTGCCAATGGAAACCTTGAACATGTTATTACCTCCCGTAATGGTTTGAGATTGGAACAAAGCAATCTGTGCGGTAGGGCTGACAGCTCTGGAAGCCCGCCTGCGGGTAGCTTCTTTCACCAATATAATATCTTGGAGTGCCTGTCCGGGAATGAATTGTCCGTTCTGTTCTACGCCACCACTCTGATATTGAGGCATTGTGATGGTAGCACCATCTAATTGCGCATCCGTGAAAGTATCCGATATCAATCTAACCACAGCTTTGGAGGCTACATGGCGGAAGGTAAAATCAACTCCGTTACCTACCGGAACGTTAATATCGTCTGCTATCAATATATCATCCAGTTGAGTAGCATGTAATTTGGTAGCTGCTGTAATACTTGCACGCAATTCGACGCTTGGATCCTGGATTGTGTTCCAGTAAACCGCTGCATTCGGTGTCCATCGGTTGTTACCCTGGTAGGTGAATGTGGCCCAGCCATTGTACACGGCACCTTCTTTTTTGTACACATTCATGATGGCATTCACATCAACACCTTCGGTGTCTTCCAGAGAAGGAGTTACTTCCAGAATCTCAAGATCATGGGGGCCCGAGGGAGTCCAATCAATTACCCTGGCACTTACGGCCACATCACTTTCATTTACTGTGACGATCAATCTGTAAGCAACACCAGCCTGATACGTAAAGCCGTCGGCTGAGGCGGTAGCAGTGAAACTACGGGTTCCGATAGTTACCGTTACCAAAGCTCCATTGGGTGATATAGCCTGTGGTTGTATAATGGCAAATGGATCATCTGGATCTGTCCGATCGACCAATACATTCTGGCGAGTAGTTCCCGAAATGAATACTCCTTTTTCTTCTCGGCCACCGGTAAAGTAACTGGGCAGTGTAATGGTGGCACCATTCAGTTGTTCCTGGGTAAAGACATTCGATTGTAAGAATACAACAACCCGCGAACCGGCATGATTGAATACAAAGTCCGCACCACTGTTTCGTTGCACACTTAAGGGGGTTGCAACTAATATATCTGGTATTTGTGTACTGTTTTTGGCTCCTTCCCGGGGTGTCAAAGCGGCCCGGAGGTTAATCGGATCGGTTAATATATCGTCCCAGAATACCGGCGGAGTTGCTGCCCATTTCCCATCACTTCCATAGGTATATGTTCTCAAAGCATCGTAATCGTTTCCGTTTTGAATGTAGACATTCATTGCATCGCCTGTTACAACTCCGTAACTATCACCAGCCGGGGTGGTTACTCCAAGCATGTCGAAGTAACTTGGATCAGCATTCTCCCAGTCTGTTACTCTTGCACTTACAGTCATGCCGTTGTTATTCATCGTAAGAATGAGTCTGTAGGCTACTCCCGCTTCGTAAGTATAGCCGGTAGCAGGAGCATTGGCAGTAAAGCTTCTTCCTGCAATTTGCACGGTAACCAATGATCCGTTCGCTGTTATCGATTGGGGTTGGATAATGGCCAAACTGTTATTTACGTCTGTGCGGTCGACAATTACGTTTCTGCGTGTAGTTCCCGGAGTGAATATTCCTTTATCTTCTGTTCCTCCAATGAAGTAATTAGGAAGAAGAATTGTAGCGGCATCCATTTGAGCCTGGGTGAAGTAACCAGACTGGAGTACTACTGTTACTTTAGAGCCCACATGAGTGAATACGAATTCCGCAGGCTGGTTTCTTTCCACACTCAGAGGGCTAGCAACCATAATGTCGGGTATTTGCGTTTCATTCTTGGCAGATTCTTTGGCTACAAGTGTTGCTCTTAAATTAACTTGGTCGGCAGGCATTTCATCCCAGTAAACGGGTGGAGTAGTGGTCCATTTTCCGTCTGCACCGTATGTAAAGGTTCGCAGGTCGTCGTAATCCAAGCCGTTTTGGATGAATACTTTCATCTGATCTCCGGCGGTTACTCCTTGGCTGTCTCCGGCAGGAGTAGATACTCCCAATAAATCAAAGTTATTGGGTTCTGCATTTTCCCAGTCAACGACCCGGGCGCTCACACTTATACCGTTATCATTCATGGTAAGTACCAATCTATGAGCTACTCCCGCTTCTAAAGCAAGTCCACCAGCCGGAGCTTTTGCGGTAAAGGTTCTTCCTGCAATCTCCACCGTTACTAAATCTCCGTTTGCGGTAATGTTTTGTGGTTGAATAATAGCAAACTGATCGTCGGGGTCTGTCCTGTCAATCAATACATTCTGACGGGTAGTTCCCGGAACAAAGGCACCATTTTGTTCAGTACCGCCGGTATAATAATTGGGTAGTAAGATGGTTGCTGCACTTAACTCATCCGCAGTGAAGAAGCCAGACTGAAGTACCACTGAAACTTTCGAACCGGCATGGTTGAATACGAACTCCGCCGGTGTGTTTCTATCCACATTCAAAGGGGTTGCTATTAAGATGTCAGGTATCTGAGTATCATTCTTGGCTGGTTCTCGGGGGGTAATGGAGGCTCTCAGGTTAATCGGCGTAGTAGGGATCTCGTCCCAGTACAAAGGAGAAGTGGTTGTCCATTTTCCGTCATTGCCATACGTAAAGGTTCGAAGTGCATCATATGAGTTTCCATTCTGGATATATACATTCATTTCATCGCCTTCAACGGCTCCGTAACTGTCACCTGCCGGAGTAGATACTCCGAGCATATCGAAGTTGTTTGGTTCTGCGTTTTCCCAGTCAATTATCCGGGCACTTGCTGTCATGCCGTTGTCGTTGGCGGTAAGAATCAATTTATAGGCAACACCTTCCTGATAGGTAAAGCCTTCTGCCGGAGCATTGGCTGTAATGGTTCTGCCTGCAATTTGAATAGTAACCAATGCGCCGTTGGCGGTTATTGCCTGTGGCTGGATAATGGCAAACTGATCATCTGGATTTGTCCGGTCAATTATTACGTTTTGACGGGTTGTTCCCGGAGTAAATACCCCCGTAGCTTCAGAACCACCTGTGAAATAATTCGGTAGCAGAATGGTTGCTGCCTGCAACTGCTCTGCTGTAAAGAAAGTGGAGTTTAGTTGTACAACTACCCGTGAGCCTGCATGCCTGAATTCGAATTCTGCACCCTGGTTCTTTTGTACACTTAAAGGAGCGGCCACGAGGATGTCCGGTATTTGCGTCTCATTCTTAGCAGATTCCCGGGGAACTAAAGAAGCTCTCAGGTTGACAGCATCAGTTTGTATAGCGTCCCAATAGATGGGGGATGCGGGTGTCCACTTGCCATCATTTCCGAAAGTAAAGGTTGTCAGGAGTTCATAATCGTTTCCCCGCTGAATAAATACATTCATCTGATCGCCTGCTACCACTCCTACACTTTCGCCTGCCGGAGTTGAAACGCCCAGCATATCGAAGTATTGCGGTTCGGTAGATTGCCAGTCGATTACTCTGGCACTGACACTTATACCGTTTTCATTGACGGTGAGAATCAGTTTATAGGCAGTACCGGCCTCATAGTTGAAACCATCTGTACCTGTATCGGCAGTGAAACTCTTGCCATTTATTCCCAGGGTAACTAAACCTGCGTTGGGGGATATCGGTTGTGGCTGAATGAGTGCAAACTGATCGGAAGGATTGCTTCGGTCCACTATTACATTCTGACGGGTGTTACCGGGGATGAACTCACCGTTAAGCTCTCTGGAACCTGTCATGTAATTGGGAAGTGAAATGGTGGCAGCATTTAATTCACCCTCACTGTAAAAAGTTGAACGAAGTTCTACAACCATCCTCGATGCTGCATGGTTCAAAACAAAGTTGGCTCCCTCATTGCGAGGCACACTTAACGGAGTAGCAATGATAATGTCAGGTATCTGAGTGGCATTTTTCGCTTCTTCTCTGGCTGCCAGGGTTGCTTTTAGGTTGATAGCTTCGCCCTCAAACTCATCCCAGAATATCGGAGAGTTGGCAGCCCATGTACCGTCACTACCGTATGTAAATACCCGTAAAGTATCGTATTGATTACCGTTTTGGATAAATACTGTCATTTGATCGCCTGCGACTACGCCGTAGCTTTCGTCAGCCGGAATACTGGTTCCTAATATATCGAAATAGTGAGGTTCTGTTATTTTCCAGTCAATTACCTGGGCGCTTACGCTTACACCATTCTCATTGACCGTTAGAATCAATTTATAGGCTACGCCGGCTTCAAATACAAAACCGTCTGTAGGAGCATTGGCAGTGAAATTCTTATCTGCGATTCCGATACCGATCAAAGCAGCTCCTGCTGAGATTGCTTGAGGTTGTATAATGGCAAACTGATCAGTAGGATCGGTTCTGTCGATTATAACATCCTGACGAGTGGTTCCGGGGATAAATACTCCCTTTTCTTCTCTACCACCCGTAAAATAGTTGGGTAGCAGAAGACTTGCTGCTGCCAACTCTTCGGCACTGAAGAAAGTAGATTGTAATTCTACTACTACCCGTGATCCGGCATGGTTAAATATGAAATCGGCACCGTGATTACGTTGTACTCCCAGAGGGGTTGCAATCAGGATGTCTGGTAACTGTGTCTCGTTTCTGGCTGCTTCTCTCGGTACAAGTGCCGCTCTCAAATTAATCTGGTCATTGGATATTTCATCCCAGAATACGGGGGGATCTGTTGTCCATTTATTATCTGTTCCATAGGTAAATGTTCTCAGGAGGTCGTAATCATTTTCATTTTGAATATATACATTCATCTGATCTCCTGCAAACACTCCGTGGCTTTCTCCGGCAGGAGTATTGATTCCCAGCATATCATAACTGGTGGTAGGACCTTCTAACCAATCCTGGATAGTAACGCTGACAGACATTTCCGTACCTTGCAGCGTGATGTTGAAGGTGTATTTGTAACCGGGATCTAAAGGAAGATCGTCGCCCATATTGGCCGTAAAACTACTTCCGCCTTCGGTGGTCAGGTTGAAAATAACGCCTGAACCTGCCGTACGCGGTAAAACAATCCCTGTTCTTTCTGCCGGGTTGCCCCGAACGGGAAGAATAAGATCGGCATCACTGTCTTCCACAACCGTCAGAGTTTCGTTCAGCAAGTCGTAGACACCAGCGGTTTTCATTCCCTGAATGGTGAGTGTGATGTCTTCCGGCAATAAGTCGGGTACGTTTTCAGCGATGTTTAATTTAAAAATAACTTTGGATAGCTGATGATGAAATTGCAGGATCACATTTGGTTCTTCTTTGGTGAAACCGGTCATGTGGTGCGCCGACATAAAATCAATAGCAGACAGGTTTTCCTGATTGGCTACAGATACTGGTATCCGAAGGTTCCGTTGAAGTCCGGATGAATAAGGGTAATAAGCCTTAAAGGTAACCGGGTCACCATTTTGCGGAAAGTAAAGGATGTCTTCTGGTGAAGTAGGCTGAAAGTTGCCGGCTGCAGTAATGGTATAATACCGGGTGTTGAATTTGTCTTCCGACATCACCCTGCCGGTATGATCCAGCATCACAATGCCAATGGCATCGTTAATGTCCCATACAACATCACTTACTCTTGTGGAGATGCCTGCGGTGAAAGTCGCTTCTGTTCCATTGCCGGTAATGGAACTGTCTCTCTCATCCCTGCAAGAGAATAATACTGTAGTTAGTAGTACTAAAACTGCTAAAGTAAGATTTCTCAGATTCATATAGTTAAAATTTAATTATGTAAGCATAATAAGTGTTATCCGTTAGAAGAAATGTGTAGGTATCCGCTCACAAATAGGTCAGAGAGGTGAAGACAAGTCTGTCTCAGCTTATCTTCCACCTCATTCAGTTTTCTCTCTCTCTTTCGATCCTTATTATTGGGCAGTAATCCATGATTCGGGTCCTGATATCCAGTCTACGATATCTATTTCCAAATTGGCTCCTAAGTTTAGTTTGAGAATAACATACCACGGTTCATCTACGTCTTTCGTATGAAATTCAGCAAGTTGATTGGTTATGTTTATTTCATAATCGACGTCATTATTGTCATTATTAAATGAAATGTTTAAGTCAAGCATTTGTTGCATATTGCCATCTATCCCCAGTAAGTTTCTGGTGCCTGTGTACCAGTTTTCTTCTCCTTCTTCCTCCGAAGGGGTGAAGGTGTAGGTTATATCTCCGCTTTGGATAACGGTAGGACGTATTGCTTCATTCACTGGTGGAAAGCCGTTTTGCCAGGTGCGCTCCCAGGCAATACCATTTAATGTTCCGTTTATACTGTTTATGAACGGTATTCCCATGCCTTCAAATTCAATGGTGATGATTAGTGGGCGTACCTGACGGTACATGATAAGAGGAATGATTTCGAAACCATCTGCTGGCGTAACTTCCGCCGTTGCACTTCCTGCACTGAATAAGCTAGGATCGGCAATTGCTCTGCTGCGACTGGTGGATTGAACGGATACTGTTTGGTTGGTTATATCTAGGTTGACATTGCTGTAATCTTCCCAGCCAACAATGGTGTATCCGGAAGTCAGCAGATCAACGTTAACTCCAAAGATATCTGATTTTATTTCTTCGGAAGTACCAAAAGAAGTGTTCGGCCTGATGCGTATATTCACGTCTTCACTTTCGTTAACGGGGCGGGTATGGATCCATCGGGGTTCTATCCGTACCGTACGCATACACTTTTCCAGGTTTTCTCCGTCTTCTACGCAAGAAGTTATAAAAAGTAGGATAAAGGTTAATAGAAAGTTGCAAGCGAGTTTTTTGTTCATATCCATTTTGGTTTTTTCTTTTTTTTCTAATATTTCTACTAACAATAACTTGTGTAAAATGTTTACTTATTTTCATTAATTTTATGATACATATTTTTTCGTGAACAAATCAAAAACAAGATTGTTACTAATTAATAATAGTCGAAAAATAATTAACAGAATATTTATAACGGATGAGAAAATATATTCTATCTTTCTTTTTTATATCGCTTTCTGCGGCATTGTGGGGTCAAAAAGTGGCTATAAAAAATAATTTGCTCTATGATGCAACATTGACTCCCAATCTCGGATTGGAAATTGCTCTCGGAAAGAAATCAACATTAGACCTAAATGCCGGGTATAATCCTTTCACTTTCAATAAAGGAAAAAGATTTAAACATTGGTTGGCTCAGCCGGAATATCGAAACTGGTTTTGCGAAGCATTTAACGGAGGATTCTGGGGGATTCACCTTCACGGTGGACAGTTTAGCCTGGCGAATCTCGATTTACCGTTTGGAATGTTCCCTTCGCTCAAAGATCATCGGTATGAAGGATACTTTGTGGGAGGCGGTTTAAGCATCGGGTATCAGTGGATACTAAGCAAACGATGGAACATCGAAACATCCATCGGCGGTGGATATGCCTTTGTTGATTATGAGAAGTATCCCTGTGGAGATTGCGGACCAAAACTAAAAGATGGTACTTATAATTACTGGGGAGTAACGAAAGCAACTATCTCTTTCATTTACTTTTTTAAATAACCAACCGAATGAAAAAGATTAATACATACATCTTAATGATAATCGGATTTGCTTTGCCTCAGTTTTTACAGGCACAGGAAAGCAGTCGATTTATACTGCATACAGAAAATGCCAGAGCCATAAAACTGGACAATAAAGTATTTCTTTATGCAGATATTCCTATGGATAGTTTAAACCTCGGTCGTCAGGAGGTAGTGGCTCTCACTCCTGTTCTGTACTCGGCCGATAGTACCCGGTTTCATCAGTTTAGTCCGATTGTGATTGCCGGTGGAACAAGATACCGGGCCCTGGATCGGGGGATTGGTTTGGGAAACCTGGCGTTTGAAGAGTCTCCCCAAGCTGTGTTAAAGCACAATGACCATCGGGGGGTAATCATTCCTCTTGAACTGAGTGTAATGTATGAGGATTGGATGAATAATTCAAGATTTATGATTTACGAGAATCTGAAGGGTTGTGCCTGCGACAATAAGGGCAGTAACCGTCACATGGTGTTGGCACCTGTATTACCAATTCCGTATGCACCTCGTTTCGAGGTGGCCTATATTACACCTCCTGTAGAAGAAATTAAGGAAAGAAGTGAAACGCATAAAGCGCACATCAATTTCCGGGTGAATCGGTATGAGATTCTCCAGAACTTTAAAAACAATGCGGAGATATTGGGCGAAGTGGATATGATTATTACGAACGTAAGCAGTGATCCGAATTTAAAAGTCAACCAGTTTGCAATTACCGGCTACGCATCTCCCGAAGGGAATGAGCAAAGCAATATGACGCTTTCCAAGAATCGTGCTACTTCTTTTGTTTCTTATCTGAGGGAAAGATATAACCTGGACCCAGCCATCATCCAGACTGACTGGAAGGGGGAAGACTGGGAAGGATTGCGTGAAGTTGTGGCACAATTAAATATCTCGGATAAGGATCAGGTGCTAGCCATCCTGGATGGTGAATCGAATGTAGCTACCCGCAAAAGAAGGCTCCAACAGTTATCCGGCGGAACCACTTACCGGATGTTATTGAATGATTATTATCCTTCGTTACGCCGGAATGAATATACGATTTCCTACACAGTAAAACAATTCGATCTGACGGAAGCCAGACAGATCATTAAAACGAAGCCCCAACATCTTAGTTTACATGAAATGTTTCTGGTAGCCAATTCTTATCCCAAAGATAGCAATGATTACAAAGAGGTTTATCGAATTATCGAACATCTCTATCCGAACGATGAAATAGCGCTCTTAAACAGTTCGGGTGCCCAGCTGGAACAAAGAGCTGCCAATACAGTAATTATGAAGTTGCAACGTATAAACAGGGCCGAAGCCTGGAATAATCTGGGTATTGCCTATTTCCAGAATGGAGATTATGAAAGAGCCGAGGAGTATTTAAACAGAGCTTCTCAGGCGGGTTTACGCGTTGCCACTCAAAACCTGACAGAGTTGGATAAATATAAAAGATCAATAACGGTTAATTAAATACGCATGTAAGCAAAAGGACTTAATTACTTTCATTTGGCATAATAATATTGGGTTTTCATGATGAGAGATTTTCCAACTTGAAACCAATTAGAAACAAAATCCCTATAACTGTAGATGCAGTTGCGTGAAAGGAAGGTTATTAATAACTGAAATTCACGATAGAAGGCTTGTTTTTAGTTGTTTTCTCTGGAGAATCTCTTTCTTTCTACCGGAGTTTGAAATAAATGCAACCGGAACTTCGCCCGAATACAACCGGGTTTTCGGTGAAATGCAACCGATATTTCGGTCGGAATAAAGTTTAGTTGATGAAATGTTTTTTTATCTGTCGACAAAAAAGGAGATATACTTTTTTCTTTTTGTACTTTTGTAGCAAAGTACTCGTATAAACTGTAAAGAAAGTAAATAACTTAACTTTATAATTATGAAAGCGTTTATATCGTTATTAATAACCGCCATCGTTGCAGCATCCTGTAATCCTACATCGAAAGAAAGTGTACCAGTTGTAAAATATGCATCGGAGAAAATAGCCATCAAGTTCGGAGATCAGGTTTTTGATGACGAAATACCTTCGGAAGATTTAACCGGAAATGACACCATCCATTTACGTACTTATAACAAGGATTTTGTATTTGGTCTTTACACCGATATCGATAGTTTGGAACGTAAAATACCCCTTAATACCACTTTCCTGGTGAAACTTGTAAAAGAAACTCATCCTCCATTAGTTTTCGCCGTAAAGAATGGTTTAGATATGGAAGCGCTACAATTCGATCAGTCTGGTAGAAATAGTGAGCTCCGGTTTAAATATGATGAAGATATCAATTCACCTTATTTAAAGAAACTTCGTTCAGAATGTCCTATTGACAGCTTGGCTGCGTTAGGAAGCACAGAATTAGACAAAGCAAGAATTATTGCCACCTGGGTGCATGGATTATGGGAACACGACGGTTGGAATGAACCCCAAAAAAGCGATGCCCTTTATATACTCGAACAAGTCAAGAAGGGTCAACGCTTCCGGTGTGTTGAATACGGTGTTGTTACTACGGCTTGTTTGAATGCTATTGGACTGAAATCCCGTACGCTTGCTTTACGAACGAAAGATGCTGAAACAAGACCTTCCGGTGCAGGACATGTATTGATGGAAGTGTTTATAAACGAGTTGGATAAGTGGATCATGATTGACCCACAGTATGATATGATAACCTTTTCCAATGGCATCCCATTGAATGCTGTTGAGTTACAACAGGCTATTACAGACGGACATGATATTAACATGGTGACATCCGAAGAGGCGGGTAAGTCCATGTATATTTCCTGGATATATCCTTACTTATACTATTTTGTCATTTCGTTCGACAATAGAGAAAACATTTCTTCCAAGGAAAGATTGCGAATCAATGATAAGACAGATCTTATGTTAGTTCCCCTGGGAGCTAAAGAACCTACCGTTTTTCAACAAAAATATCCGATCGACTACTGCGTTTATACACACTCGTTGGAAGATTTTTATCACAAACCATAAAACATCACAGGTAGTTTTTTCGTAAAAATACTTTTCTTTTCAATGCACCCGGGTAGACCCTAGCCAGGTAGGTTGTGTTAGGAGTAGCCTATCATAATTATTCTGTGAAAAAAATCGAACAGACTTTTAAAAGAAAGTAATGTACAATAATAAAATTATGAAAGTATTTATATCGTTATTAATAACAGCCATCGTTGCAGCATCCTGTAATCCTCTATCAAAAGAAAGTGTACCTGTTGTAAAATATGCATCCGAGAATATTACCCTCAAGCTCGGAGATCAGGTTGTGAATGTAAAACTACCTTCTGAAAGTTTAACTGGAAATGACACCATTCGCTTAAGTGCCTATTACTATGATTCTATGTTTGCTCTTTACACAGACATCGATTTTTTAGAACATAAAATACCGCTTGATACGACTATCCTGGTGAAACTAATAAAAGAAACTCATCCTCCATTAGTTTTCGCCGTAAAGAATGGTTTAGATATGGAAGCGCTACAATTCAATCAGTCTGGTAGAAATAGTGAGCTCCGGTTTAAATACGACGAAGATATAAACTCACCCTATTTGAAAAAACTTCGTTCAGAATATCCTATTGACAGCTTGGCTGCCTTAGGAAGCACAGAATTAGAGAAAGCACGAATTATTGCCACATGGGTGCATGGCTTATGGGAATACGAGGAGTGGAATGAACCCACCAACAGAGATGCCTTATATATCCTTGAAAAACTCAAAGAAGACTTTCCCTTGAGAAGTATTGAATATGGTGTTGTAACTAAAGCTTGTTTAAATGCTATTGGATTGAAATCCCGTATACTTTCTTTACAGGCCAAAGATATTGTAAAAGGATCCTCCGGTGCAAGGCATGTAGTGATAGAAGTCTTTTTAAATGAGTTGGATAAGTGGATTATGATAGATCCGAAGTGTGATATGATTACATTCTACCATGACATTCCATTGAATGCCGTTGAATTACAACAAGCTATTACTAACAGACAGGATATTAAAATGTTGACATCGGAAGAAGATGCTGAAGAAATATACATTCCCTGGATATACTCTTACTTATACTATTTTGTTATTCCGTTCGATAACAGAGAAAACATTCCTCCCCATGAAAGATTGCGGATCAATCATAGGACGAATCTTTTGTTAGTTCCTTTTGGAGCCAAAGAACCTACTGTTTTCCAGGAGCCATATCCGATAGACAACTGCATTTATACACATTCGTTGGAAGATTTTTATCGCAAACCATAAAGTATTACAGGTAGTTTTTGTAATGTGATACCTTTAGTGTTATCCTTTCTGACCCTCGAATGAAGTGAAACGAAATCCAGACCCCAACAAGATCGTATTCCCCCTTCGTCGGATGCTGATTCAAGACACAGAACCGACGGGTTCGTTTCGGATTTTTTCTGACAGTATTTTTTTCATTTGTTTTATGCCTATCAAAATAATTCTATATATTTGTAACCTAAACCAACTTAATACTTTCTATGCGTATTAAATCTCGTAATTTCGTTGGCTTTGCCAGCATCCGTGGCTAACCACATTCATTTTTAAAAAGCAGATTGCTTTATTCTTCTATTTTTTTATCGTTGATACTGTGTGGTGTCATAGTGTTTTATATCTTTTATTTTTATGGAAATTACGATGAGTAATACTAACTGGAAAAAAACGTTTGCCATTATATGGACAGGTCAGCTGTTCTCCATCCTGAGTAGTACGATTGCCGGATTCGCTATTGTAATCTGGTTAAGTATTGAAACCGGATCGGCTGAAGTGCTGGCTCTTTCTTCGCTGGCTTCTTTGTTACCGCAATCCATTCTGGGATTGGTATCCGGCGTGTTTGTAGATCGCTGGAAACGGAAACTAACAATGATTCTTTCTGATTCCTTTATCGGACTCTGTACCCTGATATTATCTATTCTTTTTTATCATGATCTGGCTGATATCTGGCACATTTATCTACTGCTGGCGTTGCGTTCGATAGGTTCTGCTTTTCACGCACCCGCTATGCAAGCCTCCATACCTCTACTGGCGCCGGAAAACCAATTGGCGAGGGTTGCCGGAATTAACCAGGTGATTCATTCGATTTGTAATATTGCCGGCCCTGCACTGGCGGCTTTACTGATTGGACTAATGGATATCAGCTATATCCTTTTATTTGATGTTTTGGGGGCTGTTATTGCCTGCAATTCGTTGTTGTTCGTTACCATTCCGAATCCGGAAAGGAAAGAAGAAACCAAACTTCATATTATCAAAGATTTGAAAGAAGCATGGCGCGGTGTCAAAGAGATTAAAGGTTTGGTGTCTCTGATCATTTTCTGTATCATCGCCACCTTCTTTGTGATGCCCATCGGCGCATTGTTTCCTTTAATGACGTTGAACCACTTTGGTGGAAATGCCTTTCAGATGAGTATAGCTGAAATAGCCTGGGGGGGTATGTTGATTGCCGGCGGCGTGGTAGGTATCTTTTCTCTAAAGATGAATAAGGTACTGCTGATCAACAGTATGTATTTATTGTTGGGATTGACCTTTTTTCTTTCTGGTTTGTTACCGACTACCGCATTCTGGTCGTTCGTTGCTTTGACATTGTTTGGAGGCATGGCTAGTAGTTTTTTCTATTCATCATTTGTAGCAGTCATACAATTAAATGTTGACCCTT
The DNA here is from genome assembly GCA_021201335.1 of Bacteroides sp. Classification (GTDB taxonomy): domain Bacteria; phylum Bacteroidota; class Bacteroidia; order Bacteroidales; family Bacteroidaceae; genus Bacteroides. The sequence goes on along the minus strand of JAJQFD010000041.1, from coordinate 66,467 downwards.
CTATTCTGGGACGGGTGTTTTCTGTATTCGCCAGTGTGAATCTGTTGCCGGCTATGCTTGGTTTGTTGGGAACGGGTTATGTAGCCGATAGTATTGGTTTAGATGCCAGTTTCGTACTAGCCGGGCTAGTGATAGCTCTGGTAGGGATTGTTTCTTATTTCTTCCCGACAATGATTAAGCTAGGAAGATATAAGGTTTAAGTATCTTATTGGGGGTTGGGGAAAGTACGATAAATCAGGTATCTACCGTGGGCATGAATGGTAAATTCGTTTCCTTCCACCTCATTCAGTGTTCCCTGCCACCAGTTACTAAAGTCGCGCAATGGGTAACGCAAGTTTTCTCCGCGGATGCCTGTTGCCCCGAAATTGATCAAAGATATCTGGGCATGGGGATAACATTCAAAGGTTGCCTCTCCTTCTACCGGTGTAAACCAACCGTAATCTGTTACCATTTGTACGTTGATATGTGCCATATAGTCAAGCAATAAGCTGATGTTTCCGATGGTATGATCTTCTCTTTTTCCGGTGGCTCCGACGATGAAGATATTCTTCCAGCCTTGAAACAGGCAGTAATTGACGGCTTTGGTTTGGTCGTTCGTTTCCTGGTCGTGGTCGTAGTGAATAAGATTTGCAAATCTCTCCCTGTATTCAGGTTTTACAGAGTCGCCATCTCCTATGATGGCAGATGGAATATGGCCTTTACTGATGTATTCATTGGCTGCTCCGTCACAACAAACTACACGGGGTGCATTTTGAAGCAAAGATAAGGGGAGGAGATGGGTTGGGTATTCGCCGTTGGCGAGGACAACTGCTTCAATAATACTTTTATCTGATAATAGAGGGTAATAATTCATACTTTAGCTATCTTTTTGGAGATTGTTTTCATCATTATCCCATTGTGTAGGGTTATGTTTATATATTCTGTGATTTTATTAAAGACAATATCATTGCGAATAATATGTTCATAAAAGTTTCGTTGCCAAAGCTTTTGGTTGAACGGCGTCCATTCCAAAGTCTCCATTCCCTGCATATATTCTCTGGTTGTGATTGACTTGAATGCCCCAATAATATTTCCTACCATACGATTATTTAACGGGTTTGCGGAATTGGGATATAATCCTAAAATCGCATGAAAATGGTTAGGCATTACGATGTATGAATATAACTCCATCTGAGGATATCTTTCGGGCATGGAGTTCCAAATCTGTTCAATCATTCCCCCTGCCCGATTATAGTTCATTACTCCTTCTTCGATGGTACCAAATAAATTTATTCTGCCGTGGGTACAAATCGTTATAAAATATAACCCGTTTTGAGAATAGTCATATCCTTTCAGCCTTATTGATCGACGATGGTGATTATCTGGGTTAAATTTATTCATCCTATATCCACAGGTGTAGGGGTATCCCTTGCGGGTGCCCTGATATTAATTTGTAATTTAATTTATGTTCCGATTTATCTGGTAAATCATTGTTAGGACACCCATAAGGGATGCCCCTACGAGTGTGTCAAATTCATCATCCGTTTCCATTTAAAATAGCCAAATACAGCGATTACCGTATATAATCCGTATAACCCAGCCGTAAAATAAAGATCTTTATAGATATACAATCCACAGCATACTATATCCACGATAATCCAGGCGATCCATTGCTCCAGAAATTTGCGGGCCAACATCCACATGGCAACAATGCTGAGTGCAGTCGTAAAACTATCCAGCCAGGGAACATTACTGTCCGTATATTCAATCAATATCCAGGCAATTCCAAAGAAAGCCAGGAGTAATACAAGCGAAAGAGGAAGTATCCTCGATAAAGGCATGTGAGTAATAGGAAGTTCCGTTTTTTCGTCCTCCGGATGGCTTTTCCCTTTCATCCAGACAACCCATCCGTAAACGGAAGCTAGCAGGAAATAAACATTGATGCCGGTATCGGCATATAAACCTGCTTCGTAGTAAACAAAGATATAGATTGCCGGCATGATGACGCTAGCTATCCACAGGTAAATGCTTGCTCTGTATTCCAGCCAGATATAGAGCAAGCCTACTATTGTTCCTATTATTTCGAGTATATTCATTAAAACTTCAAAGATACATTAAATAGTACATTGGTACCAGCCATCGGATAAAAACGTGGATCGTTCGATAACTTACCTTCCCCTGTTTTACCGTTTTCGTCGGTTTGGTATATGTAAGCAGTTTGCGAATATCCGTTCGTTTCATATTTGCTATTAAACAGATTGTACACGGTGGCTCCTAGAGTAACACTTTTCAGGCTTTTTAGTTTAAAAGTGTAAGCAGCCGAAAGATGATTCACAAAATAGGCATCCAGGGAGTTTTCTCTATCTCCGGCGTTATCCAGGTACTGACGACTAACATATTGAGACAGGAAAGTAGCGTTCCATCCTTTCATATTAAACTCTATGAGGCTGCCGGCCATGAAGGAAGGAGAAAAAGCGATGGGCGTACTTTTGAAGAAACGTTCCGTTTGCGTATATAGTGATTCCCACTCTTCATCGTAATCACCTATGTATTCCGTATAGTTCTTGATTCGGTTTTTGCTGAGTGTAGCATTTACACCCCAGCGTAGGAAAGAGGTGATCTGTGCATCTGCCGTTACTTCGATTCCCATGCGGTAACTGTCCTTTACATTTTCTGCCATCGGTTCGCCTATATCGTTGAGCCTGCCATTTAACACCAATTGATCTGTATAATCCATATAGTATAAATTAATGCCAGCGGTGAACCAGTTACTACGGTAAATATATCCCAGTTCATAATCAAACATCTTTTCTGACTTCGGTCGTTCGGAAAAGAGGCCATCTGTGTAATTATTGCGCGTCGGTTCTTTCTGTGCGATGGCAAAAGAAGCATACGCCTGGTGATTTGGATTGATTTGCCAGAATACTCCTGCTTTCGGATTGAAGAAATTGAAATTTTCATCTACCTTTAATAGCTGAGGTGCATTATGTCCCTCTCTCCAGTCCCATTTATCATTCGTGCCGTTAATCTGGTAATTGATGTAACGGTATTGCAAGTCAGCATACAGGTTTATTCCACGGGTAACTTCGTAGTTTGCCTTTGCATAAATGTTGGCATCTGTTTTTTCCCCCTTATTGCGGTAATACTCATGATCAGGGTCCAACTGTCCGAGATAGTTCTTTACCCAGATTACTTTTCCGTAGTGATCGTTGCTGTAATAATTGACTCCTCCGCCTAAAGTAGCGTCCAGCTTTTCGTTTTTATAATTAAAGGAGAAAATACCTCCGCCGAAGCCATTGTCTACCAGCTTCTGTCGGACAAGGTTTGTTTTCTGGTATTCGACTCCGTCTATAGTAAAGGGACTCAAACCGTATTCTATCAGTGTACGTCCGTTTTTGTATTCTTCATAATAACCAAAACCATCGGTGTAATGCAAAGAAATATTCATCTTCCAGGCAGGAGAGAAGGTATGATTAAAAAGTAACTGATAATGGGTTTGTTTGTAATGGTCCAATTGATCATCGTAGAAACCGATAGTAGTTCCTTTATCCTCGTTGTCATCTTTGATCTTTCCGTTGGGATTATAACGGCGGTTGGTTTTTAACTGTTCCCTACTGATACCGTCCCAGGCATGGTAAGTCTCTTCTTTTCCTCCGAATGTAATGAATTTCAGGGATGAACTTTCTCCGTAATACCCCACTTGTACAAAGTAAGAATGAAGTTTGGAAGAGGCACGATCCCTGTAACCATCACTTTGAATATTTGAGAGCCGGGCATCGAATCCCCAATGGTCGTTAATAAGTCCTGAACCTACTTTTACCGTCTCCTTGTGAGAATTGAACGAACCGTAAGAACCTGCAAACTCAGCATAGGGTTTGGCCGGTATTCCCTGTGTACGCATATTGATGCTGGCTCCAAAGGCTCCCGAACCATTGGTCGATGTTCCGGCTCCCCGTTGAATCTGCATATCCTCGAGAGAAGAAGCCATGTCAGGAGTATTAACCCAAAAGATAGAATGACTTTCGGCATCGTTCATCGGGATTCCGTTGGCCGTAATGTTTATGCGGGTTGCATCTGTTCCCCGTACCCGGATACTGGTGTAGCCAATCCCCGATCCCGCGTCGGACGTGGTTAATACGGAAGGAGTGGACGAGAGAAGAAAAGGAATATCCAGTCCTACGTTTTGTCGGGCTATCTGTTCTTTCTTAACATCGGTAAATGCGACAGGAGTTTTTGCGGTAGCACGGGTGGATATAATTTCCACTTCTTCCAAAGCAACAGGTTGTATACTATCTACGGGTGCACTTTGTGCAAAAGCTATGGTTCCGGTACATAGCATGCCGAATAGCAATTCAGCTTTACGTTTCATTTTATAAATCTTTTTTTGGTTAAACAGAAAAGGGGTACTTTTCTATATTTTCCCTACGCCGGTATTACCCGGATCAGGTCAATGGGTATGATCTCAGCCCGTCGTTTTAGGGCACCCCTTATATGAAAGAATTATCAGAAGGAGTATATCCTTCGACAAAAACTCCGCAAAAGTACGTAAACTGACCGAATCATCCAAAAGATGTAGATATTTCTGCCCGGTTAGTTTGAATTCCGGACAGAATGGTTATTTTTGCGAGAGTACAATTCTGATATGCACCAATAAACTGCTTTCGTATGCAACACAAACTTAAAGACTCTTCTCTGTTGTTTTATTATGTGATTGCTGGAGTACTGTTTGTTTTGCTGAAACTCTTCTATCGTACGGCCGAAACTGATAATTTGTTTTTCTTGTTGAAACCTGTTGCTTCACTGGTTGCTTTGTTTAGCAATGCCGATTATAATTACAATCCTGGCGATGGTTTCTTTTACGAGAAGATGAATATCATTATTGATAAATCCTGTTCTGGGTTTAATTTCGGATGTCTATGCTTTTTATTGTTATGCTTTTCAGCTTTCAGATATATCACTAACAAGAAGAAAAGATATTTTATTATGCCGGTAGTGCTTGTTGTTGCCTATGTTGCTACCATCTTGGTAAACACTTCCCGGATTCTACTGGCCGTTTTTGTAAACAAGTGCATCAGCTTTTGGAATGTCACCTCTCCGGCATGGCTGCATTTGGGCGAGGGTGTGTTTGTTTATTTATTCTCTCTCATACTTATTTATCTACTAGCCGAATTTGTTTTATTAAAAATTATGCCTACAAATGAGAAACTTGCTTAATCCCAGATGGTTGCTGATAGTTAATACGCTACCCATTGTTCTTTTAGTTGTTCTTCTCACCGGAGAATTCCACGTGATCAAAAGTTTGCTGAGCGAAGATTCTCTCGCTCATTGGCAATTGTTTGGCGGAATACTTGCAGGATTGGCTCTTGTAAATGTAGCTTATGCTGTCTTCCTGATTATTAAAAAGAAAGCTGTTTCCGTGTGGTATGCCATCTTCGGTTTAGTTGCCTATATTGCTTATTTGTACTTCTATTTTTATCATATAAATGATATTTTCCCTTCCAGTATACCCCAATGGATGGTTTCGGGGATTATTGAAATTTACCCTTGTACTTTCCTGATGCCGATGCTGGCTTATTCACTGTTTGCATTGGTGGTTCGGCTCACTGCCTCTCCTTCCGAGCAGAAAGCGTGGGTTAGTTTCCTCATTACGATACTGATACCGGTTGGGGTCTATTTGTTTGGTCTTATTATTACTCCTCTGTGGCGATTCTCTTGGTACGGTTCAGAACATATTTTCATCATTACTTTTATAGGTGCCACACTTGTTTTCCTGTTTTTCCTGGTTCGGAGTATTTACATTCTGATGGCTAAGAAAGCCAGCTTCTGGCAAAAATACCAGTTGTTATGGAAGATTCCGGTTACCATTCTTTTTCCCATTGCGGGACTTTTCCTAAATAATGGCTGGTTTATGCGTTATTTCGGTGGGGCGAGTGGTGTGTTCGGAGATTTCACTTCTTTCTGGTTTCCTGCACTTGCATTAATAACCGGCGTTTTGCTTTGCCTACCTTCGCCGAAGAAGAAAGATCATCGTTTGGAATTATATTTGGCACGTTGCATTACATTTACCTATACATTCTATTTTTTTTGTTGTGTTTCTCCCCTATCTACCCTTATCCATTCCGGCTATTTTACTGGTAGGAGTAGGTTTCCTGATGTTAACCCCTCTAGTGTTGTTTCTGATTCATACCAATGAGCTTTACAAGGATTTCATTTACCTTACCCAATTCTTTTCCCGGAAGCTGTTGATACTGGCTGCCTGTACTTCTTTCTTGATAATCCCGGTTTTTATGACTATTAGTTTCGTACATGATCGAAAAGTATTGGACGAGTCTATGGAGTATGTCTATAAACCTGACTATGTGAAAACATGCAAGGTTAATAAGAAGGCCATCGCTAAAACATTAAATGTTATAGAAAACCAGAAGGGCGGGAGAGGCTTTTTTCTGTTCTTCAATTTTACACCTTATATATCTTCTTATTATAACTGGTTGGTACTCGATAACCTGACTCTTTCTGATAAAAAACTCAATGCTATGAGATATATCTTTGAAGGCAAAGATCTGCTATATACCAATGAGGAAGAGAAAATGCAATCAGACGAAGGAGTGGATATAACCGACTGGAAGGTTGAGAGCGAATATGATGACATGCAACAAGCATGGAAAAGTTGGGTCCATTTAGAGATAACAGCTAGGAACAAACAATGGGGAGGATCGGAATTTGCTACTGCTATCAATTTACCTGAAGGATGCTTTATAAGTGATTACTACCTGTACGTGGAAGGCCGCAAAGAAATGGGAATTCTTTCTGAAAAGAAGTCTGCCATGTGGGTTTATTCCCAGATAAAAGACGAGAAGAAAGACCCGGGCATTTTGTATTACCTGAGCGGTAACCGGGTTGGATTTAAAGTTTTTCCTTTTGCCGAAAACGAAGTAAGGAAAACAGGCATCGAGTTTATTCACAAAGAACCTGGGATGTTGGTATTAGATAGCATTCCCATGTTACTGGGAAATCTGGAGACTCAAACCAATGTCTCAACTACTCCCAGCGATGCTTTCGTTCAATATATTTCTTCCGAAGAAAAGGAAAATCTGCGAAAAGTTACCCGGAAATCCCATTTCCATTTTCTGGTGGATGTATCTGCCCATGAAAAGGAAGCCGAAAGGAACTGGGCGGAATATATCGAACAACTGAAAAACGAATATCCCGCTTTAGCGAAAGAGGCGAAAATCAGTCTCGTAGACAGCTACGTCAGAACCTTCTCAATCAGTGATAATTGGCAGGATGCTTATAAGAAATCATCTTTTGATGGCGGGTTTTATGCAGATAGAGGAATGAAGACAGCCTTGTTTCAGGCTTGGCAGGAGGATGCCTATCCGGTGATAGTGATGCTAACAGATCATCCCAGATCTTGTTTACTGGATGTAAACTATGCGGACTTTAAGTTTATCTATCCTGAAAGTGATTATTTTTATGTAATGGGCCGGAATGGAAGTATCAAAGTATATTCTTTGAGATACAAACCGGAGATGCCTTTGAATATTAAGCCTGATTTTTCTACTATAGACGTATTAGAATATAAATATTCAGGTGGTAGTACGTATGTTCGCAACAACGGAAAACCGGAAATAATTCTGAAAGAAGGAAAATCCACCATACCCGCAGAAAATATTCAGAAGAAGAATTGGAATACCGCTTTATTATTACGTGGTAAGTGGTTATCGCAGCAAATGTATCCTGGTCGCCCGGATAAAGATTGGCTGGAGTTAATCAACCAAAGTTTTGAATCAGGAATTCTCACTCCGGTAACTTCTTATATTGTAGTTGAGAATGAGGCCCAGAAAGCAGCTTTATTACGAAAACAAAAGGAAGTGCTCTCGTCCGATAGGTCGTTTGATGTGGGCGAATCTAGCTCTTCCCAGCGGATGAGTGAGCCGGGTATGACTGTTCTTCTTGTTTTATCAGGGATTATATTATTCTTCAATTGTAGGAGAAAAAAGTCAACTGTCAGGTAGTTTCTTCCGAAACAATCGATAAATAGCCAATATTGCTACACCGAAAATAACAGATGTAAGTATAATACCGATATTAGCGATACCTTCAGCATCGAAAGACAATTTCAGAAGAATGGTAGAAATTATGAATCCCGAGTTACGGATTACCTTACTAAACTGATCTGACAGATTGAATGTGAATAACAATAGCAGAACCTCTGTCAAGATCAGTGCGGTAAAGAAGGTTCGGAAGAAGGTATTATTGATTGTTTTCAGCATATATGTAATTCCTTCCACGCTGAATGTGAAGTTTTTCACCTCTAAAAGACTTTCTGCAAAAAGGAAAATGAATAGAATCATCAGTAAAATAGCTAGTACCTTTTTAGAATAGAAAAAGATATGTTCTTTGCGGCTTCCACACTGCGTGTCATCTACACGTACGTCTTTGCTTCCGCTAATACGATAATAAATGAAAATTAGCAATAAAAGGATGAGAAGCGAGCCGAAAACAAAAAGTAAACTTTTAACATCCTCAAACTCAATGGATATCCCATCTTCGGCCAGTCGAGCCAGATCGTCGAAAATCTTCCGAATCAATATTAAAGTAATAATCTCATATTGTTTGCCTAAATAGATAGTAATGGATTTGGGGAGGTAATAGATTAACGAATAAATCTCATAAAGCAGGATAACCGAAAAGGGAGTATATATTGCTCGTAACGGATTTAAAGTAAGTGATTCTCCGAGCATCGAACTAGGGAACCATCCTGATGAAACCAATATGATCAGTAAAAAGTGAACAATAAATGCAAAGATGGCTACCCAAAAGATCAATCGTTCTATTTGTTTCTTTCGGTTGTGTGATAAGAAGAATGAATAGACTTTACTAACTACTAAATGACCGGGTTTCATAATAATATAACAAACTATCGGGTGTAAATGTTGAGGAGGTTTTCCCGGCGATGGAGCAATTATCGGGGAAGAATTAGAGTATACCTATCGTGCACGTATCCTATACTTATCGTACAAGGAGGATAGGCTTACTCTGCCATTACATTTCGAATACTGATGGGGAATAATAAAAATAGTATGAGTAAGGGAGAATGATGTAACTATCTCCCTGATATGTGCTATCGATTTCTTATTTTTGTGCTGTGCTAAACCAATTGATTAACTAACACATGGCTACTTGTATGAAAAAACTGACCTATCTTATTATCACCCTTATTGTATTTCCCTTTTCGCTTCAAGCTCAGAATCAACTTCATCCTGATTACAACGAATTGACTGACACCAAGCCCCATACTTCCCCCGAAGTATGGAAAAATCAAAAACTTCCTGTGCAACTTCAATGGGGGAGTATTGATGTGCGTTATCCAAAACATACGATTCCTGTTATACCGACGGGAAATAAATGGACAGGTAAAGCCTGGAAAGGAGAACGTGTAAATGCACAGGCGGTTCTCTGGTCAAATCAACCCTTGAAAAACATTACTTTATCTGTATCCGATCTTCGGAGTGGGTCTTCGGTTATCCCGTCTTCTAAAATAACTCCCAGTTTCGTTCGGTATGTAATGACGGATGAACTGAATAAAGATGGCAAAGGAGGATGTGGCCATCGTCCGAATAAGGCCGACTGGGATTCTTCGCTGGTGGCTGATGTGCTGGATGCTAAAATGCGGCATGATATAGAATCAATGACAGTGCAGCCGGTATGGCTGAATATCTGGGTACCTTCTCAAGCCCAGGCCGGAAAATACCAGGGAACCTTAACTGTTTCGGCAGATGGAATTGCCCCGATGGAATTAAAACTTGAACTGACCGTTTCGTCTCGTACACTCCCCGAACCCAAAGATTGGAAATTCCATTTGGATCTCTGGCAGAATCCGTATGCAGTAGCCCGTTACTATAACCTTCCCCTTTGGAGCAAAGAGCACTTTGATGCCATGCGTCCTGTTATGCAACGGCTTGCCAATGCCGGCCAGAAAGTAATCACTGCCTCCATTATGTATAAACCTTGGGCCGGACAAACCGAAGATGCCTTTGACAGTATGGTTTTCCGTATGAAGAAATTGGATGGGACCTGGACATACAATTACACCGTATTTGATCAATGGATTGAGTTCATGATGAGCGTGGGCATTGATAAGCAAATCAATTGTTTTACTTTGGTGCCCTGGGAACTTAAATTCGATTACTTCGATCAGGCAACGAATCGCGTTCTATTTGTCAGAGCTAAACCGGGTGAACCTGATTACGATGATTATTGGTTTAACTTCCTGAAAGACTTTTCCCGCCATTTACGGGAGAAAGGTTGGTTTGAAAGAACAACCATTTCCATGGACGAACGTCAACCCGATATGATGCGGCATGCCTTCGAGTTGATTCGGCGGGCTGACCCGGAATACAAAGTATCCGGACAAGGAAATTACTATCCGGAAGTAGAACCCTTTATGTATGATTTCTGTTTAGCGTACGGGCAAAATGTACCGGATGATGTTCGCGAAGTGCGTCGCAAAGTTGGGAAGATAACTACCGTTTATACCTGTTGTACAGAACCTTACCCCAATGTATTTACTTTCTCCACTCCGGCAGAAGCCACTTGGACTATCTGGCATGCTGTAGCAGGAAACTATGATGGTTACCTCCGGTGGGCATACAATAGCTGGACAAAAGAGCCTCTACTCGATTCCCGTTTCCGCACATGGGCTGCGGGAGACTGTTATCTGGTATATCCCGGACGAAGCAGCATTCGGATGGAGCGCCTGGTAGAAGGAGTACAGGATGCAGAAAAGATCAGAATACTCCGCGAAGAGTTCCAATCAAAGGGAATGAAGAGCCAACTTCGGAAATTAAATAGTGCAGTATCTAAATTTATGCCGGAGAATCTCACTAAAGACAATGCAGCAGAAATGGTGAACGAGGCACGGAAAGTCCTCAATAACTTTTGATTAGAAGAATAAATAAATAGTTCGGGCCACAGAGTGATTTGATTAGTTCTCTGTGGCTTGGTCTTTTACACTAGTTTATCTTTCCTTTTCGTGTCAATTAAAATTAAAATATTTAATTCTTTATTATCCGGTAGTTAAATTATAAACCTCTTTGTTGAACATTCTGTTATAATAGAAATAATCAATATATGTTTTAATTTAAACTAAACCGAACTATGTTTTATCACGTAAAAGATTTGCAATTTAATGCACGGGTTTCCAAACCGGATCCTCGTTTTGCTCGTTTGATGTTGGAACAATTTGGCGGTGCAAATGGTGAGCTGGCTGCTGCTATGCAGTATTTCGTTCAGGCATTTTCCTGCCACAATCCTTATCCTGAGATTTATGACATGCTGATGGATATTGCAGCAGAAGAACTAGGCCACCTGGAAATTGTGGGAGCTACCATTCAGATGTTATTGACTGGTATCAATGGAGAAATGAAAGATATGGCAGACAATGCCGAAATCAATCAAATGATGAAGGGTAAGGCTGCCAAAGAAGACTTTATTCATCAGGCAACAATCAACCCGCAGTTTGGGGTTATATCTGCCGGTAGTCCGATCCTTTCGGATAGTAACGGTAATCCGTGGTGTGCTTCTTATATTTCAGCAAATGCGGACCCGACTGTAGATTTGCGCTCTAATATTGCTTCGGAAGCACGCGCGAAGATTGTTTATGAATATCTGTTTAAGTTTACAGATGACCCGTATGTAAAAGAAACATTGAGTTTCCTCATGACCCGCGAAGTAACGCATTACCAACAGTTCGAAGCTGCGTTAGAAACTATTAAACCGAACTTCCCACCGGGAATCTTACAGGCAGATCCGCGTTATAGCAATCGTGCTTATAATATGTCAAAAGGCAATGATGCCCGTGGCCCGTGGAATGAAGGTAAGAGTACCCAGCTCAAAGAACAATGGCTTTATGTAGATGATGTACAACAAGAAGTGGTGTCAACCAATGGATTAGCTGATATACAGCCTGAAAAAACCGCCATGACAATGGATGAAGCTGCGGAAATGAATAAAAAACTCAGCAAAGAAAGAAGTCAGAAAGTAAAAGAAGCTACACCGCAAAAAGACATACAATGGAGTATGTACGAAGATAAGTGTGAAGATCTCTGATCAGAATTTTGAACTATTTCGTTCCTAATATCCCGTCATCCTGAACTCTGGATGACGGGAATTATTTTATTCCGACATATTTTTAATATAGGGTAAATCAATCAGCTTACTGAAACGATAGAATGACTCCGCGTTTCTTCCCAGGAATTGAGCTTTCTCTTCTTCAGATAGTAGGTTCGATTTCACTATAAAATCATAAGACATGCGGTAAGTAATGGCTGTAATAGTTCGGGGGTAATCCGATCCCCACATCAGTTTGTCCATTCCTACCAGTGAAGCTGCTTCTTTGATAGCCCATACCGCTCCGGTAAATGGATAGAATTCATCATTGTACAACCACGTAATTCCCCCCGACTCAATCATCACATTCTTGTTACGGGCCAGCTTGATTTGTTCCTGCCAATCTGGTCGGGTTACCATTCCGAAATGCCCGATGGCTATCCGTAGGTTGGGACATTCGGCGATAATCTCTTTCATTTCATCTACCTGTTCTGCACCGCTGTATAAGTCTACAGAGAATATCAGGTCGTGCTCTTCCATTAGTTTGAACATCTGCATCATTTCGTTGGATGTCAGGTAAACACGGCGATCTGGCATGATCAATCTTTCGGCAGGTATCTTGATGGCTTTAAAACCTTGTTCGACTAATTGCCGGGCATGAGGTAGAAAACCTTCTTTGCGAGCATCCACCATACCGCAGCAAAGGAAACGATCCGGGTACTCACGTTCCACTTTCCGGAGGTATTCGTTCTGCAAGCCGTCAATATATTCTTGGGTTATAACAGCTGCTGATACCTGGGCATAGTTCATGTTTGATAGGAAGATTTCTGCTGTATTTCTTCCATCCACGATAAAAGGAGGTACCATCTGGCGAATTTCGCCCATGAAAAGCGATCGACCTCCTTCCATCGTTTTGATCTTTTTCCCGTTAACCTCCGTATCCTGATGCAACCAGAGGTGAGCGTGTGCATCAATGATTTTGTAGTTCATATCTTAGAATTTGATAAGGATTCGGAACACCTTTCCCGGATTAGCGGCCCATTGTTCCAGTGCCTCCTGTGCCTGTTCGGGTGGAAATATGCCACTGATCAGTTCATTCACAGCACAAGTTCCCCGCTTCATATATTCGATGACTGCCCTGAAGTCTTCGGGCATAGCATTGCGTGAACCGCGGATATCCATTTCCTTCATCACAAAGTATTTGGTTTCAAAAGCAATTTCTGTTTTCGCATACCCGATGCAAACGACTCTGCCAGTGAAGGCAACTTCGTTAATTGCCATGTGATAGGTAGCAGGAGCACCCACGGCTTCCACAATCACATCCGGCCCTGCTCCGTTGGTAATTTCCTGCATACGTGCATGAACATCTTCCGTCTGAGAATTAATGGTATAATGAGCGCCCATTGTTTTCGCCAGTTCCAGTTTCTTATCGTCCACATCTACCGCAATGACACGGGCTCCGCGAAGGGAAGCACGTACAATCCCACCCACACCGATCATCCCGCAACCAATTACCATGACTACATCCAGATCTGTTACCTGAGCCCGGGAGATAGCATGGAAACCTACACTCATCGGTTCGACTAAAGCAAAATCGCGCGGATTAATCTGATCGTCTACAATGACTTTCTGCCAGGGAACCGCAATGTATTCGGCCATCGCTCCATCCCGTTGAACACCAAAGGTCTGGTTAAACTGACAAGCATTGACACGTCCGTTTCGGCAAGAAGGGCAATTGCCGCAACTTGTATAAGGATTGACGGTGCAATACATACCGGGTTTGATCGTTTCGGGAACCAGTTTTCCTACCGCTTCAACTTCTGCACCAATCTCATGACCAGGTATCACCGGAAGTTTAACCATTGGATTCTTACCGAGAAAGGTATTCAGGTCTGATCCACAGAAACCTACATATCTTATTTTAACGAGTACTTCGTCGGGCTTTATTTCAGGCTTTTCCCGTTCAATGAGGGCTACTTTCCGTTCACCCAAAATAGCTACTGCTTTCATATCTTTATTCTTTTGTTATTCTGCATAGGTAGGGGCTCTCCTTGTCGATGCCTTTGTTTCAATTCATCGCTTAAACCATTCTTATGCAAACCATCATCTGGTGAATTATCATCGAGCAAAATCTTCACCATGCAAATCATCATCAGAACACCTACGAGGGATGCCCCTACCCATGCGGAATTATATTTTTTACTACTAAGTTCTCTACATCAACTATTTAACCAGGTATCCCGGAAACGGGGTTCCAGTATTTTTTGTACTTCTGCCAGTAATTCTTCATTGATGGGGTCGTTGGCCCATTCAATGTTTTGAAGAACGGAAGCAGAACGGGTGGTACTAAATAACGTAGTCGCAATTCTCGGATTACTTACGGAGAATTGAACCGCCAGTTTTTCAATGTTCTCCCCTTTACTCTTGCAATATTCCATCGCTTTGCGGCAAACATTCTGTAAAGGCTTCGGTGCAGGATGCCAGTCGGGTGCTCCTCTTTCAGTTAGTAATCCCATGGAGAATGGAGAAGCGTTAATGACTCCTACATTCCTTTCTTCGAAATAATCCAGATAATCTGCCAGTGCATCATCGTTCAGGCAGTAATGGCAGAAAGAGAGTACACTCTCTACCGTTCCGGCCGGAACATGGTCGATGACATACTTGAAATGACGCAAAGTTAAGTTGGTGATTCCCACATGTTTGACGATTCCTTTGTCTCTTAATTTTACCAGTGCAGGCAGGGTTTCGTTGCATACCTGGTCGAGATCTGCAAACTCAATGTCGTGTACATTAATCAGGTCGATATAGTCCACATTCAGTCTCTCCAGACTTTCGTACACGCTTTCGGTAGATCTTTTACCTGAATAATCCCAGTAATTAATGCCATCTTTACCATAACGGCCGACTTTGGTAGAAAGATAATAGCGATTTCTATCTATCTCTTTGAGTGCTTTACCTAATACAATTTCAGCTTTCAGATGTCCATAATAAGGAGATACATCTATGAAATTGATGCCATTATCGACTGCGGTATGCACAGCCTTTATACCTTCTTCTTCTTTCAGCGAATGAAAAACCCCGCCTAAGGAGGAGGCTCCGAAGCTGATTGAGGAAACTTTCATTCCCGTTTTGCCTATCTCTCTGTATTGCATGTTATAGTTAGTTTTTCCAAAAATACAAGATAACTTTAGAAAGTAGACGGATAAAAACGAAAAATGTAATACAAATGATTGCTTTATTTCCCGAAAATAAAGACCTTTATCCGGAAGAAATAGACATTAATAATAACTTAATAAACAGACTTATGAGAACCCGAATCCTTTTTCTGCTCCTCCTTTCTGTGGTAACACTGTCGGCGCAAACCGTCTACCAGACGGAGAAAGACATTTCGTATGTCCCGGAAAGTGAAACCGATTCTTATCGCCTAGAGCGCTGCAAACTGGATATTTATTATCCCGAAGGCATCCGGGATTTCCCCACAATCATTTGGTTTCACGGTGGCGGATTGACGGGTGGAAATAAAGATATCCCCTGGGAATTGAGGGAAAGAGGGTTCGCAGTTGTAACGGTTAACTACAGATTGAGTCCGCACGCAACCAACCCGGCTTATACAGTGGATGCGGCCGAAGCGGTAGCCTGGACATTTAATCACATTCAAACATACGGAGGGAACGCGAAACATATTTATGTATCCGGTCATTCTGCCGGTGGATATTTAGCTTTAATGCTTGCTTTGGATAAAAGCTATCTGGGAAAGCACCAGGTAGATGCCGATAGGGTAGCGGCCTGGTTCCCGTTGAGCGGTCAAACAGTGACTCATTATACCATCCGGCGAGAGCAAATACTGAAAGATGGAATACCGATCATCGATCCCTATGCTCCTATCTACCATGCGCGAAAAGGAACACCGCCCATCTATTTGGTCACGGGAGATCGAAATCTGGAGATGGCAGCCCGTTATGAAGAAAATGCGCATCTCTATGCCGTACTCCAGAACGTGGGAAATGAGAAAGTTTATCTGTATGAGTTGCAGGGATTTGATCATGGAAATATGTATGCGCCCGGATGTTTGTTAATGGTTAACTACATTCAAAAACAACTCAAGAAGTAATCTTACAGAATGTCGGTAGCATTTGGCTTAAAAACAACTTGTATTTAGTTCAAATTCCGGTTGTATTGAGGCTAACTTCCGGTTTCATTTTTTTCGTTTCATTCCCCGATTCGTTTCGCTAGCTTTCCTACACTCAAACCTTGTACAATAATAGAAAATACAACCACAAAGTAAGTGACTGCTACCAGTGGTTCGCGGTGCGGACTATCTCCAAGTGATAATGCCAGCGCAATAGATACACCTCCCCGTAAACCTCCCCAGACAAGAATGGTCATAGTGGAGGAAGAAAACTTTTCCCGAAACGGAATAACCAGTGTAGGTATTCTGATAGAAATATAGCGAGCAAAAAGAACTACTATGATAGAGATAACTCCCAAGATCCAATAATGACTTAAATCTGGCATCAGCAATAATTCGAAACCAATCATAAGGAAAAGAATTGCGTTCAGAATATCGTCTATTAACTCCCAGAATATATGTTCGAATTGCATATCCAGGTGACGGGCTTTTGAATACGTACGGCTGGCGTTACCAATCAATAAACCAGCAGTAACCATCGTGAGCGGCCCCGAAATTTCCATAGCCTGCGAAATCATAAACCCGCTGATTACCACGGAAAGAGTAATAAGAATCGTTAGTTTAGGCTCAGGTATAATCCTTATGGCATAAAAAGCAATTCCGCCCAGAGCCAAGCCTACCAGGATGGCTCCAAATACTTCCTTTACCAACAGCCAGGAGATGGAGGCAAAAGTGATATCAGCAATCTGTTCGGTACCTTGTGCGATATTAAAGAGTACAGTAAAAAGAATAACGGCTACTCCATCATTAAACAACGATTCTCCGCTAATAGTCGTTTCCAATGACTTCTTTACCTTCGCCTGTCGCAGAATACTCAATACGGCCACCGGATCAGTGGGAGAGATCAGCGCACCAAAAAGAAGACAGTAAACCAGCGATACTTCCAGCGAGATTCCTATGAGAGGAAATATAAGTTGAAAAAGATAATACAGTATAAACCCGACTACAAAAGTAGAGATAATCACACTCAGGGTTGAGAAGATAATAATGCTACGTTTCTGTTCTTTAAAATCATTGATATCTATCTGTATGGCTCCGGCAAAGAGCAGGAAGTAAAGCATCCCACCCATAAGCAATTGAGTGAAATCAACATTCCGCACCAGCGTAGAAAGATCATTCAACGGGCGGGAATCTATTTTCCCTAATACGACTAATCCTACCGAAAAGATAATCGCAATAATCATCAATCCGATGGTCGATGGAAACTTTAAAAAACGGGCATTGATGTAGGAAAACAGCGTTGCAATGATCAACAAGATAGAGAGTGACTTAAAAAATTCCATATATTATTTATGATGTTAAAGGAACCTATACCACAGAAGCTACTTTCAAAATTGAATAACAAAAGTTTGGAATTAATTGTTTGGAGACGAAGGATTGGCTGGAAGATGTTTATCTTTTAATACAAGAAAATGTAAACTCAATTAAGAATCTTCCGGTCTTCCTTACTTAAATTTACGCTGCTATCAATAAAGTTTATCAATATAATTTCTTTTATTTGACGAAGTTATAACTTAAAATAGATTTGATATGAGTTTAAATACCTTCCTCCTCTCAGCCAACCAATAATTACTGCCGAAATTATCTAACAATTAATAGCAATCCCTATACAATCTTTTTTATCTAAAATCTTTGTTATACACCCGGAATCACTGACGAACAATCTTTCAAAGCCCTCTGTTTTAATAGTGTTACTCTCAGAATAGAAATGATTTTCGATGTATTGAATCATATTTCTCAGATAGTATATATTATTAATAAAAAAATGATGTGTTATGAAGACAAATGAACAAATGAAAAGCTCGGAATTCCGGGAATTTTTTATCGATCAACTAAAAGATATTTATTGGGCCGAACAAAATCTGGCGAAAGCATTGCCAAAACTACGTAAGGCTTCAACCAGCGAAGAACTTGCTGCTGCTTTTGAAAAACATACCAACGAAACCCAGGAACAGATTAAGATCGTTGAAAAAGTATTCGAAATGATGGGTGAAAAACCTAAAGCTAAAGAATGCGCCGCCATGAAAGGTATTATTGAAGAAGCAAACGAAATGATTCAAGATACTGAAAAAGATACATATACAAGAGACGCCGGATTGATTCTTGCTGCACAAAAAGCAGAGCATTATGAAATTGCCACTTATGGCACACTTCGTATTTTTGCTGGTCACATGGGAGAAAAAGAGGTAAAGAAACAACTGGAAAGTATACTTCAACAGGAAAAGAATACCGATGTCATTTTAACTAAACTAGCAGAAGAGTTTGTAAATGAACGCGCTGTGGCAGAGTAAACATGCCAGGACATCAAGAGTCCTTTTTCATTTTTTCAAATCAAAGTCCGGACCTCTAAAGGTTCGGGCTTTTTTAATAGGTAACTGTTTTGTTAAATTTTACAGGTGTGTTATACATAATAAACCATGGATGTTGTTTTACGTGTAGAAATAATATTTATTTCTCGTAATGAAATAGAGTACGCTTACCCTATGCGTAACCTATGCCTTATCGTACAAATACACTAAGCTTACGTTCCCAACCGACTGAGGACATTTGTTGTCTTTATTGATTTAGGCATCCTGTTCCAGAAGAAATAATAGGGAAAAGTTTATCGGTGAATATTAGGGGCTTTGTTATTAAACCGGTAACCAATACCCAGCATCAGGTAGTTAGGATCGTGAAAGTCATTCAGACTGTATCCGATATGGAGAAAAGAATTACGGGTGACTTCCATTTTGAGCGATAATATCTGGTATAAAGCCTTGAAATCACCTCCCCGGTGTAAAACATTCACTCCCATGCCTAAGCCGATGGTAAAGTAAGGCATGACATATTCTATCCGTCCGGAAACTCCTAAAGCAATTTGTTTACTGAAGGAGGGGCGATAGAATTGCTGGTCTGTGCCTACAATATAATCTTCTGTATATACATTGGCACTCCCATCATATACACCATCAAGAGATGCTCCAGCGCGGAACCTATATCCGAAATTGTACATCGGATTAAAGTTAAATCCCAGTACCGTATATTTATCGGGAGAAGCAATCTGTTGATCTCCGTAAGCAACTCCTTTGCGTCGCCAGGATCCGAATAGTAGCATGTCATAACTGATATGTCGCCGAAATACTGGAATGGGAGATTCAAACAGCGGTTTGGAGAGCCGGGTGTCCGGGGGGTTGAAGTTATACACCAGCCCTATTTTAACGTCTGCCGTATTTAGTCCGGCATTGGGAAAGTTGGTATTTCCGTTGGAGAAATGGCTGAGGGTGAAACCGGTAATGAGGTCAACGTTGGGTGCAAGCATCCAGTTTAAATGTACACCAACATTGAGATAAGCGTTTGTTTTAGAACCGATAATCACATTATAATAGTTTTCCAGGAAATCATAAGGCTTCCATCCGAATGATAATCCGAAATTCCACTCATAATTCAATGACAACCGGGAATTAAACTTAGCAATTCGGGCTCCCTGGAAAAGATACAAAGCGATAGGGTTGCCGAGGAATTTCGGCTCATTGAAATTGTAATATCCTAAGCCGATTCCCTGATAGGGGCTATTATACACCTGTCCGGCAAGCGTGTGGGGCAGGAGTTGGAACGAATATCTCAGATGTGTAGAAAGAGATCGGTCGATGGGTTTCCATTTTTCATTTTCTCCTTTCAGAAACGAATTGGTCTGGAAGATGTAACCCGGACGAAATTCCATACCTACCTTGTGAAGAAAACGGGGCAAAAGTTGTAATGAGTCGGTTTCTGTTTGTCCATTGACTTCTTGTTGGGCAAAGAGGAGGCCAGGCAGGAGAAGTAGTACACTTAATATAGCTATACGTACCTGTATTTGTAATTTGCTTTTTTTTCATTCTCGGACTATACTTTTCGGAAGTAAAATCTTAGTTTTCACGGTATAGCGTGCAAATATATAATTTATCCCTTTCCACGAGTACTGGGAGAACGGATTTATCTTCTGTTAACGTATCGGTAGCTTTGTAAATAACAACAGAAGATACATCTGTAAAGGTGATCCCCTGTCGTGTCTTTGTCTGTTAATCTTCCTGTAATTGATCAGTTAAATCCGACTGGTAAGGCTATTAACTGATACATCAAGGTGCGGGCCATCCGTTCCTGCCCTTTGGTGTTGGGGTGCAGACGATCGAATCCCGAATCATGCAAGTAAATTAGCTGTTCTTCCACCATGGGGTTTATTCCTGTCACTGCATTGAAGTCTATTACGGGTACTCCCCAAAGGTTGCCTGCTTCTTTAATAGCTTCTACATAAGCATCTATATATTCGCCGCAATTGTTTTGGTAACTTTCATCGGGTTGCACATTCTTTTCGCCGAACTCCGCGAACGAGCGGTGTAAAGGGGTTAATAACACAATCTGTTTGTCCGGGAAGAGTTTTTTGAGTTGGCTTATTCCGATGTTGATGCGACCTTTATAAGTTTCGTTAGACATGATGAAGGTGCGTTGTTTGCGGGTGACCAGCTTCTTAGATTCACCACGGGCAGCCATTACTTGCTCTTCTTTTTCTGTGTACCATTCGCCGATGGGGACGCTGTTATTGTAGTCATTCGTTCCCATGAAAACTATGATAGCATCTACTTCTTCTCCGTGTTCTTTTTTTAATAGTTCTGCCTGGCGGGGAACATCGTTCCATTGCCGTCCGCTGATGCCGTAAACATAAGAAGTGGTGCCCAGCCATTCCTGCAAGAAAGACCAGTATTTTTTTATTTTATCACCGTAAGAATTCGGATCTGTTATTGAGTCTCCAATGTATCCGATTCGTTTGCCATACCACGGATGCGGAAAACTTTCGGGAACGGTGCCTTGTGCAAATACAATGGCAGAGTAGAAGAGGGTCAGGAGGATAAAAGTGCATCGTTTTTTAGCTGACATACAATTAATATTTTGATTACGTATTCCGGCAAAGATAATGATTCAATGGAGAAAGTCCAATACAACTGTCGGTATATTGAATCTTCCCTTTGTTCCATTATTGTGTCAATGTCTCCAGAAAATCCACCTCTACGATTCTGAGTTCATTTCCTGTTTTATCTCCATCTTTCGCCTTGTATAAATCCAGTTCGTTTGCTACCGGAGCAGCCATTTCTACTATTTGTCCAAAAGCATCCTCTTCGGTTGTACTCCCTTTTAAGCGGATGGTGATTTGATTCGCGCGGATGGGTTTTACTTTCAGGTGGACATATCCCAGGCTCTTATCCGTTTCTCCACTCCAAATCAGAGTTTCTCCGGCATAGATCTCCAGCGGATAGCTCCGAGAACGCCACCCGGTCAGTTTAAGGGAAATTTCGTCAACTTCAGCGTATCTTTCCAGGTTATATTTTATCCAGGCTGTATTTAGACGTCCGTCATTGCGCCATTCGCTGAGTTCGTTATCATCAAAACTGTTATTTACTATGTCGGTATTAGTTCCTGCCTCGGCAGAAAGGATACGTACATCGATTTTGCTGTCTTTGTAAGAAGGCGTGAGCGGAGTTTCGCCCTTCTCTAACCATCCTTTAAGTGTAGTTCCCGGAAGATGGGTGCTTAAACCGTTCTTTACACTGACAGGAAGAGATTCGATGGTAAGCGTTGTTGGAGGTAGTCCTTCGGCTCTGGCTGTCAGTGTAGCTTTCCCGGCTTTGGTAGTACTTCGTATCAGTGCGCGATTAATGCCGCACTCTACCGGAAGATTGGTATCCAGGATATGATTGTCTTTGCCTTGCGCAATACCACCTCTCCATTCGGCTTCTCCTTCGAGTGTGAATTGAACGGTACGGTTGTCCAACGGACAACGATTTCCTTTTTCGTCAACGACCTCTACCTGAATCAGAACCATGTCTGCACCATCGGCATGGAAACCTTGCGGACTTTGAATGAGCGAAAGTTTCAGCTGGGCGGGTTCGCCGGTAGTATTCAGTTCGTAACGGCTTACTTCTTTGCCTGTTGGGTCATAGCTTATGGCTTCCAGTTTACCGGGTTGGAAGGCGATATCTTTAAAAGTGTAAAGGAAATGATATTGCCGTTCTCCTTTTCCCAAGGATTTTCCATTGAGGAAGAGTTCGACATCCTCCCCAGTGGAGGCTACATATACGGGCTTAACGGTGTTTTCAGGGTAATTCCAGTGACCGATAATATGAGTTTGGTACGTCTCTGTATCTACCCAGCCATTCCACATCACCTGATGAACGAAAAAGCCATCCTTTTCAATACGCATCGCATCTGTTACGCCACTGCGACGGTAGTTTTCGGCCCCTCTGTAATGCGTATTGGTATCAGAGAATATAATTTTTGCACCACCTGAACTGACTCTGCGACCTGTTCCAGGACGTATATACCAGTAATCGTACCATCGGCGAATAAGTTCAATGGCAAACATATCCTGATTGTGATTATAGTCCGGTGCCGGTGCGTTGCGATAAAGAGGTCCGTCTCCTTCTTTGTGGAAAGGATAACTATATTCATCCCAGTATTTTCTGAGTCCTTCATTGCGACAATATTCGGTAGCCCACATCGGATGGTGCTTGCTTTTGTTGATGTAAAGCATTTCGCCTCCGTATTCCGCTTCGCGTATATCCAGCATTTCGCGCGAACCGATAGCACGGCCACCGTAGAAATCATATTGGTCGCGAAGAGCTTTCATTTCAATCATGTGTTCGCGGGAAATCGATTCATTTCCGCATTCATAAAACAGAATGCTTGGATTATTGCGGTTGTAGATGATGGCGTCCCGCATTAATTCTACCCGTTGTTCCCACTGCCGACCGGTGACGTCTTTCTCCGCATCTCCGGCGGGCATGGCCTGTATCAAGCCTACCCGATCGCATGATTCTATGTCCTGTTTCCAGGGGGTGACGTGCATCCACCGAACCAGGTTGGCGTTATTCTTTACCATAAGACCATTGGAGTAATCGCTCAACCATGCCGGAACGGATAGTCCTACACCTGGCCATTCGTTGCTGGTGCGCTGGGCATATCCTTTCATCTGGATTACCCGGTCATTCAGCCAAACTTTCCCTTCCGCAAAACGGGTCTTTCGAAATCCGGTGCGAGTAGTTACTTCATCAAACGTTTGATTCTTACTGTCGACCAGGCGGGTTCTTACATTATAAAGATAACCGTATCCCCAGCTCCAGAAATGCAAATTGTTGACTTCGGCGGAAGCATGGATTTTTTTCGTTTCACCTGCTTTTATTGTAATCGTTTCACCAGAGAAGCTTTTTAGTTCCTTACCATCCCTATCGAATAGGCTGACTTCGTAGTGCATCTGCCGAGGTCGGGTACTTTCATTTCTCACTTCGGATTCAGCATGGATAACTGCTGTACGGCTTTTCACTTTCATGTCGGTTGCATAAATGTATACGCCGGTTGTTTGCAAGTTACTGTATAAGGGCAGTGTTTGATACACAGCATCTGTTACATGCAAATATACGTTTTTCGGGATACCGCCGTAATTGGCGTTGAAGTTCCGGTTATTCCACTGATATTTGGTATCCGAAGATTTTTCGACATAATCCCAGTTATTGTCGATGCGCACGGCAATCGTATTTTGTCCTTTTCGGATATAAGGTGTCAGATCGAACCCTACGGCCATGACTCCATTCTCATGTTTTCCGAGGTATTGTCCGTTCAGGTAGAAATCTCCGGCTTGCCGGATACCTTCGAATTCGATAAACACTTTGTGGTTGGTTTTTAAGGAAGGAATCTCAAATTGCTTCCGATACCAGACAATAGTGTCGGTTAATTTTTCGATGGACAATTTAAATGCTTCATCTTCATTAAAAGCATGGGGAAGAGTTACCTTCTTCCACTTTTCATCGTTAAAGTTCTTATTCTTTGCTTCGGGAAAATCACCAACGCTCAAACGCCATTCGCTGTTGAAGTTGTATTTCATCCGTTCAAACGCCTGTGCGTTTACTTCATTGAAAAATCCCAGAGATAAGAAGGCTAGTAACAAGTATAGGCATTTCATCTTTTGTGTATTAGGTTAATCGTTTACTTATTTAACACCACAATATTAATGGATATATAAAGAAAACGCATGGAAAATAGGCCACTTAAACTGTAATATCTTCCGGGAAACAAGAAAATACTGTGTTAGTAACTAAATGCAACCGGAAAACGGTCCAAATGCAATAAGGTTTCCAGTGGAATGCCGGTTGCATTTCTCCCGTATCGCGGTTCTTCAGGAAAAGATAATAAATAATGAAAATAGAATGGTTATGATAGTATTTATTTCTTTGACAAAACCCATCGCTAAAACGCAAAATTTTATGTAGTTTTGATATTAAATATCATTTATCCTAAACATAACAATCACAACATGGAACCAAAAGTATCACCCAAAAGTACAAAAACAGAAATATTGGATGCGTATGAGGCATTATTGAAAGAAGTACAACGAGCCAAGTCGGATAAGCCTAAACAGATACAGGAAGAAAAGCAAAAGAAAGATATGCTTGAAAAAGTATCCGGAATTACCCATGAAGGTATTGGAAGGAGTATTCTCGCCCTGAAAACAGATCTGGGTAAAACACTCGACGAATTGCAGGTCAATTTGGAGAAAGAATATAAAAAGCTGGAAGAGATCCGTTCGGCAATTGCCATCGAAAAGCAATCACTGGAAGATTTATATTCCCTTTCGGCCAATACGGATTCATTGGCTGCTATGCTTCTCGTTCAGAAGGAGAAGAAAGAAAGCTTCGAGAAATCAATGAAAGAAAAAGAAGATGCTTTTACTGCGGAAGTTGCTTTGAAGAAAGAACATTGGGAAAAAGAAAAAGCAAAGCAAGAAGCCGAAGAGAAAGAATATTCGGAACAACTGCTGAAACGCCGGAAAAGGGAAGAAGAGGAGTATGCCTATAACCTGAAGATTAAACGGCAGAAAGAGCAAGACGAATACGAAAGTAAGAAATTACTCCTGGAAAAAGAGCTGATTGAAAGTAAAGCGAAGTTTGATCAGGAGGTTGCTCACCGTGAACAGGAGCTAAAAAGTGCCGAAACTGAGCTGGCAGAATTGCGGAAAGCCCACAACGAATTCCCGGGAAAATTAGAGAAAGCGCTCCAAGATAAAGAAGCAGAGATCACTAAACAGCTTCAAACCAAATACGAATTTGACATCAAATTGATTGAGAAACAAAACGAAACCGACATACGTCTCAAAGATCAGATGATTGCATCCTTACAGGAAAAAATAAAAGAACAACAGGATCAGTTGAAAGAAAATACCGAAAAGGCAAACCGTGCCGAAGCCAATGTAAAAGACATTGCGGTAAAGGCTATCGAGAATTCGTCGAAAGTACGTATGTATTCAGGAAAATCGGAGAGAGAGGAGGATTAGTGAATGATGATTTACCAGAAGAGCTATCGTTAAAGGTTATAAGTTTATATAATCGTTTCGTAAGTATATGAAATAGTGAATGATTATACTCCTGCTAAGTGGTTACATGCGATACAGCTTAGCAAGAGTCTGTAGTTTTGCGATCGGAACATGTAGCCCTTTAGGTGTTACTATCCTCCCAACCTCCAATCGCTTGTTTTAAGGCTTTATTACTACTTTTGTCAGCAAATATAATCGATGCTCAATGAAAAATATATTTTGCATTATTGCCTTATTAACAGCCATTCTCCATAGCTGCTGTCACAACAGCCACCTTGATAAACATTTAATTGAAATTGATAATCTGATACATGTCGACACTGATAAAGCCTTTTTGGAACTGGAAAACAATGTTTTCATGGATGATTTGGACGAATTTAATAAGGCGTATTATTATGTACTCTTAACAGAAATCAAAGATAGAAAAGAACAAAACCTGCTCCCCTATGACTCATTAATAAACACTTCATTAAAAGTATTAATAAACTCTACTAATAATGACTTATTTGCCAGAGCACTAATAAGCAAAGGAAAAATATGGGAAGAACTTGAATCACCACAAGAAGCTCTGAAGTGTTATCTGAAAGCATTAGATTTATCCCACAATGATAATTTCAATCTTCTAACCTCTGTATACGCATGTGTTGGTAATATATATTTTGATCAAGAACTATGGGATGATGCTTTTCATGCTTTTCATACGGGCTATATCAGAACCCAAGCCGATAAAAACGTAGATAACAAATTCACTAATGCCCGTAATCTGGGATTGGCTTATTTCTTCAAAGAACAACCGGATAGTTCTTATATATACCTCACCGAAGCTTTCGGCCATGCACGACAATTAACTGATTCTGTCAAGTTGAAAGACATGATATACAATGATCTGGCATTGTATTATAACGAAAACGATAATAATGAATTAGCTCTTTCATATATAAATAAGATTGAGATTTTAACAGATGCCTATACCCTAAATAAGGGAGCAATTTACGTCTCACTGGAAAAATATGATTCTGCTTATATATTTTTGAACAGGGTACTTGCAAGTAACAATTTAGGCACACGTACAATAGCGTTGAAGGAATTATCTGAATTAGAAGAAAATAGAGGTAATTTATCTCAATCACTTATTTACTTGAATAAATTTATTGATGCCTATGATACATTATCAATGAATACTTTTTCGGCTGAAATTTACGGATTAAATCAGATACATAATATACAAACTGAAATTACTAAAGTTAAGAATAAACATAATTCGAGGATAGTTATACTTATCAGCTTTTGCATAATATGCTTTTTATTAGTTATTGTTGTTGCCATTATCATGGATAGAAAGAAGAAGATCAGACAAAACGAGGAACGTTTAGCTCATGAGCGAAAAATAATCGAAAAAGAGAAAAAGATAGTCGAATTACAGAATCAAATAGCTAATACGCGTAATAAAATCCTTCAACTGAGATATGAGAAGAAAAATGCAGAAGAAGAAATTCAGGAAAAGGAAGGCTATCTGTTAAGCATGCAAAAACAATTAGATAATCTTCGTATACATCTTTTTAATGACAAACCAATCTATAAAAAGATACAGAAGTTAGAAAATCAAAAAGAATCAGATAATATCGAAATCTTAGGGTTAAAGGACAGGGAAGAATTAAATAAAATAATCCCGGTGATTTATGCTGATTTTTACGAAGAACTAAAAAATCTCTGCCCCATATTAACAGAGGAAGATATACTTTTTTGCTGTCTTGCAAAAATGAACTTCTCCATACCATTAATCAGTGCGTGCACTGGGTATTCCCGTACAGCATCTGCCCGGCAACGAAAGCACCGAATCAAGAAAAAAATGGTTGAGGAATCTGATAATATAAGTCTATATAATTCTATTTTCCCTTAATTGACCAATTAATAGTCATTGTGATATTTTAAATTTATAATTATCTGATTTTCATTTTATTACAGTTTTGTCTTGTGATATGTATTGTTTCACAAAGAAAGAATTTGCTTCTATTTTTGCAGTGTAAAAACATAAAAAACTGATTAAGATGAGAAAAATTATGGTATTTATTTTATCGTTTTGTTTATTACCTCTATTTAAAACATCTGCGCAAGATCACAAGATACGATTTTATGTTGAAACCTCGTATTTATATGGTCTTGTAGAAAAAGGAGACGGATTTAAAATTACTCGTAGTAATAGTAATATGAGTGGGATGGGTTTACATTTATCTGCATTATATTCTTTTTCAAAAGTTTTTTCTGCCGGAGTGGGATTGGGTTTAGATAGATATAATAATCCGGGATACAACTCATTACCCATATTTACCTCACTGCAATGTATGCCATTATCGGTTAATAGGAATATTTACGCATTTACTAATATTGGCTATGGAATAGGTGGGGCAGACTTTACGAAAGGAGGAATGTGTGATCTAGGCATCGGCTACAAATTAATAATAAAACAATCATTTGGCCTGAATCTTAAATTGGGTTATAATTTGAAACAAATCAATTCGGAAGTAAAAGATTTCTGGGGTATAACTAATTTTGGTAAGATTGATAGAAATCGTCACTCACTATTTATTGCCTTTGGGGCAATTCTTTAGTGTGCCTAAAAAACGGTTACCGTTACACGCATCAGTGGTAACCGTTTTGGGTGCTGATGGTAACCGTTTTGACCCGGAACAGCAACCATGGAACAAACCTCAAAAGCATAAAAAAGCACGAACCGGAATTGTTATCCCATTCGTGCTTTCCCTGTCAGCCACCTTTTTTGTTTTAGGCGGCCGGATCTATAAATCCATTGTCGCCTCCGGTATTACCGCTATTATCACCGTCGTTGTCATCATCCGAACTAATTACCTGAGGAGCTGCCGCACGGGTGATAGCTACATCTCTGAGGAAATTTTTTAGCATCTTACCCGGCACGAAATTAATTTTACGCCGGTAGATGGCTGAAACATTGGCAGTTTCCTCACTGCTCTGGGCACGGGTACGAAGGCCCGGACGCAATGTTCCGAACTCGCCCAGCTGTACGCTGTGGCCCATATCTAGGTTATTAACCAATACATCCAGCAGGCCGCCCACTACCTGTGTTACCGTTCCGCGGTGGGCGCCACAAACCTGGCTGACCTGATTACATACTTTGTCGAAAGTCAACATTTCTCCTGTCACTGTTTTAATTACATATTTCTCGCCCCCCTCTTTGTTGAAGCCTAGAACTTGTTTAACTACTTTATACTGAATACTCATAAATTAAATAGGTTTAAATGGTTTATAAATAATTTTAGGTGGCTGTACCTGTTGTGGGCAAAGGTAAGGAGATGAAAAATAGCGATGTCCGCCATTTGCTCTATACTGAACATTATTGCTCAATTTTACTTGCTTTTACTCGAAACTGCCGCAAACTGTCGCAAACTGCTGGATAAATTAAGAGGTGAGAAAAATGTTAACCATATACTGAAGTTGATTGAAATTAAGCTTAATAAATCATTAGTATTATCTCAACGGATATGGGACATTATCACATTTGAATCTGAAATTCAGGTCGAAATTAAAACGAGTATCACTTAGCGTTTGATTTTGAAGATACAACGCTTTAAAAGTTTTCGGATCATCAATATCCGTATGAGCAATGGGTTCCCATACGTTTGTAGTTAAGTTATATTCGAAATCACGAATCAATGTATAAGTATCTTCGCCAACTTTCGTTGATCCTCCATAGGTGTGATTTTTTACTCTCACCACACATTCAAGTCTGATTTTATGATTTTTAGGAACGGATGGAAGTACAATGGATTTGTATACCGAAACCGTAGCACCGTTCTTATGGGCTATTTTTCCTGTTTTAAAATTATCAAAGGTATGATATTTACCTCCTTTGGCGGTTGTAAACTCGCCTGTTTCAGAATGGCCCACACGTATCCCTTTAATCTCAAAATTAGAGTAATTGGATACTTTTCTGTTGGTTTGTGGCGCCTGCATATAAATATCGAAAATATTAATTTCAACGTCATTCTTGGGTGCAACCGGTGAGTAGGTTTGTTGGGTAAACGAGAATTTAAGTGTATTGCTTAACCGTGCCGGGGTGTTATCATACACCTGATTGATTTTGAATGAAATAGGTGCACCAACATTGTCGGCGGATACCTTAGCGCCATCGATAACAAATGCTTTTAATTTATCAAAATCGCCAAATACGGTTTCCAATCCTTGCTGAGGGTTACCGCCAATTTGAGTCATGGTACATTTCGATTCATTCAGTATCTTTTTGGAGGTTTTTGAGTTAACCGTTGAGTCATTCTTATAGGCCACTGTTAATGCCATGTGTAAGGAATCTGTGGATGCCGAAGATTCATATAACATTACATAAGATCGTCCATAAGTGACAGAAGATACGTAACATAAAGGATTCCCTTTTCCTGTAAAAGCGTCCAGGTCGTCTGTGGTTATATCGTCCGTAAAAGTACCTTTAAATCCTCCGTCCGGGCCTTCATATGACATGGTGAAGAATTGCTGTTTTAAATGTACGGCCATATAATTTTTATCTTTTTTCCAGTTAGAACCAAACTCCGTTTTCATTTTAACGCCAAATAATTTCAAATCGATTCCGAGTTTCAAAGCCATTTCTTCAATGGAATGTACTTTTTCAATCTTAAATGAAGTATAGGCCGGTGTGGTTTTACCGAGGTAAGTTTTCATCAGGTCATTCATGGCCTGGGTGACATTTGCTGGCCTTAATTCCGTTTCTTTATACCATTCATCCATCGTTTCATTTCCGGATACAATAGAAAGATAAATTTTGCCTGGAATACGTTTTTTATAGATCGGTACTCCAGCCGGAACATTATCATCTCTTAAAGATCCTCCTTGTATTAATCCTCCGGGCCAAATAACATCCGACCAGGGGTTCATCAATACAAATTCATCCGGATTGCGATTGATATCATAACTTTCGGTGATTCCGATAGAATAACATTCCTGCTTAAAACCGTTTATAACTGCATCTTCCACTTTTAAGGTGTCAACATCCACTGTAATGTTTTCATATTCATCCGTAACTTCCAGTTTGCCTCCAGATTTAATTAATTCATTGACGGCTTTTAAATGAGGTGCTAAACCTGCTGTTTCATCATCATCACCATTGTCAATTATCGGATCGTTATCCGAACAGCTATAAAAACCAAGTACGAATAGAGTACTTAAAAGCAAGAAAAAATATCTGCTCAATTTCATATTAGGTATATTTTAATAAGTTTCTTTGTTTGCTGAAAATTTATAATTCAAATTGAAATTAATGCCACAGTGATCTACATTACCATTTACTTTCATGTAATTCATTCTTACTGTAGTTCCAGGTAAGTCGGTACTTTCTTTTTCCCATTTTTCAGTAATAGGATTGAATTTGTAAACGGCTACCACCTGAAATGATTTCGTTTCACCACTGCTGCTACCTCCTGTTCCTAAAAATCCGTTGGAATATCTTTTGGCATAGTAAGTGACAGTAAACGAAATTTTAACTTTTTTGGTTGTATTTTCACCCAGTTGTCCCAGCTTTATTTCATGAGAGCAATTTTTACTAAAGAGAGAGGTTGTACCTACATTTGTTATTTGCGGATTATAGGTAAAACGTTTAGCCAGGATGTTGCCATTCATCACATCTACATAAATGTTACTAACTGAAAATTTGGATTTACCGGATATGTTGCTGTAATTTCCTCCTGTAAGATATAAAGCATTAGAGCGGATATTATCAAGATGAATAACCACATCATTCTTTTTCTTGGCGGGCACATATTCCATGAGATTAACCTCAGAATCAATTGTTTTATAAGTTTTTACAGGATAGGAATTGCCTAAATATCTCATGTTATAAAATATGGGAGCTCCCACATTGTCTTTATCCGCTATTGCTCCTTTTAAAACAAATTCTCTGATTTTCTCTGCGTCACCAGTAATCGTTTGAAGTCCGGAATCAGCGTCTCCTCCAATTTGCCGGAGAGTAACCCTGGCACTTCTCATGATTGATTTATCTTCACTAGTAAGAGGTTCAGAGGCGTCCTGATTAAATGTTTTGTTTATAGCTTGAGATAATTTTTCATAAGATTGGTCGGACTCATAAAGCAGAACAAAATAACGACCATATGAAACGGAGGAAATGTAACACATCGGATTCCTGTCGCCCACATAGGGGCGCAAATCTTCTATGTTTGTGTTTTCTTTAAAAACCTCGTGCATCCCATTGAATTCATATACCATCTGGAAATATACCTGGACTAATTTCACCATCACTCTGTTCTTCTTCTCTTTCCAAGAGGTATTGGAAAAGGCATCTCCAATCAGGGATTTAAATTCATTTTCGTTCATATCCAGCTGATAAGCCATCTCTTCTTCGTTATGTACTGTTCTTTGTACATAGGTTATATCAGCAGGAAGTCCGTGAGTATGCTCATTCATAATATCATTCATCGCTTGAATGACTTCCGACCCGGTAAAAGTTTGAATATCCCGATAGTAATTCATGTCTTGTCCGGATACCGCATTTAAATAAACTCTACAGGGTTTTCTGCTTAAACCAAGGGGTACAGGGGCCAGTTTTCCTTCCCTCACCGATTTTCCCTGTATAAGGTTGCCGGGCCAGATAATGTCAGTAGATTGTGTTACCAACATATTGGGGATTTGCTCTAATCCATAGATCCGTGTTCTGCTCCATTTCGGATTATAATAACCCGGTTTATAATTGTTATTAGATAGATAAATTTCATCATCTAACCATTCCGAAAGAACCTGATATTCCAAAGGGAAAATGGGTAATGTATCCAATAAAATAACGCTGTTTAAAAACTCTTGAATTTTTAATCCTTTCTCTTCGGGACTTTCGCCGATTTCTTCCGGGATCTCCTCTTTGTCATTGAATATTAAATCATCTGATTTGGAGCATGAATAAAAGAATAGTATCCAGGTAAATATCGATAAGGTAGTAAGCCAGTAATTTTTCATAAAACCTTAAGATTGAAAATATGTTTGTGTTGTGTTAATTGATTGCAAAAATAACCCAAGGTAATTGTTTAAACCACCTGTTGATAAATCAGAAAACAGTTGTTCTGACCGTTTTTTCTGTTTATATAACCAATAGAAAAGATTTTATGAGATACCTGATTGGCTCCTATTTGAAAAAGGAGAGGGAAGGTTGAAATTTCCGGGCTAGCCTGAAAAAATCACTATAAAACTTTTAATTTGGCGTGTTTCGTTGTGTTTGTTAATTTTGGGCAAATGTAATGATAGGTATAGAATATGCAAAGAACTGTTAACGCTATTTAACACACTGAGAGTATTTAAAGATATAAAAGACTGTACAGCATTGTTGGTTTGTTGCATTTATGCGGAAGTGCTTCGTCCAAATTAGTAATTAAATATGCAATTTTACAAATGAATTAACATTCAAGTGAATATCCACTGTAAGATTATTTGCAATATAAAATTGTATTATTTTGCGTCGTATTTCCGATAGGAAAACAGTTTATTTAAGAATATGTATTGGGGAGGAATCTTCCCAATATTAATACATTTCTTATTCTTTGATTGTAAGTTATGAGAGAAGCAATGACTGAAAATAAAATCTTTTACATGGATTTGGTATTATAATGATCAATTGTAAATATATAAAAAAAGCGGCAACAGAGTGATTTTAATGCCGCAATTACGAATCTAAACATAAAAGTATTAATGGTATAAACCCAAGAATAAGTAGTACTTTCACCTATACCTAATCCTTTCTTCACAAATGGGTACCAACGAGGGGAGCGATTTTTTTCTGCATGCAATTGGCTGCCCTGAATCCCTTTTCAATCTTCCGGCAACCCCAATGAAAAAACGGTTACCATTACACCCCTAAGTGGTAACCGTTTTGGGTGATGATGGTAACCGTTTTGACCCGGAACGGTAACCGTTTTTAGGCATCCCTGCATGCATATGTAGAACTGATTTTACATAAAACCCGATACAGGCACACATAAGAAGTAGCAGAGTCCGCTCTAATATACAGTTTTAAGGGGTATGGTACCTGTTTGACAAATAATTAGTATTTTTGGGGCGAGTTGGCATATTTTTGTTACGCCAATAATCAAGTGATCAAAAAGAAAAACAAAATAAATGGAGGAAAGTAGTTTAACAGGAGCAATTGTTCTTTTTTCTGCAAGTATAGGATGTTTCATTTTAGCCTATTTATATTTCACAGGCAAATTATCTGTCCGTTGGAGGAGCGGATATTTTTACGCTCCAAAAGATGAACAAAAGCAACCTGATTTCAAAGTAAATTCCAAAGTGCAGGCTTTTATTGTTTTTCTTGGAGGAGTTGCGGGTATTCTACTTGGTTTTTATCAGTTATTCCATGAAAAGTGGATAAGAACAACAGTTATGGTAGTCGTTCTTGTGATTTTACTATTAGGTGTTTTCGTAGGTTTAATTATCGGGAAAGAAAAACATAGGAGCAAGAGACATTTTTCTAGCAAAAAGAAATCTTTAGAAAAAGGAAGAAAACATTCATTTAGAATTTTCAATCACAGAAATTCGTATCGCAGCATTACGGTTTCCAATAATTTTTGGATGTTATGTTCTATTGCCTTTGGGGATAGTTGGCGAAATATTTTATTCTGTAACACAAATGCACTCAACAAGATTTGACAATAACATTATCGAAATACTTTATTATATTTTAATTTTCATAATGGGGCCATGTTGTTGGATTTTAAACAAGATGCTTCCTAAGATGACATTTAGCTACAATAATGGAGTTTTTAGAAAAGAAAAGAATGGTAAAATTGAGGCTTTTTCCGTAACAGCAATATCAGGCGTCGAATTGGATCTTGGGTTAGCTTTCATTTGCTATAGTTAAGGGGGGGGATGAACGACATATTAATATCAACTATGAATGAATGGAAAAATAAATATCTTTAACAATTTAGCACGAAGAGGGTATTAAAAGTATTAGAGTTCTTTTCTAAGTTATGAATTGTACTTTACCGCATAGTTAGTACTGAACGTGCGATAGGTTTGGCTCAGAGTGAAGTAAGGAATGAACATAATATTATTCCAATTCTGTATTACATTACACAGCTGATTTTGCAGTTTGGGTTTTGTCGGCCTTTAGTGCTTTGTTACCCTGTAGTAACCTGATTTTGGTTGACTGTTTTTTGTCTTATCCCTGTAGTGAGTTGACTTGGTTTAACAATTAAATCTATATTGGGTTGACCGTTTTTTATTTTATCTCTAAAATCGGTTTCCCCCTTTTCTTTTTATCCCTGGAACGGGTTGACAACTTATCTTTTAAACCATAATTTTGAACAAGAAAGACCTTGTTTTTAGGCCAGGCCTTTTCTTGTTCTCAGCTCTTAGTAGAGCATTTTTTTCTCCAAGACAAAGATAAGCTTTTCAGGTAATATATTCTTTCCTGTAGTTATCTTTGTAACTTTTCCATCGTTTTTTTATTATCCCAGTCTTTTCTCTAGCTTTCCGGGGTGTCATCATATCCAGGCTTCTGTGTGGCCTTTGGTTGTTGTAAAAATCGACAGCTTGACTTACCTTAAGACTTACCTGTTCTATATTCTTAAACTGCTGGTGATTTAAAACTCTGTTTTGAGAATTCCATTGATACGTTCGGCAATCGCATTATCTTTGGGATCTCCACTTTCAGTCATACTTATTTGTATTTTCAATCCTTTCAGGTGGGAAGTATACAATAAACTTGCATATTGAGTACCTCGGTCAGAGTGATGGATTAAATTGGCATTTATTTCTTCTAAGCGTTCACAGGCCATTTTTAATGCTTCAAGCGTATAAATAGATTCCAATGTAGGTGCTACAAACCATCCAACAACCTCATGCGTATAAGCATCCCTAACAATAGAAAGATAACAAAAGCCCTGATCAGTGAGAATATAAGTAATATCACTCACCCAAACCTGATCAGCCCTGGTCAACAGCAAATGCTCTACAAGATTGGGGTATACCGGAAGTCCATGATTGGAGTCGGTAGTACGACAGCCCTTCTTGTGTTTACGCAGCATCAGACCATACTGTTTTAAAACTGCCAGAAAAGCATCACACCCCAAGCTATGATCTGCTCCAAAGTATTCTTTATATATTATCCAAAGTTTTTCACCTCCCAAACCAGGATCAAGTTCACGGATGCTGTGAACGTATTCCAAAAGAAAACGCTCATGGGCTAATCGGGAAAAAACATTATCTACATGTTTGTAATAGGCTTGCTTACTCACACCAAACAGTCTGCACAAACCGGAAACAGAATGTCCACCAGCCTGTGCAGTAAGCCGTTTTACGGTTTGGTGCCAACTTTTTTTCGGATGTCAATACCCAACTGTTCTTCGGCTACATCAACCATCGTCTGATAAAAATCAGCACGCATCTTTTCTTTCTTTAATTCCAACTCTTTCTGACGAAGTTGGCGCTTGAGATCTCGAATCTCTTCGGATTCACTACGGTCTTTTTTCTTACTCATATCTGAAGAAGTATTTAAGTATCCTTCAGGGGCAAAGGTAAGAAGCCAAAAGCGAAATGTAGTGCGGTCAATGGACTTTTTCTTACAAAAATCACGAAAACTTAAATCGCCCGAAAAATATTCTTCAATGGTGGCGAACTTAAAAGAAGTGTCGTAAACTTTACGAACTGTAGATTTTCAACCCATAATCAATTAACTTTTATTAAGTCAACTTTTTCTAGGGTAAGACACCCTGTTTATTCACTCTTATTTTTTCTCTTGATACTGATTCCTGAAAAATGTTCTATTTAATGGGTTCCAATCGACTTACCTTGTTGGGTAAATTTCCAATAAATTGAATCCTTTTTATCATTCAGTTTTATTCAATTTATAATCAAATTATGATTGATCTGCCTCGACCGCATAATTTACAACAACATTGGAACTCATATTTTTCAAGCTCATAGTACTCTCTGATAAATGGACGATTTGAAAAACAAATACATCTGTAGCAGATTTTTGAATAATAAAAGTACCATGATTTACAGTATTTACTTTAGATTCGTCGAATTCTGTATCCTGATTTTCAGAAAGATAATACGGGTCAACTATGGTATATTCTTTACCCTCATATTTAAATATTGTAATTAAGTTGCTATCATCGTACTTACATGTTGTTGAAAAATCTTTTTCCTCAATTCCTTGCACCACCCATTTTTTATTTTTTAGAAGTTCAATTGAGTAATTACAATTTTGTGCGCTTATAATCGAACTTATAATTATGCAAATGAATAGTGCTATTAATTTAAAATTGGTGTTCATAATCAGTTTTTTTATGGATATACAAAAATATAAAATTATTGCTAGACCATTTCGATTTTTTTAAATTTATTAATTAGTTATTTGATATTTTGATAAATAGTTTTTAACAATGGATTTCAACCTAATTATCTTGGTGTTTTCTACTTTAATAGGTTGTGTAAGTAAGTGTTTCCCTGTTTCACAAGCAGATATAGTGTCTCCGTTCATCTTAAATAAGACAAATAATTTATAATGCGGGATAATACGTGATGGTATCATATTGGATGCTGTCTTATAATACTCTATCGCTTTAAATGTTTCTCCTTTTTGTGCATATATATCGCCTAAATCACAGTATAGTTCACATGATGGACTTATTTTTTTAGCTAATAAAAGTACTTTTTCTGCTTTATCTAAACTGTTGAATTTATAACTATATTGAGCATATAAATCTATTAATTGAGGATTATAACAAAATAAATCATATTTCTTTGTGAAAAAACACTCATTAGTGTTTGGTTGTTCAAAAGCTTTATAAATATTTCTTTTGACATCTAATTCCATTTTGTAGGACCAAATTGTTACAAAGCTTAAGATGATAATTATACAAGAATATATTAAAAAGTGAAAATAAAAAGTAGTTCGGAGTAGTAATATCTTTCTGCTTTTGAGGCAAGTCATTACAATTACAACTAAAATACATAGTCGGTAAATAAATGATGGGTAAGAAAAACAAGAATAAATTAAAATACCAATAAAAGCTGCTTGAAATATATTATTACTTTTATCAATAAACTTATGAGAAAAGATAGAATAAAATAAACACATAAATATTAATATTCCCAAAATACCATGATTAGCTATTAAATGTAATAATTCATTATAAGGATAGCCAATATTATCGGCTAACATAATAAATTTTGAATTAGGATTATTTTTAAAATAATTTGCCTGATAATGCATGTAATGAGATTGCCATCCGCCACTACCAAACCCTATTATCGGTCTATCCATAATCATATCTTTGGTATTGTTCCATATAAATAGTCGTCCATTGGCCGAATCTTTTTTATATAAATATATAATTGCTAAGACATATATAATACAAAAGAAGAAAACAACCCTTAAGGTAACTGCTTTTAATGCCCTGCTTTTAATTAAACTTTTAAAGTTATTATTTGTAACAGTTAAAATAAATAATGCTCCCGCAAATGCACTTATTATACCAGCTCTTGAATTAGTAAGTATTAAAGCATATGCTGTTAATAATGTTAACTGGAATACAATAAAAGAGATGGAATATTTCTTACATGCGACCGATTCTATAGCCTTTCCTATACAGATTATTAAACTTATTGCTAATAATCCGGCTAATTGACCTGGATTGCTAAAAGATCCTGTAATAGTAAAAAGGCTATGATTGCTTTCAGCTACGTTGTAATACTGCAGAATTGCATATATAGATTCAATAAACCCATAAAAAATAATAAACCACTCAACAATAAATAAGTAATGTTTAAATATTCTTCGACCAATAATATAAAGCAAAAGCAGACTACTATAAATCCATAATGAAGAAAAATCAATCGGGATACTCCTGTTTACTAAAACTAAAATCAGGAAAAAGACGACTATTAAATCATTTAGTCTGAATTTTAAAGTTATGTTTTTCATAGGAAGAGGTAGACTATCCCTTTTTTAAGGGATAGTCTATAGTGAATTTGAAATATATTTATTGTTTAACTGTATATTTTACAGTTAGTTCACTCAATAAATTCTTTAATTGCAGACTATCTTTCGTTAGCTCTATTATTTCGAAGACTATTACCCCGGATTTACTTTTCTGTATAATATATTTTCCAGACTTTATCTTTCCTACCTTATTGTCATCAAATTTCGATTCGGGTGTATTAGAAAGATAATAAGTATCTTGAAGAGGATAATCTACACCTTCATATTGGAAGTTACTTATCATATTCTCATTATCGAATTTGCATGTTGAAGAAAAATCTTTATTCTCTATGCCTATTGGCATCCATTCTTTTTTTAACAATTCAATTGAATAGATATTATTCTGTGCCATCAAACTACTCATAGTCACAATGAAGCTTAAAAAAAGGATTGTACGTCTAACTGATGTTTTCATAATTTTTATTTCCTTCCTGTTATATTAAATTGATAAGTCTTAGTAAAGTGAGAATTCGGAGCGTTTTGTAATTTTCCTTCTTCTGGGTCCATATAAATATAATTGCCAGAAGCGTCATATCCTATCACTACAACATTATGAGTGCTATTTGCTTGATTCGAAGGTACATTAGTCATTATTAAATTTCCTGAATCTATAGCATCCTTCCATGAAGTCATAGATGCAGTATTAAAGAATTGATTCACAAATGCGCTAATGTGATTTGAATTTACTCCACTTGTAAGTACATTTATTTTGTAATTTTGCACATACCACAAAATAAATGTGCCTTCATTTGTTGTATTGCCAAATATTTTACTCATATATTCCATAATAGATGTAACACATGTATTGGCTAATTGGACAGGCATTGTTGAAGGTATGTTGGACTTCGACATTTTATCAGTACTCTTAGCTACATGATCCTTAGCCTGATTATTGTTGTGATTATTATTGGGAGTGGTTTGATTATTTCCCGTAATATAATCATCATAGTCCCAATCATCATAGTTATCATCATAATCATTGTAGCCCCAATCTGGGTCCGGATCTGGATAGTCATCATACCATGGGTCATCATCAGTAACCTCCACATCAGGTATCCATACAGAATCGGGATTTCCATCCTCATCCCAATCATACAATATATTATCAGTATCTTCATCGTAAAACCATCCACCGCCTAAATCCCAATAATCGTCATCGTAATCCCAATAGTCATCATCTTCTCCCCAACGGGTTGTAACTCCTTTTTGTGCACCTTGTTGAATGATCATATTCTTCATAAGATACAATGTAGCAGCCATTTTATTAACATATTCTTTTCTATCAGTTATTCCCCCAAAAATATACCTCTTACTTTATTTCCATTAATGTATTTATTCACGCGAAGTATATGACCTTCCAATGAGGTGTATATTTTTAATCCTGAAAAACCATTCATTTTCCCATCATTGTTGAACCAATCACTGATTATGCCCTTATTATTTCTGGAATATTGATTAGATGCAACAAAAAATACTACATATCCACCTATTTTCCCGTCAGCATCTTTTGCAATGACGAGTTTATGATACATTTTCACTCTACGTTGTTTTCCAGTTTTTGGATCAGTTTGTAATACCCTATATCGCAATGTTGGTTGTATTGGTGCATCTAAATTTAATAGTGATTTTGCACTGGTTGATACTCCCCCTTGCCAATCTGGTATCATATCTCCAATAGGCAACATAAATTGCTTTGCATAATAATCAGAATTATTGCCAGCGAAGCGAGTTGCATTTTTTGATATTTCATTCTCAAAAAAAACTTTGGCTTCATCTATTGATAATCCATTTATAGGTGGTTCTTTGGAATTGTTGTTCTCGTACAAATCCGTGTCTTGACATCCAAAGATAGTCAATAACGTAATGGCAGTCAATAAACTGCATTTACAGAAATACAAAATTTTACACATAAATTTAATCTTTTAATTTAATAAGTTAATCCTCTTGAGGCATATTAATATTTAAAAACAGCTGTT
Source organism: Bacteroides sp. (assembly GCA_021201335.1). GTDB lineage: Bacteria > Bacteroidota > Bacteroidia > Bacteroidales > Bacteroidaceae > Bacteroides. Next base: position 25,809 of record JAJQFD010000041.1, on the reverse strand, counting down.
TATTTTTATAAAAGAAGGGAAACTCTTCCCGCCCGTTGGTTATATTTTTAAGCAAATAAATTGTTTCAGCAGGAACATCTTCAAATGTAATATAATTGGCTTCGGCTATTTTAATATCATAAAATTGCCATCCATTATCATAATAGTAGAGTTCATATTTGTCACCAATTACAATCATATTATTTGCATTGCGGGGAATAAATCGGATTGCTTTAATACAAATAGGTTTTTCAAAATCCATACCAACTGTCGAAGAACCTACATAAGTTTCCATATTATTATCGAAAGCATGTTCAGGATTTCTTCCCGTTTTTAGAGGTACCCCTTCAATCCGCCATAGATCTTGTTCTTTTCCAGAGTGGCCGGGGAAAAAGATTGGCAAAGAAGTTGGTACTTTACAAATATGATATAAACTTTTTTTCCCTAAAAACTCTAAATGTGCGATATTCGTAGATGATTTATCTTTTGTAACCAAACGATAATATCTGTATGCCCGACTATTCTTAAATTTTATTTCTTGAAGATAAGGACTCGGTAGAGTCGTGAATCTGTATAACGTATCATACTCATTCTTTTCTCTATGGCTTGCTATTATAACCGATTTTTGTAGGTTCTCAGCAGCAGCTTTTAAACGTCTTTTTTCTGGATATTTACGATATAAAACCATATCCTGATATGTTCCATTTACTTTTATAGGTATATATTGGATATCATTTATCTGTTCATTTTTTTTATATAGTTTACCACTTTTATATAAAATATGTTGTTCATTTATTTTTTCATTAATATTCAATGTGTGTGGTTTTGATATCCAAGACAGATTTTTATCCGCTTTAAGTAAAAATGGTGTGCCGAATGGTATCATTTCATTTCCTGAAAAATATGTCAGGAAAAAGACAACATTCAGCGGAACATGTCTAAAAGTTACCTGTTTTAGCTTTTTATCAATCTCACCCCAACCAATAGGTTTTAAGCCAATATCAGTATTGTCAAAAAAACATATATATGCCAATTTATTATTAGTGTTTTCCATAAATGGAATAGTGAGTGTAACTGTTTGGTGATAACGAAACGTCTGATCATGAATTAGAGGTGAGTTTAATTCCTCCGGAATATATTCATTATTGTTACGTAAAAAATGTGGGGATTTTTTATTAGCTCCATAGGATCTCCGATAAACTTTACCTGCATATTTTAGGTCAGATTCCCAGTCTTCCATTAAGTTATTGTTGGGTGGAGTGTATGGTTTAAGTATTCCTAGTGAATCGGGGGTCACACACCAAAAATGCCTTTTAGTCCTATCCTGCCATTGTGGTGTATATTCATATACCGTTGGAATTCCACACGAGCGGAATATATTAGATGTCCATGATGCAATATTATGGCAATCGTTCTTAAATTTCGGTAAGAAAAGATCATAGAGTCCTAAATGCTGATCAGTTTTAATGTAATAAGACAACCAACGAATTTTATCAATATACGCTTTATAAAATCCTATTTTGTTTTCAACAAAATTCGAATCGACGTCTATAAAGATTTTATTAGCAAATAAATTATACAACTCAATTTTATTGTGGGTAAGCATTTCCTCTGTAGTACGATATGGTAGGATGAATTCAAGAAACTCGCTGTAATTTATTTTTTTGCATAATCACCTGTTTTCCAAACGTGAAATGCTTGATCAATACTCTTAATCAGAAACTCCGCCTTGATTGTTGTAATATCTTGATTACCGCTATTGACATGTGTGCTGGGTAAACTCAAAAATCTATTACCAAATGCTTTACGTATGCTATCATTAGCTTTGGACTTATATGAAAGTATTTCTACGCTACTCATATTACAGAATAGACGTGAATAAAATGAATCAATTTTAGCAAAATAGGATCTATATTCTAATGGAACCTCAATAAGCAAGGATGTATTGTGATATTGCATATTTGCTATTATGAAACATGCTGCATTATATTTATCTTTCTCCTTTCCTTTATAATGATCCAGAACTTCCTTCAGTTCTTTAGCATTATCTTTAGCTAGTTCCAACGCCAAATTAACGTCCTCAGGATATTTGCTAATACAACCAGTAAAGCATATAATTATAAAAATAAAGTATGATTTCATAAGATCGAAATACTGTTTCACTTAGGATTCGAAAAAGCCATTGTAGTAACCATTTTCAGTTGAGATCTCAATGCTATACTTTTCTCCTGGCGAGGACTCAAATAATACAGAAATAATATTTGGACAATTAACCGTATATATTCCATTAAGTAAAAGGTAATCATTATTGTTATTCTTTATAATTATGGATATTTCTTCATTTATCAGTGTTGTGGTAAATTCGATAGTTATTAAACTTTCCTGTATATAAGCTTCTGCCTCATTATTAGAAATACTTTTAGACTGCAAACCTCCGAATTTGCCGGCTAGCTGAATCTTTTCACGAGGTGTTAATCCTTCTAATAAATAATTAGGGTATGCAGCATTAAATGATAAGAGGATAAGTAATATTGTTAAAGTAAAAGATAATTTATTCATAATTAAATTAGATTTGAAGTTGATTGTACAAAATTATTGTAAACCAAGAAAAAATACAAATTATAAGCGTTACATTGCATATTATCCGTTTGCGTTGATTATGTGGTTATTATAATTCAGGAGCTGTGACAAATAGGTGGAAAAATTGTTTATGTGATAATAGAACAAATTTTGCTCATATTTTAACAAGTTATGTATATAGACTTTTCATTCCGTAAACTAACAGAACAGATATCTCAACTATTAGAATAATATTGCTTTACAAATAGTAATCCGATTAAAATAATAACCATTTAAAGTATAGATTGTGTGAAATTTTAAAATTTTGGTATTTTATATATATTTGCAAAAATTATCGAACTATGAAATATATTTTACCATTATTGACTTTAATTTCAATAATATATTCATGTCATCAAAATGAATGTATACATCCGCAATTATCTGTAATTGAAACAATGATAGATATTGATGTCCAAAAAGCTTCTCTAGCATTGAGTAATATTAAGAAAGAGAATATAAAAAATGAATTTAATAAACACTTTTATGATTTGTTAAATGTGGGGTTGAAATTTAGACAAAGCGAATTAACACTTAAAGATGACTCATTGTTAGAATTGGCCGTATGTTATTTTAGGAATATTAATAATGGGGTTTTTGAAGCAAAATCATTGCTATATCGAGGTAAGATATGGCGGAAAATTGGTGATGACGAATTTGCATTGCCGCTATATTTACGTGCTCTTGATCTATCAGAAGAAACTACTAATTATGAAACCCTTACGAAAATATATGATGATCTCAGCAATATTTACATCAACCAAGGAATGTATAATGAAGCCATAACGATGCTGGAGAAAGCATATATATTAGATTCTAGAAACGGCAATAATAAAAATATGGTTATAACGTTATGCAATATTGGACGGGCGTATTTATTCCTTAAACAGCCCTCTGTAAATAAAAAATTGTTGAATAAGGCATACGATATTGCTTGTCATTCTGAAAATTCGAATGAATTAATTAAATATGTGCATTATTTTTACAGTATTCATTATACGGAAATTAATAATTACGAACAGGCATTAATGCATTTATCAAATTCCATTAATAAAGATGATGGTAATGATTTATTGAGTAAGTATTTAATTAAAGGAGAAATTTATAATAAACAAGAAAAATATGATTCAGCTACTAATTATTTAACTCAAAGCATTCATTCCACAAATATTTATACAAAAACCGCTAGTTATTATGAATTATATAATTCATTTGTAGGCTTAAATAATGTGAGTGATGCTCTAAATTGTCTAATTGAATATCAAAATGGGGTGGATTCAATTAGCTATATGACTCATGAATCTGATTCACAAACTATTGCCTATAAATATAATGTTGAAAAAGCAGTTATAAAGGCAGAAGCCAAAAAAAATGTTATAATCTTTATTATAATTAGCACATCACTTTTACTACTTCTTATTGTTATTGTAGTATATTTTACAACGAATAAGAGACATAAATTAAGAGAGAAAGCCGCTGAACATGTGATCCTTGTTAACCAGAAAGAGGTAATAAAAAAAGAAAGAGATATAGCGGGTTTGCAGACAAAGATTAATGAGCTTCAAAATAATTTTACTGAATATAAGGAAATTTTAAGTTTGATAAAAAGCAAGGAAAAAGAATTAATAACTTTATTAAAAAACAGTACAAACTATCAATGTGCAATTTATAAAAGAACATCAATCTATAAAAAGATAAATGAGCTATCAAAACAAAAAAAAGGACCAATATATTAAATTGTTAACATATAATGATCAGAAAGAACTGTCTATTCAAATAAATTCTTCTTTTTCGTATTTCATTAAAGATTTAAAGGATAAATATCCATTTTTGACTAACAATGATATGATACTTTGCTGTCTTTCATTAACTGGTCTATCAACTCATGCAATTAGTCTATGTTTTCCTGTATCTGGTGTGAATGCTATCAGACAGAGGCGATTTAGAATGAAAAGTAAAATGATTAAAAGTTCAAAAAATTTATTAATGTATAATTTTATTTTTGGAAAAGATGAAACTGAAGATAAAATAACTGTTTAAATGAAGAGATTAAAAACAAGGCTCTTGAGCAACTTAACTCTGGCAAGTCCTTGTTTGCTAGAGATAGTGCTTTTGCCCCTTTATTTGAAAGTATCCTTAATGCTGCTTTAGAAAGCGAGATATATGCCCATATGAATGAGCAGGATTGCTCGAGTGGTAATCATCGCAATGGTTATACTTCAAATATGTCCAGACCCCTCTTGGTGAAGTCATCGTTCAAATTCCTTGTGATCGTGACTCTACCTTGGAGTCTAAGTTTATAAAGAAACGCGAACGCCTATTCGCTGATGATCTAACCGATCGTATCATTGGTTTATATGCCTAAGACAACAGCACCCGTCAGATCAATGATCCCAATTAAGGAGAATCTGGGTAATCGTGTCTCTACTGATAAGATTAGCTCCATCACCGATCGTGTTCTTCCCGAGATCCAGACATGGTGCAGTCGCCCATTAGAAATGTCTATGCCATTGTTTGGATGGATGCAATTCACTACAAAGTAATGGACGAAAAGAACCGCCCTGTTACCCATGGAAATATGAGAAATTTTATATTTCTCAGCCATAAACACTTATAAATAGGTAAAGGTCCTTTCATACCATAGAATGGTACCCAATGCATATGCTTTTCCCAATAATTTCCTGCATTTTTTATAATGTTCATTAAATAGCTCAAGCAATATTTTCATAAGACGATTCGATTTAATCAGTTTTAATCCGCCAGAATAGGAGTGCCTTAAAAGAAAAACTCCTGAAGCCGTTTGGCTTTCAAGAGTTTGCTTGTTTTTGTTTGTGAAATTTGTGATCCGCCTGGGGCTCGAACCCAGGACCCCAACATTAAAAGTGTTGTGCTCTACCTGCTGAGCTAGCGAATCAATCCTTTATTGCGGTTAAGCGGGTGCAAAGATAGACAGTTTTCTTTGAAAAACAAGAAATATACTCAAAAAGTTTAAAATTCTTTTTCTTCTTTTTTCTTTTTCTCTTTCTTACTAGCGGGTTGAGGGGTGATTTCCACTACAATTTGCTCATGTCCCAGAATGAAACGCTGATAGTAAGAGATCATTAGGGTAGTAAGTGGAAGTGCGATAATCATTCCTACAATTCCCATTAATGAGCCCCAGATTGATAATGACAAAAGTATAATAGCGGGATTTAATCCGGTTATTTTTCCCATTACTTTCGGAACGATGAAGCCGTCCTGTATAATCTGGACAATCGCAAATACAGCGAGTGCCCCCAAGCTGATGATCCAGAAATTTTGTCCGGTATCAGCCGCTTTTAAAATAGCGAGTAAAAGGGTCGGTATAAATCCTATGATTTGTAAATACGGTACCATGTTTAATAATCCCAAAAGAAGTCCTAGACCAATAGCCAGTGGAAAATCAATTATCAAGAAACCGATACAGAAAAGTATTCCCACGGAAAGTGCTACTACTGCTTGTCCGCGAAAATATTTGCTCATACCGTATTCGACATCTGATGCCAGATTTTGAGCAAAATGCCGATATTTGGAAGGTACAAGTCTTACCCAACCTTTTGCAATAGCCTCATAATCGAGCAGAATAAAAACAATATAAAGTAATACGATGAAAGAAGCCAGAATACTGATTAAAAAACTGAGTGATTCGGAAAAGATTACCCAGAGTTTAGGTAAAACCCCTTTTACCAGATTTGTAAGATTCTCTTCATTAAAATATTGGTTCAACATTTCCAGATCAATATTTTCTCGTATGAATTCGGAGATACTTGCGGGAACAGCCGTATTTTGTATACCTCCTGCCAGATATTCAACTAATAAGTCTTTCACTTTTGCGAATTCCTGAATCATAGGAGGAACAAAGAGATAAAAAGAAATACTGCCAATAATCAGGAGCGATAATAAAGTGCAGAATATAGCCAGTACGCGATTCTTCAGCCGAAGTTTATACTGGAAGAACCGAACAACCGGATAAATAAGATAAGCAATAAACCATGCAAGGAAGAAAGGTAGCAATACTCCACTAAGATGATTAATCAATGCAAGTATCCCAATAGCTAAAGCTATACCGAATAAGGTACGGATAAAACTGTCGAATGTAATTTTCTTTTCTAACATACTTCTATTCTTTAGAGGTAGCCTTATTGTAACAGGAGCGGCAAAGAGGTTCGTATTCTTCACTTTCTCCTAATAGAAATTGTTTTTCGCTCGAAATGGTACGGTGAGAAAAATTAGCCAATTCACCGCATTTTACACAAATAGCATGCATCTTTGAAACTTCATCAGCGATAGCACAAAGTTTGGGCATCGGACCGAAAGGTCTTCCTTTAAAATCCATATCCAAACCAGCAACAATAACCCTTATTCCATTGTTCGCCAATTCATTGCAAATTTCAACTAGTCCATCATCAAAAAATTGAGCTTCATCAATGCCTACAACATCAATTTCGGAAGTAAAAAGTAGCAGACTTGCGGAAGAATCGAGGGGGGTAGATGAAATTGCATTCCTATCGTGTGATACTACATTTTCATGGGAATAACGAACATCAACTGCCGGTTTAAAAATCTCCACCCGCTGACGGGCAAATTTAGCCCTTTTCAGTCGCCGGATCAATTCTTCTGTCTTACCAGAGAACATGGATCCGCACACAACTTCGATACGTCCTCTTCTCTTTGTCTCTTTTGTATGGTCTTCCGAATATACCACCATAATGTTATTTATTCCTATATTTTGCTACAAATGTAATACATTTGTTTACTTCATTGACACATTATATATTAATTATTTCTACATTTGTGGCTGAGCAGAAAAGAATAATAAGGTATGCAGAAAATGGTTAATGATATAGAACTGGACGTCCGCGAATTGAAATTTTTACTGGATGCCATTGCAAAAGAATCAAATGAAGGATTGCGTGAAATAGCACAAAGAAGGATACAAAATATACATTTTTTGCTGGATCAATTGTGGACCAACTTAGAACAAGAAAGCGCTGAGAAAACCACTGAAATCCCAAAACTTGAAATGCAACAAGTTCTGCAACCTGTAATTCTGCCTGATCCGGTAAAAGAACCGGAGCCAGAAGTTGAACCAATTAAAGAACCTGAATCAGACCCTGACTCGGTTGAAGAACCTGATCCTACACGCGTAAATGACAATAAGGAAGAAGATTCTATTGTTAAGGAAGAAAGGAATGAAGTTAATACAATCATATCGCCTCTTGTAGATGAGGAGGAAGTTGTTGAATACAGTGCTCAAAAGAATGAAGATCTGGTTTTGGAAAGAAATACAAATGTTATAAACATTAAAGAAAAAATATTAGTTAATTCTGATAACTCTTCAACCATTCTGGCTGAACGACTGAAGCCTGTTGGGAATATCCGAGATTCACTTAGTTTAAATGATTCATTCAGGTTTTCGCGTGAATTATTTAGTGGAAATATGGAGCGAATGAATCATGTACTTGCTTTTATCAATGAGATGAGTTCTTTAAAGAATGTAATGACATATCTAGATTCGGAAAAACTGGATAAAGAAAATGAAGCTTATCCGGAATTCATGGAAATTCTTCAGAAGTACTTTAATTAATGAATATGGGAAAATTATATGTTGTACCGACTCCTATTGGGAATCTGGAAGATATAACATATCGTGCCATTCGTATCTTGAAAGAAGTCGATTTTATTTTAGCTGAAGACACACGTACTTCCGGAATTCTCTTGAAGCATTTTGAAATTAAAAAAACGATGTTTTCACATCACAAATTTAATGAACATAAAACGATAGAAAATGTTGTTAATAAGATAAAAGGAGGTGAGAACGCTGCTTTGATTTCGGATGCTGGTACACCGGGTATTTCTGATCCGGGTTTCCTGATTGTACGGGAATGTGTTCAGAATGATATTGAGGTAGAATGCCTGCCGGGTGCAACCGCATTAGTACCGGCACTGGTATGTTCCGGCTTACCTAGCGACAGGTTTTGTTTTGAAGGTTTCCTGCCTCAAAAAAAAGGTCGTATGACCCGGCTAAAAACTTTGGCGAAGGAATCCAGAACAATGATATTTTACGAGTCTCCCTACCGTTTACTAAAAACCTTAACCCAATTTGTGGAGTATTTTGGAAGTGAACGACAAGTTTCAGTTTCTAGGGAGCTTTCGAAATTATATGAAGAAACTATACGGGGTAAACTTGCCGATGTGATTGAACATTTTAAGCAAAAAGAGCCTCGTGGAGAAATAGTGATTATTCTTAAAGGAATAGACGATTAAATAACTTTATTAAAAATGTAAATGTATGAAAAAGTTAGCACTTTTATTATTGGTATGTGTGGCTATATTAAGCTCATGCGATTCAGTCACTGGTAGAAAGAAGCTACAGGCAGAAAAAGATTCATTATCCATCGTTTTAGCTCAGCGTGACGCTGAATTGGATGAAATTATGAGTACATTCAATTCTGTTCAGGAAGGATTTCGTGAGATCAGTGCTGCCGAAAACCGGGTTGATTTGCAGCGTGGAAGCATTTCTGAGAATGCCGGATCAGCCAGAGAACAGATTGCGGCAGATATTGAATTTATCAGGACTACAATGGCTGAAAACAGAGATCAGATAGCTAAATTGGAAGAACAACTAAAGAAAAGTAACACAAACTCAGCTCAGCTGAGAAAAGCCATCCAGTCCCTTACACAGGAATTGGAAGTTAAAACACGTCGTATTGAAGAACTGCAGGCAGAACTAGCCAATAAAAACATTCGTATTCAGGAATTGGATGCAGCAGTGAATGATCTGAATGCTTATAAACAGACATTGGAAGCAGAAAATCAGGCAAAAGCCAGAACTGTGGAACAACAGGATAAAGCAATGAATACAGCGTGGTTTGTATTTGGTACAAAGAAAGAATTAAAGGATCAGAAGATTCTTGAAAGCGGTGATGTGCTGAAGAGTTCAAATTTCAATAAGAATTATTTTACTCAGATTGATATTCGTACTACCAAAGAAATTAAGCTTTACTCAAAACGTGCTGATTTACTTACCAGTCATCCGGAAGGGACCTATGTATTTGCGGAAGATGATAAAAAGCAATTGATCTTTAGAATTACAAATCCTGAAAGATTCTGGAGTATTACAAAATATTTGGTAATACAAGTAAGATAACAATAAATAAAAGATAAAGACTTATAATTAGGTTTTTATCTTTTAAGGTCAGTAATCCTGAATATAAGGAAGGATATATACAATGTTCCTAAACTGAACATGAAGATGAATCCTTTTCTATATTCAGGATACTTTTTTCATGAAAGTTTTATTCTCATATCCTGCTTACCGTGAAATATAAAAATATTTTTTTTGATTTGGATGATACTCTCTGGGCTTTTTCAGACAACTCCCGCGATACATTCAGAATGATGTACGATAGATATAACTTTGAAAAATATTTCGACTCTTTTGACCACTATTATGCTTTATATCAAGAACGAAATACAGAACTCTGGGCGTTATATGGTAATTCGAAAATAACCAAAGATGAATTAAATAGAGCCCGTTTTTTATATCCTCTTCAGGCGGTTGGGGTTAATAATCCTGAGTTGGCTCAAGCTTTTTCAGATGATTTCTTTTCTGTGATACATACCTTGAAAAAGGTGATGCCCGCTGCAAAAGAAGTTTTGGAATATCTTTCCCCCAAATACAATCTATATATATTGTCGAATGGTTTCAGAGAACTGCAATCTCATAAAATGGAAGCAGCAGGTATTTCTTCTTATTTTAAAAAAATTATTCTTTCAGAAGATATTGGAGTTATGAAACCATATCCGGAGATCTTTCATTTTGCTTTATCGGCAACTCAATCTGAGTTGAAGGAATCTCTTATGATTGGGGATAGCTGGGAGGCAGATATAGTGGGAGCAAAAGGAGTAGGGATGGATCAGGTTTATTATGATTTCAAGAAAGAAGGAAAAAAGGGCTTTCAGCCGACGTATTGCATTAATGAATTGAGTCAGCTTCGTAATTTAATATGAAAAGTTTGAGAATAATACAAATAAATAAGGCTGTTCCGAGAGAATGGGAACAGCCTTACTTAAAATTTATTTTCTTTTATCACTTATTTGTTGGATGAGGGCCTTCACTTCTTCGTTTGTCCCAGAACATGGGTGAATAATAGTTATTACTACCATCTTCTAAGTTCGCTACTGCAGCATTAAAATTATCACCGTTAACAGTACTTTCTATTGTCGGATATTTTACGCGTGCAATGATCATATTCTTAGTATCTGATAATGGTTCGAATAATAAATTATTGCCTTTAGCGTCTTGTACAGATATCTCTCCAGGTTGAACTAATAACGTTGGATAACCAGTACGACGAATTTCTGTCCAAGCTTCGGTTTCATTCATAAATAAATCAATGTACTTTTGCAGAGCTAGTGTTTCGGCATTTACACTTCCAGTCACAGCATTAATATATGCTTGTCTTACAGTTTCATCCAATCTTGTTCCACTTTCAGCTGCCCAGTAATCCAGTGAAGCCTCAACACCTGCTTTGTATTCGTTCAAAGAGAAATTATTATATTCACTAAGTATAAACTGTACTTCAGCATACGTCATTAAAGGCACAGCAAAATCAGGTTGCAATTGCATTGGTGGATTTGCATACCAGTTAGGAGCTGCATTACGGAAAGCAGTAGTTAACTCAGAACTCTTTATTCCATAAGGTATACCTTCATAGTTACCATCACGATCAGTGGTGAACATTGGCAAACGCGGATCTAAGACACCTTCCCATGGGTGTGTTTTATTATTCAGATTATCAGATAATCCTTTTAAAATATTGACAAAACCACGAGTAATCGTAAAGTCATTACGGGCACTAATAAAGTATCCTTCATAAAAATAAGAATAATCAGGAGCAGTCGCTGAGTAGTGGTATGCTGCAACATCATCATTGCTATCAAATACGCCACTTGCTATGGCTTCAGCTATATATTGTTTCCATTTAGATCCAGTAACTTTAGATGTGTGAAGTGCTAAACGGCATTTTAAAGAGTTTGCAAATTTTTTCCATTTAGAAGCATCTCCATAATAAATCATATCTCCACCGACAAATGCTGATTCAGACTCGTCGATCATTTCCGCTGCTGCTGTTAGTTCTGCAATTAAAGACTCATAGATTACTTCCTGACTATCATATTTAGGATAATATTCACCTTCTTTTAATTTTCCTGCTTCTGAATATGGAATGCTTCCCCATGTATCAGTCATAATGCTAAACAACCATGCTTTCATTATCTTGGCTGCTGCAATTTGATTTTCGTTACTTCCATATAATGCAGAACTTGGAGCAATCTCCGGGTCTGTATTCATTTCAATAACTTCATTCATATTAGCGATCAATGTATAAAATACATTGAAATAATTATTGTTTACACTTTCCCGAATCTGATAACGATCTTCTTCCGTATAGTTACGTTGTGCCCAATATTGACTGTAAACTAAAGATTGCCGTCCACTAAACCAGTTATCGTAAATATAATCCATCATTTTCTTCTGAGCACCACTAAATAACATATTCGAAGGTACTCCGGCTGGATTATTGGGGTCAGTATTTACTGTCTCCATACTTTCACATGCTACCATGGATAGAATAAAGAGACTTCCTAAAAGATATTTATATATTGCTTTTTTCATAACAATCTCTTTTTAATTGATTAAAATTTCAAACTTACATTAAAACCGAATGTCGCTACCGATGGTATTGCTCCACCCTCAATTCCCTGTATATTACCTGAACCGGTAACAATCATTTCAGGATCGAAATGTTTAGTATCAGGACCCCATACTGCAAGATTACGTCCATAAGCGGATAAACGCAAAGACTTGATGAATTGGTTATTCTTCATAGGGAATGTATAGCCTATGTTGATTTCTCTAAGTTTGATGTAATCTGATCTGAAAACACTTTGCGCTGCCGGTCCGGAATTGAAAGCTTCACAATATTCCTGAGCATCTGCAACAACAGTGTTTTTTGTTCCATCCGCTTGCACACCTTCTAAGACTATCCCGTTTTCACGAATCCCATTTGCCGCACTCTCTTCAAGCATACCTGAATACATCCCAAACATATACGATGTGGAAAAGAAATGGCCTCCTCTGGAGAAGTCGAATAGAATACTTAAATCAAAATTCTTATAGGTAAATGTATTGTTCCATCCACCAGTGAAATCAGGATAAATGCTACCAAGATTTTCATTCCCAGCAGTTGAAGCATATTGTCCATCTGCTGTAATGACTTTATTCCCGTTATCATCAAATACATAATTAGTACCCATAATTACCCCATATTCAGAGCCTTTCAAGGCACCTACTTCTACTCTAAATGGAGCATTCGCCAGTCTATAGTAATTCACGTCACCGGTTAATTCTTTTACTTTGTTCTTATTTGAAGCAAGAGTTAGTGTAGAATTCCAGCTGAAGTCACGTGTTTTAATTGGAGTTCCATGAAGCATAAATTCAATACCACGGTTTGTGATCAAACCAGAATTAATTACACGATAAAGATATCCTGTACTTCCTGATACAGACAAGGGAATAATTTGATCTTTCGTTTCACTCGAATAGTAAGTTGCTTCGAAGCCAAGTCTATTATGGAAGAAACTCATTTCCAATCCGACTTCATAAGAATTAGTCGTTTCAGGTTTTAAGGCTTCATTTTTCAATGTAGTATTAAGAATATATCCCGGTGTTCCTGTCGAAGAATCAATATTCGTATATTGAGTATAGGTATCAACAACCTGATATGGATCTGTATCATTACCTACCTGTGCATAACCCAAACGTAATTTACCGAATGTGAGCCAAGGCATACTTTCCTTCAGCAATTCTGAGAATACAAAACTACCGGTTACGGATGGATACATATATGAATTATTTCCGTCAGGAAGAGTTGATGACCAGTCATTACGTAGTGAAACGTCAAGGTATAGCATGCTTTTCCAACCAAGCGTTGCATTTCCGAAAATAGAATTAATACTTTTCTTTCTCAACAAGTTTTCTGAAGTTGACGAAGAAATAGAATTTTTTAAATTATAAAATAAAGGAATAGCCAATCCACCACTCGTCTCACCAAATACATATTCGTATCTGCGCTTCATCAGATTAGCACCAAGATTAATATTTAATGTAAAATCATTGAATGTACGATTATATATTAACATAAACTCATTGTTTAGTTCATATTGCTGTCTTGATATCTCCTTATATTTTGAAATTTCCTGCGAATAAACCGCATTTCTTTCATATTGTTTATCAACAAAGAAATCAAGATTAGCTTTATATTGGAATTTGAGTTCAGGTAAAATTTGATAGCTGACTCCGACATTACCATATACCCGGTTACGACTATCATTCTGATAATTCATATTACGGCTCCAATAGGGGTTATTGCTATAAGCTGGTGTTGGATCATCCCAACCACTACGATTCCATGTTACTTGTGAACCATCAGGCATGATATACAAATCCTTAAGTTGTTTCATGTCAAGTTCACGATGCCCCCATTGAATAAACTTAACCATCACATTATTATCACCGTATCCTGTCTCTGTACGTCCTTTTGCACGTGAATTGAAATAGGTCAGATTGGTAAATGCTTCAAACTTTCCGTCAGCACTAGTCATTCTTCCTGCAACACTGAATACATTTTTACTTAATGAGCTATTAGGCATATATCCTTTTAAATCAGTATTTGTATAAGATATACGCACATTACTACGGTCATTTCCTTGAGCTATCGAGATATTATTAGTGAATGAAACACCAGTATCAAAAAAATCTCTAATATCATGTTTTGGAGCAGACCATGATGAAGTAGTAGGGTCACCAACTTTTCCACCAGCTTCCCATCTAGCAAGGTCATACCATGAAAGTACAGTCTGCCCTTCTAATTTAGGTCCCCAGCTTTCGTCAGTAGCATAATCCGGATAATTATAAGTTTTTCCATTAATGGTTACTTGCTCAAAGTCCAAACCGTTACCACCTCCATACAGCTTTTGCATTTTAGGAAGTTTATTAACTACCTCAAACCCAACCGATGAACTAAATGTAACGCCATAACCTTCATTCTTTCCACCTTTCTTAGTTGTTATCATGATAACACCATTAGTCGCACGCGAACCATATAATGCTGAAGCGTTAGGACCCTTAAGTATGGACATACTTTCAATATCATCCGGATTTAAGTCCTGAATAAGGTTACCATAGTCATATCCACCCGCTCCACGGGCTGTTTCAGTGGAGTTATAATCACCACCTTCAACAGGAACACCATCTATGACAAATAACGGTTGGTTATTTCCTGAAATGGAGCTTACACCACGTATGAGGACTTTCGACGATCCACCCATGGATCCGGAACTTCCGGCAATTTGTAAACCGGCAACTTTTCCTTGTAGAGAGTTTATCGGGTTATTTACCCCACCGCGAGCTTTTAATAATTCTTCTCCTTTTACCTCGCTAACAGCATATCCCAATGCTTTCTTCTCACGAGAGATACCCAAAGCTGTAACTACAACCTCGTCCAATATCTCGGAATCTGGCTTCAGAACCACTCTCACGTTAGGTTTAATGGCAACTTCCTGACTTTGTAGTCCGATAAATGATACTTGCAAAGTCTTCGCAGAACTTGGTACATTAGACAATGTAAAATGACCATCAATATCAGTAATAGTACCTAAAGTTGTACCTTTTACTAATACAGAGGCTCCTACAACTGGTTGCTCATCTTCTTCAGAAATAACAGTCCCAGTTACTGTCTGATTTTGAGCAGTAACCAAACCTATTCCTACGAAAAGGCAGCTTAATAACAGCATCAATTTTCTTTTCATAAATTCTCTCTTAAAGTTTAACTTTACATTAATTATTTTTTCTTTACTCTAACAATTTGCAATTGTATTAATAAATCTGAAATAACCAATTATTATATTGATTAAAGTATATAATGGTGTCAAATTGATATAAAAAAGTCAGTAAACATGTTATATAGCATTTAGGAGACTTATAAAAGATATAAAAATAAGAATTTTAAATAGCAGTTTGTCCTGTCAAAATGTATGCTGAAAATATAAAAACACGGATTTTTGTTTTTAATTTAACCAATTAATACGTTTCATTTTTTTGTTTCTATATTCTTAAACCTAAATTATCGCATTTTTTTTAAATAAGCTTAATATAAAGTAAACACCAAATGGAATAAATTGTTTGACCTCTCTTTATTTTTTATGGAGGATATTAAAGCTATAGTCATCTAATATTTTTTCAGATTTGAAGAAATAAAAAATCTCATTTTATCAGAACCGCTTAATCTTTCTAGAATTACTTTTTATGTCTACATATTAGTCCCGACCCTTTTCTCTATTCCTTAAGATTTCACCAAATTTCTTTGAATTTACTCACATAAAATACAAGAAATAAAAGACAAAAGTCAAATATTTGGAAAGTTCCTTTTTAAAATAAAATCAAATAAATTGCTATTGAATACGATATAATTTTATATTTAAAATTAATACTTTTTCTATCTTTTATTGAAAACTAAAAACTCTTTTACATATCACCAAACACATACTCACAGAGTACACATCTTTTAATGTAAAAACAAATTTTGCGACTTATCTTCGTGCTTGAAAGACATTATAAAAGAGAGAAATGATGAATAAAGTAATTTATAGCCTTGTTTTCAACAGGAAAAAGAAGCTAAATTCAATGGGAAAAGCCCTTGTTCAGGTAGAGGCGTATTTAAATAAAAAAAAAGAAATATTTTTCGACAAAAATATACTTAACACCTGAACAATGGGACTACGAAAAAAAGTTAATAAAGAATCACCCGAATGCAGAAGCTCTTAACCAAATGATTTATGAATATGTTGCAGAGATTGAAAAAAAAGAATTAACCCTTTGGAAATGTGGGAAAACTATCACACTAGATATATTGAAAGAGATTGTTGTTTCAAAAGATCAAAGAAGTTCTTTTCTACATTTTCTTCATAAGGAAATCTCTATGTCCAATTTAAAGGAAAGTACTAAAAAGAATCACTTAACAACATATAACCTTCTGTTTGCATTTAGAAAAGAGATATTCTTTTCCGATTTAACGTTCGAGTTTATAGCCTCGTTTGAACAATATTTATTAGCCCATAATTTTCATATAAATACAGTGGCAAAACATTTGAAGCATATAAAAAGGTATATGAATGCAGCAATCAATAAAGAGTATATGGATATCCATGAATATATATTCAGAAAGTATAAAATTAGAAATATTGACAGTCGCCATTCATACTTATCGCCAGAAGAGTTAATTCAATTGGAAGGTTTGAAACTCACAAAAAATCATCAAAACCTGCAAAAGACATTAGATGCTTTTCTGTTTTGTTGTTATGTAGGATTACGCTATTCTGATTTTATTAGTCTCAGTTCACAGAATGTAGTAAATATGAGCGGGAATACATGGTTAATTTATAAATCGGTGAAAACAAATATAGAAGTCCGCTCACCAATTTATCTACTTTTTGAAGGAAAAGCTAATAAAATATTAAAAAAATATGAAAAGGATCTCTCTTTTTTCTTTTTACTTCGGGATAATTCCAATATCAATAAAGAATTAATTAAACTTGCTAAGCTAGCCGGATTATCGAAGCGCATTTCTTTTCATACAGCCCGCCATACGAATGCTACGCTTTTAGTGTATAATGGAGTTAATATAACCACCATACAAAAATTACTTGGTCACAAAAATATTAAAACCACACAAATATATGCTAATATTATGGATATGACGATTATTCGCGATTTGGAAAAAACATATCAAAAGATATAAACGGGGTAAGTTCTGCGAAGACTTTGCAAGTATCATTTATCGGACTACAAAGTCAGGAAGTTGCCATTAAACCGAATGTGAGAATACTCCTGAAACCTGATAGCCAATTAATTGATGAAGTGGTTGTAACAGCTTATGGTACTTCCACCAAAGGAACTTTTACGGGTTCTGCAGGAGTTATGAAAGCAGATAAAATTGAGTCTCGTCAGGTTGCAAATATTTCAAATGCTTTGTCGGGTGCAATTGCCGGAGTACAGGTATTGAGCAATAATGGTCAGCCGGGTACCTCAGCTCAGGTGCGAATTCGTGGTGTCGGATCTATTAATGCAGGTATGGATCCCTTGTATGTAGTGGATGGCGTTCCTTTTGATGGCGAACTTTCTTCTATTAATCCGCAGGATATTGAGTCAATGACCGTATTGAAAGATGCTGCTTCAACTGCTTTATATGGTGCGCGGGGTGCCAATGGTATTATTATGATTACTACTAAAAAAGGAAAGTCAGGTAAAGCAACCATTAATTTGGATGTAAAATTTGGGTCTAATAGTCGCGCGATTAAGAATTATAATGTGATGAGAAGTCCACAAATATACACTGAAAAGGCATATGAAGCTATTTATAATTCGGGTATATACAATTTGAAATATACTCCGGAAGCAGCAAATGCGTATGCAAATAAAATAATATTCGATAACGGAGACGGTGGTTTTGGGTATCAGATTTATTCACTCCCCGCAGGTTCAAACGGACAATTCATTGGTATGGATGGTAAGCTGAATCCCAATGCGACATTAGGATATAGCGACGGAACCTATACTTATTTGCCGGATAATTGGGAGGATGAGACATTCAGCAATAAAATGCGTCAGGAGTATAACGCGAGTATTTCAGCCTCTACTGATCGTATGAACTATTATGCTTCATTCGGTTATCTGAACGATAAAGGAATTATTGAAAATTCAGGTTTTGAACGTTATACAGGTCGCTTAAAAGCTGACTATAAAGTATACGACTGGTTAAAAATTGGTGCTAACTTTGGTTATACTCATTCTAATAGCCGTTCTCCTGGTGATCAAGATACTCATGCAACCTCCTCTTCAGGGAATGCGTTTTTTATAGCCAATAATATGGCACCGGTTTATCCGATTTACGTACGCGATGCTAGCGGTAATATTATGCGTGATAAAGGGCGTCCTGTTTTTGACTATGGAGAGGGAATAAGTACTAATTTTGAACGTAATTTTATGTCGATATCCAACCCTGCTGGTGACCTTATTTATAATAAGGAAGAATATTTGAGGGATGTTATGAACTTAAGCTGGTTTGGTGAATTTACTCCAATTAATGGTTTAAGTGTAACCGCCCGTTATGGATTACATATAGATAATATGCGTTATAATTCTTTGGGGAATCCTTTTTATGGACAAAGTGCGGAGTATGGAGGTACAGCTTATCAGAGACACCAACGTACCTATGGCTTTGATCAACAATATGTAGCCAACTATCAATATACGATAGCCGAGAATCATCATTTGGAAGTAACTTTGGGTTATGATGGTTATGAATACGAGCAGACACAATTGGATGCTTCCGGTCAGAATTTGTATAATCCGGATATCTTTTATATTAATAATACGATTGACCAGCGCAACGGTTATGGTAAAAAGAGCACGTATGCAACAGAGGGTTATTTTGGTCGTATAAACTACAATTATTCTGATACATATTTTGCCAGTTTTTCTTATCGTCGTGACGGCTCTTCTCGTTTTAATAAAGATAATCGTTGGGGTAATTTCTTTTCTGCCAGTGCCGCATGGATGATTACGAATGAAAAATTCATGACTGATGTAACATGGTTGAACATGTTAAAGTTGAAAGTATCATATGGACAACAGGGTAATGATGACTTACGTTATGACGATGTTGAAAGCACTAAAAATTATTATCCTGCTTTGGATCAATTTAAAGTCACAGGTGCAAATGGAGTATTTGCGGATGGTACACTTTATTATAAGGGCAATCCGGATATTTCCTGGGAAACTTCCACTTCTTATAATATCGGTGTTGATTTTGCCCTGTTAAATAATCGTTTGAGCGGTACAATAGAATACTTTGGACGGGAATCAAAAGATATGCTTTACAATAAACCGGTCGCCCCTATTGCTGGCTACTCCTCTATGCCAATGAATATTGGTTCGATGAGAAATTCCGGTTTAGAAATAGATCTAGGTTATCAGATTATGGACTCTAAAAATTTTTCATGGGATGTTAATCTAAATGCCACATTTATTAAAAATAAGATATTAAAACTCCATCCGGATCTGGGAGGACAGCTTGTTGACAAGTTACGGATATACGAAGAAGGAAAATCAATGTATAGCTTGTATCTAGTTAAGTATGCAGGTGTGGATCCAGATACAGGTAAAGCTTTATATTGGGCGAAAGATGATGATGGAGTACCCTATGAGACAGACGATTGGTCTATTGCTAGTGAGACTAAAGAATCAACAGGTAACTTGTTACCTACTGTATATGGGGGTTTTGGTACTACATTAAAGGCTTATGGTTTTGATTTTTCTATTCAATGTTCTTATCAACTGGGTGGTGAGGTTTATGATGCTGGTTATCGTTTCCTGATGCACTCCGGCAACTCGAGCAATGCTGGCCGTAACTGGCATAAAGATATTTTGAATGCCTGGACTGAAAACAATCGAAATACCGATGTACCCCGATTGAATGCGATTGATCAGTATGCTAACTCTGAATCAGATCGTTGGATGATTAGTTCAGACTATCTTTCAATTAATAATATTACGTTAGGATATACTTTGCCGGATGTGCTGACTAAGAAAATGATGATAGGGAAGTTAAGAGTTTATGCGTCTGCAGATAATCTGGCCTTGATCTCTGCACGTAAAGGTCTCGACCCACGTCAGAGTTTTACTACAGTAACAACATCACTATATACTCCGATTCGTACAATAACCGGTGGTATTAGTCTTACATTCTAACTAAACATTTCAATTAAAAATGAAAGCGATATATATTTCCCTCATCGTATTCTTTTCAGCAATACTTTTCGCAGGATGTGTTGATATGGATACTTATCCCGAAAGTGACATCGTTACATCGGAACAAAAAGATAAAATAGTAACTGACGATCCTGCGAAAGCAGAAGCGGGGGTAACTGCCATTTTTGCGCAATTTAGTACTTACATGCCAATAACAGGGACTCGTCATAATGATTTTGGTTATCCTTCTGTTATGTTATTTTCAGATACAAATGGTTTCGATTATTTGAGTAGTGACAATGGATTTAACTGGACAGGAAACAGCCTTGATTATTCCGACCGTGACTATGCCGGTAATGAAGCGAAAATTGTCTGGAATACGATGTATCAGATTATTTATGTAGCCAATAATGTGGTTGCTTCTATTGATCCGGATTCAGCCGACCCTACCTTCCAGTTTTATCTGGGACAAGCTTTGTCAGCCCGGAGTTTTTGTTACTGGGTTTTGGCTCAGCTTTATCAATTTAACTATGTAGATCATAAAACGTCACCTTGTGTACCAATTGTGACAGAAGTCAATGCGATTACGGCGCCGGTAGAAGGATGTAAACGTTCAACTGTTGAAGAAGTATATACACAGATTCTGACGGATATAAATAAAGGAATAGATTTACTTACTATTTCTCAGAAAGCTGGAGAAAAGCGTAGAGATAAACGCTATATTGATTTAGGGGTAGCTTACGGGCTTCGTGCCCGCGTGAATTTGACTATGGAAAATTGGGCGGATGCCGCTTCTGATGCACAGAAAGCTCTTGATTCAGGTGGGGCTGTACCTTATAGTTTTGCCGATGTTTCCGTTCCTACCATGAGTGATTCGAATGATAAATCCTGGATGTGGGGTATTGTTATTGCGGAGACTGATCGTATAGTAACTTCCGGTATTGTAAACTGGCCTTCTCACATGGGATCGCTCAGTTATGGATATGCAAACTTTAGTGGCGGACACCAGATCAACAAACAATTATGGGCTTCCATTCCTGAAACAGATGCACGTAAAGGATGGTGGTTGGATCAAGACACTATTTCCAAAAATCTAAACTCAAGTTATCAGAATTATGTGAAATTAAGAAAATATTCACCATACACACAAGTTAAATTTGCACCATATAATAATGTGGTAAATACTTCGGTAAACGCAAGTGATATCCCATTAATGCGTGCCGAAGAAATGTATTTGATCAAAGCTGAAGGTGAAATAATGAGTGGAACAGGAAACGCAGTAGCTACCTTGGAAAACTTTGTGAAAACTTATCGTGATCCGGAATATGTGTGTACTGCAACAGGACAAGCTGATGTACAGGAAGAAATCTTTCGTCAGCGTCGTATTGAACTTTGGGGAGAAGGGCTTTCCTGGTTTGATATTATGCGTCTGAATAAGCCTGTGGATCGTCGCGGTGCCGGCTATGCAAATGCATCTGCAATATTTAATATACCAGCCGGAAGTAATATCTTATTATGGCGTTTGCCTGAAGGAGAAATTCAATCGAATCCTATGCTAGAGCCAAGTGATAATAATCCAGCGGCAGCTTTCCCCGATCCGGTACCTGATATTGAATAAATTATTTATTTAAAATAGATATAAGGCATACCCCATGCAGGTATGCCTTTATTTTTTTCTCCTGAAAGGCAAATAAATGCTAACAAAGAAAAAATATACTATCTTTGTCGGCATATAACTTATTATTACGTGTTTATACAGAATGAAAGAATTTATCATCTCCGATACTCAAACCGAAACCGCGGTACTCGTTGCACTCATCACTCAATCGCAAGATGAGCGGAAAACCAACGAATACCTTGATGAACTTGCTTTTCTGGCTGAGACAGCCGGAGTGGAAGTCGTGAAAAGTTTTACCCAAAAATTAGACTATGCACATCCGGTTACCTATGTAGGTAAAGGAAAACTGCAGGAAATAAAAGAATATGTGGATGAGCATGAAATCGGAATGGTGATCTTTGATGATGAATTATCTCCCAAACAACTCCGGAATATCGAGGCTGAACTGCAGGTAAAGATACTTGATAGAACCTCTTTAATTCTGGACATTTTTGCCATGCGCGCTCAAACTGCTCATGCAAAAACACAAGTGGAATTAGCCCAATATCAATATATGCTCCCTCGTCTGAAACGCCTTTGGACTCACCTTGAACGACAGGGTGGAGGTTCGGGTAGTGCCCGTGGTGGTTCTGTAGGACTTCGCGGCCCTGGAGAAACCCAGCTTGAGATGGACCGTCGTATCATTTTGAACCGGATGTCATTATTAAAAGAGCGCTTGCAGGAAATCGACAAACAAAAATCAACTCAACGAAGAAATAGAGGGCGTATGATTCGTGTGGCATTGGTTGGGTATACCAATGTTGGAAAATCTACATTGATGAATCTGCTCTCTAAAAGCGAGGTCTTTGCTGAGAATAAACTTTTTGCAACATTAGACACAACCGTACGAAAAGTAATTATAGATAATCTTCCCTTTTTACTTTCCGATACAGTAGGATTTATCCGTAAATTACCAACAGATTTGGTTGAATCATTTAAGTCTACACTGGATGAAGTACGTGAAGCAGATTTGCTTTTACATATAGTCGATATTTCACATCCGGGATTCGAAGAACAAATTGAAGTCGTTAATAAAACACTTGCTGATATTGAAAGTGCTGGCAAACCTACTATATTAACATTTAACAAAATAGACGCTTACTCTTATGTAGAAAAGGCCCCAGACGACCTTACCCCCCGCACAAAAGAAAACTTAACACTCGAAGAACTGATGAAGACGTGGATGGCTAAGCTGGAAGATAATTGTATCTTCATATCCGCCCGCGAAAAAATCAATATTGAAGAAATGAAGAGTGTGGTTTATAAAAAAGTAAAAGAATTACATGTACAACGCTTTCCTTATAATGATTTTCTTTATCAGACTTACGAAGATGAAGACAATGATTAAAAGATAGTGTAAGTATGAAAATGTATCGGAAGTTAACTGAAGGTGAAATTCTTCAGTTAAAAAGTCAGTCGTGTATGGCTGAAGATTGGGATAAAGTACAGGTTGACGAGAAATTTAGTACTGAGTATGTGCATCATACCCGTTTTTCAGGAGAAGTCTGGTTAGGCTTATTCCTTTCTGAATTTACGTTGGCAGGAGGAATTAAAAAACATTCCGGCCTCAGGCATGTAACTTTACACAATGTAAAACTAGGTGATAATTGCTGCATTGAAAACATCCAAAACTACATTGCTAATTATGAAATTGGTGACAATACCTTTATCGAGAATGTAGATATAATCCTGGTTGACGGAGTTAGTAAGTTTGGTAATGGAGTTGAAGTCTCTGTGCTGAATGAAACAGGGGGCCGTGAAGTTCTCCTCAGTGATAAACTCTGTGCACATCAGGCTTATATACAGGCATTATACCGCCATCGTCCGGAATTAATAAGCCGCCTCCGGGAAATCACAGATTACTATTCTAATAAATATGCTTCTTCCACCGGTATTATTGGTAGCCATGTCATGATTGTAAATACCGGTTCCATCAAAAATGTAAAGATCGGTAATTATTGCCAGATTGAAGGTACTTGTCGGTTGGAAAATGGAACGATCAATAGCAATGAATACGCTCCTGTTCATATTGGCTATAGCGTAATTTGTGAAGATTTTATTATTTCTTCCGGTTCGCGTGTAGAAGATGGAACTGTTTTGAATCGATGCTTTGTAGGGCAAGCCTGCCAGTTAGGACATAGTTATTCAGCTTCCGATTCTTTATTCTTTAGTAATTGCCAGGGAGAAAATGGGGAGGCGTGTGCTATTTTTGCGGGGCCATTTACGGTAACTCATCATAAATCAACCTTGTTAATAGCTGGTATGTTTTCCTTTATGAATGCTGGGTCGGGATCAAATCAAAGCAATCACATGTATAAATTGGGACCTATTCATCAGGGTACGATGGAAAGAGGTGCGAAAACAACTTCTGATTCATATATTCTTTGGCCTGCCCGGGTCGGTGCTTTTTCTCTGGTTATGGGACGCCATGTTAATCATGCTGATACCTCTGATTTACCCTTCTCTTATCTGATCGAACAGGCCAATACCACATATTTAGTACCGGGTGTAAATTTGCGAAGTGTGGGTACCATCCGTGATGCGCAGAAATGGCCCAAACGTGACAAACGAACAGATCCGAATAAACTGGATTTCATTAATTATAACTTATTAAGCCCTTATACCATCCAAAAGATGTTTAAAGGACGTATCATCCTGAAGAACCTAAGACGGGTATCCGGAGAAACATCAGAGATTTATTCTTATCAAAGCGCCCGAATAAAAAACTCATCTTTAAATAGAGGTATAAAGTTTTATGAAACAGGTATCCACAAATTTTTAGGTAATTCAATCATTAAACGTTTGGAGGGAATAAACTTTGAAAGTAATGAAGATATTCGCAAACGCCTTAAACCGGATACAGAAATAGGCATTGGTGAATGGGTGGATATCTCAGGACTAATTGCTCCAAAAAGCGAAATAGATAAATTAATGTGTGGTGTTGAAAGTGGCGAAATTAATCGTTTGCGTTGCATCAATGAAAGTTTTGAGAAGATGCATACACATTATTATACGTATGAATGGACATGGGCCTATCATAAAATACAGGAGTTTTACGGATTAAACCCAGATGAAATTACTGCACAGGATATCATTAATATCGTAAATGCGTGGAAAGAAGCCGTCATTGGTTTGGATCGTTTGGTATATGAGGATGCCCGCAAGGAATTCTCCCTCTCTTCCATGACAGGTTTTGGGGCAGATGGTTCCAGAGATGAAATGAAACAAGATTTTGAACAGGTACGGGGTGATTTTGAAAGTAATCCATTTGTTACCGCTGTCCTGACACACATAGAGGAAAAGAATACGTTAGGTGATGAACTGATTAATCGTCTTCGTTCATTAGTTAATTAATCCATGGCATATTCTGCACAGGTAGGGGCATCCTTCATGGGTGCCCAAATTTCAATTCATCATAATTCAAATATTAAATACGCTATCTCCATTCTGATCAAATAATCAGGAAATTTTAAATATTTCTCATAAACCCGGAACCTGCCACAGTTTTTTATCTCTTCTTTTGATTATTCCTTGATTGTTTTTTAAACTAAAAAACAATCAGATAAGAACAGATATTCTTACCTTTGCCGTACTAACTAACATTTTACGTAAGTAAGTAATCAAAATTAAGCAGCAATATGCGAGTAGTTAATGAACAATTCTT
>JAJQFD010000057.1 GCA_021201335.1 Bacteroides sp. | reverse complement strand
TTTTAAGTTTATAAGTTTTTTAGTTTACGTTTCTTTTGTGGTTTCTGGTTCCTATGTTTTAAGTTTATGAGTTGAGATTGATATCTGTATTAACTTATAAACTTAAAAACTTAAGAACTCAAAAGCTAATTATATGCTGATTCTCCATGTTCATATACATCCAATCCCTCTTCTTCCACACGTGTAGAAACTCTGAGACCGTGTATTTTATCAAGAGTTTTAAAGATAATATATCCCATTCCGGCTGCCCATACACCAATAACCAGGGCCCCAAATAGCTGGGCTCCTAAGAATCCCCATCCACCTCCGTAGAATAAACCTTCCTCAGTGGCTAGGAAACCTGTCAATACAGTTCCTAAAAATCCACAGACACCGTGTACGGATGAAGCACCTACGGGATCATCAATTTTAAGTACTTTATCGATGAAATCTACAGAATAGATCATGGTTATTCCAGATAGGGCACCAATAATGACCGCGCCTACGGGTGATACAAGATCACATCCGACTGTAATACCTACCAATCCGGCTAGTACACCATTTAAGGTAAGTGAAAGAGAGGGTTTGCCGTATCTGAACCAACTAAGTATCAAGGCGAAGAATCCACCTCCACAAGCTGAAAGGTTGGTTGTAAGAAATACATGGGAAATGGCGATACGATCTGCTTCACCTGCTGCCGCTAGTTGTGAACCCGGGTTAAAGCCAAACCAGCCAAACCAAAGGATAAAAACACCCAATGTTGCTAAAGTCAGGTTATGACCCGGAATAGCCCTGGATTTGCCATCCCTTCCGTATTTACCAATACGCGGGCCTACAATTGCTGCACCTACTAATGCAATCCATCCACCTACAGAGTGTACAATGGTTGATCCTGCAAAATCGTGGAAGACTGTTCCGAACAGGTTCATCATAAAGCTGCCTGCTTCACCGTTCATCAGCCAGCCGCCCCCCCATGTCCAGTGTCCGGAGATAGGATAAATCAATGCGGTGATAAAAATCGTATAAATCAGGTACATTGAGAATTTTGTTCTTTCAGCCATAGCTCCTGATACAATGGTTGCAGCGGTAGCGCAAAATACCGTTTGGAAAACCAGGAATCCTTCTACAGGAAGATCACTTTCAAAGAACGATAGATCGAAGAAGTGAGGCATACCGACAAAACTACCAACTCCAAACATTAATCCGAATCCGATAAACCAGTAGAGTAAAGAACCGAAAGTAAAATCTACCAGATTCTTCATTAAAATGTTAGCGGTGCTTTTAACCCGGGTAAAACCAGCTTCAACCAGGGCAAATCCTGGTTGCATAAAGAATACCAACATCGCAGCCAACAGCATCCATACTGTATTCAATCCGAGAATAAGATCGCCTATGGTATCGGCACTTTTTTCGGTAACCGCTTCTTCTGTTGTATCAATCATTGCCACTGTTTCTGTCACTGTAGTGGCAAGAGAATCTGGAGTAGCTTCTTGTGCCACCGCGAGGGTGACAAAAGCTCCAAAAAAGAATATAGCAAGGGCTGTACACAGCCTCAATATGCTGTGTTTTTTATATGTATCCATAATGTTTGTCTTATTTATTTAATACCTATGAAATAGTAAATGAATGCTTTGGCTTATTTTTCCTGTTCAGCATTATATAAGGCGATGTCGCCTCTTTCACCGGTACGGATGCGAATAGCATCAGCAATTGGAATGATGAAGATACGACCGTCGCCGATTTCTCCTGTTTGAGCAGCTTTTATGATGGCTGTTACTGTTTTTTCTGTGTTTTTATCGCGTACAACGATTGAGATAAGTATTCTTTCGATTGAACTTGTATCATACACGACACCTCTGTAAATACGTCCTTGCCTTGCTTTACCTATACCTCTTACATCGTAGTAGGAGAACCATTCAATATCAACTTCGAGAAGTGCTTCTTTGACGTCCTCGAATTTTGTCTTGCGAATAATTGCTTCAATTTTCTTCATAACCTTTCAATTAGCAGGGTTTTACTTTGAAAAAGAGGTATAGAATGCAGGAGCCCGAAGAGGTTACCATACAAAAAAACCAATAAAATCAAAACTCGGCTATCTGCCCCTATACCTTCTTTTATTATATTTCGGAGTCTTTTAAAAACTGAGACCAAATGCGAAATAAGTTTTTTCAGTATTTGGATTTACCGTTAGCTTGGCGAATGCCGGAACGCTGAAAGAATCGGTAATCCTGATTTCCTTACTTACGCCTAATCCTATATTTACCACATTAAACCCATCTGAATAAGCTCCTTCCCAGGGTGTAAGACCAAGTTCGGCGCTAAAATCAAATCCGCCTAATTTAAAAGGAACGGCTACTTCTGCATAACTGGAATAAGCTCTGTCCCATGTCCCGTCACTTTTTTCTTTAAAGTAATCAGCTCCGGCAAAATTCGTATTCCAGTTTACGGATAATATGCCAAAATCATAACCAACAGTAGCTTCAAATAAATGATCCGTTTTCTTTGCGGCATATTGGAAATATTTACCGCCATAATCGAACCAGTAATCTGTAATTGCTATATTGAATCCACCTATATTGTAACCTAAAGTCAGGTCAAATTCTTTGGTATCATCTTTATCAAGACCTACAGATCCCCAGGCAGTAAGTGAAAGTCCGCTTTTTGCTACGGATATGGTGGGTTGAATACTCACTCCTCCACAATCCTGACCCCGCCAGATATAGCTGCTTACAATATCAGCACCTACTGAAACCTCCACGTTGTCCTGCGCCTTCACCACTGATGTGCCAAGAACTACTAGCAGCATAGCTGCCATTACTCTCAAATTACATTTCATCGCTTTTTCATTGTCTTTTTACCTTTTAAGTTTTACGAAAATGTGGATGTAATCCATAATTATATAGTAGCGCGCTGTATACTATTTAATAGTGGTGGGGGTTAAGTTATAATTTCTTGAATTTCTAAGTTTATAGTTCAAAAACTCAAATTATTTAAGCCATTTTTTTATTCTTTTCATGGCTTCAATACAATCATTTTGTTCGCCAAATGCAGTAAGACGGATATAACCTTCACCACTGGGGCCAAAACCTACTCCAGGAGTCCCAACAACATTTGCTTCGTAAAGCATTTGTTCGAAGAAACGCCATGAACCGATTCCTTTCGGATTCTTTACCCACAGATATGGAGCATTTTTTCCTCCAAATACCTTGAGTCCTGCGGCTTCAAGTCCTTCTTTCATAATTTTGGCGTTGGACATATAATAATTTACAGTCTGTTTTATCTGTTCTTTTCCCGCAGGGCTGTAAATAGCTTCGGCTGCCCTTTGAGTAATGTAAGAAGTTCCATTGAATTTGGTTGTCTGCCGACGATTCCATAAACTGTTCAATGAAATTCTTTCTCCGGTCAAGGTAGCTCCGGTTAGTTCTTTGGGAACTACAGTATAGCCACAACGAACCCCGGTGAATCCGGCTGTTTTGGAGAAGCTGCGGAATTCAATCGCGCATTTTTTTGCTCCTTTTATTTCATAGATCGAGTGGGGGATTTCGGGATCTTGTATGTATGCTTCGTATGCGGCATCAAATAAAATCAGGGTATCATTTTCTAGTGCATAATCTACCCAATTTTTGAGTTGTTCCTTCGTTAAGGTAGTTCCGGTTGGATTATTAGGATAACACAGGTAAAGAATATCAATTCTTTTATCTGGAATTTCCGGTATGAAATCATTTTCACTGGTACATGGTATATAAACGACATTGCTCCATTTTCCATCTTCCTGTAAAACTCCGGCACGTCCTACCATTACATTGCTGTCTATATAGACCGGATAAATTGGATCTGTAACACCAATACTATTGTCATGGCGGAGAATATCGCCAATATTTCCGGTATCGCTTTTTGCTCCGTCACTAACAAATACTTCGCTATTAGACAACTGAATACCCCGGGGAGTATAATCATTTTTAATGATCGCTTCAATGAGAAAATCATATCCTTGCTCTGGACCGTAACCTCGGAATGTTTCTTTTTTAGCCATTTCATCCACTGCTTTATGCATCGCTTCAATGCATGCGGGAGCCAGCGGTTGGGTAACATCTCCAATACCTAAACGAATAAGGTCCTGTTTAGGATGAGTGACCTTGAATGTATTAATCTTCTTTGCAATATCCGAAAATAAATAACTTCCGGGTAATTTTAGAAAATGCTCGTTTACTAATGCCATATTGTTTTAAGTTTATAAGTTTTAAGTTTGTTGTTTTGAATTGAGCTTTCGTCTGATTCAAAAAATCAAATCTATTTCTCCATCAAAAACTTTTGTTGCGGGTCCTGCCATCATAACGTGATCGTTTTCAGGATTCCATTTGATGGTCAGAGTTCCACCATCCATTATTATATTACTTTCTCTATTGGCTTTACCTGTATACGCTGCAGCTACAGCTGTGGCACAGGCTCCCGTTCCGCAAGCCATGGTTATTCCGGAACCTCTTTCCCAAACACGCATTCTTATCTGTCCGTCTTCAAGTACCTGGGCGAATTCTACATTAATACGTCCCGGAAAGAGTGGGTGTCTTTCCAGTTGAGGACCAATGACAGGCAAGTCAACTTCCTGAATGTCATCGACGAAAATAACCAGATGGGGATTCCCCATAGAAAGTGCGGTTGCTTTAAACGGATATTCTTTTTCAAAATCAATAGATTTAATATCGCTGGGAATACCCATATCCACAGTAACACTTTCTACTTTATCTCCGATTACTTGAAGTTTAAGCGTTTTGATTCCTGAAAGGGTTTCGAGTTCAATTTCTTTTTTTTGAGTAAGGCCATATTCATATAAGTATTTTCCGATGCATCTACTGGCATTGCCACACATGGTTGCTTCAGAACCGTCAGCATTAAAAATACGCATACTAAAATCGCCAATTTCAGATTTACCGATCAAAACCAAACCGTCACTACCTATCCCTGTATGATAAGCACTCCATTCAATGGCTGCTTTTTCTGGATTGGGGATGGAGAAGCGGGTAGTGTCTATATAAATATAATCGTTCCCGGCTCCATGCATTTTAGCGAATCTAATCTTAGTTGT
Organism: Bacteroides sp.; assembly: GCA_021201335.1. GTDB lineage: Bacteria > Bacteroidota > Bacteroidia > Bacteroidales > Bacteroidaceae > Bacteroides. Next base: position 9,804 of record JAJQFD010000057.1, on the reverse strand, counting down.
CATTTTGATTGCTATTGTTTTAATTGTATGTCCTTTTGTTTGATTTCTTTGCAAATATACGACTATTTGATTTATTTAGGTTTATATTTGCTGATAATATTATATTTTTTTTTCTTACTTTCAATTGACTTGTAAATCACTCATATTAATATGAATTTATTGCATAAATGAGTGCATTCGTTATGATTTACCAGATGAGGCGGATAAAGTTTCTGTTACCTAACAGCTTTCATTTGATCCAATTCTGTTTATTTATACCTTTTACTGAAATCATTTAGATTTTATTTTCATTAAAATGCTGTCTAAATGATTAATGGATTTATGGGTTAGTTATGTCTTGTAACAAAAAGGGGTTGTCAGTAGTAATAAAATCAACTTTACGGTTAATAAACCATTGCATATCCTTTTCTTTATTAACTGTCCAGACGTTCACTTTCATGTCGAGGGCTTTACATTCGGATATCCATTCCGGATGTTTATAATAAACATCCATATGATAGTCAGGACCTGCACATCCTAAATCTTTAAGTTGTCTGGGAGAGAGGTCTCCGTTCAAATAAAATACAGGCGTACCTGTAGGTGCCAAGCGGATAAATTCTTTTACTGCATGTAATGAGAAAGATAGGTATTCCATCCGGTTTTGCAGGTTCAGAGCTTTTACTGTTTTTATTATTTCTTGTACAGCTTCTGTTTCTTTCTCTTTATCATTGAGATTTTTTAGTTCAAGTATCAGTCGGATACTCAGATTTTGTGCAGCTTCCAGATACTGAGAGAGCAGGGAAAGGTTTTCGCCATTTTTTAACTTTAATCGATTCAATTTACGGGAAGAGGTTCTATGAATGATTTTGCCTTTGTATATAGGATTGTGGTTAATTACCAGTTTCCCGTCTTTCGACATCCGGACATCAAATTCGCTTCCGTAGCATTGAATAGAGTCTGCTTTTCGAAGAGCAGTAATACTATTTTGGGCTGAACCGGTTGTATCCCAAAAACCACGATGGGCAATCACTTGGGTTTGTGCTATTATTGTGCATGTCACAAATAATAAGCGAATGAGGAATGTGAATCTTTTCATTTTATAAGTGTTATTATACAAAATAATGGAAAAAGTTTCGAATTGTTTATTCTTTTGTAGCCTTATTCTTTTTTTGAGACTATTATCTTATATATACTTATAAAATATCTGGTGTAAGAACAGCTTATTAAATACCAAAAGGGAGCCACTTATAAAAGTATGCTCCCTTGTCGCTTCGAAACTGGATTTAAAAATAATATCACATGTATATTATTAAACTCTGAATAAAAAAACTAGTATGCTTCTTCATGTACTCCCTTCACAGCTCTCCCGGAAGGTTCGTTAAGATTCCGGAATGCAGTATCCCATGCCAAAGCTTCAGCAGTTGAACAGGCCACACTCGGTACACTCGGTACAGAGCGTGCAGCACTTTCACTAGGAAAATGTTCCTCAAATATGCTGCGGTAATAATATTCTTCTTTGTTTTGGGGCGTATTGATCGGGAATCGTTCAGTAGCTTTGGCCATTTGTTCATCACTAACAGCGGCGGAAGTAATTTCTTTCAATGTATCAATCCAGTTGTAACCAACACCATCACTGAACTGTTCTTTCTGGCGCCATGTTACACTTTCCGGTAGCATATCGGCAAAAGCTTCACGGACAATTTTCTTCTCAATTATTTTGCCGGGAGCCATTTTAGCTTCGGGATTCAGGTTCATGGCTACATCCAGGAATTCTTTATCCAAGAAAGGAACACGTCCTTCCACACCCCAAGCTGACAAACTTTTATTGGCACGTAGACAGTCGTATAAATAAAGTTTGCTTAATTTACGGATAGTTTCTTCGTGAAAAGCTTTTGCATCCGGTGCTTTATGGAAATAGAGGTAACCACCGAATATTTCGTCTGCACCTTCACCACTTAATACCATTTTAATTCCCATAGATTTAATGACACGGGCTATCAGATACATGGGGGTGGAAGCACGAACAGTAGTTACATCGTAAGTCTCAATGAAATAGATTACATCCCGGATTGCATCGAGACCTTCCTGAATAGTGTAATTAATCTCATGATGTACTGTACCAATAAAGTCAGCCACTTCTCTTGCCTTACTAAGGTCAGGAGCGCCTTTCAGGCCGATGGCGAAAGAATGGAGCTGAGGCCACCAGGCATCACTCTTATCTTCTGTTTCAATGCGTTTTGCCGCGTATTTCTTGGCAATTGCAGAAATGACACTACTATCCAGTCCTCCACTTAAGAGGACTCCGTAAGGAACATCACTCATTAATTGACGATGAACGGCAGCTTCCAGTGCCTCACGCAATTCATCGACACTGGCGCCGTTGTCTTTTACGGTTTCGTAATCCGTCCAACCCCGCTTATACCATTTTTTCATTTTCCCTTCTCTGCTCCAGTAGTAATGTCCCGGAAGGAAAGGCTCGTATTCTTCGCAGAAACCTTCGAGCGCTTTTAGTTCACTTCCAACATAAATTTTACCATCACTATCTCTTCCGATGTAGAGAGGAATAACGCCAATTGGGTCGCGGGCAATCAGGAATTCGTCTCTTTCCTCATCATATAAGGCAAAAGCAAAGATTCCGTTGATATCTTCCAGAAAATCAATTCCTTTATCACGATAAAGAGGAAGAATTACTTCACAATCTGAAAGCGTTTGGAAATCATATTTTCCTGCATATTGGACACGAATGTCCCGGTGATTATATATTTCGCCATTGACGGCAAGTATTTGTTTTTTGTCTGGTGAATATAAAGGCTGCCCCCCACTTTGTGGGTCAACAATGGAAAGACGTTCATGTGTAAGGATGGCAGAGCCGCCTACATAAATTCCACTCCAGTCTGGTCCGCGGTGACGTAACTTCTGCGCCATTTTCAGCGCTTTGCTACGGAGCTCTTTTGATTGCTCTTTGATGTTAAAAATTCCGGCTATTCCACACATAATATATTGTATTTACGGTTTAACGATTAACTGAGATATTTATCAATTTGAGCAGCAGCTTCCTTACCTGTGGCCATGGCTTTAACTACCAGACTTGGGCCTAGAATATAGTCACCGGCAGTAAAGACGTTTTTAGGTAACTGAGGTAATTCTGGTTTCAGAAATCCCATCGCGAGCAATACGATATCTGCTTCAATCACTTCTTTTTTACCTGTAGGCTTCATGGTCATTCTTCCACCGTTTTCTCCAGGTACCCATTCTACCTCTTCCACTTCGACACCTATAACTTTACCGTTCTTTCCGATGAATTGGGTAGAAGATAAACTCCACCGGCGCAAACAACCTTCTTCATGACTGGAAGATGTCTTTAATACGATGGGCCATTGAGGCCATGGTGTAGCCGGGTTGTGGCCAACTGGTGGCTGAGGCATAATTTCGATTTGAGTTACACATGCAGCACCGTGCCGGATACTTGTACCAATACAATCTGAACCCGTATCTCCACCACCAATAACCAATACTTTTTTGCCTTTTGCATTTACCAGTTTTTCTTTGATAAATGTTTGTCCAGCCAGGATTCGGTTTTGTTGTGCCAGCATTTCAAGAGCAAAATGCACGCCCTTTAATTCACGTCCTGGTATAGGAAGATCACGAGGTGTTTCGGCACCTGTACATAAACAATAAGCATCGTAACCTGTGGGGAGCTTTTGAATATTAATTTCTTTTCCCATCACAAACTCTATCCCTTCTTCTTGCATGAGTTTAATCCTACGGTCAATGATGGTTTTATGCAATTTAAAGTTAGGAATACCATAGCGTAATAATCCGCCTGCTGCTTCTGCTTTATCAAAAACAGTCACTGAATAGCCTTTGCGATTCAGCTGATTGGCTACAGTCATTCCGGCTGGTCCCGCCCCGATCACGGCAACTTTTTTACCGTTTCTTTCCGGTTGTACCGGAGTTATGTATCCTTCCCGGAAAGCAGCTTCTATAATAGCTGCTTCATTCTCACGGATAGTAACCGGTTCATCACAAGATAATTTGAGCACGCAACTTTTTTCACAGAGTGCCGGACAGATTCTTCCGGTAAATTCCGGGAAGTCGCAGGTTTCACTCAGGACCTGGTATGCTTCTCTCCATTTACCTTTGTATAGCGCGTCTTGCCATTCCGGTTGCCTATTTCCAATTGGACAACTCCAGTGGCAGAAAGGTACTCCACAATCCATACAGCGTGATGCCTGTAATTTACGCTCACGTGTATTTAATGTCTGTTCAACCTCACCAAAATCAGTGATACGTTCGTGAATAGGGCGATAATCCGCCTCAAGTCTATGTATAGTTAGGAATGCTTTTGGATCTCCCATTGGTTTTAAGTTTTTAAGTTTTAAGTTTTTGATTCGGATTTCATAGTTTGTATGGAGTATAGTAATTTACAAACTAAAAACTCAAATCAATAATCTCTCTGCATCTCAGCAATCTTCTGCTGTAATTTCAACATTTGTTCTTCCTGCAGTACTTTTTTGTATTCAATAGGTACTATTTGGATGAACTCATCAACGTAGCGGTTCCAATCGTCGAGCATGGTGCGAGCCAGTTTGGAACCTGTGTACAGATAGTGCTGACGAATAAGTTCATGCAATTCTTTGCGGTAGCTGGCTTCTTCGATAAGAGAGAGTTCAACCATCTCCATATTACAGAAATAATCGAAATTGCCGTTTTTGTTCCATACGTAAGCTACACCACCACTCATTCCGGCGGCAAAGTTACGTCCGGTTTCTCCGAGAACTACCACGCGTCCCCCTGTCATATATTCACAACAGTGATCGCCCACACCTTCAACTACAGCAATGGCGCCCGAGTTGCGAACGGCAAAACGTTCACCTACACGTCCGTTGATGTATACTTCTCCGGAAGTAGCTCCGTAAAGAAGAGTGTTGCCGGCAATGGTGTTTTTTTCTGCTTCAAAATTGCTACGCACGGGTGGGAGTAAAGCAATATGTCCGCCACTTAATCCTTTTCCTAAATAGTCATTGGCTTCTCCTTCCAGTTTAAAGTAAACACCGGGTACCAGGAAAGCTCCAAAACTTTGACCGGCCGAGCCTTTGAACTTGATATTTAGAGTATGTTCCGGTAATCCTTTCTCACCATGTTTCATGGCAATTTCTCCGGATAACATGGCTCCTACAGCGCGATCTGTGTTGGCGATGGTATACTCCAGCGATACTTCTTTTCCGGATGAAATGGCCTCTTTGGCCGCTTCGATCATCGTGACATCCTTAACGTGAGAAATGCCGTGATCTTGATTGGTTTTATGGCTGATAGCTGCACCATTGTCAATGCGGGTTAATACCTTTGTGAAATCAATCAATTTATGTTTGGGGTTGCTTCCATCCGGTTTGCGAACGATTAAATCGGTGCGTCCTACAATGTCATCCAATTTTTCGAATCCTAATTCCGCAAGATGTTCGCGTACTTCCTGAGCCAGGAAAGTAAAGAAATTTACGAGATACTCGCTACGTCCCATAAAACGCTTGCGAAGTTCCTCGTTTTGAGTTGCCACGCCTACTGGGCAGGTATTCATGTGGCATTTCCGCATCATTACACAACCTAACACAATCAGGGCTGAAGTGGCAAAACCAAATTCTTCGGCCCCCAACATGGCCATTAAAACAATGTCTCGTCCGGTTTTAATTTGTCCGTCTACCTGTAGTATTACTTGTCCACGGAGACCATTTAATACCAATGTCTGTTGAGTTTCGCTAAGTCCTAATTCGGGAGAAATACCTGCATAGCGAATGGAAGAAGCCGGAGAAGCACCTGTTCCTCCTTCAGCACCGGAGATAACGATTAAATCAGCTTTAGCTTTTGCTACACCGGCAGCAATGGTTCCCACACCGCTTTCAGCAACCAGTTTCACACTGATCTTGGCTTTAGGATTTACATTCTTCAAATCGAAAATTAATTGTGCGAGGTCTTCAATGGAATAAATATCGTGGTGAGGAGGAGGAGAGATCAAAGAAATACCCGGAATACTATGACGGGTTTTGGCAATGATCTTATCTACCTTATATCCTGGAAGCTGTCCACCTTCTCCGGGTTTTGCTCCCTGGGCTATTTTAATCTGGATTTCATCTGCATTGACTAAATATTCAGTAGTGACACCGAAACGTCCGGAAGCCACCTGCTTAATTGCACTACGCAGACTTGTTCCATCCTCACGGGGAATAAAACGTTCCGGATCTTCACCACCTTCGCCTGTATTGCTTCGTCCGTGAATTTTGTTCATGGCGATGGCCATTGCTTCGTGTGCTTCGCGACTGATGGACCCATAAGACATGGCTCCTGTGACAAAGCGTTTCAGAATATTTTCTACCGGTTCAACTTTATCTATTGCAATCGGTTTACGTTTGAAATCAAAAAAATCACGCAGGTAGATAGGTTTCTCTTTAGTATCTACCAATGCTGAGTATTCTTTAAATTTCTTGTAACTTCCCAAGCGGGTAGCTAATTGTAGTGTGCTTATTGTTTCCGGATTCCACGCATGTTTCTCTCCCTCTTTGCGGAAAGAGTAAATGCCCTGATGGTTCAATGATTTCTCGAATGATTCTCCAAATGCTTGCTGATGCATAGCAATGGCATCTTTGGCAACTTCTTCCAGCCGGATACCTTCCATACAGGAACTAATCCCACCAAAGTATGCATTGCTTAACTCCTGGCTAATTCCTACTGCTTCGAATATTTTGGCACCCCGGTAAGAACGGATTGTGCTGATACCCATTTTGCTCATTACTTTAAATAAACCTTTGCAAATGGCTTTGATGTAGTTTTTCTGAGCTGTGGCATAATCCAGTTGTATTTCTGTTTTCTCTACAAGTTTATCTAAGACAGCAAATGCCATGTAAGGATTAAGAGCACTTGCGCCGAATCCAAGTAATAAGGCTGCATGCATTACTTCACGGATTTCTCCCGATTCAACAATCAAGGCCGTTTGTACCCGTTTGCCCACTGAGATCAGGTAATGATGAATAGCACTGACAGCCAATAAAGATGGTATAGCTGCCTGGGTTTTATTGATGGATCGATCTGTTAATACAATATAGTTAACACCTTCATCTACTGATTTTTCTGCTTGTTTGCAAAGGGTATTTAAAGCTTCCTGCATTCCTGCTTTTCCTTTGGATGCTTCAAAAAGAAGGGGTAACTTGACGGTATTGAATCCCTTATAACGAATGTTGCAAAGCAAATCCAATTGCGTATTGGTCAGGATAGGGTGATTGAGGCGAACCATTTTGCAATGATCTTCGCTGGGAGTCAAGATATTCATTCCTACTGCACCAATATATTCAGCCAGAGACATGACAAGTTCTTCCCGGATCGGATCGATAGGAGGGTTGGTAACCTGTGCAAATTGTTGGCGGAAATAGTTATATAATAACTGTGGTTTATCAGAAAGCACTGCCAGCGGAGTGTCATTACCCATAGAATTAATGGGTTCTGCTCCCGTTATACTCATCGGTACAATGATCTTTTCCACATCTTCTTTTGTATAACCGAACGCTTTCAGTTTATGGTCGTATTCCTCTACTTTGTTAGATACTTTGCGACCACTTTTTAGTTCGTCCAGTTCGATACGATTAGCCGATAACCAGCTCCGATAGGGTTTGGCTTCTGCAAGTGTTTTTTTAAGATCGCCGTCGTAGTAAATTTCTCCTTTCTCGGTATCTACCATCAGAATCTTTCCGGGTTGCAGACGTCCTTTAGCCTTAATCTCGTTAGGTTCAAAGCTCATAACACCTACTTCAGAAGCCACAACCATCATATCATTGTGTGTAATAAGATAGCGCGCCGGACGCAGACCGTTGCGATCGAGCATACCGCCGGCATAACGGCCATCACTAAAAAGTAAAGCTGCCGGGCCATCCCAGGGCTCCATCAGGATAGAGTGATATTCATAAAAAGCTTTTAAATCTTCGCTGATGGGATTTTTTTCATTAAATGATTCCGGTACCAGCATAGCCATAGCATGAGGCAAACTTAATCCGGACATAACCAGGAATTCCAACACATTATCCAGTGAAGCACTGTCGCTCATTCCTGGCTGAACAATGGGCCGGAGATCTTTCAGGTCACCCAACACAGGATTAGAAAGTACGCTTTCGCGTGCTTCCATCCAGCCTCGATTACCTCGTACCGTGTTAATTTCACCATTATGTGCCAGCAAACGGAAAGGTTGTGCCAGACTCCAGGTAGGGAATGTATTGGTACTGAAACGGGAATGAACCAATGCTATTCCGCTTGTAAAGTATGTATTCGTCAGGTCAGGGAAATAAGTTCTTACCTGCATGGACGAGAGCATTCCCTTATAAATAATGTTTTTAGTAGAAAGTGATACAATATAAAAATCTTCTTTACCCTGAATATCCGATTTGCGAATCCGGTTTTCAATCCGCTTCCTTATTATATATAAGGTGCGCTCGGCTGTTTCAGCTTCCGGGAATCCGGTGATGAATACCTGTTTGATATCCGGCTCATTGGATAATGCGTCATGCCCCAAAACTTCCGGATTGGTAGGAACATTGCGCAGGTGCATCAAGTTTAATCCTTCTTTTTCAATCTCTTCGATAACGATACTTAGGATTTCCGATTGGCTTTTATCACTTTTCGGTAAAAAAATGAGTCCGGTGCCATACTTTCCTTTTTCCGGTACAGGAATTCCCTGCAGCAGAATAAATTCATGCGGTATCTGGAGCATAATTCCGGCACCATCTCCGGTTTTATTGTCGGCCCCTTCAGCACCCCGATGGCGCATATTTTCCAATACTTTTAATGCGGACTCCACAATATCGTGAGATTTTTCACCATGGATGTTTACCAGCATACCTACTCCACAAGCATCCTTTTCGTTTTCTGCATTGTAAAGTCCTATTTGTTGAGGTTGCTGTCGGTAAATCATTTCTTTTGTTTTGTTGTTTAATCCTTCTCTTTCTTTCATCTTTGTCTTAAATGTATGGTAATACCTTTTTTGCTGTCAAAATGTCCTGCAAATATAACTATTTAATTTCATAATGATATTAATTCGCTGTTAAAACTATCAATTAATTTATTGTTGTTTTTGAGGTGTAACACTTTTAGTAGTTACTTTGCGTATTTAGTTATAAATTATCATTTTATTCGGGAGAATTGTTTTAATTTGATTCATTAAGGGTAGGGGAATGAATTATTAAAATATTATACATATTGTATTTATTTTCATTTTTAATGCATATTTATGTATAATGAAAGCTAAAGACTAGATTGATAGGGAGAATTTAAGTAGGTAAAAAGAATGTATTACCTATTTAGGGTGCATTTATCAAGTGTTTGTCTTGTATTCTTCGATCGGGTACTTAATCTCTAATTTCTAAATGCTTTTATTTTCATGATTCTGATGTCTATATGTCGTAAAATGAGTTGTTTTGATAATTACTCGTTTGTTGAAAGTGAATGAAATAGGTGTAAATGAATGTTAATATAGCTCGTTTTCGAAAGAGGTAGTATTTTTCATCGCATCTGGCGTCTTTGTTTGGTTAACGAAAGTTTGGTCAGATCGCGATGAAAATAAATCGCATATTCGAGCAGGATAAATTTTCATCGCGATAAAAGTTTATTTTCGTCGCAATCACGTGTGATTTTTCTTTCGATGTTTTTTTATTTTCTCCAAATACCCTGTTTTTTTCTATTTCACTCTTATTGGTCAACTTTTTAATTGTGTGAAATATCTCGTTTTTTAAATTATATAATTCAAGTTGCTATTTATAAATTGTACACTTTATCAAAAGTATATGCCCAAAT
>JAJQFD010000009.1 GCA_021201335.1 Bacteroides sp. | reverse complement strand
GTGCAAAGGAAAAATAAAAATTTTATATAAACTAATTATGAACATCTACTTATATCAATTAAAAGTAACAGTATGAAAAACAACTTATTTCAGTTATTAATCTTGTTTGGTTTCATCGTATTATCTTCCTGTAATTCAAAGAAGGGTACGGATAAATCGAAAGAAGATGATTTCGACCGCCTTGCCAAAAACCCGTTCATCACCCATATGTATACCGCCGATCCTTCGGCACATGTTTGGGAGGATGGCCGTTTGTATGTATATGCATCGCATGATAATGCTCCACCCAGAGGATGCGACTTTATGGATAAATATCATGTCTTTTCGACCGATGATATGATTAACTGGACCGATCATGGCCAGATATTGGAGGCAAAAGATGTACCTTGGGGTGGTGTTCTTCCTAATGGGGGTACTTTTATGTGGGCACCCGACTGTGCTTATAAGAATGGCAAATACTATTTCTACTTCCCACATCCTAGCGGTCCGGAATGGAATAATTCCTGGAAGATAGGTATTGCCGTGAGTGACAAGCCTGCTTCTGATTTTGTTTGCCTGGATCATTGGCTGATTGGTTTACCCGATAAAGGAGAAATTGATCCATGTGTGTTTATGGATGATGACGGTCAGGCCTATTTTTATTATGGCGGTGGTGGTACCTGCTACGGGGCTAAACTCAAAGATAATATGATTGAGCTTGACGGTGAATTGCAGTTAATGGAAGGTCTGGAAGATTTTCATGAGGCTGCCTGGATTCATAAGAAAAATGGTCTTTATTATCTTTCTTATTCTGATAATCATGACGACAATTGGAAGGATGGTGTTAAAGGTGATAACCGTTTACGTTACGCAACCAGTAAAAGTCCCCTGGGCCCCTGGGATCATAAAGGAATCTATATGGAGCCCACTAATAGTTATACGAATCACGGCTCCATAGTAGAATTTAAAGGGCAATGGTATGCTTTTTATCATAACAGTGATTTATCTGAAAGAAACGGTGAATTCAATGATTGGTTGCGTTCTGCTTGTGTCGATAAGCTTTTCTATAATGAAGACGGTACAATCCAGATGGTAAAGCAATCCAAATAATTGCTGTATATCTTTATTGAAATTAAAAAATCCTCAGACAAAAATGTGTGGGGATTTTTATTTATGGAGCATCGCTTTTTTGTGAGAAAAGAGACAGGCTAGAACTAGTTATATAAGCTGGTTTATTCTAATTCCATATTATTCCTTTAAACGCAACAGGTGTTGATTTATTTTAGATATTCTATTTATCATTATGCAAAACTTATAAAATTCAGTATATTTACAACTGCTCTTTGGATAATTTATATAACACAAACTATTATGAGAATCAAATTATTGCTATCAGGAATTTTATTTTTAGTTGTCTCCAGTGTATCTTTCGCTGCACAGAAGGGAGATATTTCAAAGGAAAGTGACGATCAACGGGCAGAAAGGCGAAGTGCAATGACAGCCTTCCGAGATGAAGTGGAAAAACGGGATGGCGATAAAGCTTTTGCCAATATTCGGTTTGGCATGTCAGTAGAAGAATACCAGGAACAATTATCCCAATTGTACAAGTGGCTTGAAGGTAAGGACATTAAATCCAAGACAAGGGACTGTGCATTTGTAAAAATACCGGTTATACATCGACATGTGAGTAAAGATTCGATAAAAATAATGCGAATGGGTGAGGATGGGGATATGCAAGTAATCAGAGCCATCAAAGATAGATACCGTTTTGCCCACAGTATGCCTTTCGGACGGGAACGGATGGAACGACTGGATGACAGAAGACGTGGAGCATCCTTTTATAAAGATTCTCTTTTTAGCATTACGATGGTGGCAGATTGTGGAGTATTGCAATGCAAAGATTTAGTAGGCGACACTCCTAAAACATACGAAGAAAAGTTTGGCGCCTTTAATCAGAAAGCAAATAATACAATTCGAAGCCTTTATCTTTTAGTTAAAGAAAAATATGGCGAAGCAGATGATGACCTGTTTACTGAAGAGCCTTTTACTTATCGTGAGTGGGAAATACCAGACAATACAGAAAGAGCCCCGGAGAACGATCGTATGTATTGTTATATAGAATGGGATATGGCTAGACGTAATATACAAATATTGGTTAGGGACAGTCGTTGTTCAGTAATAAATGGAACAGAGGTTAATTGTGCTGAAGGCTGTGATTGGTATTCTTCAGTGAATGTTTTTTTATCCATAACTGATAAGCATATTGTGAACCGTATACGTGATGCTGTAGATAAAGAGCAGGAATGATGCGAAAAGAGAACAGTAAGATTTCTGATGAACCAACCCATTGAAAAGTATTTGATAAAAGGAAGAATATGGTGGTTACATGAAGGGCCTAATTTAATCGGAGAAGCGGAGGTATTATAAGTACTACAGTAGTGGAGCATATTGTAATATTTGGAAAATATTAATGGGTCCCCTTTGCCGCTTTAAATAACTTTAAGGTCAAACAATATAGATATGCATTGTTCTTTCTCACAAAAATATTCATTCTATCAGGGTTATACTTTAAATACCTGATATTTTTTTCATATTATATAAAACAATCTATTATGATAATCAAGAAATTCCTCTCCGGAGTTATATATGTAATGGTATCATGCGGGTATTTAGCAGCACAGGAAATAAATCTCTCTAAAGAGGGTGATGAACAACGGCAGGAAAGGCTATATGCAATGAGTGTATTTAGGAATGAGGCAGAAAAACAGCATGGTGATACGGCTCTTAGTAACATACGGTTTGGTATTTCTGCCACGGAATATCTGGAAAAATTGCCAGATATATATAGACTATTTAAAAAAAAAGGACAGTAAAGTTTATATTGAAGAAAATGGATTATTGGAAATAACAGAAATATACCAATATGAATATACAGATACGTTTGAAATCGCACAAATGGGTGAAGATGGTAATATGAAAATTGTGGGAACCTTTGAGGAGAAACGTGATGATGCCCATGATATGGTTCTTGGGGAGGAAAGGACGATGCGATTGCTAGATGAACGCAGGCCAGGTGCATCATTTCGTAATGATTCTCTTTATAATATTACTTTTGCTATAGACTGCGGAATGTTGTATTGCAAAGATTTACAGGAAAACAAAACTTATGAAGAAAAATTTGGAGCATTTAACCGGAATGTCAATAAGACTATCCTAAGTCTTTATTCATTTATTAAGGACAAGTATGGAGAAGCAGATGACAACGTTTATACTAAAGAACCTTTTGCATATCGTACATGGAAAATACAAGACAATACCGGAAGAGGACCTGATCAGGACCATATGTACTGTTATATTGAATGGGATATGGGTAGGCGGAATATACAAATAATAATAAGGGATAGACGTTGTTTATTAGGTATGGAGAATTGTACAGAAGGTTGTGACTGGTATTCATCAGTGAAAATTTATTTATCATTAACCGATAAACATATTTTGAAACCGATACCTTTTAATAGAGGTTGGAATTAATTTCAGAATTATATTTTTATATAATGACCCAAGTAAAATTGATTATTAATGAATTAATCAACTTTTGATACATGTTGTCGGAAAGGAAAAATTATGATAAAGAGATACATCAACTTTTTAGTTCAATTTCAATATACTAAGAAATCTTTTTTATATAAGGTTATTTCTATTATTTGTGGCATTGTTTTTTTCTTGGCCGTTTTACCTGCTTTTTTTATTTGGGTAGGACGTTTTGTTGATTCATATTACAGCTTAACAAGTAGTATAGTATCGATGACTTTAATAGCTATTGTAGCCATTCTGATAGGTTTATTTTTCATGTTTTGGTCTACATATACACAACTAACCATAGGTAAAGGTACACCCACACCGAATGTACCTACCAAAAATTTGATTATCTCAGGTCCATATAGAATATGTAGGAACCCAATAGAATTAGGAGCAATAATATATTACTTTGGATTGGGTACAATTACACAATATTCTTATACCATTGGAATCGTTTGTTTATTGTTAGGCTTGCTATTGGGAAGTATTTATCACAAGTTTTTTGAAGAGAAAGAACTGGAAGAAAGATTTGGTGGAGACTATATAAAATATAAATCAGAAGTGCCTTTTCTTATTCCAGACTTTTGGAAATATCTTAGAAAATGAAAATCCTTGAACATTTCTGTTCAAGGATTTCTATTATTTGTGGAGCATATCGGACTCGAACCGATCGCCTTTAGAATGCCATTCTAACGCTCTAGCCAGATGAGCTAATGCCCCATTATTTTTTGACGGTGCAAATATAATGTATTTCTATTGAATAATTGCTATATTTGTGTAAATAATCAAATTTAAAAATATAAGATGCTGATATACAACACCACTTACCATGTTGAAGACGATGTACTTGATAATTTTTTAATCTGGTTACGGGAATCGTATATACCTGCGGTGGAGAAATATGGAACGTTGAGGTCACACCGTTTATGTAAATTATTGAGTCATCAGCAGGAAGGAACGAATTATTCTTTACAGTGGGAGGTTGAAAATTCTATGGAGTTGCATCGCTGGCACAGCGAACAGGGAATAAAGTTTAATAAAGAACTTGTGCAGATATTTAAGGATAAAGTAGTTGGATTCCCCACATTGATGGAGGTAATAGAGTGAACCAGCCGGTAAAAGAAAAAATAATATTGGGTATTGACCCGGGCACTACTATCATGGGATACGGAGTACTAAAAATTGTGGGAAATAAACCTGAATTACTTGCTATGGGAGTAATAGATCTCCGGAAATATGGTAATCATTACCTCAAACTCATGAAGATTTTTGAGCGGGTGAGTGGAATTATCGAAAGTTTTTTGCCTGACGAACTGGCTATAGAGGCTCCTTTCTTTGGAAAAAATGTACAATCTATGCTCAAATTGGGTCGCGCGCAAGGGGTAGCTATGGCTGCCGCGTTAAGTCGTGATATTCCGATAACCGAATATGCACCTTTAAAAATAAAAATGGCAATTACAGGGAATGGGAAGGCATCTAAAGAGCAGGTGGCGGATATGTTGCAACGGATGTTACATATTCAAAAGTCAGAAATGCCTGTGTTTATGGATGCAACCGATGGATTGGCAGCTGCTTATTGCCATTTCCTTCAGATGGGACGCCCCACCTTAGAAAAAGGATATAACGGATGGAAAGACTTTATTAATAAAAATCCCGATCGGGTAAAGTAAATTATTATAAGCCTCAATTTTAACCTATTACTTAGCAAATGAAGAAATTAAAAAAAATAGCATTTATCGGATTAACTGCAGCTACAGTAGTAAGCTGTAAGCCCGGTATTAAAACGTATGCTTCTTATGAGGATTATCCGCTTCGTTACGGTAATCTGATTGAGATGCTTTATACTCCGGAGCAGACTACCTTTATGGTATGGGCTCCCACTGCGAGTGAAGTAGGAGTACGGTTATACGAAACAGGACAGGGCGGCTACGCCTATGATTTTATAAAAATGAAACCCGGTCAGGATGGTACATGGCAGGCAGAGGTAAAAAAGGATCTGTTAGGTAAATTTTACACCTTTGACGTAAAAGTAGGAGACACCTGGTTGGGAGAGACGCCAGGTATTAATGCACGAGCTGTAGGAGTTAACGGAGATCGGGGAGCTATTATTGATATGAAAGCTACCAATCCGGAAGGATGGGAAGATGATATTCGCCCGGAATTGCTATCAACGGCTGATATGATTATTTATGAATTGCATTACAGGGACATATCCATGCACAAGTCTTCCGGTATAACTCACAAAGGGAAATATTTGTCGCTTACTGAGAATAGAACCTTAGTACCGAGTACCTATTATACTACCGGAATAGATCATCTCAAAGAACTGGGAATAACGCATGTACATCTATTGCCTTCCTTTGATTATGCCTCTATAGATGAAGCTCATCTGGAAAAAGAAAAATATAATTGGGGATATGATCCGAAGAATTATAATGTACCGGAAGGATCTTATTCTACGGATCCCTACGATCCATATATTCGTATCCGTGAGTTTAAGCAGATGGTTCAGGCACTTCACCAGGCTGGCATCAGGGTCATTATGGATGTCGTTTATAATCATACCTATAATACGGATGATAGCCCGTTTGAACGTACGGCACCCGGTTATTTTTATCGACAGAATGCCGATGGGACTTTTGCGGATGCCTCAGCCTGTGGGAATGAAATAGCCAGTGACCGGGCCATGATGCGTAAATATATGATTGAATCAATACTATATTGGATAGATGAATATCATATAGATGGCTTCCGGTTTGATTTGATGGGGATACATGATATTAAAACCATGAATGAGATAAGGGAAGCGGTGAATGAAGTAGATCCGACTATCTGTATGTATGGAGAAGGATGGGCTGCACGGGCTCCGCAATATCCGGCAAAGAAACTGGCTATGAAAGGTTACGCCAGTCAGATGCCAGGAATTGCCGTTTTCTCCGATGAATTAAGGGATGCTGTACGTGGTCCAGTCATGAAAGATAAAAAAGGTGGTTTTCTGACGGGAGTTTCAGGCAACGAAGAAAGCATAAAGTTTGGTATTGCCGGAGCTGTCTATCATCCGCAGGTTGATTATTCAAAAGTCATTTACACAGACTCTGCATGGGCTGCGCAACCTACACAAATGATTAGTTATGCATCCTCCCACGATGATTTGTGCTTGGTGGATCGATTGAAATCTACGATGCCTGCTATTACGGCTGAAGAATTGATCCGTCTGGATAAATTGGCGCAAACTACCGTATTTACTTCACAGGGAATTCCGTTTATTTTTGCCGGTGAAGAAGTGATGCGGGATAAAAAAGGCGTTCATAACAGTTATAAGAGCTCTGACCAGATTAATGCCATTGACTGGAGAAATAAAGAAACATACAATGACGTATACGAATACTATCGGGGATTAATCCGGTTGCGTAAAAATCATCCGGCATTCCGTATGGGAGATGCTGATCTGATTCGTAAACATTTAGAATTCCTGCCGGTAACTCAAAAGAATGTTGTAGCATTCCAGCTTAAAGATTATGCTAACGGCGATTCGTGGGAAAATATTATTGTAATATTAAATAGTTCTAAGAAGTCAGTAAAAGTAGATATACCGAAAGGCACCTATGTACCAGTTTGTTATGATGGGAAAATTGATGAATCTAATTTGAAGCAGGTTAGTGGAACAAGTATAACGGTTCCTAAACAATCGGCGATGATTATCCGTCAGTGACCTATTAAACATATTCAATAAATAAAAAAGAGGCTGTCTAAAAGTAGATCGTATATTAAATGAAGTTACGATTTGTAAGTCGGCTTAAGCTCAGCTAATAATCCTGAAAGGATTTTATGTGCATAACTCCGGGTGAGACCCAATCATGTTCGGAAGATTTTAAAACATTAAAACCTTTAAGAAATCCCGCAGGGATTGCATGTACATAACCGTGGGATGGATATAGAATAATCCCGTGAGCCACGAATAGTGGGTCAATAATATATTCTTCACCCCCTATTGGGGCTGTGAGAGTAGAGTCGGGTTATCTGTTTCCACGGGATTACATCCAGTCCTGGTCGGAAGATTTGAAGACATTAAAATCTCGAAAAATCCCGTAGGGATTACAGGTGCATAACCGTGGGATGGATATCCCACGGAATAGGATATAGAAATATCTCCGTGAGCCGCGAAGTGGGTCAATAATATATTCTTCACCCCCTGTCGGGGCTGTGAGAGTAGAGTCGGGTTAGCTGTTTCCACGGGATTACATCCCGTGGTTATGCACATGCAATCCCTCCGGGATTTCTTCAGCAGCCCATAGATTTTGGCTTGATGGCTAAGAAATGTTATCTTCCGACCATGACTGGATTACATCCCGTGGTTATGCACATCAAATCCCGGAGGGATTTCTTAACAGACCTTTAGATTCTTGGCTTGGTTGCTAATAAATGTTATCTTCCGAACATGACTGGGTTTCACCCGGAATTATGCACATCTGACCCCATCAGGGGGGACACTGCTTACAACATTCCTTCGTGTAGCCCCAAATAAAGGTCATGACGGAAGGAGTAATTTATAACTTTATCAAAGATGGATGGGGCTTTTGGGACACCCTCTTTTTTGAATATATCAATAATAATGCTTTTTACTTTCCTGGAGCTGCACTGTATCGGGCGTTCAATCCTTCTACAATTTCCTGTGTAATATTATAAGCTTCATCCGCATATAAAAGATTATCAAAACCGGTATTGCTGATGATCATGCTGTAACCTTTGGTTTTGTTATATTCTTTCAGGAATGAATTAATCGAATCACGAAGTATCAAGCTATTCTTCTGATTTTCGTCAGCCAATTCTTTTGTCAAGCGGTTCTGCAAGTTTTGCAAATCAGTTTGCTTTTTGGTGATACGGGCATGCTCTTGTTCAGCACGTTCGCGGGTTACAAACGCATTGTTTTGAATTTTGCGATCAAACTCTTGTGCGTCCTTTTCCAATTCACGCATTCTCTGATTCAGTGTAGAACGAACGTTTTCTTCCTTCTTCATCATCTGTTCAGTCAGATCATTCCAGAAATTGTATTGTGTAAGAAGTGTATCGATTTCGACATACGCTATTTTCATGTCTGCGAGTGATCCGGTACTAGAGCCTGATACAGGAGTGGCAGGGCTTTCTGTTTTACCGGCGCACTGAGTAAACATAAAAAGAACCGCGATAGCCGCAAGACCATTCATGAGGTAGTTTTTTTTATTCATAACGTCTTAAATAAAATAAATATAGTTTTTTAATTGGTTAATTCAGACCATCAAACACAGCTTTTTCCGTATCTTTAAAAGAAAGTAAGCGCTTCTTTTGTGCTTCTCTGTCTTGCGACTGTACACACCCGATGCCTTTTTTCGTTAAAGCTTTGTTACCGCTTATGTGTGTGTTAGGAAATTTACCACCTCGAATAAATACTATTTTTACCGCGAGTAAAACCAGGCAGATAGCAACTATTAACAAAGTTATCAGTATTGTAACAACCATTTCCATTAAATTTGTGGATGCAAATATAGACTTTTGCGGGGACTAAGTCCTTTTTTTATTTTACTTTAACATCAAAAATAACGAGAATATCATGGAAAATGAAGAATTAAAGCCGGCCAGTGTGTTTCATTTCTTCAAAGAAATATCGAAAGTACCGCGCCCTTCCAAGCAAGAAGAAAAAATTATCGCTTATCTGAAAGAGTTCGGAAAGCAGCATAATCTGGAGACAAAAGTTGACGAAGTAGGGAACGTACTGATTAAAAAGCCGGCAACACCGGGTAAGGAAAATTTAAAAACGGTGATTCTGCAATCGCATGTAGATATGGTATGCGAAAAGAACAGCGATGTGGAACATGATTTTCTCAAAGACCCCATTGAAATCATTATTGATGGAGATTGGATGAAAGCAAATGGAACTACATTGGGAGCAGATAATGGGATCGGTGTGGCCACAGAACTTGCCATCCTGGCTGCCGATAACATTGAACACGGACCCATAGAATGTTTGTTTACGGTGGATGAAGAAACCGGACTGACCGGAGCTTTTGCTCTCCAAAAAGGCTTCATGGAGGGAGAAATACTTTTAAACTTGGATTCCGAAGATGAAGGCGAAATATTCATCGGTTGTGCCGGTGGTATGGATTCGGTGGGTGAATTTGAATATAAGGAAGTACCTGTGCCAGCAGGTTATTTTTTCTTTAAAGTTGCTGTTAAAGGACTAAAGGGTGGTCATTCCGGGGGTGATATTCATTTAGGTCGGGGTAATGCTAATAAAATCCTGAATCGTTTCCTTAGTCAGACTGCTCAAAAATATGATCTTTACCTTTGCGAAATAAACGGTGGTAATTTACGGAATGCTATTCCCCGTGAAGCGTATGTAGTATGTGCTGTTCCTTACGAGGCCAAAGAGTCTATTCGGGTTGACCTGAATATCTTTACTGCTGATATAGAAAATGAACTGGGTGTTATTGAACCGGAAATGCAATTAACCTTGGAATCAGAAACTCCTTGTCCTTTTGCCATTGACCAGGATACCAGTAACCGTTTATTTAAAACACTTTATGCGATGCATCATGGAGTATATGCAATGAGCCATGATATACCCGGTTTAGTAGAAACATCCACGAATCTGGCATCCGTAAAGATGAAAGACGGAAACATCATTAAAGTAGAAACCAGTCAGAGAAGTTCTATCCTTTCAGCCCGTGATGATATGGCCCATACGGTTCGTGCCGCTCTCGAACTGGGTGGTGCTAACGTTTCATTCGGGCACGGCTATCCCGGATGGAAACCCAATCCAAATTCAGAAATATTAAAGGTGGCGGCGGCTTCTTATAAGAAACTGTTCGGAGTTGATGCACAAGTGAAAGCCATACATGCCGGTTTGGAATGTGGGTTATTCCTGGATAAGTATCCTTATCTGGACATGATTTCTTTTGGACCAACCTTACGGGATGTACATTCACCGGATGAAAGAATGGAAATTTCTACCGTTGATAAGTTCTGGAGGCATTTGTTGGATATCCTGGCAAATATTCCAGAGAAAAAATAAGATATCAATTCAGTTATATGATGCGGTCATCCTGAAATGAATAAAAGGATGACCGTTTTTTTCGATGATTAAATGCAAAAACTCATTTTATTCTTTTTACTATTTCCTCAGATTCTTCTTGCACAGGATACGATTCCTTTTCGTATTGTCTTTTACAATGTTGAAAACCTTTTTGATACACACCACGATTCCCTTAAAAATGACCAGGAGTTTCTTCCCACTTCTATTCGAGCCTGGCATTATGGACGATATAAAAAGAAACTATCCAATATATCAAAAGTTATAACAGCTATTGGTGAATGGGAACCGCCTGCTCTTGTCGGCCTTTGCGAGGTGGAGAACAATCGTGTTTTGCGGGATTTAATTTATCATTCTCCCCTGAAAGAACATTCCTATCGCTATATTATGACAGATTCTCCGGATGATAGAGGAATTGACGTGGCCCTTATGTATCAACGGGATAAATTCCGATTATTATCTCATCGATCCATCCGATTAGCCTTCAAAGAGGTGAGTCGTAGAAGCCGGGATATCCTGCATGTTACCGGTAGCACTATTACACGAGATACACTCGATGTTTTTATAGTTCACTTTCCATCTAGGTCGGAAGGTGAGAAAGAAACAGAGCCTTATCGTCTGGAAGCTGCTTTAACTTTAAGAAATGCAGTGGATAGTATCATCCAAGTTCGTGTTGATCCTCGTGTTCTTATCATGGGTGATTTTAATGATTATCCCCGTAATAAATCCATATCGCAAGTATTGAATGCACAGATTCCACCGGAGGAGAAACCTGAAATCGATCAACTCTATCATTTGTTGGCTGATAAAGAAAAAAGGAAGAATTACGGTTCCTACAAATACAAAGGCTCCTGGGGACTGTTGGACCACATCATTGTATCCGGTGGTTTGTTAGATTCCAGATCATGCTTTTATACGAATAAGGATTTGGCAAGAGTTGTCGATCTTCCCTTCTTATTGCAGGAGGATGAGAAATATGGAGGCATTCAACCTTTTCGTACTTACTACGGTAGGAAGTATATAGGAGGTTTTAGCGATCATTTGCCGGTTATGGCTGATTTCATTCTCGTTCCTCGCAAACGTTAGCACAGTTTAGTCTTTAATTTGAAATGCTGTTTCAACATTCTGTTCTTTTTATCTGTTATTTTTGAGAAAATGTAAAAACTGTTTAACTCAAAGTAAATAACAACCATGAAAAAAGCCCTTTTTATATGTGCTGCCGGATTGTCTCTGTTGACAAGCTGTGAGACAAAAACGAATTCTTCTCAGAAGGAAGCGAATAACCAGACTCAGGTCGTTCATCCGGAATGGAGTCGGAATGCCGTAATCTATGAAGTCAATCTTCGCCAGTATACGGAAGAAGGAACGATAAATGCCTTCGAAAGTCATCTGCCCAGATTAAAAGAACTGGGAGTAGATATCCTTTGGTTTATGCCTGTTCATCCTATTTCTGAAAAGAACCGCAAAGGAACACTGGGTAGTTATTATGCCGTACAAGATTATAAAGAAATTAATCCGGAGTTCGGAACAAAGGAAGACTTTAAGAGAATGGTGGATAAAGCTCATCAAATGGGACTTAAAGTTTTGTTAGACTGGGTTGCTAATCATACCGGAGGGGATAATGTCTGGATGGCAGAGAATCCGGATTGGTTCGTCAGGGATGAGAAGGGAGATTTTGTATCCCCGTATGATTGGACAGATACCTATAAATTAAATTATGAAAATCCGGATATGCGCGCTGCCATGATGGATGCACTTGAGTATTGGGTGCGGGAATATGATATTGACGGATATCGTTGTGATGTGGCTTTTGAAGTTCCCACAGACTTCTGGGATGAGGTACGTCCGAAACTAGATGCTATAAAGCCGGTATTTATGTTGGCAGAGGCCGAACATCCGGAATTATTGGTAAATGCTTTCGATATGTGTTATAACTGGCCTTTGAAGGATGTTATAAATCAGATTGCCGCCCATCAGTTAGGTAGAAAAACAGAAGAAGCTGCTTATGTGCATGAATCACATTCTGGTAGTAAAAAGCAAGCTCAGAATGCGCTGGATCTGGATGTACTCTTTGCTTATCAGGATAGTATTTTCCCAACAGGCAGTTATTTGATGAATCAGATAACCAATCATGACCTGAATTCTTGGGAAGGTACAGAGTTTGAGCGTCTGGGCCCCGGAGTAAAAGCCTTTGCTGTATTAACTTATACCATTCCAGGTATGCCGCTGATTTATACCGGACAGGAAACCGGCATGGATCGTGCATTGGAATTCTTTGAAAAGGATACTCCTCCCGATTGGACAAGAAATGAATGGTTTACGTTTTATCAGAAAATGAACGAGTTAAAGCATTCACAGGCAGTATTGGAAGCCGGAACGAAGGGAGGTAAGATGGTCCGTTACTTTACCGAATCACCAGATGCGTATATCTACAAACGCACAAAAGAAGGCTCGAAAGTACTGGTTTATCTGAATCTGAGTAATAAAGCGGTAGAAGTGAAATTTAAAGGAGATGCTCCATCAGGAACATATAAGAACCTGTTCACCGAAGTAGCCGAAGAACTGCCTACTACTTTACAGGCATGGGAATATAGAATTTTGATTGAACAATAAATGAATCATTGTATGTGTCTTCTGTATCTGGCATGGGAAAGAAAAGCAATAAAGAACCATGCTTAATGTGCTTATATTCAGAATTTGTATGGAAGGAATGAGACGGGTGATACTTTTTTGAGATAATGCTCTTAAGAGAGTGTGTTGAATAGAGAATAGATCATCCCAAAGAAGAAGTTCTCTTACGCCGTGAATGCGGTAGTATTTACTCCAACTTCCGGTTGTAGTTGAGGCAAATTGAATAAAGTTTCCCATCCTCTTCCGGCAGCATTTTCCATGATTCTGATGAAGCATTAAAAAGAAGGATCTGCTCTTTGACCGTAAATGGTTTAGGAACAGATCCTTTACTTATCTAAAACGACTCGGTATTTATTAAGGATAACTATTTCTTATCTGTTAACCCAAATGATATTTTTCCGGCATTTACCAGTTCATCATGTGTGATGCGGAACTTCTTATAGGGCTTATCGCCTAATTGTATATCCTGTATATAACGTATATCGGCATCTGTACCAGTAGCTTCAATGACTAATTCAGTCTGCTTGTACCATTTCGGATTCAGTTGAATCGTAATCTTATCAAATACAGGGCTTGTCAGCGTATATTCCGGTAATCCGGGACAATCCGGGTAAAAGCCCATCATATTGAAAATAGCCCATCCAGACATGGTTCCGGTATCATCGTTTCCGGGAATACCGTCAGGTTTGGTGGTGAAATACTTTTTCAGAAGTCTTTGTACCTGATATTGAGTGCGCCATTCTTCTCCACTGAAATAGCTGAACAAGTGGGGGTAAGCAATGTCTGGTTCGTTAGCCGGATCATACAATCCTTCATCAAAAACCATTTGAAGTTTATGGAGGAAGTTTTTTCTGCCACCCATAAGTTTGGTAAGTCCCGGAATGTCATGTGGCACATAGAATGTATAGTTCCAGGCACTGCCTTCATGGAAACCAGGATTAGGTTCGAAATTTTCTCCTTGCCGGGGGTTAAACGGCGTATAAAAAGAACCATCCGGCAACAACGGACGGAAAGTACCGTATTCTTTGGAATAATAATGTTTATATCCCAGGGAGCGCTGATAAAACTTTTTCGCATCTTCTTTCTTACCCAATGCCTGTGCGAAACGGGAAAGGGCAAAATCTGCAATATAGTACTCCAGTGCATGAGAAACGGAATTGTCGTATTGTTCTCTTAACGGAACATAACCTAATGACATATAATCGTCATTATCCGGACGCATCAGGTTCTTTGGTCCCGGATAAGTGGCTGATTTATACATAGCTTCATAAGCCAGGTCAACATCAAAGTCTCTTAATCCTTTCATCCAGCTATCTACAATAACCGGAAT
Organism: Bacteroides sp.; assembly: GCA_021201335.1. Lineage (GTDB taxonomy): Bacteria > Bacteroidota > Bacteroidia > Bacteroidales > Bacteroidaceae > Bacteroides. Next base: position 307,630 of record JAJQFD010000009.1, on the reverse strand, counting down.
GCTGGGATCTCCTTCCATAGTCAATGTTTCCCGACCATATAATTCCCATTTGGGGAACCATCCGTGTTCCCGGTACATATCGAGCATCGTTTGTATCATTTCCATCTGACGCTCCGGATAAACCAGTGTCAGCAACTGATGAACATTTCGATATGTATCCCAAAGAGAGAATACAGTATAGCGATTCCCTTTGGTCGTAAGTATCTCGCTGCTTTCCATAGCTGGATATTGCCCATTCACATCTTGCAGGATATTGGGATGGATCAGTAGATGGTAGAGCGCTGTATAGAAAATCTTTTTCTGATCTTCCGTTCCACCCTCTACAGTAATACGGGATAAATCTTTATTCCAGCGATCTACTGCTTCCTCATAAACACGGTTGAAGTTCTTTCCGGATTGTTCGGCATCCAGGTTAAGGCGGGCATTCTCGATACTGACAAAGGAAACTCCCATTTGAACTTCAATCTCTTCACCTTCTTCTGTCTCAAAAGAAAAGAAGGAGCCAATATCATCTCCGGCAATCTCTTTCGCATATTTGGTGTAGAGTTTATACCGACCGTGATCTTGATCCCATTCGGCCTCCACTCCATACATGGGTCGCTGTTTTTTCCAGTAACCGCTTTGCTTGGGTGTTTTGTTTACCCTCATCACAAAGTAAATAGGAAACACTGCCTGTGGATTGTAACAGAAAGTACCCAAAAGTTTCATTCCCTCAATTTCCCGTTCATTCACCTTACGGAAAAATGCGCCGCTTTCGTTGGTCAGTCCTTCACCCAGGTTGAGTAAAATATGACTTTCTCCTTTCGGAAAGGTAAAACGTGCTACACCCGTGCGGGGAGTAGCCGATACTTCTGTTTTAACGTTGTATTTAGTCAGGAAGTTGGAGAAATATCCTGGCGAAGCTTTTTCATCTTTATATTTACTTCCGTAGGATTTATAATCAACATCCAGTTTTCCGGTTGTAGGCATCAGTAGCAGTGAACCCAGTTCCGGGCATCCTACACCACTCAGATTCACATGCGAGAATCCGGTAAAGAAGGTGTTGGTATGCTCATAAGGCGTCGACCACCAGCGTGCATCTTTATCGTAGTTGTTCTCATCAGATCCCATCACGTTAAAAGGTACCACAGACATCATTCCCTGTGGACATACAGCTCCAGGATTCGTTGTTCCGAAATTCGTTGTACCGATAAAAGGATCTACATAAGTTGCAGGTGGGGGGCTCCCCTTATCCCTCCCATAAGTCAGAAGGGTAAGGAAAACCAGTGTGCAAGTTAAAATAAATCGATTCATAGCGATTTTTGTTTCGTAAACTCTATGATTTCAGGGATGTAGCCAAAGGCCAGTCCGGTTACCGTATCAGCACAACCATAATAAATGGCAATACGTCCGGTAGCCGGATCATGTAAAGAAGCACAAGGGAAACAAACATTTGGCACATCACCCATGCATTCATATTCTTTTTGAGGTGAAATCAGATAAGGACCTGAACGGTATTTTACTTTCCAGGGTTCTTCCAGGTCGAGGATAGCAGAGCCGAAGCTATATACAAATCCATTGCAGGAAGCCAGAACACCGTGGTAAATTAGCAACCAACCTTCGGATGTTTCAATTGGAATCGGGCCGGCACCAATCTTGGTACATTGCCAGGCACTATCTTCGAATGGGGCAGGAGACATCACGTGACGATGTTTTCCCCAGAATTCCATATCAGGCGATTCGCTGTAGAAAATATCACCGAAAGGAGTGTGTCCGTTGTCACTGGGGCGACTGAGCATAGCAAAGTTTCCATTGATCTTCCGCGGGAACATAACTCCGTTCCGATTGAAGGGTAAAAATGCATTTTCCAGCTGGTGGAAAGTAACAAAGTCGTAGGTGTAGGCGACACCAATGGTAGGACCGTGATACCCATTACACCAGGTTACATAATAGCGGTCTTCTATAAAGCAAACCCGTGGATCATAGCCATATACCCATTCACCTATCTCTTTATCATCACATTCGAATTTTAACGGTTCTTCGTTAATCTGCCAGTTAATAGCATCTTTACTAAAACCTACATGCAGACGCATACGGCGGTTTGTATCATCGCAACGAAATACACCGGCATAACCATCTTTGAAAGTTACGACTGCACTGTTGAATATACTGTTGGAAGTGGGTAAAAGATTACGAGGAATTACCGGATTGGCGGAATAACGCCATACTACTTCTTTGGATCCTACGGGACGATCTTCCCATGGCATGTTGGGAAGGTTATCTCCCAGAATGTTGATTTTACTCATTGGTTTAAGTTTTTAAGTTTATAGTTTTTATCTCTTAGAATCAATTCTCTGCTTTTTTAGTATCATAAGTGAAAGGAACAAACCATGTAACGAGGAAGGCGGGAATGGTAGCAATTAATACCCAGACAAAGAAATTCTGATAACCGAGCAAATCGCTTAGATAACCACTGAGCATTCCAGGGAGCATAACCCCCCAGGTTCATGATGCCGGTGGCAAAGGCATAATGTGCCATCTGATGTTTTCCGGGAGCTACCTGTTGCATCATAAAGAGCATCAGTCCTACGAACCCGAATCCGTATCCAAAATATTCAAATATAACTCCCGAACCTATGATCCATAAACTGGGAGGCTGATAAATGGCGAAAAGCAAATAAACGACGAAAGGAATGTTGAAAGCGCAACAAAGGGAGAATAAAGTCTTTTTCAGTCCATACCCAGAAATATAATAACCGCCGAGAATGGAACCTAATATAAAAGCACCGGCACCAAATGTTCCGTAAACGAGTCCGATATCCTGAACATTGAGTCCTAAACCGCCATCGGCAACGGATGCTTTGAAGAATAACGGAACGATTTTCATGGCATACCCTTCTGCAAAGCGGTACAAAACAATAAAGAGAATATAAAACCAGATATGCTTTTTGGCAAAGAAGGTACGTATTACTTCCCACAAGGCACGCATGGTGTCTTTTACGGAATGTATTTGGTTATTGCTTCCTCCACCCGACGGAAGGATACGGATATGATAAAAACCAATAACACACATAATGGCAGCACAGATAAACATAATAACCATCCAGGCTTTTGTAACACCAAAAGAATCCTTCAGTGCTCCGGCCAGATAAACAAGTCCACCATTTGTTAATATTTTGGCTAAGTTATAAAAGGCTCCCTGCCAACCGATGTATTTGGCTTGTTGGGTGGCATTTAGTTCGGTTAGGTACACACCGTCACCCGCAATGTCGTGCGTTGCTCCACTGAAAGCCATTACTCCCATTATAGCGATAGCATACGTAAAGAAGCTGGGCAGAGGGAGAGATAATGCTACCAAAGCAAAGGCTATTCCGGTGACCATCTCCGTGATAACCACAAAATGTTTTTTGGTTTTGAACATTTCAAGGAACGGACTCCATAACGGTTTCAGCGTCCATGGAAGCATAATCAGTGAAGTCCAGAAAGCAATTTGGGTATTAGAAATACCCATGTCAGAAAACATTAATACAGAAACCATGGAAAGGGCCACGAACGGAAGTCCCATGGCAAAGTAAACAGTCGGTACCCACAGTACCGGATTGTTCGATTGTTTTTCGTTTTTCATGTGTATGGTTATAGTGCTTTATATAATAGAACACCTGAGGCTGCGAAACTACTAGCCCGTTTTTCATAAAAAACGTGAAATAGATCGTATCTACACTAGTTGAACTCCAGTCCGAAGGCGTTTTTTAATTCGATCAGGGCATTGTTCTTCTCAGACATAGCCATGTATTTCTCAGCTTTTGTGATCGGTCTTTTTACTTCAGCAGCTTCAGTAACACGTACTGACATCTTTATTTTATTATTGCGTAACTGCCGGTGCAAGTGCGCTTCAATATCGGGAGCCAGTGCCATAAAGTTGCTGGCTGCCAAATCATTATCAACTACTACCTCAAAAACCGTTTCGCCAATTAATTTCACACGCATACCCTGCATGCGTACTTTCATGGCATTGTGTTCAATGGGTAGTTGTCCGGCAAACTCGTGCCAACAGTAATTCAGGTTGTTTTCATCAAAAGGATAGTCCATCACCATGGTCTGTGAGGCTTCCTGACCCGACGATGCGGTCTGGTTTTTTTGGGCCTCTTGTTCACTGGCCTGAATCTTCTTAATGGAAATCCCCAATCCTGTTTGTGGCATCACTGGGATTTTCTTTTCCTGCGTGGCAGCGATTTTTTGAATAATATCCGGCATTTCCACCCGTGATTGTGCCTGGGGTGCAGACGGGGTGGGAGTTACCGGTTGGGAGGTTGCTTTAGGGGCAACCGATTGTACAGGCTGACGTTGAACCTGTTGCTGGGATTGTTGCTGTGGCGCAGCAGTCTGAGCTGCTGTAAATACCGGTTTTATTTGCTGTTGAGGGCCAGGCCCATGGCTGGCTTCCTCTCCTTCTGCTGTAAGTTGGGCGACCTGGATCAGGGTTAGTTCGACCAGTAAGCGTTTATTCTTACTGTTTCGGTAGTTCAGGTCGCAATCGTTGCACAATTTCATGGCCTTGTAGATAAACTTAAGAGGACATTTTTGTGCCTGTTGCTGGTAACGTTGGCGGATACTGGCACCTACTTCCAGTAACGGAAGAGTTACCGCATCTTTGCTGACCAGTAAATCCCGGAAGTGCGAAGAAAGTCCGGTAATAAAATGGCTGCCTTCAAAACCATTATTAAGTACATCATTGAGTAAAAGCAACGCACCGCTTACATTCCCTTCCAGAAAATAATCTGTCAGGCGGAAATAATAATCATAATCCAGTACGTTGAGGTTCTCAATGGCACCCTGGTAGGTAATATTTCCGGCTGTGAAACTCACCACCTGGTCAAAGATGGAAAGGGCATCGCGCATTCCTCCGTCTGCTTTCAGGGCAATAACGTTCAATGCTTCAGCTTCCGCCGTTACTCCTTCTTTTTGGGCTACATACATCAGGTGGTTGACGGTATCTTCCACACCGATGCGGTTGAAATCATAAATCTGGCAACGGGATAAGATCGTTGGCAGTATTTTATGCTTTTCGGTGGTTGCCAGAATAAATATAGCATGATGAGGAGGTTCTTCTAACGTTTTCAAAAACGCATTGAATGCCGAGGCAGACAACATGTGAACCTCATCAATAATATAAACTTTGTATTTACCAATCTGGGGAGGGATGCGAACCTGTTCAACCAACTGACGGATATCATCCACCGAATTGTTGGAGGCTGCATCAAGTTCATGGATATTATAAGATCGCTGCTCGTTGAAAGCCACACAAGATTCGCATTCATTGCAGGCTTCTCCCTCGGGAGTAGGAGTCAAACAATTAATGGTCTTGGCAAAAATGCGCGCACACGTGGTTTTGCCTACTCCCCGCGGACCGCAGAAGAGATAAGCATGCGCCAGCTTTTGTGTGGCAATGGCATTTTTTAGGGTGGTTGTGAGTGCTCTTTGTCCTACTACCGACTCGAATGTGGAGGGACGGTATTTGCGTGCAGAAACAATATAATTTTCCATGCACACAAAGTTATAGTTTTTTTCTTTAATATGTTGTTTTTTTAAATACAATTGTTCTCTCTGCTCCGGAGAAGTGTCTTCTCTCTTCGGCATAAGTATTTGCTCCCTATATGATCATTTCTGGTAATCAAAGTGTTATAGTTGGGGAATTTTATGTAGATTTGTGGTGTTACTTTTTAAAGCCCGGGCCTTATGGATAAATTAGCTACTATATGGAGTTTTGTAGGAAAGCATAAATACTGGATTACCATTGCGGTATTCTTGTTGATTATTGGCTTTCTGGATGAAAATAGTTGGGTACGTCGTGCGGCATATCAGCGTGAAATCAATCAACTGAAAAAAGAAATTGAGAAGTATCGGTCAGAATATGAAGAAAGCACCAAACGCTTGGATGAGCTAACCGCTAATCCGGAAGCAATCGAACGCATTGCCCGTGAAAAGTATTTAATGAAGAAACCCAACGAAGACATTTACGTATTCGAAGAAGATTAAATGAAGAAAATTATTCCCGCCTTATATGCAGTGGGTGCTGTGATGGCTTTAATCGGTGCAGCGGTTTATATAACCGGATGGATATATGCACCGTACGTTTATACCATCGGTGTCACCTTATTTGCTCTTGCCCAGATTAACTCTCCCTATCAGGGAGAAAATAAAAATATCAAACGATTACGCAGACAACAAATTCTCGGTGCTTTATTCCTGGTAGCTGCCGGAGCTTTTATGTTTTTTACGAACAAAAACGAATGGGTGGCCGTTCTTACTATCGGAGCCGTGATTGAGTTATACACCTCTTTCCGGATTCCACAAGAAGAACGAAAGGAATTATAAAAGGTATGAAAGAGAACAAATACGATGATAATCATTTCTTTGAGCAATACAGTCAGATGTCCCGATCGGTTAACGGACTGGAAGGGGCGGGTGAATGGCATGTACTGCAAAAGATGCTTCCCGATTTTACAGGTAAACGATTACTGGATTTAGGATGCGGTTTTGGATGGCATTGTAAGTATGCAATGGATCACGGCGCTAAATCTGCTCTTGGAATTGATATCTCAGAAAATATGTTGGCACGAGCCCGTGTGATGAATGCGGCGCCAGGTATCGAGTATCTAGGTATGCCGTTGGAGGATTATAGCTATCCCCAGGAATCTTTTGACATAGTGATCAGTTCCTTGACTTTCCACTACATTCAGTCTTTTGAAGATATGTGTAGCAAAATAAAACGCACACTGGTTCCCGGTGGATCTTTTGTGTTTTCGGTAGAGCATCCTGTATTTACAGCATATGGTAATCAGGATTGGTACTACAATGAGAAAGGGGAGAAGCAGCATTGGCCGGTCGATCGTTATTTTATGGAAGGATACCGCAAAGCCTTATTTCTTGGAGAAGAAGTCGTTAAATATCATAAAACTCTCACTACTTACATCCATACATTACTTCAACAGGGCTTTGAATTGAAAGAGTTGATCGAGCCACAACCCAGCGAGCAGTCACTCGAAGCTGTTCCGGAAATGAAAGATGAATTACGTCGGCCGATGATGCTGATTATTTCGGCGATCAGGAGATAAATATATCATGTTTTATTCGATACTTACATTCAACGCCTTGGAATATACCTTTGCGTCCAGATAAATAAAGGGTTATCTCGTTTATTGAGTTAGTGTTTTGTTACGATCTTATGACTAATAGGCCGGAAACCCACACTCTTCAAAAACAGTTTTTGCGGATTCCGTTTGCAACCATTCATAAAGTTTATAGGCCATCGAGTTGCGGTTAAGATCGGAGCGGATCACTGCGTAAACCTCCGTCGTGAAGGGATACGTCCGGTTACCTATGTTGGTTTTATCCGGAATGACTCCGTCAACGGCGATTTTAGAAGCGATACCCTCGGGGATCTGAGCAATCATCTCCTTGTAATTGTTAAATGTGTAACAAATCCCGTCCTCGGAATGCTGTATTTCTGAGAAAACCGCTCCCATACCCTGTGCCTGTGCCGATTCGGGAAATTCAGCCGGCTCCAGACCATTCATTACCACCTCACGCAATGTCTCCTCACTGCCCGAATTCCGCGGGCGCGTAAAAACGGCCATCTCCGAATTCCTGCCGCCGACCTCCGACCAATTGGTAATCTGTTTCGTATAAATCCTACGGATTTGTTCTGTGGTCAACGATTTTACGGGGTTGGCCTCATTTACAATAAACACAAAGGCATCCAGCGCTACAGGCGTTTGGATCAGTGTCACACCCATCTGGTTAGCATGCATCTTTTCGTCGGGTGAAGGTTTGCTCGACACAAGAATAATATCTGCATTACCATCGATCAGGTTCATAAACGCACCGTGGGTCTGCGAAGTCTTGACGCGTTCGGCCAAAAAATCACAAAACGCGGAATACTCCTGCCACGCCTCCCAATAATCGTATGACGGAAGTACATTACGTTCGCCACCCCCTATCGACTCCGACCAAACGTAGTCCACACCCAATAACTTGCAGGCGATCATATTATTCAGAGCCCGGGTAGCAGTAGCGCCGTCCACTTTTGGATAGTTTTCTATTGTAAAATCTCCGATTTCGATAAGTTTTTTTTCTTCAGGTTCGTCTTTTTCGCAGGATGTGAAGATAGCCGCTGCAAATAGGGTGATGGCGGCAAGTATAATTGTATTTTTCATAAAAGGGGATTTTTATGTATCTTTTCAACGATTTTATTCTTTGGTCAAAGATACAAAATATTTGTGGCATCTTGTTATAATCCTTGTCCTTTCTTGTGTGTGTTGGGCGGACTTACTCCCTCATGGGGAAAGTGTGCGAATGGTGTGTATAACGACGTAGAGAACGACGTAGAGAACGACGTAAGGAACGACGTAAGGAACGACGTAGGTAACCAACGGAATATCAACTTGTTGCATCCAAATTTATCGCGTCAACCACCGAGTAACTCACGCGTAACTCACGCAAATAATAAGAAAGAAAAGAAAGATAATAAAGAAAAGAATAACTCCCCCATACCCCCTCATGGGGAAAATGTGCGAGTGAGTTATCTGATGAATTTGAAAAGAATAACTAGTGTCGCCATTCGGTGCCCTACTTTCAAGCAGTCAGAATAGGGCGTAGACAAGAATTTTCAACTTTCGCTAATTCCTCCTCATCGGTCCTGTAGCTATATGTGGCGGTGGTTCGAAACTTGTTGATAGAGTAGCGCTACTCTCTTGCTACGATAGCGCTACTCTCTTGCTAAAGTAAGCCTACTTTCTTTCCTGAATAGTACTGAAATAATAAACGGTTAGCCTTTGTCTAGAATCTTTACTGGGACAACTTTTTAGGGAAAATAAAATTGGAAAATAGCCAAAAAAGTAGGATTGTGATTTGGAGAATTCAAAGCCCTGTAGTATCTTTGTAGCCAGAAGAAAGCATTTCTTTGGCATATAAAGTTATATGTCACCCGAACATGAATGAGTGTTGCTCCTAAAAAACCGTGACAAATACGAAGGGAAGAAATAGCTTATATTCAGGCTGTTTCTTCCCTTTTGTGTGTTTTGAGATGCAAACGGTTCGTTGAAAATGCCAATTTATAAAACTCACTGTTTATCAACAGGTTGATTCATTTATTTTAAAACAAGTAGTATGGAAAAATTAGATTATAATCCGGATAGTAAGACGGCTAGCTTGTATCTGAAGGCTGAACCAACGGTCGGCAAAGTCAAAAATCGGATGGATGTAGCCCGGAATGAAGGCTGCAAGCCGGATGGATGTAGCTCCAAGGGTCAGCGAGCAATCGTGTTCGGAAGATTTGAAGACGTTAAAATCTTTAGGCAATCCCGGAGGGATTACAGGTGCATAACCGTGAGATGGATATCCCACGGGATAGAAATAACTATCCGGGGAGCCACAAAGTGGGTCAATAATATAGGTTTCACCACTTTCAGGGCAGTATGGGTAGAGTTGGGACGTCTATTCCACGGGATTACATCCCGTGGTTATGCACATCAAATCCCTGCGGGATTCGGGATTCTTAGCTGAGCTTAAGCCGACTTACAAATCGTGACTTTATTTAATATACGATCTACTTTTCAGACAGCCTCTGATAATGATTTGCCAGAAGAAAAGGATTGTTTGAATAAAATTGAAATGCAAATTGCACATGAAGGATTATTTCGTACTTAATATTATCTTTGTGATGCTATTGAAAGATTTACACGAAAAAACACTACTAATATGGACAAACAAAAAAATGCTCGAACAGTTTAGGCAGAAATACGATAATCCTTATTATGAATGGAAAAACTTTACACATGTACTAGACTATATTGAGGGTAAAACCGATCAGTTGGATGAAGATCTGCTCAAGGGTAAAAAAAGTTATGTGTGGTACGATGAATGGATGATAAAGGCTCTTTATGGAAATGAGGAAGACAGTATCGAAACAGCGAAACGTATATTGCTGATTATTTCAAGAATCCGGCGTGACGGGTTAATTTCAGGGTCCTATAGAGTGGTGGAAGATGCTAAAATGTTGCTGCTCATTGGTTATGACTTTCAAACGTTGGTAAAACAGTCTGTCGTGAAATTCCGGGATATTTCCACCACGGATTTAGCAAAGCTGGCTGCTCTTTTTATAGACTATAAGCTGCAGGAATCGGTGGAAATGGCCGATCGGCTGTTGGCGGATGAAGTAGAGAAATTGATTGAGCAATGAAAAGCTACCCGTGAGATTTATCTGGCTCTTTATCTGGCCGTAGAGTTAATGCTCAAAGATAGTGAAACTTATAGCCGCTATCTTCCGGTCATATTAAGTCTTTCTGAAAGACTGGGCGGTAATTACATCATCCAATTATTATATCAGGCCTATTCACTTTCTCCCTCGCTAAAAGAAAAGTTGCGGCAAGAACTTGCCACCAATACCAAAGCTGCCAGTATTGTATTAGATAATACCGGGGAAGAAATGATTCCTTTCCTGGATAAAATAGAAGCAGTACGATGGTCGTATTATTATTGCCTGATGAAAGGGTTTAATTATAACCATACTATAAACAGGCAGGAAGTATTCTCGAAACTATATGAAGAGGATAAAGAAACTTTTACGCAATTATACCAGCGTTTAGCTTCCTCCAATAGTAGTGATGACTACATGTATGTACCTTATATGCTGGCTATCCTATTGAAAAATGGAGAGGGTAGGGAAGAAGTGGAAAAGAGCGGTACTTTATGGCTGGGAATGTTGAAATACCTGTTAAGCTCATATACGGAAAAGGATTATAATAATCTATCCCAGATGGTGGACGAGAAGGTGTCACTTAAAGAAGCCTTATCTGAGCCTATTCGGTATCAACGAGCTTTTAGTTGGGGCGTATCCGAACATATATTAACCGGTTTTGCGTTGCTTTATGATTATTCTTCGCGTGTCAGGCGGATTATTCATTTGCTCTTGGAGCATATAAACCTTTCGGCTAAAAATCATCATAACCCCGATTATGTCATCTTTTACTTTTTGAAAGCACGTAAAGAATGGCTGGCAATTGAGCCGGAAAAGAGTTTGCATGTCCTTTTTGATTCTGAAGCCGATTATCAGGTGGAAGACGCTTTTGCTACTTATTGTTTTGCGTTTACCATGTGGGGAGACGACTATCAGCACCTAATGGCAGAAGCCGTTAATCCGGGTTTTATTCAACAATATAAAGAGAAAGCCCTTGAATTGCTTACCAGTGGCAAACTAGACATAGAAGAGACACTGGTATGGCTCAATTTAATTTATGAAGTTTCCGGCTTTAAAGAATATAAACCCTTGATTGATTTATTGGGCCATAAGTCAAAGAAGTTGCGTAAAAAAGCCGAAGAACTTATCGGAGCGATCGAATCTGATGTACGTCCGATACTTGAAGAAAGATTCCCGAATATGAAAGGGGATGTGCTGGCTGCCACCAAACGATTGATAAAGAAATGGGATAATGACCGTAAATACGGAGCCGATTTCGCTTTTACCGATTCGAAAATGTTGGTTGAGTTCTGCATGGACAATTATGATAAGGACAATCATAAATTTATCTCCTGGATTCCTGAAGACTTTCTGAAAGAAGTACGGTTTCTCGATATGAACGAAAAAGCTCCTCAGGTAGTAATGGAATACCTTCTGTCTGAGTATCTGTCGTTGGAAGAACCCTATCGGATTAAAGTTTGCGATAAAGTAGTAGCCATGCTTCATCGCCCTGATTTGCAGGCGGCTCTGCTAAATATCTATCAATATTGGAAAGATAACGGTGCGGAAGCAAAAAAGAAAATGCTCATGGTACCTTATTGTATTTATGCTTCCGATACACAAATTCTGGCATTACGCACTCAACTGAAAGATTGGGCGGAGGCTTCCCGTGGTGCGCTTGCTGCCTTCGTAGTAAATGCCATCGCCCTGAACGGAGGAAGTGTGGCGTTGATGATGATAGATGGTTTAGGAACCAAATTCCCCAACAGCCAAGTGAAAAATGCCGCAAAGGCTGCTTTTGCATTCGCAGCAAAAATGCTGGAAGTACCGGAAGATGTGCTTTCAGATCGGATTGTTCCAACACTGGGCTTTAATAAAGAAGGGGAGAAAATATTGGATTACGGTTCACGAACTTTTACGGTTACCTTGTTGCCCGACTTTTCGCTTTCTGTTTTTGACAACGATAAACAAAAGAAAATTAAGTCGATGCCTTCACCAGGTGCCAACGATGATCAGATAAAAGCAACAGCAGCTAAAAAAGAGTTCTCGGAAATAAAGAAACAAATTAAAGCAACTGTGCAGACACAAACCGACCGGCTGGAAAAGGTATTAATGAACGGTCGCCGGTGGAAAGCGGAAGCCTGGAATGAACTTTTTGTGGAAAATCCTATCATGCATCGCTTTGCTACCAGCCTGATATGGGGCGCGTATAAAGGAGATGTTTTGGAAGAGACATTCCGTTACATGGAGGATGGAACTTTCAATACGGTGGATGAAGATGAATATGCGTTACCTGAAGATGTAACGATTACGCTTGTACACCCCTGCGAGTTGACTGAAGAGAATCTTGAACAATGGAAAGAACAACTGAATGATTATGAAGTAATACAGCCTCTGCCTCAATTGACGATGAGTGTTTCGGAGCTTAAGCCGGAAGAGATCAGCAATAAAAAGATTATTCGCTATGTAGGTACCAGCACCGAGTCGGGTAAAATAGCCGGACTGGCCAAAAAATACAACATGGTGAGAGGTGATGTGCTGGATGGTGGAAGCTATGTCTGTTTCCACTGGGTGGATAAGTTCCTGAATATGGCTGCGCAACTCAACTTCGAATATATGTGGATGGGGCAGGAATATAATGAAAGTGTTAGTTTGGGAGAAGTTATCTTCTACCGCCTCACGGAAGATGGAGATGTGCTGGAAGAACCAGGTACAAATCTCATTCTTGATCCGGTGGAGGTACCACAACGATTCGTTTGCTCTGTCATGGGTGTGTTCGACAGGCTGAAACAAGAAAATTAATATATTTGATTATTCTGAATGTGAGTGGAGGATCTGTTTAAAACCACAAAAGGTTTTGATAGCAGATCCTTCTTTTTATTTTGTTACTTTCCGGCATGATGGGCATACATTCCAATCACAACTCCTGTAAACCCTCCGGCCTTTTGTGTACTAAGTATAGAACCATCTATATCCGTTGCCACATCTTTCCATTCATTGGGGTTGATAGTATATTGAAAGGAATATTTGCTTCCTCTTCCGATTATACGTAATTGAATCGGCATTCCTTTTTCTGTTTCATCTAATAAGTATTCCTGAGGTGCATCCTGTTTTCCGTTGGCAGTCCTGATAACTACCAGAATATCTTGTCCATTTTTACTTCTTTTACCGAATACCAGGTTGTTTTTCTCATTCTGATAGCAGACCAATCCGGCCATACTTTTTTCGGTCAATGGAGTAAAATTCATCTTCGTAGTTACAGTAAAATCCATATGTTGCTGTCGGTAACCAATGAAGGAAGGAGATCCTAATTCATAAACAGATTCCCGGGTGGGAGAAATTTGCAATTGATTATCTTTCAACTGCCACCATTGTTTCTGTGGAGTCCGGATGAATAACCACCTGAATCCTAATTTGTCATTTTCGAAATTGTCTCGCCAGGTAAAGTTCCCGTTAAAGGGTTCCGGTGTTATGCCGTTAATATTGGCTACCCATTCGTCGGGCGTAACAATGGTGGGAAGTGTTTTTCCTTTCTCCAGGATGATTGGAACGTTCTTTTCCCACTGAACAGGAAGCAGAAAAGTTTCACGACCGGTATTGTACAAGTCTTCTTTATATGGTCTGCATCCCAGAAATACGGCAAACCATTTTCCATCCGGGGTTTCAATCAGGTCGGCATGGCCCACACTGGTAACTTTCTCTTCCCGGTCTTCCGGTAAGTCTCTTTGCGTGAGTATCGGGTTATTCCTTACTGGTTTATAGGGGCCTTTTACATGGTCGGAAGTGAAGATTACTTCTGAGTGATTGGTTCCGGTTCCTCCTTCGGCAGCCATCAGATAGTATTTCTCATTTACTTTATAAATATGCGGACCTTCAATCCAGACGGGTTGCGTGCGCTTATCTACCCCACCGTCTATTACAACCAGTGGAGTACCAATCGTTTGATCGGTATTCACATCGTATTCATGCATCCAGATGGCACGATGTCCATCGTATTCGGGAGTACCTTCAGGAGCATCATTGTGAACCAAATAAGCTTTACCGTCGTCATCAAAGAAAAGAGAAGGGTCGATACCACCTACATTGGGTAAGAGTATAGGATCACTCCAACCTTTTTGCGGATCTTTGGTTTTAACCACAAAATTGCCGATACCATTTACACTGGTAGTAACCAGGTAGAAAGTGTCATTTCGTTTATTGTAAGAAATAGCAGGTGCATAAATTCCGCCGCTTAACTTAATTCCCTTTGGGAGTTGCAGTTGAGAAGGACGATCCAGCACATTGCCTATCTGCTGCCAGTTAACCAAATCTTTACTGTGCAGAATTGGGGTACCGGGGAAATAAGAAAAAGTAGAATGTACCATATAATAATCTTCTCCTTTCCGGCAGATACTTGGATCGGGATAAAAGCCGGCAATAATGGGATTGAAGTATTCATGGTCATGATGAATGGTTTTATTAAAGTGGGCATCCTGGCCCTGATACTCAAAGTAATCGAAAGCAGCAACGTTGTTATTGCTTTTTGAAGTGCAACTACAAATGAAAAGAGAAAATAAGGTAAGGGTTAATAGAGATGTTTTCATTATGGTTATATTGAAATTAGCAGTGCGACAAAAATAATAGAAATTTTTATCTTTTTGATAACGAATGTGTTACAATCTCTTTTGTTCAAATTACATTTGCTGTTCCTTATACTCCTTAGGCGATACTCCGTAAAACTCTTTGAAAGAGTTGGAAAAATGAGATATGTTCGAAAAACCGGTTGTATACGCTACTTCTGAAACGGTCAGGTTATTTTCGGTCAGTAAGATAGCTGCCTGTTTCAAACGGATGTTCCGGATAAAGTTTTTGGCTGACTGGTTCGTTAATTCTTTTAGTTTCCGGTGTAAGTGTACACGGCTCATCCCCACATCGGCAGCCAGTGTTTCTACGTTTAGTCCCGGATCGGATAAACGTTCATTGACGATACGCATAATTTTGTCCATTAATAATTCATCATGCGATTTCCGAGAAATCTTAACTACCTTTTCTTCCATAATTTGTTCGCTGGAAGCCTGGCTTTTCAAACGTTCCCGGTTTTCAATCAAGTTAAATATCGTAGTACGTAATAACTCTGTATTGAAGGGTTTGATCAGGTATGCATCCGCACCGGTTTCCAATCCTTCAATACGGTCTTCCGTTTTGGATTTGGCAGTAAGCAGAATAATAGGAATATGGTTCAGATTGATATTCTGCTTTATCTTTTTGCTCAGTGACATTCCATCCATTTCAGGCATCATTATATCACTAATTATTAAATCGGGTTTTTCACGGAATATAAGTTCCAGTGCTTCTTTGCCATTGGTACATTCGCTGATATGAAATTCCAGGCGGAATTCGTTTTTAATGTATTGACGTATTTCATCGTCGTCTTCCACGATCAGTATCCGGTACGAGGTCTTTATCCTTTTTTTAGGAAGGGACGGCATGTTTTCCTGGTCATCTGATTCAATGGTAATTATTTCTTTTTCTTTTTCCGAAGGATAGATGATTTCTGTAAAAGCATCCGGGTTTTCTAATTCATCCGACCGTAAGTGTGTATTTCCTAAAGGAAGGCGGATGATAAAACGGGAACCTGATTGTTCTTTCCTGTTTTCCACTTTAATAGTGCCATGGTGTAATTCCACCAGCGAACGGGAAAGGTGTAGCCCAATGCCGGTTCCGAAATTACTTTTTGTCAGGTCGTTATTGATTTGATAAAAGCGTTCAAATATTTGTTCGATCTTGTCTTCTTCAATACCGATTCCGTTATCGCTGACGGTTATTTCAAAATATTCCCGCAAGGGTCCATAAAGATTTTCATCTGTTCCGGACGTCAACTCCACGCGAATTTCTCCTCCTTTGGGTGTGAATTTAAAAGCATTGGAAAGTACGTTTAGGAGTACTTTATCGAAATTGTTCAGATCAACCCATGCTTTCAGTTCCGGTACCGAATGCTGGAAGGAGAACGAAATGTTTTTATGTTGTGCTTGATAGTCAAATGTTTGCATCAGGTCTTCAATGAATCCCACAATATCCGTTTCCCGGAAGCGAAGGTGCATTTGTCCTTTATCCAGTTTTCGGATATCCATGAGCTGGTTTATCAATCGAAGGATACGTTGTGCGTTGCGGTATATCATTAAGTAAGTTGGACGAAGTTCCTGGTCTGCACCAGCCAGGAGTTTTTCCAACGGACTTATGATAAGAGTCATCGGTGTACGTATTTCATGAAAGATATTGATAAAGAATTGTAACTTGGCTTCACTGATTTCTTCCTGGTGTATTCTTTCCATTAACTCTTGTTTATGGCGAATCCGGGAGAGCAGGTACATTACAATTCCATAGATGATGAGGCAAGTCAGCAATGTCCACATAAGAGTAGCCCATTTGGTCTGGTACCACGGAGGTGTAATGAGAATATTCACTTTACGGATGTCCGAAAAGTTTTCATTGTCTTTAGCACGAACCATAAAGGTATATTTTCCGGGTCGAAGGCTTGTATATGTTACCCGGTTTACTCCGGTATTGGTATTCATCCAATCGTTATCATCGCCCTCCATCCGGTATTGATAGGTGATTTTTTCAGGGGTTGAGAATTCCATGGCTGAAAACTCGAAACTGAAAGAACCATGGTCATAGGGCAGTGTGAACTGGGATGCATCCATTACCAATGTATCAGTGATGACTTTGTTATTAACAGTCTCTCCTTTCCGGATCGAATGGTTGTCCAACATAAAATCAGTAATCATCACTTTGATTTTTTCTTTTGTTCGGTAATATCCTGGGGATAAAAACTCGTGATTCCACTGGTTCCTCCGAAATAAAATTTTCCGCGCACATCCTTAAAAAAAGCGCCTCGGGTAAATTCATTTCCCTGCAATCCGTCCGACGCATAATAATTGGTAAACCTACCCGTTTGTGGAGAGCGCTTGGATATTCCGTGGTGTGTACTGATCCAGAGATTATCTTTATCATCTTCAAGGATACCACAAATAACATTGCTGGGTAGCCCGTCCTGGATGGTATATAAATTGAATGCTTCCGACTGTTTATCAAAACAGTAAAGACCTTCCGAGGTACCTATCCAGATCAGTCCTTCTTTATCCTGTCGGATAACATGTATAAATTGCTTGGAAAGCAAAGTGGGAGTAGACTGGAAATTCACGAAAGTTTCTTTTTCCGGGTTGAAGCAACTGAGTCCGTTACAGGTGCCAATCCAAAGCAACCCTTCATCATCCTGCGCCATACAGTTTACCCAGTCATTGCATAACTGGCCATTATCATTCGGGTCTTCACTGTGATGGGATTTGTATTGGGCTAGTATTTCCTGCGAAGGGGATAACTTATAGATCCCTGAACCATAGGTACATACCCAGATATTTTTGTCTTTGTCTTCCAGCAAACTGTAAACTCTTTCATTGCGTCCTTTATTTTCCCGTTCGGAAAACTCCTTAATATATCTTGTTTTTCCGGTCGAAGGATCAACTATTCCTAACCCACTGAAATAAGAGCCTACCCATAATTGTTTTTGGGAGTCTTCCAGTATGCACATAATATTTAAAGGAGCCGAATGATTGTCTCCGTTTTGTTTGTAGTGAGCCAATCGATTGCCTTCATCATCAATGGCATACAAGCCGTCATTATCTGTACCCACCCAGGTAACTCCTTTCTTACTGCGACAAATAGCCATTACACAGTTGGAGCCGATACTG
The DNA here is from genome assembly GCA_021201335.1 of Bacteroides sp. Taxonomy (GTDB): domain Bacteria; phylum Bacteroidota; class Bacteroidia; order Bacteroidales; family Bacteroidaceae; genus Bacteroides. The sequence goes on along the minus strand of JAJQFD010000009.1, from coordinate 289,684 downwards.
TTCTTTTGGTAGGATTTATATCCGTAGTAATTAAACTTACTTTGCATGTGAGGGATAAAGACAAGTCCTTTTTGGAATATCCCCAGCCACAGATTACCATCTTTATCTTCCAGAATAGAGTGAACTTTGGAGGAAGTCAGATCAAAAATACCTATATTAATATTGCACTCGGTAATCCGTTTGTTTTCTCGGTCATATTGTTTAATACCATTCCCTTCTGTTCCGATATATACATTATTCTGGCTGTCTACCATAATGGTTTTAATGTTTAAATCGTTTTTTCCTTTGTAAGGAACAGGTTCGAATGTTCCGGCAGATTTATTAAAAGTGAGTAATCCGCCATTAATAGTACTGATGAATAATTTTCCGGTTTTATCTTCGCAGAAATCGGAAACAGCTTCTGACGTCAGGTGTTCCGGAGCGGTAAATCGTTGAAGAATTTGGGTTTCAGGTGAATATTGATAAAGGCCTTTGCCCTCTGTACTGATCCAGATATTTTCTTCCCTATCTTCATAAATCGTCTCAATAAAATGAGTGCCAAGCTGGGAATTTAACTCTTCCAGTGTTATAAATTTATCGCCTTCCAACTTCATGATACCTCTTCCCACTGTACCCAGCCATATTTCTTTATTTTTTCGTTCAATCAATGCATTAATATGAGGAACGGTATTGTCATTTTCAAGCTGAAAAGGAATCGTTTTAAAAGAATCGGAATTCCGGTCATATTGTTGTACTACGTTTACTCCGGAAATCCAGAAACGATTTTGGCTGTCTTCAAAAACATGTTTCACATAATTAATAGCCAAGCTGGTGCTATCGTTTGGGTTATGTCTGTAAATGGTGAATTTATTTCCATCAAACTTGTTTAATCCATTTTCGGTAGCCGCCCAGATAAAGCCTCTTTTATCCTGGTACACATGGTTGATCAAACTGTTTGAAAGTTCATGATCGGTTGAGTAAAACTTTCCTGTTTGTGCTTGGGTAGAAAGCGTACAAAGCAGAAAAGATAAACCAAAAGTTATGCGTGCGATGTTTTTCCGGTTCAACATAAAATCAGGGTTTTGGATTATGTCCTGCAGAGTTATTAAACTCTTCATCAATATATTCGGTTAACATTTATAATTTGATTTATAAAACCGTCAACTGATTCATAAATCAATTCATGTGTTTCCAATTATTTTATTTAAGGACAAAAAGTACAAGCAAAGGTAGGAGTAAAAATGAAGTATCAAAGCAAGAGAGGATAAAAATTGTGTCTTCCAGATTATCTTTATGAGCTTACTCAAAGGTATTGTAGAAGGGTTGCGTAACATTATCCAAATAATTTGTAACATTCCTGCAAATGGATGTTACAGACAATCAACTCTATGAAACGAAATGATGGAAATTAAATCTGATTTACTTTGTAAGTTTGCATAGTCGAATAAAATCCAGACAATTAATCTACTTAAGACTTCTTAAACAGGCTTCTATAAAATAGATTATGAAAAACAAAATTTGCATTATTAATTCATTAATTAAAATGATTGTATGAAAAGCACGAATTATTATTCTAAATTTCTGGGGCTGTTATTACTATGCTTCGTCCCTTTATGGGTGATGGCCCAGACTATTACCGTAACTGGTACTGTGAAAGATGCGATTGGAGATCCGGTTATTGGTGCCAGCATTCTGGAAACAGGGACTTCGAATGGTACTATAACAGATATTGACGGGAATTTCTCTTTGACCGTTTCATCTCAAGGCAAAATTACGGTTTCATTTATTGGTTATAAAACTCAGGAAATCAATGTACAGGGAAGAAGTAGAATCGATGTAACACTGCAAGACGATACAGAGGTATTGGATGAAGTGGTAGTAGTAGGTTACGGTACGGCTAAAAAGTCGGATGTTACCGGATCCATTGCTACAGTAAATGAGAAAACGCTGAAACAGGTGCCTGTAAGTAATGTTGCCCAATCCATGCAGGGACGTATTTCTGGAGTTCAGGTTCAGCAGACATCTACCCGTCCGGGACAGGACTCACAGATTCGTATTCGTGGTACCCGTTCATTGACAGCCAGTAATGATCCTTTGCTTATTGTAGATGGAATTCCATTTGGTGGTTCCATGAATGATATCGCACCAGATGAAATAAAATCGGTGGATATTTTGAAAGATGCTTCTGCGACAGCCATTTATGGTTTTCGTGGTGCCAATGGTGTAATCCTTATCACTACGAATCGGGGTAATTATACGAAATCTACTGTATCTTATAACGGATACGCCGGATTTGGAAAAGTAGCTAAAAAGTATAAAGTGTTTGATGCGGATGAATTTGTGCAATATAAGAATCAACCGGGTAATACTTCCTGGCAGTTGTTGGCACAAGAAGAAGAGGGATTACAAAAAGGTACGAATACCAATTGGCAGGATTTGTTATACAAAACAGCTATGATTCAAAGTCATGATTTGTCGGTATCTGGAGGTTCGGAGAATCTCTCAGGAAGTGTAGGATTAGGTTATTATGATGAAACTGCTGTATTGCCCGGTCAGGACTATACCCGTTATTCCGTACGTGCCGCATTGGATTTTAAAGTAAATAAATGGCTTAAATTTGGCTTAAATACACAAAATTCTTTTGGTCTTACCAATGGTGAAACTGCTAGCAATATGTTCGATCTATTGGCGAATAGTCCGTTAGTTAGTCCTTGGGATGATAATGGCGAACTCATAAAACAGCCGCATGCACCCCGTGAAGATAGTTATAATCCATTATTAATAAAGGACAGTAATCTTTGGACGCAAGAGCGTAAACGTTTTAACACCTTGAACTCTTTGTATGCTGAAATTCAATTTCTGCCTGAACTAAAATATCGTGTGAACGTAGGTCTAAATTACAGCCATGAAGATTATGGCGATTTCTATGCTTCGGAATCCAACTTTAAAGCAGGTGGTCTTTCTTCTGCCTCAACCGAGTACACTACCAGCTATAATTATGCTGTTGAGAATCTTCTTTATTTTGATAAGACTTTCAATCAGAAACACCGTTTTGGAGTAACATTGATGCAATCAGTGGAAGACAGTTATTTTCGTTTCTCCACAGTAAATGGAACAGATATGACTGCGGACTATATGCAATATTACAATCTGGGTATGGCTAATAACGGGGTTTCGGTAAATGCCAATGACCAAAGATATTACCGTAAAAGCCTTCTCTCCTATATGGGACGTGTAAATTACTCATTTGACAGTCGTTATATGGCTACTCTTACTTTCCGTTCGGATGGTTCATCAGTTTTATCCAAAGGTCATAAATGGCATACTTATCCGGCTATTGCTCTTGCATGGAATATAAAGAATGAAAATTTCATGCAGAAATTCGATTGGTTGGATATCCTGAAGTTGAGAGTAGGTTACGGTGAGACTTCTAATCAGTCTGTTGATCCATATAGTACATTGGGCAGATTATCACAAAACAAATATAATTTTGGAACAGATTATGTATATGGGTATTATCTGACTTCATTGGCTAATCCCGAAGTAGGCTGGGAATTTACTAAATCCTATAATGCAGGTATCGACTGGACAGTATTAGGAGGCCGCCTCAGTGGTAGCTTTGATGTTTATCTTCAAAAAACAAATGATTTATTGGTCAATCAGAGCTTGCCGGGATCAAGTGGAGTACCAGGAACTATTCTTACCAATGTTGGTAAAACCGAAAATAAAGGTTTTGAGATGGCGATCCGCTCACAAAATTTTGTAGGTCGTAATGCCGGTGATTTTACATGGGATACCAGTTTCAATCTAAGTTTGAACCGCAATAAGCTGGTTTCATTAAATAGCGGCGTTACTCAGGATGAAGGTAATGGATGGTTTGTAGGACAACCGATTGACGTGATTTACGATTATAATAAACTGGGAATCTGGCAAACTTCTGAAGCTGAAGAAGCGGCAAAATTCGGTTGTGTTCCGGGTGACATTAAAATAGAAGATTATTATAAAGACGATGTTATTGACGCTAAAGACCGTCATATTGTAGGTAAATTCCAGCCTGACTTTGAATTTGGTTTCACCAACAGCTTTACCTATAAGAACTTTGATATGGATATCGTAACCTATGGTCAGGTAGGAGGTACATTAGTTAGTACCATCCACCAGGATCAGGCTTATCTGAACCGTCTGGACGGACGCCGTAATAACCTGAAAGTAGATTATTGGAGAGAAAATAATCCGACGAATGCTTTCCCGCGTGTTAATTCATCCGTAAGTACTACGTATTATTCCACATTAGGTTACTATGATGCTACGTACTGGAAAATCAAAACCATCACACTGGGTTATACTATCCCTGAAAATATTACCAAAAAGTGGAATATCTCCAGTTTACGCGTTTATTTCTCCTGCAATAATGTAGCTACTTTGTTTTCACCTTATATGAACGATGTGGGTGGAGTGGATCCGCAACCAACCGGTTATTTTACTCAAGAGAACGGTGGCGGTAAACAACAAACCCGTCAGTTGACAGTTGGGTTAAATACTCCGCCTGCCCGTCAGTTCTTATTTGGTATCAATTTTAAATTATAATCCTTATTTTCGGAATAATTATGAAAAATATAAAATTGCTTGCTTATATATTGGCAGCTTCCTTTACACTAAGTACAGTATCCTGTAATGATATGCTGGATGAAGAGCCCAGAACGGAGCTTACGTCGGATTATTTGAAAACGGCACAGGGTCTCAGGGCCGGGCTAATATCTTCTTACTCTGGATTACGTTGGTTATTTGGCCCCGATGGTTCTTTATGTATCACGATTCCCGGAACAGATGAGTTTATGACCACCGATATGCTGAATGGTACCCAGGCTTCCTTTGATACCTATGATGAGAATTTATCAGCAGCCAACGAATCAGTGGGAGGTTTCTGGAATAATGGACTGCAGTTTATCAATACCTGTAATGCGGTAATTGAATATGCAGAAGTATCTACAGAGCTTGACGATGCAGAAAAGACACAAATTTTGGCAGAAGCCCATTTCCTACGCGGATTGTATTACTATTTGGTAACGATGACGTATGGTGATGCTCCTTTAGATTTAGGTTCCGGTAAATTAAAGTTCAATGTGACTCCTTCAACCACTTCAGTACGCGACTCAAGAGCAGATGTTTTTACTGCGATTATTGAAGACTTGACTTATGCTAAAAACAACCTAGCCAATTCTCCTTCTGAAGCGGGTCGCGCTGCCAGACCGGCTGCCTATCATTTCCTGGCAAAGGCCTATTTAACCCGTGCAGGATTAGAATGTGCCGTTAGCACTGATTATCAGAATGCTTATGACACCGCTATGGAACTGATCAATAATAAAGCTACCTATGGTATAGATTTGCAACAAAATTATGCGGATGTACATCTGGAAGGTAATGAGAATGCTTCTGAGATCTTATTCAGTGTGCAGCGTACCTGGACAGTGTCCGGTCCTAACCTTGTTTTTGACGAATCGAATGACGGAGAAAACGCAGTGGCGAATAAAGGAAACCGTGCCAACTTCTTCTTCACGGCAGGTTATGAAAATGTAAAAGTAAAAGCTGGTGGAAGTGAAATTGCCATTGTACCTCGCAGCCTGGAATATCAACGTCCGTGGCGTATGTTCCTGCCTACTGAATGGTTGGTATTCAATGCGTTTGCTGATAAAACAAATGATGCCCGCTGGGACGGAGCTTTCCGGACGGAATGGAAGGCAGGGGTTAATTTTAAAGTGGGTAACCGTACCGTAAATACAGGTGACGTGGCCATAAAGATTAGCTTGAATAAAACTGAAACAGCCGCTCCGGAAGATTCTGTTGGTACCAACGGAGTAATTTATAAGCCTTATGCACTTTATTATTGGGGTATGCTTTATAACGAAGATGGTTCTTATAATAATTCACCTGTTCAGTATGTTTATCCGACATTAACCAAATATGATGATACCAAACGTGCTGCTTTGAATTATGATTCGAATCGCCCCTATATTTTGGCTCGTCTGGCAGAAACATATCTGATTGCAGCTGAAGCAGCCATGTATGTAAGCAATGGTAAAGCAGCTGATCTGATTAATGTGGTACGTGAACGTGCCGCTTACCGTCCGGGATTAACAGCTCAGGAACAGGAAACCCGGAAACAGGAAATGCGGGTTGAATTGGGAGATATTGATATTGATTTTATATTGGATGAGCGTGCCCGTGAAATGTGTGGTGAATCCTGGCGTTGGTTCGATCTGGTACGGACAGGAAAATTATTAGAACGTGCACGTCTTTATAATCCGAGAGCGAAAGCCAATATCAAAGATTACCATGTATTGCGGCCGATTCCTCAGGAACAGATTGACTTACTAAGTGATCCGGCACAAAAGGAAAGCTACCAGAACCCGAATTATTAATGATGATATTTTTTTGTTCTAAACAGTAACTGGTTGTACGGTTGGAGGCTTGTAAAAGCCTTCAGCCCTACTTTTTAATAAATACGATATGAAAAAACTTAACTTGTTTCTGACATTGCTATTCTTAGTTCTGTCTCCAATATGGGGACAAAAAGAATTACCTTATCTGACAAAACAGGGCAATGCTACTCAACTCATGGTAGACGGAAAGCCTTTTCTGGTTTTGGGAGGTGAGTTAGGAAACTCATCAGCCTCCTCATTTGAAGACATTGAACGTATTTTCCCAAAATTGCAACGGATGGGACTAAATACCGTGTTGGTGCCTGCCTATTGGGATTTGGTTGAACCAACAGAAGGTAATTATGATTTTACCCTGATTGACAAAGTAATCAGCCAGGCACAGGAAAACCAATTAAAAGTAGTCTTCCTCTGGTTTGGCGCCTGGAAAAATTCAATGAGTTGCTATACACCCTTATGGTTTAAAAAGGATTATAAAAAATATCCCCGTGCTTATACGAAGGAGGAAAAACCACTGGAAATAGCCAGTTCTTTTTCTGAAAATGTTTTCCAGGCAGATAATCGGGCTTTTTCCCAATTGATGAAGCATATTGCATCCGTGGATAAGCAACATACTGTTATCATGGTACAGATTGAAAATGAAATAGGTATGTTGGAAGATGCACGGGACTATTCCAAAGAAGCTAATAAGTTATTTAATGCTCCTGTGTCGGAAAAGTTACTGAGTTACCTGACTAAAAATAAGAAGACCCTACATCCTCAGATGCAGGAGAAATGGGGAAAACAAGGATATAAACTGAAAGGAACCTGGCAGGAAGTATTTGGTGATGATCTTTATACGGATGAAATCTTTATGGCTTGGTCGTATGCACAATATGTAGAAAAAATGGCTCAGTCAGCCCGTTCAATTCATAATATTCCTTTGTTTGTGAATGCTGCGATGAATAGTCGCGGGCGAAAACCGGGTGAATATCCATCTGCCGGTCCATTAGCTCACCTTATTGATGTCTGGAATTGTGGAGCACCCAGTATTGATTTCCTAGCTCCCGATCTATACGATAAAGGCTTTGTAAACTGGGTAGCACAGTATAAATTACCTAATAATCCATTGTTTATTCCGGAGATTCGTTTGTCGGATGCAAACGGCGTACAGGCTTTTTATGTGTTCGGTGAACATGACGCGATTGGACTTTGTCCTTTCTCCATCGAAGATGGTTCGGATTCTCCCGATGCTCCTTTGGTGAAAGGATATGCCAAGTTAAAGGAACTAATACCTGTTATTACTAAGTATCAGGGCAAAGGTGTAATGAATGGACTATACTTTGATGAAGAGAACAAAGAACGTATTCTTGCTCGGGATGATTTAAAAATAATTTGTCGTCATTATTTTACTTTACCTTGGGATCCTCGTGCCAGAGATGGCAGTGCCTGGCCGGATGGGGGAGGACTTATCCTTCACCTTAATAAAGATGAATACCTGATTGCTGGTAGTGGTATTGTGATTGAGTTTGAAAAAACCGGAGAAAACAAAGCAGTTAATGCCAAAGAATTGGGAGAAGATGGGTTTGTTAGCATGGGAGGGAAAAGCCAGCAACAGACCGGATGGCAGGGAACTTCACGGGCAGGTATCGGTCCCGTAGATGAAATCAAAGTGAAAGAAGACGGAACATTCTCTTATGTATGTCGATTGAATGGAGATCAAACCCATCAGGGACGGCATATACGGATTCCGGTAGGGGAGTTTAGTATTCTTCACGTAAAATTATACGAGTATAAATAATATAAATGAATAAAATACAATGGCTAGATTCAAGGGGATTTCAGGTTTTGCAATTCTGCTGGCGACAATTTTTGTCTCCTGCCAGAAGACGGTGGAACCCTATCAGGATATAAATCTCTCCTTCGAGGAAAGGACGGAAGATCTGGTCTCCCGGTTAACGCTGGAAGAGAAAATCAACATCATGCGCTATGATTCCAAAGAAATCAAGCGTCTGGGAATACCGGCTCATAACGCCTGGAACGAATGTTTACATGGAGTAGCGCGTTCCGGACGGGCAACCGTGTTTCCACAAGCCATCGGTATGGCAGCTATGTGGGATTCGGAAGAAATGGGTACGATTGCGAATGTCATCTCCGATGAAGCTCGTGCCAAACATCATGAATATGCTTCCCGTGGTAAGCGGGGAATTTATCAGGGACTCACATTCTGGACTCCCAATATCAATATATTCCGTGATCCACGTTGGGGACGAGGTATGGAAACTTACGGGGAAGATCCTCATCTGACTGCCGAACTGGCAATTCCCTTCATCAGAGGATTACAGGGAAATGATGAAAAATACCTGAAGCTGGTTGCTACTGCCAAACATTTTGCGGTGCATAGCGGACCGGAATCTACCCGCCATTCTTTTGATGTATGGCCCAATGAATACGACCTGGCTGAAACTTACCTTCCTCATTTCAAACGTGCGGTGCAGGAAGCAGGGGTTTATTCAGTGATGTGTGCATATCAGAGTTTTCGGGGAGCACCTTGTTGTGGGAATAAGTTTTTAGAAGAACTATTGCGTAATCAATGGGGTTTCGGCGGATATATTGTTTCGGATTGCTGGGCGATTCGGGATTTCTTTGAAGAGCAAGGCCACCATGTGGTAGCAACTCCGGAAGAGGCAGCAGCCATGGCGGTAAAAGCGGGTACAGATATGAATTGCGGAAATACCTATAGTCCTTATCTACTGAATGCAGTGAAACAAGGATTGCTCACTGAATCAGAACTGGATGTGTCTGTAAAACGTATCATTCTCGCCAGAATGAAACTCGGACAGTTTGATCCACAAGAGAAAGTGCCTTATTCTTCTATACCCTACAGTGTGGTAGACAGTGAGGAACACCAGGTGCTTGCAGACGAAGTTGCCCGTAAATCCATTGTATTGCTGAAGAACGAAAAGAACATATTGCCTTTCCGCAAAGATGTGAAGAAAGTAGCTGTTATCGGGCCTAATGCTGATGACCTGGAAGTTCTTCTGGGTAACTATAATGGCTATCCCGTAAATCCCAAAACACCTCTGACCGGGTTGAAGGAGAAATTGCCTCAGGCCGAGATTCTGTTTGCACAAGGTTGCGAATTATCAGCCGGTTTACCTTATTTCTCAGCGATCCCTTCGGAGTTTTTGTTTACGGATGAAAGCCGGAAAGAAAACGGTTTAAAGGCTTCTTATTATAATAACAAAGAACGCAAAGGAGAACCTAAATATAATACAATTGATAAGAACGTTGATTTCACATGGGGAACAACATCTCCTTACGAAGATTTCAATTACGACAACTTTTCTGTGGTTTGGACCGGTGTATTGGTTCCCCCTGTGACCGGTAACTATGCTTTAGGTGCAGAAGGATTTAGTGGATTCAATTTTTATTTCAACGATTCTTTATTGATACAGTATGAAAGTGAGCATCATCCCACCAAGAAATATGAACGCATGGTGTTGCAAGAGGGAAAAGCATATCCCGTCCGGATAGAATACACACAAAACAATACTGACCATGCTATGATGCGTTTTCTGTGGGATACTCCCAAACAGAATTTGAAGCAGGAAGCATTGAATCTGGCAAAAGAAGCTGACTTGGTGGTTCTGTGCATGGGATTAAGTCCGCTGATTGAAGGAGAAGACCTTCAAGTAAAGGTGGACGGCTTCTACGGAGGCGATCGCCTGGATATAAAATTGCCGGATACACAAACTGATCTTATCAGGGATATACATAAGTTAGGAAAACCTACCGTTTTGGTATTGCTTAACGGAAGCGCATTGGCATTTAACTGGGAAGCAGAAAATATACCTGCCATTATTGAAGCCTGGTATCCCGGTCAGGCCGGAGGCACCGCGATTGCCGATGTTATTTTTGGCGATTATAATCCGGCCGGCCGCTTGCCTGTAACCTTTTACAAAAGTGTCAATCAGATTCCGGCTCTGGATAATTACGATATGGAAGGTAAAACCTATCGTTATTTTTCCGGTGAACCTTTGTATGAGTTCGGTTATGGCTTGAGTTTTACTACTTTTGAGTATAATTGGAAGACGATGCCTGATTCAAATAAACCGGGTGAAAACATATCTCTGGCCGTTGAAGTTAAAAATACGGGAACACGGGATGGTGATGAAGTTGTTCAACTCTATGTATCTTTACCCGATAGTAAGTTAAAACGTCCGATACGTTCCTTACAGGGCTTTCAACGGATACACCTGAAAGCAGGAGAAAGCAAAATCGTTGAATTTACTTTGAAGCCACATCAAATGACTGCTCGTGATAAAGATAACTTCCCCGTTGTAGAAGCGGGAAAAGTAACTCTTTCCGTGGGAGGAAAACAACCGGATAAAAAAGCCATAAAGGATAAACAGGTTGTAACAACGGATGTGATTTTGGTAGGCGATACTTATTATGTGAAAGAATAAAGAAAAATATGATTCTGAAATATATAAATCAGCAAAACCAATGAAGAAATTAGTATTCATTTTACTTCTTTTCGTGTTTACAGGAACCCTCTTAGCCGAAGATGGAAGTCAGCTTTGGTTGAGGCTATCAGGAGGAAAGAACGCCGATGTTTCTTGTAATCTGAACAATGCAACAACAGAAATAGCGATCAAAGAATTAAAGGAACATTGGTATGGTAACACGCCTGTTCAATTGGTGTTTTCCAAAGCCAAAGAGTTAACCAGGCTGGGAGAGGGGAGTTTTGTAATCCGCCGGAGTTCCGGCAGTGATCCGGTCCGTATTGAAGCAAGTACGAAACAAGGATTATTGTATGGAGCCTATCATCTGTTGCGTTTGCAACAAATGGGTCAGGCGGAAGGTGAAATGGATGTGGTGGAAACTCCCCGATACCAGCTTCGGGTTTTGAACCATTGGGATAATCTGGATCGCTCCGTGGAGCGTGGTTATGCCGGGAAATCCCTTTGGGAATGGGAATCGCTTCCGGGAAAAATCTCTCCCCGGTATGAAGCATACGCCCGTGCCAATGCATCAATTGGGATTAACGGTACTGTAGTGAATAATGTAAATGCCAGTCCGCAGATACTTTCTGCCTCTTATCTAGAGAAAGTTAAAGTATTAGCAGATATATTCCGTCCGTATGGTATTAAAACGTACCTTTCCATCAATTTCTCTACTCCTGCAGAATTGGGAGGACTTTCCACTTCCGATCCAACAGACAAGGCAGTGCAACGCTGGTGGAAGGATAAAGTGAAGGAAATTTATCAGCTTATTCCTGATTTTGGAGGCTTTTTAGTAAAAGCAAATTCCGAAGGATTGCCGGGCCCGCAGGATTTTGGCCGTACCCATGCTGACGGTGCCAATATGCTGGCTGATGCATTGAAACCTTATAAAGGAATTGTGATGTGGCGTGCTTTTGTCTATAATCCAGGTGATGAAGACCGGGCTAACCAGGCGTATCAGGAGTTTATGCCTTTTGACGGGCAGTTCCGGGATAACGTGATCATCCAGGTTAAAAACGGTCCGGTTGACTTTCAACCACGGGAGCCTTTCAGCCCGTTATTTGGTGCGATGAAAAAGACGCCTGTAATGGCTGAGTTTCAGATAACACAGGAATATTTAGGCTTTTCCAACCACATGGCTTATCTGGCTCCGATGTGGAAAGAATGTCTGGACAGTGATACTTATCAACAAGGCAAAGGTTCAACGGTAGCCAAAGTAACAGATGGAAGTATTTACAATCAGAAGATTACCGCGATAGCCGGTGTAACCAATATTGGCACGGATATAAACTGGTGTGGACATCACCTGGCACAAGCTAACTGGTATGCTTTTGGTCGTTTAGCCTGGAATTATAAACTAACCTCCGAAGCGATTGCCCGGGAGTGGATCAACCAGACTTTCGGAAGCACAACGAATAATCCTACAAATACAGCGGGTAGTTTCTCATCCTTCCGGGATGCTTTGACAGAAATGTTGCTGGAATCCCGCGAAGCGGTCGTTGAATACATGATGCCATTGGGATTGCACCATTTGTTTGCATGGGGTCACCATTACGGTCCTGAACCCTGGTGTGACATTCCCGGTGCTCGTCCGGATTGGATGCCGAGTTATTATCATAAAGCAGACAGTAAAGGCATTGGTTTCGACCGTAGTAGTACAGGAAGCAATGCGGCTGCCCAATATCATTCACCTCTGAGTGAGGAGTTTGGAAATCTGAGTACCTGTCCTGAAAATCTGATCCTCTGGTTTCATCATGTACCGTGGGATTACAAAATGAAGAATGGAAAAACACTGTGGGAAGAACTTTGCTATACGTATGACAGAGGAGTACAAAAAGCCCGTTCCTTCCAGAAGATATGGGATCAACAGGAAAAGACGATTGATACGGAACGCTTTTTAGAGATACAAAATAAACTGAAAATTCAGATGCGGGATGCCGTGTGGTGGAAAGACGCCTGTTTGCTTTACTTCCAGGAGTTTTCAGGAATGCCTATTCCGGTGGATATCGAACGTCCTGTCCATAACCTGGATGTTATGAAAAAGTTCCGGTTGGATATAGGGAACCATGAAAATGCATTGGAAAAGGACTTGTTTATGAAATAATATTCCCATTCATGGGGACTTGTAGATAGTCCCTGTGAATGGTATCCTGAAAGATTCTTATTCTCAACTTTCATTTTTCGATTTATAGAATTATATTTGCTGGCAAATATACTGCTTTTATTAAGTTTGGCTTTACATATAATCTAATGGGAAGATAATTATGAGAAACAGGAATCTATTTAAAATGTTCTTTTTATCTCTGCTGATAATCAGCTTAACAGGTTGTAATGATAACAATGGAGACCGTTGGTATCACAGTATGGAAGACGGTGGCCCTTTTTATGCCGGCCATGTTTTACGTTTCTACTATATTGATGGTGAGGGGAACGATTTGATTGATCCCGATGATCCGACTACTTTACCTATTTCGAGTACCACACTACTGAGCACACCGCCGGAAACACCCACAGATTTTGAGGCGAATGGATATTATAATAATCGCCAGAACCTGATTCAATACGATGAAGTAGAGAAATTAAATTCTTTCTTTACGTATGCTTATGGTGATTCAAGGTACAGTGATTATACTTTCTACGTTTACTTTAACGGTGAAGCGGATGTGATGGATTTGACCCATAGATACCAGAATACGATAATGGGAGATGGAGATTATCTCAGTGATGTGGTGTCATGGAAAGTAAACGGTGAACAAGTATATGAATTAGGGGAGAAGGTCTACCGAAAAAAAGTATTTATCTGTAAAACAGAAGATGGAAAGACGACTATCTTGTTCGAAAATATAAGATAACATCTTGTAATATATTAAATGGTTTTACGCCTTGAAAGAATAACATCCGGTTTCCTTTCAAGGCGTATTTATTTGGCGAAGTGCATCCTCATCATTCAATTTACACAAATCTTTATTCATGCGCATCCATAGTTGGGATAGGTTGACAGAGTAGGCCTACTCTCTTTGTTCAATAGGTATACTCTCCTTGTTCAATAGGCCTACTCTCCTTGCACGATAGGTATACTCTCTTTTACTCCAAAACATTGTTCAATTTACCTCAAATGCTACCGGAAATTGGAGCAAATGCTACCGGAATCGGAACTTCAAAGAACTTCTTCTTTTGGATAATCTATTCTCCATTCTGTTCACTCTGTATAGAGAATAATTCTCTGAAATCGCCCAAATTCCTTCCTAAATACTCTCAAACAGCGCTGTGTTACATATCTATAAACATTTGTATCATTTGAGATGCCGGATGTTACATGTAACGAAGATTGTGAAACAAAAATCTTAAACGAATCGGCAATCCCTTTATAGTTTTGTAGCAGCAGACTTTTAGCGTATGAAAAACATCTGCATTTAAAACTATGAATAAACTTTCTTCCATATTATCTATTCTTTTTGTTGCTGGGTCGATGGGCTCTGTCTCTTATGCCCAGCCTCCGCAATTTGTGAGTTCATCAAAAGCACAAGAAGTTTTCGCTTTAACGGAAGCCTCTGTTACTGTACCGATGTGGATGGACGATAACGACGATCCGGGAGTATTCCGCGCTTTCAACGATTTAATAGAAGACATCGGCCAAGTAACCGGAAAACAACCCGCATCCATCAGTTCCGAGTTACCGCAGGCTAAAAGCGTATTGCTGGTAGGAACCTTAGGTAAAAGTACCTTGATTGATCAGTTGGCGAAAGAAGGTAAGATCAACTTAGCCGAATTGAAAGGGAAACGCGAAAAGTATTTGCTCCAAACCATCGCAGATCCATTCCCCGGAGTGGAAGAAGCGCTGGTTATTGCAGGCAGCGATCGGCGGGGTACTATTTATGGTATTTATGAATTATCCAACCAGATAGGTGTTTCACCCTGGTATTACTGGGCAGATATCCCGGTGAGTAAAAAAGAGAATATTTATATAAGAAAAGGTATCTATACTGAAGGAGAACCGGCCGTTAAGTACCGCGGTATATTCCTGAATGATGAGGCTCCGGCCTTAACAGGCTGGGCAAAGGAAACCTTCGAAGGATTCAATAGTAAATTCTACGAGAAAGTATTTGAACTTATTCTTCGTCTCAAAGGAAACTTCATCTGGCCCGCCATGTGGGGAAGTGCCTTTTACGACGATGATCCGCAGAATGGTGTGTTAGCGGATAAGATGGGAATCATTGTGGGAACATCCCATCACGAACCGCTTGGGAGAGCTCATGATGAATGGAGACGCTACGGGAGTGGTAAGTGGGATTATACCTCCAATGCCCAAACATTAAAAGAATTCTGGACCGGCGGTATGGAACGTATGAAAGACTGGGAAGCCGTTGTAACCGTAGGTATGCGGGGTGATGGAGATGAAGCCATGAGTGAAGATACCAATATCGCTTTATTAGAGAAAATTGTTAAGGACCAACGCCAGATAATATCCAAAGTAACTGGAAAAAAGCGGCTGAAACACCGCAGGTGTGGGCTTTATACAAAGAAGTTCAGGATTATTACGACAAAGGGATGCGGGTACCCGATGATGTCACTCTATTATTATGTGATGATAACTGGGGAAACGTAAGGAAACTTCCGGAACTGACTGCCAAACCCAGAAAAGGAGGCTACGGAATGTATTACCATTTTGATTATGTAGGTGGCCCGCGAAACTACAAATGGCTGAATGTATCACAGGTACAACGCATCTGGGAACAAATGAACCTGACGTATCGCTATGGAGTTAAAGAACTCTGGGTAGTGAATGTAGGTGACCTGAAACCGATGGAATATCCGATTCAGTTCTTCCTGGATATGGCCTGGAATCCCGATCGCTTTCATGCGGATAACCTGTTGCAACATACGGAAGAGTTTTGTGCCCGTCAGTTTGGAGAGGAGTATGCCAGAGAAGCAGCCCGCTTGATTAATCTCTATACCAAGTACAATCGCCGCGTTACCCCTGAACTACTGGATCATACAACCTATAGTTTGCATAACTACCATGAATTTAAAAGAGTGACAGACGAATACCAGGCACTATTACTGGATGCATTGAAGCTGAATTATCTGCTTCCTGAACAACTCCGGGATGCTTACGACCAGTTGGTGCTGTTCCCTATCTCAGCATGTGCGAACTTATATGAAATGTATTATGCGGTAGCTATGAACCACGATCTGGCAACTAAAAACGATCCGGACGCAAACCGTTGGGCAGATATGGCTGAAGAATGTTTCGTAAAAGATTCCTTGCTAACCCGCCATTACCACGAAGATATTGCCAATGGTAAATGGAACCACATGATGTCGCAAACCCATATTGGCTATACCTACTGGCAACAACCGGAAAAGAATAGTATGCCGGAAGTAAGAAGAGTCAAAGAAACCCGGAAAGCCCCCATTTCATCGGTGTTTCTGGAAAAAGAAGGCTATGTTTCCATCGAAGCACCTTATTATAGTCGTGCTATGGATGGAAAAGAAACGCAATGGATAGTGATCCCTGACTTGGGGAAAACGGTATCGGGTGTTACTACCCATCCCGTCACACTCGTGCCGGAGAAGGAAAGCTATCTGGAATATGATATGGAACTGGTAACTACCGGGGAAGTAAAAGTGGAAGTCTTGGTTTCACCCACTTTGAACTTCAATAATAACCGCGGATTAAGCTATGCCGTCTCTTTCGATGGGGGCGAAGAACAAATCGTCAACTTTAACGGTCATTACCGGGGAGAACTGGGGCAATGGCAGGGTGAAAGTATTATTAAAACAACAACGACACACCAAATAGCTGCTCCCGGCAAACATACCCTGCGTTTCCGTGCGTTGAATCCGGGGATCGTATTGCAGAAGATTATGATAGATACCGGAGGATTGAAGACTTCTTATCTGGGGGCACCTCAAAGTGAAATTCAAAAAAGATAATCAGATTAGTCATGAAAATAAGGTTTAGTATTAGTAGGGTTAGATTGGTTGCCTTCATGCTTTGTCTCGCTTCTTTAAGCGAGGCAAAGGTGAAGCTTCCCACCTTCATTGCCGATGGAATGGTACTTCAGCGAGAGCAGGATGTTCCGGTATGGGGTACAGCCGATCCCGGTGAAGAGGTAATCGTTTCTTTTCTGAAGAAAAAGTATCGGACAAATGCAGATGCTCAGGGCAATTGGAAGGTGGTTTTACCTTCTTTAAAACCCGGTGGACCGCATGACATGACGATCAATGAAATAACACTGAAAGATATTCTGATTGGTGATGTATTTCTATGTTCCGGACAATCCAATATGGAATTACCGATATCTAGGGTGGCCGATTTGTATGCGAAAGAAGTATCCGAATACACTAATCCGATGATCCGGCATATCAAAATACCTCTTTCTTATAACTTTCATGAGCCGCAGACAGATACACAACCTTCTCTCTGGAAAGCGGCAACGCCGGAAGATGCACCGTCTTTTTCTGCTTTGGCTTATTTCTTCGCAAAGGATTTATATGCCGAAACCAAAGTCCCGGTTGGGTTGATTAATTCGAGTGTGGGAGGCTCTCCGGTAGAGGCATGGATCAGTGAAGAAGGACTGAAACCTTTTCCTAAATACTTGAGTGAAAGGGATATCTATCAATCCGATGAATTTGTTTCCCTTACCCGTGAATTGGAAAATAAAAGAAGTCATTTATGGCAACAGGTTCTTTATAAGAACGATCCGGGTTTGCACGAACCTGTCAAATGGTATCAACCCGACTATAACGATGACGATTGGAAAACATACGACCTCTTTGATTCTTCCTGGGGAAGCAACGGATTAAATCCGGTTCATGGTTCGCACTGGTTCAGGAAAGAAGTAGAACTACCTCAATCATGGGCGGGAAAAGAAGCGACACTGCGACTAGGTTGCATCGTGGATGCCGATTCAGTTTATGTAAATGGAGTGTTTGTCGGAACTGTTTCTTATCAGTATCCTCCACGGATTTATAAAATACCAGCTCCTCTTTTAAAAGCGGGGATGAACCTGGTAACTGTTCGACTGATGAGTCATGCCGGATATCCCCACTTTGTGAAAGACAAACCTTATAAAATAATCGCAGGCTCTGAAGAAGTTTCTTTGGAAGGAACCTGGAAGTACAAGCAAGGAGCACCCATGCCTGCTGCATTTGGACAAACATTTTTCCAGTATAAACCGGTAGGATTATATAACGCCATGATTGCACCGTTGAAAGATTATGCAATCAAAGGAGCCATCTGGTATCAAGGAGAATCAAATACAGGCCGGTATAATGAATATTACGATCTGCTGACGGCCATGATTCAGGATTGGCGTACAGCCTGGAATCAGCCTGACCTTCCGTTTGTCATTGTGGAATTAGCTTCTTTTGGCGCACCGGATAATGCATCTATGCAAAAACAATGGGCTGCTTTCCGGGAAGTACAAAGAAGGGTAGCACAGGATACTCCTCATGCGGGTATCGCCTCCGCTTTCGATTTGGGTGAATGGAACGATATACATCCGCTGAACAAGAAAGAACTGGGTAAACGGGTGAAAGAAGAGATGATGAATTTGATTGAAAACTTAAAATAAATACGTATGAATGCACAATCTCAAAAAGTATCAATGAGAGAGAAGATTGGTTACAGTCTGGGAGACGGTTCCGCGAACCTGATTTTCCAGATGATGATGATGTTCCAGCTCTTCTTCTATACAGATGTATTCGGCATTAAAGCCACGGCTGCCGGAATGATCTTATTATTTGCACGGGTATTCGATGCCTTTGTCGATCCGATTGTCGGTATTCTTTCGGACCGTACCAATACGAAATGGGGGAAATACCGTCCCTGGTTATTGTGGACTGCCATCCCATTTGCTGTATTCTTCATCCTGGCGTTTACCACTCCGGATCTGTCAGAGCGGGGTAAGATTATCTATGCCGGTATCACGTATACGCTTTTAATGTCTATTTATTCGTTCAATAATACGCCTTACTCTTCTTTGGGCGGGGTAATGACCAGTGATATTAAAGAACGTACCAGCATCTCTTCCGTTCGCTTTGTGACAGCTACCATCGCGACTTTTATCGTGCAAGGATTAACTTTACCTTTAGTTACCAAGTTTGGAAACGGCGATGCATCTTCTTCTACCGGATGGCTTTATACGATAATCTTGTTTGCGGTAGTGGGGGTAGTATTGATGTTCATAACCTTTGTAAGTACCAAAGAGCGAATTGCTCCACCTCCTAATCAGAAGACATCCGTTAAACAAGATTTCAAAGATATCTTGAGCAGTCGTCCGTGGAAGGCGATGTTTGTACTGACTTTATTCCTGTTTACTACACTCGCTATGTGGGGAAGCAGTATGTCTTATTACTTTAATTATTTTGTGGACAAAACCGCCTTGTTCGACTTCTTGCAAAACTTTGGATTGGTTGAAGTAGAAGGAGCTTCCTACGGATTATTTCATGGTTTCCTGGATGCCTTCGGGCTAATAGCTAAGCCGGATCATAGCAATGTTTTTGCGGTAGGATTCTCTCTGTTTAACATGGTGGGTCAATTAGTAACACTAGCGGGAGTTATTTTACTGTCAGGCTATCTGTCGGGTATTTTTGGCAAACGCAACGTATTTCTTATTTGTCTGGCATTCACAGGTATATTTACCTCACTTTTCTTTCTCGTTGATTCTACCAGTGTGGGTACTATATTTTTTATTAATATATTGAAGAGCCTGGCGTATGCTCCGACTATTCCCTTATTATGGGCTATGATGGGGGATGTGGCCGACCATTCGGAATGGGTTCACCACCGTCGCGCCACCGGATTTGTATTTGCAGGTATTGTATTTGCGCTGAAAGCCGGTCTGGGTGTGGGAGGTGCAATCTGTGGAGGTATTGTAGACAGTTTTGGTTTTGTAGCGAATGAAGTGCAAACTGATTCGGCTATTTACGGTATTCGGCTGACGTCCAGTGTGATTCCTGCTATCACTTTCTTCGTGGGCGTTATCGCTTTGTTTTTCTACCCGATAACCAAACAATCCAATGAAAAAATACAGGCCGAGCTGGCAGAGAGAAGAAAATAAGCACACTAAAAAACGAACGAACAATATGATGAAACGATTCAATTACTTATTCATTTTACTCATTTTCCTTCTCTCTTCCTGCGCGTCCAATAAGGTACAGGAAAAAGAAACCCTGAAATCTGCTTTGGATGGAAAGTTCTATATCGGTGCTGCGCTCAATGCAGATCAGATTGAAGGAAAAGATGAGGCCGGACTCCGTGTATTAAAGGAGCAGTTTAATTCCATTGTGGCTGAGAATTGCATGAAGAGTGTAAACATTCATCCGGAAGAAGGTAAATTCGACTTTACTTTACCCGATAAATTTGTAGAATTGGGGGAAGCCAATAACATGTTTATCATTGGTCATACCCTTATCTGGCATTCTCAGTTAGCTGAGTGGTTCTGCGTGGATGAACAAGGCAACAATGTTACTCCAGAAGTTTTGAAAGAACGGATGAAAAATCATATCCATACCATTGTCAGTCGTTATAAAGGCCGTATCAAAGGTTGGGATGTGGTGAATGAAGCCATTCTCGACAACGGTGAGTGGAGACAAAGTAAGTTCTATGAAATCCTGGGCGAAGAGTTTATGGAACTCGCTTTTCAGTATGCACATGAAGCAGATCCTGATGCCGAACTCTATTACAATGATTATAACGAATGGCACGCAGGCAAGCGGGAAGCTATCGTCAAGATGATACAATCCTTCAAAGAGAAAGGAATCCGTATGGACGCTATCGGTATGCAGGGACATATCGGCATGGAATATCCCAGCTTGGAAGAGTACGAAGCCAGCATCCTGGCATTTTCCAATGCGGGCGTAAAAGTGATGATTACCGAACTTGATTTATCTGCGCTCCCTACTCCCGACAGGAATGTCGGTGCGGCAGTGGAAGCCAGTTTTGAATACAAAAAAGAAATCAATCCCTATCCGGATGGTCTGCCGGAAGAGGTCTCGAAGAAATGGAACGACCGGATGGCATCATTCTTTCAACTGTTCCTGAAGCACCAGGATAAAGTGAAAAGAGTAACCATGTGGGGAGTTGCAGACGGTGATTCCTGGAAGAACGACTGGCCAGTGAAAGGCCGTACGGATTATCCGCTGTTGTTCGATCGGAATCATCAGCCCAAAGAAGTGGTACAAACAATTAAGAATTTAGCATTAAGAAATTAGAATTGCCACTCCAGCCCAATAGCTTAATGGTTTCCAGATTCTAATTTCTGATTCCTAAATTCTAAGTACTTCAACACCATTAGTGTATATTATTACAAGAGTTTACAACTTTCCCTTATTCGATTTAGTATGATGAACTTAGTTAAGGCTGAAAGCCTGACAGATTTAGCCCAGGGTCAGGCAACAGTCATGTTCGGAAGATTTAAAGACATTAAAATCTAGAAGAATCCCGTAGGGATTACAGGTGCATAACCGTGGGATGCATATCCCACGGGATAGAATAACTATCCCGGGAGCCACAAAGTGGGTCAATAATATAGGTTTCACCCCTTTCAGGGCTGTGTGGGTAGAGTTGGGACGTCTATTCCACGGGATTACATCCCGTGGTTATGCACATCAAATCCCTCCGGGATTTCTTTAGCAGACCATAGATTTTGGCTGGATTGCTAAAGGAATGTTATCTTCCGAACATGACTGGGTCAGCGAACGAAGTGAGTGCAGCCTCAGGCTAAATCTGTCCGGCCTTCGCTCTTCATCGTCATTGTAATAACATACACTCATTCGTTGAATTACATCTTACAAACTAGTTTGAACACTTACTTATCATCTCATTTTTAAATTATTAATTCTAAATTAAAATAACCCTATCATGAAAAAGCAAGCAAGATACTTAGTTCCCGGCGACTATATGGCCGACCCTTCCGTACATGTATTCGAAGGAAAAATATTCATTTACCCCAGCCATGACTGGGAAAGTGGGGTACCGGAAAACGACAATGGCGATCATTTTAATATGAAAGATTACCACGTCTTTTCGATGGAAGACCCGGAAGGAGAAATAACCGACCACGGAGTTGTATTGAAAGTAGAAGATATCCCCTGGGCAGGCCGTCAGCTGTGGGATTGTGATGTGGCTTTAAAAGACGGCAAATACTATATGTATTTCCCACTGAAAGACAAAAATGATGTCTTCCATATAGGAGTGGCCATTAGTGATCGTCCCGAAGGCCCGTTTATCCCTCAGTCCGATCCGATGAAAGGCAGCTATAGCATGGATCCGGCTATCCTGGATGATGGAGACGGAAATTATTATATGTATTTCGGCGGTCTTTGGGGTGGGCAATTGCAACGTTACCGGAACAACAAAGCATTGGAATGTGCAATACTTCCGGAAGGAGATGAACCGGCATTGGGTGCCCGTGTGGCTCGTTTATCCGATGATATGCTTGAATTTGCGGAGGAACCGCGGGAAGTTGTTATCCTGGATGAAAACGGACAACCCTTAAAAGCCAGTAATGAGTGTCGCTTTTTTGAAGCATCCTGGATGCATAAGTATAATGGAAAATACTATTTCTCTTACAGTACCGGAGATTCTCATCTTCTTTGCTATGCTACGGGGGATAATCCGTATGGGCCATTTACTTACCAGGGAGTGATTTTGACGCCAGTAGTGGGATGGACTACCCACCATTCCATTGTGGAGTTTAAAGGAAAATGGTACTTATTCCATCATGACAGTGTTCCTTCCGGTGGACGTACCTGGTTACGTAGCCTCAAGGTAGTGGAGCTGGAATATGATGAAGATGGAAAGATTATAACCATCGATGGACAATAAATTGTATTTGTAAAGTTATATAAGTTCCTTTACTGTACTTGTGAAAAGGATACAGTAGAGATGTTGATAATGGGTTTTCTTGCGTGAGCAAGATGCCCATTAATTATAAGAAGCAGATTCTTCTGCCAAGACACCCTCTAGTATATCTCTCTGCGCAGAGACAACGCCATCCTCCACAGCGTTTTTATAAACAGAAAGAAGCGACTGCATAAAAAAGGTAATTACGTGAGAATTATATCCTATGGATTGTAAAAACTGGCGGTAACCATCCATCCAGGTAGGTGTGAAAACAGTAGAAAAAGATATATCGTTACTCTCAAAAGCAGAAATGGTTCTGAGTAAACTCTTATATACCTGAGTTTTATAAGTACTATCAACCGATGTCGTTTCGTTCGCTAAAGAATTGATATAAGCAGAAATACCCATAATCTGTTATTTAAATTTTTAGTTTCTTTTATATAACAATCAAAAGCTTAATTGGTTCTTGCTTTGATGAGTGCATTTTCCTTCAGATAGCTGGTAGAGTGATAATCTTATCCAAAAGCAGACATTCTTGCGATAATTTCCGAGTAAAATACTACTTTTGCCGCAACTAAATTTAAACCTAACACGAATTATAATGCGAACACAAAAAGTAGCCTACATGAAAGGCGGGAAATTTCTCGGATCTTTAATTATTGTTCTTTCAATTAGCGTTGTCATCCTTTTAATTGTTCTATTTAAAGAGAAGAATGTCCATCTTGTAACTGCAATCTCTTTTATGGCGACTGCGGGAGCTCTTGTTTGGGCCGGCTTTAAATTGTATAAACCGACTTTTACTGATATTATTTTTTCTGAGGATAAGATAATCGGCAAATCTGGTATGGAGTCCGAAGAAATAATGATAAATGATATGGAAGGTATATGGTTTTTTACTTCAACTCCTGATGAAATAAAATTTAATGTTTTTTCTCCAACGAACAGGCCTTCCAAAGGTTCTGTGATTATTTTTGGGAAGCTTGCCTGCTTCGATAATGCTTCCTTTATCAAATTTTCGGGGCCTCCTTTTCTACGGGATTCGTTCTTAAAAGGATATATAGCGATAAACTACCGAAAAGAATTGGATGGAATACTGGACTACTATTATTCTAAGATTAAAAAGTAGAAGTAAAACAACTTTCATCCTCTATCCGTATGGGTAGGGGACATCCCTTGTGAGTGCCTTGAATTCAATTTATATTTTAATTTTATCGACAACCCCTTACCGGTAAATCCTTACTTGGACATCAGCAAGGGAAGCCTCTAAAGAGATTGGTATGTACCAAAAAGAAACAATAAGTTTGTTTTCTGTTCCTTTTTTATCTGAAATCAATTGTTTCACTTTCCGGCAATTCTTTTAAAACGGCCCTTTCAGATGACGGAAATGCATATTTATTGCAAATTTTATCGTTCTGGAGCCTTTTTATGAATAGAAAACCCTTTTTTGCCAGTCTGGCGCAGCCCAAGTTTTAGGACTTACGCATCTCAACTCCCCAGACTTGCGCAGCCCAAGTTCAGAGATTTGCGCTGTTCAAGTCCGGGGACTTGGGCTGCGCAAGTCTGCAGAGTTCCTTTTATTCTTCCCTATTTTATGCTGGAAGCAGTTAAAGTTCGACTGATTGTTTATAATCAAAAAGAGCTTTAATTGCCAGTTGTATGTTTCTGTTGATCTATGAAAACGGTTATGTGTGATCTTTCTGATGCTTATTGCTTTCGAACTATTTCTTTTTGATTTACTCTAATACCATTTCTTCCCGATTTTATGGAGTGCTATCAACTTCGCACCTAAATATCTTATTCTGAGAGCGTTTAAATATCATTTTGACAATTTGTAAAATAGGAGGTTATCCTCTGAAATACAATGAATGGGTATTAGCAGTGGAATCCGAATGATACTATTCGAATGCCATTGTATTATATATTTGTATTACTTTTGCACCATGAAGCAAAAAAAGATCGAAATATCCCATGCCATAGCACGGAATCCGCTTGTAAGATTCGAAAAACCAGTTGATTTTCTTCTTTCGGAAGAAGAGCACCTGGCTATTGTTGGCCCAAACGGAGCTGGTAAAAGTTTATTGGTGGATTTGCTGATGGGAAAACACTCTTTGAAAGAAGGAAAAGTGGAGTATAATTTCTTTCCTTCACCCACCAATACAGTTTATGAAAATATAAAATATATAGCTTTCCGGGATACATACGGCAGTGCCGATGCTAGTTATTACTATCAGCAACGCTGGAATGCTACCGATCAGGAAGATGCGCCCATTGCTCGTGAGATGCTGGGTGAGATC
This sequence comes from Bacteroides sp., assembly GCA_021201335.1. Lineage (GTDB taxonomy): Bacteria > Bacteroidota > Bacteroidia > Bacteroidales > Bacteroidaceae > Bacteroides. Next base: position 264,633 of record JAJQFD010000009.1, on the reverse strand, counting down.
AGTGACCCTTCTTTGTTTCAGAGATTGCTACAATTATTTCAATTGGAAGCAGTTATCGACAAGAAGATTATATTATTATCCAGTGGTGAACTCCGCAAGTTTCAGTTGATCAAAGCATTGCTATCTACTCCCCGTATTTTAATTATCGATAATCCTTTTATTGGACTCGATGCACAAACGCGTGAGCTTTTACAGTTATTACTGGAGGAGTTGTCAACACTGGAACATCTACAGATAATAATGGTGCTTTCCAGAGTAAGTGACATCCCTGGTTTCATTACGCATGTGGTGCCTGTAAAAGATAAGGTTGTCTCTCCCAAACAATCCCGGGAAGAGTATATGTCTGAAGACTATGCCATCGGTGAAACCGATAAAACCAGACTGATGCAACAACAAATCTCGCAATTACCCGATACGGATTCTCATGCTACCGGAAAGGAGATGGTAAAGCTGAATCAAGTCAGTATTCGTTATGGAGATCGTACAATTCTGAAAGAGCTGGATTGGACGGTTCAGACTGGAGAAAAGTGGGCATTGAGTGGGGAGAACGGAGCAGGAAAGTCGACCTTACTCAGCCTGATCTGTGCGGATAATCCTCAGGCGTATGCTTGTGATATCAGTCTTTTTGGCCGTAAACGGGGTACGGGCGAAAGTATCTGGGAAATAAAAAAGCACATTGGATACGTTTCTCCGGAGATGCATCGGGCGTATTTGAAAAATATCCCTTCCGTTGAAATCGTTGCTTCCGGGTTGCATGATTCTATTGGACTATACAAACAAACTCCATCAGAACAGATTGAGAAGTGTAAGTGGTGGATGACTATTTTCAATACAGGGCATTTGTCGGAAGTTCCTTTCCTGCAGCTTTCTTCGGGAGAGCAACGCCTGGTTTTGCTTGCCCGCGCTTTTGTAAAAGACCCGGAATTGCTTATCTTGGATGAACCTTTTCATGGACTGGATTCCTATAACAGGCTTCATGTAAAGAAAGCAATTGAAGCATTTTGCGGAAGAAAAAACAAAACCTTGATTATGGTTACACACTATCAGAACGAGTTCCCATCAGTTATTACCCATCATTTGCACCTGACAAAGAATTGAGAAACCGTTTTAACATACCCATTAACCGCTTGGAAGGAGATCAGTTTATTGAGATTTTCCGGTTGGAACAGGCCGATGATGCTATCTTTGGCAACTATCAGCGGTATGACTTTCATCAGGTAATTTGGTTTACCCGGTCAGGGGGCGATCCGGCTTATTTTCTGGACTTTAATGAATATACAATAGGTGATAACCAGGTAGTCATTGTATTTCCCGGACAAATAGATATGCTGGATATCGAAGGGAAGGAAGGATATTTGTTTGCCATTCATAACGATAACTTTTTTCATATCAATCAACATTTACAGTCGGACTATCTGAACGGATATGCATCCAATGTATTTATCCGTCTGGATAAAGATACCCTGGCAATTCTCCATCAACTGATGGAACTAATTTTGCTGGAATACCAGAACGAAAATAGAATCTTACTGATGGAGAGTTACATGGAAGCTTTTCTTTTTCATGTATCCTCTCTGTATGAAGTAAGCGATGTTTCTATCAACAGACCCGACAGGCCGGTTTCCGAATTAATGAGACTGATAGATCATCACTTCATTACGGAACGGGAGACAGATTTTTATGCTACCCGGATGAATCTATCCAATAAGAAAGTAAACGAACTTTGCGTGAAAGGCACCGGGAAAACCATCAAACAACATTTGCAGGAACGGCTGATACTGGAAATAAAAAAGGAAATCCGCCTGGGAACCAAAAACCTGAAAGAGATAGCCTTTCACCTGGGGTTCAGTGAACCGGCATACTTCACCCGTTTCTTTAAACAACAAACGGGGATGACACCCAGCGAATTTAAAAGCCTGCATCAATAATTTTGCAGAATATCTTCTATCTCACTCACTTTTCGTTGGCGGTCGAAAGAGAAAGTATCACTATTCAAATCAACATACTTCAGGATATCTCTGGCTTTTTTCAACAATACAATGTCTATATCTTCCAATAAAGCATCCTGATAAAACAATTCGGCGACAATTTCCATTTTCACCAATCGTTCATCTTCGTCAAAAGAGTTAATAATTTGCTCCATCGTCAAGTCCTTGTAGTAATCCCATGGAACTTTCAGATACGTTTTATAAAGATCTTCCAGTTCCGGACGAAGTATCTCCGGATCTTTGCCTTCTTTATTGCGAATAAACTTAGCCAGTGCTTCGAAAAACAACTGGAGTAGTCTCATAATATAATCCCTATGTATCATGTGGTATCTTTATTTCTCAAAAGTAAGATTAATAATTACTCCCTACAATAGAAAAGGATAAATAGTGAAATAGTTCATTTGTCCAAGAGAACGGAGGAATGGTGCAAGCCCTCTCTCTGGAATCCTTGTTACTTTTGCTCCCCAAAAAAAGAAGATATGAAGAATTTTACTTTCACCTAATGGATCGTTATTCTGATCCTTTCCCTCTTAACCGCCTTAGAACCTTTAAGCATTGACTTATATTTGCCGGGCTTTATCCTGATTGCCGATGCACTGAATACCTCCACTGCCAATGTACAAATTTCTTTGTCAACTTTTCTGGGTGGTTTCGCCATCGGACAGTTATTGTGGGGACCTTTAGCTGATAAATTTGGCCGGAAGAAACCGATTCTGATATCTTTATCCATCTTTATGGTTGCGACGGTTGCCTGCATGTATGTAACCACCATCGAGCAATTATGGGTTGCTCGTTTCCTGCAAGCCATCGGTGGATGTGGAGGAGTTGTTATTTCAAGGGCTGTCGTTACTGATTATTTTGCCAAAACCGATACGTTGAAGATTTATTCTATATTGGCTTTAATCATGGGAATTGCCCCCATTATAGCTCCGGTTATTGGTAATGGCATTCTGGCGGCCTTTACCTGGAAAGCGTTGTTTGGTGTGATTTTGATACTGGGTATAGCTATGTTTATCTTTACCTGGTTTGGCTTACCGGAAACTCACAAACCGGTTAAAGTGCAAGTGAGTTCAACGACCCATGTCTGGATGGATTATTGGAATATCCTGAAAGTAAAGAAGTTTTTGGTTTATTCGCTGATTGCCGGTATCGCGAATGGTGCGTTAATGGTGTACGTGGCCAACGGGCCGTTTCTAATTATGGAGCATGGCGGTTTATCCAACCACATGTTTAGTCTGGTCTTCTCTGTCAATGCGTTCGGATTAATGGTGGCTTCCTACCTGACAACTTCCCTGCAAAAGCATTTTTCTGTGGGTAAACTGGTCAAACTGAGTGTCAGCTTCATGTTTCTCGTTAGTATCGTGCTCCTATCCCTGATGTATATGCAGGTAAATATAGCTATCATTTTAGTTTTGCTGTTCTTTTATGTGTTTCCCATAGGTATTCTGTTTCCTACAACCACCGAACTGGCTATTACCCCTTTTACCGAAAACAGCGGTACAGCCTCTGCCTTATTCGGTTCTATCCAATTGTTGGTTGCATTTATTTGTTCACTCGTGTCGAATATGTTAAGTAATGGTACACTGACGGCCGTTGGACTGGCTTTCTTTGCTTGTACAGCATCAGCTTTCGTTATTTTATTTCTTAAAGTTGAATCTTCCCCCAAACCGGCAAAACAAACCGTCAAAGTGAACAGATAAAAGCTGAACTTTCTTTCCCGATGATTTGTTTATAGAGTAAATAATAAACTTATCATCATGAAATTCTTTATTGACACTGCCAATCTTGACCAGATACGTGAAGCCTATGAAATGGGAGTACTGGATGGAGTTACAACCAACCCGTCACTCATGGCAAAAGAAGGAATAAAAGGGACAGGGAGTCAGCAAAAACATTATGTGGATATTTGCAAGATTGTACAGGCGGATGTCAGTGCCGAAGTAATCGCTACCGATTATGAAGGTATGATTCGTGAGGGTGAGGAACTGGCGGCTTTAAATCCGCATATAGTTGTAAAAGTACCCTGCATTGCAGATGGTATTAAAGCAATTAAGTATTTTAGCGGTAAAGAGATCCGTACCAATTGCACCTTGGTTTTCTCTACCGGGCAAGCTTTACTGGCTGCCAAAGCAGGTGCAACCTATGTTTCGCCATTTGTTGGACGTTTGGATGATATCGGCGAAGATGGTATTGCTTTGGTTGCCCGGATTGTGGAAATGTATCGTTATTATGGTTACGAAACCCAGGTACTGGCCGCTTCAATCCGAAATTCCCGTCATATTATTCAATGTGTCGAAGTAGGAGCGGATGTAGCAACCTGTCCGCTAAGTGCCATTAAAGGATTACTGAAACACCCGCTGACAGATGCCGGGCTACAGAAATTTCTGGAAGATTATAAATCGATCAATGGATAGATATTACCCCCCGTTTTTAAGATTAATTATTTGTATTCTAAGTTCGCGGACTTGCACTTTACTATGAAATGTAAAAATATACTATAATTAGTAGAGTGCAAGTTCTTTTTTTTGTGATTAACTGCTTCATTTGTTAATTTTGTGAATTAAATGAAGCTATTATGAAAAGAAAAACAAACGTTTTTTACCTCTTTATCTTTCTATTCCTCTGTACAGGAACTGTGCAGTCTCAACAAACAACAAATCTTCAGACGGTAAATGCTGATGAAGTAGGTTACATTGTAAAAGTGGGAGATATGGCACCCGATTTTAAAATGGAACTTACGGACGGGAAGAGTGTAACATTGTCTTCTTTAAAGGGGAAGATTGTTATGTTACAATTCACCGCCAGTTGGTGTGGCGTATGCCGTAAAGAAATGCCTTTTATTGAAAAAGATATCTGGCAGAAGCATAAAGACAACAATGATTTTATCCTCCTGGGAATAGACCGCGATGAACCCCTTGAAAAAGTAATTGAATTCGGCAAGAAAGTAGGTGTAACCTATCCTCTGGGTCTTGATCCCGGTGGAGATATTTTTGCTAAATATGCTTTACGAAAAGCCGGAATAACCCGCAATGTCCTGATAGACCGTGATGGACGAATCATTATGCTTACCCGTTTATTTAATGAAGAAGAATTTAACTCTTTAGTGAAAGAGATCGACAAACGACTAAACTACTAACAAAGGAAGAACAGTATGTATACAACCTTTATAATCCTTATTTTGTCGGTGGTATTTTTTGTACACGGCAAAATAAGGTCTGATATTGTGGCACTTTGTGCCCTGGCTCTTTTAATCGTATTTGGTATTTTAACTCCATCCGAAGCTTTAAGCGGCTTTTCTAACAGTGTGGTAATTATGATGGTTGGCCTCTTTGTGGTGGGAGGAGCTATCTTTAAAACCGGACTGGCAAAAATGATTAGTAGTAAGATTTTGTCGATGGCCGGTACCAATGAAACCAAATTATTCATTCTTGTTATTCTAGCTACGGCTGGTATTGGTGCTTTTGTAAGTAATACCGGAACGGTGGCATTAATGCTTCCCATTGTGGTAAGTATGGCAGCCAGTGGAAATATCAACAGTCGCCGTTTGCTGATGCCGTTGGCTTTTGCAAGCAGCTTGGGTGGAATGATGACCTTAATCGGAACACCGCCTAACCTTATCATCGCGGAAGCATTGGAAGCAGCCGGATATGAGAGGCTGACATTCTTTTCATTTACGCCGGTAGGTATTGTCTGCCTTACTATTGGCGTTTTGGTTTTGATTCCGTTAAGTAAAATGTTCCTATCTCAGAAAGACGATAAAAACAAAAAGAAGAAGAAATCGAAATCATTGAAAGAACTGGCCAATGAGTATCAGTTATCTCATAATTTATATCGGGTTGAAGTTCATGATAATTCTGTACTGGCAGGAAAAACAATTATGGAATTGGGTATTACCCAAAACTACAATGTGAGTATTCTGGAAGTACGCAGGGTATCCGGATCATCCCGGAATTTCTTCAAGACCATGAGCCAGGAGATAGCAGAAGCAAATACGCTGATCCAGTCGGGAGATATTTTGTATCTGCTCGGTGAATTTGAAAATGTACAACATTTTGTAGAAGAAACCAAGGTAGAGCTTCTGGATACGCATAAAGCTGAGGGGAAAGTTACTGGCCCAAGCGGAGAGTTGGAGTTTAAAGAGATCGGGATTGCTGAAATTGTATTAATGCCCAACTCTAAACTAATCAACAAAACAATTAAAGATGCCGGATTTCGTGAAAACTTTGGAGTAAATATACTTGGGATACAGCGTAAGCAACAATATATACTCAAAAATCTGAAAGATGAAAAGATTCTTTCTGGTGACCTGTTATTGGTACAGGGTACCTGGGAAAATATTGCTCGCCTAAGTGAAGATCAATCCGAATGGGTCGTATTGGGACAGCCCTTGACTGAGGCTGCAAAGGTAACATTGGATCATAAAGCACCGATAGCCGCCATCATTATGATTGGTATGATTGTATGTATGATTTTCGATTTTATTCCAATAGCTCCGGTAACAGCTGTAATTCTGGCAGGCCTTCTGATGATTTTGACGGGTTGCTTCCGCAATGTAGAAGATGCTTATAAGACCATTAACTGGGAAAGTATTGTTTTAATAGCTGCCATGCTTCCTATGTCCTTGGCACTTGAAAAAACAGGAGCTTCTCAATTAGTATCCAACATGCTGGTAAATAACTTAGGTGGATATGGGCCGTATGTATTGTTGGCTGGTATCTATTTTACAACTACAATTATGACCATGTTTATCAGCAATACGGCTACAGCTGTTCTTCTCTGTCCCATCGCATTGAGTGCGGCTATACAAATGGAAGTTAACCCAACTTCTTTCCTGTTCGCGGTAGCCGTAGCAGCCAGTATGTGTTTTGCCTCTCCATTCTCTACACCACCCAATGCATTGGTAATGGGACCAGGTCATTATACCTTTATGGATTATATAAAGGTTGGATTACCGCTGCAACTAATTATCGGAATAGCCATGATTTTTGTACTGCCGCTTATCTTCCCATTTTAAATAGTTAATCCGCAGTCTGTAGGGGCATCCCTTGTGGGTGCCCTCTGATAATGATTGAGTTTTATGTTGTATTAGGCGACCATCATTTGGGCACCCACAAGGGATGCCCCTACAGACTGTAGATATACAAAAAAAGAAATCTTTTGCTGTCTCTTTCAGTTTAACTATAACCTTTAGTTTAATTTGACTAGGGAAATTAGTTTCCCAACTAAATTGTTTAGTTCCTTGTTGCAATTAAATGGAAAGCTATGAAAGGATTAACTGCAAAAGAAGAAGAATTAATGGCCTTTTTCTGGGAAAAAGGACCACTGTTCGTGAAAGAAATACTTACGTTCTATGACGACCCAAAAACTCATTTCAATACCTTATCAACCATTGTACGTGGATTAGAAGAAAAAAGGTATCTGAATCAGATCAATCTATTATGAGGAACGGACAAGTAAAGGACAGTACAGGTAAACCTGTAATTGGTGCCACTGTACTTGTTGCGGGAACAAGAATCGGTACAGTAACCGATACGGAGGGAAAGTTTTCTCTACAGGCAGGTGAATTGGATAATATTGCTGTTTCGTATATGGGGATGAAAACGAAGGTGGTGAAAGTGGCTCCGAAATTAACAGTAACATTAGAGGATGAGTAGAAAAGTTTCAATAACGAAATCTGAAAAACGAAGTATGGGTTCATAATTAGTTTATGTTATTGATTACCAAATACATTATGAAAACGCTGAAGGCCTGATATATTTTAGCCCAGAGTTATGCTACGTTCACTCTGGGCTAAATATGTCACACTTTCAGTGCTTTTATTAATCGTGTGGAATTACTACTTACATATAGCAAATCATAGCTTGTACGAATGGAGATGAAGTACCTTGTTTTATTGATTATTCCTTAAATCCTTCACCCTCACAGCTTTCCCCTCGCTTTGCGGCAATGAACCTTTTTTACCAGCTTCAGCTTAGGAGTGATCAGAATCTCATCTTTCAACTGGCGGGTAATTTCTTTGCGCAGATTTTCTAATTGGATATAATTATCTGTCGACAGATCGTTTAGTTCAACTTCAACCGCCATTTCATCTTGATAATCACGAGTACTGAGAGTAATGAGGTAATTGCTGCCCAATTCGGGAAACTGTACCAGAATTTTCTCAACCTGCATCGGGAAGATGTTGACTCCTTTTATTATAAACATATCATCACTGCGCCCTTTGATTCGGTCTATCCGGATGTGAGTACGGCCGCAAGGGCATTCTCCCGGAATAATACGCGTCAGGTCACGAGTTCGATAGCGGATTAAAGGCATCATATCACGATCAAGGGTAGTTAACACTAATTCTCCGATTTCACCTACAGGAACGGGTTCTTCCGTATCCGGGTCAATAATTTCCACAAAGAAGCAATCTTCCCAGAAATGCATGCCATTTTGTTCAGGGCATTCAAATGCTACCCCCGGTCCGTTCATTTCCGACATACCAAAACTATTGTAAGCTTTTACGCCCAGCATTTGCTCGATCTTTTTCCGTTGTTCATCTGTATGAGGTTCGGCACCAATTACAAGGGTTGTTAGCCGGGTGTCATTCCGGGGATCAATACCTTCTTCCTGAAATACTTCCGCCAGTCGGATCGCATAACTGGGAATCGCATGTAAGGCGGTTGTACCAAAGTCGGTGATAAATTTGATCTGCCTTTTACTGTTTCCGGCAGCAGCAGGTACCGTCAACGCCCCAAGACGTTCGGCACCGTATTGGAATCCAAGTCCTCCGGTAAACATTCCATATCCCGAACTATTTTGGAAAACATCTGAGGAACGTAACCCAACCATATACAGGCAACGGGCAACCAGATTGGCCCAGGAATCCAGGTCGTGTTGTGAATGGACAATTACTGTAGGATTTCCGGTGGTGCCGCTGGAAGAGTGGAGCCGCACAGCATCTTTCAAATCACCGGCTACCAGACCAAACGGGTAATTCTCGCGCATTTGGGCCTTCGTAGTAAAAGGCAGTTTGCGTATATCATCCAGAGTCTGAATGGTATCTACACTGATATTATTTTCTTTGAAGAGTTGTTTATAAAACGGGGAATGAGAGGCTCTTTCAATAGTTTTTCTGAAACGTTGGATTTGGAGCTGTTGTAGTTTCTCCCGACTCAGAGTTTCTATATCTTCTTCCCAGTATTTTGTATCCATGGTTTTCGACTTTTAACTTTTTTGAGTTCCTAAGTTTTGATCTCAAATAATAATAACTTAAGAACTCAAAGACTTAAATCAATTTCTCCGCTATTTCCTTTCCCGCATCCAATGCTTTTAAATTCATTTCTACAATTGCATCTCCTTTCCGGGCAAATATGTCGCGGATACTATCTTGTATTTTTATATAATCAATGCCTAAGAAAGGAGTGGTAGCACCCAGCAATACCATGTTAGCTACACGGATGGTACCGATTTCTTTAGCAACTTTATCAACGTTTAATACAACTTTGTGGGGTAATTTATTGATTTCATCCATGATATCCGCTTCGTTGGGATAGTTGGGGATGTTGATAAATGGACTGTCATTTGTTACCAGCCACCCTTCAGCATTCAGGTAGGGTAAGTAACGTAATCCTTCCATCGGTTCGAGGGAGATAATCAGGTCACATTTACCTTTGGGTATCAGGTCGGAAGCAATCGGCTGATCACTCAAACGAAGATTGGATTGCACATCTCCTCCACGCTGACTCATGCCATGCACTTCCGCTTGTTTCATATATAAACCGTCTTTTAAAGCTGCCTGCCCAATCACGGTGGCAATAGACAGAATACCTTGTCCTCCTACACCTGATAGAATAATATCTTTTTTCATGCTTTACTTTCTTTTACGTTTCAATGTCTGGATACACTCTCTGCGTGGAATAATCACGGATACACCTTTGTAGTTCAGCTCGTCACGGATAATCTGTGCCATTTCTTCGTGATTCTTTCGTAAAGGAATAACAACACGGATGTGAGCAGGATCAACACCAATACCTGCACATATAGCTTCCAGGCGTCCGGTTCCGGCTGAATCCTGTCCACCAGTCATGGCAGTTGTTTCATTGTCGGAAATAACAATGGTAACCGGAGAGTTTTCGTTAACACAATCCAGCAGTCCGGTCATTCCGGAATGGGTGAATGTTGAATCTCCAATAACAGCTACGGATGGATACAACCCGCCATCTGCCGCTCCTTTGGCCATAGTAATGGAAGCACCCATATCCACGCAAGAGTTAATAGCATTAAATGGTGCATTGGCTCCCAATGTATAGCAGCCGATATCACTGAATACTTTATGGCTGGGATATTCTTCTTTCAATATTTGGGTAAGTACGGTATAAACATCCCTGTGTCCACAACCATCGCATAATGCGGGTGGGCGGGCTTCAACTAGCGCAGGAATGCTAAAAGTAGAAATGTTTTCTTTACCTAAAGCATGAGCTACATTGTCGGGGGTTAATTCTCCATCCTGTGACAGTGTACCGTCCAGACGTCCTTTTACTTTTAATCCTTTTCCCAGGTAGCCTTTGATTAGTTTTTCTACAAAAGGCTGACCGTCTTCCAATACCAGAATTTCATCGCAGGCATCTACCAATTGAAGCAATTGTTTTTTGGGTAACGGATACTGTCCGATTTTCAGCACTGGATATTCACAACCTTCCGGATAGTTTTCCATGAGGTAATTGAAACCGATACCACAGGCGATAATACCCAGTTTCTTGTTGGGACCGTCTATATATTTATTGTAAGGAGATTCTTCGGAAGCTTTTACGAACTTTTCTTGTGCTTTCAACAGTTCTTTGTACCGTCTGCGGGCAATACCCGGAAGCAAGATAAACTGTTTAGGATCATCACTGAAAGAAAGTTCGTTTTGTGGTTTTGGGGGTTGCATTTCTACACCTGCACGGGAGTGAGCCAGACGGGTAACAATACGCATCAGGATAGGTTCACCCATTTCTTCGGAAAATTCAAATCCGTTATAAACCATATCATACGCTTCCTGCTGGTTGCTGGGTTCGTACATGGGGATCAGTGCGAAGTCGCCATAAAAACGGCTGTCCTGTTCGTTTTGTGAAGAGTGCATGCTGGGATCGTCGGCAGCAAGTACAATCAGTCCGCCGTTTACACCGGTTACGCCCGAATTGACAAAACAGTCGGCGGCTACATTCATTCCCACATGTTTCATGCAGACTAGGGAACGTTTACCAACGAATGACATTCCTAACGCAGCTTCCATCGTTGTTTTTTCATTGGAACACCAACGGTTGTGTATGTTTTGTTGGGCTGTAATAGGAGAGGACTGAATATATTCGGTAATTTCAGTCGACGGAGTGCCCGGATAGGCATAAACACCCGAGAGTCCGGCATCCAGTGCGGCTTGTGCGATAGCCTCGTCGCCGAGTAAGAGTTGCTTGCTCATAGTTTTAAGTTATTTTTGGAGGGGAGTAAGAAGGTAACCCCCATATTGCTGTATTACGATTTATCACGCAAAGATAGTTCAATCCTTACTATTTTGTAGCGAAATCACTCAAAAATCTTTCTTTTATTCAGTGCATCGTGATATTTGCGGGCATTGGCAGAATGCTGACTTAAGGTGGTGGCAAAGTTATGCCGACCCGAAAAGTCTTCTTTGGCTGTCATGTGTAAATAGTTGTGATGTTCGTAATTGAGTACGGCGTCAATCCCTGCTATGGTAGGGATTCGTATGGGACCGGGAGGCAATCCGGCATACTTATAAGTGTTGTAAGGAGAATCCACTTCGAGGTGTTTGAACAGAATGCGGCGAAGTTCAAAATCCTGCAAAGCAAACTTTACGGTAGGATCTGCCTGTAATAACATTCCCTTATGTAAACGGTTGATGTATAGTCCGGCTACTGTCTTTTTTTCGTCGGCAGCGTTCGTTTCTTCGTCTACAATGGATGCCAGGGTGCTGACTTCCTCCGGAGATAATCCGATAGCAGCAGCCTTTTCTTGTCGTTCTTTATTCCAGAAGCGTTCGTGTTCCTGAATCATACGGTTAAAGAAATCGTCAACACTCATATTCCAGTATACCTCATACGTGTTGGGAATGAACAGGGCAGGGATTGTCTCTCTATTATATCCGATGGATTGAATAAACGACCGGTCAGATAGCCGGTTGGCTATTTCTGTGGAGTCAATCATTAACTGGCTGCCTGCCAGACGTGCAAGCCGATCGAGCGTTCTTACACTACCGATGGTTAATTGAACCGGAGACTGTGCCCCACCTGCGATTCGTTGGTATAAATGGTAGGCATTGTCATTGGGCTGAATCAGGTATCGTCCGGTTCTGATCCGGTTCTCATATTTTTTATATTCGGCCATCCATCGGAATCCCTCAAATTTATGGGGATTTCCTGCCTGTTTTATTTTATAATAAACGGAATCTACTGTGTCATCCCGGTCTATATATATATAGGTGTTTTCAGTCGGATGGAATTGAGGAGCTAACATAAAATAGTAGCCTATCCCTGCGGCAATGCCTCCAATAATCAGACCAATACAGAACACTATCAAGATAATCTTAAAAAACTTCTTCATGCTTTTGTTCATTCTTCTTTGTAATAAGGCGTCAAGAACAAGCAAAGATAAAGGATTATTTTGAGGCTTATATGTTCTGGGAAGTAAAATAATGTTGTACGTTTCATTTCATGTAGTTTTGAATTAACTTATGAACCAGTATACTTATAGGGTAATATTGAAATTTCTACATTTTAATCCTTAAAATCGAAATGATGAATCACCTGATCGCTCCCGACTGTTACTAGAACTAAAATAAGTAAGAATACACTCTTTATTTTTACTTTGATAATTTGGTTATCAATAGTTTAGTGCTAAACTATCTACACTTAAGCACTCTGTTGTTTATAGTTAACGGTGCTCTTATTTTAAGAACAGCGCTATTCTTGTCCAAAAACAGCGCCGTTCTTTCATAAGAATAGCGCTGTTCTTTGCGAAAGATAGCGCTATTCTTGTTTTTGTTTTGCCCGCAATTAAAAATTGTAGACCATTCAACTCTTAATAAGTAAGCGCTTAACCCTATTATTATAAACGCATGTATATCTCATAGACTACATTTAGGGTTGGGATGTCACATCTATGCAACGTTGTACAAAGTAAGATGGCTTACAAAGACGGAAAAGAGAAATGGTATTTTATTAATATATAGTTTTCTTTTCATCCATAAAGTTGTTCTTTTTTTTATCTGAAAGATCAGAATATGAAATGCAAATTATTTTGTATATAAATAAAGCTGAAAGATAAATTGATTGTTAGCTAATATAGTAGGTTTATATTGTTTTATTGTGTGTTTTTTCTTTATACTTATTTTTTATTATTCATTCATTATATGCATATATGTAAGTATATATTCAATTTTGTTTATTAAAGTGTTTATTTTTTTATATTTTTAGTATAATGATTTTTTTAATATATAGAAACTTTATATATTTGCGAAATATTATGGAAAATCAGAAGGATTATTAAAAGGAAAGTTGAAAATTCTGTTATTCCAATTTATGCTTTTGCGCTGATAATATATCTTACAAAATTACGGCGTTTCAACCTTCGTTCATTCTTATCAGTTCGGCAATTGAATATTAAAAAATTAGTTAGTATTAATTTTAATAAATAGATTTATGTATACTTCAGGACAACAAACGGTGAAGGATATAAATGTTTGGAATCAGATGGGCGATAATTTTTGGTTGAGCCGAACTCCGCGCCAACGCTGGGCAAACGATCATATTTTATATCCTGAATTATTTAAAATGTTGGATAATGGCCCCTATAATTCAATTTTGGATTATGGATGTGGAGATGGTAGCTTATGTAAATATCTTCTGGAAAAGAATGTAGATTGTCAGATACATGCGTATGATCCATCCTCTTCTATGGCAATGCTGGCAGCAAGGAATCTGGGAGAAGAATACGTTCCGGAAACATTGAATGAGGGTATGTATGATGTCATTTTCTTAAATTTGGTCCTCCAGGATGTAGATGATCCTTCTGTTACGCTGGAAACATTGCACAAAATTTTATCTCCGAAGGGGAGTGTTATGATAACCATCCCTCATCCGATTTTTACTTTAATTGAATCCAGGCATGTAACCACTACCCGGGAATCAAAGCAAAGCAATAAAAAGGGTATTTATAAATATTTGGATGAAGTGGTTGAGTCGGTATATTGGGATTCCATGCGGCAAAATCAGTCGGTTGCTTATAACCGGATGATAAGTACCTACATTCATTATTTTAATAATTCGGGCTTTACGGTTACCGGTTTGTCCGAACCGCTTCCGCTTGACTCTGGAAAGGTTGAAGCAGATTTATATGCCATCAATTCTGAATTACCTGCATTTATGATTTTTAAGTTGCAGAAAAGTTAATTGAAATAGTTATCCGGTCGGGAACTGTTCAGCCAATTCTTGTAGTTTAGAATGAGTTATTTCAGGGCTGAATGAACCCGACCAGATTTCACATACCTATATGTTTTCTGGTTTTATATTATTTCAACCCCCAATACACCAAATTTGTCCGGGCTTCAATTTTCTCCTCGATAGAGTCTGGTAATTCCGAAAAGAAATCCAATCCGGTAAGGCTTTCCACACTATCTACTGATACCACATACGTGTGCAGTGGATTCACTGCCTTTTTGTTTTTGAAGATAAATCCGATAGCTTCCGGGTTCTCTTTATAAGGAGAAAGAATCACTTTAAAAAAACCTTCGGGCACCTTTACTTTATTCTTCCCAACCGTTTTGCGTGACTTAGTGTTGATAAGTGGGCCGCATACTATAATAATGGCACTGTCAGCTATGGCCCAGTCACGTACTTTATCTTCCAACTCTTTCCAACGTTTTTGATTCAAATCCGGATGCTGGGGACAGATATTACTTAGGAAGAATGTCTCTTCCATCGCCCTTGTGTTCCATTTCATATCAGCGGCAGGTACCATGTGACCTCTATCGTAGCCCGACTGGGTATAATCGGAAGTATGGGCACAACACTCAGGCATGGTGGGGTCGGAAACAAATCGATTCGAACGTTTGGCATCTCCCTTTGTTTTTTCACGGGTAAGTTCATAACCTACCCAGTTGGGTATTTGATATTTGGTATTGAATGATACAGTGTATCCGGTATGATGGGCTACACATTCGGTTGATGAAGTTGTATATTGAGGAATATGGAGCGATGTATAACTCACTTTTCCCGCAGGTGTGGTCGGTTTGGATGTAGGAGTAGATTTAGTAGTAGGTCTGGTCGGTTTGGTTGTCGGTGCTGTAGGTATGGGATAAGAGGACACAGGCTTATCCGACGGACGTTGCTTATACTGATCATACATTAATAATAAGATCGCGGAGAACAACATAACCAATAAAATTAAAAGAATGATCCAAAGCCCTCGATTTATTCGACTTGCTTTTTTCTTCTTACTTCTTTTTCCCGGTTTTCTTTTTTGCGCCATAATTTATTTCAGATATAGGATTTGCAATATTCGGAAATTTTGGTGAATTGTACAAATCCTATTTATACAGACCTACTTACATAAAATGATACGATATTGGAAAGAAATACAAATGTTAATAAATAATTTTTTAACAGTTAAATTATAACATATTATTTTATTTATCTATATTTGTCTTCGAAATATATGTAAAAGTGTGTGCAAAGAAATCAACAAACACAAATAGTCTTATTAATTTAAAACGTTAACATTAATGAAATCATTTCTTTTTTCTAGATGAAAACACTGAAATACAGGTGTATTTTAAACAAATTATAATAATATGAAGAATGCAATAGTTAATAAATCTGTTTTATTACTAAACACTTTATGAAATTAATTTACTTTATATTACCTTTGCGCTTTCAGTTTAAAAACACTATTTAGCTAACTTATTAATAAAATTATAAACTTATTTCTTTCAGTGGTTGATATTCTTTAAGTGTTATCTTATTGGAAAGATTAAGTTACTCAATTAAATAATAATGAATCATAATTACATAAGGTTGTTAACCCTATTTATCTGTTGGAGTCCTATTTATATAGTGCCACTGATTGCACAAGAAAAAAGCAGCCCAGATTCCAAAGGAATGATTTCCGATTACTCCTCTATATCCACACCCCAAAAAAGAAAACCGTATCAGATTTTTAATATATCCAAAATGGAAGTCGTTCCAGATCCATTGAGTACTACCACCATGAAACTTGATTTGACAGGATACAGTTCCAGTGGAAAGTGGAGTGGAGAGCAAAACGATAGTTCTGAAACAGAGGTGGTAACGATTCATTATCGGGTGAGTAAGATTGATTTATTGAAAGACTATATGGACAATGCCCGTCAACTGGCTATCATCGACCGGACATTTTCGAATATATCGCTGGTAGAAGATATGGATTTTGTAGCCATTATAGGAGCTGCCTCTCCTGAAGGATATACGGACCATAATGCCTATTTGGGAGCCAACCGGGCATTGGCTGTGAAATCATACATTACCACAAAGTTTCCGTATGTGAACCGGGATCGACTCCTTACATTTTCTTTGGGGGAAGACTGGGACGGATTTATTCAGATGATTGAAGAAGATCCTAATGTTCCTGCCCGGGAAGAACTCCTCGAAATGCTGGAACAAGAGCAGGACCCCGATACCCGAAGAGCCAAAATGAAGCGGATAAATAACGGGATAACCTATCAATACCTGCGAAAGCACATGCTTCCCTACCTGCGTGGAGGTACCGCCTGTCTGATTTATTTCAAGAAAGATAAAATACCGGAGCCTGTACCGATTGTGAAGATTGATACCATTTATCAGGTTATCTATGAAAAATGTCCGGAAGTTGAGGAGCCGGTTGAAGGAAAACCATTCTATATTGCCCTTAAAAATAACCTTTTATTTGACCTGGCTTTATTGCCGAACGTGGCTGTAGAGATACCGTTTGGAAAGAACTACAGATGGTCGGCTGAAGTGGAAGGACATTGGTCATGGTGGGATAGTGGTGCGAATGATTATCATTTCCATCGTATTCAGATGGCGGGCCTTGAACTGCGTCGTTGGTTTGGCAATAAAACGGGAAATCCATTGAATGGTTGGTATGTGGGAGCTTACGGATACGGAGGTACTTACGATTTACGTTTGTTTACCAATGATGATGATGACAAAGGTTATCTAAGTAACTGGAGTTATTCGGCAGGGCTTTCCATTGGTTATGCCAAACCTATCGGGAAAAGGTTGAACCTGGAATTTGGTTTAGGCATCGGGTACTTCGGTGGGAAGTATAAAAAGTACGATGTAAGCGATTGTAAAGACAATACATTCCCGTGGTTGAGCACGCACGATCGGAATTACGTCGGTCTGACCAAAGCGAAAGTTTCATTAGTCTGGCTCATAGGTAGCGGAACCAACAAGAAGAAAGGAAAGGAGGCTGGAAGATGAAAAAGATACTATATGCCCTGCTTATCATCACTTTATTTGCAGGAGCTTGTAAGAACAAGGACCTGGATTATGAAGATAATTGTGATCCGGCTGGAAGAGCGGTAAAAATAGTAATAAACTGGGATGATCCTGTAAAAGAAGCTCGTCCAATGCGTATTAATTTATTTTCTCTGTCTGAAGGTATAGCTGATTACGGAAGAGAAGATATACCTAAAAGTGGTACAAAGATCATTCGGTTGACGGAGGGTTGTTGTTATCTTCCTTTCTGTTATGATTATAATGCTACCAATATTTATTTCAGAAACGAGATGGAGCATGAGTTGTTTGAAGCCTATTGTGCACCTGCTTCGAGAGCAACTTATAATAAATATGTTACCCGTGATAATGATGAAGAAACTGTAGCCGAACCTCAGGATTTTTACGTGCATTGTCCGGAACAAACATTTGATGTAGAATTTACCTCCGAGAACCCTGATACATTGGTCTTTAACTTTTATCCCAAAAATACGGTCAGAAAGTTTACTTATTGTATTAAAAATATAGTCGGAATTGATAATATCAAGGAAGTACGTGGAGATATTTCCGGAATGTCATCTTCTTTTCATTTCAAAAGTCGGGTGATATCCAATACTCCTTCTACCATGTATTTCAAAAATGGGGTTACAAGAGGGACGAATACAGATGGATATATTGAAGGGGAATTCTATACGTTTGGTCCGGTAGAACCTTACCATAATATATTCACAATAGAAATACTGGCTACGAATGGTAAATATTATATAGAATCTTGGAATGTATCGGATCAGATAACGGAATCGATGAATGATAGAGAAGCAAAAATTGAACGGGATGGATATGATATTTTAATTGTAGATGATAAGATTCCGGAGATTCCGCCTGGTCCGGATGATGAAGGAGAAGGTTCTGGATTTGAAATTGGAGTAGGTGAATGGGATGAAGTAATAATTAATTTATAGAATACAAAGAGTTTTAATTAAATTGAATTTACACAAGGTTTAAAATTATGAAAAAGTATTTATTTTTGGCAGCTATAGCTGTTTTAGTAATGTCTTGTTCGAGTGATGAAATAATCAGTGAATCAGACAAAAGGAATGGTGCTATTGAATTTAGCACATTGACCGATAAAAGCCAAAGTCGTGTGGCTGTTACTGAGAAGGATAATATATTAAGTTTTACATTGACAGGTTGGTGGGTCACAGGTGCACAGTATTTATTCAATGCATTTGATATAACTCGTAGTCCTGGTATGGACGAAAATGGAGCACGATTAGACGATGAATGGTCTTATTCTCCACCTCGATATTGGCCTTCGAAAGGAAATGTAAACTTCTTCGCCTATAGTCCAGCATCTTCTATAAATGTCAATAAAGATAAAGATTTGAGACAAACCGGTCCATTAAGTACAGATCCTGAAATTGAATATACAGTGCCTACTAAACAAAACTTCCAAGAAGATTTTTTAGTAGCACTTAAGCTTTTACAAAATAAGAATACTGGAAAAGTGGGGCTTAATTTCCAGCATGCACTTTCAAGAGTTAAGTTTAATGCAAAAAAAACAAAAAACATTGAATATACTATTCATGGTATTACATTGAAGAACTTATGTAGTACAGGTACGCTTACATTTAATAAAGCTAATGATGGAACAATAACCGATGGAATTCCTTATGGCTTATTTTCCTATGGCAATTCGAGTAATCTTCCTGTTGTATTATGGAAAAACCATTCTAACAAAGTTGATTATGAATTTGATATGAGTGATGCTCCCATCTATGTTCAATTTGATAATAAATCAGTAATTGGAGAAAGTAATGCATTGGTAGTATTGCCACAAGTAACAACATTAGGAAATGTTCCTGTAGATTCTAGTGATCCTGAATTTATAAATAAACCAGATCCAGCTACTCCTAATGCATTTTATATTGAAGTGAGTTATAAGGCTTTTTTACGAGAAGGAAATAAAACTGTATATTTTGCTGGGAACGCAGCTACACCTGCAAAATTCTATCTTCGTGTGTTAGATCAAATTCGCGTTAATAATGAAACTGCATTTCCATTTGAAATGGCACGTGAATATGCTTTTAATTTAATTTTTGGAGATGAAGGAGCGACAGGTAAGGCGATAGAATTTGAAGTGGATGTTGCGGAATGGCCAGATACACCAGAACAAGTTCAGATTTAAGTTTAAAATGTAACTTTTACGGAATAATTTAGGTCGGATAAGGAGGATATCTTTATCCGGCCAGTATAGAAAATAAGAAATGGAAAAAAAATCTTCTATTTGAGCTATTTAATAGTTTTTGATGTATTATTGTTTACAATTTTTATTGTTACTGTCTGCAGTTGTTCTTTTGAAGGAAGTGAAATTTCTCAAGAAAAAGTAATAGGTTTCAGAAGTAAATTAAAAAATACACGCGTTATAGAAGTGAATGATATATCTGGAATTACTAATTTCTGTGTATCAGCGGTGTGGACTAAAGACGCAACCAATTATGAGGAGAACTTCATGAATAAAGTTCTTGTTGAAAGGCATGGGACTGATTGGGATTATTCTCCTACGCATTATTTCCCTTCCTATGGTTATCTTAATTTCTTTGCCTATACTCCCGCAACATCTGTTGGCCTTAAGTCTTTTCAACTTATTGGTAGCGCTTTTGAGAACCTAACTATTGAATACGAGGTAACTACCGATCATCATATGCAGGAAGATTTCTTAGTAGCAGCGGCCTTAGAACAAAAAACAAATCCAGTGAATTTGGATTTCAATCATATGTTATCTCAAATAGCATTTGAAGCTCAGAGCAACCCTAATCAAGGAAATCCCCGCATCAAAAACGTTATATTACATAATTTGTACAGAGAAGGTACACTTCAAGGAATAACTAATATATCTATTCCTGAGACAAAGTGGAACTGGAACAACCAACAACGAAAAGAAGATTATTCAATTTATTTACCCAATCCAGTGAGTGTCTCCGATGCATATAAAGATTTAGTTGATCCTAATGTCGGGAATTTAATGTTACTTCCTCAAGAGGTTAGTATTGGAAACAATGAACTATATACACAAGCGGAAGTAGATGCCGATCCTAGCCTAACTCAAGAGAAAGTTGGACAACCCAAAGATTTGGATCAGAATTTTTATGTAGCTGTTCATTACGACTATGAGAAAAGTGGTAATCAGATTAATGAAGTAGTCTATTTTCCCTTATACAAAGATTTGGGAGCAGATGGGCAAGTAGGCGGAACGGGAGCTGATGAAGATACCCCATTTGTCTTGGAATTGGGAAAGAGTTATACTTTTCTATTTACTATTGAACCGGATATGACCCGATCTATTGATTTTAATTCTCGAAGTTCAAGAGTAGTGGTTAATGATACAGAAGTTAAATTTATTTTTGTTCTTTAAACGTAATCTAAAAATATAAAATATATCTTACAGTTGAAAATTTCACACTCATTCTTTAACTCTCTGATTTACAGTAGTCTACAAACGTCCAAAATAGGGTATATAACTAAGCACCCCCAAGGTATATAACTAAGCATGGTCAAGGTATATAACTAAGGGAGGTCAAGGTATATACCTTTGCAACCTTAAGTAATACAGAATATATAAATATTTACATAACGATACTCTGTTTACCCCATCATTCAGACAAAACTTTCTCATCCGAACTAATATAAAATAATCCCAAACCCCACCAATCCCGGAGATTTATTTTAATTTTGAATTCCAAAAACTAAAATAATGATCCGAATACTCCATACCGCCGATTGGCACCTGGGACAAACCTTTTTCGGCTACGACCGTACTGCCGAGCATGAACACTTCCTGCACTGGCTTTCCGAAGAAATCAGCAGGCAACAAATTGATGTAGCCATCATTGCCGGAGATATATTTGATGTAGCCAATCCCTCCGCAGCCTCCCAGCGAATGTTCTATCGTTTTATCCGTCATGTTACCCATGAAAACCCTTTGTTGCAATTGGTAGTCGTGGCAGGTAATCACGATTCTGCAGCGCGATTGGAAGCACCCATCCCTTTGTTGCAGGAAATGAATACCTATGTAAAAGGAGTCATCAAGAAACACGAAGGAAAGATCGATTATGACGACCTCATCGTAGAATTAAAAAATGCTACCGGAAAAGTGGAAGCGCTTTGCCTTACCGTTCCCTTTTTACGCCAGGGAGATTATCCCACTGTGGAAACAGAAGGAAATCCTTATACCGAAGGCATCAAAGAGCTCTATAAAACATTAACTTCTCATGCATTGAATCAAAAGAAAGATCACCAGGCATTGATTGCTGTCGGACATTTACAAGCAACCGGTTCAGAGATCGCGGAGAAGGACTTTAGCGAGCGTACCCTTATTGGCGGACTGGAAGCCGTTTCTCCGGAAGCATTCTCATCTGCTATTACCTATACCGCACTCGGACATATTCATAAATCACAGCGGGTATCCGGTAGGGAAAATGTACGTTATGCGGGAAGTCCGCTCTCCATGTCGTTTGCGGAAAAGCACTATAAACACGGTGTTGTATTGGTTGCACTCGATAAAGGTGAACTCCTTTCCATTGAAAAGAGAGAATATACTCCGTTGGTTTCCTTACTCAGCATTCCATCCGGCACGGCAGAGTCTTCGGAACGTGTATTGGAACAATTAAGCACACTGCCCGATTGTGTGGAAAATGAACCTGCGCCCTACCTGGAAGTAAAAGTACTGATGAATGGGCCTAAACCCATGCTTCGCCGCCAGATAGAAGACGCTTTACAAGGAAAACAGGCCCGGTTGGCCCGAATTGTTTCCACCTATCGGCAACCTAACGGAATATCTACCGAAGAAGAAGTTCTCACCGTAGGATTACAGGACATGAACCCTTTACAAATTGTAAAGAAGACGTTTGAGAAAACCTATCAGACCGAAATGCCGGAGGAACTGCTCGACCTGTTTCAGCAGGCCACCCTTTCTTTATATACTACCAACGATTCCTTAAACTCCTGTTCATGAAAATACTAGCGATCAGATTGAAAAACCTCGCCTCTATTGAAGGTACTTTTGATATCGACTTTACTGCAGAACCCTTATTGTCAGCCGGTATTTTTGCCATTTCCGGCCCTACCGGAGCAGGCAAATCCACCCTGCTGGATGCGCTTTGCCTGGCCCTGTATGATAAAACGCCCCGTTTTGCCACTACGGGTGAGAATCTGTACCTGACCGATGTAGGCGAAAACGTCATTAATCAGTCGGATGTAAAGAATATCCTTCGGCGGGGAGCAGGAGAGGGGTTGGCCGAAGTCGTGTTTCAGGGCGTGGATGGTTACCGTTATCAATCCCGCTGGATGGTACGCCGGGCCCGTAACAAACCGGATGGTTCTTTGCAGCCTCAAACGATACAGGTCATTAACCTGGACACGGAAGAAGAATTGCAGGGAACCAAGACCGAATTGTTAAACAGACTGGCTGCGCTGGTTGGTTTAACGTACGAGCAATTTACCCGTACCGTATTGTTAGCCCAGAATGACTTTGCCACTTTCCTGAAATCACGGGAATCGGCCAAAGCCGAACTTTTGGAAAAACTGACTGGAACGGAAATATACTCTCAGATATCCAAAGCGGTTTATACCTATACAAAGGCAGCTAATGAAGCTTTCAATCAGCTAAAAGGTAACTTGGAGTTGATTAAGATACTTCCGGAAGATGAATGGGAGTTGTTATTGCAAAATAAAATAGCCTTTCAATCCAAAAAGAATGAGGTCACCCGGTTATTGGATTCTTTATTGGAAAAACAAAAGCTGACACAATCCCTGAAAGCGCAACAGGAAAAGCTCCAGCAGAAACAACAAGAAGAAACCCTCCTGAAAGAGACACAGGAAAAACTAAAGGCTGCATTGCTTGAGCAGACAGAAGAAATGAATATATTCCGGAAGAAGTGTGAGGAACTTCAACCCGCTTTGCGGAAAGCCCGTGAACTGGATATTCGGATTCAGGGAGCACAAACAAATTTTAGCCAGGCGGAGAGCGCAGGTAAGTCTATCCGATCTTTCTATTCTTTTATAGCTTCCCAACCGGAAGAAGAACAAAAGAACAATGAAGAAAGAAGCCGGAAACTAAATAATTTTGGTATTCAGGCACTGGGAGAAGAACAAAACGCTTTATCCCGTGAACAGGACAAACTACGGAAAGCACGCCAGCAGACCGTAGACTGGTTAAAGCTTCAACAAAATGCGGAGCAACTAAGCAAAGAACAGCAGGAGAAAAAAGTATTTTGCGAACAGATAGAAAAAGAATTAACGGTTGTTACCCAGCAATTATCTGTGAGGCAGGAGGAAGTAAAAAGACTTCAGAGCATTTATGACAGTTTACGGATAGCGGTAGGAAAGGATGTTCAGCAACTTCGTCAAGCCTTGATTCACGGGGAAGCATGTCCGGTTTGCGGAAGTATGGAACATCCCTATACCCAACAAGTAGAAGCGGTTGAATCACATTATCGCCTGGTGGAAAAAGAATATAAAACAGTTTCGGAGGGACTCCAGGAAACAAACAACCGGTTTATTTCCTTGCAAAGAGATGTAAAGCATTTGAAAGATGTACAGGAGCAACTTCAAAAGCAAAGAATTGCCTTACAAGAGGAAATTGACCGGAAGCGTCCCGCTCGGGAGGAAGAACAACAAATCTCCTGGTTTGACGAACAACTGGAAACCCTTCGAAAGCAACAGGAAGCCCTTTCAGCCCGCCTGAAAGAATACCAACAACTGTACGAGGAATGGGTCTGGTATGATTATAAAATCAAGGAAACCATCTTAAATACCTTATGCACCGAACGGCAGACTTTACTAAAAGGAAAAAGTGTGGATCAAGCCGAGGCTTCCATCCAGCAAAAGGAGAAAAAACTAACAGATAGCCTGGAACTTATCTGTCGGGGAGCTGAAAAGGCTCAGGCTGGACTCTCGGGAGTCCAGGGGGAGATCAAACAATTGGTAGCCGCCGTAGATGCTTTAAAAAAAGAACAGGAACAAATCGAAGCGCCGGAGGATCTGGCTGAAAGCATTAGTCAGGTTCAGAAATCCAAAAGTGAAATTGAAAGCCAGCTCTCTGTGGTTGAAGCACAGATTATTCGACAGGAAGAAAGCAAGGCCCGGCTGAAAAGCATAGAGAAAGAACTAAAGGAAAAGCAAGCCATTGCTGAGAAATGGGAGAAACTCAATAAACTGATAGGTAGTGCCGACGGAAATAAGTTCAAGGTCATAGCGCAAAGTTATACCCTGAATTTGTTGTTGATGCATGCTAATACGCATTTATCATACCTCTCCAAGCGCTATAAATTACAGCAGGTACCCGACACACTGGCATTACAGGTAATTGATTGCGATATGTGCGATGAAGTTCGTACCGTTTATTCGCTTTCCGGAGGAGAATCTTTTTTGATTTCCCTCGCACTGGCTTTGGGACTGTCTTCCCTTTCGGGCAATAACCTGAAAGTGGAATCGCTCTTTATTGATGAAGGTTTCGGATCGTTAGATGCCGACAGCTTGCGAACGGCTATGGATGCTTTGGAACAATTGCAGTTGCAGGGAAGGAAGATAGGCGTTATATCCCATGTACAGGAAATGAGTAAAAGGATTCCGGTACAGATACAGGTTCATAAGACTGTCAACGGGAAAAGTCGTATTGAAATTGTATAAGAATTCATTTTAACTTTTCGCACGTATAATATTATCGGTTACTTTCGTTTTTTTATGGAATTGATTCTTTTGTTTTGCAAAATTTTCTTTTCTTTGTGTCACAAAAGAGAGTTTGAGTTGCAAAATACCTGATATAATTACCATATTAGGTTCAGTATATAAGATGTGAGTTAATGACGAATACAAGCAAAAACAAAAACGCCAAAACGACAAAATTGCTGTAAGAACTAGTTACCGTCATAACACAAACTAATACTGAGCGCCTATGAACGTATTAAATAATATTAAGGATGAACCGAAAACCTTTTTGAGTCTTCCGGAACAAAAATGAAAGATCTGGTCGATAACTTATAGAAGTTTCGAACAGATCTTTCATTTTATAGTACTTTTAAAAAAATAATGACTATTTTGCGATAGTAATTCGACATCGTTCGTATATGTTATTACAATTACAGAGAAGAATTAAGACTGAATCAATGGCCCAGGGAGTTAAAGAGAAAAGATTAAGGAAGGCTACACACCTGACAGATTTATCCTAGTCATGTTCGGAAGATAACATTTCTTAGCAATCAATCCCAAATCTATGGTTTGCTGGAGAAATCCCAAGGGATTTGATGTGCATAACCACAGGATGTATCCCAGTTATGTTCGGAAGATTTGAATACGTTAAAATCTTTAAGAAATCCCGCAGGGATTGCATGTGCATAACCGTGGGATGCATATCCCACGGGATAGGATATAGAATAATCCCGTGAGCCACGAATAGTGGGTCAATAATATATTCTTAACCCCTTTCAGGGCTGTGTGGGTAGAGTTGTGACGTCTATTCCACGGGATTACATCCCGTGGTTATGCACATCAAATCCCTCCGGGATTTCTTAAAAGACATTAGATTCTTGGCTGGATTGCTAAGAAGTGTTATCTTCCGAACATGACTGGGATGTATCCCGTGGAAACAGCTAACCCGACTTTATACTCTCACAGCCCCAATAGGGGGTGAAGAATATATAATTGACCTACTTCGTGGCTCCCGGGATAGTTGTTTCTATCCCCGTGGGATATCCATCCCACGGTTATACACATGCAATCCTTTCAGGATTTCTTAAAGATTTTAAGACATTAAAATCTTCCAAACACGACTGGGTTATTAGCCAGGGTCAGCGAGCAAAGCGGGTGCAGCCTTGGGCTAAATCTGTCGGGCTTTCAGTTTTAACTATATTTGTCATGCATTGACTTCGTTGACCGTTGGTTTTGCTTTTAAAAATCTGGCAGGCGTCAGCTGTAGTTAAAAGTTAAGCTACAACTTATAATTTCATATAATAACATAACTAATTGTGTTGAAGTACTCACTTATGAACAAACGCCTCATTCCATTGTTTTATACTTAAAAATGGTGATTGATAGCAAACTGCAAAGAAACTATCTTTGCAGACATTAATAAACATGACACATGGAGCAAAACTTTTTAACTGCTTTTCTTCTGACATTATTTGCAGGTTTAGCTACAGGGATTGGTAGCTTGATTGCTTTACTAGCTAAAACCACGAATAAAAAATTCCTTTCTTTTTCCTTGGGCCTTTCGGCCGGAGTTATGATCTATGTTTCTTTCGTGGAAATGTTTGCCCAGGCACAGGATTTACTGATTGCAGAGTTTGGAGATACAACAGGTATGTCTATCACTGTAGTAGCCTTCTTTGGAGGAATGTTGGTGGTTGGCTTGATTGACAAGCTGGTTCCTTCTTTTGAAAATCCGCATGAGGTACGTTCCGTGGAAAGTATGGATGCCCCTCCTCCTCGGAATGCTAAACTAATGAAGATGGGTGTAATGACAGCTTTGGCCATTGCTATCCATAACTTCCCGGAAGGAGTAGCTACATTTACCGCTGCGCTGGAGAATCCGACCCTGGGGATTGCTATCGCTGCTGCTATTGCCATTCATAATATACCGGAAGGAATTGCTGTTTCCGTACCTATTTATTATGCGACCGGCAATCGAAAGAAGGCCTTTACCTTATCTTTTCTTTCCGGGCTGGCCGAACCTTTAGGTGCTTTGATCGCCTATCTTATTTTGATCCCTTTTATGTCTCCTACATTATTAGGGTGTGTATTTGCAGCAGTGGCCGGTATCATGGTGTTTATATCATTAGATGAACTCTTGCCGGCAGCGCGTGAATATGGAGAACATCATATATCTATTTACGGATTAATTGCCGGTATGGCGATTATGGCGTTTAGTTTGATTTTATTGGCATAAGTATCTCATCATTCTTGATTTATACTATTCTTTATGAATGCGCGCCCGTAGTTGAAATTATATTACTTGTTTCATAAATATAGGTTGCTTATCTTATGTAAGAATTCAACAGTGTTAATCTTTACATCGAACTCACGTTGTTGATGTACCTATGCAAAAAAAGCTGTCTCAAAAGCCCAATCGATCTTTGATAAAGTTATAAATTGTAAGCAGTGACCCCATCTGGGGTCAGATGTGCATAACCCCGGGTGAAACCCAGTTATATTCGGAAGATAACATATCTTAGCAATCCAGCCAAGAATCTAAGGTCTATTAAGAAATCCCGGAGGGATTTGATGTGCATAACCACGGGATGTAATCCCGTGGAAACAAAGTGTTGAATCCCATCCGTGGTTCGGAAAAGAGGGGGTATGCACATTCAACAAGTCCTGCGGACTTGCCGACTTACAAATCGTAACTTCATTTAATATACGATCTACTTTTGAGACTGTCTCTTAATTATTAATAGAGGAGTAAGATCCTCATTTTTTATTTCATTCTTTTTTCCACTACATCCCAATCAATGATTTTCCATAATGCATCGATATGGTCTGCACGGCGGTTTTGATAATCCAGATAATAGGCATGCTCCCACACATCAAATCCGAGAATCGGATTTAATCCGGAGCGAACAGGATTACTTCCGTTTGTTTCTTTAGTTATAACTAACTTACCGTTTTTGTCTTGTGATAACCATGACCATCCAGATCCGAAAAGAGAAGTAGAAGCATCTTTGAATTCTTTTTTGAAATTTTCGAAACTTCCGAATTCCTTGTTAATGGCTTCTGCCAGTTTGCCTGTCGGTATGGCACTTTTTTGTGAAGGCGTAAACTGCAGGAAGTATAATTGATGATTCAATATCTGACCTGCATTGTTGAAAATAGCACCATCAGGAGCTAATTCAACAATCTGTTCAAGTGTTTTTCCTTCAAAGTTTGTTCCGGGAACAAGGTCGTTTAGGTTATTTACATAAGTTTGTAGATGCTTGCCATAATGAAAGTCTATGGTTTGCTGACTAATAACTGGTTCCAATGCATTGTTTGCATACGGAAGTTTTGGCATTTCGTACGTCATAATTGTTAGTATTAAAGATATTAAAATTGAGTTCATAATCATTCAACTATTTTGGGTTTAACATAAGTATATAACAGCCTCCTTCGTTAAAAAGTTCGCACCCGAACAAATATTGTATTATCTTTGTAAGGGTTATAAAAATATGTGACTACTCAGCCCGTTTCAAAAGACTTTAAACACTTTTTCAGGGTTGAGTTATTGCTGTATATTAGGGATTCCTCTCGACAAATTAAGAAAAAATAATGTTGACAAAATATATAGACGAATTAAACGAGCGACAACGCGATGCCGTGTTATATAATGATGGTCCTTCATTGGTCATTGCCGGGGCCGGATCGGGTAAAACCCGGGTTTTGACCTATAAAATCGCTTATTTATTGGAAAGCGGCTATGAACCTTGGAGTATCTTAGCGTTGACATTTACAAATAAGGCAGCGCGTGAAATGAAAGAACGGATTGCCCGTCAGGTGGGAGCACCTAGGGCCCGCTTCTTGTGGATGGGTACTTTTCACTCCGTCTTTTCACGCATCTTACGAGTGGAAGCTTCCCATATTGGCTTTACATCCCAATTTACTATTTATGATACAGCTGATAGTAAAAGCTTGATTCGCTCCATCATTAAGGAAATGAATCTGGATGAAAAGGTTTACAAACCCGGAAGTGTGCAGGCTCGGATATCGAATGCGAAAAATCGGTTGATATCTCCTTCGGAATATGCTTCCAGCCGGGAAATTGTAGAAGATGATCAGGCAGCTAAAATGCCGGCTGTCCGGGATATATATGGCAGTTACTGGAATCGTTGCCGTCAGGCGGGAGCCATGGACTTTGATGATTTGCTTTTTTATACCTATATTCTATTTAGGGATCATCCGGATGTTCTTGAAAAATATCGTAATCAGTTCCGGTATATATTGGTAGATGAGTATCAGGATACCAATTATGCTCAACATACCATTGTGGTACAGTTGGGTAAAACCAATCAGCGGGTATTTGTAGTGGGAGACGATGCGCAAAGTATCTATTCATTCCGGGGAGCCAATATTGATAATATCCTCAATTTTTCGAACACTTTTCCTCAGACTAAAACATTTAAACTGGAACAGAATTATCGTTCTACCCAGACAATTGTCAGTGCAGCTAATAGTCTGATTGAAAAGAATGTCAGACAGATTCCAAAGGAAGTTTATTCGGAAAAGGATAGGGGAGAAGCCATTGAAGTATTTCAGGCCTATTCGGATATGGAAGAAGGAGAGATCGTTATCAATAAAATAGCTGAGCTACATCGCCGGAAAGGATATGAGTATGCTGATTTTGCTATTCTATATCGGACGAATGCCCAGAGTCGAATTTTTGAGGAAGCCCTGCGCAGAAGAGGTATTCCTTATAAAATATATGGGGGACTTTCATTTTATCAACGAAAAGAAATTAAAGATGCGATTGCTTATTTCCGGCTCGTGGTTAATCCGGCGGATGAAGAAGCATTCAAGCGCATTATAAATTATCCGGCTCGAGGAATTGGAAATACAACAGTGGGTAAAATCATGGAAGCTGCTATACAAAATCGGGTGAGCCTTTGGACAGCTATGTGCGATCCGGGCAAGTATGGTCTGGAGCTTAACAAAGGGACCCTGAAAAAATTGAATGCGTTTCAGGAATTGATGGAAGAATTTATAACAGCTTCTGCTGATAAGAATGCATATGAAATGGGATTAGATATTATCCGTCGATCCGGTATGATAAACGATGTGTCACAGGATACTTCACCGGAAAGTCTGAGTCGGAAAGAAAATATCGAGGAGCTTATCAATGGTATGCATGATTTCTGTTTTCAGCGGATGGAAGAAGGAAACACAAATATCACCTTAATTGACTTTCTATCGGAAGTAGCTTTGCTGACAGATCAGGACACAGACAAAGAAGGAGATGATAAAAAAGTAACTTTGATGACTGTGCATTCTGCCAAAGGATTGGAGTTTCCGAATGTATTTGTTGTGGGACTGGAAGAAAATTTATTTCCCAGTATGATGTCATCTCATACAATGTATGCGTTAGAAGAAGAGCGTCGGCTTTTTTACGTCGCTATCACACGAGCAGAACAAAATTGTTTCTTATCGTATGCCAAAGCCCGTTCCCGCTATGGGAAAATGGAGTTTGGTAGCCCCAGTCGCTTTCTTCGGGATATTGATATTTGCTTTTTGCAGTTGCCGGAAGAATCTACTGTAAGTAGAAAAGTGGATGAAAACTCCTGTCGGTTCAAAGTTGAATATCAGGAAAGAAGAACCTCCTCTCCATCACCTGTATCTTCTTCTCCTGTTCTTTCTCCTTCCCGGTCAATGAGAAAAGTAGACTCTTTGGCTGCATCATCCGGTTCAGCATCAACTACCCAAAATAACGATTTACAGGTGGGAGAAAGGATTGAACATGAACGTTTCGGTGTGGGTGAAGTAATCAAATTAGATGGTACCGGAGATAACAGAAAAGCAACTATCCGGTTTCAAAATGCAGGCGAGAAACAACTGCTGCTGCGGTTTGCAAGATTTATTAAATTGAAAGTTGAAAATTGAAAGTTTGAAAATGATTTTTCTGTGAATGGCCATATTGAGACTTTTCGCGCGTCTTATACTGAAGAGTCTACTTAAAAACAATCGATACTTCAACAAATTAGTTTATGTTTTACATGAATCTAATATATTAAGCGAAGGCTGGAGGCCCGACATATTTAGCCCAGGGTCAGCGGATGAAGTGAGTGCATCTCAGGGTGGTGACTCACCGCAGGGAAGGAGTCCTGTATGCACGAGATATAAAAGGATTAATCATTGTCTCTCGTTCTTTCAAAACCTATAGACAAACTATGAACGATTGCTTAAACTATAAATTTAAAAACTCAAATATGATAGACTTTACTCAATTTCCTTCCCCCTGTTATATTATGGAAGAGGAACGATTAAGAAAAAATCTCGAGCTGATTAAAGATGTAAAAGATAGGGCAGGAGTAGATATAATTTTGGCATTTAAGTCTTTTGCGATGTGGCGGTCGTTTCCTATCTTTCAGGAATATATAAATCATTCCACTGCTAGTTCGGTCTATGAGGCACGATTAGCTCTGGAAGAGTTTGGTAGTAAAGCCCATACCTATTCACCAGCTTATACTGAAGAAGATTTTCCAGAGATTATGCGGTGCAGCAGTCATATTACGTTCAATTCCTTATCACAGTTCCAACGTTTTTATCCGTGGGTTCAAAAAAAGAATGGAAATATATCTTGTGGCATTCGTATCAATCCGGAATATTCGGAAGTGGAGACTGAACTTTATAATCCCAGTGCTCCTGGAACTCGTTTTGGAATTACGGCTGATTTGCTTCCGGAAACTCTACCGGAAGGAATTCATGGATTCCATTGTCACAACCATTGTGAATCCTCTTCTTATGAGTTGGAACGAACATTAGAGCATATCGAAAATAAATTCTCCGCTTGGTTTTCTCAAATCAGCTGGCTTAATCTCGGAGGCGGACATCTGATGACTCGTAAAGACTATGATGTTGAACACCTTATCCGGTTGCTTCAGCAATTAAAGGTAAAATATCCTCACTTAGAAATTATTCTGGAACCCGGTTCAGCCTTTACTTGGCAAACAGGGGTATTATCTTCAAAAGTGGTAGATATTGTAGAAAATAAAGGCATCAAAACGGCCGTATTGAATGTGAGTTTTACGTGCCACATGCCCGATTGTTTGGAGATGCCTTATCAACCTGCCGTACTAGGAGCTACGATGGGAGAGGAAGGACCTTATATTTACCGTTTAGGAGGTAATTCCTGTCTGAGTGGTGATTATATGGGGTATTGGAGCTTTGATCATGCACTACAACTAGGCGAGTCTATTATATTTGAAGATATGATACACTATACGCTGGTGAAGACAAATATGTTCAATGGTATACATCATCCAGCTATAGGTTTATGGACCAAGGAAAGTAAGGCTCAGATCTATAAAAGATTTGTTTATGAGGATTACCGCAGCAGAATGAGTTGATGCTTCTAAAGCCGAAAAAAATAAAACTGAATGTTTGCAAGTTTAAGGAAATTATTTACCTTTGCAACCGCAATGCGAAAGTAGCTCAGTTGGTAGAGCATAACCTTGCCAAGGTTAGGGTCGCGGGTTCGAATCCCGTCTTTCGCTCTGCAGTTATTGTTTTACCTTATGCCCAGGTGGCGGAATGGTAGACGCGCTCGTTTCAGGTGCGAGTGGTGAGAGCCGTGCAAGTTCGAGTCTTGTTCTGGGCACTAAGTTGAAACAATAAGTTCTTTGACAAGAGGGAGAGATGGCGGAATTGGTAGACGCGCTACTTTGAGGGGGTAGTGACAGTTATGTCGTGTGAGTTCGAGTCTCATTCTCTTCACTTAAAATGCGAAAGTAGCTCAGTTGGTAGAGCATAACCTTGCCAAGGTTAGGGTCGCGGGTTCGAATCCCGTCTTTCGCTCAGTAAAAAGGCTTTCAAGGTTAACTACTTTGGAAGCCTTTTTACTTTCTATAGTTTGGTGCCTTCAAATTTAATATTACATTTGCAACTATCATTATTATCATCATTAATCCTATATTGACATGAATATACTCTTAAATCTTCTTTGGCTACTTCTAGGCGGTATTATCACTTTTGTAGAATACGTTGTTGCCAGTCTGGTAATGATGATTACTATCATCGGTATTCCGTTTGGAGTGCAAACTTTCAAGATGGCTTTCCTGGCCTTGATGCCTTTTGGAAAAGAAGTAAAGACAACTCCTCAGTCCGGTGGATGCTTAAATACTATTATGAACCTGATTTGGATTCTGGTAGGAGGTATCTGGATTAGTTTGTCTCATCTTGTGTTTGGCGTGGTTCTTTGTATCACAATCATTGGTATTCCTTTTGGCCGGCAGCATTTTAAACTGGCTGGACTGGCATTGACTCCCTTTGGTAAACAAGTTGTGGAGAAAGGATGTTAATAGAGGAAAGTAAAAACAGATGAGTAAGGAAAAAAAGGACAAACGAAAAATACCACTTTATTTACGCATACTTTTAGGTATGGTTCTGGGGGCCATTGCCGGGATTATTTTATTATTCCTTGGGGGAGACTGGTTCATAACGGACTGGATTAAGCCTTGGGGAAGTGTTTTTATTCGCTTATTACAATTAATGGCGGTGCCCTTAGTGTTTATTTCACTATTGAAAGGTGTAACAGGACTGAAAGATGTAAGCCGTTTTTCAAAAATAGGTATTCGTACGATCGTTATTTATCTGATTACAACCGTTTTTGCTATTTGTATAGGTCTTTTTCTGGTAAGTGTGATACGTCCCGGTAATTTTTTTGATTCCTCACATGCGGAAGCTATGCTAAGCGATTATAATGAAGTAGTTGAACAAAAAAGGCTGGAAGCAGATCAAACGAAACAACAAGGACCTTTAGCTTTTTTAGATGAAGTTATCCCTGATAATATTGTGAGTGCCGCATCCAATAACAGGCAAATGCTTCAGGTGATCTTTTTTGCTGTTTTATTAGGTATAGCCATTATATCTATTCCTCGGTCAACAACCGAACCATTCCTTAAAGTGGTGGACTCCTTATATGAGATTATACTGAAGATGATCGATTTTGTAATCATCTTTGCTCCGATAGGTGTATTCGCCTTAATGGCAGCTCTGGTAGTTGATTTTTCAGGTAACTTATCGATATTCGGTGCTTTGGCCATATATGCCGGAACTGTTGTAGCGGGATTGTTATTTATGATTTTTATTTTTTATCCTACCTTGATTCACTTTTTTACCAAGATAAAAGCCAGATATTTTATACGGACGATGTATCCGGTTCAGTTGCTGGCTTTTAGTACCAGTTCCAGTGCAGCAACCTTGCCTGTTACATTGGAGACAGTAGAGAAAGAACTAAAGGTCTCCAATGAAGTTTCTTCCTTTGTATTACCTGTCGGAACTACCATTAATATGGATGGTACCAGTTGTTATCAGGCAATTGCTGTTATATTTATTGCTCAGGTACTGGGTATTAATTTAGGATGGTCTGAAATACTTTCTATTATCCTTCTTACTACTATTTCTTCTATTGGCACTCCGGCCATACCTGGAGGGAGTTATGTGATTCTCGCCATGGTTCTTTCTTCCGTAGGTATCCCTGCTGAAGGTCTGGCCCTTATCCTGGGCATTGATAGACCATTGGACATGTTACGTACTGCGGTCAATGTTACGGGGGATGCAACGGTTGCGGCTATTATTGATGATCGGTTATAGGGTAACTCTTTTTATGAATAGTATCACTTTTATTTGAAAAGAACTATTCAATATAATAAGCATATCTCTATTATTTTATAGGGTTGAAGACCCAAAATCGGTTTTCTATAATTCGTTATGTTATAGGAAATCGATTTGATTTACTATTGTTAGTTACTTTAGATATTAAGGTCAAATTTAAGAAGAAGTAGTCTCTTATTTCTATTATCTTTACCTTAAAGATTTGCTTATTAATTACTGTTGCTGAGGAGCTTAGTCACATATGGTTAATTTAAGAACTAATTCTCTATCCCGCAGGTAAACCGCGAGATGTATCTGTCGTTGTAAACAATGGGTCCTATCAAATCAGCTCTGAAGGAGGTGAAGAAGAATGTCTATTGCTCCCTTTTCATGACTCTCTTATCAGTCTCTTTTCTCCACTAGATATGCTCCATTATATACCTTGTAGACTTTAATGCAAGCTATCAGGTTATGGTAATCCTAAAAAAAATAAGGTGTTCCATTGGAACACCTTATTCATTTAGAGCTGGAACTCTTTAGACTCCTATTTTATTCCAGAATTACTACGCGGTTAAGCATATTTTTGCCAAACATATTTGCAGTGCCACCGAAGCCTACGAACTCAAGTTGAGATGCATTAACGCCTTCTTTGATAAGAGCATCGTAAACGTTTTGAGCACGTTTTTCAGAAAGTTTCTGGTTCCAGCTTGCGCTACCAGTTGCTTTATCAGCATATCCGGCCACTTTGTACTTCTTATTTGGATTGTCTTTGATGATCTTAGCAGCTAACTGAATGTTAACCATACCATAATCATCAATATTAGTTTTACCAATCTGGAAGAAGATTGCACGAGGACCAGCAATCAGAGTTTCTGTAGTCTCAGTAACAGTTGTTGGTTTTTCAGCAAGAGCTCTTCTGGCAGCAGCCAATTCAGCTTCTGCATCAGCCAATGCTTTTCTGTATTTGTTGATCTCGTCCATAAGATGGCTAGTGTCAATCTTAGCACCACAGGAAACGAATTTCTTGCCACCAAAGGTATAAGAAACGCCTGCAGTTAATGAGACTGCACCATCAGTGTGTGAAGATGTTGATTTACCAAATGGAGTAGGAGATACTTCACCTCTTGCTTCAATATTGATATCAACATATTTGCTCACATTAAACTGACCAAGTAAACCGACAGAACCATTGATGAGAAATTTAACATCACCTGCATCAACATTTCTTACCCAAGTTCCGTTGGTGTTATATACTAAATTTTGGGAGCCATACGCTTTAGCCGCTGTTACACCAGGTCCACCAAAGATTGACAGATTAAATAAACGGTCTGGGTTATAGCCACCTATTAAGTGTGATAGATTCAATAAAAAATCCGCATGTCCCGAAATATAGTTTTTCTTAATTTTTTCAACGGTACCATATTTCATATCGTATGTGCCATTGTTTTCAGTGTAAGTACCGTTATTATAATCGGTTCTCAAAGCTGTTTCCCAACCTGTTACTTGGCCACGGAGTCCCCATATCGGAGTAAACCATTTACCTACAGATAAAGTGACCTTAGGAGTGATGGCTTTTCCCCAGCTATTGTCGAAATTGTCAGGGTTTGTACTCAATTGAGCACCACCCCCTACGCTGATAAAGATGTTATCTCCGAACTTTTCACTATAGAATTTCTCTTTAGTTTGAGCAGTTGCAGTAACAATTCCACCAGCTAGCAGTAAAGATAATATTACTAATTTGCTTTTCATTTTGTTAATTCATTATTTGTTTTCAACTCTTTTTAATTTTTTGCTTCTCATCATTTACTTCAGGTGAATTTTAAAAGTGAGTCCTCCGGTAAAGTATTTCATCTTCTGAAATTCAATCTGAGCATGTATATGTCTAAAGAGCAAATAGGTCGTACCAATAGCGAAATCTTTCGCATCATATTCAGCTATAAATCTTAGGTCCGGCAAGAAAGAAGGTGAATAAGTAATGCCTCCGGCAAATCCGTTTAGATGATAATCCACTCTGCGATTATAAAGATAAGATAGATGTAAACCCACTTGTTCTTTTCCTATGGAAACGTGTTTTGTAGCCGCTAAATAAAATCGACACCAATAACCATTTCCATCTGCAGAAGAAATTTGCCCTTCGCCAGATTCAGTATAAGGATCTGATGTTCCTACTACCACGGCTGGCATATATTTCCAAAATTGGCCTTCTTCCAGTAGTCGAACTCTTAAGGAAAAATACCTGTCCTGATTCGTGAACTTACCTTTTCCAACTTTCCAATCTATTCCGATGCTTTGAGATTGAAATAACGTACATGTATATGCAACTTCAAGCCAAGGAAAGATGGTAACGTTCAAAAAGTAGTTGTATGTATGGTAATCCCATCTAGGAGGAGTTATTTCCTTGTTAAGAAAATTTCCACCGATCATTACTGTCTTGTCTCTTTGCATCTCTGCTGAAGGAGCATTTAACAATCCAGTAGTGCCGTAAGTTAATTGAGCCGAAAGCATGCCATAGCAACAAAGAAACAAGCTTGAAAGAATTATCTTTTTTATCATTACTTGCCGTTTGTGTTTTTACTTTCGGTTCAATAAAATTAGTCTTTTACTTTCAAACTGGATGATTAGTAACTTGCTGAACCACCACCTGCGTTAGGATTTATTCCAGTACCATCATGATAATTGTGTGTGTCATGATTATAATAAGACGGATATAACATTACGCCTTCTTGAGAGACAACAGTACCGCTCACAGATTTACCATCTATAGTAACTTTATATGTTCTAGGAACCATATTATATATGGCTTTAAATCCGGCAGCACTATAGTTACCCCATGCTGGAATGGTGAATGTTCCTACTCGTTGAGTGAAACCATGCTTCTTTCCTAGTTTTTTGGTTACAGAATTCAAGAATACAGTTTTTTCATTGGCGTTAGCATCTGCTCTTGATATTGGATCAGATTGAACTTCTCCAATTAATTCAAAACCATCATATACAACGTACTGAGCATCAGCGGGAAGGCTGGATACGTTATTTTTGAATGTTGCCGGAAGAGTGTTTTCTACAATACCATTTTCTTCTTTTGATGTTGGTGTACCAAAACTAACATTATCAACAGTAACATTAACAGCAGTTAGAGCAGGTAGAGCATCAACTGCGTCTTTAACTGCAGTAGGACTTGGATCTGCTTCAGATGGCTCAGGTACAACAGCATCAACAGGCATAAGGGCAGCACTTGCTTCTGCAATATAAACACCACCATTTTTCACTTCGTTCAAATAAACATTCTTTGTAACTGTAAAATAACCATTGGCACTCACTACTACTTTAATAGCAGCATCTGTATAAGAAGATATTTTCTGCTTGAATGTTGCATTATCAGTAACGACATTAGCACCATCCACTGTTACTGTAGCACTGCTTAATAAAGATCCTGTATTCGCATCTGTTATTGTTCCAGCTACATAATATTCAGGCGTACCAAATCCCGGAAGTGAAATTTTATCAGCATCATCTGACTCATAGCAGCTGGTAAACATGGTACCACAAACTGCCAATACGGCTAACGCTAATTTAGCGCTGTAACCAAATAAATTACTTTTCATTTTCACCTTAATAAAAAATTAAAAATTTAATAATTCTGATTTAATAAAATATGGGTTAAAACTATTATCTCTCATATCATTTTTATTTGCTCGTGCTCTATAACCTTTTCCGTATATTTCTTCATTTCCGGCATTGTATCTAAGCGCAAAGTCTCCAGAACTTACACGGGGAATATATCCTTTCCTTTTGTTTTTGTAGGGAGGAATTGAGATTTGAAAAAGAAACCCTCCATTAAAACCATCATTCCCGGCATGTTCAACTAACATACCGTAAAAGCCAATGGATGCATATCTAAAATGGCGAATCATTTCACCACGTATTCCATATTCTTTCAATAAATATCGTTCACCTTTTAGACTAAATAATGTATTATATTTTGGCCAATAAAAATTGCCTCCAATACTTCCTGTTAGTCTCCATATTTTTCCGTAATTATAGGACCAGTTATCATAATAACCGCTTCCTGTGTAACCTACACGCGCTTCCAATGAGAAACGTTCATCCTTCAGGAAATGTTTTGCTTCAATGTCTATTCCCCACCGAAAATTATTAAATGTACCTACAGTAGCAGTTAAAAAAGTTCGTTGTGGTAAACGAAATGTTTGCGATAATGTGACAAATCCTGGGCGAATCTGATCATATCTTTCTCCATAGTTATCATTTACTATGGGGAAAATCACTTGAGTTGCTAATTTCATTCCTTTCCATAAACTAATTTCAATGGATGGAGATAGATTAAATACTACATCATAAATTCTGGATAATTTATAATTTTGGAAGGAAAGCTCCGGATAGATAACAATATCAACTTTGAATAGTGAACTGTTTTTTTTGGGGGCTCCTTCTAATTTTTTCCAGCTTTTTCCCATTTCATAGCTTATTGACCAGTCATTTCTTGCAACACTAAGCGAATCTTCAACTTCTGAAGGCTGGTAATTAAGCAATATCTGGGGAATGTTATTGTTTAAAATTATAAGTTTACAATCTTTATTTTGGAGTAATCCGGTTTCCCGGATTTTATCAACAGCTTTTCTTATGCCAATACTGGGAAGTGTATAAGATGCACATTCAAATGCAAAAATGCGTTCTTCTTCGTCTTCAATCCAGGAAACATTCTCAAAGCCCATTTCTATCAGTGCGTCTGCAACTGTATCTCCTGATGATTGACAATTACCTTTCCACGGTAATATGCAAAGAATCACGAAAGGAAAGAATTGCACTATATAGTTTGTCGTCGGCTTTTTGATCATCTACAAAGCTGTTTCTATTTTTGCGTTTATTAAAATATACACTCTTGCAAAATGCAAAAATACGCTGCAAAAATAGACACATTTTTAAGAATACCAAAGAGATTTACTTGAAAAAGGATAATATGTATTAATTTTTTTTGTGATATGTACTGTTCATGCGCGCGCGATCACTCTTAATTGTGTTTCTTTCTTTTCTCTTCATTATTACAAAACAAATAGGTGAGGTCTTAATTATTATCAAAGCTTACATTAGATTATTCGAATAACTTATTACTTTATTTTGCTACTCTCTAGAGGTATGAAAATATATCTGATTGGATTACGGTTGCCTTTACCTTGGCCTCTTATAGATAACAAGAGAACAACAAAATTTAATCAGCCTTTTATTTATTTTACCGTAATATATCGTACCTTTGCAAACGAATATATGGGTAGAATTTTATCAATCGATTATGGCAGAAAGCGCTCAGGTATAGCGGTTAGTGATCTCATGCAAATTATCGCAAATGGGCTTACAACGGTGCCTACCCATCAGCTTTCCGCCTTTTTATCCGGGTATCTTCAGCAAGAGCCTGTTGAACGTATTATCATTGGTTTACCTAAGCAGATGAATTATGAGGATTCGGAAAATGCCGAAAGAGTGAAGTCTTTTGTCCAAAGTTTCAAAAAACAATTTCCTGACATTCCTATAGAATTTGTGGATGAGCGGTTTACGTCAGTTCTGGCACAGCGTACGATGTTGGATGGAGGACTTAAAAAGAAAGACCGGCAAAATAAAAGTCTGGTTGATGAGATAAGTGCTACTATTATTCTTCAATCATATTTAGAGAATAAACGTTTTATAGAATTAAAATAATTTCAAGATTAATTAATTTGCAATATGATCTTACCTATTTACATATATGGTCAGCCTGTGTTGAGAAAAGTGGCGGAAGATATAACTCCTGAATATCAGGGTTTGAAGGAGTTAATTGAAAATATGTTCGAAACAATGTATAAAGCTGATGGTGTGGGGTTGGCTGCTCCGCAGATTGGTTTACCTATTCGGGTTGTTGTTATTGATTTGGATGTTTATGCAGATGAACACCCGGAATTTAAAGATTTCCGAAAAGCATATATTAATCCTCATATTTTGGAAAAAAAAAGCGAAGAGATTTCTATTGAGGAAGGTTGTTTGAGCCTGCCCGGTATCCATGAACCCGTTAAGAGGAAAAATAGAATCCGTGTGAAATATATGGATGAAAATTTTACAGAGCATGAGGAAGAAATTGAAGGATACTTAGCTCGTGTTATACAACATGAGTTTGATCATCTGGAAGGAAAAATGTTTATAGATCATTTGTCTCCTTTACGTAAGCAGATGATTAAAGGGAAATTAACTAACATGTTAAAGGGTAAAGTTGGCTGTAGTTATAAGGTAAAGACAATAAAGTAACTTCATAATAAAAAATAATAGCGGAGAAAGGGTAAATTAATTATAATGATCCCTTTTTTCGCTATCGTTTTTATCTAAGAGCGTGTTTAAATTTTCCACACCAATTTAAACACGTTTTAAAATCATCCTAAATTTCTTTTTATTCTTATTTAAAAGCCAGATTTATCTTTATTACGAGATATTCAACGAATATTAGAATATATCTTACATGGAACTTACTATAACTTTACGGATAAACCTTTAATATATTGATATACATTTTTTATAAAGATATATAACTAATGGCTCTTAAGGTATTGGTAAGGTAGTCAAGGTATATTATAAGTAAGCACCCCTGAGATATATAGCGAAGATAAATATTTACATCTAAATGATAGGCTAAAACTCTCGCTCAAAAGTTAACAGGCGTAGGTTTAACAAAAAAAGATAAAAAAGTAAATATAGATTCGATATTCTAGGTAGAAAAGAACTATTTTTGTTTTTCTTAAAAAAGACTCTGAGAATCAATGATAAAAAAGATTATATTCTTTTTATTGTTATTGCCTTCTTGTCTTTATGGACAGATAAACACAGATAGGGTAATGACAATAGCACAGAACGCATTATATTTTGAGGATTATGTGCTTTCCATTCAGTACTTTAATCAGGTGATTAGTGCAAAACCTTATTTGTATGAACCCTATTTTTTCCGGGGTTTGGCGAAGATATATCTGGATGATTTCCAGGGAGCTGAAGCTGATTGTGACCTGGCCATAGCACGTAATCCCTTTGTTGTAGGAGCTTACCAAATACGCGGATTGGCTCGTATCCGTCAGAATAAATACGATGAAGCCATACAGGACTATCAGAAAGCATTAGAATACGATCCAGAAAATATAGCTCTCTGGCATAACATGATTCTATGCCACATTCAAAAAGAAGATTACGAAACGGCTCATGTGGATCTGGGCAAATTGCTAACGATCTCCCCCAAATATACACGGGGGTATTTGATGCGTGGAGAGGTGGCATTGAAGCAGAAGGACACTATTCAGGCCATGCAAAATTTTGATAAGGCTATCGAAATAGATAAGTATGATCCTGATGCCTGGGCTTCCCGGGCGATTGCACTTTTGCAACAAAAGCAATATTCCGATGCTGAAAAAGATTTTGACAGAGCGATCCATTTAAGTACAAAAAATTCCAGTAACTATATAAATCGTGCATTGGCTCGTTTTCACCAGAATAACCTCAGGGGAGCCATGAGCGATTATGATCTTGCCCTTGAAATTGAACCGAATAATTTTATCGGTCATTATAATCGTGGATTGTTACGTGCCCAGGTAGGAGACGATAATCGGGCAATTGAAGATTTTGATTTCGTGTTAAAAATTGAACCGGATAATATGATGGCTC
The DNA here is from genome assembly GCA_021201335.1 of Bacteroides sp. Classification (GTDB taxonomy): domain Bacteria; phylum Bacteroidota; class Bacteroidia; order Bacteroidales; family Bacteroidaceae; genus Bacteroides. Next base: position 222,140 of record JAJQFD010000009.1, on the reverse strand, counting down.
TTTTTAATCGTGGATTACTAAAAGCTCAAACGGGTGATTATCACGGAGCAATCAGCGATTATTCACAGGTGTTGAACGAATATCCTAACTTCTTAGGGGGGTATCATTACAGAGCAGAAGCCCGGAAAAAGGTGGGAGACAGGAGAGGTGCAGAACTGGATGAATATCAAATACTGAAAGCACAGTTGGACAGACAAAACAACCAGATGGCCCAGAATACAACTTCTGCAGCTTCATCGGATGATTTGGAAGAAGCTGATGGGGATAAAACCCGTAAGAAGTCCGATAAAAATGTGAGAAATTACAGGAAAATTGTCATAGCTGATAATAACGGGCTCGAACAAAAATATACCAGTGATTACCGGGGAAGGGTACAGGATAAGAATGTCAGTATCAAGCAAGAACCGATGTATGTGCTGACTTATTATGAAAAATTCTTGGAAGTGAAAAACATCGTTCATTATCATAAATTTATCGATGAGTTGAATCATAAAAATATTTTCCCCCAGCGGCTGCGGATTACTAACCAGGAGGCACCATTAACTTCTCAACAAATAGAATTCCATTTTGCCCTGATTGATAAACATACAGCTGATATAGTTGAAGACAGTAAAAGTGCTGTAAAACGCTTTGCCCGCGCACTCGATTTTTACCTCGTACAAGATTTCACCAGTGCTCTGGAAGATTTGACGCAGGCTATTTTACAGGATGACACCTTTTTTCCGGCTTACTTTATGCGTTCACTGGTGAAATATAAACAACTTGAATATCTAAGGGCGGAAGAAAATGCTGCAACTGCTATGGCATTTGCCCGGGATGAAAAGATTACAGTATCAGCTCTGGATTATGAAATAGTAAGAACAGACTTGAATCATGTTATAGAATTGGCACCAGATTTTGTATATGCTTATTATAATAGAGGTAATATTTTAACCATGTTGAAAGATTACCGGGCAGCTATCGTTGACTATGATAAAGCCATAGAACTCAATAACGATTTTGGGGAAGCTTATTTCAATCGTGGGTTGACACATATCTTCCTAGGGAATAACAAAAAAGGAATCAGCGATTTAAGTAAAGCAGGTGAATTAGGTATATTCTCAGCTTATAATATTATTAAGCGTTTTACCGACTTATCAGAATAATTACTACTTTTGCATGCTAAAAAAGAAAAATAAACATCCATAAAATATGATAAAAATAACATTCCCTGATGGCTCCGTTCGTGAATATATGGAGGGAGTTAACGGTTTGCAGATTGCAGAAAGTATAAGCCTACGTCTTGCAAAAGAAGTATTATCTATTGGTGTCAATGGCGAAACGTATGATTTGGGCCGTCCCATTACGGAAGATGCTTCCATCAAATTATATAAATGGGAAGATGAAGAAGGGAAGCATACCTTTTGGCATACAAGCGCTCATTTACTGGCTGAAGCTTTACAAGAACTCTATCCGGGAATTCAGTTTGGTATTGGTCCTGCTATAGAAAACGGTTTTTATTATGATGTAGATCCCGGCACAGCTATCATACGTGATGCTGATCTTCCTGTAATTGAAGCTAAAATGTTTGAACTTGCCGCAAAAAAAGAAGCGGTGGTGAGAAATAGCATTACAAAGGATGATGCATTGAAAATGTTCGACGACCGGGGTGAAACTTATAAAAAAGAACTTATTTCAGAACTTGCCGACGGCACAATAACTACCTATACGCAAGGGGCTTTTACTGACCTTTGTCGGGGACCACACTTGGCTGATACTGCACCCATCAAGGCTATTAAGCTAACTTCTGTAGCTGGTGCATACTGGCGAGGCCAAGAAGACCGTAAAATGCTGACCCGTATTTACGGTATTACCTTCCCAAAGAAGAAAATGCTGGATGATTATTTAATCTTGCTAGAAGAAGCCAAGAAACGTGACCATCGGAGAATAGGAAAAGAAATGGAATTGTTCATGTTTTCTGAAAATGTAGGAAAAGGTTTACCGATGTGGCTTCCCAAAGGTACAGCTCTCAGACTACGCCTGGAAGACTTCCTGAAAAGAATCCAGAAGAAGTTCGGATATCAGCAGGTCATGACTCCGCATATCGGTAGTAAACATTTATATGTTACTTCCGGACATTATGCCAAATATGGTAAAGATTCTTTCCAACCTATTCATACTCCCGAAGAAGGCGAAGAATATTTGCTGAAACCCATGAATTGTCCTCATCATTGCGAGATTTACAAGTGGCAACCTCACTCTTATAAAGAACTTCCTTTAAGACTGGCTGAGTTTGGAACTGTATATCGCTATGAACAAAGTGGTGAACTTCATGGTTTAACACGTGTACGTGGATTTACCCAGGATGATGCTCATATTTTCTGTCGTCCGGATCAGGTGAAAGAAGAGTTCCTGAGTGTAATGGATATTATTTTTATCATATTCAAAGCACTGAACTTTGAGAATTTTGAAGCTCAGATCTCTCTTCGTGATAAAGAGAATCGGGATAAATATATTGGCAGCGATGAAAACTGGGAAAAAGCAGAGAGAGCGATTATTGAAGCCTGTGAGGAAAAAGGTTTGCCTGCCAAAGTTGAATATGGTGAAGCAGCTTTCTATGGACCTAAATTAGACTTTATGGTTCGCGATGCTTTGGGCCGTAAATGGCAGTTGGGTACAATCCAGGTAGATTACAGTTTACCTGAAAGATTTCAATTGGAATATACAGGTGCAGATAATCAGAAACATCGTCCGGTAATGATTCATCGTGCTCCGTTCGGTTCTATGGAGCGTTTTGTGGCCGTATTAATTGAGCATACCGCTGGTAAATTTCCACTATGGCTGGCTCCTGACCAGGTGGCTATCCTACCAATCAGTGAGAAGTTTAACGATTATGCGGAGCAATTAAAAAAATACTACGATACAATTGATATCCGTGCCATTGTGGATGACAGGAATGAAAAGATTGGTCGGAAGATACGTGACAATGAATTGAAACGTATTCCATACATGCTGATTGTCGGAGAAAAAGAAGCTGAAAACGGCGAAGTTTCTGTTCGGAAACAAGGTGAAGGTGATAAAGGAAGCATGAAATATCAAGAATTTGGTAAAATTTTGGATGAAGAAGTTCAAAATATGATAAATATGTGGTAAATTTGCGCGCGAATGTAAAAGTCTAGCTCTTAGACATTTTCTAAAGCTTGTGTATGATCAAACAATAAATAAATTAAATTAAAATTGATACCAAACAAAAAACAAACTGGAAGTAGACATTTAATGAAGAATGACAATCTGAAGAATCAGTATCGAATCAATGAGCAGATTCGTGCTAAAGAAGTCCGTATTGTGGGTGACGATGTTGAACCAAAAGTATATCCCATTGATCAGGCCCTGAAACTGGCGCATGAACGTGAGATGGACCTCGTAGAGATTTCTCCGAATGCGCAACCTCCTGTTTGTCGTATTATTGATTACTCTAAATTTCTCTATCAGCAAAAAAAACGTCAGAAAGAACAGAAAGCCAAACAGGTAAAAGTAAATGTAAAAGAAATACGTTTTGGCCCGCAAACGGATGACCATGACTATAATTTTAAACTGAAACATGCGAAAGGCTTTCTGGAAGATGGAGACAAGGTAAAAGCTTACGTGTTTTTTAAAGGACGTTCTATTCTTTTTAAAGAGCAGGGAGAAGTCCTATTACTACGGTTTGCCAATGATCTGGAAGAATTTGCTAAAGTTGACCAGATGCCCATGTTGGAAGGTAAACGTATGACAATCTTCCTTTCTCCGAAAAAGAAGGATATTCCTAAAAAGGTTGTTAAGCCAGCGGATCAAAAAAGTGACCGCAACGAAAACGAATAGAAGTGTGTAACGCCTCAGGTATAGTGCGTTGCCATATAATTTAATAATTAAATAAATAAGTAAGATGCCAAAGATGAAGACTAACTCCGGTGCCAAAAAAAGGTTTACCCTTACCGGAACAGGTAAAATCAAAAGAAAGCACGCTTTTCACAGTCACATTCTGACTAAAAAATCGAAGAAGAGAAAAAGAAACCTATGTTACGCTACTACTGTTGATACAGTAGATGTAAATCAGGTGAAAGAACTCTTAGCGATGAAGTAATCAAAGCGTAAACGTATTATTAAAAGTATTAACCGAATGCATTAGCCTGAAGTTCGTTATGAGAAATAACGGCGCTAACATTCAAAAAAAAGTAAAACTATGCCAAGATCAGTAAATCATATTGCTTCAAGAGCAAGAAGAAAGAAAATCCTGAAACTTACCAGAGGTTACTTTGGTGCAAGAAAGAATGTATGGACTGTAGCTAAGAATACTTGGGGAAAAGGGTTGACTTATGCTTACCGTGACCGTAAAAACAAGAAAAGAACTTTCCGCGCTCTTTGGATTCAGCGTATTAACGCGGCTGCTCGTTTAGAAGGTATTTCTTATTCTAAACTAATGGGCGGTCTGCACAAAGCAGGTATCGAGATCAACCGTAAAGTTTTAGCTGATTTAGCTATGAACCATCCGGAAGCTTTCAAAGCGGTGGTTGCCAAAGCAAAATCTGCCTAACTTTCTGCAAAGGATACTTAAAAAGGGTTTGCCGTTTCGGCAAGCCTTTTTTTGAAGTTAAAATTTAGGAATAAGGGGTTAAAAATAACGATACCGGATGGATTTTTATCCCCTTATTCCTAAATTCTAACTTTTAAATAACCTCCGACCAATCGAACAATTTTTCGTAAGAACTTGTTTATATGACAGAAAGTTCTTATATTTGTTATATAAAAAATAGCCGCATTGATTAGATTGGGAAACTCATCAATTAATACAGAAAACCGAGACAAGCTTTCGTTCTCAATGGCGGGCCACATCCTTCGGGACAACTTTTAAGTCGGTGGATTACAAAGGGAGCGGGCACTCAAATCATGTCATTCGGAGTTTCATCACATCATCAATGTGGCTTTTTTTATATTCTTATATCTGCTAAATTAATCCTTGCTTATTAATATCATGAGTGAAAACAATGATGAGTTGCTTAATCCCGACCTGCAAACTCAGGAAAACTCTTCTCTTCCTTCCCCCCCCAAAAACTTCAGGTATTATAAAAAAGTTTTTTATTTTTGTTGGCATTGTTATAGCCTTGTATCTTATTTATTCAGCAGGTAATATATTTCTTTCACCAGATAAGAATATGCAGCAAATCTATCTGATACCCAAAGATGCTGCATTCATAGTCAGTACATCCGATCCGATAGGAGATTGGAAGAAGTTTAGCGGTAGTCCTACCTGGCAGTGTTTAAAGAAATCAAAGTCTATAGAGGAGATAACCCTACATGTAGATATGCTCGATTCCATTATACAAAGCAATCAATTGCTACTTTCTCTGGTGGGCAAGCGTGATATGCTGATATCCATTCATAAAACAAAAGCTACGGATTTTGACTTTCTGGCTGTGGTTGACATCCAGAAAATATCAAAAATAGATATGGTGAAAGACCAGGTTGAAAATATACTCAAAATGGCTGGCTATGCAGTTACTCACAGGCAGTATGATGGTATCAATATTTTGGAAATGCGTGATCCGGAAACCAAAGATATCCTTTATATTAGTTTTATAGAAAATCATTTAGTAGCATCTTATACCTCTAAATTGGTAACTGCTGCTATTGATGCTCGCAAACAGCCCACTATTGGTCTGGAATCAGCTTTTGTGGAAGCTGAGAAACTTGTTGCTGGTAAAGGCTTGATGCAGCTATATATTAATTATAGGAGTTTGCCAGAGTTTATGACTATCTATCTCGGCGGTGAAACGAATGAGTACATAGATATTTTCAGTAAGTCCATGAATTATGCCGGTCTGTATTTTGATACCAATAAGGATAAAATAGAAGTCAAAGGATATACCTTGCGCAAAGATACAGCCGATCCGTATGTTACGGCTTTGCTGAATTCCGGCAAACACAAGATGAAAGCCCATGAAATACTTTCTTCCCGTACTGCTCTTTACACGAATATTGGTTTTGATGACCCCGTAACATTTATCAAAGAATTAGAGAGTGTGCTCTCTGTCAGTGATAAGCAGGTATACGACTCCTATTCAAGTTCTCGTAAAAAGATAGAGAATCTGTTTGGGTTTTCTTTGGAAGAGAACTTTTTGAGTTGGATGTCCGGGGAATTTGCCATTGCCCAATTGGAGGCGGGTTTGTTGGGACGTGAGCCGGAAGTTATTCTGGCTATTCATGCTAAGAATATCAAAGATGCCCGTAAGAATATGGAGTTCATTGAGAAGAAAATCAAAAGCCGGACTCCGATAAAGGTTAAGTCAGTAGACTACAAAGGATTTGAGATTAACTACATCGAGATGAAAGGTTTTTTCCGTCTGTTCTTTGGAAGCCTTTTTGATAAATTTGAAAAGCCTTATTATACCTACATCGGCGATTACGTGGTATTAAGTAACCGGTCGGCATCCCTTCTTTCTTTTATAGAGGATTATGAGCAAAAGAACCTATTGAAAAATATCGATGGTTTCAAGAAAGCTTATTCTTCTTTTGAATCTTCTTCCACTGTCTTTGTTTATACCGATATACATAAATTCTTTCCTCAGCTACAACCGTTGGTAAACAGGGCTACCTGGGTTGATTTTCAACAAAATAAAGAGATTTTATATTCTTTTCCTTACTGGAACATGCAGATTGTGGGGGATGGACAATCGGCTTCTTTGCATTATGTAATGAACTATGATCCTTACAATCCGGAAGCAGAAGTTCCCAATATTGAAACCGATGAAGAGGATGAGGAAATGGAAGAAGATGCAGAATCCGAAAAAGAATTGATGAGTGAACTGCAACGTTTTTATGTAGAGAAATTTCAGGGTAATGTATTGCGTGAGTTTTATCCGGAGGGAGCATTGAAAAGCGAAACAGAGATAAAGGACGGAAAAAGACATGGCCGCCATCGTGAATATTACGAAGATGGCATTTTGAAAGTAAGAGGGAAGTACTCTAAAAACCAGCCTAAAGGAACCTGGAAATACTATACGGAAGAAGGAAAGTTTGAACGGAAAGAGAAATTTTAGGCAAACGTCAGTCTGGCCAGATAGTCATAATGTTTTCCTTCTTGGATTATTTCAGCCTTGAAACCATACTCGGCGGCGTAAAGGCTGAGAGTTTGATAGTCAATATATAACCAGTCAAATACATCGCCTCGTATTTGCTTGTATTGCATTTGAAAGTCTACTTCTCCATAATAATCTCCAGCCAGATCGATGAGGAAACTTCCATCCTCCTCTTCAAATAAATAACGAAGATCACTCGAATCCATCAGAATGCATCCTCCCGGATGAAGGAGTAACTTCATTTTCTGAAAGAAAATCGGCATATTTCCTATCTGGCCGATAATGCCTGATCCGTTCATAAGCATCAAAATGGTATCGAATTTTTCGGTGAATTGTTCGCTGAAAAGATTGATTAACTGTACATTTTTTACTCCTCTCTGCCTCATTACTTCAACGGAAGTAGGGGAGATGTCGATGGCATAAACTTCTTTTCCCATATCCTGTAGGGATAGTGTATGACAACCACTGCCAGCGCCCACATCCAATATTTTGCCGGATGCCAGTTGCAACGCTTTTCGTTCCAAGGCAGACATTTGTTTGAAATCCCTGAAAAGATCCTTCACAGGTATTTCATCTTCTTCGAACTGAGAAGAAAGAACGCGTAGTTTATCTGCTTTTTGGTGATGGAAGAAATCGGCAATGGCCATTCCCATAGGGTCTTTGTCACAGGAGAGTATGGAGGTATTCATCTTTATGTTTCTTAAATAGAAAGGCAAAGATAAATAAAATAACTCTCCTTTGGGAGAAAAGGACTATCTTTGCATTTGAAAAAATATAACCAATAAAGCTTATAATGAGTATTGAAGAGGCCATAACCGGAGGAATTGTTTTTAAAGGAAAAGCCAAAGACGAGAAAAAGGAAGAGAAAAAGGTGAAGACCAAAGCTAAAAAGGCAACTTATATCAAAGGACTTCATGGTTCCGGTGCGGCCAAAATGAAAGCAGAGATTCGCAAGAAGCGAGCTAACAGACGGAAGAAATAAATATAGAAAGCGATTTCTTTATCTCTTTCTTATTTTTAACCCAGATTAATCATAAGAACGATTTTTCTCCAACCTGGAGCCGGTAGCATTTGCACCAAATGTCGGTAGGAGTTATAAGAAATCCCGGTAGCTTTTGCGTCAAATGCTACCGGGATTTTTACTGATTACTGACGATATTTCGTATCGAGGAATTCGGACTAAGTATGAATTAGCATGAACTTATCTCTTTTTTACTTTACCCATATATTAATTATTTCACCGATAAACATTTTATGCAATTGTTTACCTATCCATTCATCTTTGATTTTCTGATCGGAGATTGCCTCAGGCATTAATGACTGGGAAACCAGTTTGCGGCATTCAATCACCAGCCAGGCTTCGCCAAATGCTTTACTTCCATCAGGAGTTGTAATTGGAGTAAGGCCAGAACCTTTTACTTTATCTGCATTCTTTCCGCTGGTCGATCCGCAGTATTTCAGTGCATCTCTATAAGCTTCTGTATAGAAAGTCAGTGTATAAGTATCATTCTTCTCCATCAGTTGATAGGTAAATCGGGTCGGATTAATGAAACAAGTTGCAATGGGTTTACCGTACAGTACACCTAATCCGCCCCAGCTGGCAGTCATCATGTTGAACTGTTGATCATTACCTGCAGTAATTAACATCCAATCATCTGATAGCATTTTGATGATGTTACCCGGGATTTTGTCTGGAGCGATGCGTTTGTAACCTGCCATAGCTGCTGATCCGGTGGCAATGGGTTGCGTTGCTGTAGGTATGTTGGCTACATTCGGAATAGTGACCTGTGTTGTAACTGGAGTGGTAACTATAGGGATTGCCGGTGTAATTTCCGCAGCTTGTACCACAGGTTGTGTGTTAACCACAGGTGCTTGAGTAGTTACTAAAGGTGGGGGTGTAGTGACAACAGGAGCTACTACTGCGCGCTGTATACCAAAGTTTCTGGCGGCATCTTCAAATAATTTATCCACAAAGTCAATTGTATTTATACGAAATTTCTTGTATCCCCGGTATATTCCTGTTTTGTTTTTATTGAGGGTTACTTCATCCGATATATATTCTTCTGCCGTATAGCGTTCTTTTTCCTGATACAAATAGCGTATCCTTTCTACTTCCATCAGGCATTTGCCTGGAGAGCTTGTGGTGGTAATCTGGTAGTTAATGATAGCCCGGTCCAAAGACAAGGCGCTGGAAGAGAACACCAGATATTCTTCTCCAGAAGCAGCTATCATACCTTTTTCTTTGTCCTCGTAAATAATACGGCTGTTGTTTTCATTTTCATTCATTCGTTGGGTCAGGAACTGATGCATACGCTCATATATGGCTTCCTGACTGGCACCCGTTAAATCAAATTCGCGAGAGAATACAATTTTTCCATCAACTTCGGGCACGGCTCCGGCCAGATATTTGCTGTCTTCTTGTCCAAAAGCAAGGACAGGCATGCAAGCCAGAAGAACGATTAAAAGGTGTGATAACTTTTTCATGATCTACTAAAATGTGTTTTAACTGCAATATTACAAAAAAAAAGAGAAACACTTGTGCGGTTTTCACAAATGTTTCTCCTGTTATTTCTGCTTAAATTATGTTCTTTGCAGTTTTTATGCCATAGGTACCTCAATTAATAATATATGAGAGTCTTTAATAACTTCTATGGTAAAATTTTCTGTATCATAAATGCCTAAACCATCCCGACGATTAAGGGTTGTACCTTCAACTTTTACCTCTCCTTCAATTAGAAAAATGTAAACTCCCATTCCCATAGCATGCAGCTGATAGTCAATACTTCTTCCACCTTCCACTTCTCCGATGGAAAACCAAGCATCTTGTAACATAGATGCAGGTGCACTGCCATCCGGAGCAACTATAAGCGCCATTTTGTTTTTCCTTAACAGTGGACGTATATCATAGTCTTTATAGGTCGGATGTGTATTCCTTTGGTTAGGCAGAACCCATATTTGCAAAAAATCTACAGGTTCTGTTTTGCTATGGTTCATCTCGCTATGATAGATACCGGTACCAGCACTCATAGTTTGAATATCTCCTGGGGAAATAACTTTATTGTTTTTATAGCTATCTCCATGTTGTAATGCTCCTTTAAGAGGTATGGAGATTATTTCCATATTTTTATGAGGATGAGTTCCGAAACCTTGGCCGGGAGCCACATGATCATCGTTCAGTACACGCAATGCGCCGAAGTTTACTCTCTCGGGATCATAATATTGGTCGAAGCTAAATGTATGTTGGCTGTCCAGCCAATCATATACGGAACGGCCTCTGGTATTAGCCTGGTGAATAACCTTTTTCATAAATAGTCCTTTCTTTTAGAAAATGTATATCAGTAAAAACAATTGTATGAAAGAAAAGGTTCGGCTAATACTTTGCGTAAATAAGATTATGGCTCTAAATTAAAAATAAAAAACAATTAAAGCAACATCGAAGCTCTATTTCACTTCATTTACCAATACCTTCCCAATCTGAAAATCTTTTATGTTTTGTAAAGTTGTCTCAGCAATGTTATCCAAGGCTTCTTTGGTGAAGAACGCCTGGTGAGAGGTAACAATCACATTATTAAAAGAGAGTAACCGGGCCAATACATCATCATCAATAATGCGGTCGGATTTATCTTCGTAAAAATAGTCTCCTTCTTCCTCGTAAACGTCCAGTCCCGCCGATCCGATTTTTTTCGATTTTAATCCTTCTATTAGGGCAGCTGTATGGATCAATTGTCCGCGGCCGGTATTTATTAGCATAACTCCGTTCTTCATTTTGCTGATGGAATAATCATTGATCAGGTATTTGGTTTCTTCGGTAAGTGGGCAATGTAATGATATAATATCAGAGGCGCAGTAAAGTTCATCCAAAGTAGTATAGACTACTTGGTTCTCGCGGGCAAAATTGTAATCAGGGTAAACATCGTAAGCTAATATATTCATTCCGAATCCCCGTAGAATCTGAATTAATATCTTTGCTATTTTACCGGTACCGATGATTCCGGCAGTTTTGCCATGCATATCAAATCCTAATAATCCGTTCAATGAAAAGTTACCATCGCGTGTACGGTTCACAGCCCGGGGGATTTTCCGATTCAATGAAAGCATTAATGCTACTGTATGTTCGGCAACAGCATACGGAGAATAAGCTGGGACCCTTACAACCGGAATACCATATTGTGCAGCAGCATTTATATCCACATTATTATATCCGGCACATCGTAAAGCCAGTATTTTGACTCCATTTTCAGCCATCGCCCGGATTACTTCCTCGTTGGCAGTATCATTCACAAAAATACAAACAGCATCAACGTCGCGTGTTAATAATACGTTGTTGATATTCAGATGTCCTTTAAAGAATTTAAAGTTGAAGCCAAAAAGCCGGTTTTTATTATTGAAAGAGGCTTCATCATAAGGTTGTGAGCCAAAAAATGCAATAGAGTATGTCATAATGTTTTCGGTTTCTTAATGAACAATTGAACTACTAAAAAGGTTTGTTACGGTGCGGGTATAAGCTACTTTCTAAAGAATGGTGGTTAGTTTCTTATGAAACTGTTTCAGAGACAGATTTTAAAAGTGAATTAATGAATAAATTTGCACATAAGTATTTGCGTTGTGCACTTTTATTATACCTTTGTGCCCGGATTTAAATTAAAATGTAAAAGAATGAAAAAACAAGTCTTGATCAGTCTTATCCTACTGATCGTTTCAGTTCCAACTTTTGCCGGTGGTCTTTTGACGAATACCAATCAGCATGTATCTTTTTTGAGAATGATTGCACGGGGTGCTTCTATAGACATTGATGGGGTTTATTCCAATCCGGCAGGTTTGGGTTTTCTAAATGATGGTATCTATTTGTCGTTGAATGGACAGAGTGCTTACCAAACCCGAATCATTGATGCCACATTTGGCCTTTTCCCGGAAGGAACACGCAGATATAAAGGAACCGCATCAGCCCCTTTTATACCAAGTGTGCAGGCTGCTTATAAACAAGGAGATTGGGTCTTTTCCGGTAGTTTTGCCGTAACAGGTGGTGGTGGAAAAGCTTCCTTTGATACTGGTTTGCCTATGTTTGACTCAAAGATTATGGGTTTGTTGTATGCGGGGAATGGACTTACCCCAGATAAATATACCATCAACACTGCGATGGACGGCAAGCAATTTATTTATGGATTTCAATTGGGTGTTACCTATAAAGTAAATGATTATTTATCTGTTTTTGCCGGAGGTAGAATGAACTATGTAAAGAGTGGTTATGAAGGTTATTTAGATGCAACACTGATAGGTGGTGGTGACCTGGTAAAAATTGCACTGGATTGTGATCAGACAGGTTGGGGAGTAACTCCAATTATAGGCGCTGACGTAAAACTGGGTAAATGGAACTTGGGTTTGAAGTATGAGTTTATGACCAATATTAATATTGAGAATAAAACCAAAATGTCTTACACACCCAACAGCCCTGATCTTCAAGCTGCTTTGGCTCCTTATGAACATGGGGTTAATACACCCAACGATATTCCGGCATTATTCACAGCAGGTTTAGGTTATGAAATTCTTCCGACTCTTCGCGCTACTGTCGAGTATCATTACTTCTTTGATAAAGATGCAGGTATGGCCAATGATAGACAGAAAGCCTTAACAGGTGGTACCCATGAGATATTGTTTGGTGCAGAGTGGGATATTAATAAGTTGATTACAGTGAGTGCCGGATATCAAAATACGGATTATGGCTTATCTGATGATTTCCAGACAGACACAAGCTTCTCCTGCGATTCTTATTCTATAGGATTGGGAGGTGCTGTGAGACTTTCTTCTAAATTGAAACTGAATGTAGGATATTTCTGGACTACTTATAAAGATTATACAAAAAAAGACTGATAACTATAACGGGTTAGGTATGGTTGGTCAGGATGTTTATAGTCGTACCAATAAAGTATTTGGTTTAGGAGTGGATTATAAATTCTAAGTCATTAAAACTATAATGAAAGGGCTTTTATGGCCCTTTTTTTATGGGTGATATTAGCGAGATACAGTTCTGGATAGGATATTTGTCTTTCTTCCTGAACCAAATAATCCTAAACTATGTAGAATAAGCCTTCAGATTACCTTTATTTTTAAAATAAAAAGTAAATTTGCATTATAAAAACCAATTATTTGATTTCATCATGAAACAAATCGGCTTATTATTATTGCTGTTTTCTGCCTACTTATCCGGTTGTATCGGGAGTAATGAAAATATATCTGGAGAAACTTTAAACTATGTAGTAAAAGGAGATGTTATTCCTGATTTCACAATTACGGAAGAAAATGGTGAAACATTTTCTTCCCATGATTTAGCAGGGAAACGTTCTATTATTTTTTTCCTTCATACGGAATGCTCCGATTGTGCCCGTGAACTTCCCACTATGGAAGCCGCCTGGAAGGTTTTAAAGAATGATCCTGATTTTGTATTGGCTACTATTGCCCGTGCACAGAAGAAGGTTGATACAGATAAGCATTGGGCGGAAAGCGGATTTACTATGCCTGTTTATCATGACCCCGATAAAAAAGTCTTTAATTTGTTTGCTAATAACCGTGTTCCCAGAATGTATATTCTTGATAGAGATAAAGAAATAATTTGGATGGGTATTGAAAATTTCAGCGAACTGGGAAGTGATGAAGTAGCGAAAGCTGAGAGAATTATAGAACTGGTAGAGAGTATTCAATAATAAATTTCTACCTTTGCCGACCGTGTGCTTGCGACCACGTTAAAAACAAGAAAATATGAAAAATAAAGTATCTGTACCCTTCATGCTGTTGGGTATATTATTTAATGTATGCCTCATTACAGCCAATCTTCTTGAAACAAAAGTCATTCAGGTATTTGGAATTACCTTAACTGCCGGACTTTTAGTCTTTCCCATTTCTTATATCATTAACGACTGTATAGCCGAAGTGTGGGGCTTTAAAAAAGCCCGCTTAATTATCTGGACTGGTTTTGCCATGAATTTCTTTGTGGTAGCTGTGGCCCAGATTGCCGTTGCCTTACCTGCCGCACCTTTCTGGGAAGGGGAGGAGGGTTTCAACTTCGTTTTTGGTATGGCTCCTCGTATTGTCTTTGCGAGCCTGACGGCCTTTCTTGTCGGTTCATTCTTAAATGCCTATGTGATGAGTAGAATGAAGATAGCCAGTCAGGGAAAGAATTTTTCTGCCCGTGCTATCTGGTCGACAGTGGTTGGCGAGAGTGCTGATTCGGTGATCTTTTTCCCATTGGCCTTTGGTGGATTGATTCCTGTCAAGGAATTGCTGATCATGATCGGTATTCAGATTATACTTAAGTCATTGTATGAGGTTTTGATTCTTCCAGTAACCATTAGGGTGGTGAAATTCATTAAAAAGGTGGAAGGAGACGATGTTTATGACAATGATATCTCTTATAATATCCTGAAAGTAAAAGATTTATAGATATGAACAACGATGCAACCGTTGTGCTCTTTAGTGGCGGACAAGACTCTACCACTTGCCTTTATTGGGCAAAGACGAAATTTAAAAAAGTGTATGCTCTTTGTTTTTATTATGAGCAGAAGCATGCCCGTGAGGTAGAAATAGCCTGTTCTCTGGCAGAAGAGGCAGAAGTGGAATTTCATCAAATGGATATTTCTTTTATGGCCGGGCTAACCCGTAATTCTCTAACTGATTCATCTGTTAGGATGGACGAAGATAAGCCGGACGGATCATTACCTAATACCTTTGTTCCCGGACGTAATTTGTTTTTCCTGACGATCGCTGCAGTTTTTGCGCGTGAGAGGAAAATCAATCATTTGGTCACGGGTGTTTCGCAGACAGACTTTAGTGGATATCCCGATTGCCGGGATTTATTTATCAAATCATTGAATGTGACGCTTAATCTGGCGATGGAAGAGCAGTTTGTTATTCATACCCCCTTAATGTGGATCGACAAAGCGGAAACATGGGCATTGGCAGATCTACTGGGTGTTTTTGAACTCATACGCAACAATACCCTGACCTGTTACAAGGGAGTTCCAGGTGATGGTTGTGGTAAATGTCCGGCTTGTAAACTCCGCAGGGAAGGCCTGAATAAATATTTATCTTTGAATTCTGAAAAATAGCAATGAGTGATCTGAAAGAACAATTATCTCTTTTAGGAGGTAAAACAGAATACAAACAGGATTACGCTCCTGAAGTATTGGAAGCATTTGACAATAAACATCTGGAAAACGATTACTGGGTACGGTTTAATTGTCCGGAATTTACCAGTCTTTGTCCCATAACAGGGCAGCCTGATTTCGCGGAGATTCGCATCAATTATCTTCCGGAAGAAAAGATGGTTGAAAGTAAGAGCTTGAAACTTTATCTGTTCAGTTTTCGTAATCACGGTGCTTTTCACGAGGATTGTGTAAATATCATTATGAAGGATTTAATCAACCTGATGAATCCGAAGTACATTGAAGTGACGGGAATTTTCACACCGCGTGGAGGAATCTCTATTTATCCGTATGCCAATTATGGCCGACCCGGCACCAAATATGAAGAGATGGCCTACCATCGGTTGATAAACCGGGATGTCTAACAATCAAAAGTAGGTTTGAGTTTATTCATGGTGATATGGTCCACCATTTAATATTGTCATGGCTCTGTACAACTGTTCCACAAAGATCAGTCTTATCATTTGGTGTGAGAAAGTCATTTTGGATAATGAAAGTTTTTCGTGAGCCATTTCATATACTTTAGGAGAAAACCCATAAGGTCCTCCGATAACAAATATCAATCTTTTATTTACAT
The DNA here is from genome assembly GCA_021201335.1 of Bacteroides sp. Taxonomy (GTDB): domain Bacteria; phylum Bacteroidota; class Bacteroidia; order Bacteroidales; family Bacteroidaceae; genus Bacteroides. Next base: position 206,274 of record JAJQFD010000009.1, on the reverse strand, counting down.
TGGCGAGTTTCTTCTCCATCCAGGCAGCAAAATCAATTGACCGGAATTCTTTTCCATGTTCGTCAAGTAATACGATTACATCTCCTGGCAAGAAGGCTTTGCAAATCAATTCTCCTTCTTTTTCTTTCTGCTGCTCGGCAGAGAGACTTTTTGTATTTTTGAGTTCCGGAATAACTTCTATATCGAACCCGATAAAATGTCGGGTGCGCTGCCGATAGTCATTAATAGCATCCTGATAATGTTTCTCTATTGTTTTGCCAACGACCAATAAAATTGTTTTCATCTTTCTTTTTTCTTATAAATACTTCATCTACTAAAATTAGTTTATACTCTTCTTGGCGAATGTGTACTAATGGCTGAAATAACATGGCAAGGTAGGCTTATCATACTGTACGATATATATAGGCTACCTGTACGGATACATACATTCTATTTTCAAATATACTCTCCCCTCCGATACATGTGAAAGTAGAAAGAGAATGCTACCGGAAGATGATGGAAAACCTTGTTCAATTAGTCTCTCATACTACCGGAAGTTGGGGTAATTCCTACCGAATCCGTTATTAAAAAGAACTTTTTCTTTTCGTTGTACATTTCTCTATTTCGTCATCTCTCTAAAGGAATTATCTCAAAAAAGTATTACTCGTCTCAGGTGTTTTACATAAGAGTCAGAATATAAGTATATTAAATAAGTTACGTTATCGCTTTTTTTTTTACCATGCATATCACACTAGTCACATACTAAGAATGTTTTTTTATCTAAGAATGCATTAAATTATATTTGTAAAGCATTTTACCTGAGATACGATGCAAAAATACTGTTTTTTCTTCTAGATTGTAACATTTGCCTTCTGCTTCTCGTTATATTTATAGAGAACCATTGTTTACGGAAGAAAATATTAATTAACTTTGCACTGTATTTCAACAGGCAAAAACATATTTTACGACCGGTTTTTTCAGAAGTAATAACCACTAGTATTTTTTAGCTATGGGGAATAAGACGCTATTAACAGTAATGATGATTCTGCTTGCGATCTTTGCTGTTTCCGCACAGGAAGTACCTGCAGAGTTTGTAGCTGCCTTTAAGAAAGGGAGTGCGCAGGAATTAAGTCGTTATCTGGGTGATACTGTAGAACTTATCATTCAGAAACGCACAATGAACACAGACAAACGAACCGCAGAAGCAAATCTGACGGCTTTTTTTAATCAAAACAAGGTGAGTAACTTTACAGTTAATCATCAAGGGAAACGAAATGATTCAAGTTTCATTGTAGGTACATTAACCACTTCGGGGGGTAATTACCGTGTAAATTGTTTTTTTAAACGAACCTCTAACGGATATTTAATGCATCAAATAAGAATTGATAAAAACGAATGAATGAATTAATAGATAAACTGATTGACTTAGCCTTTGCCGAAGATATCGGTGATGGAGATCATACAACCCTTTCATCCATTCCGGCTACGGCAATGGGAAAATCAAAGTTATTGATAAAAGAAGCCGGAGTACTTGCCGGAATTGAAATAGCCCAAGAAATATTCCATCGTTTCGATCCGGACATGAAGGTAGAAGTCTTTATCAATGATGGTGCTGAAGTGAAGCCCGGAGATGTTGCCATGATTGTAGAAGGTAAGGTACAATCTCTATTGCAAACAGAACGTTTGATGCTGAATGTTATGCAACGCATGAGTGGTATTGCTACCATGACACGTAAATACGTGAAGCAACTCGAAGGTACTGGGACAAGGGTACTAGATACCCGTAAAACCACTCCTGGAATGCGCATGCTTGAAAAGATGGCTGTTAAAATAGGAGGAGGTGTGAACCACCGGATCGGATTATTCGATATGATTCTCCTGAAAGATAATCATGTGGATTTTGCAGGTGGTATCGATAAAGCAATTGCCGGTGCCAAAGCTTACCTGAAAGAAAAAGGAAAAGACCTAAAAATTGAAATAGAAGTACGGAACTTTGACGAATTACAGCAGGTATTAAATATAGGTGGTGTTGATCGTATCATGCTGGATAACTTTACACCTGAAGATACCAGAAAGGCTGTTGAAATGATTGGAGGTTGTTACGAAACCGAATCTTCCGGGGGAATTACTTTCGATACTTTACGCGATTACGCCGAAACCGGTGTTGATTATATTTCTGTCGGAGCACTTACTCATTCGGTAAAAGGACTTGATATGAGTTTTAAAGCTATATAAAGCCCTATTTAAAATTAAGAATTAAGGAGTTAAGAAGTCAAGAATCCCTGCGAACACCGTATATTCTTACTACTTAACTCCTTAATTCTTAATTTAGATTTAGTATTCTTTAAGATTTTGCATTGCAGCATTCTTTATATTGCTGCGTCAAACAGATGAACGAAGTAAACATACGTTCCGATAAAATTGCACTTCAATTGGAAAAAGAGATAGAACTGATTAAAGGCTGTCGGGAAGGAGATAATTCAGCCCGCAAGCAACTTTACACTCTCTACTCAAAGAAGATGCTGGCGGTATGTTACCGCTATACCGGCGATATGGATGCGGCTCATGATGTATTGCATGATGGTTTCATTAAGATCTTTACCAAGTTTTCATTTAATGGGAAATCCGCCTTGTCGACCTGGATTACACGGGTAATGATTACTCAGGCATTGGATTATCTTCGAAAGCAAAAAAGAATGATTAATTTGGTAATGACTGATGAACTACCTGATATACCGGATTTATCTGATCCGGAAGAATATCAGAAAATATCGGAGGAGCAATTATTGCTTTTTGTTGCTGAATTACCTGATGGATATCGAACCGTTTTCAATCTTTATGTGTTTGAAAATAAGTCGCATAAGGAAATCGGTGAACTTTTAGGTATCAAAGAGCACTCTTCTACGTCGCAACTGCATCGAGCCAAATGCATACTGGCAAAAAGAATTAAAGAATATATAAATCATGAAGAAAGAAAATGATGAAATAGTTGACCTGTTCCGTTCACGTTTGGAAAATGTGGAGTTGAATGTACGGAATGATCTTTGGGATTCGCTTGAAAGCGAGGTACCCGCCATCCTTCATCGTCGCCGCTTAATACTACACCGTTTTGCTGCGGCTGTTTCTGTACTGCTAGTGTTGGCTGGTGCTTCTGCAGCATTCTGGTATCTTTCTCCACAGGAAGAAATTGCTGACGCTTTCACTCAGGTAGCAATTTCTACCACTCCTCCCAATGCAACAACCGGATCAGATGCGGTAAAAGTAGAATTGCCTTCCATCAATGAGGCGCATGTTTCACCTCAGCCTGCACCCCCTAAATCCGGGTCTCCGTTAGCGCAAGTGAAAGAAGATGAATCAATTTCTGTTTCATTTTCCATGTCTTTCTCATTTTCAGCCACTGAGGGCTCTAACCGGGGTAATCAAAACCAAACAACGTATGTCGGTGGTTTAAAAGAAAATACAGATTCTCAAATAAATGAAGAGCCACAAGATCAGGCAGTTTCCCGGGAAGTAAAAAAAGAGAAACCCCGTAAATGGTCTGTAGGGGTAATGGCAGCTACTGCATTGGGTGAAAAAAAGAATAATATCGATTATAAGATGCCTCTTTTATTAGGTATAACTATTCAACGGGATTTATCTGAAAGGGTAGCTCTGGAAAGTGGATTGGTATATACTCAGCTGAAGACTGAAACAGTTTCTGGTGAACCTGCCCATAAACAAACATTGCATTATATGGGTATTCCTATAAAGGCAAATGTTTCTTTACATGAAACAAACCGCCTGAACCTGTATGCATCGGGCGGAGCAATGTTGGAAAAATGTATTTCCGGAATTACTGATGCTTATCAGGCTTCTGTGTCTGCTGGCTTGGGCATTGAGTATAAACTAAACAATCGATTATCGTTATACGCGGAACCGGGTGCGACTTATCATTTTGATAATGGAAGCTCAGTAAAAACATTACGCAAAGAAAGACCGTTAAATATGAACTTGCTTTGTGGAGTAAGAATGACTTATTAAATCTAAATCTCAAACAATTTCCAAACAGCTAATGTTATGAAAAAGACTTTAATGACACTGTTAGTTCTTTGCTCGTTGTTTCTGGTAAGTAGTTGCAGCGATGAAACGTTAGATTATTACAATCCTGAAGTAAAGTTGTTTGTAAAACAATTGAAAGCAGGTACTTATAATACAACCAATGAAATGGGAGTAGTGGAAGTTCCTAAGTTTACACAAAAACATATTCCTCTGTTACTGAGATATGTGGACGATACAGCGGAAATACCTTCTTTTCCGCTTCGGTCTATGACTTCTCATTTTGGAGGAAAACCTCGCCTAGGTGAATGCATGCTATGGATTATCGAAGGAATTCGTTTGGGGCATGATCCTTCAATGGGGTGTAAACTTGTTACCAGGGATGCAGACAATTACGATGGAATGTATTTTTTAGATAATAATGAAATAGTAGAGGCTGCGAAACTATACCGTAATTGGTGGGAAAAAGTTGAAAATCCCAATCCAATATGGTCTGTAGATTTGTGGCTGATTGATCCCCTCCACGATAGTAATTATCGTTGGTGGTAAATATAAAAAGAATGAATAAATGCCTGAGCCTTTTCTTTTTTGTGTTGATAATAGTAATAGAGGTTGCTCATGCTCAGCAATGGACATCAGGCGATTCGATCAAACTACAACGTATGATGAATGGTCCTGGCGAAATAAAAATTAATCCCAAAACGCTTAAACAGATTGATTTTGGTTCATTTGGTGGAACTCCTCAGATTTCTGACGATGAGCCAGGGTTAAAATGGAGTAACGATCTGCCCAAGCCCAAAGAGAATACACCTAAAATAAGACTGACTCTCAGGCCTTATCAACCCAATACTCCGTTTAATTATGATCCGATTCGGAAGGTCAAGTATAAGGTCCGCTCTAATACTTGGCGTCAAAATACCTATTCGAATTTAAAGAAACAAACAGTTTATTCTAACTGGGCAAAGAAACCTACCGATGCAGGTCCTCGGGAAACTCTGGAACAAATTGAAGCGAGTGGACTTCGTTATAATCCGATAAATGAAAGATCAACAGAAAGAGCTAGTAACAGGTCTGTTGGAAACTGGAACTTTACTCCTGGTACTACGAATCTGGGAAAAAGTAAAGTATATACCCATATGAATGGCGCAGGTATTGGTGGCCTTGATTTTAATGCGGTGTTCAGACGTGAATTTTGGGATAAATCCATTGGTAAGCGTCGTTCCCGAACCCTGGAAGTTTTACGACATTATGGTGATTCTACCACAGTCGATATAAATGTACCTGTTCAGATAATAGGGAGTGATTAATTTAGTCGAATGACTGATATTAATTATCTTTGTGCATCCTAATTAATGATGAGTATACTCTATGAACAGAATTACCTCTCTATTTAATATCAGTTATCCCATTATTCAGGGTGGTATGGTTTGGTGTAGTGGTTGGCGGCTTGCTTCAGCCGTAAGCAATGCAGGTGGACTGGGACTGCTGGGTGCCGGTTCGATGTATCCTGAGGTTTTGCGTGAACATATTCAGAAGTGTAGAGCAGCTACCCAAAAACCTTTTGGTGTCAATATCCCTTTGATGTATCCACAAATTGAAGCCATTATGAATATAGTGGCCGAAGAAGGAGTGAAAATTGTATTCACTTCTGCTGGAAACCCCAAAACCTGGACTAACTGGCTGAAAGAAAAAGGTATTACCGTAGTTCATGTTGTTTCTTCCTCGAAATTTGCAAAAAAATGCGAGGAGGCCGGAGTAGATGCTATTGTTGCTGAAGGGTTTGAAGCCGGAGGACATAATGGACGTGAAGAAACAACGACTCTTTGTTTACTCGAATCTGTTAGACGGACGACTAATCTGCCCGTTATTGCTGCCGGAGGTATTGCCACCGGAAGAGCAATTATTGCCACATTTGTTTTAGGTGCAGAAGGTGTACAAATCGGAACGCGGTTTGCCTTAACGGTAGAAAGTTCCGCTCATGAAGCTTTTAAGAATTACTGCCTGAATTTAAATGAAGGGGATACTAAATTACTGTTGAAAAAAATGGCTCCTACACGGTTGGTAAAAAATGGATTCAGGGATACAGTAGAAGAATCTGAGAATCGAGGAGCTTCTGCCCATGAATTACAGGAATTGTTAGGTAAAGGCAGGGCAAAAAGAGGAATATTTGAAGGTGATCTTTATGGTGGTGAACTTGAAATAGGACAAATTTCTGCTATTCTTCGTAAAAAACAAACCGTTGAAGAGGTGGTACAAGAATTGGTGACGGAAATGGAAGAAATGGTTTCTGGTTTCAGAATTTAGAAGTTAAGTAATCAAGGACTCTATGCAGCATTGTATCTTAACTACTTAACCTCTAAAATCTAATTCTTAATCTAACGGTTCATATTTCAAACCAAATGTCTCAGCTACTGCCGGATAAGTAATTTTTCCGTTTACAATATTCAAGCCGAGTGACAGAGCTGCATCTTCTTTGCACGCTTCTTTCCATCCTTTCTCTGCCAGCTTCATTATATAAGGGAATGTTGCATTTGTTAAAGCGAGGGTAGAAGTATAAGGTACAGCACCGGGGATATTGGCTACGCAATAATGTATTATACCATCGACCTCATAAATAGGATTTGCATGAGTTGTGGGATGAGATGTTTCGAAGCAACCACCTTGATCAATCGCTACGTCTACCAATACACTACCTTTCTGAATTAGTTTAAGCATGTCTCTGGTGATTATATGTGGGGCTTTAGCACCTGGTATCAATACGGAACCGATAACCAGATCAGTAGTAGGTAGTTCCTGCCTAATGTTATGTGCAGAAGAATATAATGTTTTTACGTTTGCTGGCATAACCTCATCCAGATAACGCAATCGGGGAAGTGAAATATCGGTAATAGTTACATCTGCTCCCATACCTGCGGCCATTAGGGCTGCATTGTATCCTACGACTCCACCTCCAAGAACCAATACTTTGGCCGGTTTTACTCCCGGTACGCCTCCCAGAAGAATTCCTTTTCCTCCTTGTGGTTTTTCCAGGAAGCGGGCACCTTCTTGTGTGGACATACGTCCGGCAACTTCGCTCATCGGAACTAACAGGGGAAGTGAATGATCCGGTTTTTCAACTGTCTCGTAAGCTAGGCAGACAGCTTCGGTTTCAATCATCGCCCGGGTAAGTTGTTCATCCGAAGCGAAATGGAAATAAGTAAATAATAACTGATTTTTTCTTATTAGTTTATACTCAGGCGCAATGGGTTCTTTAACTTTCACAATCATTTCAGAGGCTGCGTAGACTTCTTCAATTGTAGGAAGAATTTGCGCACCGACCGCCATGTATTCTTCATCCGGAAATCCGCTATTAATTCCCGCAGTATGTTGTACATAGACAGTATGTCCATTTTTAATTAATTCAGAAATACCTCCAGGAGTCATACCTACCCGGTTTTCATGGTTCTTAATCTCTTTTGGAATTCCAATTATCATATATCAAATCAATTAAAAGTTTATCTTTTGCAAGATAGAGATAATTTTATTAATTAATCACTTTGTAAGTTTAAAATCGTTTTTATGTTATTAAATATAAAAACAGTCTTTCTTTTTATTTGTTTTAGGTGTTTGTTTTGACATAAAGATTCTATCTCTTTGTTATTCTCATGCTAAAAAAGTGATAAAATAAAGAAAAAAAAGACAATAGGGTCCATCAAACATTGCCAGAAGCTAGATAGTCGTGTTTTTCATGTATATTTGTATACTTATCAAACGTAAAAGATTACTATCAATGAAACACTATATAATTGGTTTGTTATTACTTTCTTGTGGGATTAAATTAGGTGCACAATCAGCGAAGGAACCTGTTTTCTCATCCCCTTTTGAATTTCCACTTATCTTAAGTGGTAATTTTGGAGAAATCAGGTCCAATCATTTTCATGGTGGGCTTGATTTTAAAACACAGGGTGTTTCCGGTAAAAAACTAATGGCTTTAGGCGATGGGTATATTTCCCGTATTCGGGTAACACATGGTTCGGGGTATGTCTTACATGTTGTATATAATAATGGATATACTACTATCAATCGACATCTATCTGGATTTGTCACTCCCATATCCCAACGGGTAGAAGATTTACAATATGAAAAAGAAAGCTGGGAAGTAGATATAACCCCGGAGCCGAATGAATATAGGGTGAAGGCTGGTCAACAGATTGCATGGAGCGGGAATACCGGTTATTCCTTTGGTCCCCATCTTCACCTGGATATGTTTGAGACAGAAACAGATGATTACATTGATCCGTTGCCTTTCTTTAAAGATCGGATTAAAGATTCACGTCCTCCTGTAGCATTGGGTTTTATGCTTTTTCCGCAAATGGGAAAAGGAGTAGTAAGTGGATCGGAGAAGATCCGAAAAATTCAATTAACTCCCGAAGCACCCATTGAAGTCTGGGGGGAGATTGGCTCAGGTATCCGGGCTTATGATTACCTAGATGGTGCGAAAAATAGATGTGGAGTACATACCGTTATTTTTTCTGTTGATGGGGAAGAAATATTTCGGAGTACGGTTGATCGCTTTTCTTCTTATGAAAACCGAATGATTAATTCCTGGACTGAGGGGCAATACATGAAATCATTTATAGAACCGGGTAATACTTTGCGTATGCTCGAAGCTAAAAACGGTAACAGAGGAATCGTCACGATTAAAGAAGAACGGAATTACCGATTTAGCTACGTCCTGAAAGATGTATATGGCAATACTTCCCGATATAATTTTACAGTGAAAGGCAAAAAACAACCAATTCCTGAAGTTACTCAAAAAGAAAAGTATATTTTTGTTTGGGATAAAGTAAATTACCTGAAAGAACCAGGATTGGATCTCCTCATTCCGAGAGGTAATTTATACGATAATGTAGCATTAAACTATAGTGTTTCAGCTGATTCCGGTGCAATTGCATTTAAATACCGGCTTCACGATAAAAGAGTTCCTTTACATACAGCTTGTGACATACAAATTGGTTTGATTAGAATGCCTGTGGCTGACACTACCAAATATTACATGGCTCGTATTAATGATAAGGGAAAATGGATACATGTGGGTGGCAAATATGAAAACGGTTTTGTGAAAGCCCGTATTCGTGAATTGGGAACTTACACACTCGGATTAGATACAATACCTCCCACAGTCATTCCTGTTAATTCTAAAAACTGGGTAAACAACAAGAAGATTGTTTATAAAGTGAAAGAACAACAGACAGATATTCGTTCGTACCGGGGAACTATCGACGGAGAATATGCATTATTCAGCCTCAATATTATGAATAACCAATTGGTTTGTGAATTAAATCCACGCAGGGTGAAAAGAGGCAAAAAGCACATAGTAGAAATGACTGTAACCGACAGTTGTGGAAATGAAACAGTAGTGACTGATACATTTACCTGGTGAACAATTAAAACTATATATAATTGCTAGTAGAATGAAAAAACTATTTTTAAGTGCACTTGGCGCGCTCATGGCTATGGCGAATTCTTTCGCCTGTACTAACCTTATTGTCGGGAAGAACGCATCTACTGATGGTTCAACCATTGTTTCATATTCCGCTGACTCTTACGGGTTGTTTGGTGAATTGTATCATTATCCAGCTGCTACTTATCCTAAGGGAACTATGTTGGATGTTTACGAGTGGGATACCGGTAAATATCTGGGACAGATTGATCAGGTTCGGAAAACCTATAATGTAATCGGTAACATCAACGAACACCAGTTGACGATTGCTGAAACCACTTTCGGGGGGCGGGAAGAGTTGACTGATACGTTAGGTATCCTTGATTACGGTAGCTTGATTTATATAGCCTTGCAACGTGCTCAAACAGCCGTTGAAGCCATTAAAGTTATGACTGATCTGGTACAGCGTTATGGATATTATAGCAGTGGTGAATCTTTCACGATTGCTGATCCTAATGAGATCTGGATATTGGAAATGATTGGTAAAGGACCTGGTATCCGTGGAGCGGTATGGGTAGCAGTTCGTATACCGGATGATTGTATTTCTGCTCATGCTAACCAGTCTCGTATTCATACTTTTGATATGGATGATAAGAGAAACTGCATGTCTTCGCCGGATGTAATATCTTTTGCCCGTGAACGCGGATACTTTACCGGAATGAATAAAGACTTCAGTTTTGCAAAAGCATATAATCCATTAGATTTTGGTGGTCTTCGTTACTGTGAGGCCCGTGTCTGGAGCTATTTTAATATGTTTACCGACAAAGGAAATGAATATCTTCCTTATGTTTTGGGAGAATCAACAGAGCCGATGCCCCTTTATGTGAAAGCCAATCGGAAACTATCTGTCAAAGACGTAAAGAATGCCATGCGCGATCATTATGAGGGAACGCCTTTAGATATAACTAAGGACATGGGAGCGGGTATATATAAAACACCTTATCGTTTATCTCCTCTCGGTTTTAAAGTGAACGATGTGGAGTATTTCAATGAACGTCCTATTTCTACACAACAATCGGGTTGGGTATTTGTATCTCAAATGCGTAGTGAAAAAGTAGCTCCCATCGGTGGTGTACTTTGGTTTACCTTAGATGACGCAAACATGAGTGTTTTCACTCCTGTATATTGTTGTACAACTAAGGTACCTGATAGTTATGCAGCTAATGGTGCCGATTATATCACCTTCTCCTGGGAAAGCGGTTTTTGGATTTATAATTGGGTTTCGAATATGGTATATCCTCGCTATAGCCTGATGATCGATGATTTGCGGGCTGTACAACAGGAGTTGGAAGGAACTTTTGAAACGATGCAGGGAGCTGTAGAAGCAAAGGCAACCGAGTTATATGCAAAAAACCCGAAAGATGCGATCGCTTTTTTGACAAACTATACCAATATGACAGCTAATAATACCATTGACACTTGGAAAAAGCTGGGAGAGTATTTAATTGTAAAATACAATGATGGAGTAGTAAAACGTGTCAAAAACGGAAAATTTGAACGCAATTCTATCGGGCAGCCTGCAGCTGTTATCCGTCCAGGTTACCCCAAAGAATTCCTGGAGGAACTGGTTAAACAAACAGGTGACAGATATAAGATTCCGGTAGAATAATCCATTAGTCATAAAGTTAAAACCATATATGATACTTTATTACCTTTAGAGTATTATATATGGTTTTTCTTTAATAAATTTCCTCAAAATGGCTAGGATATATAAACAAATTCATCTATTTTTGCTTTCTTCAATAAAGATTTATAAACCTAAGATAATAACGTTATGAATAATCAGGAACTCATCCTACAGGTAACTGAAAAAGCAAAGAAATGGCTTGAACCCTCCTATGATGCTGAGACTCAGGCAGCAGTTAGAAAAATGTTAGAGAACGAAGATAAAACCGAACTAATTGAAAGTTTTTATAAAGACCTGGAGTTTGGTACAGGAGGTCTTCGTGGTATAATGGGAGTAGGTAGTAATCGTATGAATATTTATACAGTTGGTGCCGCAACTCAAGGACTATCCAATTACCTGAATGCCAATTTCAAAGACCTGGATCAGATTTCTGTAGTCATCGGTCATGATTGTCGTAACAACAGCCGTAAGTTTGCTGAAATATCTGCGGATATTTTCTCTGCCAACGGTATTAAGGTTTATTTGTTTGAAGATCTTCGTCCTACCCCGGAAGTATCTTTTGCCATTCGTCAACTCGGATGCCAGAGTGGTATTATCCTGACTGCTTCTCATAATCCAAAGGAATACAACGGATATAAAGCCTACTGGGATGATGGGGCACAGGTATTGGCTCCTCATGATAAGGGTATTATCGACGAAGTGAATAAGGTTTCTTCTGCGGCAGATATCAAGTTCAAAGGTAATCCAGCATTGATTGAGATCATCGGTGAAAAGATGGATCAGGAATACATTGATGCTGTGAAAACTGTTTCTTTGGCTCCCGATGTAATCAAGCGTCACCATGATACCAAGATCGTATATACTCCTATTCACGGAACAGGAGTTAAAATGGTTCCACGGGCATTGGAAAGCTGGGGCTTTACCAACATTATTCATGTACCTGAGCAAGATGTGGTAAGCGGAGATTTCCCCACAGTTAAATCACCTAATCCGGAAGAACCGGCTGCCCTCTCTATGGCTATTGAGAAAGCAAAAGAAGTAGACGCTGAACTGGTTATGGCGAGCGATCCGGATGCCGACCGGGTAGGTATTGCCTGTAAAGACGAAAAAGGAGAATGGGTATTGATTAATGGTAATCAGACATGCCTGATGTATCTTTATTACATCCTGACACAGTATAAGGCTCTCGATAAGATAAAGGGAAATGAATTCTGTGTAAAAACCATTGTAACGACCGAGCTGATCAAAAAGATTGCTGATAAGAACAATATTGAGATGCTCGATTGCTATACAGGATTCAAATGGATTGCCCGTGAAATTCGTTTACGCGAAGGAAAACAAAAATATATCGGTGGGGGAGAAGAAAGTTATGGATTCCTTGCTGAAGATTTTGTACGTGATAAAGATGCGGTATCGGCCTGTTGCTTGATTTCTGAGATTGCTGTATGGGCTAAAGATAACAGTAAATCACTTTATGAGTTATTGAAAGACATCTATGTGGAATATGGCTTCTCGAAGGAGAAAGGAATCAGTGTAGTAAAACCGGGTAAAAGTGGTGCAGATGAAATCAAGCAAATGATGGTTGATTTCCGTGTAAATCCACCCATAGAAATAGCTGGATCGAAAATCATTCTTTGGAAAGACTTCCTGACATTGAAGCAAACGGATGAAGCCGGGCGGGTAGTGGATATAGATATGCCAGATAAATCAAATGTACTTCAATATTTTACGGAAGATGGTACCAAAGTATCGGTCCGTCCTTCCGGAACAGAACCCAAGATTAAGTTCTATATTGAAGTGAAAGGGGAGATGGGCTGTCGCAATTGTTTCGACGGAGCGAATGCTGCCGCCGATGATAAGATTAAAGCTGTAATGAAATCTTTGGGAATTTAAGATTCCCAGCTATTTAAACATATATTCGAAAGAGACTGTCTCACAAACCAGAGGCGGTCTCTTTTTTTTATGCGTGCTCAACAATAAGTTGCTGATAACAACGACCTTGTTTCGGAATGCATTCAACTATTTAGTAAGTCGAACTATTATTACTAACAATAACTTTAGAAAACTAAAACTTTAGCAAAATGTCTTGGATTTATTTATTTTTGGCCGGGCTATTCGAAATGGGCTGGCCGTTGGGTTTTAAGCTGGCTGATATGATGCCTAAGTATCATTACCCTTTTCTGGCAGTGGCCGTAGTATCTATGGGAATAAGTGGTTATTTATTGTTTCTGGCGCAAAAAGAAATTCCCATTGGTACAGCCTATGCTGTGTGGACAGGGATAGGAGCCGTGGGAACACTTACGATCGGAATAATCTTTTTTCATGATTCGGCAAGTATCTGGAGACTTTGTTCGGCCTTGCTGATCATTCTCGGCATTGTTGGCCTGAAACTAGCACATTAACAAAGAACGGGATTGGTACATAAAAGCGGTAAGATTAAGAACTGATCATTCTTGTAAATAAAAAAAGGAATTGATTAAGTTCTAAAAAAGAGTCATTACAATTTTATACACCAATCCCTTTTATTTTAAATAACATTTCTTATCTTTACTTATCTTAACTCTGTATCTATTATGAAGCAGCTTGTACAGCGTTTGTCGCAAAACAGACATTTGGAACGGTCAGAATATCTCCGTTTGCTGGCAGGCTGTGACCATGAATTATTGAAATATATCAACGAGTGCGCCCGTGTAGTTGCTATGACCTATTTTGGAAAGGCTGTTTATGTACGGGGATTAATTGAACTCACCAACTATTGCCGCAATAATTGCTATTATTGTGGTATCCGTAAAGCCAACTCCAATGTAGCAAGATACAGGCTGGAAAAAGAACAGGTCTTGGAATGTTGTCGTTTGGGCGACAGTTTAAGAATCAGGACTTTTGTGCTTCAGGGAGGAGAGGACTCTCTATTGGACGATGCTTTTATGCAAGATCTGATAAAAAGCATCCGTCGCGATTATCATCACACAGCTATCACTCTTTCTCTGGGTGAAAGAAGTAAAGACTCTTATCAGGCATTATATAAGGCTGGTGCGAATCGTTATTTGTTACGGCATGAAACGGCTAATCCCCAGCATTACGCCTCTTTACATCCGGCGAATATGTCACCAGATAACCGGAAGCAATGCCTTCGCAACCTGAAGCAAATTGGTTTTCAAACCGGAGCCGGTATGATGGTAGGTACTCCGGGACAAACACTGGAGCACCTGGTCGATGATCTTCTTTTTCTGGAAGAAATAAAACCTCACATGATCGGATTAGGCCCTTTCATCCCTCAGCAGGATACACCCTTTGCCCATGAACCTTCGGGAAGTGTGGAGATTACATTGTTACTCATCTCTATTCTTCGTTTAATGTTTCCGAAGGCTCTTATCCCGGCTACCACTGCGTTGGCTACATTGGCAAAAGATGGATATGAAAGGGGAATTCTGGCAGGAGCCAATGTCATAATGCCTAATCTTCTCCCCATTGAATATAAGACGAAATACATTATATACGATGGCAAAGAAGCCATCCATATTACTCCGCAGGAGCAGTATAAAGATTTAAAAAGAAGAATAGAATCTATCCGGTATTATCTTTCCGATAGTCGGGGAGATTATCCGTAAAAGAAATGATTTCTATGTATAATATTCGTTCAGATAAAGCAGAAGAGTTTATTGATCACAATGAAATTGTTGAGACAATAAGCTATACCACACAGAATAACAAGAACAGATTACTTCTGGAAAGTATCTTGAAAAAAGCCGCCGAAGGAAAAGGACTTCAGCACAGAGAAGCAGCTTTATTACTGGAATGCGACTTGCCTGATCTTACCAATGAAGTCTTTGTTCTGGCACGTCAAATCAAAGAGAAGCTGTATGGAAACCGGATTGTCATGTTTGCTCCCTTGTATTTATCTAATTATTGCATGAACGGTTGTTTATACTGCCCTTATCATGCAACCAATAAGGATATGCGCCGGATCCGGCTTTCGCAGGAAGAGATCGCCGAGGAAGTAATTGCGTTACAGGATATGGGGCATAAGCGCCTGGCATTGGAAGCTGGAGAGCACCCATTAACCCCCATAGAATATATACTGGAAAGTATTGATACGATTTATCGAATCCGACACGCCAACGGAGTTATTCGCCGTGTAAATATTAATATAGCCGCTACGACAATAGAGAATTACCGCTTACTAAAAGAAGCGCATATCGGTACTTACATCCTGTTTCAGGAAACTTACCACAAAGAAACCTATCAGAAACTGCATCCTCTTGGCCCCAAAAGTAATTATGCCTATCACACCGAAGCAATGGATCGTGCTATGCAGGGGGGGGGATTGACGATGTAGGAATAGGAGTCCTGTTCGGGTTATCTCATTATTTATATGATTTTATAGGTTTACTGATGCATGCCGAACATTTAGAGGCTGCACAAGGGGTAGGACCGCATACGATAAGTGTCCCTCGGATTTGTCCAGCGGATGATATTGATACGAATCTGTTTGAGAACGCAGTTTCGGATGACATATTTCAGAAACTGGTAGCCGTCATTCGCATTAGTGTGCCCTATACAGGAATGATTATTTCCACCCGCGAATCACAGGATATGAGAGAAAAAGCTCTTTCCTTGGGCATATCGCAACTCAGCGGCGGTTCTCATACCAGTGTAGGAGGTTATGAACAAAAGCATCAGGGAGAAGATACTGCCCAGTTCGACATCCGGGATCATCGAAGTTTGGATGAAGTGGTAGGATGGTTACTGGATTTAGGATTTATCCCCAGTTTTTGTACTGCATGCTATGGCTCAGGTCGTACAGGAGAGAGATTTATGTCAATGGTGAAGAGTGGAAAAATAGCAGGAAACTGTACGGCCAATGCGCTGATCACCTTGAAAGAATATTTAAAAGATTATGCTTCGCCTGAAACACGGCTTAAGGGAGAAACACTTCTCAAAAATATATCATATTCCCCACGATCATGAATAATATAGTTCAAATAGAGAGATTACATATTGGGATATTCGGCAAATGTAACAGTGGTAAATCCTCTTTGCTGAATGCCATTACAGGACAATACACAGCTGTGGTATCTGAAATAGCCGGAACAACCACCGATCTGGTTAGTAAGAGAATGGAGATTCCGGGAGTAGGGGCTTGTCTCTTAATGGATACAGCGGGTTTTGATGACACCAGTATGTTGAGACGAGAGCGGCTGGAACAGACTAAAAAAGCAATTGAAAAAACAGATATAGCTCTTATTATTTGTAAAGGGAATGATATAACGGAGGAAGTTTGTTGGATGGAAATGTTTGTCCAACAAAAAGTAGCGGTTATAGCTGTGTTGAATATATGCGAACAAAGGAGCGACACTCAGGTTCTTTTGGATTATATTCAGCAAAAGGCCGGGCTGGATGCGGTAGCCGTAAATGCCCGGACCGGTGAAGGTATAAAAGATTTGATTGCTATTATTCGTAAAATCAATCAGCAAACTCAAAAAGGAAATACGATTACCGGCAATCTGGTGAAGGCCGGGGATGTAGTGATGCTTGTAATGCCACAGGATCAACAGGCACCGGTAGGTAGGCTTATTTTACCACAGGCGCAGACTATTCGTGAACTGTTGGATAAAAATTGTATTATTGTGAGTTGTATACCAGAGTTAATGGATAAAACACTGGCTTCACTGGTCACTCCTCCTGAATTGATTATTACAGATTCGCAAGTGTTTGAATATGTTTATCAACGATTGCCAGAGGAAAGCAAGCTAACCTCTTTTTCTGTTCTTTTTGCACAATATAAAGGAAATATCAAGAAATTTATTGAGGGCGCCCATGCTATTGATAAATTAACGGAAGATTCTCATGTGCTTATTGCCGAAGCTTGCACCCATGCGCCTTTGGGCGAAGATATAGGTCGGGTAAAGATTCCACAAATGCTAAGGCAACGAGTGGGACAGAAACTATCTGTAGATGTAGTAAGTGGTTCGGATTTTCCGAGATACCTGAATTCGTATGACCTGATTATCCATTGTGGTGCCTGTATGTTTAATCGTAAGCATGTATTATCACGGATTGAGAAAGCTGAAGGACAAAAAGTGGCTATTACCAATTATGGAATTGCGATTGCATACCTGAAAGGAATACTTGGTCGGGTGGTTTATCCAGAATGCTAGGTTAGGTTTCTCTTTTTTGCTCCAATTATTGTTTCATCAACACATTCTGAAAGATAAAAAGATTGGCGCTGCACAAGTCCGGAAACTTGCGCAGCGCTAATCTGTATACTTGGGCTGCGTAAGTCTGCAAACTTGGGCTGCGCCAATCCAGGGAACTTGGGCTGCGCAAGAATAAAGACTTGGGCTGCGCCAATCTTTGAGCAAGGCAAGTACTCAAAAATCAGATCTCTACAAATCAAGGAAGTGAGCAGAATATCTCTGCATTTTGATGATATTACATTTCTTTTAAATTGGTTGTTAACTTCTAACTTTTTTATGGTCTATTTGTCATATATCCAAATCTTCCTGAACAAAAAAGACCAATTTTTATTATATATATAGTATTATTGAATATAAATGTGATGAATATCTTTTGGTAGGTGAACGGAAACGGTTGGTTGCTACACAAAATACTAAATACTTAAATGAGAAAAATAATGAAATCGCTTTCTCCTAAGGGCGACATACGGTTCAACAAGAAACGTCTGATTCTTGCTTTAATTGCTCTTGCTGTTTTACTAGGCATATATTATTATGTATCGAGACCTCGAAAGGTAGATCCTCCCTTACCTATTATTATGATTGAACCGGCTCAGAAAAAAGATGTCGAGTTATATGGTGAATATGTAGGACGTGTTCGTGCCCAGCAATTTGTAGAAGTTCGTGCCAGGGTGGAAGGTTATCTGGAAAGAATGTTGTTTGCGGAAGGAACCTATGTCGACAGGAATCAGGTTCTTTTCATCATCAATCAGGATCAATACAAAGCCCGTGTTGACAGAGCCCGTGCCCAACTTAAAAAAGATGAAGCACAAGCATTAAAAGCAGAAAGAGACTACAAACGCATTGAACCTCTTTATAAATTGAATGCTGCCAGTCAGCTCGATCTGGATAATGCCGTCGCTGCCTTTGAAACGGCTACAGCCACTGTAGCCATGAGTAAAGCCGATTTAACACAATCTCTGATGGAACTTGGCTACACCACGGTGAGATCTCCTATATCAGGATATATAAGTGAACGTAATGTAGACATCGGAACATTGGTAGGACCCAATAGTGGCAAGTCTTTGTTGGCTACTGTGGTAAATAGTGATACGGTGCTGGTTGACTTCAGCATGACTGCACTCGATTATCTGAAAAGTAAGGAACGAAATATCATCATCGGACAACAGGATACATCCCGTTCGTGGCAACCGAATGTAACTGTCACCCTGGCCGATAATTCTGTTTATCCACATAAGGGATTGATAGATTTTGCAGATCCGCAGGTAGATCCGGAGACGGGCACTTTCTCTGTCCGTGCTGAAATGCCCAACCCAAACAGGGTACTTTTCCCAGGACAATTTACAAAAGTCAGGATGTTGCTGGATATACGCGAAGGAGCTGTAGTAGTACCGGCCAAAGCAGTGATCATCGAAAAAGGGGGAGCGAATATATTTATTATGCGCTCGGATTCAACGGTGGAAAAACGGTTTATTGAACTTGGACCCGAGTTCGAGAACAGTATGGTCGTTGAAAGAGGACTGGCCGAAGGAGAGAACATTGTTGTGGAAGGATATCATAAATTAACTCCGGGTATTAAAGTAAGAGTTGCCGAAACACCGACCTCCTTTACAGATAATAACGAAAAAGAGTAAACCATGAAAGTTAGCTTCTTTATAGACAGACCTGTATTCTCGGCGGTTATCTCTATTCTGATTGTTATCGTGGGGATTATTGGGCTAACGATGTTACCGATCGACCAGTATCCTCAAATAACCCCGCCGGTAGTCAAAGTGAGTGCCTCTTATCCAGGGGCAAGCGCGTTAACGGTTTCACAGGCTGTGGCAACTCCGATAGAGCAGGAACTGAATGGTACACCCGGTATGATTTACATGGAGTCCAGTAGTTCCAATTCAGGAGGTTTCTCGGCTACCATTACATTTGATATATCTGCTGATCCTGACCTGGCAGCCGTGGAGATTCAGAACCGGGTAAAACTGGCGGAATCCCGCTTGCCGGCGGAAGTCATACAGAATGGCATCTCTGTGGAGAAGCAGGCTGCCAGTCAGTTAATGACATTGATCCTTACCTCCAGTGATCCTAAGTTTGATGAAATATACTTGAGTAACTACGCTACAATTAATGTTTTGGATGTTATTCGTCGTCTCCCCGGTGTAGGACGGATTTCAAACATCGGTAGTCGGTATTATGCCATGCAAATCTGGGCGCAACCAGACAAACTGGCCAGTTTCGGCATAACGATAGCAGATTTACAAAATGCATTAAGAGACCAGAATCGTGAGTCTGCCGCCGGAGTTTTAGGACAGCAACCCGTCAGCGGGTTGGATGTTACGATTCCGATTACCACACAGGGGCGTCTTTCTACGGTTAGCCAGTTTGAAGATATTGTGATACGCGCCAACCCGAATGGTTCCATGATTCGTTTGCGGGATGTAGCACGTATTTCCCTGGAAGCTTCTTCTTATAACACGGAGAGTGCTATTAACAACAACAATGCTGCTGTATTAGGCATCTATATGTTGCCTGGAGCGAATGCAATGGAAGTAGCGGAAGACGTCAGGAAGGCCATGGATGAAATTAGTAAAAACTTTCCGGAAGGATTAAGTTACGAAATACCTTTCGATATGACCACCTATATATCTGAGTCTATCCATGAGGTGTACAAAACCCTCTTTGAAGCCTTGTTTCTGGTGGTATTGGTGGTATTTCTCTCTCTTCAAAGCTGGCGTTCCACACTGATCCCGATTGTTGCTGTACCTATCTCCCTGATTGGTACTTTCGGTTTTATGTTGATATTCGGGTTTTCACTCAATATACTTACATTATTAGGACTTGTATTAGCTATCGGTATTGTGGTGGACGATGCGATTGTGGTGGTTGAAAATGTAGAGCACATCATGGCAGAAGAGAAACTGAATGCATACGAAGCCACAAAGAAAGCCATGACGGGGCTTACCAGTGCGCTTATCGCAACCTCGCTGGTATTGGTTGCTGTGTTTGTTCCTGTTAGCTTCTTGCCAGGCATTACAGGCCAGCTCTACCGGCAATTTACCATAACAATTGCGGTATCAGTGGTGATATCTACTATTGTGGCTTTAACGCTCAGCCCGGTGATGTGTTCTTTGATCCTGAAACCGGCTTCTGAAAATAAAAACATCGTATTCCGTAAAATAAACGAATGGCTTAACATCGGTAACCAGAAATATGTCAATGCGATCCGCAAGGTAATCAAGCATCCGCGGAGAATTCTTTCCGGCTTTTTATTACTACTGGTCTGTATCTTTATTATTCATAAAATAATACCCACCAGTTTTATGCCTACCGAAGACCAGGGGTATTTCAAGGTAGAACTTGAATTGCCGGAAGGAGCCACCTTAGAGCGTACACGCATCGTAACGGAACGCGCCGTTTCCTACCTGGAAAGGATTCCGTATGTGCAGTACGTGCAGAGTGTCGCGGGGAGTAGTCCGCGGGTGGGAACCAGTCAGGCCCGTAGTGATCTGACAGTAATTTTAAAACCCTGGGAAGAACGCAGTGGAGTATCCCTCGAAGAGATCATGAACGAAGTGCGTACCGAACTGGAAAAATATCCCGAAAGTAAGGTTTACCTCTCCACACCGCCGGTTATTCCGGGTTTGGGTTCGTCCGGTGGTTTTGAAATGCAACTCGAAGCTCGTGGAGAGGCAACATTTGATGATCTGGTACGAGCGGTGGATACCCTTATGTATTATGCTTCACAACGAAAAGAATTGGATGGGTTATCTTCTTCTTTACAGGCAGATATACCACAGCTTTATTTTGATGTAGACAGGGATAAAGCGAAATTAGCGGGTGTGCCCTTAGCAGATATATTTTCCACGATGAAAGCCTATACCGGTTCCGTATATGTAAACGACTTCAATATGTTCAATCGCATATATAAGGTATATATCCAGGCCGAATCTTCTTACAGAGAGCACAGGGATAATATCAATTTGTTTTTTGTAAAAAGCTCCGGTGGTTCTATGATTCCTTTGACTTCTCTCGGCACCACTTCTTATACAACGGGTCCCGGAAGCATCCGGCGTTTTAATATGTTTACTGCTTCTGTTATTCGGGGTTCGGCTGCACATGGATATAGTTCCGGACAGGCCATGCAAATCATGGAACAAATCGCCCGCGATCATTTGCCGGAGAATATGGCTATTGAATGGAGTGGACTTTCGTATCAGGAAAAGCAGGCAGGTGGGCAAACCGGTATTGTATTGGCTTTGGTATTTCTCTTTGTGTTCCTCTTCCTGGCCGCGCAGTACGAAAGTTGGTTTGTACCTATATCCGTTTTATTATCTCTTCCTGTAGCTGTACTCGGCGCCTATCTGGGCGTTTGGTTTTGCGGATTGGAAAATGATATTTATTTCCAGATCGGATTGGTAATGCTCATGGGGCTGGCAGCGAAAAACGCAATCCTGATTGTTGAGTTTGCCAAGGTAGAGGCCGATCGAGGAGAAGATTTAGTAAAATCTGCTATTCACGCGGCCCAGCTTCGTTTCCGGCCTATTCTGATGACCTCTCTTGCTTTTATCTTGGGGATGCTTCCGATGGTAATTGCCAGTGGCCCGGGTTCGGCCAGCAGACAAGCGATCGGAACGGGTGTATTCTTTGGGATGATATTTGCCATCATATTTGGTATTATTCTGGTGCCATTCTTCTTTGTGCTTATTTACAAAGGAAAAACAAAACTGAAAAGAAGGAGGGTAAGAGCATGAAACGATTAACGATAAGAAAAATCATATTCTCAGGCATTTGCCTGTTGTGCACTATACTCTTTTTGCATTCCTGTAAAATCGGGAAAAGTTATACCCGCCCTGAAATGGAGCTTCCCGATAGTCTTTGGGCCGGCCAGACCTATTTAAGTATAGGCGATAGGCAATGGTGGGAAGTTTATACGGACGGCCCGCTTCGCCGGCTCATTGAGAAAACCCTGATAAATAACAAAGACCTGAGGATTGCTGCTGCCAGAGTAAAAGAAATGGCTGCTCAGCGAAGAATCAGTACTGCCGATCTCTTTCCCGAAATTAATGGAACCATAACCGGGGATCGTGAATTTGAGAATCGGGGAGGGGATAACTCTGTCCAGTATAATGTCTTTGAAGCAAAAGCCTTACTATCCTGGGAATTGGATTTATGGGGCAATCTTCGTTGGGGAAGAGATGCGGCTATTGCAGAGTATCTGGGTTCCATAGAAGCCCAGCGTGCTTTACGAATGACAATTGTTGCTGATGTGGCCCAATCTTATTATGAGTTGGTTGCTTTGGATAATGAGTTGACGATTGTACGTCAAACTCTCCGGGCACGCGAGGAAGGCGTACGTATTGCCCGTTTGCGTTTTGAAGGGGGGTTAACTTCTGAAACAGCTTATCAGCAGGCTCGTTTGGAAGTGGCCCGTACGGCAACGCTGATACCGGATTTACAACGACAGATTACCAAGAAAGAAAATGATATTGCATTTCTGGCAGGTGAGTTTCCACAGGAAATAGAAAGAAGCCGCTTATTGGAAGAGTATAATTATTCGATGATGCTTCCGGTGGGCTTATCTTCGGATTTGCTGGAACGCCGGCCTGACATCCGGGAGGCAGAGCAAGCAGTGATTGCCGCCAATGCCAATGTAGGCGTGACTTATACCAATATGTTTCCTCGTATCACTTTAACTGCGCATGGGGGATTGGAAAGCAATGAACTTTCCTCTTTATTAAAATCACCGTATGCTTTTATAGATGGTTCTCTTTTAACACCTCTGTTTGCTGCCGGAAAGAATCGTGCGCGGTGGAAGGCACAAAAAGCTGTTTATGAACAGGCTTATTATGATTATGAGAAAACAGTATTGAATGCCTTTCGGGAAGTGCGTAATTCCATCGTGGATTTTAACAAAGTGCGCGAAATGTGTGAATTGCAATCCCGGTTAGAACAATCAGCCAAAAGCCATGTTGATATGGCTCAGCTACAGTACATCAATGGGGTTATTAATTATTTGGATGTGTTGGATGCACAACGTGGATATTTTGATGCCCAAATTGGATTAAGCAATGCGATCCGGGATGAATTGATAACGGTTGTACAGATATATAAGGCTTTAGGAGGAGGTTGGTGAGGCTTGCGATTGGTGCAACTTTCTAAGAAAGAAGTCTGATGCCCTATTTGTTTAATTGATGCAATAATGTGTATTTTACTGTCTTTTTGGTTTGATATTGCCCAATTTTCTAACGGACACTTTGCGCAAACAACACCAATGAGAAGCTAAAATATGTTTAAAACTGCCCCAAATACGATAAAAAGTACTTTTGAAAACCTTCAAAACTTTATTTTCCGACAACGCGCGGCTCAAGTTTTGGAAACGCGCGGCTCAACTTTCGGAACTTGAGCCGCGGCTTGTCGAAACTTGAGCCGCGCGTTGGAGAAAGCCCGCGGCTCAAGTTGCCGCAGTTTTTCCTTCATTAGTGTTTTGAAAAGCTAGTTGCTCCGGAATGCTGAAACAAATAAATCTGTGATTTTGATAGATATTCTTTCTGATTCCGGTTAAATTGTTTTTTTACTTATCAACTTAAAGGTTTGAATTACTGACATATGTTTATCAATCCTTGAAATTACTTTCTTTCTGAATTTCGCTAATGCCATTTCCTTGCGATATTTATCACTCTCTCCACTTTCGGAGCGTAAAAGTAAATCTGAGAGCCTTCATTTGTCAGATTGTCAAAATGATAATTCCTGATTCATGAAAAAAAGGTGTTTCGTTATAGTAAATAAGTAGTTCTTCATCACTTTAGTTGAAGGATTAATAATAGGTGGATACGATAATATTATGGATTCTGAGAAGAGGAGGCTTCCAGCCTATTTACTGCTTAAATCATTTATAAAAGTATTGAACGAAAGTGACGAAGAACAAATAAGTTTACAATGTTTTTTTAAATAAGCCTCTCTCCCAAAACTCTTTAAAGTCTTTCATATCTGAAAAAAAAAAGCGAAATTTGCACTGTTTGAAATAAAATACAAACTAAACACCTTTAAAATAGTAAGAAAGATGACAAAAAGTGCATTGCAAATAGCAAGGGCTGCTTATCAGCCTAAACTTCCAAAAGCGCTGAAAGGAACGGTAAAAGTAAGTGAAGGAAACCCCACTCAATCCATTGCCGATCAGGAAGCCATTCAGAAACTATTTCCAAATACGTATGGAATGCCAATCATCCAATTTGTTGAATCTGACGAGCAAGTAAATTACCCTGCCATCAATGTAGGAGTAATTCTTTCGGGCGGACAAGCACCTGGCGGACACAATGTGATTTCGGGTATTTTCGACGGTATCAAGAAAATGAATAAGGAGAGTAAACTATATGGTTTTATTCTTGGACCTGGAGGTTTGGTTGATCATAATTACAAAGAACTAACTGCTGAAATCATCGATGAATATCGTAACACAGGTGGTTTTGATATTATAGGTTCTGGCCGTACCAAACTGGAAAAAGAATCACAGTTTGATAAAGGATATGAAATCCTGAAAGAATTGAAGATCAAAGCACTTGTTATTATTGGAGGAGATGATTCCAATACAAATGCCTGTGTACTTGCAGAATATTATGCTGCTAAGAACAATGGTGTTCAGGTGATTGGTTGTCCTAAAACTATCGATGGTGACTTGAAAAACGAAATGATTGAAACCTCTTTTGGTTTCGATACAGCTTGTAAGGTTTACTCTGAAGTAATTGGTAATATTCAGCGCGATTGTAATTCCGCCCGCAAATACTGGCATTTCATTAAACTGATGGGACGTTCCGCTTCTCATATTGCTTTGGAATGTGCTTTACAGGTACAACCCAATGTTTGTATTGTATCTGAAGAAGTGGAAGAAAGAAATATGTCGCTGGATGATGTTGTAACATACATTGCCCAGATAGTAGCTGATCGTGCTGCCAAAGGTGATAATTTCGGTACAGTTTTGATTCCGGAAGGATTGGTGGAATTCATTCCTGCCATGAAGAGATTAATTGCTGAATTAAACGATTTCCTCGCTACGAACGCGGAAGAGTTTGCACATATTAAGAAGTCTCATCAACGTGAATATATTATCTCTAAACTATCTACAGAAAATGCAGAGGTCTATGCAAGCCTTCCTGAAGGTGTGGCCCGCCAGTTAACATTGGATCGTGATCCACATGGAAATGTACAGGTATCATTGATTGAAACCGAAAAGCTATTATCGGAAATGGTGGGTACCAAACTGGCTAAGTGGAAAGAAGAAGGAAAATATGTCGGAAAATTTGCTGCTTTGCATCACTTCTTCGGGTATGAAGGACGTTGTGCGGCACCATCCAACTATGATGCCGATTATTGCTATTCTTTGGGTTATACAGCTTCTGCCCTGATCGCTAATGGCAAAACAGGATATATGTCATCTGTGCGCAATACAACAGCTCCAGCTGAAGAATGGATTGCGGGTGGTGTACCTATCACTATGATGATGAACATGGAACGTCGTCACGGTGAAATGAAACCAGTGATTCAGAAGGCATTGGTGAAACTTGATGGTGCTCCGTTTAAGGAATTTGCTTCGAAACGTGAAAGCTGGGCCATTAATACCGATTATGTATATCCGGGCCCGATTCAGTATTTTGGTCCGACTGAAGTTTGCGACCAGCCTACTAAAACGTTAAAGTTAGAGCAAACTAAGTAATTTTAGTAAATAATAATAAAGTACAGGGATACCACTCACAAAGTTATTAGTAACTTCGTGCTCGGCATCTCTGTTCTTTATTTTATATGATAAAATCCAAAACCCAACGTTCTAAACCAGGAAAGACTAAGGCTAAGTCGCGCAAGAAATCTGTAAGCGCTTCCCGTCGGTCTGTTAAATTGAACAAACGATCACGGAAGACAAAGATTGTTCCCCGGCATACACCTGATTGGCTGAAGGCTTTATTAGCTGTTATGATCGTTTTTGTTTTTGCTGCAGGATTTTATTATTTCTTCATTCGTCCTTATTCTTTTCGATGGAAGCCCTGTTATGGGCAGAAAGCTTATGGAGTTTGTATGCCTTACGGATATTCTATTCATGGAATTGATATATCCCATTACCAGGGAAATATTAACTGGGAAGAATTAGCCATTAACAGGACAAGCCCGTACCCCATTCATTTTGTATTTATGAAAGCAACGGAGGGAGGGGATTTGAGCGATAAAAACTTTCCTCAGAATTTCGAGAAGGCTCGCCAAAGCGGCTTTATTCGGGGGGCTTATCATTTCTTTACTTCCAAAACAGATGCGCTGAAACAGGCGGAATTCTTTATACGCACAGTCAAACTCATGCCGGGAGATCTTCCGCCGGTATTGGATGTGGAAGTTGTCGGTAAAAGAAGCAAGAAAGAATTAAAAGAGAGCGTGAAACAATGGCTTCTCCGGGTAGAAGAACATTACGGGGTAAAACCCATTTTATATGCTTCTTATAAATTTAAAAATAAATATCTGAATGATTCTCTGCTCAATACTTATCCCTATTGGATCGCTCATTATTACGTGGATTCGGTAAGGTACGAAGGTAAATGGAACTTTTGGCAACATGCTGATATCGGTCGGGTACCCGGCATTAAAGAATCAGTTGATCTGAATGTTTATAACGGGTCACTGGAAGAATTGATTGGTCTGACTATTCCTAAAACGGTAGATAAATAGCTTTTTCAGAGATATCAGGAAGGTCGATATCACTTCTCTTTTTTGAATTTAACAACAGCCCAGTTATTCTTTTGGTGGGAGTGTTCAAAAGATAAACCCTGTTTTTCGGCTTCTTCCTTGATAAGTGGAATGTCTTCTGTATAAAAGCCACTCACATATAATTCTGCACCAGGATTCATCCTTTCTACGTAATATTGTATGTCCTGAAGTAAAATGTTCCGGTTAATGTTGGCAATAATTACATCAAAAGGACCTCTGTCCTTCAATAGTCCGGCATTACCAAGTTCTACTTCAATGTCGCGGACTTTGTTTAATTTAATATTCTCTTTTGAATTTTCCACACACCACGTATCAATATCAATCGCTGTGATAGGTTTAGCACCCCGCATCCGAGCGAGTATAGCTAGTATGGAAGTCCCACAGCCCATATCTAATACTGATTTATCTGTTAGGTCATTCGTCAGCAGTTCACTGATAATTAAACGGGTCGTTTCATGATGGCCCGTACCAAATGACATTTGAGGGTTAATTAATATATCATATTCCACGGTTGGTATATTCTGGTGAAAAGTACTGTGAATGATACAACGATCATCAATAAGAATCGGTTGAAAATAATTCTTTTCCCACTCTTCGTTCCAGTTTTTATCTTCTGCTTCTTTCCAGTCATAATGAATTGAAACCTCTTCCAAGGGAAAATTATCCAGTGTCATTTTCAATGTTTCTTCATCGAAAAGTTCTTCGGGTATATATGCCAGGATGCCACCTTCGTTTTCTAAAAAACTATCATACCCTGCATCCGCCAGAACGGCTGACAATACATCATTTACAGTCTCTGTGCAGGGAGTAGTTTGAAAGGTAAATTCTAAATATTTCATATATCCTGAGTTTGGTGTGCAAACATAGTTAAAAATAACGAATCGTGTCATGAAAACTGAAGAATAGTTTCTATATTAGACATGTTTTCTATTATTTATCTAAAAAAGCTTAATCACGGGTTGCTTATGACCGTCATAAAAATTCCATAATTAAGCCTTACAGTATGCAGAAAACGGGTTTGGAGCTGCTAAAAAAGCACTTTATATAGGGAAACCCCTACCATTATTTGGGGAAAAACTTTGCTTGTTGCAGACTTCTTTTATTATCTTTGTAATGCGTAAAAGTGAATTTAGAATTGATAAACCCAAAGAGATATGAAAAAGATTATTTACTTTATGTTTTTGATAGTCGGACTTCCGCTATCGATAACGGCGCAGAGCGATGATCTTTACTTCATCCCCTCGAAGGAGAAGAAAGAACAAGTGAGAACAGAGGAGAGGAGAGTTGTGCCAACTCAACAGCAAATAATTATCTCTGAGCCGTCAACCAACAGACAGACAACCATCAATACGGATGCAAAACAAACCACGATTGTCCTTCAGGACCGTAGAGGTAATGTGCGCGATATAGATGAATATAACCGTAGATACGATGCTACTCAAAATGAATTTGTTTTAGAAGACGACACGTTATATATCAAGCAAAAAGGTAATTACCAGCTTGATGGAGAATGGGTAAATGGATTTGATGGTACCCAGGAGGATTACGAATATGCCGAAAGAATCATTCGTTTCCGCAATCCCAGATACGCAGTTCATATCAGTAGCCCATACTACTGGGATATTGTATATGGAATGAATTCATGGGATTGGAATGTGTATACAGATGGCTTCTATGCTTATGCGTTTCCTACATTTAGCAATCGCCTTTGGTGGAACTGGAGATACGGTTCTGTAGGCTTTGGCTGGGGTTGGAATAGTTGGTATAGTCCTTGGTACAGTGGCTGGTATGCCGGTTATTGGGGAGGAGGCTATTGGCATCATCACCATCATCATCCTCCTTATTGGGGAGGTGGTGGACATGGTGGACATTGGGCACACAGGCCCTCAACAGGAAATCGTCCATCTTATTTCGGTAATACTCCAAACAGACGTCCTTCCAGTCGTCCGTCTTATGCAAATTCATCAAGAAATCCTTCTACCCGGCCAAGTGCTAGCACCAGACCGAGTAGTACTACCAGACCTTCTACTCGTCCAAGCGCTAGTACCCGTCCAAGTGGTACTACACGGCCTACAACCCGCCCAAGTGTAGAAAATGGTAATAGAACTCGTCCTTATGTCGGTAATTCTACTCGTAGGGAAAGCTCAAGCTCAAGAGTTGTGGGAACACGTACTACAAGAGATCGTACAGGGGTAACAGGTAATACATCTTCTACTTCTCGCAGATCTACTTATACTCGTCCGAGCAGTTCAGAGCGTAACTCAAGCGTTGGTAGCAGTAGTCGTCCATCTTCAAGTAGTTCCAGAAGTTATTCTCGTCCATCTTCAAGCGGTAGTACTTCGGCAACAAGAAGAAGTGAAAGTACATACTCTACCCGTAGCAGTTCATCTAGTAGCTCTAGTAGTAACAGATCATCATCACGTAGTTATACTCCGAGTAGCCGCAGTAGTAGTAGTTCCCGATCAAGTAGCAGCTATTCATCCGGTTCGAGTAGTAGAAGTTCCGGCGGTTCATCTTACTCTGGAGGAGGTGGTGGATCATCACGTTCATCAGGTGGTGGCGGCGGAGGCCGTAGCAGTCGTCGATAAACCAAACAGATAAAAGTTTGTTATATTTCAGTATGAATAAAATGCAGAATATATGAAAAAAATAGTAACTCTAGTTTTATTTGCCTTTTTGGTAGGAAGCGTAAGTGCACAAACCTTATACGAGTCTGTCAGAATAGCTAACAGGGATTTAACCGGAAGTGCTCGCTTTGTTGGAATGGGCGGGGCTATGGGAGCCTTGGGAGGTGATATTTCGACCATGGGAGTTAACCCTGCTGGTATTGGCATTTATCGTAGTAATGATTTCATGGGAACGATAAGTTATTCTATGAATGAAACCAAAAGTAAATATGACGGACAGTCGTTTACAGCAGATAAGAATAGATTTACGTTTGACAATATAGGAGCTGTTTTTTCTACTAAAATAGGAAATCAAACCACTTTGCGCTATGTGAATTTTGGTATTAACTACCAACGCACGAAGTCTTTTTATAAGAATATGTCGATGGGTGGTTTGACAAGAAGTCTCGAAGTCTCACAAGTCACTCAAATGGTGAATCAGGCTAATGACGGTTGGGACGCTGCACTCTATGAAGGAAGGGATATACCAGATTTAGGAGAAGAATATCCTCCACGGAGTGCCTATGAGAATGGTTATGTGGGTTGGTTATCTGCTCATGGCTTTAATGGCTTATTAATGGGAGAAGATGAAAACGGATATTATTCAAGAATCCTAGATGCACCTGATATGCTTTTTGATTCACAAGAGCGTGGTGGCATTGACAGATATGATTTCAATGTATCTTTTAATTTCAATGATCGTTTTTATCTGGGTTTAACATTCGGTGCTTATGATGTAAATTATAAAAAGAGTGTTATCTATGATGAAGATTATGGGAATGGTGAGGGATACAATCTTGCCAGTTGGAATAATATTGAGGGTGCTGGTTTTGATGTTAAGCTCGGTATGATTATTCGTCCTTTTGAATTTTCCCCATTTCGTTTAGGTTTGGCTGTACATACACCTCGATTCTTTAATTTGTCTCAATATACAACATCAGACCTTCAGTTTGATATGGTTAACGATAATGATCAACTTATTAGTGGTGGCATTAATACTTGGGACGAACGAGGAGGTTATGACGCACGTCGTGATTTTAAATTACAAACCCCTTGGATGTTTAATGTGAGTATGGGATATACTTTTGGAACGGAACTGGCCATTGGGGCAGAGTATGAGTATGAAGATTATTCCAGTATGAAATTAAAATACCGTGGTGGATGGAGTGGTACAATGCCCGAAACAGATGCAATTAAAAATATGGTAAGAGGTGTGAGTACATTTCGTATAGGAGCAGAATACAAGGTTGTACCGGAATTTGCCCTTCGTTTAGGTTATAATTACAGTACTGCCGCATTTTATGGAGATTCATGGAAACCACTTCCGTATAATTCTGTAAATACTGATACAGATTTTGCTAATACAAAAGGAGTTAGCAATTATACACTTGGATTTGGTTATCGTGGGCAGATTTTTTATGCGGATTTAGCTTATAAATATAATAATTATAAAGAAGACTTTTATGCTTTTGAGCATGTGGATTTAGCTGCAACCAAAGTTACGAATAACAATCATCAGATATCTCTGACACTTGGTATGCGCTTTTAATAAGTCACTGTTTCCATTGCAATATATATAGTTTTTTATGTGTGTGAAGAGGGGATGACATTCGTGTTATTCCCTCTTGTGTTATATACAGGAGAATCGTTTTTATCTACTATCTCTTGCACTTTGTCTTTATTTGGATGAACGTTTTCATAGAACTTTTAGTTTTGTTTCAAATAACAACTAAAATATTGAAAACATGAAAACATTAACTTCTCTTCCTCCAATTGTACATACCTATAAGTATCCGGGTACATTTTATATTTTATCGACTTCTATTCCGTGGTTATTTTGGTTCATAGCAGGCTATGTAAGTCATATAACTCCTTATCAGGATAAGTATCTTAATATAGCAAGTTTAATCGCATTCATTGGCTTGTTGGCTCCTGTACTTGTGAGTTATTTCCTGATTTCTAAACAGCCGGATCTGAAGCAAGATGTATTGAATCGCTTCTTTAATT
Source organism: Bacteroides sp. (assembly GCA_021201335.1). Taxonomy (GTDB): domain Bacteria; phylum Bacteroidota; class Bacteroidia; order Bacteroidales; family Bacteroidaceae; genus Bacteroides. The sequence continues at coordinate 174,546 of JAJQFD010000009.1, read as the reverse complement.
TTAGAGAAGTAAACCTGAAGTATTTTTTACTGGCTTGTCTGATTATGCCAATCAGTATTATGATTGCTATGTTTATTTCTGTCACGCAGGGTTATGACGCTTCACAATTTATTATTACGGGTAATTTTACCTTTGATTCAGGTGTTTTTCCAGTTTGGTTCCTTCTGATACTTGCACCGGTAATCGAGGAATTGGCATGGCACTCCTATGGAACAGATAGTTTGAGAAGTAAATTCAATCTTTTCAATAGCTCGCTTATATTTGGACTGTTTTGGGGAATCTGGCATCTACCCTTATCCACTATCAGAGATTACTATCAGAGTAATGTTATAGAGAGCGGATGGATTTATGGCTTAAACTTTCTGTTGAGTATTATTCCTTATGTCATATTAATGAACTGGCTTTATTATAAAACGGGGAGAAACATTCTTATCACCATTATATTTCATATTACAGCCGGGCTATTTAATGAATTATTTGCTCCACATCCTGACAGTAAAATAATACAAACAGTTTTGTTATTGATATTGGCTGTAGTAGTAATGATCAGAAACAAAAAACTGTTCTTTGATAAAATCTAGAAACGTTTTACTCGTTACAAATCCGGATTTTAAATGTATTATTATTATTGAGTCCGATATTATATTTTTATATTTGCCGATAAACACAATTACTAATCATTTTATAACATGAAAAAAACTCTTATTCTGATAACCATGTCATTGACTATCTTAATGGGCTGTAGTGATAACCAGAGCACCAAAATGAAGGATATTTCTTTATCTTTTTCCGGCCTTGAATTTACAAAAACAGTAAATGACGCTGAGAAGCATTTCAAGGTTGAGGGGAATAAATTGATTCTGGAAGGAATACATCAAACAAATTATTTTATTTCTCCGGATGGTTCTCGAATGGAAGCATCAGCTCCAATTCTTTTGACTCAAATAAATAATCAAAAGTCTTTTACTTTCAGTACCCGGATGCAGAGCAGTATTGAAAATAAGTATGATGCAGGTACTTTGTATCTCTATGTAAATGATAATGACTGGTTAAAATTTGCATTTGAGCTGGATGAGAAAGGTCGCAGGCGGGTGGTAACAGTAAGAACAAAGAATACTTCTGATGATAACAACCATGATATAATTACACAGGATTATGTTTATATGAAAATCTCTTCTGATACCAAGCAAATTGGATTTTACTATTCCACAAACGGGACTGACTGGAATTTAGCACGGTTATACCGGAATGAGTATCCTGCAAATCTGTGGATTGGAATAAGCTCACAATCTCCCGGTGGAAAAGGGAATATTGCATATTTTGAAGATATGACATTTACAGAAACTTCTGTTACTAGTTTCCGGTTGGGAGAATAATTAAGCAGATGGAGAATAATTAAGCAGATGGAGAATAATAATAATAGTATGACCGAAACCATTTATCGGATTAGTGACATTCCAACATTAATTAAACTTCGGATTGATTTTATTTCCCAAGATAAGGAATTGTCTGATTCGGAAAGGAAACAATTGAGCCTTCATTTACAAAAGTACTTTCAGGAACCCGAAAGAACAGAAGACTTGTATGCTTATGGAATGAATGTAGGAGGCAATATCGCTTCAACAGCTTTTCTTTCCATTAATCAATGTCCTCCGGGTTTATCTTTCCTAGATGGACGTTTTGGAATTATAATGAATGTTCTGACTTATCCCGAATACAGGGGTAAAGGGTATGCAACATCCGTATTTAATTATCTGATTAATGAAGCTAAGAAACTCTCCATTCATGTATTAGATTTAAATGCAACGGATATGGGCAAAGGTCTATATGAGAAAGCTGGTTTTAAAGAGATACCTTATACAGCGATGCGGATGAAATTGTAGCTTTCTCTGATTGGATAATAAAAGAGAAAATAATATCTTTGTCAGCAAATATTCCGATGGGGATATAACTATTCATTCCTGTTATTTGTTGTTCTAAGTAATAATTGTTATATAAACCAGTAAATTATGAAGTCAATATTTGCAACAATTGCCGCAGGAGTACTGATTTGCTTCCTGTATGGTGCCTGTAAATCTGCCGATGCCGGTATTTCAATGTTGATAACGCCCAATACATTCGAAAAAGTACCAGCGAATGTAAAACTTACAGTAATCAATACAAGTGACACTATTGCCCAGTATGGTGCGAATTATGTAATCGAGGAATTGCAGAATGAAGAATGGGTCAGAATGCCATTTAACGATGAGCTTGCCTTTATTGATTTACTTTACATTCAGCCTTCCGGTGAAACTCGTGAATATACTATTTCCCTTTATCCTGATATGGGCGAATATAAAAAAGGAAAATATCGCATTCGCAAAAATATAAATCTCGGTGATGAGAATGTGGATGTAACAGCAGAATTTGAGATTAAATAATCATATAGACTTGAAAGAGGATTTTTTAATCCTCTTTTTTTATTCAAATAAAGAGAACTGATTATTACGTAAGCTATTCATTTCCCGATCTTTTATTACACCGTCTTCAGCAATATGGCCAATCATCAAAGGAGAATTCTTATCATGTTTTCTCCGATTGAATTCTGCTGTATTATAATTCCCTTTGATAGCATAGCAATAGATGCATCCGTTTAGGCAACTTTCATAAGTTCCTATGTCAATACTTTCAATACAGTTACAGATATTTCGCTGATTCCTATCCTTCTTGGCTGAAATCTGATAACCAATAATACGTTCGATCAGCTTTTTGTCAATACATAATCCTGCCGGAATATTCAGATGAGTTAAATCTACTTTTATAGTGCAGGTATCCAGTTCAATCGGATAGGATTCGATCGTCTGTCTGAATGAAACAGCCATTTCTTCAATCTCTTCTTTTCGTAAGGGCCGGATGTCGAACTTACTCACTTCAGAACGTATGTGCTGGTAATGATCGATGAATCCAAGCATACATCTTTCTGTATGGTCTTTCAATCCTTCGGCTATTTGAGCAAATGCTTCTTTATGAAAGTATACTGTGTATTTAGGATTAGTTAATATCGGATCATATCTCCAGATAACCTTTTCTTTACCCATACGATCAGATAACCGTTTAAAGATTTCGATACGTTTGGAAATAAGCGGGAGATTATTTTCTATATCTTCCCCGTAAGGATTGAGTGTAAACTGGAAGTAGTATTTATAATCCCGTAGCAGATCGAGTTTATCAATCATCGGAGCAGGATTTTTGGTCCAGAAAACAATACAATCAACCACAGCCGGATCAAGACTAACCCTGCTTATCATTTTTGGATTATAAGGGTTCGGAACAAGTACATACCCTTCTTTTATTCGGTTAAAGAACCATTGAGAATAAAAAGCAGGAATATCCGTTCTTCTACTGACACTAATTATCATCCTATAAAATTACTATAAGTAGATGATAATGAGGCTGTTTTATGTGCCAAAAAAGGATAAAATAAATAAACGACTCTTACGGCTTTAATCTTTTGGTTGAACACTTCCCACCATTTCTATCGAGGCTTTTTAAATCAGTCTTTAGCGTAGGCAAATTAGTAGAAGGACGTAATACTTCTACCTTTTGAAAGAGAAAATCTGCCATGATGGCTGCAAATGATTTATCTGAAGTGATTTGTTGCGTGGGTGATATTTTGTTTACTCCCAGCAATAATATTATTAATACTAGCGATTTCTTTTGTGCCTTATAAAGATTATCTATCCGTGAGTAGAAAACCCTCCAATCATAATTAGTACTTTTTGCTATTTGTGCAATCCTTTGATTTCTTTTTTCGGGATTCAGTCTCGATTAAGTTTCTGTTTACGAATTGGAAATGCTTCAGTGTTTATTTCATTTTCTCACGATGATGGATACTGCACGCTTCATTAGTTTCAGTATCAATCTTGATTTTTAGTCTCTATTTGTTTTATAATATTTATTTGTATCATTTCTTTGTAAGCCTTTCACAAATTGAGTGCCTAATACTTCCGATAAAAATGGGTCTTTCCTATACGTTTCGGGTGTTCATCCCTAGCGGGGATCGCATGACATATTAATTGTCGGTGACCAGAAGTTCCACAAATCCGAACATTGCTGCGAAGTTACTTGAATTGAAATAAAAAAGACTGTACAATAATCTTAAAAGCATGTAAAATTCTCTGATAGACACCTGAAAATATATATAACTATTTCTTATATGATATTATTCAGTCTGATTACTATTAACACTTTTATGAGTTTGAATAGGCGATTTTTTGTTATATTTGAAACAAATGTTTTGTAAATACAGATAATTACATGCAAAATGTAATTTTATATTTGTTATTTCTAACTATGAGGAAGCATTATTTCTATGAACCGATCTGAACCTTTTAATCTGAATAAAGACTACCACTTATACTATAGAAAGTCTTATTTATTCGCCAAATCATATGTTCATGATTCACTGGTTGCCGAAGACATTGCCTCCGAAGCATTGACTGTTCTCTGGCAGACAATGAAAAAAAATGAGATTCATTATCCCCTTACTTTTCTACTCTCAATTGTTAAGAATAAATCTATCGATTTTTTAAGGAGGGAAATAGTCCGCCAGGAAACGCTTGCTACTCTATCTGATGTTGGGAGAAGAGAACTTAATACAAGAATTTCAACGTTGGAAGCCTGTGAACCAGAAAAAATATATTCGGAAGAATTAAATCAGATTATTGAAGGTACATTAAAAACTTTACCCCAAAGAACCCGGGAAATCTTTTTGATGAGTCGGTATCAGGGCTTTTCTAAAGAAGAAATTGCCGAAACATTTAATATCACTACAAAAGGTGTAGAATATCACATTGCCCGAGCCTTAAAAAGTTTACGTATTAATCTAAAAGATTACCTCCCTATATTTCTCTTTTTATTTGTATATTGATATTAACGTTTGTTAACCTAGGCGTTTGGCATTTAGAACCGTACCAACTATAAATGGCCATAAAAGATAAAATCTATATATGATTGATAGTGATAAACTAAACAGATACTTCCGAGGTGATTCTTCTCAACAGGAGAAAGAAGAAATACAGTTATGGTTAGAAGAAAGTGAAGAGAATAATGCCGAATTTATGTCTCTTCGTGCCTTGCATGACATAACTTTGTGCTCATTACCGGAACAAGGAATCAGACAATTCAATCATGCAACAAGGAAAAACAGACACATTCTTTTCGAATGGACAAAAATAGCCGCTGCTATCCTTATCACTTTTGGTGTCAGTTACTACTTTTTGAATGGCAGCTCTAACGAAGAGATAAAAATGCAGACACTGCATGTCCCGGCTGGTCAGCGGGCGGAGTTGGCACTAACAGATGGCACAAAGGTGTGGTTGAATTCATTAACTACATTTACATTTCCCAACCGCTTTACAGAAGAATCTCGTAGAGTACATGTTGACGGAGAAGCTTATTTTGATGTAAAGCAAGACAATAAAAAGAAATTTACCGTTAATACCGGTGCATATGACATACATGTGCTAGGTACAGAATTCAATGTGATAGCATATAGTAAAGATACCCGGTTCGAAACTTCTCTAATTACAGGGTCTGTAGAGATCGAAGCCTGTAATGGTTCACAAAAATTACTGTTATACCCGGGAAAGAAAGCCTATCTCAAAAATAATCAGCTGGTTACAGTTCCGCTTCTGGATGATGACCTGTTTCTTTGGAGAGATGGTATCCTGAACTTCAGGAATGAACGTGTTGAGGAAATTCTAAGTAAGCTGGAATTATATTACAATATTAAAATAATCAATCAGAAACATACTATAAAGGACATTCGCTATACTGGAAAATTCCGTATTGATGATGGGGTGGAACATGTGATGAACGTACTAAAAATAGCCATAGGGCTACGATACACCAGAGATAGCGAAAATAATACCATAAGTATCAACTAAGAACTATATCATTATCAAATCCTAAATTTAATATTGCCTATGAAAGTACGAACCCATTAAAAAAAATACCGGGAAATGTTACCAGCATTTCCCGGTACAAGAAAAGTCAACTATCGAACTCGCTAAAATCCAATGTCAAACTTTAATTTAGTTACAAAATTATGAAAAATTTTTTGTATCCGAAAATCTTTATCCGAAATCAAATATTATCAAAACACGCTCTACGGATGAAAATACAACTACTATTTCTATTTGTCTTCAGTATGGGTGTATGTGCTACAGAAACATATTCTCAGGAAGCGAAAATCACGCTGACTCATTCAAATTCCAGCTTGAAAAAAGTGCTGAATGAAATCGAACAGAAAACCAATTATCTTTTTCTATACAATGAGGAAGAGGTCAATATTGATAGGATGGTCTCCCTTTCAGTGCGGGAAAAACCCGTTAGGGAAGTGTTGTCTTTATTATTCAGGAATACCGAGATAAACTATGTGGTAGAAAAAAATAATATTGTGTTGGTGAAACGAAGTATAAATCAACAAGCTGACCATAAAGTGTCAGGGAAAGTAATTGATGAAAATGATGAACCTGTAATTGGAGCTACCATAAAAGAAAAAGGAACCGGTAATGGCGTTATTACAGACGTAAATGGAAGATATTCAATTACGGTCTCGCAACCCAAAACTACTTTACAGATATCTTATGTAGGATTTATCTCACAGGAAATATCTGTTGGTACGAGAACACAGATAAATATTACTATGAAAGAAAACCTAAACACTCTGGATGAAGTCGTAGTAGTAGGTTATGGAACTGCCCGACGCAGAGACCTTACAGGATCTGTTTCCTCCGTTACGGGAAATCAGTTGAAAGATATACCCGTGACCTCAGCAGCGCAGGCAATAGTTGGCAGAATGCCCGGAGTACAGGTAACAAGAACAGAAGGTTCTCCTGATTCTGAAATCAAAATTCGTATTCGGGGCGGGGGCTCTCTTACACAGGATAATTCTCCTTTATATATAGTAGATGGATTCCCGGTAGATAATATCAATGATATATCTCCTTCGGACATAGCTTCCATTGATGTGTTGAAAGATGCTTCTTCTACAGCCATATACGGAGCCCGCGGAGCTAATGGGGTAGTCATCATAACTACTAATGAAGGTTTTGAGGGGAAGCCCAAAGTAAGCTACAATATGTATTATGGATTTAAAGAAATAACTTCTTATTATGATGTCCTTGATCCGTATGACTATGTTTTCTGGCAATTTGAATTACAACATACCAGTAGTTCATTCGAGAGGTATTATGGTAAATTTGAGGATATGCATCTTTATAAAGATGTAGAACCTACCAATTGGCAGGAAGATATTTTCGGCAGGACAGGAACGAGCTTATACAACAATTTGTCTGTGTCTGGAGGGTCAAAAACGGTAAAATACAGTGTCAGTTTAACCCGCAACGACGAAAAAGAGGTGATGATAGGTTCCGGTTATAACAGGACAAACCTGAATATCAAAACGAATTTCAAAATAAACAATTGGCTGAACCTTGATTTGAATACAAGAATGTCAGACCATAATTTAAAAGGCGCGGGTACTTCCTCTAACGGGCGTTTAGCACATATAGTACAATTCCGGCCTGTAAATGGTTTGTCAGATTATGTAGACCCTAATCTGGCCGAAGGTGACTTTGAAGCCTGGACGCAGTTTATCCTCAATCCGCTCAAACAAACGAATGATGACTACCGTCGTCAAAATACGCAGGCTTTTAATTTTAACGGAGCAGTCAACATACAATTATTTAAAGATCTGGCTTATAGATTCGAAGGAGGTATTCAATTCAATAAAAGAAAGAATCAGAGATTCTATGGTATCAATACATCAAATGTGATTAACTTTGGTAAGCAGCCTATAGCCGAGAAACAACATGATGATGGGTATAGTTACCGCATTGCTAATCTGTTGACTTATTCAAAGAAAGACTTTTTGCCGGGGAATAATCTGACAGTTGTATTGGGCAGGAAATAAATTATTCCAAATCCGAAATGATCAGATCTACCGCTAAATACTTCCCTAAAGACATCAAACCGAAAAGCGCTTTGTCTATGATGAATCTGGGAACTGCTGATCCTATTGTAACTTCGGATGGTACTCCCGTGACATTAGCTTCTTTTTTCGGACGTATTAACTATGACTATAAGAGTAAATATTTAGTTTCGGCTACTTTACGTGCCGATGGTTCCAGTAAGTTTGCTCCCGGTAACCGTTGGGGATATTTCCCTTCGGCAGGTATTGCGTGGCGTATTTCTGATGAAAATTTCATGGAAGAAACCAAATGCTGGATATCTGACCTAAAGTTAAGGTTAAGCTACGGACAGTCCGGTAATAACAGGATAGCAAGCGATTCGTGGAAGAAAACATTCTCTGTTGCTACAGGCAAGCTGTTCCTGGATGGAAATGAAACTTCAAGAACGCCTTATTTATCTCCCAATGTAGTCTTTGCCAATCCTGACCTGAAATGGGAAACCACAACTACCCGAAACCTTGGACTGGATTTCTCTCTTTTCAATCAGCGTCTTTCAGGATCAGTGGAGGTTTATAAAAACACGACATCCGACTTGTTGATTTCTGCTACCATTCCTGCTAATACAGGATATGAAAGACAATTACAGAATATAGGGGAGACTTCTAATAAAGGAGTTGAATTTACATTGAACTGGACTGCTATCCAAAATAAGGATTTCCGTTTAGCCGCTTCCTTCAACATTGGCTTTAATAAGAATAAGATTGAAAAGCTGGGTAAGACAAAAAGCTGGGAACAATCCAGTAATTGGGCAGGAGCGGACGGTCCTACCGGAGATTATTACATTTACGAAGGTGGTGAGATTGGCTTGATGTATGGTTATCAAACAGATGGCATGTATTCTTTTGATGATTTTGATTATAATAACGGCAAGTATATTATCAAACCGGGAGTGCCAAACAATAGTACGCTGATAGGAGCGAAGTGGTTTGGGCCCGGAGCTTTAAAATTTGTCAACCAGAATCCGGATGAAGGTACTACCCAGACTGAAAAAGATTTGATTAATGCCAAAGACAAAGTTGTCATAGGAAATGCCAATCCTAAACATACGGGAGGTTTTACATTGACCGCTGAATATAAAGGATTCGACTTTTCTGCCTTTTTCAATTGGGTATATGGGAATGATGTCTACAATGCCAATAAATTGAATTTCACGAATTACTGGGGCGGAAGATTATATAAAAATATCCTGCAGGAAATGAATACTAACGACCGCTTTATCAATGTGGATCCTTCTACAGGAAAAGAAGTCACAAATCCGGCACAACTGAAAGAATTAAATAAAGGTGCAAAATACTGGTCAGCTGCCATGAATCGCGCACCCTTACACTCATGGGTGATAGAAGATGGTTCTTTCTTACGATTGAATACATTGACGTTGGGATATTCTGTACCCAAAAAAATATTATCGAAACTGAAACTTGAGCAATTGAGATTTTATGTATCAGGTTATAATCTTTGGGTGTGGACAAAGTATTCGGGATATGATCCTGAAGTAGATGCTATACGTTCTACACCACTTACACCTGGAGTTGATTACAACGCATATCCGCGTAGCAGATCATTTATCGGAGGTTTAAATCTAACTTTTTAATAACTTAATTATGAAAAAATATCATGTCTTTATAATCCTGTTATTTGCGTGTTTACATTTTTCATGCGAGGATTTCCTTAATACCAAGTCTGAATCCCTTTTTACGGAAGAATCTGTTTTTGATACGTATGATTTTGCTAAACAGGAAGTATTCAGCATCTACGAAAGCCTTACAACCGAACAGTTGTACGAATATAATTTGATATTCTTTAAGTGCGATACCGATATTGAATGTACCTTCAATGATTATGACGGGGCACGCTATTCGTTGGCTCATTATGTCGGCAATTCGGGAAGTAGTCTCATTATGAATACATGGACTGTTCTTTACAAAGCTATAGAACGTGCTAATTTAGCCATAGGCAATTTACCCAAGAGTAAACTCTGGAATAACGAAACCTATTCAGCAGATGCCCGTTGTCTGTATGCAGAAGCTTTAACATTAAGAGTCTTGTATTATTCAGAATTGATCAATATATGGGGGGATGTTCCTTTTCCTACGGAATCAACTAAAGATGAACAAAGTTTTTATCTTCCTAAAACCGATAGAGATATTATCTACGAACGTCTTGTCGAAGACTTGAAAGAAGCGCAGGAATATCTTCCCTGGCTATCCACTAATCAAACATCGGAAAGAGTAACCAAAGGATTTGCTAAAGGTTTGCGCGCCCGTATTGCCTTGGCATGTGCTGGATATTCACTTCGTAACGGAACTTTGAAAACAGAACGTGGCAAAGACTGGGAGAAATATTATCAGATAGCCCGTGACGAATGTTATGAAGTGATGCAGAGCGGCAAACACCGCATGAATCCTGATTTCGAGAATATCTTCAAAAGAATGCACTCCTATGAACTGGATTTGAATTATGGTGAAATCATGTTTGAAGTTGCTTTTGGGCGTTTGGTATCTGGTAGGGTCGGGCAATCATTTGGTATGTATCATACTACCAGTCCGGCAGAACCTAAATACGGTAGAGCCATGGCAGAACTTATGATGAATATGGCCTATTTCTACACGTTTGATCTGGAAGACCAGCGGCGGGATGTTAGTATGGCTATATTTAATTACGGTGATGCGAATTTTCCGGGTAAGCAGAGGCCTATAAATGCCAATGGTACAGGATTCCGGGTCACTAAATGGAGAAGAATGTGGATTAATCCTTCGATGGGAGGTGATCTTAGTGGTACGGGAATGACAGGTGTAAACTGGCCGTTAATGCGCTATACAGATATAGTAATGATGTTTGCAGAAGCAGAGAATCAGCTTAACGGACCTACAGATGAAGCCAAACAAGCCCTTATGGATGTAAGGAAAAGGGCTTTCCCTCCAGAGATGTGGGAAGAGAAAGTGACTCAGTATGTGAACACTGTCTCGGCTAGTAAAGAAAGCTTCTTTAATGCGATAGTCGATGAACGAGGTTGGGAATTTGGAGGCGAAATGTTGCGTAGGAATGACCTCGTAAGATGGAACCTGTTGGGAGATAAACTGGACCGTATGAGAGGATTAACTGAAAAGATCCTTCATTCACCTGATGATCCTGAGGTTGAAAATATACCAACTTATTTATACTGGAAATATAATGAGGATGGTGAAGCATCGACTTTCTGAATAAAAACTATCGCTTGCCTTTACAGAATATTGCGGGATATAGCCGTATGGAGTGGCATGCAAATATGTCAGATAGGGCTAAGAATGATTTCTACGTAAGTCACAATAGGGTAGCAAGTGGGTTTGATAAAACAAAGAATAATTACCTATATCCTATATCCAATGATTTGATTGTAGCCAGCAACGGGGTATTGAGCAATGATCAGATGTATCCTGAACAACAATAACATTAACTATTAATATGATAGAAAGATGAAAGCAAAAATATATTCATGCATCGTTGTTCTACTTCTCTCATTATATGCATGTAGTGACGACGATAATAACGTGAACGGTCCCGGTCAATTATTCCGTCCGGCTATGTTTCAGATCAGTGTGGGTATGAATGAAACCAAATTGACCTGGATACCCATGAAAGGTGCCAATTACTTAATAGAGGTAAGTCGTGACAGCCTTTTGTTTGAAACAGATGTGCAATCCTATGAGGTTGCTGATACCACTGCTTATCTTTTGGAAAATTTATTGAGTAATACAAGATATTCCGCGCGGATTAAATGTATAAGTCAGGATCCGAATGTGAAAGATTCGGAATATAATACAGGCACTTTTGTCACTCAGCAGGAAAATCTCTTTTATTCGTTTGAACCTGGAGCTATTACACCCTATGGAGCATCTTTACATTGGGATAGCCTGAAGGTAGTCACTCACGTTGAGATTTCAACAGAAGGAGTGGATGTTATAAAACTTCCTTTATCATCGTGGGAAAAGGAACACGGCAGAAAGGAGATAGAGAACTTAACGCCCGGAACCAGCTATACGTTCAGTATATATAATAATGAGATTTTCAGGGGCTCTTTAACTGCATCAACCTTAAAGGAAGATATATTTGATGAGGTTCTCCCGGAGGATATCGGAACAAATAATATCTTGTTGAAATGGGATAATTCCAGGGCCGTGACGAAAATTGTAATTTCCAGAGCCGGAGCCAGTGATAACTCAATAACATTAACAAGTGGCGAAATTGTGGAGGGAAAGAAAAACATTACCGGACTGATGCCGGGAACAGCCTATACATTCAAAATCTGCGACAGAGAAATATCCAGGGGAGAAATATCCGTAACTACTAAGAAAGAAAATATCTTTTTCGAACCAGCTTCGGGTGATATTGGGAGCAATCGGGTGATGGTAAAATGGAATTCAACCCCGGATGTGACACATATCATTGTCTTGAAAGGTGGTACGGAGGATATCAGATTAGTAGATTTAACAGGCGATGATATTTCAGCCGCCCAAAAAGACATAAATGAATTACTCCCGAATACCAATTATGAAATAAGAATATATAATAACTCTCAGGTAAGAGGTTTAATTTCTGTAAAAACTTTGAATTAGTGTGTGTATTCTCTGTCCTTATGTAAGGGCAGAGAATATTAAAAATGCATTTGTACTTGTCATTCTACTGAATGATAGGCTAGAAACATATAACTAAAAATATCATGAATCGAAAAATTATAATATTCTTTCTCCTGCATTTTATTGTACTTTCTGTCATCAGAGCAGAATCAAAAACGTCCGATTTTGGCAAAAGCTATCCTTCCGAAAAGAAAGTAATCACTGACCCTGTCACCGGAACGAAATTAACGGTGCTGACATCTTCTGATTACAGTGTTACAAAACCGTATCAAACACATGAGACCTGGACATCAGACGGAAAATGGATCGTTTTTCATTCGAAACGTGTCAAAGATATATCCCAGATTTTCATTGTGAACGAGTCAACAGGCGATATAATACAATTGACTGACTATCCGGATGTGCTGGCTTCCACCATTAATCTTTCCCGTAAGGAAATGAAACTCTTTTATATCAGAGGAACGATCAATAATTATCGGATAATCAAATTGGATATGGAGAAGTTGATAGCAGACAGTATGTCTGGTAAACTGAAATCTCCTAAGAACTATGAACAGGTAATTGCCAAACTTCTTCCCGATATCACAGGTACTGAATTGGCTCTGGATGCCGATGAAACATGCATATACTGGGGATCCATTCTATACCGCCCTGAAATGACCATGAAAGCTCCTGTCAGTCCTAAAAGCAATGATAAGGAAGAACAAATGAAATATCGAAAGGATATGAAAGCCTATTTTGAGGCGGGGAGTAGGGGAAACAGTGTTATATATAAGATTGAGATAGCTGACGGGACAATTAGTAAAGTATTGGATATAAACTTCCGCATGGGCCATCTTCAGGCCAATCCCTGGGTTCCAGGAGAAATTATCTATTGCAAAGAATCAGGTGGCGATACAGATCAGCGAATGTGGACTGTATTAAAGGATGGCAGTAATAATCGACCTCTTTACATGGAATCTCCGGAGGAATGGATAACACATGAATCCATGTCTGCTGCTGATAAATTGATGTTTATTATTAGTGGACATGTTCCACATTTACGGGAAAAGCCGACAGGTATTGCTACCGTAAATATAAGAACAGGTGAAGTGGAACTTCTGGGGCAAGTAAAAGAGGCCAGCAATCCGGGAGGGTTCTGGCATTGCAATGGTTCACCGGATGGACGCTGGGCTGTGGGAGATACCCATGCAGGAAGTATTTATATCATCAATCAGGAAAATGGCGAGCGTATTTTATTAACCACGGGACATAAAATGCGCCCCGATCATACACACCCTATTTTTAGTGCGGATGGTCGCCGTATTTTGATACAATCGGGTATGCTGACAGACGGCAAAAAATTGAATCTGATAGTGATGAATATTCCTGAATAAATATCATTAAACACTTTAACCGTATTCTATGAAACGTATATTGATTCTTATATATATCATTTCAATCAGCATTATTCCATGTATATCAGGCAGTCATCTGGATGCTTTTCCTGAAAATGCATCTCCGAAGAAAATTGGAGAGTTAATAAGTGAGCGGTTTATCCCGTCCAAACACATGTTGCATGATGGCAAATGGATTCATTATGCAGAAGTATGTACCTGGTACGGGGCACTCAGGTTTGCGAACGAAACAGGGAACCGTAAGTTAATAAGCCTTCTTCAGGATAGATTTGAGCCTTTATTCCATGCGGAAAAAGCTTTATTACCTATCAAAAATCATGTAGATTTAAATATGTTTGGTTGCCTGCCGCTTGAATTCTACAAGATAACTAACGATAAACGGTACTTTGACTTAGGTATGCCTTATGCGGATAGTCAGTGGTTACTTCCTTCCAATGCTACGAAGGAAGAGATAAATCAGGCATTGAAAGGCTTATCTTGGCAAACACGCATGTGGATAGACGACATGTACATGATTACCATTATACAATCGCAGGCATACAAGGTAACAGGTAATAAAGAATACATAAACCGTGCTGGTAGAGAAATGGTAGTTTACCTGGATAGTTTGCAGCGTTCCAATGGATTATTTTACCATGCGCCTGAAGTTCCGTTCTTCTGGGGGCGTGGAAACGGATGGATGGCAGTAGGCATGACGGAACTATTGATGGCTTTACCGGAAGATAATCCTGACCGTCCCCTGATTATGAAAGGATACCTTACGATGATGAAAAGCCTGAAAACTTTCCGCAATAAAGAAGGTTTGTGGAACCAACTTATTGATGCTCCCGACTTCTGGACGGAAACCTCGGGTTCAGCCATGTTTATCTATGCCATGATAGTAGGTGTAAAAAACGGATGGCTTCCTGAAGGAGAGTATGGCCCCATTGCCCGTAAAGGTTGGCTGTCACTGGTTACTTACCTGAATAAGGATGGAGATCTGACGGAAGTTTGTGCCGGTACTAATATCAAAAATGACAGACAATATTATTATGACCGTCCACGTATAATGGGCGATTACCATGGCCAGGCACCCATGTTATGGTGTACCTATGCTTTAATTAAGTAAATATTAGTTTCAACTTTAAACGTTTATATTATGTCAAAATTAGTATATTTTATTCTGTCACTATTAGTTTTAATAGGTAGTGTATCGTTTCATGCATGCAGTGATTCGGACGATATTACCCCGCCTATACACCCGGAACTTTTACCTCCTAATTCGGCTCAACAACTCGGTCGTATATTACCTTCTGAAAAGTTTACTTATACGGATACTGTTACAGGGTTGAAGTGGGATGTTCTTACAGAGCCTACACTTGTCAGCAAAAGAATCTATCAGACAGAATTAACCTTTACACATGACTGCAAATGGGTGCTTTTCTTCTCGAATGAAAGATCTACCCATTATGCAGGTTTAAATCAAGGCTATTTGATAAATCATGAGACTGGTCAAATGATTCAGGTTACCGAAGGCAATGGACTTCGTGGAGCGACAATGAGGCTCTCCCGTAAATCGAAGATGCTCCATTATTTGTATAACGTCGATTCAAAAATAGAGTTACGGTCTACGGATGTAGATTTACTTCTGGAAGACGCCTATAAAGGAGAAATTAAGAGTTCCGATCATTATATAAAAAGTTATGGGACCTTACCTGATCTTAGATCCATGGATTGTTTCTCTTTAGATGCCGACGAATCGAAAGCTTATATTGCTTTTTTCAATTATCCGAGTAGCGCCAGTGTAGAAAACGGAGGTATACCTGCTTCTAATCCGGGTACTACCCCGATATACTGCCAGATTATGTCACTTGACCTTAAAACTAAAGAAACTGCAACAGTTGTTTCCACAGATTTTCAGATAGGCCATGTTCAGGCGAATCCGTGGGTATCCGGTGAAATAGAATTCTGCTGGGAAACTGGCGGTAAAGCACCGCAACGTATGTGGTTGGTGAACACCAGTGATGGCATCAAACGTCCGCTTTATGATGAACAAAACACTGAATGGATTACACATGAATGTTGGGCTGATAAAGACAATATGGTGTTTGTAGCAAGACGTGGAGAACCGGTTCCACCCAGCCAACAGACAAAACCGACTGGCATGCTTTTGGTGAATGTCCGAGATAATTCAGTACGGGTGTTAGGACAACTTTCCGATAAACAATCTTCGAAAGGTTACTGGCATTGCAATACTACTCCTGATTTGCTTTACTCGGTAGGGGATACCAATACCGGAGAATTCAAAGGTGGTGAAGTGTATCTGGTTAACAATACAACCAATAAACAAACGTCCGTTCTGGCAAGACAAGCACAGGCGCCCGATCATACACATCCTATATTTAGCCCTGACGGAAAATACCTTCTTGTGCAAAGTGGGAACCTTTCTGATAAAAAACGCCTATGTCTTATGATGATCGATTTGGATGATATTCCAGATAAATAATATTAAAGTGAGATTTGAGTGCTACTTTTTTTAAAGCGCTGAAGGCGCGGCAGATTAGCCCAGGGTAAGCGAGCATAGCGCGTGCATCCCTGGGCTGGAAATACAACATCAGTGAAGCCCTGAAAGTGCGGAATATTCTTTATTAATACTAAATACCGTGTATAAAAAAAGCAATCTAATAATATTCCTATTTATCATAATATATTGTGTAAATAGTTCGTGTGACCAACCTGATAAACAGAATTCCATTGATTATCTGAAATATGTCAATGGATTTATAGGTAATGCCGATAATGGGCATACATTTCCGGGAGCCTGTGCTCCGTTTGGTTTGATACAGGTGAGCCCCGAATCAGGTATCGGATCATGGAGATATTGCTCCGGCTATAATTACGATGATGACTTTATTGAAGGTTTCTCCCAAACACATCTGAATGGAACCGGAGTTCCTGATTTAGGAGATATACTTATGTTTCCCTTCTCAAAAGAAATGAATGTATATAAAAGTCGGTATGATAAGTCCAACCATGTATCTACTGCTGGATATTACTGTGTCTCGCTGATGGATGCCGGAGTAGATGTAGAACTAACAGCCACACCCCGGACAGCTTTCCACCGATATACCTTTAAAGGAGAAGAGGCCAAAATCTTTCTCGATCTTCAAAGAGGATTATTTGGTAATACGGAAAGTTTCAAAACTCGTGTGTTAGATGCTGATATTTCAATGCCTGACAATTATACTATAACAGGCACTCATAAAGTGACAGGGTGGGTAGAACGTCAATTTTCCTATATTATTAAGTTTGATAAACCTTTCTCTGCAATAGAATTACCCTTACAGAAAGGGGAAAAAGCCAAGCGATTTCTACTATCTTTCAATATAAAAGAAGATGAAACTGTCCAGGCTAAAGTTTCTGTGTCAACAATTAGTGTAGAGGGTGCTTTGAATTCTTTAGAAAAAGAGAACCCGGATTGGGACTTTGATTTAATTAAAAAGCAAACACAAGCAGAATGGAATAAACTGTTGTCTCGTGTGCATGTAGAAGGTAGCAAAGAACAGAAAACGAACTTCTATACTTCCATGTATCACCTGTATATTCAACCTAACAACATAACTGATACGGATGGTAAGTATAGAGGAGCAAATGATAGTGTTTTTACATCTCCCATAAAAGAATATTATTCTACTTTCTCTTTGTGGGATACATATAGAGCTGCACATCCACTCTATACTATTTTTACACCCGAAAAAGTAAATGGATTTGTAAGAAGCATGCTATCTCACCACAAAGCACAAGGCTATTTGCCGATATGGAGTCTCTGGGGCAAGGAAAATCATTGTATGATAGGAAATCATTCTATTCCCGTCATTGTGGATGCTTATTTAAAAGGATTTGATGGATTCGATAAAAAAGAAGCCTACAATGCAATTAAAGAATCATCCACCATCAGTCATATGAATTCAAACTGGGAAGTTTATAACCAATATGGGTATTATCCTTTCGATATCATCGATGTTGAATCTGTATCACGAACTCTGGAAAGTGCTTATGATGATTACTGTGTAGCACAAATGGCTAAAGCAATGGGGAAGACGGAAGATTATGATTACTTTATGAAACGAGCAAACTTCTATAAAAACCTATTCGATCCTGCAACCAAACTCATGCGGGGGAAGGATTCCAAAGGAAAATGGCGTTCTCCTTTCAATTCATTTCTTTTGTCTCATGCTTCTACTTCAGGAGGAGATTATACAGAAGGAAATGCCTGGCAATATACTTGGCATGTACAGCATGATATAGAAGGATTGATAAATATAATGGGTGGCAATGAAGCTTTTGTTGCCAAACTGGATTCTCTTTTTTTCGTGGAATCGGTTGCTAATAACACAGGCTTTGTGCATGATGTAACAGGACTGATAGGTCAATACGCACATGGAAACGAACCAAGTCATCATGTAGCATATATGTACAACTATGCAAACCGTCCGGATAAAACCCAACATGTGATACGGGAAATATTCGACAGATTTTATTTACCTAAACCTGACGGGCTTTGCGGTAATGATGATTGCGGACAAATGTCAGCCTGGTATATCTTTTCAGCAATGGGCTTTTACCCTGTTAACCCCTGTGGAGGTGAATATATTTTAGGAGCTCCTCAACTGGAAAAAGTGAGTGTTTATTTACCAAATAATAAGGTGTTTGTAGTACAGGCAAATAACCTTAGTAAAAGCAATAAATATGTAGCTTCAGCAACCCTTAATGGAAAAGAGATAAAAGATTTTAGAATACTTCATCAGGACATAATAAATGGGGGTACCTTAATTTTTGATATGACTGATAAACCAACTATAAATGAATAAACGATGAAACGGACAATAATAATATTTATATTGAGTTTCTTTCTGATAGATTTTGTCTCCTCTGTTAATCAGTGGCAAAAAAATGAATTGATTAAAGTTTCAACCAATAATCAGGAGATGATCTTTAAAGTGGATGGATCCGGGAAAGTATTATTTCTGTATTGGGGAAGCATTATGAATGATGCTACACCATTCCTGGAGTATAAGAATAAGAATTTTCAGCTAACAGATCAAACTATCACTCCACAACTGTATCAACCTTATGGAGGTATTACTTATATTGAACCTGCCCTTCAGTTAACACATGCCGATGGAGTGATCACAACAGAACTTATATTTGAAAAAGTAGAGAAAATCTCTATGAATGAAAATATAGACCATACTGTTATAACTCTGAAAGACAATGTTTATCCGCTTTATGCAGATATTCTATTCAAGTCATACAAAAAAGAAAATATCATTTCGCAATCTGTGAGTGTATATCATAAGGAAGATGGGGATATACAAATAAATAAAATAGCATCCACCTATATTCCTTTGCATGCAAATAGTTATCACCTGACTTATTTTTACGGAAGTTGGGGCCGTGAGATGAATATAGAGGAGAAAAAACTAACTCCCGGAATCAGTGTAATCGAATCTAAAAGAGGTGTAAGAAATACACAATCTACCAATCCTTCCTTCCTTTTATCTTTAAACGGAGTGTCCGGCGAATATAGCGGAGATGTATATGCAGGCTCTTTGGCATGGTCGGGTACATACAAAATAACATTCGAATGTGACGAAACCAATGCTTTGCATATAGTGGGAGGAATAAATCCTTTTGTTTCCACCTATTACATCAAAGCGAATGAGAAATTTACCACACCGGAGATGATTTTATCCTATAGTAACGAGGGACGGAATAAAATAACACATCATTTTCACGATTGGGCAAGGAGATACAACATAAAGCATGGAGATCAGATTCGTCCGGTAGTGTTGAACAGCTGGGAAGGTACCTATTTTGACTTTGATGAAAAGAAAATACTGAAAATGATAGATGATGCTGCTATCCTGGGAATAGAACTTTTCGTACTGGATGATGGATGGTTTGGGAATAAATATCCCCGTAACCATGATAATGCAGGGTTGGGAGATTGGCAGGTAAATAAAAAGAAACTTCCCCGGGGGATTAAATACTTAGCAGAATATGCACACAAAAAAGGATTGAAATTTGGAATCTGGATTGAACCGGAGATGGTTAATCCTAAAAGCGAATTGGCAGATAACCACCCGGACTGGATTGTGAAAAGTGGGAACAGGGAAAAACCCACGGAACGAACCCAATGGATATTAGATCTTAGCAATCCTCTTGTTCAGAAATTTGTGTACAAATCCGTCGATAATCTGCTATCTGAATCATCTCATATCAATTATATAAAATGGGATGCTAACAGGTATGTTACCAATGCCGGTTCGGAACATCTTCCCAAAGATAGGCAGAGCCATTTCTGGATAGAATATACAAAGGGCCTATACAACGTTTATGAACGTTTAAGGGCCAAATATCCGGAACTTCTGATGCAACAATGTTCTTCCGGTGGGGGACGTATTGATTTTGGTGCCTTAAAATACCACGACGAGTTTTGGACAAGTGATGATACTAATCCATCGCACAGAATATTTATTCAGCATGGAACGAATATATTTTATCCTAGTATAGCCACAGGTGCCCATGTTTCTGCCAATCCTAATCACCAAACAGGCATGTATAATTCCTTGAAGTTCCGGTTTGACGTTGCCATGTCAGGGCGGTTAGGTATGGAATTGCAACCAGCCGATATCACAGGTTCCGAATATGACTTTGCCAAAAAAGCGATTGAAAACTATAAATACATACGAAATACTGTTCAGATGGGAGATTTGTATCGGTTAGTATCACCTTATAATGATACTGGATGGTCTTCCCTCATGTATGTTTCCAAAGATAAAAAACAAGCGGTTTTATTTGTGTATAACCTGAAATTTCAAAGTCCGACTGCCTTTTTTGAAACTCAATTGAAAGGATTAGATACAAATAAGAACTATAAAATAGAAGAACTAAATGCAGTTGAAAATAAAAACCTATTCTGGGGAAATCTCAAGTCTTTCACTGGCGATTATTTAATGAAAGCCGGAATAAATGTGGATTTGACAGAACCGTTTACAAGCAGGGTATTTTTACTTGAGGTTGAATGATTGTATGATGGAGAACGTAGTTAGGGATACAGGGATGTATCCCTCAATGTTCTATGTATCCTATACTGCATTATGTGATATTAAATTTCGTAATCTATACATCTAATGTTATGTCCTCCAATAGAATCTGTTTTCAATAGACTTTAATTATCCTCTAATGGGCCGGGATAAATAAGAATTGCTACTATGATCCAACTTATTAAAGATTGATAATTATGGACAGCATTGTAAAACCAAAGGAGAATAAAAAAGTTACTTATTACAGGATGGTTTATCAACCCTTCTTCTTAACGTTAAAAATCAATAGAATGGATAATATTAAAGGAAAAGTTGTGGTGATAACAGGTGCAAGTAGTGGTCTAGGTGAAGCAACTGCCCGTTATCTTTCAGAGTTAGGTGCTATTGTTGTATTAGGTGCACGTCGCATAGAACGCCTTGATGCCTTGGCGGAAGAACTTAGTAAAAATGGGAGCAAAGCCGTTGCTGTAGAAACTGATGTAACTGATTATGAGCAGGTGAAAAGACTGGTAGATACAGCAATAAATGAATACGGTCATATAGATGTGATGATTAACAATGCCGGACTGATGCCTCAATCCTTGCTTGAGCAACTTCGTATTGACGATTGGGATCAGATGATTGATGTGAATATCAAGGGTGTATTATATGGTATTGCGGCCGCCTTGCCTTATATGAAAGCACAAAGAGGAGGGCATATTATCAATGTATCATCAGTTGCCGGACATAGGGTAGGGCCGGGAAGCTCTGTCTACTCGGCAACAAAATATGCCGTGAGAGTTATTTCAGAAGGCTTGAGACAGGAAGTAAAGCCTTATCATATACGGACTACCGTTATATCGCCGGGTGCTGTTTCTACCGAATTACCCAATAGCATTACTGATCCGGCTACAGCTCAATCTATGCATGAATTTTATAAAAAGAATGCTATTCCTGCCGATTCATTTGCCCGTGCAGTGGTGTATGCTATGAATCAGCCGGAAAATGTGGATATTAATGAGATCCTTTTCCGGCCCACGGTTCAACATTTATAAGTATTAAAAGTAGTTTCAATTACTCTTTTCTATTGAATCTTTCTTTATCGGATAAAAAATGTCTTTTGTTTTTGCATGAGAAATTATTTCTCTGTTTTTAAGGTAGAAAATCAGGAAAAAGATAACAAAACAATTCAAGTAGACATCTTTCAGATCGAAAATAAAGAGAGGTTTTAGGTAGATATAATCCAGTGTGCCTTCTTTCCAAACCAGATTCCCCAGCAATGCACAGACCCATCCGGCCAACTGGAAAATAAAAGCAATATCCAGGAGCCGGGTGCGTTTGATTACCCTTCGAAGGAAAAAATATAACTTAAGAATAAGAAACTCAATAATCAGAAACAGGATGATATGAGGCCACAAACCCACATGAAGATTAAGCTTCTGATTCAATAAAGAGTTCAGATAGCTATGCTTATCGTTGAAGTGAGGCTTAAACTCAAACAGCGAAGGGATAATATCAAAGTTGGTGTCCAGATAATGCTGATAGATAACTATTTTAATAACCTGATCAAGAGCAATCAGTAGAATTGTCCAGAATATTATCGTTTGGATTTTCATATGTCCTTTCGGTTAGTTTCCCGAAAGATACAAAAATTATTGAATATCAATCATTTCTTTCCAATGATATATCTTTACTCCCGTTGGATGAGTTCTGGCAGCATTATTCATTGCTTTGGCTATCTTTTCTGCGGTGATCCCTTTGTATTTATTTAGGCCTCCAACAAAAAGTGGATTGATTACTTTCCACACGGTTAATAAAGCTCTTTCCATGGAACGTTTTTCCTGACGGTTGCCCATAATAAATGAAGGGCGGAAGATATGGGTGTAATCATATCCGAGAGCAATAATATCTCTTTCAGCTTCTCCTTTTGTTTTTACATAAAACACATTGGAATTAGGATTGGCTCCGATGGCGGTAACAATGAAAACAGCCGTAGCACCCTTTTCTTTGGCTATTTGAGCACCCAATACCGGATAATCATGATCCACCTGGTAATATTCGGTCCGATCGGGAGTCTTTTTCTGGGTAGTACCTAATGTAATAAATACATCATCTGCTACTATTTTCTCTTTCAGGGAAGAAAATGAATGGTAATCACCCAGCAAGGTAACCAATTTAGGATGATGGATGCCCAGATCTTTTCTTGCCACAATGGTAACCTTTTCGTAATCGGGGTTCTGAAGCAGATCATTCAGAAGATAAGAACCAATAAAACCGCTTGCACCGAAGAGAAGAGCCTTTTTCATGTGTAATTATTTGAATAAGTTGGAGGGTAAAGGTACAAAAAAGAGGATACCAAAAAAACATATGTACTAAGGATTTAACCTGTTCGATCCTATTTTATTAGTATCCTCAACAACAAAATTATAAAGTGTTGAAAAAACATTCACTGTAAAGTGAACCATCGCTTAATCAACTTCTGCTGTCCTCTTGTATCAGATGTTCGAAAATAACCTTTATTAAAAAAGAAGGTTTAGAAATACTTAACCTGATGCAAAAGTACTATTATAATGCCTGGGAGAGATGAAAAGTTCTTTGAACCGATGGAAAAAATGAGTTATTTGAACTTCGTTAACTTTCATACCGGGAAATACGATAATCATTTAGAGATATTAAGATAAGTGCTTCAATTAAATATCCACAAGGGAGTGCCTCTATATCCTGGGAGGGCCCACTTGCATCCTAATATTTCCAATCAATTCCCGGATCACATCTTTCAGCTCGTCCGGTTTAATAATTTCACCTTTATCTGCGAACATCAAATACCAGCGTCCAAAACTTTCCAGCGAATAAGTCTCGTATTTCTGAAAGCAGTATTCTCCATCCTCTATTTCTTCATATAGCCCGTAGGTATATTTCATTTTACCCATATCTCTGGCAGCATCCCGATGTACCCGGATATGTACATCTATTTCCACGTCATTGTAATAAATTGCTTTGATAAGTTTATCAAAAGGAGGGTGAGCCGTTTCGAAAGAGTTTTCAGAGGTCGTAACATCAATAACCCTTCCCAGATGGAAAGTCCGGTAATCATTGCGAAGTTTGCACCAGGCCAGGATATACCAGTTGCCACTCATGAAAAATATACCTTGGGGCTCAACGATCCGGCATGTTACTTCATAACTATAGCCGGCTTTGTATTCGAGAGTTATCTGTTGTTTGTTTAATAAGCTTTTTAGCAATGGTTGAAGCACATTTGCCGGAACGGGTGGGGGAGTATGGTGACTTTCTGAGATCACAATATATTGATCGAAATTATGCAGAATATCTTTGTCCGTCGTTTTAAGTACAGCCCTGATTTTATCCATTCCACTTCGAAACACATCGTAGGTATCACCGTCAGTCTGATGGCCGATAAGCTTTTCTGCCATAATGAAAGAGAGGGCTTCTTCAATGGTGAACATCAGTGGAGGCAGCTTGAACCCGGCTACCAGGGAGTAGCCTTGCCCTGCTTCGCCACTGATGGGAATACCTGATTCCTCCAGCGACCGGATATCCCGATAAACCGTCCGTAAGCTAACGCCAAACTGATCTGCAATTTCCCGGGCAGTTATTAACGGACGGGATTGCAATTTAACAAGTATGGCAGATATGCGTTCAAGACGGTTCATGTATGGGTGGAATTAATGGGTCAGACTTTTATTGTATGCCTGCAAAGATATCAATTTCAGCATAATCCGGGCTAACAGATTGGGGAGAATATACTTCGAAGTCGGCCTGATAAGTTCTGTGTAAATCTGACTGCCAGATTTTGGACCATTCCTGCACTACTATTCCATCGGAAAGCTTGCCTTTGGCGGTTAACTTCACAAACATGCCCCCTTCAATCCGGATTCCTTTCATCCCTTCGGGTATTTCATTGAGATTATCTGTTGCATAACCAATAACCGTTGTATAAGGTTGGGTGAAATCTCCTTCGTATTCCGTATATACACAATAAATCGTATCATTTACTTTGTTGGGTATTTGGGAAGCTATGTTCTCACTCCAGAACTTCTCCCATAGCCGTGCAATATCGCCGGAAGATTGCTGATTTACATTGGATGTTTTTATCGCAATGCCGACAATATTGCACGGCTTCAACTCTGTCTTTTCCATTTTTAGTTTGATAATTTGATGTTAATAAGCGTTTGAATGTCATTGATGAGACAGTCATCCTTAATCTCGATTTGTATTCCACGTCCTTCGGCATATTTAACCGCCTGTTCCAATCCATTCTTGATGTCCTTCGCAACATTACTGGATAATATTTCAGAAGTAGCTTTCTCCCCAAAGACCATAGAGACTTTAAAGAAGCCTTCCCGCGGCAGGAAATAGAGGATGGCCCGTTTTTTATCTTTCAGACGGAAGTGCCAGCCGGATTTTTGTCCGGAATAGCTCCATTGACTCGTGGCAGCCGGATACTGGGCCATTACGTACTCAACCAGCTTTACCCATAATGAATAGGTAGCTTCCAGCTTTTCTGCCAGATCTTTATCGGTAGGAGTAATGGCTTTGTCGGTAAAAATAAGAATATCATTCATCACTCTTTGTTTTAGCAAATCATTGTCCTGATCGATTCCGGTTTAAAACGTATAACACAGATTCCGTTTCCGGCAGGTCCTTCGGGAGAATATTCATTCATCCATTCCTCCCAAAGGGATTCTTTAACGGCGGTATCGGTAACAATCTCGGCAGTACCTGCCAACATAAGCTGTCCCCCATCTTCATTGGTATACATAACTTCGCAACGTGGATCAGCCAGGATATTTTTTACTTTCTGGCTAGTGGAGTTTGTTCCGTAGTGTAACGTTTCCAATGTTTGACCAATCAGATTGTTTAATGCCGATAAACGGGCGCCTGTTTCGGGATTATTCGTTGCAATAATACCATATACACGGCTTTTTATAAATTCTTCGGCATCTTTTACTTGGTTAGCATTCATGCCAGAAATTTCTCCTAAATAAAACAATTTCATTTCCATGTTCTTTCTTTTTGTGTTTAATTATTTGTTACTTTAGCAAAGATAGGGCAGGGTAGTGACAACAGTATGTCAGCAGTAAAAAAGTTTTTAATCCATTCATTCTTTCAAAGCAGAAGTTTCTTTTCGTATATACAGTCCTTCCTTATGGCTTGTATAAAACTTCCTTTTTCTATTTATAAAACGTATGGATTGTTTGTCTTTTCACAGTCGTGAGGAGGCTTTTTCACCCTTGTGAAAAGATCTCTTCACCTCCGTGAAAAGGCGTCTTCGCGACTGTGAAAAGACAAACGACTAACCTTTTCTTCGTATAGAATCAGTTAATCCTCTAAATCTAAAAGGGAAGTTCTGTCCATTCCATAAGGAACAGCTATTTATAGAATAGGTAAGCTATTGGATTATTGTATAAAATTGAAACAGACTCTTACTGTCTCGACAAATTTTTCCGGTTCCTCCATATTAGGAGAATGGGCGGAATATTCGAAAGTATAAAGCCGTTTGTCCGGCGCATCAATAGATTCCAGCCATTTTCTGGCTAGCGTATAGGAAACCTGATAGTCATAAAGCCCATGAACGACATAAACAGGTATACGGAAAGAGGTGGAACTATCAGATAGCTTATCATTTATGACATGATAAAAGGCATTTTCCAACGAAAACAGGGACCCTTTGGCATAGCCTACTTTATCGGAAAGGGTATATCCTTTAAACATTATTACATCAGAGAACAGACTAAACATGGAATATGGCTCATGCGTAATACCTATTCCGTACTTATTCATATATAAGGTGCGAGCATTCATCAGATATTCCTGCGTAGGAAAGCCGGGAGCATTGGGATCGAATTTGGATAATTGATTTAATGCTTTTTCGTCACCGGTTTCACGCGCCTGATTCATCATATAATTATAGGCTAGCTGTTCCGAAAGAAGCTGGTCAGTAACCTGTCCGATTCCCATATAAGCAAAATAGTATTCCGGATACTTCTCAATGGTTTTTACTCCCAGATAAGAGCCCCATGAATGGCCCATCAGGTATATTTTGTTTTTACCGAAACGCTTCCTGAGGTATTCGGTCATTTCTCGCGTGTCTTCCACAAATTGGCCGACGGACATACTTTCTGGGGGTGTTTCAGCTGAATATGTCATTCCCGCTCCCCGTTGATCCCAGTAGCAAACGGTATAATACTTTTCCAGTCGTTCACTTGTTTCGGTTGCCATGATAAGAGGAAGTTCCGGGCTACCGGGTCCTCCATGAAGAAAAAGAATCACCGGATTTTCAAGATTCTCGCTTCGGATAAAGAAGCCTTGGGAGATGCCTCCTATGTCGAGCCAGTTCTTTTCTGAAAGGGAATTACTGATTACTTTTCCTGATTCTTCTTTCAGGGGAGGAAGTTTTCCGGGGCTGTTTACCTGGATAATTAATAAACATATCAGGAGTACAGAGAAGATTGAACCCAGGATGATAAATATAATTTTTCCTACTTTTTTCATTGTATATATATAATGTGTTATATGTTTTTATCTACCTGGGCTGTGCAAATTTACAGGATAAAACTGATTTATCATGCAAATGGAGCAAAAAATATCTTTATTTGCTATATGATTTTTTGACAAAAGGAGCTTTCAATAAATAGTCAATACTTGTTTGGATACTTTCTTCAATCTCCGTGCTATATTTCTCTACTTCAACCACCAGGTGTTTAACTCCTGCTGTTTTTGCATTTTTGAATATGGCGTCAAATCCTACCATACCACTTTGCCCTACTTCCCGGTGGTCTTTTATATGAAGGACTTTAAAACGGCCGGGATATTTATTTATATAATCAACCGGACTGTTTTTACCTATAATAACCCAATATACATCCATTTCGAAGAAAACATATTCCGGGTCTGTATTTTCAATCATATAATCCATCATCATTACCTTATTTTCCACTTTTTGAAACTCATGGGCATGATTATGATAACCATATTGCAAGCCGTTTTGCTTGCATCTTTTACCTATTTCATTGTAATAGTCGCAATAAGTTTTCAAGTCTTTCACCGTTTTGGGAACATCGGCCCAAGGGGTTACAATATATGTCATACCGGCAGCTTTGTGAGCCGCTATGCATTGATCCCACCATTTGAGTGATTCCGTAAAATTACCTGAAGATAACTCTTCCGGGCTTAATTGTCTGGTACAATGAGAGGATAAAACATAAAGTCCTGCTTTTTCAATGTCTTCTTTAAATTCTTCCGGAGTTCGGTTATAAAACTTTCCATCGTTATAGTTGGCAGCTTCAATTCCAGTATAGCCCATTTTTGCCAGTTTTTTGAGTATATCGGTGTAATCGGCACTGGCTTCTCCATTCTGGTTGGCATTCTTAATCAGATCTCTAACGGAATAGAGTTGAATAGAGATGTCTTTTTTAGATTTTTTCTTTTGTGCCGTGATTGTCTGTAGCGGTAATGCGGAAGCGAGTATAAGAAGGGCGGTAAAGAGTAATTTGATTTTCATAATTATTTGTGTTAATGGTAAATATTAAGAGTAACTATTCAACCTCAGTTAGAGAGGGGACTTACCCCTCAAGAAATGCTTTTAAGAGCAGAAAGAGGTTGAATAGTTACAGTTAAGGATAGGAGAAATGTGCAATTTATTGATCTATGTGCTCCAACAAGAATAAACTAATTTTATTTGATCTTTATTCTAATATCTTCACTCGTATGTTGCGGAACCAAATGTCATCACCATGATCCTGAAGGCCAATAAATCCTTCTCTATTGGGGCCTCCACAGTTATTCAGTAATTCGAATGCTAAGGGCCATTTCTCCTGACTGAACTTGCTGGCCTGAAGCATTTCAGTCCATTGAGGAGTCCACAGATGATATTCAAGTACGTTTTTGCCGTTTTGTCCATGTACGACAGTACCTTTATATACGAGGATTTTGGCTTTGTTCCATTCCCCGAAAGGTTTGGCATTTTGTGGAACAGCAGGAACCATATCATATAGCGATGCTGACTGTCTGTTGTTATTTTCACCCAGTTTGGCATCGGGATGATTTTCATTATCAAGCAACTGAAATTCAGGTGCTGAAATATAGATAGGTTCCAATACTTGGTTATTGTCTTTGTCGGTAGATGTTACTTCTTGGGCCAGATAGAAGATTCCCGAGTTTCCTCCTTTGGAGATTTTCCATTCTAATTCCAGTTCAAAGTTTTTAAATTTATGGGCAAAGATTATATCACCACCGTCTCCGTCCTGGGCTTCGCCACCGCCGGAGCCGTTAAACTTCATACAACCGTCTTCAATCGTCCATTTTCCGGGTACTCTGTCTTTTCCATATCCGCGCCAACCAGTAAATGTCTTTCCGTCAAAAATGGTGATGTACCCGTTTTTATCTACTGGCAGTTTTATACTATCGTTTTCTTCACCCTTGAGAGATTTTGAATATGCCAACGTCACCTCTCCGGATGATGTTTTTTGAGAAGAAGAGCCACCACAAGCAATCATAGTTACAGTAATTATTCCAAAAGTTAATGAGTAAAAAAAGTTTTTCATTTGAGTGATTATTATTTTAAGTTACTATTTTCTTATCTCGGCATATCCGGCAATTTCCATCCGTCACGATAGGTGTGCTTAATTAATTCCTGCGCATATTCTTGCGCATTTACAGGATCTGTCCATGTTTTATCGAAAGAAGGATGTCCATCTTTAATGGTAAATCCGTCTTTGATAACTGTTCTGATGGTTGCATTCGGGCTGATATTGGTAAACTTCATGTTTTCTCCATCCCATAAAAGTTCCTGGTTCAGGGATTGTAACCGAACTGCCAATACACCCATTACCACCATTTCGTTGAATGGTCCTGCTTCACTGAAAGGAGAGGTTGTTTCCGTCCGGTTTGATGCGTTTTCTTTGCAAGCCCTTACGAAATCCATCTCATGAGAAGTCGTTACTTCTCTCAGAACTTTCGGCGAATTAGGCTCTCTTCCTGATAAAAGCCATGGATTCGCAGCATAGCAACCGCATATTAAAGTGTCTTTGATTCCGTGGAAGATAACTCCTCCACCCTGATCGTTCATATCTTTATTGGCAGGGAATCCTTTCGGACGCATGGGTTTCATTCCTCCATCATACCAGTAAACGTCTACTTCCGGGAAGCCTACTTTAGGCATATTTTCACGGGCTGGGAATGTAAACTTTACCATTTGTGCATTCGGAGCACAATCTGTTAGTAATAGGGTTGAGCTTCCCTGTACTTTGGTCGGATAACTTAGTTTTAATCCTTTAAATACTGGATGTAGTATATGGCAGGCCATATCTCCTAGTGCTCCTGTTCCAAAATCCCACCAACCACGCCAGTTCCAAGGGGTATATATCGAATTATATTCACGGTGTTTGGCAGGTCCGAGGAAAAGATCCCAGTTGAGCGTGTCGGGCACTGTTTCTGTTTGTTCCGGACGATTGAGTCCCTGAGGCCAGATAGGACGGTCGGTAAAGGCTTCCACTTTCGTTATTTCACCAATTTCTCCGTTCCATATCCATTCACATATTTTCCGCACACCTTCACCGGATGCTCCCTGATTACCCATCTGGGTGGCTACTTTGTGCTTGTCTGCGAGTTTAGTTAATAAGCGGGATTCATAAACCGTATGTGTTAAGGGTTTTTCAAGATAGACATGCTTGCCCATTGTCATAGCTTCCGCAGCAATTATTGCATGCGTATGATCGGCTGTAGCTACCACAACAGCATCTGCCTGCTTGCCCAGTTCTTCAAACATTTTACGGTAGTCGTAGTATCTCTTTGCATTAGGATATTCTTTGAATACATTACTGCTGTACTTCCAATCCACATCGCAAAGTCCGATAATGTTTTGTGAATTCATGTTTCTGAGCACTTGTGCTCCGCGTCCGCCAACTCCAACACCGATAATGTTTAATTTGTCACTGGGGGGGGGACATGCCCAAAACTCTTTCCTAAAACAGTATTAGGTACTACTGCCAGTCCGGCCAGGGCTGCTGCACCTGTCTTGAGGAATTTTCTTCTTGAAAAATCTGCCATAACTTATAAGATTAGAAATAATTAATAATTGAACTTTATAGGGGCTGTAATAATCCATATCCATTTTTCATGTTTCTTCTTCGCTCCAGAATCTTTTCAAGTGTCTGAATCTCGCCGATGGCCGGCAAATCATTAGACTTAGAATTATCAAGAAATTTCCAGGCATATTCAGAAGCGATGGCAGAATCTCTCAGAGTAGGTAGTTTATAACTTCGTATGCCGGATTCAATTGAATCAGCAAAGAGGTTACACAATGCATCGATGTTTTTTCCGCCAAAAAGTTTTTCTTGTCGGGAAGTGTGGCTGATACCGTGGAGCTCTACAACTGCTGTTTTAAAATCATGGTTCATTCGGGCAATTCCTTCTGTCCCGATAATGTCAATGTAAGAGTTGTGGGTCTGGTTTCTGGAAAGCTGACCATACACATGTCCCTGCGTAATGTCGAACACTACTCCGTTTTCAAAGGTACCATGGCATTGTAAAAACCAGGGATCTTTGTATTTCCACATGCGTATCCCCTGGGCATTCCATGTTTTAAATTCACTGCCAGTGTACCATCGGGCGATGTCTACATAATGCATCCCACAGTCATGAAAAGAAGGACCTTCATATTCATGTCCTTCTCCAGGGGCAAGCCCCGGTGTAAGATGGCAAATTCGTATAATAGCCAATTCACCAATTTCACCACAGGAAATAAAATCTTTGATTAGATTGTGATACCAGGAATTCCGCAGATAAAGGTTAACTGTAGAAAACAGACTGGTACGCTCTGCTATGTGTACTGTTTCCCATTCGTTTATAATCGTATCGGCAATGGGTTTTTCAGAGATAACATGTTTCCCACTTTGTATGGCTCTTTCAATTTGTTGTTTTCTGGAATCTGCCAATGCGAAAAGACCTACTACCCGAACTGTCGGATCGTTGAAAATTTCTTCTTCATTTTCAATGATTGTTGAAGCAGGTGATAATCGTTTAGCTATTTCTCTGGATTTTGGATTTGTATCGCAAATATAGGCAACATTCCATCTTCCACTTTTTTGCATTTCTTCCAGATAAAAACGACCCATCCTGCCGAAGCCTATAAGCCCGACTTTTATTGTGGTATTCATGCTATTATCAATAATAAGGTTTGTTTCAATATTGTTTTTAAGGTGGGGAAAATGAATATAACAAAGATAAATGTTGATGATTTCTGGTAATAAGAATTAATTGGTTTCCCCTTATTACAAAGCTAAACAGAATTAATACTGATCTTGAGTTCTGGAAATTATTTTGTAGATGATGTTGTGTGTTATTATTTTGATTATGAGTGCTTTATGTTTTTTTAGGCAAAAAAAATGTAGATGGTTTGGAATGGTTTTACTATTCCTCTGTATAGATTATACCTATCTTCATGACAATATCTTCGAATTCGTCTCTAGATATCGAAGATTTGTTTCTCATTTTGGTTCGATAGTTATAAATGGTACTCAGTGAACAACGAAGAAAACTGGCTATCTTTAAACTGTTGGTAATACCCAAACGAAGCAGTGCATAAATCCGTAGTTCTTTATTAAGCATATCATTCGATTTTAGGATGATTTGCTCTTCCTTAACCAACAAGGAATTAAAGTCAGAAACGAAAGAAGGATAGAGGTTTAAAAAGATACTGTCAAAATGTTCGTATAAATCATCCAATTCATTATCAATGATTGTCGTTGATTTCAGTTTCTTCATTAACCTCTCATATTGTTTATTAACTCCCAGTCTATACAAAGATTTCCGATACTCTTCCATTTTATCAATATAAGTGGAACATAAATCGAAGAATTGAGCAATATATTGTTCCTTCATGTGATTGGATTCATGCAGCTTATTATTTCGATCGTTCAATAGTTCATTCTTGTTATTGAGTTCGTTATTTAGTTCAACCAATTTTCCATTCATCTGAGATAATTCTTCTTTAATGACGGATAATTTTTTCATCTGTCTGTAAATGTAGATAACCAGCAGGATAAGGAAAAGGGTAAGTAAGCTTATCAGAATAAGGTATATCATCAGTTGATTTTTCGATTTAGCTTCCTTAGCTTGATAAGAAGCATTGATGATCGGATAAAATTTAGATAATTGTGCTGTACGGAATTGTACATTACAAAAAATGGCATCTTCAATAGCAGATTGCGTATATTTAAATGCCCTGGCTATATCTCCCGCTTCATAACTTATTAATGCAAGACGCTGAAAGGAAGCATTTTCTTTGATTGAATTTTTAATGTCTGCAATGGCCGAAAGCGTATAATATTTTTTTTCGAGTTGAAAATTCTTTTTTATTCTGTTGATGGTTCCCAAATGGTGAGTGATAACAGCGTAGTAAGGAGTTTCGGTAGTTTCCTTTTCAAGTAAATGTAGTAGTATTTCTTCTGCTTGTTCTATCTCTCTTTGATCAATATATTTATGAGCTAGGTAAATTTTGTAATCCAGACTTTCAGGGTCTAACACCGTCATAAATGAATCACGGTACATTCTGTTCTGTTCTGCATATCTGGGCTGATAACTCGTGACTCCATAATGTTCGAAAAACTGGCAATATGCACTGTAGTACAACGGGCGCAGATTTTGAGGAAGATTGTTAGTCCGGATTCTTTTTAAAATTTCTTCTGATTCCAGGTACATACCTGAGGAGGAATAGAGAGTGGCTAGTTGTAATTTGGAGGTGAAAAACCTAGCTGAATCATTTAATGTTTTTGCAATCTGAAGGTTTCTCTTGACATAATGGATAGCTGAGTCGAGTTTGAATTTCCGGTATTCTTCATATAATTTGTTATTTATATTGTATTGTTGTTCCGGAGAAAAATGGTTTATTTCCGATAAGTTTTTCAGGTTATTTATTTTTTCTTCTTTTTGTTGTATGTATTGTTGTTTGTTGTTTATTAGTTGATCCAGATAATCAGAAATTTCTTTCAAATCATCTTTTCCATAAAGTAGGGAGAAAGATAGTAAACAGACAAACGGCAAAGTAAGACATCTTTTTAAAAGTGTGATTTTCGTATGGTTCATAGCTCGGCGTTTAAATTGGTTAGAAGAGTTAGATTTCCACTGATTTCACAAATTTAAAATGTTGTTTAGAATAAAAAAGTATTTGCAATTTTTTCGTTGCTTTAGGTTAAAACGTAATTAGATATTATGCCTTAGTTATATGATTGTCGTTTTAGGCGATAGGTTAGGACTATAATTATAATAAGGTATACGCTTTTGAATTCTATTTTTCAATATTAGCAGATGATTTTATCTTTATATTATCCAGAATACTTATTTTTCCATCGGTTTCAAGTATAGCTAGGGCAATAGTTGATATATCTCCTATTCCATGTTCTCTGCCTGCTTGTTCCAGTTGTTCAATCGTGATCCGGTTTTTGCGCATCTCTTTTTTATTAATATGTCCGTTGCGGATAATTATAGAAGGTCGTCCTTCCATAAATTCATTAAGTCGTTTGGATTTATACACAATGATCTTGAATAGTTTATTGATAACCATGAGTGTACCGGCAGCTAGTATGCCACCCCATAAAGAATCATTAGAAGCAATCATCGCTTCTCCCACAGCTTCGCTTACGAGCATCACAAAAATAAGATCAGTAACGGATAATTGTCCGAGTTCTTCTTTTCCAAGCCAACGGATGCCTATAATAATGAATAAATAGATGACAGTTGTACTTAAAATGGTATTAAGGTGTATATTTTCAAACATATCTTCTTTTTCTTAAATAAGAATTTTTTATGATTCATATAGTAGAAAAATAACATGCAATGGTTTTGGTAAGTTTAGTAAGGTACTGAAAATTAACTTTTTTAGCAGATGAATGAAAAAGGGGATGTAAGATCTCCACTCCGGGGAATAGGAATCAGAATAAAAAATGTTAATTAGGCCCTCATTCATTGTATTTCTGAAAAAGAAGAAGTATCTTTCATAATCTTAACACAGAATTATATGGAAAACATTCGTTCAAAAGATGTCCTTGATTGGGCAAAAGACTTTTTGGCAAAAGCTGAAGATGAGTTATCCCCTGATGAAATGAAAGAACAACGTATGTTTGCTTCTTTGGTAACCGATCCGAAAAATAAAATTATTCTGACGAAATTATTGGATGAGTCTTCACAGATACGTGATACGAAGAAACTTTCGCGTAGGATGAAGACTATTTTTACAGAATACGGTGTACCAGATTTTTTCGGTAAAACGTATGAATACCTGGGTTACCTTTTCAGAGACTTTGGTTATTTATTCGACTTTATCGCTGTGCCGATTTTCAAGGATGTACTACGTAAAGAAACTAGTAAGATAATTATCAAGGAAGAACGTCCCGCCTTGACATCCCATCTGGGAAACCGCTGGAAAGACCAGATTGGACAGAATGTAAATTTACTGGGAGAAGTGGTTTTAGGAGACAAAGAAGCCAATTATCGCTATGAACATTATATGGAGGCCTTAAAAGAGCCTGACATTAATTATATATCCATCAAAATTTCCGGAATATATGCACAACTTCATCCGCTGAGTTATGATAAAAGCAAGAAAGATCTTTGTGAACGGATTACGAATATTTTTCAGACAGCTATTGATCATCCGTATACGGAACAAGATGGTAAAAAGCGACCGAAGTTTGTAAATCTGGATATGGAGGAATACAAAGATACTGAACTTACGCTCGATGTATTTACTACCGTAATGGATATGCCGCAGTTTAAAAACTATACGGCTGGTATTGTTGTACAGGCTTATCTGCCGGATGCACTCTTTTTTTATGAAAGGTTATTGAAATTTGCCCAAGCAAGAATTGAAGTAGGTGGAGCACCCATCAAAGTAAGACTGGTGAAAGGAGCTAACCAACAGATGGAAACCATTCTTTCTTCGCTGAAAGGATGGCCAAATCCGGTATTGCCCACGAAAGTAGACGTGGATGCCAATTACATGCGTATTCTTGATCTGGCATTCCAACCCGAAAATATGAAAGCAGTTCATATCGGTGTTGCCTCTCATAATTTTTTTACGATCGGTTATGCTTATTTACTTAGTAAAGCGTACAGGGTAGAAGATATGGTGACTTTTGAGATGTTGGAAGGAATGGCTAATCATCTGCCACGTGTAATGCGTGGGCTGGATAAGCAAGTTATATTATATACACCTGTAGTGAAGAAAGAACACTTTCTGAATGCAGTATCGTATCTTGTACGTCGTCTGGATGAGAATACTGGAAAAGACAACTTCCTGACCTATTCATTCAACCTGAAGTTACATAGTGATGAATGGAACTTCTTACAGGAACAGTTTCTGGCAGCATACGCTAAGAAAGATGAGATAAAACCTACCGTTTACCGTACACAAGACAGAAACGAAAAACCGGTACCTCAAACTGATTTAGCAGTATTCAGCAATGAACCTGATACAGATCTAGATTTGAAGCAAAACCGGGAATGGGCTCTTGCTGCTTTGGATAAGTGGAAGAATACACGGAGTGAGGAATACATTATTCCTGTACAGGTGGGCAACAAAGAAGTGCTGACTTCACATAAAAAAAATATTATGACCGGAGCCGGAATGATGAAGTTTCTTTCTGTGAAGTAAATATGTCCACTCAGGAACAGATCGGAGAAATCATACAGATTGCAGAAAAAGATGCATCTGGTTGGCGAAAGACACCTCTTTCTATTCGTAATAAACTATTGCACGAAACAGCTGAACGAATAAGTGAACGCAGAGGCGACCTGATAGGATGTATGGCTGCTAATACTGGAAAAACCTTTATGGAAGGTGATGTGGAAGTATCCGAAGGAATTGATTTCTGCCGGTATTATCCAATTTCCATGAAAGCATTTGAAGAACTGGAAACAGTTTCCTACAATCCAAAAGGTATTATCTTAGTAATACCCCCCTGGAACTTTCCTTTTGCCATTCCGGTGGGAGGGGTAGCATCTGCCCTGGCCGGTGGAAATACAGTTATATTAAAACCGGCTACCGTAGCTTTCCCTATTGCCTGGGAGTTTGCCAAATGTTTTTGGGATGCCGGAATTCCTAAAGATGCCCTCCAGATTATTTGTCCGGCAGAACGAGAATCGCTCAATTATTTATCTGCTCATCCTTCCGTAAAACACATTATTCTTACTGGTGGAACGGATACTGCATTTAAGTTACTAAAGAACAGTCCCCGCACACCACTTTCTGCGGAGACAGGTGGTAAGAATGCCATTATTGTAACATCCGCTGCCGATCAGGATCATGCAATTTTGAATGTAGTTTCTTCTGCCTTTAGCAATTCTGGACAAAAGTGTTCAGCGTGCTCTTTACTTCTACTAAATAAGCATACATATAACGATGAAACGTTTAAAACCAAACTGAAAGATGCTGTTATCAGTATGCATACAGGTAGCGTCTGGGATACGGATAATATAATCGGACCGATGATCACCAACCAGAACGATAAATTGCTCTATGCGGTTGAACATCTGGAAGAGGGTGAATCTTGGCTGGTGCCTCCTGTATTCTTGGATGAAAAGAAATATATACTTAAACCCTGTGTGAAATGGGGAGTTAAGCCGGGGAATTATACCTTTCGGACAGAGTTGTTTGCTCCATTACTCTCTGTGGTTTGTATCAATGATCTGGAAGAAGGACTGAAGTTTGCCAATTCCACGGAATATGGACTAACAGCCGGTTTACAAAGTCTGGACGAAAAAGAAATAGCCCGCTGGAAAGATGGCATGATCGCTGGAAATCTTTATATCAATCGCGGTATAACTGGTGCAATTGTACGTCGTCAACCTTTTGGAGGAATGAAGCGGTCTGCCTTTGGTGCAGGTATCAAAGCAGGTGGACCTAATTACGTTTCCTGTTTTGTGGAATTCGCTGATGCCGGAAAAGTTGACAGAAACAAAGCAGAGGATTATTTGTTATATGCCCACAATAGTTATGTCCGGGCATGGGAAGAAGAATTTTCTGTGGAACGGGATGTCAGTCATATCATTGGGGAGATGAATACCTTCCGTTACCTACCGGTTGATTCAATGGGAGTGCGTCTGTTGGATACGGATACATTGACGGACGCTTTACTAATTATAAAGGCTCTTAAAGTAACGAATGTTCCTGCAACCATAAGTTTAACCTCTTCTAATTTGTATATCCGGGAGATTGAAAAAGATTTGGATGGACAGGATAAAATAAGGCTGATCATTCAGACAGAAGATGAGTTCATTCGGGATATGGATAAATATAGGCGGATACGGACTTGTACATCTGAATTTTCAGATGCAGTTTATAATAAAGCAGCTGAATTAGGTTTGTACATGGCTACTGCGAAACCTCTGGCTGAAGGCCGTGTTGAATTGTTACATTATTTGAAAGAACAAAGTATTTCCTATGAATATCATCGGTATGGAAGTATTATTGAAGAACCGAAAATACAGAATGAATAATTAATATTATATTTGTAAATTAAATTAATCATTTTATTAAAATTAGGGGATGTTATTTTAATTAGGGAGAAGGATGAAGACTGGATCGACAGTAAACAAAATTAAAGACAAATATATTAGCTCAGGCAAAATCCGTCAGGCTTGTAGCTTTCACTCTTCTCTGTAGCTATAATAACATAAACTAATTGTTTTGAAATATTTTTAAAATAAGAAGTATCCAATACACAAGATAAGGAGTGAAGAACTGATTGAATTATTCTTGCTCCTTATTTTTTATGACAAAAATAATATAACGTAAAAATGAAAGGAATGAAAAAGATTTTATTGATTGTTTTATCGCTCTCCATGAGTTGTACATTAACATTTTCCCAAATTAGTTTGAAATTTAATCCTGCTAAGGGAGATAAATATCAGTATTATTATGAGATAGAACAGGATATTCAACAGAGTGTAGGGGGGCAGCAAATTCCCCTTAAGCAGAAAATCGTTACAGTGTATGATATGAATATTCTGGATGGAGGCAGCAATGATACAAAAATTGCTTTTACTTACAAAACTATAGCCTATGAAATGTCAAGTCCTATGGGAAGTATGATATATCATTCAGATAATCTACCAGACAACCCATCCCCAACAGAACAGACGATGAGACAAGTATTCGGGAGTTTGCTAAATAAACAATTTGAAGTGGTAGTACAAAAAGATGGAACGGTAAAATCTGTAACAGGCATGGACGAAGTTTTATCTTCTATGGCTGAGGCTATTGGCAAAAACAACCCACAATCAGCTATGATGGTTGAGAACCTGAAACAACAGTTCAGTGATGAAGCAATGAAGAATAATTTTGAGCAATCGTAAAAATATATCCGCAGCAGAAAGTGAAACCCGGTGATACCTGGAATATTACGCAGGAATTAAAAAATCCGATGGGTAATATGAAGATTGCCTCTGTTTACCAGCTAAAATCTGAAGATAAGAAAACTGCTTTAGTAGATGTTTCATCTACCATTGATGGTATGGATGGGAAACTCAGCGGTACACAAAGTGGTGTGCTAACAATTGATTTGAAAAGTGGGATGACCGGACAATCGAAGTTAGAACAAAATGTTAATGGAACAATTACAGCCAATGGTATGGAAGTAAACATGAATATTAAAGGGACCTATCTTCTCAGCCTTCAAAAGATGTAAAACTATTGATATAATTTTTTAATCAGGTCATTCCGGCCGATTCTTTTTAGTTCAGCGATAATTCTTTTTCTCTCTTCAGGCTTATACCAGAAAAAGAATTGTCGCTGAGCTAATTTATCCTGGGACGATTTGGCACTGTATATCGGTTTCAGCGTATAAGGATGGAGCCCGGTGTACCATGCTTCGGTTGCCACCGTCATAGGAGTGGGAGTGAAGTCTTGCACCTGCTCCAGCTGAAAATTCAATCTTTTGGTTATGATAGCTAGTTCCGCCATGTCTTCTTCGTTACATCCCGGATGACTGCTTATAAAATAAGGTATAAGTTGCTGGCGTAAGTTCTGTTCCTGGTTAATCCTGTCAAATTGTTTTTTAAACTCTTCAAACTGTCTGAAGGGAGGTTTACGCATTACATCCAGTACCCGGTCACTGGTATGTTCCGGGGCTACTTTTAATCGGCCGCTGACATGTTTTACGATTAATTCTCTTGTATACTCTGCCGCTGCTTTATTAATAGCCGGATCTTTGCTGTCATGTAACATCAGATCGTAACGAACACCACTGCCTATGAAACTCTTCTTCATTCCGGGAATAGCATCTACTGAGCGGTAAATATCCAGTAAAGGGCGATGGTCTGTATTCAGGTTCGGACAAATGTTAGGATGGATACAAGAAGGGCGTTTGCATTTACGGCATTTAGCTTCATCCATCCCTTTCATTTGATACATATTGGCGGAAGGTCCTCCTAAATCGCTCAGGTATCCTTTAAAATCAGGGAGCTCCATGATGGCTTTCACTTCTTTCAGAATACTTTCCTTGCTCCGGCTTACGATAAATTTCCCTTGGTGGGCAGAGATTGTACAAAAGGCACATCCGCCGAAACATCCCCGATGGATGTTAACTGAGAATTTAATCATGTCATAAGCAGGGATACGCTTATTCATATATTTAGGATGTGGTAGGCGGGTATAAGGTAATTCATGAGAACGATCCAGTTCTTCCTGTTGCATTGGAGGATAAGGAGGATTCACCACGACAAATTCTTCCTCCACCTTTTGCAAGATACGGGAAGCAGTATATTTATTGCTTTCTTCTTCAATGTGACGGAAGTTAGCTGCCTGGTTTTTCTTATCTCTCACGCAATCTTCGTGAGAAAACAGTGTTATATCATCTTGCTGAGGTTGAACATTTTGGCTGATGTATGCCGTTTGCAGAATATCAGTGGGTACTTCCGGATTGAAAAGCATACGCTGTGCCAGTTCTATAATCGGTTTTTCTCCCATTCCATAGATGAGCAAATCGGCTTTGCTTTCGCACAAGATGCTTTTGCGCAACTTATCCTGCCAGTAGTCATAATGAGTTAATCGTCGTAAGGAAGCTTCGATACCTCCCAGAATTACCGGAACATTGGGATAGATTTGTTTGAGGATTTGTGTATAAACGATGCTGGGGTATTCAGGCCGCATATCGGGTCGACCGTCGGGTGTATATGCATCCTCACTGCGGAGGCGTTTGTTGGCAGTGTATTTATTAACCATGCTGTCCATACAACCCGGACTGATCCCAAAAAATAAACGGGGACGTCCCAGTTTCTTGAAGTCGCGTAGGTCGTCCCGCCAGTTGGGTTGGGGAACAATGGCTACTCGCAATCCTTCTGCTTCCAGTATACGACCAATAACAGCAGCTCCAAACGAAGGATGGTCAATATAAGCATCACCACTGAACAAGATAACATCCAACTCATCCCATCCACGTAACTCAACTTCTTTTTTGGTAGTTGGCAGCCAATCTGTCAAACGGTATTCTTTCATGAATACAAAGGTAAATAAAATATTGGAGAGGATTTTTTAGAAAAAGTTTAAAGTTGTTCTTTGTAGTGAAGCTTTCTTACAAACTTCATGTCATGCTGAACCATAATCTTTACCAGTTCTTCAAAGCTTGTGCGACTGGGATTCCACCCCAGAATTTTTTTCGCTTTTGAAGGATCGCCCAGTAATTGATCTACTTCGGCCGGTCGGAAGTATTTTGGATCAACCTCTACCGATACTTTTCCGGTAGCTGTATCAATTCCTTTTTCTTCCACACCTTCTCCTTCCCAACGTAGCTGAATACCGGCTTCCTGGAATGCTAATATACAGAATTGTCGGACAGAGTTGTATTTACCTGTTGCAATAACGAAGTCTTCCGGAGTATCGTGCTGTAGCATCAGCCACATACATTCTACATAATCTTTTGCATACCCCCAGTCACGTAAGGCATTCAGGTTCCCTAAATAAAGTTTGTCCTGGTATCCTTGGGCGATACGGGCAGCTGCTAAGGTAATTTTACGGGAAACGAAAGTTTCTCCCCGGCGTTCACTCTCATGGTTAAACAGAATTCCGTTGACAGCAAACATATCATAACTTTCCCGGTAATTTTTGGTAATCCAGAATCCGTATAACTTAGCCACGCCATACGGTGAACGCGGATAAAAAGGAGTTGTTTCACTCTGGGGAACTTCCTGCACCTTTCCATATAGTTCGGAAGTGGAAGCCTGATAAATTCTGGTTTTCTTTTCCAGTCCCAGAATGCGAATTGCTTCCAACAGCCGTAGTGTACCAACTGCATCAGTTTCGGCAGTATATTCAGGTACATCAAAACTTACTTTTACATGGCTTTGGGCTGCCAGATTATATATTTCGTCCGGTTGTACCTGCTGAATGATGCGAACGAGTGAACTACTGTCCGTCAGATCACCATAGTGCAAGTTTATCAATCGTTTTTGTTTCATATCACGTACCCATTCGTCCAGGTATAAATGTTCAATCCGTCCGGTATTGAAAGAAGAGGACCGACGAAGAATGCCATGTACTTCGTATCCTTTTTCTATCAGGAATTCCGCCAGAAAAGAACCATCCTGCCCGGTTATCCCGGTGATAAGAGCTGTTTTCATTGTTATCTTTTATGTGGTTTGTGACAAAGATAAGTCTTTCTTTTCTTTTTTGTCTGTAATTTTATCAACAACAAGGGCAATGGCACCATCACCTGTTACGTTGCAAGCTGTTCCAAAGCTGTCCATGGCAATGTAAAGTGCAATCATTAATGCCTGCATGGCTTCATCGAATCCTAATACGGATTGTAGTACACCTAATGAAGCCATGATGGCTCCTCCGGGTACTCCCGGTGCGGCTACCATTGCAATACCCAGTAAACAAACGAAGCCGGCAAATTGCAGGAAATTGTAGGGCATACCCTGTACAATCATCAATGCCAGTGCGCAAGCAACAATCTTTAAGGTACTTCCGGATAAATGTATGGTCGCACAAAGGGGAATTACAAATCCGGCAATCTGAGGAGAAACTCCGTTTTGAATGCTTTGTTTAAGCGTTACGGGTATGGTAGCGGCAGAAGATTGTGTTCCTAATGCCGTAAAATAAGCCGGTAACATACGGACTAATAATTTCAGGGGATTCCGTTTAACCATTGCACCTGCGATGCAATATTGAATAAGCAATACCAGAATATGAATGCCAAAAATAACTCCGATAATCTTGATAAATACCAGAAGAATGGAAAACGCTTGCCCGGTATGTGCCATTTCTAAGAAGATACCAAATATATAAAGTGGCAGGATAGGAATAATAACATGGTTGATAACTTTCACGATTACATCCTGAAAATCTTGAGCTACGTTTTTCAGCGCATTACTTTCGAGAGTGGCAAGCCCAAGACCAAATACAAAAGCCAGAATCAAGGCGGTCATAACTCCCATGAGAGGAGGTATTTCTACCGTAAAGAAGGGAAGGAGTCCTTCGACTTTACTGATGTTTTCGATGGATGTAGTCGGGTCAATCAGGAGGGGGAAAAGTGCTGCCCCCGTGAAATACGATAAAAAACCGGCAAACAAAGTAGAACCATAAGCTATAGCAACTGTAATCAAAAGAAGCTTTCCAGCCTTTTTGCCGATATTCGCAATGGCAACTGTAACCAGTCCTAATATAATAAGGGGAATGGAAAAATTAAGGAATTGACTGAAAAGTGCATTGAAAGTGATAAAAACACGCACCAATGGCACAGGAGAAAAATGTCCTAACATGACTCCCAATGCAATGGCAATAAGTATACGGGCTAGCAACCCGATCCGGATATTCTTCATGGCTTCATTTAATAGGGGAATGCAAAAATAGTGAATTATTAGTAGTACAATTAAAAATTATCTTCATTTTTCAGTTCTGTTTCCGGTTGATGTTCTGCCGCTATCTGTCGGACAATCTCCACAAATTTCTTCGGTTCTTCCATGTTGGGAGAGTGAGCAGAGTTATTAAAGGTAAAGAACCCTTTTTGGGGAGCTTCTAATACTTCCAGGTATTCTTTGGCTAAAGAATAAGAAACCTGATAGTCATATACTCCCTGTAGTACATAAAACGGAATGTGAAATCTCGGGGATGTTTCGAATAAATTATCTTTCATGACAAGACCAAAAAGATAGTCCATGGAGAAATCCGCACCACACATAAAGTTAATCTTCTCAAGCATGGTATATCCCTTGAAGCAGATCAAAGCTTTCATGATTTTGGTAAACGTTGCCCCTTCGTGTAACATTCCGATACCATACTTATTCACTATTGCGGTTCTTATTCTGACAAGGTATTCATTATCCGGGAAACTTGTTGCCTCAGGATCGACTTTTTTCAGCTTTTCGATAACTTTTTTATCTCCAATCTCTATAGCGTGTTGCAACATATAGTAGTAAGCCAGTCGCTCGGATTCTTTTTGATTGGATAACTGCCCAATA
The DNA here is from genome assembly GCA_021201335.1 of Bacteroides sp. Classification (GTDB taxonomy): domain Bacteria; phylum Bacteroidota; class Bacteroidia; order Bacteroidales; family Bacteroidaceae; genus Bacteroides. The sequence goes on along the minus strand of JAJQFD010000009.1, from coordinate 129,979 downwards.
CCGATATATGCCAAATAGTTATCCGGATATTTTTCGATTGTCTTAACCCCCAGGTAAGTACCCCATGATTGTCCCATCAGGTATATTTTATCTTTTCCGAAGCGGGATCGGAGGTATTGCGTTACTTGATGAGTATCTTCAATCATTTGTGGTACTGTCATGGTGGAGGGATCTATCGACTTTGAATAAGACATTCCGGATCCACGTTGATCCCAATAACAAACCGTAAAAAACTTTTCAAGGTGTTCTCCTTTTTCCAGGTAGGAAATAAAGGGAAGCAAAGGTGTTCCGGGACCACCATGAAGGAATAATATGACAGGATTTTGGGAGTTCTCACCTCTGATAAACATGCCTTGTTTGATGCCGTTTATTTGGGTCCATCTTTTCTCGGAGATAGTTCCTGGAATGATATTCCCTTTTGCATCTTTCAATGAACTCAGTTTGCCCGGACTCATTATCCAAACAATTAATAAACATAAAAGAATTATTCCTGTAAGTGATAAAACAGTTACGACCATAATGATTGCTACTTTTTTAATGATGTTGTTTTTATTTTATTTGTTGTTGTACCTCTGTCATCTTATCTGTAAAATGAATACTTAATTTAGCAAAGATACTGGGATATAAGTTCATCTTCCTCATTCGTTTAAATTATTTTTTACGGATATTTCATTAGTAGTCAATAGGTAAATACACACTCCTCAAGAGACTTATTATCAAAAAAGTATTATTAGTATCATAGATTGTTATTAATTAAATGATTATCAGTGAATTATATTTGATGTATTCTTGTGTTTTTCTATCATATAAGTTACACAAGTCTCATACTTTAATAACACTTTTTTTGTATTGAATACCTTGTGCTTTCTCTATAAATCATTGGTTTATAGGAATAAATAAATGATTTGTTCCCATAGCTCAATAGGTTATCATAAGATTATTGATCGCAGGTTCATAGGAATTAAAATTTAGTAGGGATAGTATGGAATGGAAGTAGCATTTCACGGGAATGCCGGTTGTGTTTTCTCCGAATGCCGGTAGCATTTAGGCCAAATACAACCGGCATTTATCCTGTACATACGGTTTCTGAACAAAGTAGATATAAAAGAGGAAAGCAGAAGTTTTAGATATTTCAATGACTGCTTTCAGCCTTTTTATTACTTAAATCTATGATTACTATTACTTAACATATACTACTTAATTCTTTTGCTAAAGGGAAAAAACTAGATATATATATCCAAAGTTGAAAATTAAAATTAAGCAATCTCTTCATTTTTACCGAACAAAAAAAACTTTCTATCGTTATACATTATTATAAAACCCTATAAATAAACAACCGCCAAAATGAAGCAAAAAAAATCTGATATAGGCTTAATCGGTCTCGCCGTTATGGGCGAAAATCTCTCTCTCAATTTAGAAAAGAATAATTGGAAAGTATCTGTATATAACCGCACGGTTCCCGGTATAGAGGAAGGTGTAGTCGAACGTTTTATCAATGGTCGCGCAAAAGGTAAAAATATAGAAGGATATAACGATATCCCTTCTTTCATTGAGTCGCTTGAAACTCCCCGCAAGATCATGATGATGGTGCGGGCAGGCAATCCTGTCGACGAATTAATGGAACAGGTATTTCCGCATTTATCTCCGGGTGATATTCTAATTGACGGCGGAAACTCCAATTACGAAGATACGAATCGACGTGTACTTTTGGGTGAATCCAAAGGTTTTTATTTTGTGGGTGCAGGTGTTTCGGGTGGTGAAGAAGGGGCTTTGAATGGAGCTTCTATTATGCCAGGTGGTTCGGAGGAGGCATGGCCAGCTGTTAAACCGATACTTCAAAGCATTGCTGCCAAAGCAGATGATGGTACTCCGTGTTGCGATTGGATAGGTCCGGGAGGCTCAGGGCATTTCGTGAAAATGATCCACAATGGCATTGAGTATGGAGATATGCAGTTAATTGCCGAAGCTTACTGGGCGCTGAAAAACTTCCTGCAAATTGATAACCAGGAATTATCCGAAATATTTTTTTCTTGGAACGAAGGTAAATTGCGCAGCTATCTGATTGAAATCACCGCCAATATATTGATACATAAAGATAAATATGGAGGTTATCTGCTGGATAAAATTCTGGATGCAGCCGGTCAGAAAGGGACGGGTAAATGGTCGGTTATCAATGCCATGGAACTGGGTATGCCTTTGGGGTTGATTGCGACGGCTGTATTTGAGCGTAGTTTATCTGCTTTAAAAGATTTACGCAAAGTGGCGTCTGATCAATACCACCATATTGAAAAGAGAGCGGTATTTAATAAACCAGAATTGGTTCTCGATGTTTATTCTGCCTTATATGCCTCAAAACTAGTATCGTATGCACAGGGATTTGCTGTGTTACAACGAGCCTCGGATACATTTAGTTGGAATCTGAATATGGCATCCATTGCCCGTATGTGGCGCGCAGGCTGTATAATTCGCAGTGCTTTTCTCAATGATATTGCAGCTGCATTTGAAACCACAGATAAACCTGTGCACCTATTGTTAGCTCCTTATTTCCGTCGGGAAGTCAAACAGGTATTTCACGGATGGAGAAGGTTAGTTTCCGGAGCAATTAGTGAAGGAATGCCTATTCCTGCTTTCTCATCAGCCCTGAACTATTTTTATTCCTTGACGTCCGAACATCTTCCGGCAAATTTAATCCAGGCGCAACGCGATTATTTTGGTGCCCATACGTTCGAAAGGATAGATGAACCCCGGGGTAAATACTTCCATGAAGACTGGACCGGGCACGGTGGAGATACCAAGTCAGGAACTTATAATGTATAGTAATAACTTTATGACAAACAATAATACCAACCATCCTCTTGTAATGGTGATATTTGGAGCTTCGGGTGATTTAACCAAACGGAAACTGATGCCTGCGATTTTTTCACTTTACAAGGAAAAAAGACTAACCCAAAGTTTTTCTATTTTGGGTATTGGCCGAACGGTATATGATGATATCAACTATCGTTCTTATATATTAAAGGAACTGAAGGAGTTTCTTAAACCGGAAGAACAAAACAACAGTTTACTAGAAACTTTTGTGTCTGATTTGCATTACCTTTCCATGGATCCTTCTGTTGAATCGGATTACAGCTTATTACTCAAACGGTTGCAGGAGTTATCAGGAGTCGAAAAACCTGATAATATACTTTACTACCTGGCTACCCCCCCTCTCTTTATGGTGTAATTCCCTTACATCTAAAGAAATACGGTTTGAATGGTAAAAAGGCACGTATCATAGTTGAAAAACCATTTGGTTATGATTTAGAATCGGCACTCCAATTGAATAAAATATATGCTTCTGTTTTCGAAGAGAAACAGATTTATCGCATTGATCATTTTCTGGGAAAAGAGACAGCCCAGAATATACTGGCCTTCCGTTTTGCCAATGGCGTATTCGAACCTTTATGGAACCGGAATTATATTGACTATGTAGAAGTAACAGCAGTTGAGAATCTTTCGATTGAAGGCAGAGGTGGCTATTATGACACTTCGGGTGCATTACGGGATATGGTACAGAACCATCTGATACAGCTACTTGCTCTTACTGCCATGGAACCACCGGTTTCTTTTAATGAAACGGAATTCAGGAATGAAGTGGTAAAGGTTTATAATTCTCTAAAGCCTATGACGCAGGAAGATTTGGATGAACATGTTGTACGAGGACAATATACGGCTTCCGAAAATGAAAAAGGGTATCGGGAAGAAAAAGGAGTTCCACCTGAATCGCGGACAGAGACCTATATAGCTATGCAACTGAGTATAGATAACTGGCGATGGAGTGGGGTACCTTTTTATATACGTACAGGTAAACAGATGCCTACAAAGGTAACTGAAATTGTGGTGCACTTCAAAGCAGCGCCCCATCAGATGTTTCATTGTGCCGAAGGCACTTGTCCCAAAGGCAATACGTTGATTCTTCGCATTCAACCCAACGAAGGCATCCTGTTACGAATCGGTATGAAAGTACCCGGATTTGGTTTCCAGGTAAAGCAAACTGAATTGGATTTTACGTATGACCGTTTAGGAGGTGTTCCCACCGGTGATGCTTATGCCCGCCTGATTGAAGGTTGTATTGCCGGAGATCCCATATTATTCACCCGTGGAGATGCGGTAGAATCTTCCTGGCGTTTCTTTGATCCGTTATTGAAGTACTGGAAAGAAAACCCGGATGCCCCCTTGTATGGTTATCCGGCCGGAACATGGGGACCCTTGGAAAGTGAAGCCATGATGGAAGAACATGAAGCGAGTTGGACAAATCCCTGTAAGAATTTAACTAATAGTAATTTATATTGTGAGTTATGAAACTGAATATATGTAAATCGCCTACCGATACAGCTTATGCATTGATACACCACATCCTTAAAGAGCTGGCCGATGAACCGGATAAGATATTTCATATAGCTTTCAGTGGAGGAGAAACTCCCATGTTAATGTATGATATTTGGGCCCATGATTTTGCGGAGGTTACTCCCTGGAAAAGAATTCGTTTTTGGTGGGTGGATGAACGATGTGTTCCTCCCTCCAATTCAGAAAGTAATTATGGCCAGATGAAACGGATATTATTGGATGTGGTGGGTATTCCCGAACATCATATCTTTCGCATTCACGGTGAAAGTGATCCGGTGAGGGAGGCAGTCCGTTGTTCGGAACAAGTAATGAAACATGTTCCGGTAGACAACTATTTGCCTTTGTTTGATCTTGTTTTGTTGGGTGTTGGGGAAGACGGGCATACATCTTCCATCTTTCCTGGACAGGAAGCGCTCCTTTCTAGCCATGCTATTTATGAAACAAGTACGCATCCTTGTACGCATCAAAAACGTATTGCCCTGACAGGAGCACCGATTATAAATGCCCGGGAAGTTATTTTTTTGATAACCGGAAAGGATAAAGCTTCGGTTGTGAAAGAATTATATTCTTCCGGCGATACGATTCCTGCTGCATATATTGCCGGAAGAGCCCAACAGGTAGAATTATACCTGGATGAGGCTGCGGCCGTAAACCTGGAACAAAAAATACGCTAGCAAACCTAAACCTAGTAACACGAAAGCACTCCTTTCTGACCTCTGTCAGCGGAGTGCTTCACAAAAACTAAACTAGACTTAACTAAACTATTCTAAAAGAGCTGCTTATAACTCTTTATCTGTTCAATGCAAATTTACGATGTTTCTCTTTATTATGCAATTAGAATCGACTAATTCCTTTGTTTTATAGACAAATCGGACGCCTTGATAGAAGTTGTTATTTCAGGTTATCTTTACTACACAAAATTACAAACTTCTTTTTTCCAGAAATTCCTGAAATACAGTCTTATGACTATCACTTACAGGTATATAAACCTTGCCGAAGACAATTCTACCTCGGTCAATCATCCTGATCTTTTCTTTTTGTACTATGTACGAACGGTGCACACGCATAAAATGAGAGTCGGGCAATAATTCTTCCATCGCTTTCATACTCATTAATGATAATATCGGGCGGGGATTATCTTCCGTATAAATTTTGATATAGTCCTTTAGTCCTTCTATATATAAAATCTTTTTGAGTTCTATTTGTACTAGCTTATAGTCGCTTTTTACAAATATACTTTCAATCTCTTCTGTTTTCGATCCTCTTTCAAACCACTGCAAAGCTTTATTGGCTGCTTCCAGGAACTCTACATACGAGATTGGCTTCAACAGGTAATCAAGCGCATTTACCCGGTAACCATCCAGCGCGTACTGCTCAAAAGCAGTTGTAAAAACAATGCGGGTGTGAGAAGATACCATCTTCGAAAACTCCAGTCCGCTAAGTTCCGGCATCTGAATATCCAGGAATAAAAGATCAATAAGCTTATTCGGCAAATCTTTCATAGCCTGCACAGCACTTGAATATTTACCTTCCAGTTGTAAGAAGGGTGTCTTCTTGACATAGCTTTCTAATAATTCCAAAGCCAGGGGTTCATCATCAACGATAGCGCAATGTAGTATCATATAGAAAATGATTAATGGTTATTTACTATTGGTATCAATCCGTAGCCGTGAAAAATATTCTTTACTATCTTTTCGGACTCCTTTTTCCCAGATATACCGGCCGGGATATATTAACTCCAGTCTTTTGCTGACCTGAGGTAATCCTATACCTGATCCGCTCTGGTCTTTGTTACTCTTGGGAAAATTGCTGTTTATTATTTCACAGGTAACACTGCCGTGCTCTTCAAATAAACTGATATAAACGTAGCTGGTTTCCGTAGGAGAAATACCATGCTTAAAAGCATTCTCAATCAGTGAAATGAAAATCAGTGGAGTAATCAAGGTATGAGAATTTTTGCTGATTTGTATATCTGTTTTTACCGTAACATGATTTGCCAGGCGAATACGCATTAGTCCAATGTAGTTCCGGATAAATTCTGCTTCCCGGTTAAGCGGAACAAAGTCTTGTTGATTATCATAAAGCATGTGACGCAACAACTTACTGAGTTCTTGTACAGCTTGCTGTGCTTTTTCTGTATCGAAAGCGATTAATGCATATATATTATTAAGTGTATTGAGCAGAAAATGAGGATTCAATTGGTTCCGAAGATTCTTTAGCTCAGCTTCTGTCCGACTTTTTTCCGCTTCCCGTCTGGCTGTTTCCACCTTGTTCCATCTTTTGCTGATGCGCACGGTAAGACTTAAACCTATAGTAAATATAATGCCTACAAAGTCTCTGGCAATAAAAATCCAGGGAGAGTGAGGTGGAGGCTTTTGACGAGAGAATTTCGGTCGTTCAGGGTTGGGAATCAGGTTTGGTGATCCGAAATCGCGCCATATATAAAGAAGAATGGCAAGCGCAGAAATCAGAAGTATATTAAGGAGGATGTATTGATAAGCCTTTTCATTAAACAGATATTTAGGAATAAAAATGAAATAGTTAGCATAAAATACAATCATGAAGGTGATGGTTACCATCATATGATGAATGAATCTGTTCCAGTTGAAGATCTCTGTATTCCGCTCCGATACTAACAACGGAAATGAAAAGACAATAATCCAGCTGATGCAATGTATCAGTACTTCCAGTTTAATCTGATGTTGAGAAAGTAATTTCTTCATAAAGACAAAGATAAAAAAGAATTCTTTTTATTCGTATCTGATGGCTTCAATCGGATCCAGGTCGGCTGCCTTTTTTGCCGGATACCATCCAAAGAAGATCCCGGTTATTGTACATACTACGAAACTTAGTATTACACTCCACATTTGAATATAAACTGGCCAACTGGCTATGGAATTAACAGCAAATGAAGCACCAATGCCGAAAAGCACTCCTATGATTCCTCCTGTAATACTGATCATAACCGCCTCAATTAAAAACTGGCTCAGGATGTCAATACCCCGTGCACCAACCGACATGCGAAGACCGATTTCACGTATACGTTCCGTAACACTCACATACATGATATTCATAATACCGATACCGCCTACAACCAAACTGATACCTGCGATACAGGCCAACAGAGTAGTCATCAGGTCAGTAGTTGTATTCAGCATCTCGCTGAGTTCCTGTTGAGAACGGACATTGAAATCATCATCATCTGTTTCTTTTAATTTATGATTGGCACGTAAAATAGTACTGATTTCGTCGATTGCTTCCTCCGTCATATCTTCGGTAATTGCGGATGCATAAATGCCTTGTAAATAAGTAACAGCCAGTAATCGTTTCATTACAGTTGTATAGGGTGCCAGTACTACAGCATCCTGGTCCTGTCCCATGGAATTGTATCCTTTGGATTGTAGTACACCCACCACTCGGAAAGGTATTTTATCAAATCGAATAACTTGTCCTACCGGGTCACTCCCATCGGGAAAGAGATTATCAACGATGGTTTTTCCTATCACACATACCTTGGCACTGCTTAGTATGTCTGCGGCCGTAAACATTTCACCGTTCTCTACCTTTAGCTGACGGATCGTTAGGTAGTCCAATCCTACTCCGTTAACACTGGATGGATAATTGTTGGCTCCGTTTATAAACTGCCCCGATTTGGATACATTGGGACTGACACCTGCCAAGAAAGTTGTTTCTTGTTGTAAACTGGTATAATCTTCGAGTTTCAGGGTTTGCATGGCACTGGGATCCTGACGTACACCTCCTCTTCTTTCTGCACCGGGATGAATCATGATCATATTCGATCCCATTTCAGAAACCTGCTGTTCAATGCTCTTCTTTGATCCTTGTCCGATCGCAAGCATCGTAATAACCGAGGCTACTCCGATAATGATACCCAGCATCGTCAGGAAAGCACGCATTTTATTATTTACGAGTGCCCGGAGGGCTATTTTGAATAAGTTGGTTAAATTCATCTTGGATTAATTTTAAAGTTCTTCTGGAGGTGGAAGTGCCGCCAGTCCTTTAGCTGCCGATTGGATATGGGGGTTTTCTTTATCCTCTTTCACTTTTCCGTCTCTCAATATAATGTTTCGGCTGCTATATTGGGCAATTTCCGGATTATGAGTGACGAAAATAATCGTTCTTCCTTCCGCATGGAGTTCCTGAAAAAGTACCAGTATTTCAAAAGAGGTTCGAGTATCCAGGTTACCGGTTGCTTCGTCGGCTAAAATAACCGCCGGATTATTTACCAATGCCCTGGCAATTGCTACACGCTGCATTTGTCCACCACTCATCTGGTTGCTTTTATGCATCAGCCTGTCACCTAACCCAACTGATTTTAAAGCCTCAATGGCTCTTTCTTTCCTTTCTGCGGCGCTTACCGAACTGTTATACATGAGAGGAAGTTCCACGTTTTCGATGGCTGTTGTTTTGGCAAGCAGATTATAGCTTTGGAAAACAAAACCTATTTTACGGTTGCGCAGGATAGCCCGTTCATTCTTACTCATATTGCGAACTGCAACTCCATCCAGTAGATATTCTCCCGCTGACGGAGTGTCCAGACATCCTAATGTATTTAATAAGGTAGATTTACCGGAACCGGAAGTACCCATAATAGTTACGAATTCTCCTTCTGTGATAGTAAAAGAAATACCACGTAATGCATGTACAGTTTCTTCACCTACCTGGAAATCCCGTTTGATATCATGTAATTCTATTATTGGTTTATTCATGTTTTTTGATATTAAAAACTTACCTGTTTCTGTTTCCTCCCGGACGTTGAGGCATAAAAGGAGACGATTCCGTTTGTCTGTTACCATTCGTAGCAGGAGTCGCTGTTTCACCCACTTTCATATCTGAAACGATGGAAGTTCCTTCGTCAATACCACTGATTATTTCTGTAAGGACACCGTTACTGATGCCGGTTTCTACTGCCTGGGCAATAAACCGGTTTCCATCATGAATCCAAACTTTTTGAGGTGCTTGTACATCTACAATCTCTGTATTAGAACTTACCAATGATTCCACCGGAGTGAAACGAAGTGCTTTGGTAGGGACAGTAATTATATTATTTTTTTCCAACGTGAAGATGGTTGTATTGGCTGTTAGTCCTGGTTTTAGTTTTAAATCAGGATTATACGCTGAGATAACTACTTCGTACGTTACTACATTACTGGTAGTGGTTGCCTGTTGGCGTACCTGGGTTACAGTTCCATCAAATACATCATTGGGAAAAGCATCCACTGTAAATGAAACCCGTTGACCTTCAGCTACATCACCTATATCAGCCTCATCCACATCAGCTACTACCTGCATGGCAGTCAGGTCATTGGCAATCGTGAAAAGAGTAGGTGTACTGAAGGAAGCAGCTACTGTTTGTCCTTCTTCCACTGCCCGGCTCAATACGACTCCATCGATAGGGGAGTAGATTGTTGCATATCCTAAGTCCGTTTCTGCTTTGGCAACATCATTCCTGCTGATATCATATGAGTTTTTGGCTGTTTCGTAATTATAAAGAGCAGTTTCATATTCGGTATCTGCAATTAATTTTTTGTCGAACAATGTTTTAAGACGGGTATAATTACGCAACTGATAATCATATTGTGTTTTTGCATTCGCCATAGTACTTCTCTTACTGGCTAATTCATTGAGTAGATTGGTTTTATCCAGTTCGGCAATCACTTGCCCTTTTTTCACCTCACTGTTATAATCTACATATAATTTATTAACTATCCCTGATACTTGTGTACCGACTTCAACTTGCGTAACTGGTTCCACTGTTCCTGTGGCAGTAATGGATTGATTAATATTACTTCTGGATACTTTTACAGTATCATAGATGATTTTATGATTTGTGGTTTTACCCAGGAAATACCAAACCAATCCTCCGATGATAAGGAGGGAAACGATACCGATAATTACTTTTTTCTTTTTCATATCTGATTTTCTATTATTTGCAATGTGATTTGTTCTCCTTGGTAGAACTGTAATAACTGATTATTCAGCACGGCCATATATTTGGCTTGAAGTACTTCCTGTCTGGCAGAAGATAGATTATTCTTTTCGGTCAGAAGTTCAACCGTGTTTTTCATTCCTAATGAAAATTGTTCATTCACCAGGTCAAAACTGGTTTGACTGCTCCGTAGTTTCTCGCTGGCTGCCAGGAACTTTTGCTGAGCCGTATTGGCATCCAGCCATAATGTTTCAATGGTGCTATAGAGGTTTTTCTCTTCATTCAGCAAATCCAATCTACTGCTTTCATATTGTAGTTTCGCTTTTTGTACGGCACTCTTAGTTTGACGGTTATTGAAAATAGGAATTGACAATGTTAATCCGATTGAATTGTTCCAACCGTTTTTCACTTGTTCTCCGAAAGTAAAATCACTGCCACTGGTGTGGTTTGTACCGATTCCGGCACTTAAACTCAAAGTAGGGAGATAACCGGCCCGGGCTATGTCAACACTTAAATCAGAAGCTTCAATGTTAAGTTTACCCGCTTCTATCTCTGGTCGGAAAGTTAATGCCCTATTGAAAACTTCGGTTCTGCTCGGTAAAAGTTGAAGTACTTCCTCATCACTTACTGCAGGATACACAATATCCATTTCTTCTTCACCATCCAGTTCCAATAACTGTTTTAGTTGCAGTTTATAGTTTTGCAAAGCAGCTTGTGCACTGACCAATAAATATTTATCATTGCTGTATTGTGCTTCCAACTGTGCATAATCGCTTTGGGCGATGTAACCCACTGCCAACAGTTCTTTGGCTCTTTCTACCTGTGCTTCCGATATTTCCAGTGTACTTTCGTTGATCTTTACTGATTCGTTGGCATATAGGATTTGTACATAGAGCTGAGTAATGGCGACTTCAATATCATTGGCATTCTCATCAACATTCAGTTCTGCAATGCGATTGTTTAATTTTTGTTGCTCAATGGTTTTTGTGTTTTTTCCTCCGTTATAAATGGTCCATGATGAATTAAGTCCGTAATTACCATTATATGAATTTTCTTTGACCGAACCATCTTCTATTAACGGTCGGTTAACAAAATTATGGGAAGTACTGAAAGATAAACTGGGGAATAGGGCAGCTCTCGCTGTTTTCACATCTATAAAAGTACTTTCAGCTGTGATTCTATTTTGTTGTAGATTGATGTTATGCCTCATGGCATACTCAATGCATGTAGCTAAGTCCCAGATTTCGGGTTGTTCTTGTGCGTGCAGTATACTACCGGTACACAACGATGATGCCCAGATAGTGAATACTATCCATTTCTTTATTCTTTTCATATATAAATTCTTCTGATTTTCCGAAACAAATGTATTTCTTTCTAAAATGGTGAACAAAATCGATAGACTAGTGTTCATAATCTATCTGCAAATGGGCTCGAATTATCGATTATTTTTGGTTTTGGATGAATTTATTGTTCTAAAGTTACAAAAGTGTTAAAAAGATGAAGTATTTTAGAGGAATTCTAAATTGATAATTGAATTACTTTTTCTAGATTTGCGCGTTCATCGTAACAACAAAATAAAAAATAAAACTTCATGAAAACTGTCATTCTGCGTATTTGGGATTCTTACCTCGAAGATTTTCGAAGCATGACGTTGGGACGTACTCTTTGGTTTATTATCCTGCTGAAGCTGTCTGGGATGTTCACCCTGTTAAATATCTTTTTCTTTCCCCGCTTTTTAAGTAATTGTCTGGAAGGTACTACAAATGATATATTTGTGGCTGGTGAACTTATGGAATATCCTCGTCTCTTTGAAGAATAAATTCGTTAACTATTTAAATTAGATATTATGGTTGAAAGTATTGATACCTCATTAATTGATTGGTCGAGGGCACAATTTGCTCTAACGGCAATGTATCACTGGATTTTTGTTCCCCTTACACTCGGTCTGGCTGTAGTGATGGGGATTATGGAGACAATGTATTACAAAACCGGTGAGGAGTTCTGGAAAAAACAGCTAAATTCTGGATGAAGTTGTTCGGTATTAATTTCGCGGTAGGTGTTGCTACCGGTTTGATACTGGAGTTCCAGTTTGGTACAAACTGGAGTAATTATTCCTGGTTTGTAGGTGATATTTTTGGTGCACCTCTAGCTATTGAAGGTATTCTTGCTTTCTTTATGGAGGCTACTTTCATTGCGGTCATGTTTTTTGGCTGGAATAAAGTAAGTAAAGGTTTTCACCTGGCTTCAACCTGGCTGACAGGATTAGGTGCTACAATTTCTGCCTGGTGGATTTTGGTAGCCAATGCATGGATGCAGTATCCAGTAGGTATGGAGTTCAATGCCGATACGGTTCGTAATGAAATGGTTGATTTCTGGGCAGTTGCCACTTCTCCCATGGCTGTACAAAAGTTCTTCCATTCCGTACTGTCAGGATGGGTGTTGGGAGCTATCTTTGTAGTAGGAGTAAGTTGTTGGTTTTTATATAAAAACCGTAATAGGAAATTTGCCTTATCCAGCATTAAAATCGGTGCTATTTTTGGTTTGATCTCTTCTATCCTGATTGCAGTTACTGGTGATCAGTCTGGTTATCTGGTAGCCAAAACCCAACCCATGAAACTCGCTGCTGTAGAAGGTTTTTATGAAGGACAAACCGAAGCCGGACTGGTTGCAATTGGTATGTTAAACCCCTCCAAAGAAACTTATAACGACGGAGAAGACCCGTTCCTTTTCCGAATGGAAATTCCGTATGCATTGTCCTTCTTGGCAAAAAGAGATTTTAAAGCGTTTGTACCGGGAGTTAAAGATATCATGGAAGGTGGCTACCAATTGGAAGACGGAACTGCTGCTCTTTCTGCTGAAGAGAAAATAAGACGGGGCAAATTGGCTGTTGCTTCTCTGGCTACGTACCGGGAAGCAAAAAAGAGTGGAAATACTTCTGAGGCCGCACAATCCCTTGCAATACTTAAGGAAAACGTGAAATATTTTGGTTATGGCTACATTAATGATGTCAATGAACTGGTGCCCAATGTACCACTTAATTTTTATGCATTTCGGGTGATGGTTATTCTGGGAGCCTATTTTATCCTCTTCTTTTTGGTGATGATCTTCTTGATTTACAAAAAAGATCTGACTAAAATAAGATGGATGCATTGGGTAGCGATGCTGACTATTCCGCTTGGATACATTGCCGGACAAGCCGGATGGATTGTAGCTGAATGTGGACGTCAACCCTGGGCAATTCAGGACATGTTGCCTCTGAATGCTGCAGTATCCCGCTTACAGACAGGATCAGTACAAACCACGTTCTTTATTTTTGTGGTTCTCTTTACAGTCTTGTTAATAGCAGGAATCAGTATTCTGTCGCGTGAAATAAAAAAGGGACTAGAGAATTCATAATTTAAAACTAGAAGAAATGACATACGAATTTTTACAACAATATTGGTGGTTTATAGTATCTTTGCTAGCTGCTATCCTCGTGTTCCTACTCTTTGTTCAGGGAGGAAATTCTTTGTTGTTCACATTGGGTGCCAATGAAGAACATCGCAAAATGATGGTGAATTCTACCGGGCGTAAATGGGAGTTTACATTTACGACCCTTGTTACTTTTGGAGGAGGCTTTTTTGCTTCTTTTCCCTTATTTTACAGCACTAGTTTCGGTGGAGCTTATTGGTTATGGATGATTATTCTCTTCAGTTTTGTTTTGCAGGCTGTAAGTTATGAATTTCAGAGTAAGGCCGGAAACATCTTGGGCAAGAAAACATATCAGGCCTTTTTGGTAATTAATGGAATACTGGGTCCGGTGTTATTAGGAGGTGCGGTTGCAACATTCTTCACAGGTTCTAATTTTCTAGTGAACAAAGAAAATATGACTGACTTGGCTATGCCTGTTATCAGTACATGGGGGAATGCCTGGCATGGATTGGATGCTCTGGCAGATATTTGGAATGTAATACTCGGAGTAGCTGTTTTTTTACTTGCCCGTATCCTCGGAATCCTTTATTTTATTAATAATATTAATGATAATGCTTTTGTCAGTAAATGCCGTAAATCTTTGACCTGGCACACCATTGCGTTTCTGGTATTCTTCCTGGCTTTTGTTATTCGTACTTTACTAGCAGATGGCTTTGCGGTAAATCCTGATACGCAGAAAATATTTATGCAGCCTTATAAATACTTTATTAATTTTATCGAGATGCCCCTTGTATTGATTCTGTTCCTGGTAGGAGTCGTATTGGTTCTTTTTGGGATAGGTAAAACAATATTTAAATCAACTTTTACTAAAGGAATCTGGTTTGCCGGTATCGGAACTGTATTGACTGTATTGGCTCTTCTTTTATGTGTCGGATACAATAATACGGCTTATTACCCCTCTAATCTGGATAAACAGAGTTCTCTAACATTAGCCAATAGTTGTTCCAGTGAGTTTACACTCCGTACAATGGCTTATGTCTCTATTTTAGTGCCTTTTGTATTAGCATATATATTCTATGCATGGCGGAGCATCGATAAAAAGAAAATCGATGCAGAGGAAATGCAGGGAAATGACCATGCTTATTAAAATGTTTGTATTGTGAGTATCCCGCGGGTGAATTCTCTTGGAGAGGGAATTGCCTGCGGGATTTTTTATTAAAGCCTGTTTAAATTCTGCTCGTTCTATTACTACTTAACCTATTGGATAATACATTAACTAACACATCAGCAAATATTCAATAAATGCAGTTGATTTCTCTAACATAACGTAAATATTTATCTTAGCTATATTTTAGACCGATGCTTAGTTATATACCTTGACCCCCTTTAGTTATATACCTTGGGGATGCTTAGTTATATACCTTGGGCACCCTTAGTTATACACCCTCTTTTTCCGTTTTATAAATTCATGTAAATCAGTTGCTTACAATTTCATTTCACAATATGTATTTTTCCTTGACTGTAAATTATATTTCACATCATTATAAAGAAAAACAGCTATTTGTTAATTACGGAAACCCTTCATTTTTTTATTCCAATAAAATACAAACAGACTTTCATAATTCTGAATTTACTTGTTTACTGATCTTTACTCTTTTATCAACGAAATGTATTTATTTTATTTATTGGGAAGACTGTTAGATTTTATATTTGCCTATTATGACCCCGCTTCACTTTGCCTATTCCTTTTTCTGCAATATACACTCCTGTCAGGATACAGAGAGCACCAATTCCGGCTACAATAGTGATAGGTTCATTAATAAAGATAGCGGAAGTTATTAATGTAATCAGAGGAACCAGGTATACATAGTTGGTTGTCTGAACGACTCCGAGATTCTTTACCGCACTGCCCCACATGGCATAACACAATAAAGAAGCTGCAACACCTAAGAATAAAAGGTTTATGATCACATTCACTTGGCCTAGTAAATTCGGGTGGAATGTTTCCTGGAAAGAAGATACAAACGGTAAAATAGTCAGTATTCCGTAAAAGAATACTTTACGGGTAAGGAACAAGGTGTGATAATGTGGATTTAATTTTCGCAAAACAACCCCATAAAAGGCCCATGATAAGGCAGCCAGAATAGTTAATAAATCTCCCAGCGGATTAATCTTTAGGATAAAGCTACCATTAAATACTACACAGGCTACTCCCATTAATGCAATGGCTGAACCGATGATAAAGTGCTTTTTAATTCGTTCTTTTCTATAAAAAAGACTTGTCAGTAAGGCAGTGAATAGGGGAGCTGTGCAGATAATTAATGAAACATTTGAAGCCAGGGTTATTTTTAATGCCGTGTTTTCAAAAAGAAAATATAAAGATCCGCCTCCCATACCTGCTACGATACACAATAATTCATCTTTGATGTTATTTGCAAAAATTTTACGTGGACATATAAACCAAATACCAATATATGCAATGGCAAACCGATAAACGAGTATTTCAATCGGAGAAAGGCCATTTGTTATTAATACTTTAGTAGAGACAAAGGTTATCCCCCAGATCATAACAGTGAGGATGGCAATAAGGTGATATTTATACTTGGTTATTGTGAATATTCGGCTAAAGTGAACTGTTAGAAGAAAACGAATGCAAAGATAGATGAATTAAACCGATTATCTTTTATCTTTGCAACACTCGAAATGAAAAAATATTGGCAAATACTCAAAAAATATAAGCTAAGCTTGATCTTTAGCCCTCTTTTGGTACTGATTGCAGTGTTGTGCGAAACCGTTCAGCCCATGTTTATGGCCAAAATAGTGGATGACGGAGTCATGTTGCGCGACCTCTCAGTTATTACCGAAACGGGTACTTATATGATCCTTGTATCTATTGCGGGATTGATTGTTACCATCATAAATGTGGCTGTTTCCTCCCGTGCTTCCATCGGTTTTGGTACCGATCTGCGTACAACTTTATTCGATAAAATTCAGCAACTATCTTTTTTTGATATGGATCGTTTTAGTTCGGCTTCCCTCATTACACGTCTGACCAATGATATCACAAAAATTCAGCAAGTAATTTTGATGATTATGCGTATGATGCTACGGGCTCCCTTATTACTCATCATGGCGCTTTTCTTTGTAATGACTATTAATGCACATCTGGCATTAATTCTGTTGGTTGCTATTCCCATACTGGGTATCAGTGTTTATTTTATCCTTCGAAAGGGATTTCCTTTTTTCCTGAAGGTACAACAGAGAATAGACGAACTCAATGAAGTTGTACGGGAAAATCTGATAAACATCCGGGTTGTAAAATCATTTGTTCGGGAAGAGCATGAAACCAAAAAGTTTGTAAAGAGCAGTGAAGATCTGAGGGATATGGTTATTCACGCTTCCAATATTGTCGTATCTATTTTCCCAGTGATGCAGTTGGTCATGAACTTGTCTATTATCGCTATCCTCTGGGCAGGAGGTTTCCAGGTGATGAACGGCGAACTAAAAGTCGGAGAATTGATTTCATTTGTGAATTATCTGGCACAGGTATTAATGGCGTTGATGTTTCTATCCATGATCTTTATGAACCTGGCCCGTGCTTCAGCATCTTCCGAACGTATTCTGGAAGTACTGAATACGGAACCTTCTTTAACGAATACTCCGGAGGGGCTGTTGGATAAATATCGGATTACACGCGGAGACGTAATATTTAATGAGGTGGCATTTCGTTATGAAGGTACTGGCGAAGATGTACTGCACAATATTAATTTCCATGCTTTAGCGGGCGAAACAATTGCTATTGCAGGAGCTACAGGATCGGCGAAAACATCTTTAGTTCAACTAATACCCCGTTTGTATGATACTACATTTGGAGATATCCTGATTGATGGTGTTTCGGTAAAATCCTATAATCTGGATGAATTGCATGCCAGTATCGGTATGGTTTTACAGAAAAATGAACTATTTACCGGGACAATCGCTGATAATCTGCGTTGGGGTAAAGAAGATGCCACGATGGAAGAAATAGAAGAAGCCTGCCGGGCAGCCGAGGCTCATGATTTTATCCTCTCATTTACGGATGGTTATGAAACCCAGCTTGGCAGGGGAGGAGTGAATGTTTCCGGAGGACAGAAACAGCGTATCTGTATTGCAAGAGCATTGCTTCGGAAACCGAAAATATTAATACTGGATGATAGTACTAGTGCAGTTGATACCGAAACAGAACTGAAAATACGGAAGAATCTTCACCAGCTGTTGCAGAATACAACTGTATTTATTATTACGCAGCGAATTCATACCATGCAATCAGCAGATAAGGTGATTGTACTGGATGATGGTGAAATTATTGCTAAGGGTACACCTGCGGAACTGATGGAAACTTCATCGGTTTACCGGGAAATTTACAACTCGCAACAAATCACATTTAATTAAACAGATATGGCACACGGAGACTATCTGAAACAAACAGGCAAACCTAAAAAAGGGAAGAAAACTTTCCTTCGGATGGTTTCGTATGTTGCAGCAGACCGCAAGCTATTGTTTGTTATAGGTTTCCTGATTATCATTAGTATTATTTCCAGTTTATTAGGATCCTACATGATTCGTCCTATAATTAATGACTATATTCTTCCGGGAGATTTTACAGGTTTAATAAATATCTTGCTGATATTGTTGGTCATCTATCTGGCTGGTGTTGCAGCCGTATGGATTCAGTACCGTTTGTTGAATGTAGTAGGCCAACGTACAGTAACCCGTATGCGTTCGGATTTATTCCGGAAAATGGAACGTCTTCCCATTAAATACTTCGATACTCATCAGCACGGTGATTTAATGAGTCGATATACCAATGATATTGACCGGATCAGTGATGCTTTGACGGATAGTTTATCGGATATGCTTTCCAGTGCTTTAATGCTGATAGGAATATTTACCCTAATGCTTTATATCAGTCCAATCCTGACCCTTGTTACTTTGGTTACCGTACCACTTATGTTTTTAAGTGCCCGGATGATTGTAAAGCGCAGCCGGAAATACTTTAAAGCACAACAGGATTCATTGGGTGTGATAAACGGATATATCGAAGAAATGATCAGCGGCCAGAAAGTAGTCAAAGTATTTGGACATGAACAGAAAGTAGAAGCTGATTTTGATGTTCTAAACCAGGATTTAAAAGGGAAAGCACAAAATGCACAATTCTTTTCCGGATTAATGATGCCTGTTATGCAAA
The DNA here is from genome assembly GCA_021201335.1 of Bacteroides sp. Taxonomy (GTDB): domain Bacteria; phylum Bacteroidota; class Bacteroidia; order Bacteroidales; family Bacteroidaceae; genus Bacteroides. The sequence goes on along the minus strand of JAJQFD010000009.1, from coordinate 111,005 downwards.
ACCTGAACACATTGAATTACGTTATCATAACCATTGTAGGCGCTTTATTGGCTATTTTCCGTGGTTTTGATGTGGGTGGCCTGGCAGCTTTTTTGCAATATTCGCGTCAGTTTGGACGGCCGATCAATGAACTTGCCAGTTTGTATAATAGTATACAGGCAGCTATTGCGGGTGCTGAGCGTATCTTTGATATTATCGACGAAGAACCGGAATCGGCAGATAATCCGGAGGCCGTTGAATTAACCCATGTGCGAGGGGATGTTAGAATGAAAGATGTTTATTTTGGTTATAAACCTGAAAAGGTGATTTTAAAAGGGATATCCTTTCATGTTAAGGCCGGATGCAAAATTGCTTTGGTGGGAGCAACAGGTGCAGGTAAAACAACTATATTAAATATGTTACCCCGTTTTTTTGATATCCAATCCGGTGAAATATCCATTGATGATCATTCCATACAAATGATAAAACGGGAAAACCTGCGTGAATCTATGGCCATTGTATTGCAGGATACCCATCTTTTTACTGGTACTGTCCGGGAAAATATTCGTTTTGGCCGGTTGGATGCTACAGATGAACAAGTGATTCAAGCAGCCAAACTAACTTCAGCCCATTCGTTTATCAAACGTCTCCCGAAGGGATATGACACCGTATTGGAGAATGATGGTGCTAGCCTTAGCCAAGGGCAACGCCAGTTGCTGAATATTGCCCGTGCTGCAATTGCCGATCCACCGATTCTTTTGTTGGATGAGGCTACCAGTAATATTGATACACGGAGTGAAATCCTTATTCAAAAAGGATTAGACCAACTGATGGAGGGGCGTACCAGTTTAATAATTGCACACCGCCTCTCAACTGTAAAGAACGCCCATCTGATTCTGGTAATGGATCAGGGCCGGATTATTGAATCCGGAAATCATCAGGAGTTGCTGGAAATGAAAGGAAAATATTATTCACTTTATAAAGAACAGTTCCAGTAACTTTATTCATTCGCCCATTTCCACATCAGGAGAAAAGAGGCTTTGGTTATATCTACCAGTTTATTCCAGTTTAATTTATCACTATGGTCTGTTGGCTTATGATAGTCGGGGTGACCATCGGTGTGGAACCACATGATAGGTATATCCCGACGTCCAAATGAAACATTGTCACTTCCACCGAGTTTATTATCGCAGGGTTTATAGCTGGGGGTTATTTGTAGCTCATACTTCTGAATGTCGGTATGAAGCCATTCCTGATAATTTGGAAACTCTTGCGTATAGAAAAATACGACATGGGTAGGATTGGATTCATCCTGATTTCGACCAATCATATCAAAATTAAGGTATCCCTTTATCTGACTGATACCCGGAAAGGTTTCAACGAAATAATTAGAACCGAGTAATTTTTTTTCTTCTCCGTCCCAGAGTGCAAAAAGAACGGTCCGTTCCGGTTGTTCTCCGGTTGCTATAAATGCTTTGGCTATTTGTAATACGGCTGAAACTCCCGAAGCATTGTCATCAGCACCGTTGTAAATCTGATCACCAACCAAGGTGGTATCGATTCCTAAATGATCATAATGAGCTCCTACAATAACAAATTCATCTTTCCTTTTGCCTTCTATTTTGCCTATTACATTATTCAAATAAAGTCGTTTTTCTTTCACAACAGCTTCGAAAGGTTGGTAATAACTATCCAAATAAGGTTCTATGCCTGTCATTTTTAAGAAGGAAGAGATAAAACGAGCGGCAACTTTGCCGGAAGGTGTTCCTGCTTCGCGTCCTTCCAGTTCATCGCTGGCAAGAAACTCAATCACCGCTTCCGCCTGACTTTTATTAATAGTCTGCAATCCTTTTTGCTCGGCGTTTTGTGCTTGTATATAACAGGAAATGATAAGTGAAAGGATAAATAAAGATTTTTTCATGGAGGTTATTTGTTTTTTACATACGTGGTTTTATATTTTCCGTCTCCTACGGCCCGTTGTTCCAGAAGGAAGAGATTATTCAGTGATTCGATCAGGTCAGATAGTTTTTTGAAACCATAATTCCGGGCGTCAAAGTCATTTTGCTTGCGAGTAATTCCCTGACCTACATCACCTAGAAACGCCCATCCGTCTTCATCACTCTTTTCCTCAATAGTATCATATATCAGGTTTTTAAGTTTCTTATCTATTTTCAAGAGCTCTGTTGATTCGGAGGTTTGTTTTTTATCTGTACTATTTGAAGTCGCAGGAGTTTTCGTAGAGTTCTCTCCTTCACGCGCTTTCTTTAAAATTTCAATGTATATAAATTTATTGCAGGAGGCAATAAAAGGTTTGGGGGTTTTATGTTCGCCAATACCTATCACCAATTTACCAGATTCACGCAGCCGGCTAGCTAATTTGGTAAAATCGCTGTCACTTGAAACGATGCAGAAACCGTCTATATTCTCTTTGTGTAGTATATCCATGGCGTCAATGATCAATGCCGAATCCGTTGCATTCTTCCCAGTGGTATATGCATATTGCTGAATGGGCGTGATAGAATTATCTAATAAGACTGCTTTCCAACCATGCATGCCAGGGTTTGTCCAGTCACCATAAATACGTTTGATAGTAGGAATACCATCTTTGGTGATTTCTTCCAGTACATCTTTGATACTATTATAAGAAATATTGTCTGCGTCTATCAAGACTGCTAATTTGTTTTGAATATCCATATTTTTATATCTTTTCTTCTAAGTCGGGGTTTTCGTCAGTTAAAATCGAAATATTATTTATATCAATGTATAAGGGTCGTTTGAACTGTCTTCCTTCTCCTTCCTCAACCATATTCCTCCAGTTAACAAACGATTCGGAAATCAGGGGATAGGTGGGTATCATGGAAATGGAGTGATCGAAATTCTCTACTATAATATTCATTACATTAATTTCCGAAACAAATCCATTCGTATTCTTGGAGGGAATTTCTACCCAGTCGCCTGGACGAATCATATCTTGTGCCGAAACCTGGAGCGAAGCAATGAATCCCAGAATAATATCCCGGAATATAAGAGAAAAAATAGCCGCGGAAGCTCCAATTGCCACTAATAAATCTTTTGGATTTTGTCTCAGGGTAATGGATATTATCAGGATAACTGCTACAATGGAAGCAACCAGTCGTAACCCTCTGTCGAGGAATTTCCGTTTTAGGAGTAAATTTCCCCATTGCGAACCGGTACTTTTTACCGCCGCTTGTACCATTCGTAAAATAATATGCGAACCTAGGAACCTGACAATCCAGATAAGAAGTAATAAAAAAAGCAACGCGAGGATAAAGGTTATGACATCTGCAAAGGAAGGACTTACGCCAAATTCAGTAAGCCATTCATAAATCGACTCCAGGAAAATAAATTTTAAAGTGTGAGGCATATCGGATTGCAATCAATATTACATAATACAACGCCAAAGATACAGGATTAGTTTAGGATAATCAATGTGGGAAAATAAAAAACTTTTGCTTTTTGAAGGATGGGTCTATTTCCCAAAGAATGGAATTCTGTAAAAGCAGATTATAGAGAAAATATAGTTTTGGTTTAGCATAGATGTAATTGTGTGATTCATACAATGCTAAATATATTTATACCCTCATTTCCACATTCGCCTCCGTACCTTTACCTGGCTCAGATAAAATATCCAGCTGACCACCAAAAGCCGAAAGGTTGGAACGAATATTATCCAAACCGATACCCGGCTTCGTCTCCCGGGAATCAAAACCAGCTCCATTATCCGCTACCGACAGATAAACCATTTTTTCGTCCATCGTTAAATGAACGTCTATGCGGGAAGCTCCAGAATGTTTCAACGCATTATTAATAAGTTCGCAGGCACAATCATACAAAACATATTCTTTATCCGGATCGAATCTGCGGTCGTGCCCCTTGCAATGAAACGATGTGTTGGGAATAAACCGACAGAAATCATCCAGCGCGGCAGCCAGCCCTTCTTTTGTCAGAATAAATGATTTGAGATGATACACCACTCGCCTAAGCTCCGTAATGGATTTACTCAACACTTCAAAAGCATTCTGAAAGTAATTCGTTTTCGTATGCTCCGAAGCCGCATACAAATTCATATTGTTTTTAACCACCGTGAGCAGGGAACTCACACTGTCGTGAAGATCATGGGCTATTAAATCTCTTTCGGTCTTCTCAGCTTTCAGGGAGGAGTGGATGGCAATAAGTTCTTTATCCTTCTCCAATTGTTTAATTTGTTGTTCGGCAATCTTACGGTTTTGTATAGAAAGACGATGACGGTAAAACACCAGGCCCATTAATAAAAGCAAAGCAGTTACTGTGGCAATTCCGAGCCATATATATAACTTCCGCTCTTTCTCTAAAACGGTGATACGGGTCTCTTTCTTCCCCATCTCGTATTTGGCTTCCATATCAGCCATGATCTCTCTATAGTTCTTATCTATAAACTGTTCGCTTATATCTTCATATTTCAAAAGATACTCTTCCGCTTTTTCTTTGTTGTTGAGATACATATTCGCCACAATTATGTTATTCATCAAGCCGAAAATACCATCTATATTGGTGGAATCAATTTGCAACGCTTCAAAAGCTGTTTCTTCACTTTTCCGCCATTCGTTTTGGTTTCTATAAATAGTCGATAATATACATAATGAATAATAGGATATGGATGGATCCCCATACTCATTCCCCACTTTTTTACTTTCGTTGAGATATTCCAGTGCCTTATCAGTATCATCAAATCCATGTAAATAGATATTTGAAAGGATTACCAAACTGCACATTTCAAAATATTTACTGTTGTATTTACGACTTATTTCAAGAGCTTTCTGTGTATTTTCAAAAGCTTTTTCATACTCTTTTTTGTTCATGTAAATAAATCCGAGATTATAATATCCCAGTACGGATCTATAAGTGTCATTTACTTCCTCTGCCAGTACTCTTGACTTTTCAGAATAATAAATCGCCTTATCATAATTTTTTAAAGCGATATTGAGACTGCTGATATTTCCTAAAAGAGCTGCTACTCGTTTCTTGTTGCCTACCTGCTCATATATAGATAATGCTTTTAAAAAATACTCCAAGGTGAGAGAATGTTTTTTTTCTTTAGCGAATAGAATGGCCATACTTTCATATATGGATGCCTCAGTCTCCCGGTTTTTTAATTTAATAGCTATATCAAGTGCCCGGTTATAATAGATTAAAGAACTGTCGCAAGATTCTTTGATAGAGTATGCTATTCCATAATTCTCATAAAAATTAGCCATACTCAACTTGTTGTTTTGTTTTTTGGCAAGTGATAAACCTTTTCTAGCGTATTTCATTAGTAATTCCAAATCATAGCTCATGCTCAAACGGCATAACTTGTCGTAAATATTCAATAGGCTGTCTGGTTTTAACTCTCGTGTATTTAAAATATGTTCCAGCGAATCGATTAATTTTGCTTTTTGTGCAATTGCCGGATACATGTTAAATAGTATCAATAAACAAATTAAGAGTATCTTTTTCATGATAGCAAACCTTCCTTTTTAGCATTTTCAATAAGCTCAAATCTCGTTTTGGCATCCAGTTTTAGGTGCAGCCTTTTCTGGTACGAGTTAACCGTTGTAGGTGCTATGATCATCTGTTCCGCAATCTGAGGGTAGCTCATTCCTTTGGCTACCAGTTGCAAAACCTGCATTTCCCGCGCCGTTAAGGTGATTGCTTCTTTGGTTGTTTTGCTGATCATACGTTCGATTTCTGGGCTGATATACTCTTTTCCTTGTGCAACGGCAAATATCGCCTCCAGGATCTCTCTTACCGCCTCACTCTTTACCACATATCCCAATGCCCCGTTTCTGAACATGTTTTTGACGCAGGAATACTCACTGTGCTCGGTAAGTGCAATAATTTTTAGCTGAGGATGCAATTTGTGAACTTCTTCACAAAATATAATTCCGCTGCCATCCGTCATATTGATATCGAGCAACAATACATCCGGACGTTCGGTGACCAACATTCTCCGGCATTCAGCCAATTTATATGAATATCCAGAGATCCGGGCCATCTCCGAAGCATTGATGACCGGAATCAGCAATTCCACCATCATGACCTGATCATCCGTTATATGAACATTTACCATCGTTTCTTTTTTTATGCATAGATACACATTCAGCACCACTCAAATATCCCTTAATTAAGGGATAAATGCTTCCTGCCATCTCCCTATTTTTACTTCCCTAAAAATAATCTTTTTATCAATTTTAAATCACGAAGTTAAAAATAAATTTATATGAAAAAAATGTTCCTATTCATGTTGACTATCCTGGCATTTCTATCTTGTAGTGATAATGATGACCCCGTTGTTAATTACACTGTTACGTTCGAGACGGAAGGTGGTACTCCGGTTCCCCCTGTACAAACAGTGGAAGAAGGCGGTACGGTTACTGCTCCATCTCCTAACCCTTCCAAAACAGGATATGTGTTTTTCTTTTGGCATTTGAGTGGAGCAACCACCGCTTATAACTTCCAGACTAAAGTAACCAGCGATATAACTCTTTATGCCAAATGGCAGGAAGAAGCCACAGTGGAGTACTGGCAAGTGACGTGGGAGCTAAACGAAGGTGCATGGCCTCCGGACGACAACCATCCTACACAAGTAGTAAAAGGTGGAACACTTATCGAACCGAATGCTCCAACTAAAGCAGGAAGTACTTTTGAAGGTTGGTATAAGGAAGCAGCTTTAACCACTAAAGTAGACTTCCCTTATGATGTAAGTAGGGAGGCAAGTAATTTTACGTTCTACGCCAAATGGGAAAATGAAGAACCTGTGGATAAAAGCATACAAATGATTGCATCCAGCTATTACCATTACTTTATATTAGAAGCCAACGGCACCCTCTCTGCATTCGGCCATAATAAATATGGGGAGTTAGGTACCGGAAATAACAACGATCTGCAAACGCTTACTGTAGTTGCCACAGGAGTTGCAAAAGTACATGCCGGAAAAAATACCACCTTCCTTGTTAAAACCGACGGAAGCATCTGGGGTACTGGTTTAAATACAAGTGGCCAGTTGGGACTTGGGCATATAGAAAACCGCAACATCTTTACTCCAATACCCATAAATGATGTAAAGGAAATAGTACCGGGGCTATCCCACACATTTCTTTTAAAAAATGATGGTTCATTGTGGGCAATCGGCTTTAATTTCTTCGGACAATTAGGAGTTGGAGATAAAGAACATAAGTACACATTCACAGCCACAAATCTTACATCTGATGTAGTTTCCATTTCGGCCGGGTCGGATGTACACACGCTTGCTCTTAAAAAAGACGGTACGGTTTGGGCATGTGGTTACAATAATAAAGTAGGTCTTCTTGGAGATCAATTTGGAGATTTTGAGTATGTTACATCATTTACCCAGATATATTCGGGAGCTAAGGGAATCGCAACAGGATTGTTTCAGAGCTTTATTATAATGAACGATGGAACAGTCTATGCTTCCGGAAAAAATGAAGACGGACAGGCTGGAGTGGGTAGTACTGCCGATCCTATAAAATCGTTTACTCAGGTAGTAGATAACGCCGGATTACCCCTGACCGATGTTACTACTATAGTTACAGAACAAGGTACCAGCAGTTATGCACTTAAAACCGATGGCTCACTTTGGGCTACTGGCAACAACAACTACGGGCAGCTTGGTTTGGGCGATGAAACGAAACGTAATAAATTCACCAAGGTTGCCACTGGAGTAAAATCTGTGACTACGGGTTGTTATCACAGTATGATCCTGAAGAATGATGGTACAACTGCTACATCAGGTCATGTAAACCCTTACGACCAATTAAATGGTAGTGGTTCCATTGTTTTCAAGGTCGGTAACTCTCGCGGTGAATATCTTACTAATGGTCATATATTGGATTCCAGAGAAACCCATCTCATCTCGACAGGGCCTGTTCATAGTGGTAACGCCGGATTCACAGCAAACGTAACCCCCGGATTGTACCATCTGGATCTTTATGTCAGTAATCTGGAAGTAAGACATCGTATCACCGGCCTTCTTGTAGCTGAGAATGAAGTGGTTACTTTTACCTATAAATATGAGGCATCAGGAGCGGGGAGTTATCGTTGGGTGATGACACGTTCGAAGAAATAACGGAGATAGAGATATGGCTGATTACATACTCTATAAAATAATGGTAATATTTTATAGAAGGAATTACGTTATTTTTAATCCGAATGAATTCAAAGTGGTCTATCATCAAGATTTTCATCAGACTTTTGACGGGAAACCGAATGATAGTATATTCGTTGAATTCAAATCATTTTTATGATATTTTCGTCCTTTTTCTAACCGGACATTTCGAAAAAAAACTTGCTGAAATTTTTCAGTCATATTAGAGTTAAAAGAGAGTAGGCGTATACTATGAAGAGGATACACCTACTCTCCGTGGAGAACTCGTTAGTTCTCTTATAAGAATACACCTTTTCCCTTCAGGAAAAAGGTGTATTCTTATAAGAGAATCCATAAATTTTGTTTGATTCCCCTTCAATTTATAGATTGAAAGTGTTCAAATTAACGAAAGATTTCCCGTTTTATCTTTAAATTCAGCTAATTGACTTCCTTTAGTGTGTATTTGGAATCTATTAAATAGTATTGTATTTAATATCAAAAGAGCTTTATGGATAATTTTTATTTATATAATTTAATCATTTTGCTTTAAATGAACTCCTGTTTCTTTCTCTTTGAATTTCTCTAATGCCATTTTCTTGCGTTTTTTCTTACTGCAAAAGATTTTCCGAACAAATATGCCATTCTTGAAGAGAGAAAATAATAAATTGACAAAAAGACAATTTCTATTCTTCCCATTCGGAAACAATTTCCTTATAGGTATAAGAATAAGCTGCAAAGTATCCGAGGGCCCCACCTTTAATATTACTGGTAGGGTTGGCCAAAGCATTCTGTATGTCGCTTAATGTACTATAGAAATCGAATGTACCTTCGTCCAGACATCTCATTTCTATACCGAGTAAATCACCATTCTGGATAGGATCATCATCATCATCGTCACTATCCTCTAAACGTACAAAGATAGGATCGTGAATGTCATTACCATCCATAAATTCAGTCGAGAGCATGCTTTCCTGCAATTTCGGGTACTCTCCGTTAATGGAGATAACATATCGGTAATATTGGTTTTCTTCACCTTCCGGATCTTTAAAATGTACCATGGGGTCATAAAAATCAGAGAAAGGAAATTTCCATAAAGTCAGCGAGTCGATTTCCACGCGGGGAGGCATGGTGCTGGTAGCTGTATATTCTATTCCTTCATATGTGACAGAAAGGTTATATGCTCTTCTCTCCACACCTGTGATAGTAGTGGCTCTGTATTTACCGGATTCAGAGGCGTATGTTAACTGCTCCCGGTTTCCAGCATTATCTTCAATAACTACAATCGCATCTTGTATCGGAGGATAATCATTGAGATCGGAGAAATTCTTAGATTTGGTAAGGCGTACCTCAGCCACTTCTCCCATTCGTACATTTCCTTCAATGACCAGAATCGGGTCTACATTCCGTAGCTCGACATCAATAATGTCTTCGCAGGAAGTCGTTAACGATGAAAGTACAAGTGTCAAAGTTGATAACAAATATATCTTTTTATTCATGATGTTTATACGGTTAAAATTTAAAGTTCCAGGAAATAGAAGGTACATAAGTAAACAGTGCATAACGATAAGCAGACGTTTGGCTGGGATCGTCTCTATTCGTTTTGAATTGAATCATATATGCATTCCGTCTTCCGTACGCATTATATAAACTAAAAGCAAGCTCGGATTCAAATTTAGCCGTTTTCTTCAGTAGGCAAGTAGCTCCTAAATCAAGTCGGTGATATGCCGGAGCCCTGTAGCCATTTCTTTCTGCGTAATACATTACATCTTTACCATCTATCTGGTATTTTCCACTCGGATAAGTGATTGCATTACCGGTGTAATATACCCAGGAAGCCGAAAGTGTCCATTTCCGGTTAAGCTCGTAAATTCCTACCACAGAGATATCATGGGTACGGTCCTGATAGGAATTATACCATTCGTTCTTATTCACCCCATCAATTTTCTTCTCCGATTTGGAAAGGGTATAGGCTACCCAACCGGTAAGTCTTCCGATACGTTTTTTAAACATCAATTCAAGTCCGTAGGCTCTTCCTTTACCGGATAATATTTCCGTTTCAATTACGTCATATGCATTGAATTCAGCATGGTCTTTATAGTCCAGTTGATTCTTCATATTCTTATAGTAAGCTTCTACACTGAATTCGTATGTATTATTTGAAAAGTTCCGGAAATATCCCACAGTAAAAAGGTCAGCTATTTGGGGTTTTACGGTATTTGAGCTAGATGTCCAGCGGTCGAATGGAGTCCCTTGAGCCACATAAGTAAGCAAGTGCATGTTCTGCGTTGTACGAGAATAAGATGCTTTAATAGAAGAGGCATCATTTAATCTGTAAACAGCCGATATGCGAGGTTCCAGGTTAATGTATGTCTTTACAAACTTCCCGGAATTATACCAGATGCTATCGGTAACTTCTTTCTGGTCATTCATTGTATAATATTCACCTTTTCCGAGAGCAGAAAAAGTGGAAAGACGCAAACCATACAGTACTTCCAGCTTATCTGTCAGTTTTAATTGGTTGGCTAGGTATATACCGTTTTCCCAGGAATAACGATGGTGCAAGTCGATCACATTGTCTTTATCAGAACTTAAATTGTAGTTACCCGGAGCGATGTCATGGTAAGTAGACTGTAAACCGAACTTCCAAATATTGTTACTATTTATTTCATATTGAAATTCCTGCTTTAAACCATAATCCCTGATTTTGGCATCTCCTTTCATACTCATTCCAAGGTCCATGCTATAATCATAGGAATATTGATTATAGGTTAAGGCCGTAGTAGAGAACCATTTATTATTTACTGTATGGCTCCATTTGGCATTTGCGAAAGCGTTACCCCATCCTGTTTGGGCCATATCCCTGATTTTCATTTTATCTCTTCCAAGATAGCCGGAAACAGAAATTTGATCTCTCTCGGATAAGATAAAATTTAATTTCATGTTTAAGTCGTAAAAATAAAGGGATGCTTTTTTTGCATCTTCAATTCCGGACAAACGAGCGATAGCGTCAGCGTACGTACGTCTGGCTCCGATCAGAAAGGAAGACTTCCCTTTTTGAATAGGTCCCTCCAGATTAAGCTTGGATGCGATAAGGCCGATTCCTCCGGAAACTTTGAAATCCTGCATATCGCCGGTTCTTTGCCGTACATCCAAGATGGCGGATAAACGTTCACCATATTGTGCGGGAATGGGGCCTTTATAAAGAGCTACGTCCCTTAATACATCTGAGTTGAAGGTGGAAAAGAATCCCATCAAGTGAGAAGCGTTGTAAACGGATACATTATCTAGCATGATCAGGTTTTGATCGGCGGTACCACCGCGAACAAAGAAACCGGTGCTTCCTTCGCCTGCGCTTTTCACACCGGGTGTTAATTCCAACGATTTAATTACATCCCGTTCACCCATCAATACCGGAAGCTTATTTAATTGTTGTATTTCCATCTGTGTAACGCCGCTTTGCGGATCAGTTACATTGGCATCAGGGCGTTTAGAAGTAACAATTACTTCTTCCAGCGCAATGGACGACTGAGATAAAGTGATGTTTTGTCTGAGGTTTCCGGTCACGGAAACTTTTACCATCTTATCGTTATAACCCATATAACTCACACGCAGGTTATAATCTCCTTTCGGAAGATCTAAAGCATATTTTCCACTTGTATCAGTTATTGTACCGTATGTCGGTTGTTCACTGACTGAAATGGAAACGCCGATAAGAGCTTCTTTTGTCCTCTCGTCCGATATTAAACCTGTGATTTTGTAGTCTTGGGCATAAATTGAAAAAGGAATTATACATAGTAGAAATGCCACTATTATACGTGTCAAAATAGTTAACGTCATTAGTTAATGTTTGATGTTTGTAATTTGGGCTAAATTATATTAAATGTGAAGGCAATATGATTCAGATACTAAATATTGATAGATTGTTTAATTAGAATTTTTTACTGCCTGAATAGCATAATATGTAACTTTTCTATCTAAATAGTCGTATTCAATTCTGAGTGCTTCATTGGAATTATCTAAAAATAAAGTAGCATAAGTTATTTCTTTAGACATATCATTATGCAAATTATTATCCCAGACAATGCCGGCAAGATTCAACGGATTATCCGGATCATGTATCCTTAATTTGTAAACAACAGAATTGGTTTCAAAAGAAACCAGGAGATTTCCTTCTACCAATTCATTGTTGCTTGCATTCGGGATTCTTTTTTCGTAAATATCCCATTCTCCAATAAATGTTTCAGCAATAGGCTCATCTTTTGATGATGAACAGGATGAGAAAGATAAATAAGATGCCAATATGCCAATTACAAGGTATCTTATTTTATGGATTGTTTCCATTCATTTTTAATTTTTCCCGTAAAGAATCTTTAATTGAAAATCCTCTAATAATCAGTCTCTTGAATATTAGAGGATTTCAATATACCCATATATGGGTAAAAATCTTCTTTGACAGGATTGATTCATAATTGATTGTATTTTAGATGCACTAAAACCAATATACCCGAAAATACTTTTTGATATATTGGTTCGAATTTTTTATTTGCGCCAAAAGTAGTGAGAATTGTTGATCTTGGAAAATATTTGAAGATAAAATGCAGCCTGTTAAATGATAAATAATGTGAAATAAAAAACTATTATGAGTATTATTATGTTGCAACTATTTTTTAATGGTTTTAATAAATAAGTCGTTTCACCTCTTTATTTAAGAAAGGTTTTCCGATTAAGGTCATATTCTTTCGTGGTGAGTAATATCAGTGTTTCTTCGAAAGTTGCCAATAAAGCAATAAGAACGATAATAATTCCCACTATGAACGGGGTTGCCGGAAACAGGATATATAGCGGTAACATAAAATAGATAAATAATCCGGATAATTTATTTCCAATAGTATGCATCATTCCCCATTGATGAAATTTTACCCGGGTTATGATTACATTCAATAGTTTAATGGAGAAGATGGAGACCACAGACCAGAACACGATCATTTCCTTTATTAATTCCGTATGGCTAAAGAATAAGAATGTAATCAATAAAAAGAAAATAAGATCGCCCAGACTATCGAGTTTCGCACCTATAACTGATTCAATTTTCCAATGACGAGCAATATATCCGTCTGCAATGTCACTTATACCACAATAAATGTATAAAATGATGAAAAGCAGAGGATTATTCACATGAAAGAATAATATACAGCTGATTATAATACGACTGATTGAAATTATATTTGGCAGGTTTTTCATATTGGTTGCGTAAAAGTGCTTGATATGAAAAAGAGGAGTATGAATACCCCTCTTAAGATAATTTATCAGTTTTATGATGATTGATTGGTAGGAGTGATAAACTTCATTGGCTGTGGTTTGAAAGTTTGGCATACCGGTCCCTTACCATGGCCAATATACACATCTTCGCCATATAGCATGGCATTCCTTGTAAAATCTCTGGCTTCCGATACGGCAATATGCATATCATAACCTAATGCAAGAAAAGTAGATATTGCTGACGAGAAAGTACATGAAGCGCCATGAGTATTATGGGTATAAAGTGTTGTGTCTTTGAAAATCCACTCTTCATCGGCTGGCGTATACAGAACATCATAAACTTCATTTGGAAATAAATCTCCACTTTTTATCAATACGGTTATTTTATTTTTTGTGGCAAACAGCCTCGAAGCCTCTTGCATATCTTTTACTGAATTTATTGGATATTCGCTTAAAAGCTCAGCCTCCCGGCGATTGAGAGTGACTAAATTGACAAAAGGCAAAAGTTCTTTCTTTATAACATTTAAATTATCTATTTCCATGAATCTGATACCGTCCGGTGAAAGCATGACTGGATCATATACAACATACCGGGGATGATACTTCCTGAGACAGTCGGCTACAGTTCGGATCGTTTCAATATCATTTAACAGTCCTAGTTTTACAATGTCTGGAATTAAATCTTCCATCACTGCTTCTATTTGTTGTCTGATGGTTTCCTGCGGAATAGGAAACAGATGTTTGAGTCCTGTGGTGTTTCCTACTGTTAAAGCCGTTACTACTGATGCGGCATATGCGCCTAATGCAGAGATAGTTTTTATGTCTGCTTGCGCACCATTTCCCCCGATGCAATCAGAACCTGCAATCGTTAGGACAATTGGATATCGTTTCATACTGTATTTTCGAATTTATGCTTAGAACAAAACTAATAAATAAAATCGGATAATGAAAGATTCAATTGATGTAAAATTGTGTCATATAGAGTGTAACAAGGGTTAGGTATATTTTCCAATCAGATTTTTACTCTGATGAAGTCATTATAAATCAGGAAGTGGTATACTGCAGGAATATTCATTTGCATAAAACTATCAGATTTATTTTTAATTTTGCAAGAAGTTTATTCATAATAAGAAGTAATGAGTATTTTATACGAAAGGATGATTTATCTCAATGACTTCCCAATATACGAAAGTTGATTTAGGTGGAAAAGATACTATTACATAGTTGTTGTGCTCCATGTTCTGCACCCATTTTGGAATGGTTGCTAAATAATGATTTCTTTCCTGTCTTGTTTTTCTACAATCCCAATATATTTCCGGCAGAAGAATATCTGAAAAGAAAAGAAGAATGTATGCTTTATGCGGAGTCGCTGGATCTTGATTTTATTGACGGTGATTATAGTCATAATGATTGGCTGGATAAGATTGCAGGATTGGAGGATCAACCGGAAAGGGGATCACGCTGTGCACAATGTTTTAAGATCAGAATGGAGGCCGCAGCATTATTAACTTCAGAAAAAGGTTTTTCCACATTTACCACCACTCTTACTGGTTCGCGCTGGAAAAGCTTCGGACAAATAGCTGAGGCGGGTCATTGGGCAGCTTCGCTAGTGGACGATGTTCAGTTTTGGGATAAAGATTGGAAAAAAGGGGGATTAACTGAACGACGAAAAATATTGTTGCAGGAAAACAATTTTTATAATCAGCAGTATTGTGGTTGCGAATTTAGTATACGGAAAGCAGACTGATTATAAATAGTAGAATAGCTCTATATTAAAAAACATTCTCGGTATTATGACTAAGAAATACCATATTGTAGATTTTTACAAAAGATAGGCAATTCCTATCTAGCTTTTTATTTATATTCATGGGATAAATGATTCACTGAGCATCCAACGAATTGCTTAGAAGGGCCTTGTTGACATCTATAAAGGTCACTATATTAAGTTAAATAGAATTGAATTTGAATGTCTTAAAAGCTCAATCGATCTTTGATAAAGTTATAAATTGTAAGCAGTGACCCCATCTGGGGTCAGATGTGCATAACCCCGGGTGAAACCCGGGGTAGGGGGAACACCCCGCTCAATATAACCCTGAAGGGGTTGAACCCCATGCGGGGTTCGGGAAAAGGGGTTTATCTGTTACCCCGGGTTTCACCCGGGGTTATGCACATTCAAGTCCTGCGGACTTGCCGGCTTACAAATCGTAACTTCATTTAATATACGATCTACTTTTGAGACAATCTCATTCGTATCAGCTATTGTTAAGAATGGATAGTACCGAATCAGATATATATCAAATTAGTCAGATTATTTCCGGAATCTGCTGTTATCATAATTATATGGGATACTTGTACCCACAACTACATCTTCTATTTTTTCAATAATAAGCCAATCATCCATATTGTTTTGATGGTCGAAGTCTAAAGGTGGTTCAATAGCCTGTACATTGCTGAACTCTACCAGTATCAGGCATTTCTTATGCCAGCGTTCCTTTTGCTTCTCAGTTAAGTTCAATTTAGGTTGATTGCGTTCCAGCGTTATTTCAATTTCTTCATCAGTCAACTTCATGAAATTCTCTACATTTGTCACTGTTGCCTTTGCAGATATTTTTTTTGATCCTTTTTCCATAAAATAAAGTGTTTCTCCTGGTTCAACACGGCTATGAGGTATTTTACGCCCTGTGGCCCCACGTACTACCATCGTTTTAGTGCCTTCCATTATCTTGGTAAGTACTTTAGCCTTATCATCGCAATAAATTAAATGTACCATGTTGTTCTTTAATTCATTTATTGGGTTTATTTTATTTGTTTAGTTTGTTCTATTGTTTGTTGAAATAATATTTGAATGGCATTCGCTTTGTATATTACATAGGTCACATGCCTCATGCAATTTCAAACAAAATATTATAGCCACCAAATTTAGTAAATATTTTGTTTATCAGAAAAAGGAGGTATTCTCGCAAAATATTTATAGTTTTGTTTCTGACATTTTCAATTCAAATAACTTTTATATGCAATTATAAATTCTCAACTATCAGGAAAGATAGAGGAAGTAGTAAAGAAGAATGGAAAATTTAATAATACAACGTGAAATAACACCATTTCTGCATTTTTCCATGGTGGTATTTGTACTAATCTTAGTAGTACTAATATCGGTTATAGGAAACCGAGTCAAACAACGTACCGGGAGTCTAAAACAATTTTCAATATCGTTTGGTATTTCCTTATTTTCCATCTGGGTTATCTATAATATATATTATTTTTTACCCGCTAATTTCAGAGTTGATACAAGCCTACCTCTTCATATATGCGACTTTCTGGCTATTATTGCATCCTTGTCTCTGATAAAGCCGAATAGAAAAACAAGCGCATTATTATATTTTTGCGGTTTGGTTTTGGCTACACAGGCCATAATTACACCTGCTGGAAATCAAGATCCGATGAATTTTCGCTTTTGGCTATTTTGGCTTCTTCATGCGGGAATACTTTCAGCCTCTGTATATGATATTGTTGTGCGAAATTACTGCCCCCTTTTCAAGGACTTTCTGTTCGTTATTGGTTGTGACCTTCTGTATGTTATTCTAATTTTACCTTTGGATATTATATTTGGATGGAACTATGGTTTTATAGGGAATTTGAAACCAGATACAGCTACAATTATTGATGCTTTGGGGTCTTGGCCTCAACGGTTAATATGGATGCTTCTTCTCGTTTTTATTATCCAGTTTATACTGTATTTACCCTGGAAATTGTTTGGAAAGAAAAAGCTTTAGTAGTGGCATATCAAATTATTACAACTTGTGATATAGTTCTTTTTTGTTAATTCTGTATTCTGTCTGTCCAGGAATGAATTATATAGGGAATTAGAAATTATTCTTTCTTTATTCTTGATATTTACTGTTACAAAATCACGGCACATCTTTCATATTTCGTATATTTACAGTCCAAAATGCACACAATAGAAAAGACACTCCAAACCATCCGGAAAATGATTAAATTACCACCCATCGAAAAAATACCTGAAGCCTACAGTGCTATCGCCGACGACAGAATCACTTTGTTTGAAAACACTGCCTTTGTAGATTCATCTGATAAAACAAAGAGATACACCGTAACATGGGATGAAGAAACCTATACTTCGAATGACAATGCATCTGTCTGGCAGGGATATGCAGGTTACCCGATGATAGCCGTCTTGATGTTACAAGGTAGGCTGCCTCTGAACAGAGTTACGGCTGGGCATTTCAAAGGAATAAACTGGAAAGCACTGAATACAAAACATAAAAATAAATACGATAAAGCCGTTGCCGAAATTCTTCATTCACTTTGTGAGCAAGGAATAGATACAGATCAAATTGAGAATGAGATAACTAAGGTATATGATAATATCCGTATTTTGAACATCTCGACCAAAAGAAGTCGAATCAAACCTTTGAAGCTTACCTCTGACCCTTTAGATTGAAAAGCCTATGATTGAAACTCTACGTACATACAGTCACCAACTGGCCGATTGTGCATTTAACGATGCTCACGAACTCGTTTCTTATATGGGAGCGGTACAGGCGCAAGATATTGAAATGTCCAAGTGGGCAGTCGGAATGCGTCTGCAACAACCATCGCTTCGCGCCGTTAAGGAGGCCCTTGATTCAGGAAAGATCATCCGGACTCATATTCTGCGCCCTACATGGCACATGGTAGCAGCAGAGGATATACGCTGGATGATCGATCTTACAGGCAAAAAGATGTTCGCCGTCATTATCTCATGGGGCAAATCTTGTGATATAGACAGCCAGAAATACATTCGTTTTCGTGATGCCATAGGCAATATACTTGGTGGTAGCAAAGGCCTTACAAAACAAGAAATCACAGAGCAACTCCAACAATCGGGCTTTAATTGGGACACCAATCAGGTACATTGTATGCTCAGTCTGGGTGAAACAGACGGACTGCTTTGTAACGGTAAGGAGAGGAATAAGAAACATACATACGCTTTACTGGATGAGTGGGCGCCGGGGACGAACTCTTTTTCAAAAGAAGAAGCCTTGCGAACGCTTGCCCTTAGATATTTCCGCAGCCACAGTCCCGCATCGGTAGATGATTTTGTCTGGTGGTCGGGGCTGAATGCCACCGAAGCAAAGGCAGCTATCTATTCCATTGAGAAGGAACTTATCTCTGATAGGTACGAAGGTCAGAAACTATATGTCCATGAATCCTGTGCCCAAGATTACAAACCCGATGAAACTGTACATCTTTTACCTCCGTATGACGAATATCTTATCAGCTATAAAGACCGGACTCATGTGCTCCCTGGAAAATACACTGCTAAAGCCCATAATAAATTCGGGATATTCTACCCAGTAATATTCTTTAAAGGAAAGATAGTGGGAAACTGGAAGAAGGTAACAAAAAAAGGGAACATTGAAATAGAAACCAGCTTTTTCGTGAAATCTCCGGCAGTGAGGCAAAGGAAACTGAAAATGGCTATTGAGCGGTATATTGCATTTATAAACAGTGATAGGGTAGATTTCAGTTAGGTCTGTAAACAGGAGAGTGTTTCATAAGGAGTATGCGGCTGATGGAACCCTATTCTTCACATTTGGGAATAGCCGTGTTTAACCGGAAATTGAGAGATACATTTTAAGTTTAAAAGATTGAAACCAGCCTTGCTTTTTTGTACATTTGCCCCTTCAGCATTATCATTACAATGCTCGACTCTAAGCATTGGATAATTAAAATATCAGATAATCAATGAGTTCAAATAAAGAAACCGCTTCCCGATGGTTGAATAAAAAGTTAGCTGAAGCCAAAGGTATATACATTTCTGCTTCCATATTTACAGTTTTAAGTACAGGATGTTTTGTTATTTTTAGCTGGTACTTATCGGGATTCGCAGCTTCCTGGCTCGATGACGAATTAATCTTGCCCATCGGATTACTGTATGCCCTGATATTTTTGGCAGGCAGATACGTTTTTGCTCATTTTGCATCACAACTCAACTACAAGGCAGGAAATATAATTGTTTCCAAAATCAAGAAAAAGGTCTATCCGGTATTGCTCCACCATAGTCAATACGATTCTGTATCGAGCACTTTATTTGTCACCAGAGTAAGTGATGACCTGAAACCCTATTTCTCTTTTTTTTATCCCGTATGCTATCGCATCGGCTTTGAGTAGCCTTTTATTATTGGCAGTTAGTTTTTGGATGGAAAAGCGGGTCGGAATCATCCTGTTGGTTTCCTTGCTGGTTATACCTATGCAGATGATTGTTATTGGTGTAGGTGCCGAAACGCTTCACAAAAAACACATTAACCTTTTCATGAGATATTCAGCCGTTTTCTATAACCGACTCCACACGATTGCCGAAATTGTTAATTTGGATAACTTCAAACCCCAATATCGTTTTTTATCGGAAAAAAGTGAGGCGCTGAACAAAGCAACCACGAATGTAATGCGGGTTGCTATCCTGTCATCGGCGGTGTTGGAGCTTTTTGTTACCATTTGCATTGCCGCTATTGCTATTTATCTGGGGATGAGCCTTCTGGGAATTATGATAGGGCCTAACTACGGAAAAACATACGATTTCCATACGGCACTATTTCTGCTTACCCTCTCGCCTTATTTCTTCTTTTATTTACGGAAATTCGTGAGTGCTTACCACGACCGGAACAGAGCATTGGCATCTGCCAAATTAATCATGCCGATACTGAACGAAAACATCGAGGCACCTTTGGCTGCTCATACGAACCAGACACTTAACGTTCTTGAAATGAAAGGTTTGAGTTTTGCTTATCCCGATTCACCAGTGAAGGTTCTACATGATATTCATCTTGCATTGCCTGCCAAAGGATTGGTATTGGTGAAAGGTATTTCGGGGTCGGGGAAATCTACCTTGCTGAAAATCTGTGCCGGAAGCCTGATGGCGCAAGAAGGTACGGTTTCGGTAAACGGCAAAGACAATCGATGGTCGCGCCAATGGCTGAAAGAAAATTCGTCATACATGAACCAGTTTCCTTTTATCTTCGACGGGACATTGAGATATAATGTTTTTCTGGAGAAAGAGACAAGTAAAGACATCCTCTACCCGAAGTTTTTAGACAAAATTCTGGTTAAAAAGGAAGAAGGCTGGCAAACCTGTCTGAGCCATAACGGCAAACAGCTTTCAGGTGGCGAAAGACAATTGGTTACGCTTGCACGGATGATGTTGCATCCCAAGCCGATCGCCATTCTGGACGAGCCTACAGCAAATCTGGATACGGATACCCTCGGAATCATTCTTCCTCAAATTGTGAAATTAGCTGAAAACCGGTTGGTTATTGTCGCATCGCACGAGGAAATGTTTGACCCCGTTGCCGATACAATCTTAAACTTAAATTGGGGAGAACAAATGAAGTATGAATAAGTTTATCGTAAAATATATGATACAGCCGTTGGCCGGCAAATGGTTGCGGGGTCTTTTGTTGTTACTTCTTTGGACAGTGGCGTTCATTGCTCTTCCTGCTATCTCTGGATGGTTTTTGGCTATGTGCAGTGTGGCTTTCGTTACGGCAAACATCTTATTTCCCTATATAATTCCTTCCGCCATAATCCGATTACTGGCATTAGTGCGCACGGCGACGAGGTATTTTGAAAGGTTGGAAAATCACAAAACCACGCTCGAAGCGCAGCAAAGACTACAATTGAAAATATTCCGGTCGGTGGCCAAATTCCCTTATTTCAATAAGCAGGTTAACAACAACTCTGCATTACTCGAAAACAGTACGTACGGTATCGACCAGATACTGAACCATATCCTTTTGTGGCTTTTGCCCTTTACATCACTGATACTTTCACTCGGTATCTACTTTTTCTTTCTGATCGTATTTTCACGGGTTATAGCAGTAGAGTTTTTAATTTCATCCGCCATTCTTTTATTTATCGTGCCTCAACTATTTTTCCGAAGAAACAAAATACTCTACGAAAAACTGAAGGCACAGCGCGAAGCGAACAACCAGGCACTCATTCAAAGTTTCAGAGGTCGGATAGAAATTTCAAAATATAATCTGGAAGAAAAAGCCATCGGGCAATACGAGCAACGATTGTTACAGCTCGAACGATTGGAAAATAGACTGCAAACCAACTCATTCTACCTGCAATTGATTGCCGGACTTGGATTTAGTTATATCGCAGCTTTCTTACTGTGGAATTCAAGTAATTACGGCATTGATGCCCCCCTGGCAATCGGTATTTTCTTCGGCATCATGGCACAAGCCGAATTGTCTGAAATGCTTTTCTCGGGAAAATCGGAAAAAAGTTCGGTTGCCCATCAAATCAGGGATATTGATTCGATTATCAAACAGGGCGAACAACCTGTGGAGACAGTACAGATTTCATCTTCATTGGAAAATGTCAGTTTAAAGAAAGTGAGCGCGAAAATACCCGAAACGCCCGTCTGTACGTCCGAAGTGTCATTAGAGATAAAAAAAGGAGAATGGATTGCACTCTTCGGAGAGACAGGGAAAGGAAAAACCACGTTGCTAAACAGCCTTTTTTATCCCGAGTACCGCCGGAGCGGTTCGTTGGCATGGAACGGAGATACAGATTTATCGCATTTGCCTGTGCCCGAATGTATTTATGTTACTCAAAAAGCTTATCTACTGACCGGAACACTGCGCGAAAACTTTGAAGGTTACTCCGACGGAGAGATTGAGCAGGCATTGGAAACTGTTGATTTGGCAAGTTGGCGTTCGTCGCTTCCTGACGGCTTAAATAGCTGGTTAGGTGAAAACGGAGAAACCTTGAGTGGTGGACAGCGTAAAAAACTCCTGCTGGCACAAGCGCTGCTTAAAAAACCTCAACTGCTGGTGGTTGATGAACCGACAGCCGGAATCAGTTCAGAAAATGCGATGGCTATTTTCCGGAATATCAGACAACAATATCCGGATATGTCTATTTTGATAGCTACCCACCTGAGAAATTTTGAAGATATAGTAGATAAAGTGATAAGTATTTGATCCAGTCAAAACCACGTTATTCATGCATTCTCGTAATTTTCCCCGTAAACAAAATATTCCGTTCCGTAGTAAACTTATCGAATAAAATGGAATAGCTCGATTCATCCATATCGATTGCCATAATCACTCCACAACCAAATACCGGATGTTCTACTCTATCCCCTGTCTGATAAATTTCTTTGGGGAAATCAGTGGAAATGTTCTTCGAATGGATTTCCAGATACGGTTCAAGTTCCTTTACAAATCTGATATTTTCTTTCCCGACATCAAAGATAAAACGGGAAGGATATTTGAAAATACCATCGTTAGAGATTCCTTCTGAATCGGAAAGATATAACCGATCCATTGCTCGCGTCATTGCCACATAGGCCAAACGACGTTCTTCGTCCATTTCGTTCGGTGTGTTTATTCTCCGGCTGGGGAAAACACCTTCGTTCATCCCGCAAATAAATACATACGGAAATTCCATTCCTTTCGAAGTATGGATAGTCATCAATTTCACCGATTCCTGCTCGTTCTCGTGGTCGAGATTGGTAAGTAGGGCAATCCGCGATAAGAAATCTTCTAGCGTAGCATCATCATCTTGTCCGGCATTTTCAATAGATCGTTTTAACTCAGCCACATTATCCAATCGTTCCTGATCGCCTTGCAGACGAAGGAATTCTTCATATCCACTTCTATCGAGCAACATTTGCAGAATGTCTCCTAACTTATCCGTATGGACAAACTGTTTTACTGATTCAATCGCCTCCACATACTGTACAGCCAGTGTGCCCCGGAACAAAGGATTATTCCCGTTATCCTTGAGTGCATGATAAAGTGACAGGTTATTTTCTTCTGCATAGTCCTTGAGAAAACCGATTTTCTTTTTTCCAATTTTACGCGAGGGATTATTGATTGTACGCAGAAATGCCATATCATCGGCCGACGTTAGCATCCGTAAATAGCAAATGATGTCTTTGATTTCCTTCCTCCCATAAAACTCTATGCCACTGAATATTTTATAGGACAGGCCCTTTTCGATAAAACATTCTTCTAACGGACGGGTCAGATAATGCGCCCGGTAGAGTATAGCGATCTTATTCAAAGAAACCCCCACTTTCGCTAATTCATAGATCTCTTTATAAATCCATTCTGCCTCCTCCTTTTCATTACTCAAATGATTATACAAAGGAAGTTCGCCAGAAGGTTTGGTAGGTATCAACTTTTTGGGGAAACGGATGATATTTTTTTCAATCAGCACGTTCGATGCATGGAGAATTTCGGGAATGGAACGATAATTAGTTGTCAACAGTATAGTTTTAGCACTCGGATACACTTTATCAAAATCCAGAAACAATTTAACATGAGAGCCCCGCCATGAATAGATCGTTTGATCCGGATCGCCTACAATAAATAAATTGCCATGCTTACCGGCAAGCAACCGGGCGATGTTGTACTGCCGCTGACTGACGTCCTGAAATTCATCCACCATCACATATTGCATCCTGTCCTGCCACTTCTTCAATACCTCCGGGAAATGATCTAGTATATATGATGCGAAATTGATGATATCGTTAAAATCGCACCCAAAGCATTTCTTTTGTTCATAGAGGTAGCGCAGGAAAATCTCTTCATTGCGGTCGGTGGTTTGTGTAAATTTCGCTTTTAGTTCTTCGTTGTTCAGTTCATAAATATAATCGATATAACTCGTAGCGAAAAGCTTTTTTGCTTCCAATACTTCATCTATGGTACGTTTAATAGTCGTTTCCCGAAGAGTAAGGCCCATCTCCTCAAATATTCTCAACAGCATTTGTTTCTGGTCTTCCACGTCAAGGATTATAAAGTTCTTAGGGAAGTTGAGTACATGGATATCTTCTTTCAACAACTGTACACAGAAAGCATGGAAGGTACAAATATAGCCCAAATCCATATCGCCCAGCACAGTCCGTATCCGGTGTTTCATTTCATTGGCCGCCCGGTTGGTGAATGTCATGCACACAATGTTTTTAGGTGCAACGCCAAGCGTATCCGTCAGGTAACAATAGCGCGAGGTCAATGCCCGCGTTTTCCCCGTTCCGGCACCCGCCAGCACACGTATGGCCCCTTCAGTGGTTTGAACGGATTCAAGTTGTTCAGGATTTAGTTGGTCCAAATAATCTGCCATGTATATTTTTGCTTCTATAGGAATTATATCTATTTACTTTTTGAGGATAAATGAGGGGTTATCTTCTGCACATTTAATTGCCGCAAATTTATAGAATAAATTTATAGAGAATCAGGGAAGATAGTTAAAAGGAAAGATCAAGATAGTTAATGTTCAAATTTGAAGAGAGATAGTTTAGCTTTTATTTTGATCCTGATACCATGCCTTAATCTTTCGCATCTGCATGATTGGACACGGATCAACAGAACGATCGTCTTTACCGAATATCTGATCATGGTATTCCGATATCCGCTTCCGGTCGTAATTCTTTGTCTGCTGAATCTCGTCAATAAAGGTTTTGACTGCTTCTAGGTTTATATTATGGTTTGTCTTCATCTTGTTTTTTTAAGTATAACAAAAACAAGGAGAGAAATGTTATATGAACGATATTTTTGTGCGGTAAAATAATAATTTGCCTTTGTAAGTACCTTGTTATCATGGCCACATTATTATTCTACTAGTATTTTTGTTATATAATCAATCACAAAGTCTTGTAAGAAAGAATCTATAAATTCATCTGTCATACGGGAATTTTGCTCTCGCAAAAGTCTTTTCTTTTCCTCGTATTCAGAAGATTTTCTGAATGCTTCAAATTGCTTTTTCCTAAATTTGCTATATTGCTCGCTATCAAATTCCATTTCCTTCTTCAGATGACCTTTATCTATTTCAAGTAATATGTAATTTGAATACTCGGATGCATAGCCCATGTGAACATAATTCTTTAATTTTCCGTAGGGAATAACCAGCAATCCCTCGATCCAATCTATTTTTACCCTATCAGAATCTGGAAAAACTTCCTTTAATACACTTTTCCAGGTTCTTTTCTTTTTGACATATGTTTCAATCTCAATATCTTTGAGATAAAGAACGCTATCAATAATCTCAAAAGTAGCCACATAGCCACGCCACAAATTAGTAGAGATTGAACCGTTTTGAGGTCTTTTTTCCGGATAAATCTTAAAAAAAAATTCTAGTGGATTTGTATGTAAACTATACACTTTACCTTGATAAATAATCTTATCAGGTTTCTGTGCTGTGGAAAATACACTCAATGGAAAGAAAAATAATGCAGATAAAAGTAGAATAGTTTTTAGTGCTTTCATCAGAATATAGTTTAAGTAACAAACAATATTACAATACATATTTTACAACACCAAATTATAATTTGTCTTTTAAATTACTTTTATAAATGTAATCAGGGACTTCATTAGCAAATAAAATTTCCTGTAAAGGTTCCTTTTACAGGAAGTTGAGGGCGGGTCAGACCATCCATTTTTACAACTATCAGCATCCATATAAATCCCATCATTTATCTTAGGAAAAAAATGCTCTGCCAAAGAGTACAAACAAGAAAAGGGCTGGCCTTAAAACAAAGTATTTCTGGTTCAAAATTATTGCTCAAGAATTAATTTATCAACCCGTTTCAGGGGTAAAAGAGAAAAGGGTAAACAGCTTTTAGAGATAAAAGAAAAAACAATCAACCTAATATAGTTTTAAATGTTAAACCCGTCAACTCGCTACAGGGATAAGACAAGAAAACAACCAAAATCAGATTACTAAAGTTAAGTGCAAGACCCTATAAGTGTGCTTAAAAAAACGGTAACCGTTTAGGGTAGGAACGGTTACCATCAGCACCTAAAACGGTTACCACTAAGGGGTATAACGGTAACCGTTTTTTGCACCTATGCATTCATCTTGAATTTAGGTTTACTTCTTGGTTTACCTTTGTAGTCAAATTGATAATAAAATACAATAAAAAAAGGAAGTCACATTTCTGTAACTCCCTCATTATCAGTACACCCTCAGGGACTCGAACCCTGGACCCATTGATTAAGAGTCAATTGCTCTACCAGCTGAGCTAAGAGTGCATTTTCTGTTTTGCGTGTGCAAATTTAGTCGATTACTTTTATTTAGCCAAACGAATCCTCTGTTTTTTCTACAAGAAAAAAATACGCTTATTTCAGTTCGTACAACTCGGAAGGTGTATTTCGCTTTAAAGCAAGTAGTTGTATATCTTTACCTACGATAATCCCTTTCAATCGAAGTTGCCATTCCATTGTTTTGTAGGCCAGCTCCGGATGATTATTGTCTTTGCTTAAATGGCAGAGCCAGATATATTTTAAATGGGGTGGAATATTTTCTGCTAAAAACTCTGAAGCCACTCTATTGCTTAGATGACCAGTTCTACTGGTAATCCGTTGTTTCAAATAGGCGGGATATGAACCCATTCTCAGCATTTCTTCATCATAATTGGATTCCAGTATTAGGTAATTGGCTCTACTAATATAGCGTGCGGCCAATTCAGTAATTTCACCTAGGTCGGTTAAGAAGGAAAAAGTTTGTTTTGCTATTTCAATGCAATATCCCACATTATCTGTGCCATCGTGAGGGACTTCAAAAGCTTCAATGCGAAAATCGCCCAGTTGCACCGGTACTTCTTTCTCAATATGTCGTACACAGGAATAAAGCTTTTCTGTGACACAATAACTTCGGTTAATTCCTTCATGTACACGGGCTGTCGTATAAATAGGGATATGAAGCTTTTCCCCTAAATGTCCTACTGCTTTTATATGGTCGGCATGATCATGTGTGATGAGGACTCCGCGGATGGAGTCCATGGATATATTGAATTCTTTCAATGTTTTTTTATGGTGCGAATGCCGATGCCGGCATCAATCAGAATTCCATAACTGCTGTATCCTAAATAATAACAGTTGCCACTACTACCGCTAGCCAGGCTTAAAAATCGAATTTTCTTCTCACTCTCAGGGTATTCTATACTTAATTGCATCTTCGGGTTGATTTTGAGGGCCGAGGTTGTGCTGGAGTGGCACAATACTCACAAAAAACGGCGCTTTTAGAAAGCGCCGATAAATATAGCTAAAAAATTGAAGAGAATCAGGCTTGTATTTCTTTCTTTTTATCGAGATACCGGGTGATTCTTCCGAAGATTACCAATGCGATAGCAGCTACAACACCTATAGCCGCGAAATAAAACCAGATGTAATGTGCATTTACACTGGCAGCTTCCCAGGCTTCATGAGTTTCAAACAGAGTCGGATCAGGGCAGTATTTGGTTAGCAGATAACCGGCCAATCCGAATCCGAAGATAGAAGAGAGAAATGAGTGAAGGTGACTGAATCCCAGATATAATCCTTCTTCACCTTTAGGGGCTTGTAGAGAGAAATATTCAAGATAGCGTGGAGAGATAAAACATTCCGCCAATCCTTGCACAATAATACCAGCAATCATCATCATTGTAATGTTACTCATACCGGTAATTACCTCATTGCCTAGCATATTGCCCGTTGCCATCAGTAAAGCGGAAAAAGGAATCAGAAACATACCTACACTCATAGAAGTAATAGCCGTTCTTTTCGCCATCAGCCGGGTAATGAAGCCTACGCAACAAACGACGACGAAAGGATTTACATTGGCAATCCAACCTGGTCTGGCTGCTTCGCCTGCCATTCGGATTACATATTTAGGCATGGTGGCATAAAGTTGGTGTTGCACCATCCAGAATCCGGTGATGATAAGGATCAGGGTTAAAAGACGCCAATTGGAGAGTACTCTCACAAATCCTTGGGCAATTTCCTTCATGCTTTTTCCCTGTCCCGCGGTATGGGCAGATTTATATAATAGATAAACCGCTATCAAAGCAATGAATGTCATGGCAGCAGCAAAGTAATTGATGTAAATATAGGCTTCTTCTCCAATTACACCTCTCAGAGGATCGATCACTGTCTTCCCGGTAAAAGCACCGATGTTGACCATCATATAGAAGATGGAATACCCACGGGCACGGTTTGCTTCAGTCGTTTCTTTTGCTACCGAAGCCGAGATTACCGACTTAATAAACGAACCGCCTACTACAATAGTCAATAGAATAGGGACAATAATCCATCTGTTTGAGCTTTCCTGTATTCCAGAGAAAGTTGTTGTTTCTCCGTATGATACCAGCCCGGTTGACTCCAGCAAGGTAGGGAGTATTCCTAAGCCCAAATAACCAATGGTTAACAAAGAAAATGCGGTAAGCATTGATTTACGAAATCCAATCTTATCGGCATAGGCACCTGTAAAAATAGGTAGGAGATAAAGTCCTCCGGAAAACAACCCTGAGATCATACTGGCTTCCAGGTCATTAAAGCCCAGAATGGTTGAGAGATAGATGGTTAGAACGATAAAAACGGCATAATAGGCCATGCGTTCAAACAGTTCGACTGTATTACTGACCCAAAATGCTCTGGAGAAACCTTTTGCAGTCAATTGAGGGGAATTGTTCATGGTTTTTCTGTCTTTTTGTAATTTGAGAGGCAAATATAAGAAAAACAAATATAGTTTGAGTAATGATTACGCAGGAATGCGGACGAGAAAGAAACTAAAGTGCTACTAACTCGTTGTTAATTCGCTTATAATATATTCTAGCAGCTCAGAAGATTGGTTAAACAATAAGAAAAAGAAATAACACACCAATCTTACTCCTCTTTTTATCTGTTTCGTGATAAGATATAAACATGTAAAAAGTAACTTATGGAAGAAAAGAATAATCAGAAATCAACATTCAGAACCTTAAATCCGGCAACGGAAAAGGTGGAAAAAACATTTAATACTCTTAACAAAGATCAGGTTAACGAGGTAGTGGAGAAAGCGCATGAAGCATTTACGAAATGGAAAAATACTCCATTCAGTGAACGTGCTCAGCTGCTTTCTAGAGTAGCCGGATTGCTGGATGAAAGAAAAGCAGAATTGGCCCGGCTTTGCAGCATTGAAATGGGCAAGATCTATTCAGAAGGGATAGAAGAAGTAGAGTTATGTGCAGGTATCTGTACCTATTATGCTGAAAACGGAGAAAAAATTTTGGCAGATGAGGCCCTGGAAACCAAAACAGGGCAAGCGTTTGTCTGTTTTGAACCTCTGGGAGTAATTTTCAGCATACAACCCTGGAATTTTCCTTTCTATCAGATTATACGTGCAGCTGCTCCGCATATTATGGCGGGAAATACTTTTATACTTAAACATTCACATAATGTTCCTCAGTGTGCGTTAGCTGTAGAAAAAAATATTCAAGGATGCGGGTGCACCTGATGGAGTTTATACTAATATCTTTATTTCGGAAGAAGAATCTGCCGATGTGATTGCTCATCAATACGTGAGAGGGATAACTTTTACCGGAAGTGAACGGGCTGGTTCTGAGATTGCATCCAATGCTGGTAAAGCTTTGAAAAAGACAGTTCTTGAATTAGGTGGTAGTGATCCATTCATTATATTGGATGATGCGGATATGGAGGAAGCGGTTGAGATGGTTGTCGAAGAACGCTTATCAAACGCGGGACAAGTATGTACCTCTCCCAAACGTATTATCATCATGGAGAAAGTTGCTGAAGAGTTTATCCGGAAAGTGAAGGAGAAAGTCGAAAATATAAAAGTAGGCGATCCGCAGGATGAACAAACAGAACTGGGTCCACTGGTAAGTACAGATGCCATGAAGAAGGTACTAAAACAGGTGAGTGATTCGGTAGAGAAAGGAGCCAAATTAGTTTATGGAGGTAAGCAACTGGATAGACCCGGAGCTTTCATGGAACCTACCATTCTGACGAATATTACACCTGAAACAGTAGCCTATAAAGAAGAAATCTTTGGTCCGGTTATTTGTATCTATCCGGTAAAAGATGAGCAGGCAGCCATTGATCTGGCCAATGATTCTATTTATGGCTTAGGCGGATCCATTCTGACAAAAGACGAAGAACGAGGCATTCGGGTAGCTCGCCAGATAGAAACCGGAATGGTTTATATCAATCATGTAACTGCTACTGCTCCTGAACTGCCGTTCGGCGGTGTTAAGAATTCCGGTTACGGCAGGGAATTATCAAAAGAGGGCATGAAAGAATTTGTGAACAAAAAACTGATTCGGGTGACTTCGACGGATGCACCCTATTAGCATGTTATTTTATTGAATGTATTTTATGAACGTGAGTCCGAATGATTGATATCGTTGGATTCACGTTCATTTTTTTATATAAAGACTAATTTCACGGGAAGGGTAGTATCACATTTTTATCTGAAATATTCTATAAGCAAAACACTCATAGGTCTTAAAAGATGATTTGTCAAAAAGAAACAATACCATCTTAAAATGTTTCTTTATTCCCTCAAAAAACATTTTTCACTTACTGCCAATTCTTTTAAAATCTCCCTTTTGGAAGAAAGAAGTGCATATTTTCTGCAAATTCTATCATAGCATAACCCTTTCAAAGGTCGAAACCCCGCTTTCCTTAGAACTCGCGCAGCCCGAGTTCTAAGACTTGCGCACCACCATTCCCCGGACTTGCGCAGCCCAAGTCTTGGAGCTAGCGCGGCTCAAGTCCGGGAACTTGGGCTGCGCAAGTCCGGGAAGTTCTCATTCTTTCTCCATTCTTTATGCTGGAAGCCGCAATTTCCCGATCAACCTCCCATAATCACATAGATAGTAATCAAGTTATTAAACTTACAGATCGATTAATACTAACTACCATGATTGAATCTTTCGATATTTATTAAATCTTAAATGTTGCTATTTGATTTTGTCTAGCCTCATTTCCTTGCCGTTTTATAAAAAGCAAGCGGCATCATGTCCGAATATTCAATTCTGAGAGCCTCCAATTATCAATTTGACATTTTGATACCTGAACAATTCTCTGTTACTGGCAAATTTTAGTGGTACTCCGTTAGCTATCATCGTCATCTTTTTCTGGAAATCACCCTGACTTTTAGAATATTATTGGTGAAGAAATTAGATAAAAGAAAAGGGTTTGGATACCTTCCCACAACAAAAAACTTTTTTTAATTAAAAATGGCTCACAAATAGATAATAATTCTCGTAGCTTTTTTTTTACTTTGTAGGTGGATGAACAGGCATTAAAATTATCGACATTCTAAATATATAAAACAAGACATGCTAAAAAAGATCAGAGTGGTTACAGCTGTCACATTCTTTGCCCTGGTTACGTTACTTTTCCTGGATTTTACAGGAACGTTACACAGTTGGCTGGGATGGGTAGCAAAAGTTCAGTTTATACCTGCCTTACTCGCTATGCATTTAGGTATAGTTCTGACGTTAGTGATACTAACACTACTTTTTGGACGAATTTATTGTTCGGTTATTTGTCCTTTAGGTGTATTTCAGGATATAATTTCTCATATCTCAGGCAAACGGAAAGGGAAGAAAAATCGTTTTTCTTATTCTCCTGCTGTCTCCTGGTTGAGATATTCACTGCTGGGGATATTCATTATTGCCCTTATTGCCGGGATCAGTTCTATTGTAGTAGTGCTGGAACCGTATAGTGCGTATGGACGTATAGCCTCTAATCTGTTTGCCCCCTTCTATCAGTGGGGGAATAATCTCTTTGCCTGGTTGGCGGAGCGGGCCGACAGCTATTCTTTCTATTCGGTGGATGTATGGCTGAAAAGTGGCCTCACATTAGCAATTGCATTGGTTACTTTGGTGGCGGTGGTTATCCTCGCATGGAGAAGCGGAAGAACGTATTGCAATACAATCTGTCCGGTGGGAACATTTCTGGGTTTTCTCTCCAAATTTTCGTTATTCAGACCGGCTTTCGATACCGGAAAATGTACCAAATGCAAGGTCTGCGAACGGAAGTGCAAGGCATCCTGTATTGACGTAAAGAACCTGGCTATTGACCATAGCCGCTGTGTCACATGCATGAATTGTATTGAAAACTGTAAGTTTGGAGCCATGAAATATGTTCCCCGTGCGATGGGACGGAAAGAGGTAAAACCAGAAGTGGCACCAGAAAGTAAACCTGAAAATGAAAGTGACCCAATATCGCGTCGAAACGTACTTTCCATCCTTACAACTGTGGCTTTTGCCAGTACAGTAAAGGCACAACTGGTAAATGCGGATGGTGGATTGGCTGAAATAGAAGACAAGAAGAGGCCTGAACGAAAGACTCCTGTTGTTCCTCCCGGAGCAGAAAGCTTGCGCAATATGACTACCAAATGTACGGCCTGTCAGCTTTGTGTATCGGTTTGCCCGAATCATATCTTGCTGCCGTCGGGGAAACTCTCTTCTTTGATGCAACCTGAGATTTCGTACGAACGGGGTTATTGCCGGCCGGAATGTACCAAATGTTCAGAAGTATGTCCTGCAGGAGCCATTGGGCGTATTGATACGGCTGAGAAATCGTCTATTTCAATCGGTCACGCTGTATGGGTGAAACAAAATTGCGTGGTGAATACAGATGAAAGACAGTGTCGTAGCTGCGAACAGCATTGTCCTACAGGAGCTGTCATGTTGGTGGATCGCGATCCCGGACAAGCCAAATCACTGAAAATTCCGGTCATTAACAAGGAAATCTGTATTGGTTGCGGTGCCTGCGAATATCTTTGTCCGGCCCGTCCTTTTAGTGCCATATATGTAGAAGGAAATGTAAGACATCACTTAATTTAATCAGTAGAGCAAGATGAAGAAAAAGACAGATATAAGTCGCAGGGATTTCCTGAAAACCCTCGGTGCAGGAACAGTGGCCACAACAGCGGCCCTCTATGGGTGCAAACCGAATAATACCGTTTCTGCCGAAGGAGGGAAGGTTGGGGAAGTGCCGACCGATCAAATGACTTACCGCATTAATCCGCATACCGGGGATAAAGTTTCTTTGCTGGGATACGGCTGTATGCGATGGCCTTTAAGAAAGAATGCCAACGGAGAAGATGAAGTTGATCAGGATACAGTAAACGAACTGGTTGATTATGCCATTGCGCATGGGGTTAACTATTTCGATACGGCTCCGGTGTATGTACGGGGATGGTCGGAAACCGCTACCGGAATTGCTTTAAAACGGCATCCGCGGGATAAATATTTCATTGCTACCAAAATGTCTAATCAGCGGAATATACCCCAGAATAGATCACGTGAAGGCTGCATCAATCTCTATCGCAAATCGATGGAGAACTTACAGGTCGACTATATCGATTATTATCTGCTCCATAGTATTGGTTCCGGTGCGGAAGGGATGGGAATGGATGATTTCAGAAAACGGTTTGTTGATAACGGCATCCTGGATTTCCTGTTGGAAGAAAGGGCAGCCGGACGTATCCGTAACCTGGGATGGTCTTATCACGGAGATATAAAAGTTTACGATTATCTGCTATCACTGGACATACAATGGGATTTTGTCCAGATCCAGCTGAATTACATTGATTGGCAGCACGCTACAGGCAGAAATACCAACGCCGAATACCTGTTGAGAGAACTGGAAAAGAAGAATGTTCCGGCAGTAATTATGGAACCACTCCTGGGAGGTCGTCTGGCAAGGGTGAATTCACAAGCCCTGAGAATCATGAAAGAGATGAATCCGGAAGACACAGCTGCTCAATGGGCATTCCGGTATGCAGGTAGTCCGGAGAGTGTATTAACGGTATTGAGCGGAATGGTTTATATGGAGCATTTGCAGGAAAACATTCGTACCTATTCTCCGCTGAAACCTCTTGAGCAACAAGAATATAAAGCGCTGGAAGAGGTAACACAAATTATGCTGAATGCCGATTATATTCAGTGTACGGAGTGCCAATACTGTATGCCATGTCCGTATGGGTTAGATATCCCAGGCGTTTTTGCACATTATAACCGTTGCGTAAGTGCCAACGAGATATTGAAGAGTTCAAAAGACGAGAATTACCGGAAAGCCCGTCGTACATTTTTACTAGGATATGACCGGAGTGTCCCTAAACTGAGGCAGGCAGATCATTGTATTACCTGTGATGTGTGTAAGCCGTTGTGTCCGCAACGAATCGATATTCCGAAAGAGATGACCCGGGTAAATGAATATGCCGAATTATTAAAACAAAAGATGGAATTCTGATATTACCCATTCTTAATAAGAGGTATATGGACGGAAACGAAGCCTTTTGTACAATATTACATTCCCGGAAGATTATTAAATAGTTTCTTTGCAAAGAAAAATCAATGTACTAATCATTTTATGAAAGCAAAACTATTTATACTTCTCGCTTTTCTATGCATTTTGCCGGTAAAAGCACAGAATACTGAAACTCTTTATCTCTCGGGAAAAGGTTTGGGTGACACCAAAACATGGAAGTTCTACTGTAGTGATGGTATGAACAGCAAAAAGTGGTCGAACATTGAAGTACCTTCCCAATGGGAGGTACAGGGATTCGGCGAATATAGTTACGGAAGGTGGTATACAGACAAAAGTATCAAAAACCCTCCTATGGAAACGGGTATTTACCGTACTTCGTTTCAAATACCTTCCGGCTGGAAGGGGAAACAGGTGAGTATTGTTTTTGAAGGGGTCATGACGGATACCGAAGTTTTGGTGAATGGAGTCTCAGCCGGAGATATTCACCAGGGAGGCTTTAACCGGTTCTCGTATGATATTACAGATAAGATTAAAACCGGTAAAAATAATCTGGAAGTAAAAGTCAGCAAAGAGTCTTCCGATAAATCCGTCAATGCTGCAGAGCGCAAAGCAGACTGGTGGATTTTCGGAGGAATATACCGTCCTGTTTACCTGGAAGCTAAACCCACCATTCATATTGAACGGATTGCTGTAGATGCTAAAGCAGACGGGTCATTCTATGCCGATGTCTTTACTACCCCTCTGGAAAAAGGATATGCCCTCAAAGCCGTGTTAACTCCGGTGAAAAAAACAATAGCACCGGTTTATCCCAACAATTAGCTTTATTAAATAGCGGTTCTGAACATGCGATACGCTTTCAGTGGGAGAATGTGGAGGTATGGAATACGGAAACCCCCAACTTATATGAATTAACGCTGGAATTGCTGGATAGTGAAAGCAAACCAGTACATATTTATAAAGATCGGATAGGCTTCCGTACCATTGAATTCCGTCCGAAGGATGGCCTTTATGTCAATGATACCAAAGTAGTTCTGAAAGGAATTAACCGCCATTCCTTCCATCCCGATGGAGGTCGCACTACCAGCAGAGAAATCAGTATTCAGGACGGCAAACTAATTAAGGAAATGAATATGAATGCCGTTCGTTTCCATTATGCACCCGATAAGCACTTTATGGAGGTTTGCGATTCCCTGGGTATTTTTGTTGTATCCGAACTGGCCGGTTGGCAGAACCCCTATAATACGGAAGTGGGTTCTAAGTTACTCAAAGCATTGGTTGCGCGGGATGTAAACCATCCTTCTATTATTCTTTGGAGTAGCGGCAACGAAGGAGGGTTCAATTATGAGTTAGATTCTCTCTATGGCAAATACGATCCACAGAAAAGACATGTTATTCATGCCTGGGCCGACTTCAATGACTTGGATACTCATCATTATCCTACCTTCCTGACAGGGATTGCCCGTTTTGTCAATGGATACAAAGTATTCATGCCTACCGAGTTTCAGCATGGAATGTACGATCAGGGACATGGCGCCGGACTGGAAGATTTCTGGGCGCAATATACCGCCCATCCGCTTTTTGCTGGCGGATTTATGTGGGATTTCTCGGATAATGCAGTTAAGCGGTCGGATAAAGGAGGTATGCTGGATTCGGATGGTTCCAACGGTACCGATGGTATCCTGGGGCCTTACCGTGAAAAAGAAGGCAGTTATTACACCGTACGTAATATATGGGCGCCGATTCAATTTGAACAACTGTATATCACTCCCTCCTTCAAAGGGGAATTTATCGTTCGAAACGATTATCTCTTCTCTAACTTGAATACCTGCAAAATGGAGTATCGGGTACTTACGGCTCCTTCCCCTTTGGACGCCAGAGAGGAATCGGAAGTACTTGCTTCCGGTGCAGTAACTCTTCCGGGTATTGAACCGCGTGAAGCAGGTAAAGCCCGTATGCAAGTTCCTGCCAACTTCTTTAGGGGGGATATTCTGGAAATCAAGGCATGGGATCAGCACGGGGAAGAAATATGTACCTGGACATGGCCCATACATTATGCCGGTGAATATACCCAACAACAGTTGAAACAAGTGAATCAATCGGGAAAAGCATCTGTCAGACAGGAAAGTGGCAAAGTTGTTCTTTCCGCACAGGATGTAACGGTAAGCTTTAACGCGGCCGACGGTCTTATCTCAAAAATAAAGAATAAACAAGGAAACGTCTCTTTTACGAAGGGCCCGATACCCGTTGGCATGAAAGCCCGGGTGAAAGAAGTCAAGTTCCGACAGGAAGGAGATAATGCTATCTTTACGGCTTATTATTTAGGAGCCGTCGATTCTATCCGTTGGAAAATGACTCCCGCAGGACTGTTACAAATGTATGCAGTTACCTTGAATAAGGCAAACCCCGGTGTGGGCTTTGATGAAGCGGTTTTCGAAGATAATATCTCTATCTTTGGGTTTACATTCTCTTATCCGGAAGAAAAGGTACAGCAGATGAACTGGCTGGGTCGCGGTCCTTACCGTGTATGGAGAAACCGGATTCGCGGAGCTAATTACGGAATGTGGGGGAAAGAATACAATAATACCATAACCGGTGCGGATTTTGCCAATCTGGTGTATCCGGAATTCAAAGGATACCACGGAAACATGTACTGGAGCACCCTTCATACTTCCGAATCTCCTTTTACTGTGTACAGTGGCAGTGATGGTGTATTTATGCGGGTATTTACGCCGGAAGAACCCAAAGATAACAAGACGAAAGACCCGGCTAATCCGGTATTCCCGGAAGGAGACATTTCATTCTTATATGAAATACCTGGCATACGTTGTTTCAAGTCGATTCCACAACAAGGGCCGAAAAGTCAACCTTCGAATATCCGGATTAAAAAGGGAGATGAGGGCGTTCACATGGATTTATGGTTTGATTTCCGGGCTGGACAATAGGGCCTTTTAATCTGTAGGCTGTAAGAGCATCCCTTGTGGGTGCCCAATGATAACAATTTAGATTTTAAATTACATCAGACAACCAGCATCAGGGCACTCACAAGGAATGACCCTACAGCTTACAGATAATACCCAAAGAAAACACGAATTTCTAGGATTAAGGGAATACACCCCATTGTATATTCTCCGGTTTCCATTTATCCATGGGCTTTTTATCTTCTGCCGGATACCCTACAGGTATAATATTCAGAGGAATAAGATGTTCGGGTAAATTGAGAATACGGGAAACTATTTCCATCCGGTTCTCTGCCGGATAAACACTTGTCCATACGCCTCCCAGACCAAGATCCGTAATTGCCAGCAAGATATTCTGTGAAACCGCTGAGCAGTCCTGAATCCAGTATTGTTGCAACCAGTCTTCACCGGCTTTTTGTAAGTCACCGCAAACGATAATGGCAGCAGGTGCCTCTTGTACCATTTTAGAAGTTTTAATGTCTTTGCCTAACTCGTGTAATATGACTTTATCTTCGATGACAACGAACTTCCAGGGTTGTTTATTCACGGCCGAAGGGGCAGCCATTCCAGCCTTAACAATTGTTTCCAGCTGTTCGCGAGTTACCGGTTTATCCTGATAACTGCGGATACTTGTACGTTGATGTATCACATCAATCGCTGTTGTTGTTTTTGATTCCATAGGCTTGTTCTTATTTGAATTACATGATATGAATGTTGCAGCCAACATTGCTATGCAAGAAACATTCAGGATTTTAATCAGGTTCATGCGCTTTAGTTTTATTTATGATTAATGTGTTATCGCAATTTGTTTTTCTGGAAGTAGGAGGCAGATAGACTGGAGAAATAAATAACCCCTATAACCAGCAAAACGCCGGAAATAGCATATAACCATTCGAAATTCAGCTTATCAATGATTATTCCTCCCACGGCAGTACCAATTCCAATTCCTAAATCCCAGAAAGTGAAATAAGTAGCATTCGCTGTTCCTCGTTGACTGTGTTCCGCCAGGTTGATTAGCATGGTTTGGAAGGCCGGATTAATATACCCGAGTCCTATTCCCAGCAAAAAAGCAATCAGGTAAAGCATGATGGCATTGGTGCATAGTACGAACAACCCAAATGAGAGAACCAGAAAGATGCCTCCTATCTTAACCATTTGCACAATTTTACCTTTGTTGATGGATTTGGCCGAGAGAATACGGGCCAAAACAATGCCTATCGATAAAATGACGAAGAAAAATCCGGCGCTGCTTTCAAATTGGGCTATTTCACTGTATAGCCCAATGTAATTAAGCACCGCACCGTACCCCAATCCCACGATGAAAAGAAGTCCCACGCAGGGAAGTGCATTGACTAATATAAACCTGTCGAGAGATAAGGTTTGTCGACTGCCGGATTGAGTATGTTCTTTCTTTATCGGTTTGATAAGTACAATGGTGAAGAATCCTATCAGACTTGAAAAGAAAGATGCCAGAAACAATACATCGAAAGAATAATGTTGGTGTATCCAAAGTCCGGTTACAGGACCAACAGCCATTGCTATGTTGGCAGCCATCCCGAAATATCCGATACCTTCTCCTCGTCTTTCAGATGTCATAATATCTACAGCTACTGTGCTTCCGCTTACTGTGCTGATACCGAAAGCGAAGCCATGCAGAATACGAAGAATAATAAATAAGAAGAGAGTGGTTCCTATCACGTATCCGGCAAAAATGATACAGAAGAAACCGTAACAAATCAGGTAAAGTGGTTTCCGACTGAACATATCGACCATAAATCCGGAAAAAGGTCGGATTAAGAGTGCTGAGATCGTATAGAGTGCCAGTACGATACCTGCTATGGAACCGCTGGCTCCCAGGTTTTCCATGACATAGAACGGTAGTACCGGAATCAGCATATAAAAGGAGAAGAATAGGAGTAGATTAGATATAAATACCAGGATAAAATCCCTTGTCCACAACGGTGGAAGTTTGCTTTTATTCATGTTCATCGAAGTTATTTTGTAGTAAGATGGTAAGTGATTGTAGGAATTGCTTTTGATCAATTCTTCCAAAGAAATCTTTATCTATTTTTTGAGCAATTTGTTTACCTCTCATAACCTTTTCTGTACCTATGTCTGTTAAGGATAGAGTATAAGCGCGTTTATCTACCGGGTGAGTGTGTCGGTTCATTAAGCCTTTCTCAAGCAGGGTTTTTACTACGTTTGATACCATAGCCTTATCCAGTCTTCTTTCCGTCGAAATAGTTTGCTGGGTTACTATTCCGTTCTTTTCTCCCAGTTCCAGTGTTCCGGCAAGTATAATAAACTGAATATAGGTGATATCTAGTTCCTTTAATGCAGCATTGATAATTCTTTGTTTGAGAAAAGATACCTGAGTAAGAAGGAAGCCTAACTGCTCGTTAGGTTCCTCCATTTTCTTTCTAGTCATAATATGGAGATATAATTTGTCGCAAATTTAGTTTATATGTAAACTAAATCCAAATAATAGGGAGGTTGTTTTTAATGAAGTTGAATCTTTGCTTTAAACTGGAACTTTGGAATGATCATCTATAATTTACACGATAGTAGTAAAACAAGCTTACAACAATTACTGGGGCTCATTGTCTGCCTGAAAGGATTAAATACCTGATTTTCAGTAGAATGTAAATCTGCAAGATAATGCTTTTCTTTCTAAGCTTAGATTGCAGATAAAGTAAGCTTAGAAAGCAAACAAAATAAGCTTATCGTACAGATACGATAAGCTTAGAATATCCGATGTTTATTTGTGTGATAAAAATAAGTTATAATGCGCTGGCTGTTTCGCTATAGCTTTCCTTCAACCAATTTCTGCATTTCATTCTGAATGTTCTCAGGAATGATACTCACCAGCTTTTGTTCTTCAAAATTATACTTCATGATTTTACTGGGCGACTGGTGATTATCGAATTGAGTAGTTTTATACTGATGAAGGCTGAATTCAATTAAGAGATCTTTTGAATTTCCTACAAATTGATATTTCTCTATCTGGTTGTCTCCATCAGATACTTTTCTCATTGTTTCGTTTTTAAGAGAATAGAGGTAGATGCTTCGCAAATCATTCAAATCAATAATACCGTTTTTATCCGTGTCTTTAGAAGCAGCATAGAAAGTTAATAGGATATCATCTTTGAAGTAATAGGTTTTTATCTCTCCAATAATTAGCCTTTCGCTGAATAAAGACTTGGTTCTATCTATTGAAGGCTGATAAATAATTAAGTTTGCATATTTACCATCAAATTTCTGGTAACCATAATATCCTCTTCCTTTAAACCTGTAACTTGTATTGAGCAGATTTAAAGTTTCTTCGTTATGCAACTCTACCTCTTCCGGTTTTTTGAGTGTTTTAATGGATACAGGGATGATATAAACATCATTCAGGGTATCGATAAGCCAGGGTGTTTCGTAAGAAATGATTTGTTTACGTAGATTCTCCTGATTCAGTGTCTCTACTTTTTCGTCAGCGATAAGTCCTTGTGGAGTTGCCGGAGAATATCTTCCGGGAAATATTTCAATAACCATCATTACTACACATAAAAGCAATACCACGCAGGCTAATGTACCTAATATAGCCAATAGAGTCTGATTATAATTCTTTATTTTGTCGATTTTCATGCGGATGTGGATTATAGGGTGGGTTATTTCTTCAGCCAGATATTTTTTATCTCCGAAATAAATTGTTGGTGCTGAATATCTTCTTTTGTATAAGCATCTTTTATGATCTGCTGTTTATAAGGTTCCCTAAGATTATTGATATTCAGTTCTTGTACAAACATCTTTTTACATTCAATAATCATACGTGCTTCTTCAAAGCTCATTAAACGGGAAGGTGTTTCTATAGGAGTCAGACCTGTTTCATTAACCTTGTCTGTATCACGTCCTGATTTGCTTCCGCATATAGTAAGCGCTTTTCGATTTTGTTCTCCCAGGAAACTGATAGTGAAACTTTCTTCCCGTTGCAGAAATTGATACGTATAACGGTGACTACGGACAAAAATGAATGTAGAAGGTTTTTGCCAGATAAACCCCATACCTCCCCAGCTCGCCGTCATCATATTATAGGAGCTTTTGTCACCGGCAGTGATTAGCATCCATTCTTTTCCGATAAGTTCAATTACATTGTCTGTTAACTCAGTTGGTAGAATCCTTTCATATTGAGATTCCCAGTTATCTGTAAGAATATTATTTTCTGAATGTTTTTGATTTTCCATGTTTTCTTCTTTTTATTATTGTTATAGGTGAATCCGGAGCAAATATCGTAATATAAAATTTCTTTTTTCGATTATCCACAAATATAATAAATGAATAGTGATATTTTGAATTTACTCTTTGCACTTATTCCTTTCAGTATTTTATTTTTTGGGTAAACCATTTACACATATAAAGTGTTTTACAAAGAAAAAAATGAAATATGAAAAACGGTGTAATGATGCAGTATTTCGAGTGGAATCTGCCCAACGATGGAAAATTTTGGAAACAACTAAAAGATGACGCAAAGCATCTAAGTGAGATTGGTGTGACTTCAGTCTGGATTCCGCCTGCATATAAAGCAGACGAACAACAGGACGAGGGTTATGCAACTTATGATTTATATGACCTGGGGGAATTTAATCAGAAAAATACGGTAAGAACCAAATATGGTACCAGGCAGGAATTGATAGATGCCATTGAAGAACTTCATAAATATCAGATATCGGTTTACCTTGATGCAGTAATGAATCATAAAGCCGGGGGTGAATATACGGAAAAATTTATGGCTCAGGAAGTAGACCCAAACAATCGCACGAAGACGATTAGTGATCCTTATGAAATTGAGGCATATACCGGCTATAATTTTCCCGGAAGAGGCGATAAGTATTCGGATTTCAAGTGGCATTGGTTTCATTTTTCCGGAACAGATTATAATGCAGCGAACAAGAAAACAGCCATTTACCGTATTTTGGGTGAGGGTAAGAACTGG
This sequence comes from Bacteroides sp., assembly GCA_021201335.1. Classification (GTDB taxonomy): domain Bacteria; phylum Bacteroidota; class Bacteroidia; order Bacteroidales; family Bacteroidaceae; genus Bacteroides. Next base: position 68,639 of record JAJQFD010000009.1, on the reverse strand, counting down.
AGTCAGGGCGTAGATAATGAAAACAGTAATTATGATTACCTAATGTTTAATGACCTTGACCTGGATCATCCGGAAGTGGTAGCTGAGTTAGGCCATTGGGGACGTTGGGTCTCAACTGAATTTAACCTGGACGGAATGCGGTTGGATGCCATTAAGCATATGGATGCCAACTTTATTAAAAAATTCCTGGATGAAGTTCGTTCAGAGCGGGGAGAAAACTTCTTTGCCGTTGGCGAATACTGGAAAGAAGATTTTGAAGCGCTGGAGAACTTTTTGAATGTGGTAGGTCATAGCCTTAATTTATTTGATGTACCCTTGCACTATAAATTCTTCCAGGCTTCTCAGAAGGGGCGTGATTTTGATTTGACGAATCTTCCAGACGAAACGTTGGTTTCACGTTATCCGGAGAATGCAGTGACTTTTGTGGATAATCACGATTCGCAACACGGAAGTTCTCTGGAGTCACAAATCCAATCCTGGTTTAAACCCCTTGCTTACGCCATTATTTTATTAATGGAAAAAGGGTATCCCTGTATTTTCTATGGAGATTATTACCGGATGAAAGATGTAGAGTCACCTCATCGGGGAATTCTGGATAAGCTATTGGAAGTAAGGGCCAATTGCGCATACGGTAAGCAAAATTATTATTTTGATCATCCTAACACTGTAGGTTTAACCCGTGAAGGAGATGATATTCGCGAAGGTTCCGGAGTAGCATTACTGGTATCTAATGGAGAAGACGGTGATAAAGTAATGTATGTGGGTGAACACCACAAAGGAGAAACCTGGCACGAAGTTACCGGAAGTATTGATAAAGAAGTCGTGATTGGCGATGACGGAAAATCAACTTTTTATGTACATGGTGGTAAGGTGGCTGTTTGGGTAAGGAAAGATAAATAACTGTACATTTATTAGAAAGTATAAATCGCAAGAAGGAGAGAGCATAAAAACTGTCTCCTTCTTGCATTAAAGAGTAACTAAAATCTTATTGTTTTTTTCTCCCCGTCTTTTAATTGTATATCTAAGCTGTTCTCATTCACCACAATCGAATCGATAAGAGAAAGTTCTTCAGGTGGGAAAGTTTCCTTTCCTTTTTTCCATAATTGAAGAGTGATATACATCTTTTCACCAGCTGTGAACTGGTCAATAGCGATGATAACGGCACATTTCTCGCTCTCTGGGTGCAAGCCGGTTGGTTGCACAACCAGTTGATTCTTCCATCCCTGTAAAGGAATCATGAACAGTTGATATTCAGCGTTGCCAATTATACAAGCTTCCTGATTGTCGATAACTTGCACCGTCTCAACGATGGAATCATTCTTTTTGGGCAATGAATAATGTCCCAGGCGAATTTTTGTGTTAACAGGGCTGCATACTCGGTCAACCCATAAAATGCCATTTGGTAAAGGAATATCAGCTAATTTGAATGTGATATCCGGGTTCGTTTCAAGAACAGCATCAAGCGATAAATCCCATTTTCAAAATAGGATGGGTAATCTGTTATTTCATCAGTTGGAGATGCTTTTTGCAAAACAAATGCTACTCTCTATCCATTCATACTGGTCGTAGTTGGGTATTTGAGTATAGTTATTCTTTTTATAAAGTGATACAGCTCCCTCAAGCTTTTTCCCGGTTTCTAATATGCATCTTTTATACCCAAGTTCTTTTGCCCAGGTTTCGAGTTCATTCAATATCTTCAAACCTACTCCTTGTTTGCGTGCTTCTCCGGATACATACATTCGTTTAATTTCTACTGTATCTGGTGAATATTCTTTAAATGCTCCGCATCCTACTGCATTATTTCCGATGTACATAACCACCACATGTTTAATTAAATCAGTTTGGTTATAGGGTGTGCATACAGAATGAGCATCCTTGTCTCTATTGTGCAGATATTCATCCAATTGCTTTATTAATTCCTGAAAACAGATATCTTCTGAATTAGTTCTTTGTAGTATAGTGATTTCTTTCATAATAAATTAAGCTGTGAGTGAAAGTTGGTCAAAAGTACATATATTCTGCGAACTGTCAAAAAATCAAATCTTTTTAGGAAGAGATATCTGTTTACTGTAATAAGAAAGTTTTTTGATTATTTTTGTCGAAAAAAACAAAGAAAATGATACTGGATGATTTATCGAAAGATCAGTTGAAAGAACTGGTTAAGATTTATGCACGTAATATTTATGCGCTGGATGGGGTGTGGTTTCAGTCGATTGAACAGATGAATGGTATGGACGAAGCTATGGTTCATGACCGGAATGCGTGGCGACGTTTTACCGAAACTGAAGCACGTAGGATCAAAAAGTTTCTGGGTCTGCCGGATCAATCAGGACTGGACGGATTGGCGAAAGCTTTATCTTGTCGGTTTTCTGCATTGGCAAACACAGAAGTTGAATTTATCAGGGAGGATAATTCGCTTGTATATAGAGTTATAAATTGCAGGGTGCAAACGGCTCGTAAAAACAAAGGAATGCCTTATCACCCCTGTAAATCAGTCGGGATTATCGAACATGCATATTTTGCACTCATTATTGACGATCGTATTGAATGTGAACCGGTGAGTTGTTTTCCTGATGTTGCGGATGAGAGTTGTGCATGTTCCTGGCGTTTCACACTTTCCAGAGAGTAGGATAGCATATTTATTCTCAAAATCATTCGCTGTATAGAAAAAAGAGGTATTTTTATCCGCAAGTAAATGTTTTACTTACTTATGGAGAACATAATTATTAATCTAAGTTTTTGATGCTTTGACTGATCTTGATCTATTTGATAAAATAAAGCGCCGGGACCGAACAGCCTTTGATACTCTTTTTCGTAGATACTATACTCCCTTATGCCGGTTTTCCTATGCGATCTGCCTTTTTAAAGAAGATGCTGAAGAAAGTATCCAGGATATGTTTGTCCACTTGTGGGAAAAGGCACCTACCATCCATATTGATACTTCTGTAAAAGCATATTTATACACTTCCGCCCGGAACTATACCCTCAATGCTATTCACAAGCAACAGACTGAACAACGTTATTTAAGTGAATACCCCGAATACACAGACGACTCGGAAAAGAATAAAGCAATCTCCGATGCGGAAATCTCCCAATTGATTCAGGAGGGAGTGAAAACTCTCCCAACAAAGTGCAGGGAAATCTTTATTCTTTGTAAGCAGGAGGGACTTACTTACGAGGAACTATCTGTTTATCTGAATATATCAGAAAAAACAGTCGATAACCAAATGGGGATAGCATTGCGTAAATTGCGAGAATATCTTCGTCCTAAATTGCAAAAACTCTTGATTATCGTCTTTTCCCATTTTCTTTTTTGGGGGTAATGAATTTCGGCATTGTCACATATATATAAAATAAGCCAATATGAAGAATAATATACCTTATGAACTGATTGCCCGTTATCTTGCCGGAGAATGCAACGAGGACGAGAAGCTGAAAATTCAGGAATGGGGCCAACTGCATCCGGATATCATGGATGAATGTACTAGAATCTGGCAACAGACTTCATCAGAAGAATTTAACCCGGATGTGGCACAGGCATTACAGAAAGTAAATCATCGCATTGATACAAAAAAAGAAAAAATCTTCCAGACGCCTGTTTACCCTGATAAGTGGGGCAGCCGCTATCATTCTTATAGTAATAGTAAGTATTATAAGTGTTCGAAATCATGATATTACGCAAAATATGCATACGGATTTATTGGCTTTACAAACAGGCGTCGGCGAAACGCTTGAATATCAATTACCTGATGGAAGTAAGATTTGGCTCAATCATTCTTCTGTTCTAAGCTACCCACAAGAATTCGGGAATGTTACCCGGGAGATATATCTGGAAGGGGAGGCTTTTTTTGAGATTGCTCCCGATTCCAACAGGCCTTTTATTATACATGCAAATAATACATTGACACAGGTAGTTGGTACTTCTTTTGGTATCAAAGCGATAAAAAATACAGGTGAAGTATTGGTTACCGTATCTACAGGGGTTGTCAATTTATCGGTTGAGGGAAAAGAAAGTCATATAGAACTCCGGCAGGGAGAACAGGGAGTCTGCCATACGATCCGAAAAAAACTGGACAAAATGAATGTTCCCGATCCTAATTTACTAGCTTGGAAAACGAAAATACTGGTATTTAAACAATCTTCCTTAGCGGAAGTTGCCGGAGTCATCGAGAGTGCTTATCAAATTCCTGTTTCAGTTGATAGCTCCATGATAGACCTTCAGCTAACCAGCACATTCGAGAAATTGAGTTTGGATGAAGTACTGGAAATAATCGGAATGACTATGCCAATTCATATCAGCAAAGATGAAAAGGTTATTTTATTCAGCCCTGACAAATAGGTTGTTAGGTGTCGAACGATAAATAAAAGAATCTTTTTTTCTCCTTTTTTAGGGATATAAGATTTGAGTCTTGTCTAATAAGAAAAAAGTTTGAGAGTTATAGCATTCATACTAGGTCTTTGTCTAGGATTAATTCCATTGATTGCACAGAATACAATCTTAGAGAAACGAATCAGCATAACACTGAATTCCGTTTCAATGGAAGAAGCCATTGAAAAGATTGCGGAAACGACAGATGTCCATGTATCCTACTCAAGTGATCTGTTGTCCGGCTGTGCCTCCGTATCACTCGATGCAAAAGACCAGTTATTGCTGTCAATCCTGAATAAACTGTTTGCGCCCTATAAAATTGCATATACCGTTCATGCCGGCCAATTAATTCTTTTCCCCAAAAAAACCATGGTGGTGAAAGAATATACCATCCGGGGAACAATCTGTGAGGAAGAAACAGGAACTCCGATTTCTTATGCCACCTTACAGATCAAAGGGAAACCAAAAGGAGTAGTTGCTGATCACCAAGGGTTCTTTGAATTTACACTCACTGAGATGGAATTATCGGAAAGTCTTACGGCTTCTTGTCTGGGATATGAACGCCGTACATTCTTAGCCGATTCATTGCGCTTGAAACCGGAAGTAATCATTGCTTTAAAAGAAAAGCCGGTGAGTATGGAACCTGTAACAGTTACCGTTTCCAAACTTCGGAAGAAAAACAAATCGGTAGGAAACCGGAAATGGTATACGGTCGGATCCATTTATCTGGATACACATGGACAGCAAATCGCTCTTTACATTGATAACGATAAAAATGTGAACGGTTATATTCAAAAAGTGAGTTATTATCTATCGGATAAAGGAAATGTAGAAGCCCCGTTCAGGGTACGGGTATTGAATGTAGATACACTGCAACAGTCACCCGGAAAGGATTTACTCCCTGAGATATTGGTGGTCCAGCCACCCGAAGATACGGACGGATGGTTTGATGTTGATCTTTCTGAGTATCGTATCTATGTTCCTGTTAACGGCTTCTTTGTAGCTATCCAAGGGATATTCCCGAATGATTACAGCTTCTATGCCGGTGATTCTGATTTCTTTGAGATTGGTAAACCTCAACCCAGGAAAAGCGATGAATTCAATCCGAAGTCGATACATTACGGGCAAAGGATCGGTTATTCCGATAAGAAAGGACGCAATACATGGCATTACTCTTTGTCTCATCAATGGTTTCAAATGGAGAGGCATAACTATAACGTAAAGATTTCTGCAGAGATCGGTGTTTATTCAAAAAAGTAATCGCTTCGGTATATAAACAACTGAAGCGAAGGTGAGAATGAAAAAGGTGAAATTATGAAACATATTAATTTACTATGCCTGGCAATCGTCTGCTTTTGCTATCAGGAGGTGAGAGCGCAATGTGGCAATATGCTGGTAGAAAAGGCTGCTTCCCAAAGTGGCGTCGGTGCCGTATATCTGCGTGAATTTAAGGTAAAGTTCGATGGTTCTGAAAAAGGGAAAGCTATTCCGGTAGCCAGATATCCGATTTTATTAAGCAAGAATACCAACTACCGTTTCAATGTATGCAATGCGGAAGAATATGAAGGAAGAGTGATCTTACAATTATACCTGAAAGATAAATTGATGGGCAGTACATACAATACGCAAACATCTACCGATTTGCAACGCTTTGACTTCACCTGCCCAAAGGTGGCAACGTACGAAGTTGTCATGTCCTTCGACCAGGGTAAACCGGGTTGTGCGGTAGGCATCCTTTCCTTAATTCCTGAGAAAATGCCGGAACCCGAAAACGAAGAACTGGATATATTATATGCCTTGGCCGATAATCCGCTTATTATTTATGATGACGAAGATGAATTTGCTGATATTGAAGTATCTATTGATAATGGTACCATAACAAAAGCCGACCGGGTAAATTATATCGTTTGTCCGCAGGAATCCGGTACTGCCTTATTAACCATCCGGGTGCTGAACCGTAACGGAACATTGAGAGAACTGAAGCAAAAACGATTCGCCGTTCTCGCCCTGAACAAACCTTATGCAACGGTTCGGGGTGTATATGGGGGAAGGATAAGTAAAGGAGAACTCATTCAGTCCGGGCGACTGGAACTCTGGTTCTCTGATGGTTTGAAATGTAATTACCGGATTTCATCGTTCGTTCTATCCGACAGGAATGATTTGATTAGTGGTATCAGCTCTACATCAGGTCGGTTCTCCCGAGCACAACGTGAATGGACAAGCAGCCTGCCACCCGGTACACGACTTTATATCAAAAATATCCAGGCAAGAACAACTGAACATGTTGTCATGGAGATACCTCCTCTGGAATTTGAAATCGAATAATATATTGAATTTAATCTGACTGAATTCCTGTCATCCGGAGTATAACGAATAAAGCTGTTACATAAGTCGTATCGCCGTTTTATTTTCATTCAATTCTGGATGGGATCCTTCACTGTGCTTTGGATGACCGGTTTCTGTCTGCTTAGAATGCGAAAAAACAATAATAAACAACGATATGAAATCAAGAATCTTACATCTATTCTTTTTGATCTTTATCTGCACTACAGCTTTCTCACAGGAAATGCGTGTTGTGTCGGGGATAATCAAAGACAGTTCCGGAGATCCGATAATTGGTGTCAGTGTGATGCAGAAAGGAACAACTAATGGTACTATGACTAATTTAGATGGATATTATGAAATCACGGTACCTTTGGGAAATAAGCTGCAATTCACATTCATTGGGATGGTTGCGTCGGAAATGGTAGTTACCACATCAAACTCCAAGCCGGCAACCGGACAGGCTGCTGTTGTGAAACCAAATCCAACTCCTCCTGTAGAGAAAAAAGACCCACCGAAAGAAGAATCAAACCCTGTGGAAGTTAAGCCAAGTAGGGATGACCAGTCTTTATCACCTTACTTTCTGGTAAAAAGCGATTCTCCCGAAGAAGCATGGATGCCTTTGAAAAAGACGGATGTTACTGCCAACATTGCCGGGGTAATTGCAGATGTTTGTGTGAAGCAAATCTATATTAACGAAAGTCAAAACACACTGGAAGCGGTGTATGTTTTCCCAGGTTCTACGAGGGCAGCCGTATATGGTATGGCAATGACGATTGGTGAAAGAAGAATTGACGCAAAAATTAAAAAGAAAGAGCAAGCCCGGCAAGAATATGAACAAGCCAAACAAGAAGGGAAATCAACAACACTGCTTGAGCAACACCGGCCCAATGTTTTTCAGATGAATGTGGCTAACATTCTTCCCGGAGATACCATTGTGGTGGAGATGCGATATACGGAATTGCTGGAACATCTGGATGGACAATATGAATTTGTTTATCCTACCGTAGTAGGCCCCCGTTACACCGAAACGGGTGAAGAATGGGTTGGTCGCTCTACGGCTCAGTTTGAAAGTGGTAAAACTCCGGAATTTAATATTCAAACCATTGTTCAGGCAGGTATGCCAATCCAAAAAATAAGTAGTATTTCTCATAACTTAACCATAGAATCCACTACTCCTGAACAGGCTATTGTTTCCTTATCCAATCCAAAAGATTATGAAGGAGACCGCGATTACATTCTTCAATATGAGTTGCAAGGCGGAAAAGTGGAATCCGGATTGTTACGGTACGAGCATGGCGACGAGAACTTTTTCTTGTTGATGGTGCAACCACCCAAGAAACCTACCATTGACCAGATTCCTCCCCGTGAATACATATTCATTGTAGATGTTTCCGGATCAATGAACGGATTCCCTCTCAGTGTATCCAAAGAATTGATCTGTAATCTGGTATCGGGGCTTCGTCCTATCGACCGTTTTAACGTCCTGTTGTTCGAATCGAGTAATGATATGCTTTATAAAGAATCGGTCGCTGCTACAGAAGATAATATCGCACAAGCGATAACGGTTATTGACCGGCAAAAAGGGAGTGGGGGAACCCGTCTTTATCCGGCTGTGGTAAATGCCATGAGCTTTAAAGGAACGGCTGGCTTTTCCCGAACGTTTATCATTGTAACAGATGGTTTTGTTACGGTAGAAAAAGAAGCCTTCAATTACATCCGTGAACACCTGAATGAGGCCAACCTGTTTCCTTTTGGTATCGGAACAAGGGTAAACCGCTATATGATCGAAGGATTAGCCCATGCAGGAATGGGAACTCCTTACATTGTTACCAATTATACCCAGGCCCAGGAAATAGGGAAAAAAGCGATGCAGGAGATTGCGGAGCCTGTATTAACCAATATATCTATCGACTGGGGTGAACTGGATGTATATGATGTGGAGCCGGTAGCTATTCCTGATGTTTTTGCACAGCGTCCTATCTTGGTATATGGAAAGTATAGATTCCCTGCCAAAGGAACGATACTGATTAGTGGATTATCCGGCAGCCAGATGTATACACAGAAATTTAATGTCTCAAAAGCACAAAAGGAACATAACCAGGCATTGCGTTATCTGTGGGCTCGCAACCAGATAAGATATTATGATGACTATGCACAATACTACGAAGGAGATACTAATGGATGGAGTGATGTGTATGGTAATCACCAACGGAGTGAAAAACAAATTGAATATGTCACCAATTTAGGATTGAGATACAATCTACTAACCCAATACACATCCTTCCTAGCTGTAGATGATGAAATCAGGAAGCCTACACCAGAGCCGGTACCATCTTCGCAATCGAACCTTAACGGATATACTCCCGGGCTAGCCATAACACCTTCTTCACCCCAGAGTATCAGTGCTCCCGATTTTCAATTAACGGAAGATGCTTCTCGTTTAGATGAAGTGGTGGTAGTTGGTTATGGAACAGTTAAAAATGAGACATTAACCAGTAGTACCAGTAGTGTGTTGAGTAGTGATATACTTCCTTCTGTTTCTGTTACTGAAGCATTGCAGGGACGAGTACCAGGGCTACAGGTTTCTCAGACCTCCGGCGAGCCGGGTGATCCTTCCAGAATCCGGATCAGGGGTGTTTCTTCAATTATGGATAATAGCAGTCCTTTGGTGATACTTGATGGTGCTCCGGTAGAGTATGAATCCATTGCTCAAATGAATCCGGTTGAGATTGAATCCATTACTGTTCTGAAAGATGCATCTGCGGCTGCTATATATGGTTCTAGAGGGGCTAACGGGGCACTTTTAGTTACCTCTAAAAAACCTTCGTATGGAAGACGGACCATTTCCTTTACATCTTCTTTTGCAGTGGAAATGCCTAATAAGTTACCAGATTTACAACGTCAGTTTACACAAGGGCGTACTGAAAACGGAACACCGGTATGGAATACCTCCAACGAACCCTTTAGCTGGGGACCGGATGTGAATACAGCCAATGCTCCCACTTATGATGCGTATGATATCTTTAAGACCGGATATTTTTTTAAAAACCATCTGGTTGTATCTCAAAGAGTTGAAAAGTATTATTATAATCTGAGAGTGGGTAACAATACGCAATATGGTTTTATTCCTGAATCAAGATTTAGTGAAAATTCATTCGGAATCAAAGTGGGTAGCCAGATAACGAACAAATTAAGCTTTGACGCCGATCTAAGCTATAAAAATACCCAGGGCAAGCGTTTACAACGTGGATATAATATGTCAGGAATCATGCAGGGCATCCTTCTTACTCCACCGACTTTCAATAATCGGGTGGCTACAAATAATGATGGTAGTCAGCATTCGGCTGGAGCTAGTGCCGATAATCCTTACTGGACGGTAAATAATAATCCGTTTAGTGACGAATCAAATCGTTTTATCGGTTATTTAAAATTCAATTATCGACTGTTGGATGGCCTGTCTTTGGATTATCAGTTAAGTGGAGATTACTTATCGGCTGAAGCCAAATCGGCGCTGAATATAGGTTCCGCATATTATTATTCAGGACATGTTATGAACCGGGATGAGAAGTTTAAATCAGTCAATTCCAGATTTTTTGTAAAATTCGATAAGAGCTTCAACAGATTGAGTGTCAGTTCCATGATAGGGCATGAGTACTCAAAATCAAAACGGGATATAACCCGGTTGGATGGTTATGATTTACCGGAGCCAGAAGAATATAATATTCAGAAAGCGGGTTATATCATGCCTTGTAACCAGGTGTTTAAGCGGTATTCTAATGCTGCATTTGGTAGAGTAGGGCTCAGTTATGATCTTAAATTCGTATTGGAAGCAGGGATGCGCGGAGAATGGAGTTCAATCAGTGATAAAACATTACTAGCTCCGTCACTTGGACTGGCGGCAAATCTTCATGAGATGTTTTACTGGGAACCTCTTACTCAATTGAAACTGTATGGAAATATCTCCCGTGCTGATAAAGAATCGCCTTTGTATCTCGATCCGGTGTATTTCAATTCATCGATCTATAACCTCAACGATGCCTCTAGTCATTTTGAGAGTAGGGAAGTAGTTTTGAACCAGTTGAAACCTGAAACAATCCGGCATTATGAAATAGGTACGAATATAGGTTTGTTCAGTAATCGTCTGAATCTCTCCGCTTCCTGGTATTGGAAGAGAGGGAAAGATCAGATGTTGCCTACTCAGATATCTGAAACTTCTGTTCAGCTTGAAAACGGAGGTAAATTCAAAGTTCAGGGGTTTGAAGCCGAAGTAAAAGCAACACTTGTCAATAGACGAAATTCATTCTGGGAAACCGGATTCATTTTCTCCCGTGAGCGGAATCGTGTCACCAATCTGGGAGGAAGGGATCTGATGTTGGCCGGAATTAAAAGGGTAGCTGGTTCGTATGCCATCGAAGGTCAACCGTTGGGTGTATTGTATGGCACTTCTTATCAACGAGACGAACAAGGGCGTATGATCATTGGTAATGACGGATTCCCGCTTGAGAGTGCAGAACAAAAAGTTCTGGGTAATCCCAATCCTGACTTTCGACTTAGCTGGACAAACTCGGTAAAGTATCGGAATTTCTCTTTGTCCGTATTGTTGGAGTATAAAAAAGGGGGAGAAATGTGGAACGGAACAAGAAACGTTATGAATTACTACGGTACGTCCCAATATTCAGCAGACCACCGCAACACAACCAATTATATATTCCCCGGAGTATTAACCGACGGAAGTGTAAACAATATCCCAGTAAGTTTTTATGGTGATAATATCCAGGATAATTATTGGGTACGTTACGGACATTACGGTGTAGCCGAAGATGGCATTCAAGATGCAAGTTATCTCAAGCTCAGAGAAATATCGCTGGGCTATTACATGCCTCTGCGTCTGTTCAGACAAAGAACCAAACTTAAAATATCTCTCTTTGCTACTAATATCCTATTGTTTAGCAAGTATAAAGGAGTAGATCCGGAAACGAACCTAACTGGTTCATCAAACGGTTTCGGACTAGATTACTTTAATATTCCTGGTTCGCAGAGTATAGGTGTATCACTAAATTGGGAGTTTTAAGAAGATGGATTCTGACTAAATATCAAATTGATTGAATTAGAAGGGGCTGTCTCAGAAGCCCAATCGATCTTTGATAAAGTTATAAATTGTAAGCAGGGACCCAAGATGGGGTCAGATGTTCATAACCCCGGGTAAAACCCGGGGTAGAGGGAACACCCCGCTCAACACAACCCTGAAGGGCCTGACCCCCATGCGGGGTTCGGGAAAGGGAGTTTATCTGTTACCCCGGGTAAAACCCGGGGTAATGAACATTCAAGTACTTCGGACTTGCCTACTTACAAATCGTAACTTCATTTAATCTATGATCTACTTTTGAGATAGCCCCTTTTTAATTGCTTTACTAAAAATATAGATTTCTTACTTTCATCATTCAGAAGATTTTTAATAGCAGTTTCATCTGTTTCCAGTAAAACCATCCATTACTTTTTGTCACTTTGATATTTTAAACTCTCTATAATCCATTATTTGCTTTGCAACTTATTAAAAGGAGGGAATTCTCTTAGGAAATCAAGTTATGCTAAAATAAATAGTTGAATAATTGTTTGTTTTACTAGCAAACAGATTTATTTATTTGCAGTAATAGCATATTTGGTAAATTGTTGTTTTGTTGATTCTTTCATTTAGATAGATTTTATTTGCGCGAAAAAAGACTTAATTAGAATCCATTACTTAAAGAATGTGAATGTAAAAGTAAAGAATATGGGTAATTTTTATTCATTCTCCCCGGAAGGCCTATAAGTTCAATAGGGTAGACTTTAAAGCCTTCACGACTGGAATGTGTTTTTTTGATAGGAAAAAGGGCGAATACATCCGGATTTACGCTAGATTTGATTGCTTTTTGCTTCCGGTTTAAACTTTTAGCTCTTCTTGGAAGGATTAATCTAAAAGTAAATTTAATTATTTTCAATCTTTTTGATGGAATGAGGAGTTATATTCTGTAATTTTGATTTTCTCTTTTTTATCTCAAAATTCTAGAAAAGCGGATAAATAGCTGTTTCAGGAGACTCTTTATTTCCATTTTTTGCAATCATTTTTCTCATAAAAGCTTGACCTTTTTCCATATCACCTATAAGTTTAATAGCATCACTGGGGCAATCAGTAACACAATTGAAGCAATGAATACACGAAGACTGGTTGTTTTCCACTACCACCCCATCTTTTTTAATAAGATGGAGTACAGGACAAAGTTTTATACATTTTCCACAATTGGTACAAGAGTTTTTATCTATGCTTATCTGAGGATATCGTTTCTCATGCCATAACTTCTCTTTAAAAATAATTTTTGCTTTTAAAAAAGTCATGATACCATTGTAATTTAAATGTTTGGCATTACAGACTCTTTCCTTTCCGTTATTGAGCTTCATGATACGGTCAACTAATTCAGTAATTTCAGAGAAGTTTTGATCTTGTAATTTATCACGATTGAATTCTTCATCCATAAAAGCTCTTGTCATACTGTGCGGTGCTGAAACTTTCATCCCTGCATAAACTACTCGTCCCGTTCTTTTTAAAAGATCGGCGGCTTCTTTCAATGCTATCCCCGATGAAATACCACCATAACATATATAAGGAATAACATATTTACCCCAAATATAATCTGGTTTGGGAAGTGACTGTATCAGGTTTTGAATATGATATTGTAAATGATGCGCATATACTGGTCCGCCAATAAGCAGAACATCATGTTGCTGAATGTTTTTCTTCAGAAACCCATAAAAATCTTTTCTTATAAAAAAATCTTCATTGCCTTTCATTTCGACTAATTGTACATCCTGGCCTCTCTTTTTGAGTTCTTTTTCCAGCATGAATGTAACCTTTTGGGTATAGCCCGACGGACTAAAATGAATAATTGTAATCTTCATATTTCTTGTTTTAAAAGAGAACGATCGTTCTCTTTATAGATAAAAAAATTATTGTTTATAGAGGGAATGCATTCCGTTCATGTGATATTTTACTAATAAATCAATATTCTTGAGTGCCCATTCATCACTTTGGTAGTTTCTGGCAATTTCAACGACACCGTGAAAGAAGTTACTGACCAAGATTTTTATGATATATTCCTGTTTGTTATGTTGCTGAATTCCTTTCATAATATGCTTTTCCAAAAGAAGAAGAACTTCGTATTTAAAACCGGCATATTTGGTTCCTTTGCTTTTATCCATTAACAACACAAACTTTATAGGATCTGTTTTGATACTTTCAAAAATAGCATGGACTAAAAAAGAATTGCTTTCAGAATTAAAATTATCTTCATGATACTGTTCTTCCGAAATGAACTTTGAGAAACCAGCCATGTATTTTATATAATATCCCTTCACTATTTCATTGAATAAATCCTCTTTATTTTTGAAGTACTTATATAGATTGCTAACGCTCATTTGCATTTCGTTTGCAATCTGGCGCATGGATGTTTCTTCAAATCCCTGGTTATAAAATAGCCGTGCGGCTATATCTACAATACTTTCCTGTATTTCTTTCTTTAATGTTTGCATATAGAGAACGGGTGTTCTTTTTTTGCAAATGTAATCAATCTTTTTAATTCTACTAATCTTTATCCTATAAAATATATACTTTTGCAGGCTGATAATAAACTAGCAAAAGAAAACTATGAAGAAAGAAGTACTATTAGTATTATTAAATGATTTTGCAGATTGGGAAGGAGCTTTTATTGCTCCCGCGTTGAATCAGGGAATTGAACCCGGCAGGCCCACTAACTACTCTGTAAAAACTTTATCTGTAACGAAAGACCCGGTTGTGTCTATCGGAGGTATGAAAGTAATACCGGATTATGATATACACACCGTTCCAGAAGATTATGCAGGTCTGATTCTGATTGGAGGAATGACTTGGTTTACTCCTGAGGCTCAGCTTCTTGTTCCCTTGGTTCAAGATGCTGTTAATACAAAGAAACTTGTGGCTGGAATATGTAATGGTTCGGTCTTTCTGGCAATAAACGGATTTCTGAACGATGTGAAACATACGAGTAACACAGTCGAATTTATAAAAAGCTGTGGACCAGATAAATACACTGGAGACGAAAATTACCTTAATAAACAGGCTGTAAGAGATGGAAATATAATAACTGCAAATGGTTCAGGTTATCTGGAGTTCTGCCGAGAGATACTGTATGCCTTGGATGCTGATACTCGGGAAAAGATAGAAGAAAGTTATTTCTTTAATAAGAATGGCTATTGTCCGGTGTAACTTTCAGAGGTCACTTTTATAATTGAAGCACTGAAAGTGCGACAGATTTAGCCTGGGGTCAGCGAACAACGCTAGCGCAGCCCCCTGCTAAATATCAATGTCGCCAATTTAAGAACTAACTCCCTATCCCGAAGGGATTTTGCGACTAACCGTGGGATGGATATCCAGTCATGGTCGGAGGATTTAGAGACGTTAACTCTTTAAGAAATCCCGCAGGGATTGCATGTGGATAACCGTGGGATGGATATCCCACAGGCTAAGATAGTGAGTTATCCCAGGGGAGCCACGAAGTGGGTCAATTATAGATGCTTCACCCCTTTTCCGGGCTGTGTGGGTAGAGTCGGGATATCTCTTTCCACGGGATATCCATCCCATGATTAGGCACATGCTACCCGTTCCGGGTAAAAGAGTAGCTCCGACACTCACCAAACAGTTGATTTCCTTAAGCTGACGGCATTGGGCTAAATCTGTCGAGCTTTGACTCCTTCGACTCTTAGTTCAGCCCTATGTTGCAATCTGTAATTTGTATAAAACTCCTTCAGCCCTTTTGAGCTATCTTTTTCAGTCTTAATCCCCTCTTAACCTATAAATATAGAAAGCAACCTTAATAAAAATCACTTTAAAAACCCTCTTTTTATTTGTTTTTATCTTTCGATTATTTACTTTTGTGTTTTCGAATTGCTTCGTTTAACGGTGAAAACTAATAGATAATAGAAGATAAAATGATTCAGCAAGAAGAAATCAGGCAGTTGGAACTGACCGCTGCAAAAATGAGAAAGAGACTTTTGGAAGTAGTTTACAAAGCAAAAGCAGTCCATATCGGCGGAGGGTTATCATCTCTTAATATGCTTGCAGCATTGTACTTCCATACATTGAATGTTGATCCCAACAATCCACGGAAAGAAAACCGCGATCGCTTTATCATGAGTAAAGGACATTGCGTGGAGGCTTTGTATTGTGCATTGGAACAAAAAGGCTTTATTACCCGCGAACAATTAGATACGTATGGTGAATATAATTCAATGCTTGCGGGGCATCCTACCATAAAAGTACCCGGCATCGAAGTGAATACAGGGGCTTTGGGACATGGACTTTCGATCGGTGTAGGTTTGTCTATTGCTGCCAAAATGGATCAGAAAGATTATAAAACCTTTGTATTGATGGGGGATGGCGAACAAGGTGAAGGCTCTATTTATGAAGCTGCTATGTCGGCTAGTCATTATAAACTGGATAATCTGGTAGCTATTATTGATCGCAATGGTTTGCAAATCAGTGATAAAACCGAAAAGGTAATGTCATTGGAACCCATGAATGAGCGTTGGATTGCGTTTGGCTGGGATGTGATTGAAGTTAATGGCGACAGTATGGCCAGTATTGTACAGGTGTTGGATGCTATTGACTTCCAAAACAGAAAACCTCATCTTATTATCTCCCGTACTACCAAAGGAAAAGGAGTTTCCTGTATGGAAAATATCCTGAAATGGCATCATGGAGTACCCAACCCTGAAGAATACCAGAAAAGCTTATTGGAACTTGAGGACTGTATCAACCAATTTTCATAATCGCAAAACAACCTGAAAGATGAATACAAAGCAAACCATTCCCTGTCGCCAAAGTTTTACCGAAACATTGCTCGAACTGGGAAGAAAAGATAAAGATATAATAGCCGTAACCTCCGATGCCAGGGGATCTGTAACCCTCAGTGATTTTGCGAAACAACTTCCCGCCCAGTTTGTAGAGGTAGGTATTGCCGAACAAAATGCGGTAGGTGTAAGTGCCGGGCTGGCAATGGCTGGGAAAAAAGTATTTGTGTGTGGACCTGCCTGTTTTTATGTAGCCCGTAGTCTGGAACAGGTAAAAGTTGACATGGCTTATTCAAAGAATAATGTAAAGATACTGGGCGTCAGTGGGGGGAGTGAGCTATGGGGCCTTAGGAGCTACCCACCACAGCCTGCATGATATTGCTGTGCTTCGTACTTTCCCAGGCATGCAAGTTGTTCTGCCTTGTGACGTCAGACAAACCCGTAGGTTAGTGGAAGCATTAATCGATTACCCGCATCCTGTATATGTACGTGTAGGACGTAATGCAGTTCCGGATATTTATGAGGACGATTCATTCGACTTTCAGATAGGCAAATCCAATACCTTGATGGAAGGCAACGATATTACCCTGATTGGAACAGGAGAAACTGTGTACCATTGCTATGAAGCAGGCAAAAAACTGGAAGAAAAAGGAATCAACGCGCGAGTGATTGATATGCATACTTTAAAGCCTGCTGATACGGAGGTAATAATTAAAGCAGCACGCGAAACCGGGAAGATTATCAGCGTGGAAGAACATAGTATTTATGGTGGATTAGGTGCGATTGTTGCCGAAACGGTAGTACAAAATCATCCGGTTCCCGTCAAAATATTAGGTATACCTGATGAAAATGCAATCCTCGCGAAGCCTTTGGAGATTTTTCATCATTATGGAATTGATTCCGAAGGAATTTATAAAACCGCGATTGAATTTCTATAAAAGGTAAAACAACCTTCAATCAAACACATGATTAGGACTAATTAAATGAGAAATTTTATTCTTTCCATTGACCAAAGTACATCCGCTACTAAGGCAGTGCTTTTCAATGATCGGTGTGAGTTTGTGTATCGCACTACTATTCCTCATGAGCAATTCTATCCGGCTCCGGGCTGGGTTGAGCATGACGCAGAAGAAATATATATCAATACGTTGGCCACTGTTAAACAAGTGGTGGAAAGTGGTTATATTTTAGCAGAAGATACCTGCTCAGTTGCTATTACCAACCAGCGGGAAACAGCCGTTGTGTGGAATAAAGAAACCGGGAAACCCATCTATAACGCTGTCGTATGGCAATGTCAGCGAGGTGCGGATATTTGTGCGAAACTCACGCAGCAAGGATATACGGAAACCATTAAACAAAAGAGTGGATTAATTGTAGACCCCTATTTCTCTGCCAGTGGTATTCAATGGGTTCTGGATCATGTCGAAGGTGCCCGTCAGTTAGCTGAAGAAAGTAAGCTGCTGGCTGGAACTATCGACTCGTGGCTGCTTTGGAAACTTACCGATGGTAAAGTTCATGCAACAGACTATACCAATGCTTCCCGTACTCTTCTTTTTAATATACATACACTCGATTGGGACGATGAGTTACTTTCTCTTTTTACTATACCAAGATGCATGATGGCGGAACCTAAGCCCTGTGATTCCATTTTCGGAGAGAGTACTTTCAATGGAATTTTCAACGGGCCGGTAACTATTGCCGGAATGTTGGGTGATTCTCATGGTGCTTTGGCCGGGCAAATGTGTTTTGAACCGGGCATGGGGAAAAGTACTTATGGCACAGGTTCTTCAGTCATGGTAAACATTGGCGAGAAAGCTATTGAAGCTTCAGGCGGACTGGTGACTTCTGTAGGCTTTGCTGCTTCCGGAAAAGTGTATTATGCCTTCGAAGGAAATATCCATTGTACCGGGGCAACCATCCGATGGATGCAGGAAAAGCTGCAACTAATTGATACCCCTGCTGAAGTGGAAGCACTGGCCACCAGCGTAGCTGATAATGGAGGAGTTTACTTTGTTCCAGCTTTTGCCGGATTGGGTGCTCCCTGGTGGAATTCGCAAGCCAAAGCATTGCTGCATGGTATGACGTTGGGAACAGGCAAAGCACATGTCGTAAGAGCTGCACTGGAAGCCATCACTTATCAAGTGAAAGATTTAGTCGACTTAATGACTACACAGGCAGGCATCTCTCTCAAAGAGTTGCGGGTAGACGGAGGACCAACCAAAAACAATTTCCTGATGCAGTTTCAAAGCGATATGCTGGATGCTACTATCAACCGTTCGGACATTGAAGAAGCTTCCGCTCTGGGAGCCGTTGTAATGAACGGTCTGGTCCGTGGAGTCTGGAAAGACCTGGAAGAAGTAGCCTCTTTACGCAAATCAGATAAAACCATTTCTCCGCAAATGGATAAAGAAACCCGCCAACAGCTTTATGCTGGTTGGCTAAACGCCATTCAACGGACACAACAGAATATTAACTAATAGAAAATACCTCTCATGAAAAACAAAAAAACAACTTTTGGAATTATTTTGGCGACCCGTAGCTATTTCAATTCTGCTTTAGCAAAAGACGTTCGTGAAACCCTCCTGAAAGTACTAACCGAAAACAATTATGACTATGTGATCCTGGATGAAGAAGATACACCGACAGGATCGGGAAGTATTGAAACCCGGGAAGATGGCGTAAAATGTGCCGATCTTTTTAAAAAGAATCGGGAGTACATTGATGGTATTATTGTTACCCTTCCTAATTTTGGTTTTGAGATTGGAATTATCAATGCCATTCAATTGTCAAATCTCAATGTGCCTATCCTGGTGCAGGCTTGCGACGATGAAAATGAGAAGGTAGACTTAGATCATCGTCGGGATGCATTCTGTGGTAAGCTTTCTGTTTGCAATAACTTGTATCAATACGGTATTCCGTTTACGGATACAATACTTCATACCTATTCTATTCACAGCCCTTTATTATTAGAAGATATTCATCGCTTCGCAGCTATTTGCCGTGTGGTAAATAAATTGCGTAGTACCCGCATCGGAGCTATCGGTGCACGTCCGGCTGGCTTCCAGACAGTTCGTGCTTCTGAGAAAATTCTTCAGCGGACAGGTATTGCCGTTGTTCCTGTAGATTTATCCGAAATTATGGGAATAGCTAATACCATTGTTGATGAAGATGAAGTATTACTGAACCGCATCCAAGAAATTCACGGTTATGCTAAGGTGCCCGAAGGCTATGAAAAGAAACTGTTGAAGCAGGCTAAATTCGGCCTGGCAGTAGAGAAATGGATTGCAGCCAATGAAATAGATGCAGTTGCTATTCAGTGTTGGGATTCACTTCAGGCCAATTATGGTTGCGCTGCCTGTGTTACCATGAGTATGCTGGGTGACAAGCTGATACCAAGTGCTTGCGAAGTAGATATTGCCGGAGCTATTTCAATGTATGTCTTGACATTGGCATCGGGGAATGCTTCTGCCCTTCTAGACTGGAACAATAATTTTGCCGAAGACCGGAATAAATGCGTTTGTACGCACTGCGGTAACTTTCCAAAGAGTTTTGTGAACAACAGTCTCGAACTTGGAAACCTGGGTGTTCTTAGTCGTACAATGGGTACTGAGAATACTTTTGGAGCCGTAAAAGGAAAAGTAACCGCTGGACCGTTTACCTATTTCCGGATTTCTACTGACGATCCAAAAGGCATCATAAAATCTTATCTGGGGGAAGGAAACCTCACGGATGATCCGTACGGAATGGATGGTTGTATTGCTGTGACACAAGTTCCCAACTTACAAAAGCTGATGAAGTATATGTGTAAAAATGGTTTTGAACACCATGTAGCTATGTGTCGTGGCAATGTGCAAGATATTGTATTGGAAGCTGTTGAAACCTATCTGGGATGGGAGATTTATAAACACGAATAGTTGAATATATAAAATATAATCCGGAATAAATTGACTCTTCCGGGGTTTAGTGAGGATGGTAGATCGTTCATTAAGCCCCGGATTTTTTTATAACTCCTTTGAAGAAATATTTAACCGTGTATTTAAGGTATAAATTAATTTATTTATCAGTTTACAGGGAAATAATTATATAAATAGTTGTATGACTATAAATATAGTTATATATTTGTCACATGGAAAGTAAAGAATTAACAAAAGCTGAAGAACAAGTAATGCAATACCTTTGGAAAATAAACAAAGGTTTTCTGAAAGATATTGTTGACCAGTTTCCTGTACCAAAACCCGCATATACTACTGTTTCCACCGTAATTAGGGTTTTAGTGAAAAAAGGATTTATTGGTTACAATACGTATGGGAAAATCCATGAATATTATCCATTGGTCTCTAAGAATGATTATTTCCAGAATCATGTAAAATCAATTATTACTGATTATTTTGATGGTTCGGCACCTGAATTTGCATCCTTTTTTGCGAATGCCCAATTGAAACTTTCGGAACTGGAAGAAATCAAAGACATGATTGAAGAAGAGATAAAGAAAATAAAAACAAACAAATAGATTTATGGCAGTTTATGGGTGGTACTTACTGAAGGTAAGCATATGTATAATGGTGTTTTATGCCTTTTACTTTCTGATACTTCGTAAGAGCACTTTTTTCTTACTCAATAGACTGTATTTAATTCTGGGGCTTTTTCTTTCATTTATTATTCCTGTTCTAAACGTTTCTATATTCAAAAGCCAGTCAAATATCGGATGGATAGATAAGGTTCAGCCTTTTATGATGGAGGCGGAATATGACTTTTTTCAACCTCAAAATTTATTAGCACATGTAACAACAATCAATTATTCACTGATTTTGTCGATAATATATTTTACCGGCATATCTCTATTGTTCTTTAAACTTTTATTTTCCATACGAAAGATAATTCAAATTAGTAATCATTCAGAGACCTATCAGATAGGAAAGACGAAGGTTATTAGTATAGAATCGAATTCACCATTTTCATTTTTCAATAGAATCTTTTTACCCAAAGGTGAAAATAATCCCCTAATTATTGAGCATGAAATGGCCCATGTCAGGCAATTTCATTGGTTCGACCTGCTTATAGTAGAGATTATTTCTGTGTTACTTTGGTTTAACCCTTTTGTTCTTCTTTACAAAAAATCGTTGAAACTTCAACACGAATATCTGGCAGATGCAAATGCTATTAAGGATAGAGATCAAATAGAAAACTACCTTTATTGCATGCTAAAGCATATTCAGATGGCAAGTTTTGGTGGTATTACCAGTCAATTTTATTGTAAAACAATTAAGAAACGTATCGTTATGATTACAAAAAATAAAACATCCAATAAGTATTTAGGAGTATATATATTCGTTTTACCGCTTGTTTGTTGCATGTTATCTGCTTTTTCAGCGGCGAAAGTGACACTACCCCCCAATAGTGAAATTGTTATGTTTACTCTGAATCAACCTTCTATTTATCCGGTTGATTCAAAGAAAATAAAGCGTGTTCCCGGTTATGGAGAGCGGATTAATCCCAAAACGAAGAAAAAAGGTTTTCATTATGGAATTGATTTTGCAATCTCTGAAGGAGAAGAGGTAATATCTACAGCAGAAGGAGTAGTTGTAGACGCAAAATTTGATTCTACTAAAGGAAATTATGTAATTATTAAACATGACGAAATATTTTCGACCTTTTATTCTCATCTCAGAAGTATATCAGTAGAGGTGGGTGATAAATTGGAAAGAGGTCAGGTAATCGGTTATTCGGGTAATACCGGTTTATCAACAGGACCTCATTTACATTATGAAGTACTGAAAAGTGAGAAGAGAGTAGATCCAACAGATTATTTACCCAAATAAGTAGACAGTATATAATGAAAACAACGCCGCTCTTTCACAAGGACAGCGTTGTTCTTCATACAAATAGCGCAATTTTTTCACAAAAACAGCTCTATTACTCTACTGTGCAATCAACTTCATTGGCACAGTGCAGTTTTCATGTATGAAAAAGTAATGGTAATATATTAGAATCACACTTTTATTGCTTTATTTTAGGAAGGATGAGAACAATGAAAAAAGCGGGGAACCTCGCGGGTGCCCGCTTTCAATAAACAACCAATTAAGTCAATAAACACGTTATCACTTATTAAATATATTATTGGATTATACTTTCTTTTTGATTTTGTTGTCTTTCCAGATAATTGTTGTAATACATCCGTACCGTACTCTCCAGTTCTTCAAAAGAACAATCCAATCCCCGGTTTGAGAAGCAAATAGGCGAACCATAATAATGATATTTTAATTCGAGTGATCGCCTTTTGTGTTGCATCGGTTCACGGACAATGTATTCCTGTGGATTTTTTATTTTTAAACTGATGTATTTTCTTCCTGGATGGTCGAGATCATCCAGGATTCTTAATTTAATAACGTCTTCCCATTCTACGATTCCATATCGATGTCCGGTGGAAATATCGTTGAACCCTTCACTGGAAATGAAGAAACCGATGAAATTCTCTTTCCGCAGATAAAGGTATCCAAGTATCCAGAAAACGGCAGTTGTAAAAGACAACAAGAACATGATGAGGCAAAAGAATTTTCCAGCGGTCTTTTCCAGCTCAATACCGAGCTGGAAAAAATAAAATGACAGGACCAGGAAAGAAATAGTACCCACTATAAGTCCGATTCTTTTTTGCCGTTTTAGCTTAAAAGTTTTGACTGGTAATTTTTCTGTCATAGCCTTAGTTTTAGATGTTTTGTTCCACGTTGAGTACAAAGGCCCGTAAACCCTGTTCTTCCGATTGCATATCCAGTTTGTGTAATAGTTTCATAAAGCGGTCCACCTTTTCATCTTCAATTATGGTGAGAATTGCTCCATTCATAGTTGGCCAGGCATGTGTTCCCAGATGAGGTTCACCTGTACGGCTGCCCTTTCCAGCAACGGATTCCCAGTAGGTAAATCCCTGGATATTGTTTCTTTCCATCAGGCTTAAAATCATTTCGTAAGAAGCCTGGTTAAAGGAGATAAATATAGCTTTCATATTAATTGTTTTTATTCTTCGAATCTTAATTCAAGTAATTCGGCATTTGATAATTCCTTGCGGCGACGTCTTACACCACCACCAGCGAAGATACAGTACATTACCGGGATCAATACCAGAGTAATTAATGTGGAAATGGAAAGTCCCCATACAACAGTCATACCCATTGAGTTCCACATTTCAGCACCTTCACCTGTACCGATAGCCATCGGAATCATACCAAGTACAGTTGTAAGGGTAGTCATTAATACAGGACGGAGACGTGATTTACCTGCCGTTACCACAGCGTTGATAATTCCCATGCCTCGTTCACGACAAAGGATTATATAGTCGACCAATACAATACCGTTTTTTACAACAATACCCATCAGAATAAGGATACCAATCAGAGCCATTACACCCAGTGGCGTGTTTGTAATTGACAATCCTAGGAATACACCGGTGAATGCGAAAGGAATAGAAAACATGATCACAAATGGATCTATCAACGATTCGAATTGAGCAGCCATTACAATAAACACTAATATAATGATTAGTACAAGTAATGTAATAAGGTCACTGAATGTATCCTGTTGATCTTCGTACGTTCCACCAATCTGGCAGGTAACATCTATAGGAATATCCATATCAGCCAGAATATTTTCTGTTTTAGCAACCAAATCACTTAATGCGGCTCCTTCGGCTACTATTCCCGATACTGTGATGATACGTTCACGGTCTTTACGTTCAATGGTAGGAGGGGTCATTCTTTCTACTACCTGTCCAAGATCACGTATACGAATTCCTTTTCCATTACTGTTATAAACCAGAATGTTTTCAATATCTTCTACTGTTTCACGATATTCAGGAGCATAACGTACGCGTATATCATATTCTTCACCATCTTCGCGGAAATAGGAAGCTACAGAACCATTTATCCGGTTGCGTAGATAAGAAGATACAGTGGTTACGTTTAATCCGTTCAGAGCAAGTTTCTGACGGTCAAAATCAATTTGTATTTCCGGGATATAATCACCCCGACTGATGTTTACCTGCGAACATTCTTTCTGATTTTTCATGCGTTCTGCCAACTCATCAGCTACTTGGTCAGTTACAGAGAAATCATATCCGTATATCTCAACATCCACAGTTGATTCTCCTCCCATTCCACTTCTTCCGGCTGTTACTTTGAATTCTTTTAATTCGGTGTATTCATTCAAGTCTTGACGCATAAGGTCAGCAATAACGGTCATATGACGGTCACGTTCTTCTATGCTTACCAAAGAAATATTGAAACTCATAATGTAAGTACCATTATCGCTCATATTGGCAAATGTATTGTCGGCGTCGGCTGGTCCGAATGAATAATTCAAAACTTTGATTTCAGGATACTTTTCTTTAAATTCTTCACTGATCCGTCGAACAACATCGCGGGTAATATCCTGGCGTGTTCCGATAGGCATTTCAGCCGTGATGGTGATACGAGCACTATCCATGGCCGGGAAGAATTCTGTTTTAACTGTATTCAGTAATAATAAACTTCCTCCGAAAAGAGCAATAGCCCCGATGATAACAGTTTTCCGGTGATGTACAGCCCAGTTAAGTAAACTTCCATAGCCTCTGTCCAGTGCATCCAATGCTTTTTCAATCGGAGTGAAAAAGAAGGTATATAGTTTCCCTTTTTTATTATCCAGTTTGAGCATTTTCGAACTCATCATCGGAATCAGAGTGAGGGCAGCTACAGTTGAAATAATCATAATGATACTAACAATCCATCCTAATTGGCGGAATAAAATACCAGCCATACCCGAAATCATGGTAAGAGGCAGAAATACAGCCAGCATAGTAAGTGTAGAAGCGATTACCGAAAGAGATACTTCTTTTGTTGCAAATATAGCTGCCTGTTTGGGTTTACTTCCTCTATTAATATGTGTGGTAATGTTTTCAAGAACCACAATGGAATCATCCACTACCATCCCGATAGCCAGTGAAAGAGCAGACAAAGAAATGATATTCAGCGTATTGCCGGTTGCATACAGGTAAATAAAGGCTCCAATAAGAGATACCGGAATCGTAACACTGATAATCAGTGTGGCACGCCAACGTCCCAGGAATACAAATACTACAATCATTACAATCACTAACGTTGTCAGGATAGTCTCCGTTAGTGAATTCATCGTATTGTTGATATTATCTGAAGTATCCACAATTACTCCCAGCTGTACATCCGATGGTAAAGAACGTTGTAACTCCGGTAATTTTTTATGCACCTCTTTGGCAATATTCACGGAATTGGCACCCGATTGTTTCTGAATGATCATCATAGCACCGCGTCTTCCGTCTGTATAAGCTTCCTGTGCTCTTTCCTGTACAGTATCTTCCACCCGTGCCACATCGCGAAGGTAAATAGCCTTTTCGTCTTTATGGCCAATAACTAAATCGAGCATTTGACTAGCATCAGTAAATTCGCCTTGTACCCGTAAAGAGAGGGTATTAGAACCGAAATCTACACTACCTCCCGGTGTGTTGCGGTTTTCCATGCCTATGAGTTGTGAAATGCTTTCAATGGTAAGTCCGTATGCATCCAGTTTATGAGGATCGCAATATACGTTTACTTCCCGTTGTGCAGTTCCGGCAATGGATACGGTTCCTACTCCACTGATACGAGCCAGCGGATTAGCGACTTTATCATCCAGGATTTTATAGAGAGCATTCGTGCTTTCTTCTGCTGTAACTGAAAGAATAATAATAGGAATATCGTCAGCCCCGAATTTAAACAAAATAGGGGACTGAGCATCGTCGGGTAAACTGGATTTTACCAGGTCGAGTTTATCACGTACATCGTTGGTCGCATCGGAAATATTGATTCCATATTCAAACTCAAGGGTAATTACCGATATATTTTCACGTGAGCTGGAACTAATGTGTTTCAGGTCACTAACTCCATTCAAAGCATTCTCGATAGGCTTTGATATGTTCATTTCAATATCGCTGGCGCTGGCTCCTGTATAGGTTGTCATAACCAGGATGGCATTTTCATCAATCTGTGGCAGAAGGTCAACTGCCAACTGTTTGTAGGAGAAAATTCCGAATATAATGATAGCTACGAAACAAAGTGCCGTTGTAACGGGTTTGTTTACTGCTGTTGAATAAATACTCATATCTTTACGTATTTAGAATTCTTACTTCTGACTGGTTGGGTTTACAATTTCCACTTCGGTACCATTATTTAGCCTGTTGAGAGAAGTTGTGGCAACTATTTCTCCGGATTTTAAGCCTTCAATCACTTCATATTCATTACCAATTAATTGTCCGAGGCTTACTTTCCGGTAGTAGGAGTTTCCATCTTCAATGGTATATACAAAGCGATCAGCCGATCCTGTCTGTTTGATGATCGCACGGTCGGGTACCAAAACCCGGTTTTCGCTACCGTAATTAAAGGTAGCACGGGCAAACATACCAGGTAGTATACGTTCATCAGCGTTGTTAATTTGTATTTCTACCGGGAAAGTGCGGGTATCTGGATCGATAGAAGGGTGAATTAGTTTTACTGTACCTTTGAACACCTGTTCTCCGTAAACGTCCAGCTTAACATCTACTTCCATTCCTTTCTTAATTTTCGGGAATAACATTTCTGATGTATTTACCATCAGTTTTACTGGACGTATTTGCTCTACTACATAGATAGGTGTCCCTCCGTTATACATATCACCACTGTCGTAATAACGTTTGGTAACAATGCCATTGATGGGGCTGGTCAGAATTGTATTTTCCTGCAGGTTCTCATAAGTCGATTTGGATATTTCAAAAGCCAGTTTGCGTGCATCCCAGGTAGATTTTGAAATACCGCCTACTGTGTAAAGCTGATCTACACGTTCAAATTCAGTTCTATCATTTTCCATCTGAAGACGAGTCTGATTCAGGTTAACAGCATCCATTTCGGCCAGTTTTTGTCCGGCTCTTACATGGTCACCTACTTCCACATATACTTTTTTAATACGCATGGGGTTTTGTGGAGCAATATTGTTCACAATTTCTGCTTCTATTGTACCTGTAAAGGTTCCCAATTGATCAACCTGGCTGGCAAATACGGTTACTGCCTGTACTTTCACTTTCTCTTGTGGTGTTTCCACTACCTGATTATTGTTATTACATCCGGTTAGTAGTAAAAGTGTAACGATGGGAGCGATACCCGATGATTTTTTCCAATTCATGATTCTGTTATTTTTTTTGTTTATTACTTTCTGTATTTTTGTTTATAAAGTGTTAGTAATCCTCCCGGCACAAGTTCTACCCTGTGCTTTTAAAGTATTATGTAAACCGTAGAAGTATATTATGGAATTGACACATGGCGAAATCCTGTGCCGGTAGATTACTATTTCCAGCTAAGATCAGGGCATTGTATTTCCCAGGGTTTTTTCTAGTGATGATTTAGCTATCAGATAATTGTATATAGATTGGTTCAGGTTGAGCTGCGCCTGTGTGAGTGAGAGTTGGGCATCATTGATTTCGAGCAAGGTGCCTTCGCCGGTTTCGTATCGCTTCATGGTAATATCATAACTTTTTTCAGCTTCGCCTACACCGGCGCTGGCTGCGCTATACTGTTTGATGCAGGTGCTCATCTGGTCGGTATATTGCTTTACTGCCAGCCTAAGGTTTCTTTCAGTATCTAGATATTGATCGTTCAATTGTTTCTGGCTGATCTGTGCCTGTTTTACATCCGAATACCGTTTCCCTCCGGAGAAGATAGGAATGGTTAGTGATACACCCACTACGGAATATGGATCCCATTTATAATCTCTTATTTTGAAATTATTATTCATAGAGTTCCACAGATAATCAAATTGCAGACTCAGCGACGGATAATATTGAGCTATCTGCATTTGCTTTGTTTTTTCTAATTGTTCGTATTGAATATCCAATTGTTTCAATGTACTGTTTCCCATAAGGCTGGTATCTATGCTTACAAAATCAGCGATGAGCGTTTCATCAAAGTCTGACAGATTGCCCATGCATTCAACGTTTCCTTCGAGGTCTAGTCCGAGCAATGCTTTCAGTTGCCAATGAGCCAGGATAAGGGAGTTTTCTGCATCGTACATATTAGGCTCTGCGTTTTTTACATTCACATTGGCACGTATCAAATCATACTCAGCAAGTAAACCTTGTTCGTACTTTTGTTTGATTTCATTGTAGTTATATACAGCATTGTCATACGCTTGTTTATACACTCCATAAGCATCCCGGGCTAATAGCACTCCGTAGAAAGCTCGTTTTACCTGATCAATCATATCAATGCGTGATGAACGGGCTTTTTCGACGGCAAGCTCCACATCGTAACCCGATATTTTCAGACTTTTCCATAGAGGAACAGAAATCAAAGGCATACTAGCAGTAAATCCTGTTGACCAGTTGTTATCTCTTCCCACTTTTAATCCGCCTGACATTCCTTCAACTCCATCCATATACATGGTTTGTTTCTCGATGGTACGTTGGTAACTACCAGTGAAATCGATTTGTGGAAACAAGGATGCATAAGTACCTTTTTTTGCATATTTTTGTTTGGTGATTTCCTGGTCGGCAATGCGAATGTTCGGATTTTCGCTCAGTGCAATTTCCAATGCGTCATTAAGGGTCAGTTTTAAAACTTCCGGACCAGATGATTGTGCCGATAGTGTTTGTCCTGTTAAAATTCCTGTCATGACGATGAATGTGGAAATAAATCTTTTAACTTTTTTCATTTTCATGTCTTTAGTTGCTTAGTTTAAATAACTATACCTATTTTATTATCTTTATCATTGTATGAGTTGGGAGAGCAATAATTATTAAGAGCTTCCATTCCTTTCGGGGTACATATTCCACGTATAAAGGCCAGCATTATATAGGGTTGTTGTGGAGTATTCCAGTTACTGAAGTTATTAATCAGGAGTGAAGCAATTGCTTCATATTTATAATCTGCTATAAAATACCCTTCTTCGATTCCACTCTTGAAGTATTGCATATATTTATGGTGCTGTTCAGCCATAAATGTATTCATTTTTTCGGATGACTCATCAAACTGTTGTATATCCTTAAAAAAGGCAGGACAATAATTGGATTTATATTGATTCATATCATGAATCGTTGTTAGAAGCATTTCCAATGGATTGCGTGCTTCCTGTTCTCCTCTGGTTAATATTTTTTTCACTCGTTCTTTTTCATTGTCCATGCAGTAGGAAAGTAGCTTTTCTTTGTTTGCGAATTCTTCATATAAAGTTTTTTTTGATATTTGTAAAGCACCTGCTATCTGATTCATACTTATCCCTTTAATACCGAAACTGGTAAAGAGATTCATCGCTACTTTTGAAATTTTATCTTTTGACATATCGTTTATGTTATAAGTTCGTTTAACTTTGCTTTCTCATAATTACTTTGCAAAGTTGTTTGGAAATACAACGAAAACTTTAGTTCTTAATTGAGTTTTATTGGTTCATTTTTGATGATTAAGTATTAAATTATCTTTAATGTGGTTCTAAATTAACATTTGTTGTTCCATTTTGAACTTTACATAAAATACAACCCCCAATAATAATTATATGGAAGAAATAAAAAATATAGCCTTGGAAGAAATGGTTCAGGCATTAAAAGTGGGTGATATATTTCGGAATGAAGCCATTGTAATTGAAATATCAGGTACTACTTTAACAGACAGTCCTTCTAAAGTATTTCCTATCAGACTGGATGCTTTTTCAGCTGTATTTGTCAGCAAAGGAGAATTAACTGTGACAATGGATTATCTTCCTTATCGTGTTACTCAAAATATGGTTCTGGAATTATCAGAAAAATATATGCTGAATTCTATACGGGTTTCACATGATGCAAAAGGTTATTTTATTGTTCTATCCAAGTCATTATTCCGCGAGATTTTTACGCAGGTTTTTACCGTACCAAAAGAGTATATGGCTTTTAAAAGGTTTAACCCAATGCAAAAGCTGGATACCAAAGATTTTCAGGTGATGATTGAAATTATTGACCGGTTAAGAAACAATATCCGCAGGGTAGACCATGTTTTTCATCGGGGTATGGTGATGAATGAAATTGGGAATTTCATTATGGAACTGATTGATATAAGTATGAAGCAGGTGAATCTGAATACCGAAGGACACAGGCTGGGACCCAATGAAACATTCACTATGAAGTTTGTGAACTTGATTGTTGCCAATGGAAGAAAATGGAATGAGGTTTCTCAGTATTCTACTGAGTTGTGTGTAACTCCTGTCTATCTGTCTCGGGTAATTAAATCAGTAACCGGCAAAACGGCGATGGAATGGATTAATGAAGCGCGCATATCCGAGGCTAAAATAATGATGCGGAATGGCGATATATCCATTCAGGAGATTTCTGAGGAATTGAATTTTTCAGATCAATCTTCGTTCGGTAAATTCTTTAAAAAACATACTGGTATGTCTCCTTTGGAGTATAGAAGAAGTCTTTTTTGAGAAAATTCACATTTTTAACATTCTTAACAAGGTTACAACTTATAGATTAATTCTCTAACTTTGCATCGTTTTTGGATGAAGTAAAAACGATTACGACTAGAATAATGAAAAAAACAAATATCTACCTCCTTGATTCTTCTTTTTTTGTTTTTCCTATCAATAAATTGCATGATTTCCGGAGTTGGGGAATGGCAATTTCTGATTAAAAACAAAACTTCCTTTATGTGAGGACAAACCTTACTAAATCGGATAGATAAATTGTCTGGAGTGACTTTTTCTATCTTTCAAATAAACTAAATAATTCAATTTAAATTTTAGATGATTAAACAGTACTTATATGTACTGGGTGTATTTTTTTGTCTTTTTCCAGTCAGATTATATGCCCAGGAGAAGAACAGTTATGTGCTAACTGTTGATGAAATGTTCAGCTTGGCTGATCAAAATAGTAAAAGTATTCAACTACATCAAACTGCTATTGAGCAAGCTTCGCAGGGAGTGAAAGTAGCTAAAACAGCGTTTTTGCCAACGATTGATCTTTCTTTATCAGCCAGTTTCTTGGGTGACGGCTGGATGTCAGATCGTGACTTCTCGAAGGGAATGAACGCATCCATGCCTCATTTTGGAAATAACTTTTCATTAGAAGCTTCACAAGTCGTTTATGCCGGAGGAGCTATTCGGGGAGCCATTGAATTGGCACAGTTGGAAGAAAAGCTGGCTTATCTGGCTAAGGCGCAAAATACACAAGATATTCGTTTCTTGCTGATCGGATATTATCTTGAACTTTACAAATTAAATAATCAGCGGGCAGTTTATCTGAAAAATATAGAACAAACCAAGATGTTGATTGAGCAAGTACGTGCCCGTCAGAGAGAAGGAATCGCACTGGCCAATGATGTGACTCGCTATGAATTACAGCTAAAAACCCTTGAACTGGCATTAACCCAGGTGGATAACAGCCAGGTAATTTATAATCATGAGTTGGTCACTGTATTGGGTTTACCCGTTCATACTTTTATCCAGCCCGATAGTACTTTATTTAATATGACGATACCTTTGTCGACAGAAGATAACTGGCAGGAGGCTGCCGTAGAATCGCTTCCGCTTTTGAAACAAGCAGATATGCAAATTCAGATGAACCGGAAACAAGAGAAAATAACCCGGGCTGAATGGTTACCCCAAATAGCGATTGTGGCTGCCGATCATCTGGATGGGCCGATTACAATTGAAGTTCCAGCGATTAATAAGAACTTCAATTATTGGTATGTAGGTGTCGGGCTTAAATATAACCTGGCGTCGCTATACACTACATCTAAAAAACAGCGGTTGAATAAAATAGCCACTCGTCGTTCTCAGGAAAATTATTTGTTGACACTAGAAAATACGGAACTGGCAGTGCAGTCTGCGCATGTTCGTCTGGCTGAGGCTTTTGTACAGTTGGATACACAGGAGAAAAGTGTGCAGCTGGCGACCCAAAATTATGAAATAATCAATAATCGTTACTTAAACGACCTGGCCTTGATTACGGATATGCTGGATGCAAGTAATTCGAAGTTAAGCGCAGAATTGCAACTGGCCAATGCCCGAATCAATATTTTATTCAATTATTACAAATTGAGAAGAGTATCTGGAAAATTATAACTTGAAAAAAGCATAGAAATGAAACATAAAACTAAAAAACTAATTTATAACATTCTAGTAGGAGCATTGATCATTGTAGGTATTGTATGGGTGTGTGCCCGTTTTGTGCATTTGGGAAATGTGGAATATACCAATAATGCACAGGTGAAGCAATTGATTATTCCGGTAAACTCACGCCTACAGGGTTTTATCTCGAAGGTATATTTCGAAGAATATCAAACAGTTAAAAAAGGAGATACGTTGGCTTTGATTGAAGATACCGAATTTAAATTTCGTGTCGCACAGGCGGAAGCAGATTACCAGAATGCTTTATCTGGTAAAGTAGCCATGGCAACTGCTATTTCTACAATCCAGAATAACATAGCCGTATCTGATGCAGGAATCCAGGAAGAAAGAGTTCGTCTTGAAAATGCCGAACAGGAATACAACCGTTATAAAAACCTGTATGCACAGGATGCGGTAACCAAACAGCAGTACGATGCCATGAAGACCAATTATGAGGCTTCAAAAGCTCGGTATGACTTTTTAACCCGCCAAAGAAAATCAACGACATTGACGAAACAAGAGCAAACTCAACGATTGGATCAAAACGATGCCGGTATTAAACTGGCTAAGGCTGCATTAAACCTAGCTCAGTTGAACCTTTCCTATACGGTAATAGTAGCACCCTGTGATGGTACAACCGGAAGAAAGAATATCCAAGATGGACAGCTTATTCAACCGGGGCAAACCATTGTTGATGTGGTAGATAAGAATGATAAATGGATTGTGGCCAACTACAAAGAAACCCAGACTTGCCAGATTCAGGAAGGGCAACATGTAGATATCAAAGTTGACGCAGTTCCCGGAGTAGTATACAAGGGAGTGGTAAAATCTATTTCCCGTGCCACAGGAGCCAGTTATTCGCTGATTCCGCAAGATAATTCTGCCGGTAATTATGTAAAGGTGGAACAGCGGATTCCGGTACGTATTGAATTTGCAGATGAAAACAGTCTGGAAAATCTGAACCGATTGCGGGCAGGAATGAATGTGGAATGTCTTGTAAACTATTAAGCTGATGCATACAACAGAACCTTTTTCAATTCCCGCTATCCGGCGCTTTGTACCTGAGAAGTTAAAACCCTGGATACTGGTTATTATCGTTATCATTTTCCAATTATCCGGCGGAGTTTATCTTGCGGCTGTCAGTGAAATGGTAGGATCATTGGCATTGATGCGAGAAGATATCATGATGGCCGGTTATGCATCCATGGTAGGTATGGGACTGACTTTTCCCATTCTGTTTCGTTTGAAGTTTTGTTTTTCTTCAAAGACATCTTTATTGACTTGTCCCCTGGTACTTATCGTATGTAACTTGGTTTCCATGCATATTCAAAGCGTTCCGGTATTGGTAACCACTTGTTTTGTAGCGGGCATCTTCAGGATGTGGGGTACTTTTGAATGTTGTTCGACCATTCAGCTCTGGATTACACCTAAACGAGATTTATCGGTATTTTTCTGTTTCATTTATTTATTAGTGCAAGGCTGTATTCAGTTCTCCGGGTTAATGACTATTTATGTGGCATTTTTCACTAAATGGGAATATGTACATTGGGTAGTAATTGCCTTACTAGGACTAGTTTTATTGGCAATAGTGGTGATGTTTCGTACGTATCGTTCGATGAGAAAACTCCCTCTTTTTGGTATCGACTGGTTGGGAGCCATTTTATGGGGATCGATTGTTCTTTGCATTATTTTTATATGCAACTATGGTGAATATTACGATTGGTTTCAATCGGCTTATATTCGTATGGCCACGGTAGCTGCCGGAATTATGTTAGTACTTAACTTATGGCGGGCTTCTTTTATCAGGCATCCGTTTATTAACCTCCAAACATGGTGTTTTAAAGAAGTGCTGACTGTTGTCTCTTTATATATTCTGATTAATATTTTCCTGGCTCCTTCGCATGTGCTGGAGCATATTTATCTGGAGTCTGTATTGGGTTATGATGAACTCCATACGATTTCACTTAATTGGGTTGTTTTGGCGGGTATTGTAGTAGGTGCCTTTTTTACGTATCAGACGTTTGCACTTCGTAAATGGAGATATAAAACCATGACGGTTATTGGCTTTCTGGCTATTGTGTTTTACTTGATGCTTTTTTATTTTACAATTGATTTTAACCAATCCAAAGAATCATTAGTATTACCTTTATTCCTGCGTAGTTTTGGTTATATTATTATTGGTATTTGTTTCGTTACTTTGCTATCACGGATTCCGTTTCAGTTTTTCTTTCAATCATTGAGTATCCAAGCTTTTGTGAGTGCTGGAATTGCGGGTGTATTGGGTACTGCCATTCTGAGCCATTGGTTGAAAATACTGGTGAAAAAAAATGCTATGTTATTGGGAGCAAGCCTCGATCATGTAAATACTGCAGCCAATCATCTTCCTGGTAAAACTGTTTATGGGGCTTTATATCAACAATCGATGATGGTATCTATGAAAGAATTATATGGCTACCTGCTTTTACTAGGCATTTTTTGCCTGTTTGCATTTATGGTAAAAGAAAGTTCAATAGGTCCAACTTCTGTTATACATCCTACTTACAGGCGCATAAGGCGTTGGGTGAAACATGAATTGCGGAAAGATCGAAAAATGACTGAAGCAACTTAATAAATTGCTTTCAATGAAAAGTAAGAAAGTATCTTTAAGCAACCTCAAATAATAAAAATCAAAGTTACTCAATACACCAATGAGAGCCTGTTTAAATTTGGTGTAGAAAATTTCAACAGGCTCTAAATTCATCCTAAGTTTCTTTTTATTCCTAATTAAAAACCAATAGGGACTTATCTTAAATTACGAGATATTTCAAACGATGTGGAATATATCTTACATGGGAATTAATAGAACTCTACAAATGAACCTTTTAATGTACTGATATACAATCGCCTATAAAGGTATATAACTAATGACCCTCAAGGTATATAGGTAAAGGTAGCCAAGGTATATAACTAAAGGAGGTGAAGGTATATACCTAAGCACCCCTTAGATATATAGAAAAGAAAAATATTTACGTAAAATGAACTGAAATTGGGTTATTTTTAAAAACGATCATAGCAGATGGTGGGTATAGAGGGGAGTTAGCTCAAAATATTAAGAATACATTTGGGTATGTTTTGAAAGGCCTTATCAGTAATTATGATTAGTACGGATTCAGGCTTATAGTTGCGCGTGAATATTCAATTAATGATGTACTAAAAGGTATTAATTGTATGCGGTAATTACTTTAAAGTAATGCTATAAGAATGAAATTTATAACTTTGCAGAAAAATATGAGAATGCAACTATAAGAAAGAACAGCGAAAACAGAGTATGTCGTGAAATCGATAGATGACAGTTGTGGAAGTTAGGATTGAGTATTAAATTTAAAGAATATACAATATGAATGAACGGATAGGATTGGCTTCAGATCACGCCGGATTTGAATTAAAAGAATATGTGAAAGAACTTCTTATAAAGCACGGAATGGATGTGAAAGATTTTGGTACTTTCAGCACTGAAAGTTGTGATTATGCAGATTACGCACATCCACTTGCTGCAGCTATCGAATCCGGAGAATGTTTAAAAGGGATAGCGGTTTGCAGTAGTGGGAGTGGAATTAATATGACCCTTAACAAGCATCAGGGTATTCGTGCCGCCTTGTGTTGGATTCCAGAAATCGCAGCTTTAGCTCGGCAGCACAACGATGCGAATGTGTTAGTAATGCCCGGCAGATTTATCTCTACTGAGATGGCAGAGAAAATAATATCGGTATTTCTCTTCACCGCTTTTGAAGGAGGAAGGCATTTGAGGCGGATTCAGAAAATGCCAATTCCTAAATAATCTGATTCAATTTGTAGTGCAATAACGAACAAGGTGTCCGATATCGGACACCTTGTTCGTTATTTATTTTTCTGATATTCAGTATGTTGATATTTTGGCATATCCTTTGACTATGCTCTGTTGCATTCTGAACATGGTAAAAGAATGAAGCCATAAAAAGCATATAAACTCGAAACTAAAAAAATCAAATAATGGACAGAGTCATTCCTAAAGAAGAAAGAAGAAAGGAGCGCAACAAAAAGTTAATCAAGTACGGAGCAATTGGTATTGGGGGCATATTGCTGATAAGCTTTCTGATATCGCTCATGCGAAGTGGAGTACAGAAAAAAGATTTAATCTTTTCGACGGTAGATGTAGGTACCATTGAAGTCAGTGTAAGCGCGTCGGGCAAGGTGGTTCCGGCTTTTGAGGAAATTATTAACTCGCCCATTAATACTCGCATTATAGAAGTTTATCGAAAAGGAGGTGATTCAGTAGATGTGGGTACACCTATACTCAAACTTGACTTGCAAAGTACGGAGACAGACTATCGCAAATTGCTGGATGAAGAACAAATGAAAAAGTATAAACTAAACCAGCTTAAAGTAAATAATCAAACAACATTGGACGATATGGCCATGCAGATCAAAGTATCTGCCATGAAACTGGATCGGATGAAAGTTGAACTTCGCAACGAACAATATCTGGATAGCCTGGGTGCAGGAACAACCGATAAAGTGAGGCAAGCCGAACTTAGTTGCAATGTGGCCCAGTTAGAACTTGAGCAACTTCGTCAACAATATTCCAACGAGAAGGAAGTGCGTGCAGCAGAATATAAAGTACAGGAACTTGATTTTGAAATATTCAGGAAATCGCTTGCTGAAATGAAACGTACATTGGATGATGCTCAGATACGTTCTCCTCGTAAAGCTATCCTTACGTATGTGAATAACCAGGTGGGTGCACAGGTAGGACAAGGGGCGCAGGTAGCCATTATTTCCGATTTGAGTCATTTCAAAGTAGAGGGTGAAATAGCTGATGCTTATGGCGACCGGGTTGCAGCAGGAGGCCGTTCCGTGGTAAAAATAAGTAATGAAAAGCTGGACGGAATTATCTCCAGTGTAACTCCGCTTTCTAAAAACGGTGTTATATCCTTCACTGTTCAGTTAAATGATGACAGTAATCGTCGGTTACGATCTGGATTAAAGACAGATGTATATGTTATGAATGCGGTAAAAGAAGATGTAATGCGTCTGGCGAATGCTTCCTATTATGTCGGTCGTGGTGAATATGAATTGTTTGTGATGAACGGGGAAGATGAGATTGTAAAGCGGAAAGTACAGTTAGGCGATTCTAATTTCGAATACGTCGAAGTGATCAGTGGACTGCAACCTGGCGACCAAGCGGTAGTCTCAGATATGAGTTCTCATAAGAATAAGAATAAACTGAAGGTGAAATAATCCTGAAGATAATCATTCCCCTGTTTTCTCTTTTTTCTAATACTAAATGAAATATGATTTTACTGTATCTAAAACAGGCTTGGCTGTTACTAAAGCAGAATAAACTATATAGTACAATCTATATAGTGGGCACTGGCCTGGCCATTGCTATGACCATGACAATAGCGATTGTTTTTTATATTAAAATGGCACCGGTATACCCGGAGACAAACAGAAATCGAACACTTACAGCCAAATATATGAGAATTAATTATCCGGAAAGAGGCGGTCAAAGCAGCGCTGGTTTTTCATATCAGTTCGTGAAAGATTATTTCTATACCTTAGAAATTCCGGAAGTAGTTACAGCAGTGCTTCAGGCAGGGGAGGATTATCCATTGGTAGAATCGATCGATAAGAAAAGTATGATTCCCGCAGAGGTTAAATATACAGATGATAAATTCTGGCATGTTTTTAATTTCCAATTTCTGAAGGGCAAGCCTTTCCAGCAGATAGATTTTGAATCAGCTATTAAAACGGCTGTGATCTCTTCTTCCTTTGCAAATAAACTATTTGGCACTGTCGATATTGAAGGAAAATATATCAATATTGATGGAGACGATTTTCGGATATCAGGAGTGGTTCGGGATGCATCTTCTGCTACTCCGGAAACATTCGGTCATATCTGGGTACCTTATACAGTTAAGCCCGAAGATTTAAAATCTCCCAATTGGGGAGAAGGATATTTAGGACCCATGAAAATCTTCATACTAGCAGAAACCGCTTCAGATAAAAAGGATATCATTGAGGAAGTTGAATCGATTGTGCAGAAGATTAATGCCGCTACGGATAAATATAACTTGTCATTAACCGGACAACCTGAATCTCACTGGAAGTCTATTTTCCGTAAATACAGCAATAAGGCCATAGATTGGGGAGAAGTTTTTAAAACATTCGGTCTGTTACTGGCAGCTTTTTTAATAATCCCGGCAGTAAACCTGGCAGGAATGGTTTCTTCCCGGATGGAAAAACGTTTGCCGGAAATGGGTATCCGGAAAGTATTCGGCGCATCACGTATTACTCTTTTAAACCAAGTACTTACCGAGAATTTGCTATTTACAGTGTTGGGAGGAATCGCCGGATTGTTTTTTTCTTATTTGATAGTATATAATACCAGGACGTGGATTCTGACGATTTTTGATAGTTTCCCTTCACTGCCACAAGAAGGCTCTGAAACATTCTTTACGTTTGGAATGCTGTTCAATCCCATGGTATTTTTCATCACATTCGGTATTTGTTTTATTCTCAATTTTTTATCAGCAATTATTCCGGCTTATAATGGACTGAAGAAAGGTATTATTTATTCACTAAATAATAACAGGTAACCATGGTACAAAATATACTCAAACAAATCTGGAACAAACGGCGGTCTAATGGCTGGATATTAGTTGAATTAATTTTGGTTACTTATTTTATGTGGATTGTTATTGATCCGGTGTATGTACTTCTTAGTAATCGTGCCATACCTCAGAGATATGACATTCAAAATGTATTCAGATTAAATATGGCAGAATATGCAGAAAATCACAGCAAATATAATGAAGCGTTTGCAACAGACTCTCTGCGGAAAATCAGCTTTTTACATATTTATCAGTTGGTAAAACAATATCCGGGAATAGAAGCTGCCGTAGTTACATTAGATTCACAATATCCATTGAGCCCTTCCACGAACAGCACCACGATGCAATATGATACCTTAAAAGCGGGGGCCTTACAGATGAATTATTATAAAGATGGAGAGTTTTTTAAGGTTTTTCGCATTAAGGATATTTCATCCGGAGAGATACCAGACTCACGTAATGAATTGGACCGGGTAGTTTATCTGGCGGATAATTTATCTGGTAAACTTTTTCCGGAAGAAAATGCAATTAATAAAAATGTATTTCGTAAACGGAAAAATGATAGTATATATTACAGGGTAGCCGGAATCGTCTCTAATTTTAAATTTCGTTCAACAGAACAACCTTATGCCGCAGCATTTTATCCCAGTATTTTTAAATTAGAAGACTTACCTTGGGGTGCTCAGATTTGTTTCCGTATCCGCGACGATGTGTCGAAGGCAGCTTTTATTGAAAAATTTAAGCAAGAATTGGCTCCTCAATTAGCTATTGGGAATTTATACTTTTTGCAATTAACGGATTTTGAAATGATTTTGAAAAAATCTGAGTTTAGTTAAGGTGTTACCAACCAACTTCGTTTGCAAGTAGCATTAACGGTCTTCTTTTTAATTTGTACATTTATGGGAATTGCAGGTACATTCTGGCTTCGTGGCAATGCCCGTAGAAGTGAAATTGGTTTACGAATGTCATTGGGTGCCAGTCCGCGCAATATATTGAATGAGTTTCTGATTGAATCATGGTTTATTATGACTATTGCCTGGTTGATAGGAATTATCTTTATTTTTCAGCATGTTTATTATGCTGGATTCGCGGAAACTCCGAAAGTACCCGATTCGTACGAATATATTCAAAACCAATTTGTACCGCATTTCTTGATTGTAAGCTTGATTGTTTATCTGCTATTACTGCTTATTACTTTCATTGGTACTTGGATTCCAGCCAGAAGAGCTGCCAAGGCTAAACCGGCTGATGCATTGAGGGATGAATAGTATAATCTGATAAATAGAAAATATAACCTAATCTATATCCTCATGTTTTAATAATCATTATTGGTATATGTATTCCCAAACATTACACGAAGGATATAAATGGAATATCAACAAATTTAAAAATATAAGTCTATGATTAAAATTGAATCATTATCAAAAATCTATCGTGCCAGTGAAATAGAAACTATGGCTCTTGAAAATGTAAATTTATTCGTTGAGCGAGGTGAATTCTTATCCATTATGGGACCTTCTGGTTGTGGTAAATCCACGTTGTTGAATATCATTGGTTTACTAGATGCACCTACTACGGGAACAGTAGAGATTAATGGTACAGATGTCAGCCGGATGAAGGATAAGCAACTGGCAGCTTTCCGAAATAAAACTTTAGGTTTTGTTTTTCAGTCGTTCCATCTGATAAATTCACTCAATGTAATTGATAATGTGGAACTACCTTTATTATATCGGGGAACCGGAAGCCGCGAGCGAAAAAACTGGCTCAGGAAATGCTGGAGCGCGTGGGACTCAGTCATCGTATGCGGCATTTTCCCACTCAGTTGAGTGGGGGTCAATGTCAGCGTGTGGCTATTGCCCGTGCAATCATTGGAAATCCGGAAATT
Source organism: Bacteroides sp. (assembly GCA_021201335.1). Taxonomy (GTDB): domain Bacteria; phylum Bacteroidota; class Bacteroidia; order Bacteroidales; family Bacteroidaceae; genus Bacteroides. The sequence goes on along the minus strand of JAJQFD010000009.1, from coordinate 27,436 downwards.
CTTCTGGCGGATGAGCCCACCGGAAACCTGGATTCCAAAATGGGTGCTGAAGTAATGGAACTTCTGCATACGTTGAATAAAGAAGACGGCCGTACTATTGTAATGGTGACTCATAATGAAGAACAAGCTAAACAAACAAGTCGTACAGTTAGATTCTTTGATGGAAGACAAGTGAAATAAAGAATGTTATGATTCGATAATAAGGGATGGAGTATATGATCAATATAAAATCGCTCTCGAAGGTGTATTGCACTACAGAGATTGAAACACTTGCCCTGGACAATATCAATCTGACGATAAAAAAAGGAGAATTCGTCTCAATCATGGGACCTTCTGGTTGTGGAAAAACTACATTATTGAATATTATAGGTTTGCTTGATGTACCCACTAAAGGTACGATTAAGCTCAATGGTTCCAATGTAAGTGATTTAACTAAGAAGCAGATGGCCGAATTTAGAAATAAAACATTAGGTTTTGTTTTTCAATCATTTCATCTGGTTCATACATTAAATGTGGTTGAGAATGTAGAATTACCTTTAGTATATAGAAAAATAAAAGCTACGGACCGGAGAAGGCTTGCTATACAGATGCTCGAAAAAGTTGGACTGGGTCATCGTATCCGAATGAATCATTATCCTTCCCAATTAAGTGGTGGACAATGTCAGCGGGTAGCAATTGCACGGGCCTTAATTGGCAACCCGGATATAATTCTGGCCGATGAACCAACCGGTAATTTAGATTCGAAAATGGGTACTGAAATTATGGAGTTACTTCATCAATTAAATAAAGAAGATGAGCGAACTATTATTATGGTAACCCATAACGAAAAACAGGCTAGGCTTACACATCGGGTCATTGAAATGCTGGATGGGAAACAGGTGTGATAATCTTTGTAAATATGAAAATGAAATGATAAAACAATATTTTATACAAGCCTTTCATTTACTGAAAGAAAATAAACTGATTAGCTTTATTTCCATAGCAGGAACATCCATGGCGATTACCATGATTATGGTGATAGTGCTTACGCTACGGGTGGAAACAGCTAATTATTTACCGGAAAATAAAAGAGACCGGACTTTATATGTGAAATGGATGTCGACCTACTGGAATGACAATCCGAATAGCTCTTCAAATGGACCAATGGCAGTACAAACAGCAAAAGAGTGTTTTAAAGATCTAACAACACCAGAGGCTGTTTCCATTCTAACAATTCCCGACAATCATCTGGCATCTTCACCAGAGGGAGAACAGATTAGTGTTATATTGCAGCAAACGGATGAAAGTTTCTGGGAAGTATTTGATTTTTCTTTTCTTAACGGCAAACCTTTTGATCTGGCTGACACAGAGTCAGGTCTGGCCAAAGCTGTTATAACCGAAACAGTAGCCCGGAAATTATTTAATACGGTGGATGCTACAGGACGAACCATGAGTTTGGATTATGCAAATTATACCGTAGTAGGTGTTGTAAAAGATGTTTCTTCGCTGGCAAGAACTGCCTTTGCTGAAGTATGGATTCCTTATACTTCAACGGATATAGGATCTTTTGTTTGGAATCAGGTAATGGGAGTGATGCGTGTTGTTATACTGGCTCATTCGTCAGCTGATTTTCCTGCCATCCGAGAGGAAGTGGAAAAGTTAAGGTTAAAATTCAATGATCAATTAAAAGATCAGAAAATAATGTATCGCGATCAGCCCGATACTCAATTTGTGTATAATAACCGGAAATGGGCCAACATACCTCCCGATATGGATCGTATTGTGATACAATATATTATTATTATTGCTTTATTGTTGATGGTTCCTGCCATTAACCTTTCAGGTATGACTTTATCTAGGATGCGTAAACGTTTTCCGGAGATTGGGGTTCGAAAGGCATTCGGTGCTTCTAAAAACGAATTGCTTTGGCAGATATTAACAGAGAATTTCTTGTTGACACTTATTGGAGGAATCGTAGGACTTTTGATTACGTATGGAGCTTCTTATTTACTGAAAGACTTATTGTTTGACCACGCTGTTCTTTCCCTTTCGATGTTGCTTGATCCGTTAATTTTTGTGATGGCATTCCTTTTTTGTTTAGTGTTGAATTTATTAAGTGCCGGTATTCCTGCCTGGCGGGCAGCCCGCATGAATATTATATCTGCTTTGACTTCTTAATATAAAGATTATGACAAAACAAATATTAAAGCAAATATGGAATGAACGTCGTTCCAATGCCTGGTTGTGGATAGAATTACTACTTGTTTCAGTTGTTTTATGGGTTGTTGTGGATTGGTGTTATGTAATGCTATATACTTACTTACAACCCCGCGGATTCAATATAGAAAATACATATTTAGTCAGGATGGCCTGTTTTACACCAAAGAGTGATCTTTTTATACCTGCGGAACAGAAAACTACTACTGTGGGTGAAGATATACTGAACATTCTGGATCGGTTGCGCAACAGGCCAGATGTGGAATATGTGAGTATTTCCTATAATTCTTTTCCATATAATGATTCCAATAGTCATAATAATCTGAAACATGATACGATTCGTGTGAATAGACATAGACGCATCGTTACCCCAGATTTTTTTAATGTATTTCAGTATCAGAATGTAGACGGAACAGGTAGTCAGTCACTGGCTAATGCACTGCATGGGAAAAATATGATTGTGTCGGAGAATTTTTTTCCAGATGAGTATGCGGATAAGGAATTATTTGGAGCGGAATTTTGGTTGAATGTAGATAGTACCAAAATATATAGAGTGGGGGCAGTAAGTAAAAATGTACGATATGCTGATTTCAGGCCAGCATCCAATTCTCGTTATTTTGCTATAATAATTGAGAACCACGAATTTGCAGCGATGAATAACACAGATATAGAGTTTACAGAATTTTGTATACGTGTTCGTCCGGATGCTTCTCCTGAATTTGCTAAGAATCTGATGAAAGAAGCCCCCCGAAATTATATGGTAGGTAATACATATATTAAAAGTGTAGAATCTTTTAGTGATATTCGTGAAATGTTCCAGAGGGATACGATAAAAGAAGTAAAGAATCGTGCATTCATCATGTTCTTTTTACTCGCCAATATTTTCTTAGGTATTATAGGTACTTTCTGGTTCCGGACTCAGCAGCGTAGATCAGAGTTAGGTTTACGAATTGCATTGGGATCAAATTCATCAGGTTTGCAGCATTTGTTACTGGGAGAAGGTTTATGGATATTGATTTTTGCGTTTTTACCAGCTATTATAATCTGTTATAATATTGGTTATGCGGATGTTACCAGAGTCTGGCAAATGGAGTGGGGGATGATGCGATTTATTCCAGCTATTGTTGTGACTTTTGTTTTACTGGCATTGATGATTATCGCAGGTATCTGGTACCCGGCAAAACAAGCCATGAAAATACAGCCGGCCGAAGCTTTGCATGATGAGTAATAAAAAGTATATATCAATATCCTTACCGGGAAAAATTTGGCATACATGATTAAAAAATACTTTAAACAGGCATGGCAGATAATGGTAGATAGGAAGTTACTAAATCTCATAAACTACCATTCCTCTCTTAGGAAATTACCTCAAAAAAGTATCACTAGTCTCATAATCTGTTGTAATATATTGAATATAACCAAATTAATTACGCTATTTTTTGTATTTCTTGGTAACACGAGCTACATAAATCTCATACTTTGTCCATCTTGATTAGAGGAATGAAAGTATGAACATTGACAAAAGAATATGCAGGAATTATATTGATCTTGTAAGCAATTTTATAAATACCAAAAACATCCGGGCCTTCACTAAAGAAAGACCTGGGTGTTTTTTAATTAGAAAGATCCGGGTGTTTTTAATCACAAGGAATTGCTTTTTTTTTACTGTTATAATAATCTGCTCATAATAATCTGTGTAGTCCTTATCTCAATCTATTGTTGGAGGTTTATAAAACATTCTTCTGCAAATTTAAAGAGGCTGTTTCTTCTTTTTCTTGTGATAAAATATATCTTTGCTATTATTAATTTTGATTGGGCATTGATATGGGTAGATTTTTCGCTCGGATATATATTTTGGTCGTGTTTTTAGTTATTGTACTTCCGATAAGTAGCAAAGAGACTTATAACATTTTGTTTGTCCAATCTTATACAGAAAATGATACATGGAGTGAGGAATTAAATGATGGGTTAAGAAAAGGTTTTGCGGATGCTTCCGTTTCAGCCAAGATTACGACCGAATATTTGAACAGTCGATATTGGGACAAGGATGGCGAAGAAGAAGTTATGAGGCGCATTTGTCGTCGTGCTGCTGACCGTGAGACTGAGTTGATTGTCGTATCCAATGATGAGGCGTTATATACTTTGATGATATGCGGTGATTCTTTACCCTATAATGTTCCTGTAGTATTTCTTGATGTTGAATTTCCCAATGCGGAAATAATGGCTGATTTTACAAACATAACAGGCTTAACATCTCCCCATCCTTATGATAAATTATTAGAGACTGCCCAGTATATTTTTCCAAACAGGAAAAACGTCGTCTTGTTATCTGAAACCACTTTTCTCGGAAAAAAAGGGGGGGGGAGGCTTTTAAAGAACAATGGGCTGATTTTATAAAACAAAATCCGGAATATTCGCTGGATGAATTCGACATAACGAACGATCCGTTGGCGGTGATTCTGGATCGGATTCATTTGTCGAGTGATGCCCGAAACAGTATTATTGTGGTTCCCTATTGGGGGCTGCTTATGCCGGCAGTTACAAAAGTTTCCAAATCGCCTACTTTTACCTTAAGCCCATCTTCTTTAATGCAGGGAGGATTTGGCGCCATTACAACGAATGCTTTTAAGAACAGCCAGGAGGCAGCAAAAATTGCAGCCCAGATTTTGACGGGTACACCTGTGTCATCCATTCCGATTCGGGAGAGTAATTACGAAATGGTTTTCGACAATAAACAATTAAAGTTCTTTCATGTAGAAAGAGATCGATTGCCTCAATCGGCCCATGTTATTAATCAGACGTATATGGAAAAATATGGAACCTATATTATTTTGTTCTATATTTTAGTAGTTCTTTCACTTATAGCTTGGGTTGTCAGATTGTTTGTAATAAATCGTCGGGAAGCCAGAAAACGAATGCAGGCCCAAACACGATTGCTAATCCAGAGCCGTTTAGTAGAGCAGCGAAATGAGTTTGATAATGTATTTCATTCCATACCAGACGCAGTAGTTACTTATGATAATGAATTCAAAATCCATTTTGTGAATCGTGCTACGCTTCAGATGGCAGGTGTCTCAGAATTAATTGAAGAGGGTAATATCAGCCCGTATGAAGGACAGATGGCAGGGGGTATCTGTAAACTATTCTATAACGGTGAGGAAATCTTGTTGGCGATGCTGAAAAAGGTAGGCGATGAAGGTCTTTCTTTAAGTATACCTGATGGTGCTTTTGTACAATCTATGCAGACTCAAAAATTCTTTCCGGTATCTGGTGAGGTACTTCCAATCCTTTCTCATGGAAAACAGACCGGATTAGCGATAACTTTTAGAAATATTTCCCAACAAGCTTTACAAAAACGTTTCTTTAGTCTGGACATTGAAGAGAGCTCAATTTATCCGTGGCATTATGAACAAGACATTTCTTCTTTTGTATTTCCAAGTGGGTATATCTCCCGAATGGGATTTGAACATACCACAGTTTACAGGAAGGAAATGGATGGACGGATTCACCCAGAAGATTTGGAGCACACCGTAGGAACATTTGATAAAGCCATAAAAAAGCAATTACAAAATGTCCGGTTCACCTTTCGGCAAATGAATGCAGAGGAAGTTTACGAATGGTGGGAATTCAGAGTTTCCGCTATCCGTGGGGTTACAGAGGAAGTGCCTTTTAGTGTGTTGGGGGTATGTCAAAGCATTCAACAGTTTAAAAATACGGAAGAGGAATTAATTTCAGCGCGTGATAAAGCACTGGAAGCTGATAAATTAAAATCTGCATTCCTGGCCAATATGAGTCATGAAATTCGTACACCACTGAATGCTATTGTGGGATTTTCCGATCTTTTAAAAGATATACATCTGTTTACTGAAGAAGAAATACAAAGTTTTATTGCTACCATCAATAAAAATTGTGAATTATTATTAGCCTTGATTAACGATGTACTTGATCTTTCCAGAGTAGAGTCGGGAGCCATGGATTTTCAGTTTTCGCCTTATTATCTTCCAATTATTATAGAAGAAGTATATGATTCTCAGCTTTTAAACATTCCTACAGAAGTAGAATTAATTATGATCATACCTGAGGGAAGTGATCGGACAATTATTACAGATTCTTTGCGGGTGAAGCAGGTCCTAAACAATTTAATTAATAATGCAGTGAAGTTTACCAGTAAAGGCTTCATTAAATTTGGATATATGGAAGATGAGGAAGAATTCACTACTTTTTTTGTTACAGATACCGGTACGGGAATATCTAGAAAAAACCAAGGCCAGATTTTTGAGCGTTTTTATAAAGTGGATAATTTCACACAGGGCGCTGGATTGGGATTAAGTATCTGCCAGACTATTGTAAACCGGTTGCATGGTTCAATATGGGTGGAATCTGAGCTTGGTGAAGGCACCACTTTTTTTGTTCGAGTTCCCAACGAAATAGAATAAGGTTATTCATTTATTACGTCCACCAATGAACAGGATGTCCGATATCGGACACCTTTATTTTTATCTAGAATACACATTATAAGCTATTTAACTATTTGGCATACGCTTTGATTACCTGCTTGTGATTAAAACACAATTCTGATTAAAATGAAAAATATACTACTACTTTCAATCGTCTTTTTTTTCCCGCAGTTTATACAGGCTCAGGCAAATCGGCAGGTAACACTCAATGAAGCCATCGCTTTAGCTCGTATACAATCAGTAGATGCAGCTGTAGCATTGAATGAGTTAAAAACATCTTATTGGGAATACCGGACATTCAGAGCAGACTTATTACCTGAAATGAATTTTGAAGGTACATTGCCTAATTATAGTAAATCTTATAATTCCAAACAGCAAGATGATGGTACATATACATTTGTTCGTAACAACACCCTGGGATTATCAGGCGAATTATCCATTGACCAGAATATATGGTTTACAGGCGGTAAGCTTTCATTAACCTCTTCTTTAGATTACTTACAGCAGTTAGGAGGCGACAAAGGTAAAAATTATATGGCTATTCCCGTAGGTTTAAGATTGACTCAACCCATATTTGGTGTTAATAACCTGAAATGGAACAGACGCATTGAACCAGTGCGTTATGCAGAAGCCAAAGCAAAATTTATTACGGCCACAGAGGAAGTTACCATGCGTACAATAACCTATTTTTTCCAGCTTTTACTGGCCCAGGAAACATTAGGAACTGCGCAACAAAATCAACAAAATGCAGATCGTTTATATGAAGTAGCCAAAGCCAAACGCCGGATGGGACAGATTTCAGAAAATGAATTATTACAGTTGGAGTTAAATGCTTTACAAGCTAAAGCTGCTCTTACCGAAGCTGAGAGTGATCGGAATGCCAATATGTTTCAGTTGCGTGCGTTTCTGGGGCTATCAGAATCAGAAATATTGGAGCCTATTATACCGGAATCTGCTCCTGATCTAAAAATGCAGTATGATATTATTCTGTCCAAAGCATTGGAAAGAAATTCTTTTGCACAAAATATTCGTCGCCGCCAACTGGAAGCTGATTATGAAGTGGCTATTGCCAAAGGTAATCTCCGAAGTATTGATTTATTCGCCAGCATTGGTTTTGCCGGACAAGATCATAGGTTCTCATCCGTATACGATAATCTTCGTGATAATCAGGTAATTCAGGTAGGTGTGAAAATTCCTATTCTCGATTGGGGGAAGCGCAGAGGTAAAGTGAAAGTTGCTGAAAGTAACCGGGATGTGGTTCTTTCAAGAATTCGTCAGGAGCAAATGAGTTTTAATCAGAATATATATTTATTGGTAGAAAACTTCAATAACCAAGCTGCCCAGTTAAATATTGCAAATCAGGCAGATGAGATTGCTCAAAGGCGTTATAAAACAAGTATTGAAACTTTTTTAATTGGAAAGATCAATACATTAGATTTGAATGACGCACAAAACTCCAAAGATGAAGCCCGGCAGAAACATATTCAGGAAATGTATTATTATTGGTATTATTTTTATCAGATCAGAAGTCTGACTTTGTGGGATTTTGAAAGAGGCACTCAACTGGAAGTTGATTTTGAAGCTGTAATTAAGCAATAAAATTGAGATATTCATTTCATACAGACTTTAGCATTCACAAAAAATGACTAAGTTTGTATAATGAGCAAAGCTTTGGATTCGCAGAGTTAATTCTATATTTAATCTAAAAAAAATCAGAATAGAATGATATTAATAATAGATGATGATTCATCCATCCGTTCATCACTCAGCTTTATGTTGAAACGGGCAGGTTATGTAGTGAGAACAGTATCCATGCCTAAAGAAGCTATAGAAGTAGTCCGCGCGGAGAAACCTTCTTTATTGTTGATGGATATGAATTTCAGCCTATCTACTACCGGTGAGGAAGGTCTGGTATTATTGAAGCAAGTCAAAATATTCCATCCGGATGTTCCGGTAATATTAATGACAGCTTGGGGAAGTATTCAACTGGCTGTGCAGGGAATGCAGTACGGTGCTTTTGATTTTATTACCAAACCCTGGAACAATACCGCTTTGCTACAACGCATTGAAACAGCTTTGGAACTAACCAAAACTCCTTCGGCTGCTGAGCAGGAGGAAACCGGAGCTACTTTGAAGCGGGATCATATTATCGGAAAGTCAGCTGGGCTCATGGAGGTCTTAAATACGGTTTCACGAATAGCCAGGACGAATGCTTCTGTATTAATTACCGGAGAAAGTGGTACCGGTAAAGAGTTGATTGCTGAAGCAATTCATATAAATAGTCAGAGGGCCAAAAAACCTTTTGTGAAGGTGAATTTGGGCGGAATTTCACAAAGCTTGTTCGAAAGTGAAATGTTCGGTCATAAAAAGGGAGCATTTACCGATGCCTCAGCCGACCGAGTAGGACGTTTCGAAATGGCTGATAAAGGGACTATTTTCCTGGATGAAATAGGGGATCTGGATTTATCCTGCCAGGTGAAATTATTACGGGTATTACAAGATCAAACTTTTGAAGTATTGGGAGATAGCCGTACACGTAAGGTTGATGTTCGGGTGGTGAGTGCCACGAATGCTGACCTTCGTAAAATGGTAGCTGATCATAGATTCAGGGAAGACCTGTTTTATCGTATTAATCTGATAACTGTACATTTACCTTCTTTGAAAGAACGGAGAGAAGATATTCCGTTACTGGCGAAACATTTTGCCAACAGACAGGTTGAAATTAATGGTTTACCCCGTACCGAGTTTTCCGCAGATGCATTGAATTTCTTGACCCGTCTGCCTTATTCGGGTAATATCCGTGAATTAAAAAACCTCGTGGAACGTACTATTCTGATGAGTGGTAAATCTATTTTGGATGCTTCTGACTTTGAAAAACAATATCAGCATCATCAGGATACTTCAGTTGCTAAAACTACCAACCTGAAAGGAATGACACTTGACGAAATAGAGAAGCAAACCATATTACACGCCTGGGAACAATATAAAGGGAATGTTAGTCAGGTAGCTACCGCTTTGGGTATTAGCCGCGCGGCACTTTATCGCAGACTGGAAAAATATAATATAAAATTAAACGATTAAAAAATGCGCGTTAAAGGACTATACCTTATATTAGCTATCTTGATACTGGGTATTATGGGTTTGCTGGCCTATGTCGGCGCTTATTCTAAACCATGGTTGTTTTATACTATCGAAGGGTTAGTTTTTATAACTCTGATTTATCTTATCTTCTTTTATCGCAAAATCGTTAAACCCTTGGATACAATTGGAAATGGGATGGAACTTTTACGTGAGCAGGATTTTAGCAGTAGGCTCGCTAGTGTAGGACAAGTAGAAGCTGATAAAGTGGTTAATGTTTTTAACCGTATGATGGAACAACTGAAAAATGAACGGTTGCGTTTACGGGAACAAAATCATTTTCTGGATTTATTGATTAATGCTTCTCCAATGGGTGTTATTTTACTTTCTCTGGAAGAAACTATCTCGCAAGTGAATCCGATTAGTCTGAAAATACTGGAAACAAATTGGGAAGGTGCTATCAATAAGAAACTGGATGATATTGATACTCCCTTAGCTCAAAAACTGGCTGAAATAAAAAGAGGGGAAACTATTACCGTTCGTTTAAATGATGCCACTATTTATAAATGCACTCATTCTTCATTTATTGACAGAGGGTTCCCTCATTCCTTTTATTTGATGGAAAGCCTCACAGACGAAGTAATGAAGGCTGAAAAGAAAGCTTACGAGAAAGTAATTCGTATGATTGCTCATGAGGTAAATAATACGACAGCAGGGATTACTTCTACACTTGAATCGGTTCAGGATGCACTAACGGAAATAAATGCTACAGAAGATATCCGGGAAGTAATGCAAGTTTGTGTAGAACGTTGTTACAGTATGAGTCGTTTCATTACCCGCTTTGCAGATGTGGTAAAGATACCAGAACCTCATTTTTCACCAGTGGATTTGAACGAGCTGGCTTTTTCATGCATGCGGTTTATGGAGCATATGTGTGCCGACAGAAATATCCGAATCAAACTGAATACCGAGACACTTCCTTTATTGGACTTGGATGCCTCTTTATTTGAACAGGTATTGGTGAACATTATCAAGAACGCGGCTGAAAGTATTGAGCAAGACGGGGAAATTCAGATCCGTACCCTAGCTTCTCCATTATCTATTGAAATTGTCGACAACGGTAAAGGTATATCACCGGAAACGGCTGCAAAACTTTTTAGTCCATTTTTCTCTACGAAGCCGAATGGACAAGGTATTGGATTAATTCTGATCCGGGAGGTACTTACCCGTCACGGATGTACATTTTCCCTGCGTACATATACGGATGGTTACACTCGTTTCCGTATTCTATTTCCCTAAGGTAGTAAGTAATCGTCCTAAATCCAACTCCCATTTTAATCCCACAATGAATTGGTTGATGATCTCATTTCCTGAGGTATTCAGCCACATATCTCCATAATGATTGTGTCGTAGTCGATAGGCAGCGTGGATTCGCAGGTTTTGCCCGTCAATTGGATAGTATTCTGTTCCGACTGCGACCCCATAACTTCTTTTGCTCAAGCTCTTTTCCAAAACATCTTTTTGATAATCAATAGAAAATTTGGTAAAGATATTGAATTTCCGAATCTGGTAACGTTCACCGATTGTAGCTGAAAAGTTATCTGATTCCCGGAAATTATCCAGGGAGGTATCAAAAGTCATATTCTGACGATACCGACCGGCATAAGCATCCAATTCGATAAATAATTTCTTTACTTTCAACTGACTTCCAAAGGTGAACCAGTGGAAAAAGCGACTATTACCACTCTGGATAAGTGAATAACCTAAAGTGGTCCATAGCACATCATCAAAGAAAGTTTTGGAAGCATTAACCGTATAAGCAAATGAATGATGTTCATCGTAAGACAGCTGCTCTCCAGCAATATTAGATATCTGGAAACTAAGTCTGTTTCCCTCACTCCAGGTATGACGGGCAGCTATCCCTACCTGGCTCCTGTTGAAGTTATTAAATACCATTGAAATTAAATACATATCACTGGGATCATACAGACTTTCGAAGGTACCGAACATAATATCTTGCTTGCCAACTGTAATATCCCATTTGGATTTTCCAAGCATAAAATTTATCCATGCGTCTTCCAGGCTAGATGTATATTTGTCACTTTCCAGATACCAGGAATCATTTAAGCGTTGTTGTATTTTATAGGTAATCCCTCTATGTAGGGTGCCATAAAAGATTAGTTTAAGTGTGTTTAGATTAATATCCCGGGTTGTTTTTTCATGATTGTTAAGGATAATGTTATAATCTGTACGGAAGTTAAGACCAACATTCAGGATTTTATCTTGTGCAGATGCAGATAAAATAAAACAAATTAAAATTACTAAAAGTGTAGGTGTTCTCATTTTTTCTTTCTTTTGTATCTAATAACGTATGAAAGTGAGAAAGGTTTGAAAAACAATGCTGGTTGTTACAGAAAATGAAAGAGCTTTAAGAAAATCGAAAACATTTCGCTCTTTTTTTTGTTTCTTCTATGGTACTTTCATATATGGTGTATTGTTAAAATGATTGAAATGTACTAGCTTTATCCCAATTTATTTTACGTATTTGAACACGGTATAAGATGTTATTCCATATTTTTGCGTTTAATTTAATTTTAATATAAAAAGAGACATGAGAAATGAAATTAAGCCTGCTACCGGTAAACTAGGGGTTTTGGTAGTAGGACTAGGTGGCGCCGTCTCCACAACTTTTGTTGTTGGAACATTGGCTGTACGTAAAGGGTTGTCAAAACCCATCGGTTCAATAACTCAACTAGCTACTATTCGTTTAGGCAAAAGAAGTGAAAACAATTTTCCCAAGATAAAAGATATTGTTCCATTAACTGACCTAAATGATCTGGTGTTTGGCGGTTGGGATATTTTTCCTGAAAATGTTTATGATGCAGCTGTTCACGCAGAGGTTTTAAATGAAAAAGACCTGAATGGTGTGAAGGATGAATTGGTCGCTATCAAACCAATGCCTGCTGCTTTTGACCAGAATTGGGTAAAGCGGTTGAATGGTACTCATGCAAAAAAAGCGTCTAATCGATGGGATCTGGTGGAACAAATTCGTCAGGATATCCGTGATTTTAAGCAAGTGAACGGTTGTGAGAGAGTTGTGGTAATTTGGGCAGCTAGCACTGAGATTTATTTGCCATTATGCGATGAACACCAGTCTGTAGCTGACCTTGAAAAAGCCATGAAAGAAAATAAGGAAGAAAAAGTATCTCCAAGTATGTGTTACGCTTACGCTTCAATCGCTGAAGGTGCTCCTTTCTTGATGGGTGCTCCCAATCTTTGTGTGGATACACCTGCTTTATGGGAATTTGCCAAACAAAAAGGTGTAGCTATTGGTGGCAAAGACTTCAAAACAGGACAAACCATGATTAAAACAGTGCTGGCCCCCATGCTTAAAACCCGTATGTTAGGTCTAAGCGGCTGGTTCTCTACCAATATTTTAGGTAATCGTGACGGAGAAGTATTGGATGATCCGGATTCCTTCAAGACCAAAGAAGTGAGCAAGTTATCGGTGATTGATACGATTCTGCAACCGGAATTATATCCTGATTTATATGGAAATATCTATCACAAAGTTCGTATTAATTATTATCCGCCTCGCAAAGACAACAAAGAAGGATGGGATAACATCGACTTGATAGGATGGATGGGCTATCCGATGCAGTTGAAGGTTGATTTCCTTTGTCGTGATTCAATTCTGGCAGCCCCTTTATGCTTGGATTTGGTTTTATTTGTTGACTTGGCTCAAAGAGCGGGTATGAGTGGAATACAGGATTGGTTATCATTCTATTTCAAGAGCCCGATGCACGATTTTGAACACGTTCCGGAGCATGACTTATTTATCCAATATACCAAGCTAAAGAATACACTCCGTAAAATGATCGGAGAAGAAACCCTCGACTACTTAGATTGATAATAAGGGGAGTAAATCTGTTTGAATAATGAATCAAGTCATTCGGAATAAATCGATGTTTTGTTCCGGGTGATTATTCCACTATATTTCAGACAACTTTTTCTCTCTTCCAATTTCTCAGAGAGAATGAAAATACAGAAAATAATAGCTACGGGCTTTGGCTCAGGCTTAATACCTTTTGCTCCAGGTACGATGGGGGCCCTTCTGGCCACTATCATCTGGGGCATTCTGTCTTTATTACTATCATTTAATCTGTTATGGTGGATAACTATTGCTTTAATTGTTGTTTTCACTTTTGCAGGTATCTGGGCTACGAATGCCCTTGAGAAAATCTGGGGAGAAGATCCTTCCCGGGTGGTAGTAGATGAAATGGTAGGAGTATGGATTGCATTACTTGGAGTAGCTGAGGGAAATTTGTATCAAATCGTAATTGCTTTTGTACTTTTCCGACTATTTGATATCTTTAAACCTTTTGGCATCCGGAAAATGGAAAGCTTGAAAGGTGGACTGGGAGTAATGATGGATGATATTCTGGCTGGAATTTACAGCCTTATTTTGTTAGTATGTATCAGATGGGCAATTGGCTAAAAAAGTTAGGAAAAAACATTTCGGGTAGCAATGGCGTTTTTATGTTTATAAGAGCACAATTCTCTTCCCAGGCGGCGTCAATCGTGGATTTTGCAACAACCGTACTATTAGTAAAATTGTTTGGTGTGTTTTATTTATATGCTACTTTTATAGGTTCTGTTTGCGGTGGAATTGTCAATTGTTCCGTGAATTATTCGTGGACCTTCAAATCCAAAGAATGTAAAAAGTTGCATGTAGGTATAAAATATGCGTTGGTTTGGACAGGCAGTATTGCTTTGAATACATCCGGTACTTATTTTATGACCGAAACTTTTATGAAATTATCCTGGTTGAGAAAACTGATTGAACCTTTTGTGAATGACTTTTTTATAATTCCTAAAATTATTGTATCCTTGCTGGTAGGTTTTTTCTGGAACTATCAGATGCACCGATTATTTGTCTATAAAAATATCGATATAAGAAATTCTTTGTGGAAGAATAATAAACCACAAACCTTTTAAAATGTGATAATGAGAGCTAGAGACTACGCACAACAACTTATTTATAAAATTATTGATTCGCCCGTCCGCGGGATGATAAAAATAGGAATAACGCCTAATACCGTAACTACCATTGGCTTTTTGCTTAACCTGGTAGCCGCAGGTATCATTGTGGGCGGAGCTTTTGGTGATGATGCCGGTAATTTCTCTTATCTTGGTTGGGGAGGCTTTCTTATTTTATTTGCCGGATTGTTTGATATGCTCGATGGCCAAGTGGCACGGATCGGACAAATGTCTTCCAAGTTTGGAGCCATGTTCGATTCCGTATTAGACAGATATAGTGAATTGGTAGTCCTGGGAGGAATTATATACTATTTTATGTATTATCGATATTTTTTGTTTGGATTGATAGCTATCATTGCTTTGATTGGTTCCATGATGGTAAGCTATGTCAGGGCCCGGGCAGAAGGATTAGGTATTGAGTGCAAAGGTGGTTTCATGCAACGTCCGGAACGTGTTGTACTTACCGGAGCAGGTGCGTGGGGATGTGGTATTGCTTATTATTTTGCGCCAGATGCTTCATGGGTTATCTGGATTTTTGTAGTACCTTTAATTTTAGTAGCTTTTTTTTCAAATATTACAGCTTTCGGAAGGTTGAATTATTCTCGTAAAGTGATGAATAACAGCAAATAAAGAATTCAACATGGTAAAATCGACATGGCTTCCTACCCGTAAGGAAGCATTTATTGTTTTAGGGTGTACCCTTTTGTTTTTGTTTTCTACTGCTGCTTTTATAGGTCTTCGTCCGGAACACTACCTTATAGCGGCAGTTTTCCTAATTTGCTTCTTTCTGAGCGAGAAGTCCCGTAAATTGGCTGTTGCGGTATTGCCTTTTATTATTTTTGGTGTATCTTATGACTGGCTGCGGGTTTATCCGAACTATATGGTAAATGCTATTGATATACAGGGGCTCTATGAACTAGAAAAGACTTGGTTTGGCGTTTTGGTTGATGGGAAGAGATTGATTCCCTGTGAATTTTTTGCATTACATCACAATTCCGTTGCCGACTTTTTTGCAGGTATCTTTTACCTGACCTGGGTGCCTGTTCCGATTGCTTTTGGTTTATGGCTTTATTTTAAGAACGACCGGAAACTTTTTTTGCATTTTTCACTTGTGTTTTTGTTGGTCAATTTAATCGGGTTTGCTGGTTATTACATTCATCCGGCCGCACCACCCTGGTATGCGATGAACTATGGATTTAGTCCTATTCTGGATACTCCCGGAAATGCTGCCGGGCTGGCACGTTTTGATGAACTTTTAAACATAACTGTTTTTGATTCTATATATAATAGGAATTCGAATGTTTTTGCAGCAGTACCTTCACTACATGCGGCCTATATGGTAGTAGCTGTTTTTTATGCTATTGTGAAAAAATGCCATTGGGCCTTTATTTCCCTTTTATGTATTTTAATGGTTGGAATTTGGGCGACGGCTATTTATTCCTGCCATCATTATATTATTGACGTATTGTTAGGCATTACATGCGCTTTATTGGGGATCTTTGTTTTTGAAAAAGGTTTGATGAAAATCCCGGCTTTCCATCGTTTTGTTTCTAGATATGCCGGATATATTAAAGCATGACATGAAAAAAAATGCATATCGTAATATTTTTCTAGGTTTTGGAATTGTGACTGTCCTTATTATGATGTTCACATTCGATATGGATTATAAAGAGTTGTGGGAAAATCTGAAACGGGCCGGTTACTATTTTCCCCTGATTGTTTTATTGCGGTTCTTTGTTTACATGATTAATACTCTTTCCTGGTATGAGATAATTAAAGATGGAAAGAAAAGTTATGTACCTTTTTTAAAACTATATAAATTTACCGTTTCCGGTTTTGCACTCAATTATGCTACACCCGTCGGACTAATGGGGGGGGACCTTATCGCATTATGGAACTCAAATCATACGTTGGGGTTGAAAGGGCTACATCTTCCGTGATTTTATATGTAATGATGCATATTTCTTCGCATTTTTGTTTATGGTTGTTTTCTGTTGTACTTTATATCTGCTTGTATCCGGTAAATTTCGTAATGGGAATTATATTAGGATTTATCACGTTGTTTTGCCTGCTTTTTGCCATTCTTTTTATCCGGGGGTATAAACATGGCCTCACCGTGGCAGTTATGCGCTTTTGCAGTAAAATTCCTTTTCTCAGGAAATATGCGACTAAGTTTACGGAGAAATACCATGATAAACTGCAAACAATTGATGATCAAATAGCTTTACTTCACCAACGACGTAAACGGACTTTTTATTCTGCTCTGTCATTGGAGTTTGCTGCCCGCATAGTTTCATGTCTGGAAATCTGGCTGATATTAAATATTCTGACTACAGATGTTAGTTTCTGGGATTGTATCTTGATTATGGCTTTCTCTTCTTTATTTGCCAACCTGCTTTTCTTTTTACCAATGCAACTGGGAGGACGTGAAGGAGGATTTGCTCTTGCGGTAGGTAGACTGTCCATATCAGGAGCCTATGGAGTATACACGGCATTGTTAACCCGTATCAGGGAGCTGATCTGGATTGTAATTGGATTAGCTTTGATTAATGTGGGAAATAAAAAAGAAAAATTACCGGTTTTCGAACCAGAAAGCGATCAGGAACATATTCTGGATTCTTGAAAGTGATATAGACTCTATTCTATTATTTATGATTAGATTGGTGTAATCTTTTTATTTAAACTCTTTACTCCCTTTTATTTTTAGCCTTAAAGTATCTGACAGGATGTACATCTTGTCATGTATAAGATGTACATCCTATCGTATACAAGACGTGCATCCTGTAGAGTATAAGATGCACATCCTGTCGAATATAAAACAGTGGTAAAGAAAAAAGTAGAAAAGTCAATTTACCCTATGCATTCCTGGATCTATTTTTATGTATTATAAAGATTATGGTATTTATGGTATCATTAAATTGAATGATACACTGGATTGGGGTTGCCTCGGAAGGGCAGGAAATCATGTAATTGCAGATGGTTCTGGGACAGGCACTCCTCTTTTTGAAAATATTGGAAGTGGTGAGATATACATGAGAAAATGGGGGAAAATTATCTATTGTGGCGGTTATAGAGATGAATAAAAAGGGCGTGTAAAAAATCGAGTCTACTCAAAAACCATTCATCTTTAAATCTTACCTCTCTGAGAGCTATCAGTAGAGAGATTATTTTATATCAAACGGTTTTTTTAGTGTCCACGGCTTTTCACACACCCTTTTATTTTACTTGTTGTCTAATTCTTCCTTCATATCAATTTCTTCACCTGTGGAATCATAGAATTTGTATTCCAGGAAGGCAAGTTTTTGACTCGGAATAATTTTAAGTCCAAAACCGTATTTAAATCTCCACTTGCATTTCAGGGATATAAAGCCCTGATTAATGTAAGCTGCAATATACGGGTGAACGTGTAACGAGAATTTCTTAACATTCAATTTATTGACCAGGTAATCAATTTTACTCTCTAAAGTGTCGGTAAAAAGGATGGATGATTTAATTCTGCCCTTGCCAAAACATGTGGGGCAGACTTCTGTAGTATTTACATCCATAGCCGGGCGTACTCTTTGACGGGTAATCTGCATCAGTCCAAATTTGCTGAGTGGCAGAATATTATGTCTTGCTCGGTCTTTCTGCATATTGGTGGTCATCCGTTCGTATACTTTCTGCCGATTGGCGGGATCGCTCATATCGATGAAGTCTATAACAATGATGCCTCCCATATCTCTTAATCTTAACTGGCGTGACAATTCGTCGGCTGCACCCAGGTTTACTTCCAGTGCGTTCGCCTCCTGACCATTGGCATTTTTAATTCGATTGCCACTGTTTACATCCACCACATGCAGGGCTTCCGTATGTTCAATAATTAGGTAGGCGCCACTCTTGTAAGAGACGGTTTTTCCAAATGAAGATTTAATCTGTTTTGTTATGGCAAAGTTATCAAAAATAGGAAGCTGCCCTTTGTAACGTTTTACAATCTCAGCCCGTTCGGGCGCGATGAGCGTAACATAATCTTTGATTTCATGATAAACTGTCTCATCGTTGACGTAGATATTTTCAAAAGATGGGTTAAATAGGTCGCGGAGCATGGCTACAGCCCGACTTGTTTCCTCGTAAATTAACGCAGGATACTTTGAGGCCTTTTGCACCTTTACCATTGTTTCTTCCCAATGTTTCAGCAATACTTTAAGCTCTCCATCAAGCTCAGCTACCCGTTTTCCTTCTGCTACTGTACGAACAATTACCCCAAAGTTTTTGGGTTTGATGCTTTGAAGCAGCTGTTTCAGGCGCGCGCGTTCTTCGCTTGATTTAATTTTTTGCGATACGGAAACCTTATCATTAAAAGGAATCAGCACTAGGTATCTTCCGGCAAAAGAGATTTCGGAAGTCAACCGTGGGCCTTTAGTTGAGATTGGTTCCTTGGCAATTTGCACAATCACTTCCTGTCCTACCTTTAGGGTATTGGCAATCGTCCCGTCTTTTTCCAGGTCAGGTAACAGGGTAGCTTTGGCAATGTTTGCTAATTTTTTCTTGTCGCTTAAAGTTTGTTTGATAAACTTTTCCAGTGAGTTAAATTGAGGTCCCAGGTCTAAATAATGAAGAAAAGCGTCTTTCTCGTAACCAACGTCCACGAAGCAAGCATTTAGTCCCGGCATCAATTTCTTGACACGGCCTAAATACATATTGCCCACAGAAAAGGAAACATTCCTTCCTTCGCTTTGAAGTTCCACCAGGCTTTTGTCTTCCAGAAGAGCGATAGATACTTCTTTGGGCTGTACATCTACTACTAGTTCGCTCGTCACAATTTTCTTGTTATTTAGTTCCAGTTCGTTTCGTTCTTCCCTTACTTCTTCATGTATTAAATTTCGTCTCTCTCATTACTATATCTACGAATTATACACCTATATTTCGTATCGTTCCATGAATAGTTGTAGTCCTTTAGCCACTATTTTAGAGGTAAGCCCCTGCTGAAAGAGATTTTGGCCAGACTATAGGGTAAGGTTTTCTTTATTAACAGAAAGAACAAATCCGAAAGGTATTTTGCTTTACGAATTTGTTCTTTGTTCCGTCTATCAGACTAAAAAACTATTTTTTATTTTTATGTCTGTTCTTTCTTAATCTTTTTTTTCTTTTATGGGTAGACATTTTATGTCTTTTTTTTCTTTTTTCCGCTTGGCATAGCTTTACGTTTTATGGGTTAATACTCTTATTTACTTGTTTTTTAATACTTCTGTAAACGATTTAGCTGGTTTAAATGCAGGAACATAATGTTCTGGCACAATAATAGCTGTGTTCTTTGAAATATTACGAGCTGTTTTTTGTGCTCTCTTTTTTACAATAAAGCTTCCAAACCCACGGAGATACACGTTATCCTCTTTAGCCAACGAATCTTTTATAGTTTCCATAAAAGCATCAACTGCCATTAATACTGTACCTTTGTCTATACCTGTATTTTTAGCAATTTCGTTTACAATATCTGCTTTAGTCATTTTTTTTCAAAAAATAAATTATTACTATGTTATATCTTATAAGTTGCTGATTTATAATTTCGGAGTGCAAATATATAGGTTTTTCAGTTCCTAAAAAAATATATTCTGAACATTTTATTAATTTTGTTGCATGAATTTCACAAAAGCACTAATTACCTGGTATAGTGAGCATAAAAGGGAACTTCCCTGGAGAGAGACAACCGATCCTTATACCATTTGGATTTCGGAGATTATTCTTCAACAAACGCGGGTGGCACAAGGCTATAATTATTTCCTTCGTTTTATTCGTCGTTTTCCGGATGTTATGTCCCTGGCAGAAGCTAACGAAGATGAAGTGATGAAATATTGGGAGGGACTGGGTTATTATTCGCGCGCCCGGAATCTGCATACAGCAGCCAAGAGTATGAATGGAATATTCCCGGATACATATGAAGGAGTATTGGCTTTAAAAGGAGTAGGAGAGTATACGGCTGCTGCTATTTGTTCTATAGCGTATGGCATGCCTTATGCGGTGGTAGATGGTAATGTATATCGGGTATTGGCCCGTTACCTGGGTATTGATACTCCTATAGATTCAACGAAAGGAAAGAAAACTTTTGCAGCATTGGCACAAGAGCTATTGGATAAAAAGCAACCAGCACTGTATAATCAGGCAATTATGGATTTCGGTGCAATACAGTGTACCCCACAATCTCCTAATTGTTTGTTTTGCCCGTTGACAGATTCCTGTAGCGCTTTGCGGGAAGGAAAAGTGAATCAACTTCCCGTCAAGCAGAATAAGGTTAAGATAACAGATCGCTATTTAAATTATTTCTATGTACGTTCCGGTGAATATACTTTAATCCGTAAGCGTATGGGCAATGATATCTGGAAAAATCTGTTTGAGTTACCATTGATTGAAACGGACCAGTCAATGTCAGAAGAGGACTTCTACAAACTTCCACAGTTTCAGACCTTCTTTCCTTCGGGTGAAACTCCTTTCATCCGTTTAGTACATAAAGACATGAAGCATGTGCTTTCCCATCGGGTATTGCATGTGAATTTCTACGAAGTAACTTTCGATAATGATATTTCATCTTTAGGGGATTATATGAAAGTACCTGTCAAGACACTTTCTCAGTATGCTTTTCCACGATTAATTCAAAAAGTATTATTTGAGGAATATTAACATGCATTGTCTGTTTATAGTCAATTTAAGAAGTTTTCAATTTGCATGATGTTTCTATTCTTCTTATTTTTGGAGTCTAATTTTTAATCAAACAAAATCAGATAAATTATGTCAGTAAATAAAGTAATACTTATAGGTAACGTAGGAAAAGATCCGGAGGTAAGATACCTGGATTCAGGCGTGGCAGTTGCTACTTTTCCCCTGGCTACAACCGAGCGTGGATATACTTTACAGAATGGTACGCAAGTACCTGAAAGAACAGATTGGCATAATCTCGTTTTATGGAGAGGATTAGCCGAAGTGGCTGAGAAGTATGTTCATAAAGGAGATAAACTATATATTGAGGGTAAAATAAAAACACGTTCTTATGATGACCAGGCTGGTGTAAAGCGGTATGTAACCGAAATATTTGTAGATAATATGGAAATGTTATCACCTAAAGGTACAGGTACATCCACCCAACAACCGGTCACCTCAGGACAATCTCAACAAACAACTCACGCCTCGGCTTCATCGGCAGGAACGGATAATCCTTCAGATGATTTACCATTTTGATTTAAGTTTTTGAGCTTTTAAGTTTGTAAGTTTTAATTTATTATATGCAAATTCAACCATTGGGGCTTTCCGATCTTAAACTTAAAAACTCAAAAACGAACAAACTCAAAACTTAATATAACTTTGGACTCAGACGATCATTTACGCCAATTGGCAGATATATTTAACGGAATTTCAGTGAATGCTCCGACTACCTCGGAGATTATAGCCATTATTCTGGCAGCAATTTTATTACTTGTTTCAGGCTTTGCTTCCGCATCGGAAATAGCTTTCTTTTCCTTATCCCCTTCCGACAAAAATAAAATAGACGAACATTCGCATCCTGCAGATGAGACAATTAGTCGATTGCTGGAAAATACGGAACGATTGTTGGCCACTATTTTAATAACCAACAATTTTGTGAATGTAACTATTATTATGCTCTGCAATTATTTCTTCATGGGTATTTTTAATTTTTCTTCCCCTCTTGCAGAGTTTATAATTCTGACGGTGGTTCTTACTTTTCTTTTATTATTATTTGGAGAAATCATGCCGAAGTTGTATTCTGCGCAGAATACATTGGCTTTTTGTCGTTTTGCAGCTCCTGGCATTACAATGTTCCGTACTTTGTTTTATCCTCTGGCAACCTTGTTAATGCGTTCTTCGGCATTCATGAATAAACATCTGGTGCGCAAAAACCGGATGATATCCGTCACTGAGCTTTCTCAAGCTTTGGATTTGACTAACAAAGAGGAACTGACAGAAGAAAACACAATACTTGAAGGAATCGTAAGGTTTGGTGGTGAAACAGCTAAAGAGGTTATGACTGCCCGTATTGATGTTGTCGATCTGGATATTGAAGCACCTTTTAGTGAAGTTATGCAATGCGTAATTGATAATGCCTATTCACGTATGCCGGTATATTCGGAGACAAGAGATAATATCAAAGGTATCTTATATATTAAAGACCTGATTCCTCACATTAATAAGGGAGAAGGATTTCGCTGGCAATCATTAATCCGTCCGGCTTATTTTGTTCCGGAAACGAAGATGATTGATGACCTTCTTCGTGATTTCCAAACCAATAAAATTCATATTGCAATTGTAGTCGATGAGTTCGGAGGGACTTCTGGTATTATTACTATGGAAGATATTATTGAAGAAATAGTAGGGGAGATCCATGATGAGTATGATGATGAGGAAAAAACGTATGTGGTTCTGAATGATCACACCTGGATTTTTGAAGGAAAAACCCAACTTACTGATGTCTACCGTACGGTAGATATCGATGAAGAATCTTTTGATGAGGTTTCAGGAGATGCTGATACTATAGCTGGGCTACTATTGGAATTGAAGGGAGAGTTTCCGGCGCTCCATGAGAAAATTTTATATGGAAATTACGAGTTTGAAGTGTTAGCTATGGATAACAGAAGGATATTGAAAGTGAAATTCTCCAAGAAATAGATTCGATGCCCTTATTTCAGCAATACCAATCCAACACATATCAATGGGGAATCTGGAAGTTAGAAGAGGAGTTCGACGAGTTATTTTCTAGGCTTCCTGCAGAAGGACGTGATGAATACTTACAAGGTATAGACAAATTCACCTCTGACTCCCGTCGGAGAGAATGGCTGGCTATTCGCGTCTTACTCTTTGAATTATTAGGGGAGATGAAGAATATATCTTATATGTCATCCGGAAAGCCGTATTTGGCTGATCATTCTGCTTACTTAAGTATCTCACATACCAAAGGTTATATGGCCGTTATTGTGAGTAAAAATCACAAAGTAGGAATTGATATTGAACAGAGGCGTGATCGTGTGCTGAAGGTTGCCCATAAATATGTAAGGGAAGACGAGCGGACTTTCTTTCTTCCTGAAGATGAAATAACTTCTTTGTTATTGATCTGGTCAGCAAAAGAAGTTATGTTTAAATGCCTGGAGGAAAGTGAAATTGATTTCAGGGAGCATTTATATGTTCAGTTACCTGCTAATAGTTTGGAATCATACATGTTCTGTTCAGAATTCCGGACTTCAACTAAACAGAATTTTCAAATTCATTTTCTTATTCATCCTGACTTTGTGATGACATGGACCGTGGTTTAAGTTTTTGAGTTCCTTTCCCTTTGTACTTTTATATTTTTACTTATCATTTGTGGTCTAGGTCCCTAAACTCATCAGCTAAGGCTTCTATTCTGTAGATTCGTCCCATTAATCGGATAATTTACTTTCTTTATTCTTTAATTTATTGCTGTATAGATGCTCGATAGGATGTGTATCGTTTCGGATACTTACAAGTTTCAAAAAAATGATATGTATAGTTCAAGTAAAAAGATTAACTCATCCTGATTATATTATGTTAGTTAGGTATTAGTCGGAAAAAGTAAGTTGTTTCATAAATAACGGCTCTATAAGTTAAATTATATTTGAAAATGCTGATGCCTCTATCATTTCATTTTCTGTATTGTTTTAAAGAAAAACTATATTACTTATATATGACACAGGTAAAAATCAAACGGGTTTATGAAGACGTTGAACGTTCTGATGGTTATCGGGTATTAATTGATAAACTATGGCCCCGGGGAGTTAAAAAAGAAGAACTTTCTTATAGTTATTGGGCAAAAAACATTGCACCGTCTACTCCTCTGCGAAAATGGTTTCATGAAGATGAAGATGCAAACTGGGCTGAATTCGAGAAAAGATATATTCAGGAACTAAGTACTTCTCCGGCATTTAAAAGTTTTGTTGATCAGATCAGAGGAAAGAAGACAGTAACGCTGCTCTTTGCGTCAAAAAATGCGGCTGAAAATCATGCGTTGGTTTTGCAACATTATCTAGAAAAGGTACTAAGCTAAGCAGAATCATTTGAGATGGGCACTGTCCACAATATTGTGGACAGTGTCTTTTATTTACTAGGAATAAAAGAGGAATTACTCATAAATCATTTATATAACATCTTTTTTTAATTATCTCACCCGTTTCATTTGATATGACAAAGAATTAGTTTAGGAAACTTGACAATGAATTATTATTCGATATCCTATAAGATCTGTTACTATCTCTTTATTATTAAATGAAAGCTGCTCAAAGTTTGTTTTCCATAGGTTTTGTGAAAGTTTGTTCCTTTCCTCTTCAAATAATTCAATTAATTCATGGAGAACTTTGAAAAAATATTTCCAATCTTCTTTATTAAAACCATCAGGCTTAATTAATTTAATTTTAAGAATTGCATTTACTTTTGAAGTTTCCACAATTCCTATTTCTTCTATAGTATGTTTATTGTTAGTAATAGGCCATTCTGAACTATCAGGATAAAAAATATAGTTTCTAGCATACTTTTTTATATCAGATAATTTAGCTGAGAGATCGTGTATCTTAATCTCTCCTTTTTTTATACAGATCGATGTTAAATAAAAGTCGATCCGGTATCCCGAAAGGGTTTGGATAATCACTATACCATAATGCCCAATCGATAATTGACTCTACCTCATTAACATGCGGCACTACTCTTATCTCAAGAGGACTTTCTTTTACTAAGATGGAATCATTGATACAATTATATATCTCAGCAGCAGAAGTACCTTTCAAATCATAAGCAATCCGAATAAGTTCTAACAAATCATTGTGAGCACAATAATTTATTGGTTCTTTAAACAATCTATTAATACTAAAAACAAGACTTATACACAGTGAAACACTTATTATAGTGAATATTTTTACTTTCATTCTTATTATTTGATAAGTATTCTTTTAATAGTTGGATTTTGAGGCATATAAAGCCAAGATTCAGCTTTCGGATTAACTGCATTTAAATTTCTTGCAGTAGCTATATCTTCACCAGAAGGCTTAAAATCAAATGATGGGGTATTTCCTCCATGGCTATGTTCTGTATAGACTTTATTTTCAAACTTATATTCGTCACCAACAGGCGAAAAAGATGACCCCTGTGAATTCTCGCGCAAAGTGCCAACTATGGCCTTACCATTTTTGTAAATAGACACTCCCCATTCTACCAAAGATGTTTTTGCAGCATAATAAAATACTTTTTTAGCTTCATCTTTCGAGCTAGTTATCGCAGCATATCCATCTATCATATTATATTTATATTCTATAGTTGTATGTCCTCCTTTAATACGTGTTATTTTTTTCCTTAATTAGTGAAGATCAAACTTCGAAAGTTCTTATTTCTTGGGTCTATAGAGAATATAAATATAATCGTGTTACTCTAATTGATTAATAACATTTTAAATCTCTAACATTCCATTTTAGGCATTATGTGAATACATGCTAATTTAATTCCACCAACAGGTATAGTAAGCCAATCTTATTAAAACCATTCCCTTAATACTGTGTCTTCTCTGTTTTCTTTCAGCATTTTTTCTTTCCCTTCAGCATGGAAAATGACATTGACATATTCTTTTTTGGAGGATATTTCATTAACTCGCTGATATTCCATATTTAACAACCTATCTGATAAAGCTATTATCCTGCATTCTCCTTGCGCAATAGGGTTATTTTCGTTAAACTTCATTGATAATACATATCGATCAATATTATACCGAAGACCTTCATAAAATTTAATTGAATCCAGATGATCAAAATATACAAGATTGAAGGATCCAATTTTTTCTCCATGCAAAAAAATAGCACTGTCCCTAAAATTTATTTTTATTTTATGATTTAAATCTGTTTCGAGATCAGATCGAGTACCTTTTTCACGGATATAACTATTCTTATAAACCCATAGGTTATTAAGAAGATATTTTACTTGATATTGATTAATAAATCTTGTGTTAACACGTTTATTAGCATCAGTAATATCATCTTGAAATTCGACGTACACACACGGAAAAATCAGTACGCAATTTAAAAATAATAGAATAATACTTATACTTCTTTTCATTCCCGGAATATTTTGATATTTCTTATTAGGATTTACCATAAAAACATTGAGACTTTCGGGATAACCATTTATTACTTTGATTGTAAAGACTCCCTTTCCTTTTATTTAAATACAAGGCTATTGAAAATGATTTTATTTAAATTATGCTTCATGCAAAAATCATGACACATACTTTCTATTCTATCAAAAAAAGGATAATCTGACAAGATTAAAGGTTCTTGTAAACAATATACTTGCAAACCACTCGAGAGTTGATATTGCAGTAATGCTCTGCGGAATTTATCGTATTTCACAAAATCATTTTTTTCAGGAGAGCCATTTATGTTGGCTGAATGGTAAACACCTTGTTTCATCTTAGTAAAAAGAGTTGTAATAGAGTCCGCTCTTTCAATACCAATTACTTCTTTTATGTTTCTTCCACTCCCCTCATAGAAGTCAATTTTTTGCATATAATCCACATATTCTTTTTCGGGATAATGCAGTGCTAAAATGCTACATATATCACCTTTATTATAAGTTAAATATATAAGTAGATGTTCATAATTAGTTTATATAAAATTTTTATTTTTCCTTTGCAC